>CAWAPC010000018.1:0-149262 GCA_963783805.1 uncultured Acidobacteriaceae bacterium | reverse complement strand
CCGAGACGTGAGAGGCCATACGCGCGACATCACTCTGAAAGAGTGCCTCAGCCTCCGGCAGCGTGATTGCACCAGCACCTTTCGTGGTTTTATGACCATAACCGATAGTCCAGTCTCCACCCTTTACTTTACCTTTACTTGCGTCATACACCGTGAGGCTTAACGATTCGTACCCCTTTATGTTTTCTGTTGCTGGCTCACCTGTTGTTGGACCTGTTGGGCAGCATTTAGTGCATCAGTGGAGTTACGCTTCGTTGCTCATTGCATTCAATATTCCCCTGCAGATGGCAGCATTATCGCCACCACAGCCACCATCGTGTCCATCGGCATCGATACCACCCAAGGGATTATTCAACACGTAGCTGTACAGATTGAAGCGACTGCGGATCATGGAGCTTGGCGTATGGAATCGGCTCGACCTTCGCACTCCAGTCCGGCGACATGAACCTTCCCATGCTGCTGGAGTAGTATCCGCGTCAAAGTTATCCAGTCCGCTTCCACATCTCTTTCTTTGCCGGTATCGCGCTGCTTGTTCGGCACTGGGCCGCAGGTCTCAGCATCGCCGAAGGGCAGGCTGGAGCAGGTTTCCCTTCGACGCCCGCAGAACTGGTCGGAGCGGCCCGTGCCCAGCCAGTCGTTCAGATAAAAGTGCGTCTCTGTGGTGTCGTCAGTCGCCATCAGCATCCCGTTGGCGTAGACATTGGTGTGCTTCCAGTTTTCCGCTCCTCCGTCCATCTCCGTCAACTGATTCCCGTCCTGGTCATGCACGTAGTTCGACGTGGCATTGAACCCGTTGACGGTCGGATCGCAACGTCCTGACGCTGGTAATCGTGCCCTTGGCCACACGCTCTCCGTCCGGCCCTTCGTCTCCGGCGGCTCAAGCCGGATGCTTGAGCAAGGCGGGGCAGTGCTGGGCGTTTTCCCACTTGGACATATGAGGACTCCACGATCGAGATGAGGCCAGGGTACGGATCCCCGCACCTGGTCCACCGACGGCATTACAGAAGCTTCAAATACGGGCGGCCGGGAGTTCGAAGAAGCAGGCATCGCAGCATTTGCAATAGAGAACCGTGCGCTCTTCCGCGAAGGATTTGAACGGTCGGCTGCTCGCGCAGGTCACAACCTGCTACTGCGAGGCGCAATTCCGGGACCGCCACTCGGCTTGTAATTGCCGCCTATAAGGTTGACTCGTATCAGGCCGATCGCCCGGACGAAGATAGGACTCGATGGTCTGCATCTTGCGACAGCTCATGCTCAAGATCATCCTCACAGCTGCTCAGTGGCGCTCTCAGTGCCTCGTGCAATATGCTCCTCGATGACATCAGCCTCTCTTCGGAGCGGCCGCGGAAGATGGCGAGGCCGACCGATGACGGGCTTTCTAATATTTGTCGTAACTCTAGATATGCTTCTCGAATTTGGCGGCGTATAGACATTGTTGGCTAGACCAGTTTTGGTGTCATTCTCTTACAAGTACCCGCTGGATGTGGCTAAACGGATTCCTCGTCGGCACCAGGCTATCGAAGAAAAGTCATTACAGGGCAAGGTGCCTCCGCGACAACCTGCGACACTGTTCCAAGGCTTCCATGAGAGGTAATGCCTGATGCTCCGCGCGCACCCATAATTATCAGGTCGGCATTCTGCTTTTTCGCGAGGTACACGATTCCTGCCTGAGCCTTATCGGACAGAAGAGTTTGCAGCGAAGTGCCGAGGACTAAGTCATCGCCTAAGCTTTCCTTACACGACTCTTCGAAGAGAAGCCAGGCTCCAGGATTCTCTGTATCTATTGACGTTTCAACATTGAGCAACGTGAACTCAGCCTGGTGCTGCCGGGCGAGGCGGTACGCATATGCCGCAATCCACGCTGAGCCAGGATCAAATGTCGTCGCGCAGATCAGATGCTTTGGATGCCACACCTGATTTGTAACAGTTGCGGCTGCCGGTCCAACCATGAGCACGGGACAACGAACGTGCCTCATCACGGTTTCCGCTTCCGAGCCAAGAAAGAACCTTGACCAACCACGTCTGCCATGTGTCCCTATTACGACCAGATCAATTTTGTTTGTTTTTACGACAGATACAATCTCATCTTGAATCATTCCGGTAACAGAAAGCGCGTGCGCTTGAAAGCCCTCGGAGCGCAATGCTGCACCAGCTTGTTCCAATTGTTCTGCTAGCTCCTTTTCGATTCGCTCTTCATTGACCCATGCAGCTTCAGGAGGCTCGATGAGATTGGCCGGCTCATTCACGTGCACAAGAAAAATCTGCGATTCGTATAGCCTGGCAATGCTCCTCGCATAATCAAGTGCGTACCACGATTCATCAGAAAAATCGCTGGGTACAAGAACTCGTTCGAATGTGATTGCTGTAGAGGTTGCTGTTGTCATAAGCGCTCCCATTTCTCTCATGGGTCGAATTCCGCCGCAGTCTTCCTTGAACTTAATTATGGAAAAGGCGCCTTGGCTGTGATGAATGTCACACCGGCGCGACACGAACCTCGTTGCCTCGAGCCTTCCGACATGGGCAGCAATCCACGATTTTGCAGTGACAGTAGGTCTCGTCCTGATGTGAGGAGGAAGGGAACCCGCAACGATTAGGAAGTGCCCCTAGATACGCTTGCGCCGGTTTTGATCGGCCCGGGCGAGCGTGTCATCGCATGTACTCGTCGCGCTCTATACCGAGTTTTTTAAGTCTCGAGTTTAGAGTAGTGCGCTTAAGTCCGAGCTTTGCTGCGGCTCCGTGCGCGCCGGCAATCACTCCTCGCGTCCCGCGAAGGATGTGAAGAATGTGTTCCCGTTCTTTGGACTCGAGAGAGGAATCTGAATCGGAGACAGGCTCTTCCGGAGCTTCCAGTTCTCCCAGGGGCGGGCGCAGGAATGGTCCCTGTGTGAGGATGACGGCGCGCTCGATAAAGTTTTCGAGCTCCCTGATATTGCCTGGCCAATGCCACCTGGAAAGCGCAGTCATCACATTGTCCGGCACTCTCTCAATATGTTTGTTCATGCGTCGCGCATGTTTCGCGATGAAGTAATTGACCAGCAGCGGAATATCTTCCTTTCGCTGCCGCAGGGATGGGATGAGAATCGGAAAAACCTTGAGGCGGTAATAAAGGTCGCTGCGGAACTGGCCTTCCTTTACCATTTTTGCCAGATCGCGGTGTGTAGCGGCAAGCAGCCGAAAGTCCACAGAAATTGTTTTCTTTCCGCCGAGCCGTTCTATCTCTTTTTCCTGCAGGGCTCGCAACAGCTTGGGCTGGAGGTCCAGCGGCAGGTCGCCGATTTCGTCGAGAAACAGCGTGCCCTGGTGGGCGAGCTCAAGGCGCCCGACCCGCTGCGCGATGGCGCCAGTAAATGCTCCCTTTTCGTGACCGAAGAGCTCACTTTCGAGCAGTCCCATCGGAATCGCGGAGCAGTTCAGCTTGACGAAGGTGTGGCTGTGCCGCGGGCTGAGATCGTGAAGGGAGCGGGCAATAAGCTCCTTACCCGTTCCGGTTTCTCCGAGTATGAGCACGCTGGCGTCGGTTGGCGCGACCGTCTCCACCTGTTTGAGCGCTCGTTTCAGGCAAGTACTTTCTCCTATAATCTCCTCAAAGCTGTACTCGGTGCGGAGTTCCTCTTCGAGATAACGCTTTTCCTCCATCAACTTGTTTGTAAGATCAGAAATCTGGTGGAAGGCGTTCACGTTGTCTACCGCAAGTGCGATCTGAGCAGCAATCTGGAGCAGCATATTTTTGTCTGCCCCTTTGAATGCTCCCTCACCACCCCCAATGAAGAGCGTGCCGATCACATTGCCGTGGCTGTTCAGGGGTAGCCAGCATCCCGAACGTGTACCGGCTTTGAGATAGTGTGTTATGGATTCGCGTGGAAAGCCCACCGACTCGATCGGATCGGCAAAAAGGGGTTCCCTGTTTCTGAAGACCCAGCCGGACGGAGATCCATCCACCGAGAGCGGAATTTGCGTAGTCGGTCTGCTGTTCGATTCCGGGAACAATTTATGGACCCGAAGCAGATTTGTCGTCGCGTCATAGAGAGCGATGTCCGCGTACTCGCAGGGCAGCACCTGGCGGATGCTCGCCGCAATCGCGGAAAGCATCTGACCGATATCCTGCCGGGAAATCACAGCGGCGCTCAGCTCAAGGAGCAGCGCGTCTTCGGCTCTTTTACGATTGGTTAAGTCGCGTGTGATCTTTGAGAAGCCGATCAGTTCTTTCTTCTCATTTCGGAGGGCGGTGAGAATGACATTTGCCCAGAACCGGGAGCCGTCCTTGCGAACGCGCCAGCCTTCGTCTTCGTATCTGCCATCTTTTTTCGCAACTTCGAGTTCGTGCAGCGGCAGTTTCCGGTCCACGTCCTCTTGAGGGTAAAAAATGGAGAAATGGCAGCCGATGATCTCGTCCGGACGGTAACCTTTGATGCGTTCCGCACCGGGATTCCAGGTGGCGACGCGCCCGTCGGTGTCAAGCATAAAGATGGCATAATCGCGTGCGCCGTCAATCAACAAGCGGAGGCGCTCTTCGCTCTGACGCAGCGACTCCTCCAGATGCGTGCGCTGCGTGATATCCCGCACGATCGCGACAACACATCCGGGCGAAGGAGACTGCACCGGGCTGAGCATGATATCGACCGGGAACTCCAGGCCGCTTTGGTGCAATCCATAGAGGGCGAGTCCGGCGCCCATCGGTCGGGGGTGTGGGTTAGCGGCATATTGGCGCCGATTATTCCGGTGAGCCTTGCGGAAACGCTCCGGCAGAAGCATCTCAATTGACTTGTCCAGTAGCTCCGCGCGCGGATATCCAAACACGTTTTCCGCTTTTGGGTTTGCTTCAACGATAATGCCTTCGGAATCGATGACCAGAGTCGCATCCGGAGATTGGGCAAACAGCTCTTCAAAGAGCGGCTTTGATGTAGTCGAGCGTTTCTGTTCCCGCTGCCCCGGAGATTCCATGGTTTCGTGCAAAAACGGATGTTTGAAATGCGCTCAGATTAAACTCAGTCTGCCGGTGTTGATTATATTCTTCGTGAGAACGCCGGAACTCTTCCGGCTATCCCATTAGCCATCCCTGTTTCTTTATGCTTCGCTGACGGCCTCCAGTGCTGCGAGGCTGGGAATTAGCACCGTTGCGCCTTTCAGGAAAATCAAATGCTTGTTTTTGAAATCGGTGAGCGTGCGCGTCACGGTTTCGCGGGTCGAGCCTACACATTCCGCGATCTGCTCGTGAGTAAGAGAAACGTTGATCTTGATGCCCTCTTCCGTCTTGCGACCTTGGCTCGACCAGTTCAGAAGCAGGCGGGCCACCTTTTGCGGCGCCGATGCGGAGAGCCCAATGGTTCGCAATTGATCGCACGCGATGCCGTACTGCAAGCCCAATTGGCGGATCACGGCGGAGTTGAAATCGGAATGGATCTTGCAAAGACTGAGAAAGTCCTCCCTGCGCAGAAACGAGATACTCGATGATTGAAGCACTTCGGCGGTCAGCTCGTAGGGGCTGCCGGCCAGGGTCGAGGAGAGTCCGATGACGTCGCCAGGATTGCTGATTTTCAGAATCAACGTCCGGCCCGCATTGGAGCTGATGGAGAGTTTCACCTGCCCCGAACAGAGAATATAGACGCCCCGGTTGGCCTCGTTCTCGAAAAAGAGGAAATTTCCCGGCGGATAAATGAACGATTGTTTCATCGTTGTGAGATCGTTCAATGTTTCAGCGGACAGATTGCAAAACAGACCTTCTCGCCTCACCGGGCATGATTGGCAATTCCGTTCATTAAGTCCCCTGCATGCGCTCATTGTTTTTCCCCTTCGCGATCAATCTCAAACTGCCGGACCTTTTCTGCAAAATGCCGCGTGAGAGGAGAATCGGCGAGCAAAACAGCATTGGCTTCTCGAACAATTTTCCCCAGAAGTGCAATCCCGCTCTGGTCAGCAAATGTGGTACCCCGAATATCCACCAGCAGCTCTTTTGCGCCCAGAGTATCCACGCAAACTTGCCACGCCTTTTCTAACTCTTTCGTCCACGGAGGAATCAGCTTTCCTTCGATCCGCAAGACGATCTGATGTTTGTCTAGTTCGGTCGAAATCTTCAGCATGGCGCATTCCTCACACCCACAAAGTGCAAATCGAAGGCCAAAATGCAGAGACATGAGGTGAAAGGCGGGATTGCGTGTAATGAAGCACTTACAGCTGTGACGGCAAATACATCTGTCCGGTGACGAAGATCACATGGCGACCCGCCGTCATATGACGATATTTCGTCATCCAGCATGGGCAATCAGCTCTGAAGGATAAATGTGATCCACATCACCAAACAGATGTGCGTGCAAGCACAGCGTTATCCGAGGCAATCAGAGAAACTCATGTGAACGGGAGGAGCGCCATGAAGACGTACAGCGAAGGTCAAACCCCTAATGAACAACTTGCCAAACCAGACCAGATCATTGTCGCTACCGATCTAAGCGACTGCGACTTCCTGCTGCCACACGCAATCGCACAGGCGAAGATCTGCGGCGCGCAACTTACGCTGATTCACGCTCTGCTTAGTGCGGGAGTTCCTGCGCTTGACGTTGACGGTTTTGCGCAACTGGAAAGCCAGGCGGAAGAGAAGATGAAGGAATTGGAAGATCGAGTGAAGGCTCAGGGAATCAACTGTCAAAGCGTGGTCACTCATACCTTCTTTCCGGAAGATACAGTGCCGGAAATTGCGCGGCGGATAGGGGCAAAGCGACTGATCATGGCCACCCACGGACGCGGCAAAATCGGCCAGATCATGCTCGGGTCCGTCTCGCACGAACTCCTCAGCATTCTCGACATTCCGATTTTTGCGGTTGGCCCAAACGCCGCCAACCATGCTGAACACTGCCGCCCGGCGAAGATCCTCCATCCTGTGTCGTTTTCCCGTGGATATCAGGAGAGCGTTGAGTTTGCGCGAAATATCGCGGAGATTTATGGCGCCGAGCTGATGTTGATGCATGTGCTCGACCCCGACCTGGGAGATCAAATCGTGCCGAAGAGGACCTTGCAATGGGCGAAGAATGCGCTCGATGATGTTATTTCCGACAGGACGACGCTTACCGTTCGTCTTCTCACTCATGTGGCTTGCGGCAATGTTGTCGATGAGATTCTGAACACCGCCGCTGTATTCCGTGCAGATTGGATCGTGCTCGGCACGAAGCCTTTCGCCACGAGTTCAATTTCTTACGCGCCGCTTCTGGCCGACAACAGAGCGTACAAGCTGATGGCTGCCGCAAACATTCCTGTGCTTACTTTGCCGCACAGAGTACGACCGGATGTGAAAGAGCTCGACAAACAAGAGTTGCCGATGGCGGTGCACTAGGAGGAGCGCTATGGCGATCAGGCCGAGGAACGGCCGCTCATGATTTCACGCAGTTGCGGCGCGTCGTTCTCACAATGGTGAACGACCAGACACGAAGAAAGGCCAGGACAAAGAGATGACAACCATACCGAAATTTAGATTTGAAACAATCGTGGTCGCTGCAGATTTCACTGAGGCTTCGTCCAGCACGCTTCGCTATGCGCAGGCAATCAGCAGGATCCATGGCTCAAGACTCGTGATTACGCACGTAGTCGATCCGGTGGGATATGCCTACACCGATGGCGAGCCGGAGGCCATCAGAAGGGACAAAGCAGCACATGAGGAGCTGCAGCGAATAGAAGATGAGACTCGCCTGCATGGAATACCAGTGCATTCCGCCAGTGAGAGCAGAATTATCTGCGACCGGATCCTGCAGTCAGTAATCGATAACCACGCTGATCTTTTGGTACTGGGAACGAAGGCAAGGACCAAAGCAGGACGGACCGCACTGGGGATCGTCGCCCGACAACTGCTTGCCGAAACGCCTTGCCCGATGCTCATGGTTTCGCCCCAGTGCGAAGCTCACCTGCTGTCGGCGGGAGTCTGGCGAAGAGTGATGATTGCTACGGACTTCTCGATCGCTTCCCTCGAGGCTCTCGGCTATGCACACCGCGTAGCATATGAACGGTTGATGGTATTGCATGCAGAGCCCTGCTCCGAAAACTGCGGACAAGACACCTGCCTGGAGCGCCTGCGATTCCTCGCTCCGTTCAACGAGTCGCATACCGTACCCATCGAACACGTAGTAACGACCGGCGAACCCGGCAGAGTAATTGCGGAGCATGCCAATAAGTTTCACGCCGATCTAGTCGTTTTAGGATCGCCGATCGACGAACTGACGGAACAGGACTTCTGCTCGAGCACCGTGCTTCAGGTTGTTTCGAAGGTCGGCTGCCCGGTTATGTGCGTGCCTTCGACCTTGAAGGCTCCTGTGCACCCGCTGATTGGGGAGGTGGCCTGTGCCTGCTGACAAAAGTGAAATCCGGCTCGATGTATTGCTTGTTAATGGCACACTAACGTTAATTTTGGGATTAACTTTGCTTTATCTGCAGGGCATGATGACGAATTTTCTGTTCGATATCATCGCCATCGTGAGCGTCATTGTGCTTTCCGCCGCTGCCTTCATCATGATAGCCATCGTCGACTTCTGTGCTGCTATAAGTTTTGGGGTAAAGCGGCCGCGAGATGTCGCGTTCTACTCTCTCTTGGGAGTGGCGTTCGCCGTCTGCGGCGTGGTTGTGGCATTCGGTCCGCCAGAGGCGATACAAATCCTGCTCATTCTCACAATCGCGCATGGCTTTGCGTCCGGAGCTCTTGGTTTCGCTGCGGCGCAGAAGTCCGCTTTTTCCCGTTTCGAACGGCTTACCTTTTATAGTTTCGCAACCGCATCCATTGCGGTTTCAGGAATGATTGCTGGTCTCGTCGAGAATCTGGACGATCGTTCCGCGGTCGGATGGATCGGCGCCTACCTATGCCTTGTCGGAGTCAAGCTGCTGTTCCTCGCAGGGACTTTCGGATATCACAGGTTTCATACGGAAAACATGCCCTCGCCAGCAGTTAACTAGTGCGCGCCTTGATCGAGACTGGGCGTCTTAGCCGGTTGTGAGCAAAATTGCACAGATTCTACTCTCCTGGCATGGACGATGCCTCCAGCGTTGGCGACGATCTGCGCGCCGAGGACCTCGCTGCTGCCGAGCGATTGATCGAGCACTGCGGTTGCGACTGAAAGCGTTTCGCAGCTGTGATATGCGTCACAGTTGATCTGTCCTGTCATGCGGTATGGTTGCCGCGTGGTGCTTCAAAAAGAAATCCCGAGATCCTGGTCGGGCCGGCAGCTGAGTCACTGTGTTCACCGATTGAGGGACCTGCGCATGCGACGTTCGCTCTGTAGAGTAACGGTTTGTGCCCTGTTCTGCGGGGTCGTCGGGTTTACGCCGGCGCATGCTTCACCCGGGCCGCAGTCTCAAGTCGCCACGCCCTCGCCTAAGCCAGCTACCAGCCCATCCGGCTACGCGGGAGCAGAAACCTGCGCCATCTGCCACCAGGACGAGGTGAAGGCTTTTCCCAATGATCCGCACTCGCGGCTTGCCCTGGAGCACGGCGGCAAGGGAGTGACCTGCGAAAGCTGCCACGGGCCCGGCCAGGCCCACGTCGAAAGCGGCGGGGTGGCAAACACGATCTTTCAATTCACAAAGGCAACGCCGAAACAGGTGGAAGCGAAGTGCCTCGCTTGCCATGTTGGTGAGCACCCCAACTTCGAGCGGACCGCCCATGGCGAAGCTCTTGTCAGTTGCACCAGCTGCCACAGCATACACAAGTTCGAAGCGCAGACGCCCTTGCTCAAGAAGAGTCAGCCGAGCCTTTGCTACCAATGCCATACGGACGTAAAGGCGGCCTTTGCGCAGCCATTCCATCACAGGGTCAACGAAGGGTTGATCAAGTGCACTGACTGCCACGACCCTCACGGCACTTTCCAGCCGAACCTGCTCCGCATTAGTGCGACTCAGGACGCGATCTGCACCAAGTGCCACATCGAGACCGCCGGGCCGTTCGTCTACGAGCACCCGCCCATCAAGACCGAGGGCTGCACCTCGTGCCATTTCCCGCACGGATCGTCGAATCCTCGCTTGCTCATGCGCAGCAACGTGAACAGCCTTTGCCTGCAGTGCCACTCGCCTTCCATGAATTTCACGGCGCCCGGCACACCGTCGTTTCATAACCAGGCGAATCAATACCAGGCTTGCACCGTATGCCATGTGCAGATCCATGGCTCAAACGCCAGCAGTGTTTTCTTCAAGTAAGGATGGCCACGCATGATGAGCGCATTTTCGTACATCTCGCTCCTGCTGAACTTCCGGCATCGCGCTCGGCGTATATCTTGTGGCTGCCTCAGCCATCGTTGTTTCCGCAGTCCTCGTGGTGGAGTGCCCAGTTGCGTGCGCAGGATGCTCCGCCGCCACCATCGCGCCGGGAAAAGTCGTTAACGGATACCTCACTCATTTGTCCACGGATCTGGGCGGTCACATCGCGAATCACTCCGGTAGCGACGCTATGTATGACACGCTGGTCAACCTCCAGTCCGGGCCGCGCATTCTGGAGCAATTCCCTGCAGATGACCGCAGTGAATCCAGCCCATGCGCTCCTGTTCGATCGCCTCTCGATCCAGCAGTTTCGGTTACGGAGGAGATCCTTACAACGTCACTTTTCTGAACTTCTCCAAGGGCCGCATCTACGATTTCCACGGAAGCTTCCGCCGCGATCGGCAATATTTCGACTACGACCTGCTGGCCAATCCGCTGATTCCGCCTGCGTCCACACCGTTTGTCCCTGTCCTTGACTCGCCACACCTCTATAACACGGTGCGCCGCATGACGGACGTGAGCATCACATTGGCGCCGCTGTCACGCAGTCAGCCCACATTTCGGCTACTTCCAGAACGTCAACCAAGGGCCGACCTACAGTACGATCCACGTCGGCGCTGAAGCCCTGCTTACTCAAAACTGGCGCGTCTCCACGGATGTCTGGAACGGCGGTATCGACTGGAAGCCGCTGGCGCGCACCACCATCAGCTTCGACGAGTTCATCACGCACTACAAGGGCAACACCAGCTGGCAACTCACCGGGCTCGACTACAAGCTCTCCAACGGCACACCCGTCAGTCTCGGAATCGATCTCTCTTCGGTCTGGGGTACTCCCTGCGCCGCGCCCTTCAACCCGGATGGAACCGTCAACCCAACCTGCAACGGCTTTCTCTCCTATAGCCGTTACGCACCCACGCGCACGCTCTTCCCCAGCGAGCAGTTTCACTTCCAGAGCGCATCCATCCCCAATTTCACCATGAACGGTCGCGTTCTCTACATGGGCACGACCAGCCACCTCATCAACTTCAACGAGGACTTCAATGGCCTCAGACGCCCGCGCCAAAAACCGCGTCGAGCTGATGACCGGCTCTGCCGCCGCGCGCCGCATCAACGTCAACGCCGACTTCGGCGCCACCTGGCAGGTTACCCCGACCATCGCCCTCAACGACATCTTCGACTTCTGGTATTTCCGCCAGCCAGCGACCAATCTCTTTACCAACACAAACTACGCCGGAACCTCGATGCTTCTGCCGCCCGGCGCGGCGACCACGACCACAACGCCTGACTACCAGGCCCTCAATCAGAAGACAAAGATCAATACTGTTTGCGTCACCTGGGATGCTGCGCCGCGCGCGCGCCTCTCGCTGGGTTACCGCTATAGCAGCCGCATCATCACCGATGCCGGCGGCGACTTATCCCTATCCACGAGTACTGGCCCCTCTTCGGCCTCGTCCTCAGGCCCACGCCTCAGTTGCGCGCTAACTTCAATGTCGAAGCCATGTATGCCGACAATTCCTTTACCCGCATCAGCCCGCGCCAGTTGCAGCATTACCGTCTGCGGACGCTCTACAATCCGCATCCCTGGTTGAGCTTCGCCGGAACGATCAACATCCTGGAGGATCAGCGACAATGTCCAGACCGTCAACCACCTCGCGCACAACCGCGACTTTTCTTTTGCGGCGGCCATCAATCCCAACGAAAAGTGGGGCATCGACCTGAAGCTATGCGTACGACGACATCTTCTCGCGCACGGACGAGTGTTACATCTCTTCGGCGCCGGTCGCAGGCGCTCAATCCCAACCAAGCCCCCCGGTGTGCCAGCAAGCGGGCCTGCCGCTGCAAAGCAACGGCTACTACAACCAACCCACGCAATATGGCTCCATCGGATTTGTGTTCAACCCCAGTGAAGAAGGCTCCACGCCGCCGCCGGCTATCGCATGTCCGACGTCAACGGCCAGGCCCCACCGATCAATATTCGCCAGGTGCCGGGCTCCCTGCAGTCGCAATATCAAACCCCCTATGGCAATCTCGCCTTCGATTTCGACTCCAAACTGGAGCTGGAAGGCCGACTACAACTACTACAGCTATGGCGAAGGAACGCCGATCGGACCCACGCTTCCTCGCAGCTTCCGCGGGAATGTCTACACGCTCGGAGTTCGTTATGCTTTCTAGCCTACCATGCATTGTAGTCACCTATTTCAACAGGAGGAGTATTACCCATGCTGAAGCAACATTATCTGTTGTGGAGCCTCAAGCCTCCTCATACTTGCAGCGAGCGCGCCGGGCCTCGCGCAAACCTCCGGCGCTGACATCTACAAAGCCAAGTGCCAGATGTGCCATGGCGCTGTCGATGGCAGCGGCAACACACCCGCCGGCAAGGCCATGAAGGCGCACCCGTTCAACTCGCCTGATGTTCTGAAGGAGTCGGACGCCGATCTTGATCGCCGTCATTCAAGAAGGGCAAGAACAAGATGCCTGCGTTTTCCGGCAAACTTACCGATGCGCAAATCACGGACGTCGTGGCATATATCCACACGCTGCAGAAAAAGTGAGCGGAATCGCACGCCGCAACTGTGAACGTCATGGGACATCTCCGACCGAAGACGGGTACAACCCAAGGAGTGGATCGATGGAACTGACACCCGAGAAGAATGATGCGCAAAAAGTCGATACCTCGGGCCGGCGGTCATTTGTGCTTGCTTTATTTGGATTGAGTGGGGCAACGGTGGGTGCGCTTTTGGCGATTCCCCTGGTTCGCTTTGTGACGTATCCGCTGCGCAAGAGCGCGACAGACACCGCCTGGTCAGACCTCGGTCCGGTGCAGGACTTTGCCTCGCTCACCGCACCGGTCGCGAAGACCATTACGCTGGAGCGTCGCGATGCATGGCAGACCACTTCATCCCAGACGGCGGTCTATGTGTTGCCATCGAAGGATGGGCAGTTCCGCATACTGTCGCCCATCTGTCCGCATCTGGGATGCTCGGTCCGCTGGGTAGACGATGAGAACAAGTTCATTTGCCCATGCCATTCAGGATCGTTTACGGCAACCGGAGAGCGCATTGCAGGACCGCCACCTCGCTCCATGGATTCACTCGAATCCAAAGTCGAGGACGGAGTATTGAAAGTCCGCTACCAGTATTTCCGTCAATTAGTTCCCAACAAAGAAGTAATGGCCTGAGGTGGAGGAAGTCTATGACCGACCCAACCACGCCTGAACCAGCCGTGCGCATCCCAACCTCGGAACTCGGCTGGTACAATTGGCTCGACCAGCGCACCGGCATCGACTCTCTTCTGCATGAGTCGCTCGACGAGCCGATTCCAGGCGGCGCCAACTGGGCTTATGTCTTCGGCTCGGGGCTGCTTTTCCTTTTTGTTTCGCAGGTCATCACCGGCATTTGTCTTGCTTTGTATTACGTGCCGTCGGCGGACCACGCGCACACCATTGTCTCCTACATCGTGAAAGAGGTTACCGCCGGGATCGTTCATCCGCAGCATTCATGCGTATGGATCGAGCGGCATCATCATCCTGCTTGTGCCTGCACATCGGGCAAACCATTCTCTATGGATCCTATAAGGGGCGCCGGGAACTGCTGTGGCTCTCCGGCTGCATCCTGCTGGCTCTGATGCTCGGCATGGCCTTCACCGGATATCTGCTGCCCTGGGACGAGAAGGCATATTTTGCCAGTGCAGTAGGAACGAACCTGATCGCGGAAGTTCCATTGATTGGAGCCGCCCTTGCAGCAGCTGGTACGGGGCGGCGATCAGATGGGGACACTCACAGTCTCCCGCTTTTATGTGCTGCATGTCTTCGTGCTGCCGGCGCTTCTGATTGGCTTCATCGCAGCGCATGTATTTTTCTTTCGCAAAGCAGGCGCAGCAGGCCCGATCAAGGAAGACCCGGTGCACCCCAAGCTGCCCTCTGTCCCGTTCTACCCTCGTCAGGTAGTCATGGATGCCGTGCTTTGCGCATCGTTCTGATCGGAATCCTGGCCATCATTGCAATCGACACTCCCGATGGATCTGGGGCCTGCGGCAAACCCTGCGGATACGCATTTCTGCCGCGGCCGGAATGGTATTACCGGCCGGCGTTTCAGTGGCTCAAGTATCTCAGTGGCCGTTGGTCGCTGATTGGCGGCATTGTTCTGCCTGCCGTGCTGGCGCTGATTTTTGCCGCGGCGCCATTTCTGGATCGGCGACTCGAACGCCGTCCATGGCGGACGGCCAATCTCAGTGGGCGCATTCCTTCTCTTCCTGATTGCCTATACGTCTCTTGGTAGTAGCCAGTTATCGGGACGACTATCGAGATCCTGGAGTGGCGGCGCAGATGCGCAAGCAGGATGAGGATGCGAAGGCCTTCATGCAGAAGCCCTTTGTGCCGGAAGCCGCGGCAGGGAGTGCCTCCGCTGCATTGGCCTCTGCCGACCCAACGGTACTGAAGGGACAGGCCCTCTTCCAGGCTAACTCCTGCAACTCCTGCCACGGAGACGGCGGCAGTAGGCACTGCCGCAGCAGGTCCTCTGACGGGCATTGGCCAGAAATATACGGACGCACAGTTGATCGCGCTTCTCCGCGCACCCGACAGCAAAATGACCAACGGCGGGATGACGCCTGTTGATCTGAAGCAGGATGATCTCGACGCATTGGTTGCATATCTTCGCCAACTACATTGATCGCTATATGAAGTCGTAAGCCTGTCCGCCACCAGCCGGCATCCTGCCCTGTGACGTCGGTCACGGAAGCTTTCAGCACGCTATGGCACCCTTGATTCATGAGTCCCTCCCCGCATGACACTGCAATTCGTGATAGCTGGGAGACGCCAGCCGCACGCGGTAGCCTCAATGCTGGCTAACCTTGGGTTTCCGGAGGTGTCCGTATGAAATGCGCCAATCGTCTCTGCAAAGCGGAGTCATTATATTTTCGCAGCGGGAGTCTTCACGCCGTCGACTGCGTTGACGAGGAAATAACCGATGGGAAGCCAATCTTAAGGCAAAAGGTGATCTGGCTGTGCGAAAACTGCAGCAATCTTTTCGCAATTGATACCTGGCGTCAGCCGGGTGAACAGCTACACGCTCGCAAACCCGCGCTCTGGATCGTATCGCGAAGCCAGCGTTCGATCGGCGTCGGCAGAGAAACAGAAAGTATCAAGAGGGCTGATTCTCTTTCAAGTGATTTTCTGATTCGATCGAAAGCTGCAATTGGATAGCCGGAGCAGTTGCGCCCGCGCGTGGGAGGTATAGATATATATGTTGCGGCGGGCGAGGGAGGATCCGGAGAAGGATGTATGGTTGACAACGAAGCGCTGCGCAGGGGGGGGCCGAAAGGGAGGAAAACCGGGAGCTGAAAACCCCTCAAACCGGTGTTTGGGTCGAAAAACCTTATACTACGTCGGGCGATTTGGACCCCGAAACGGGGTCCGCGGGAGCGGAAAAGGGTCGAAAAGGGGTGTTTTTCTCGGTTTGATGTGAAAATCGTTACCTCACTTTGAAGCCCCTTCGGAAAAGATTTCGACCGGGTTTCCCGATATGGGAAACCGGGCTGTCGGGGGCTAAATCGGGGTGGTTTTGAGAGCCGAGAGGATGCCTTTTGATAACTGCCGACCATGCGGACAGGCGACCCGGAAAACAGGCCTCTGGGTTCTCTTAATGACAATCAATACAGGGTGCTCGAGCTTCTGACCTGGCTGACTATATATAGGGGACGACAGAAGCGGGATCGCTCTCTTGAGCATACTGTCCTTGACCACACTGCGGAGCGAGCCTGATCTCGCCCGGCTCCCAATAACCCACCCAGAATGCGAAACAGGGTGCGGAATTCCGCACCCGTGGGCTCAACTCGAAAAGGATTCCGTATTCCTATTTCCCCAACTCTAGAGGGGTTTTTCGGGCATCTTCGTCATACAATAATTTCGTTGATGAATCATGAACAATGCTACTATGTGTACAAAGAGTACGGCCCCATGCGCATACTTCTCGCAATTGGCGAATTCGAGGTTCTTAGCAAGGCATTGGCCGCGCTTCGTCGTACCACCGACCTTCACGGCCGGATTATCGAAGCCGAACCTCATCCTCGAACCTGCGGCGATGCGCTGATCGAAATCGAAACAGCGCACCGGACCTTGCCATTCGTCGCCGAAGTCAAGGATGTGCGTCATTTCGCAACTATCGGCTTGGTGAAAGAACAACTCGCATGCGCGAAGCGGGGCGCACAGCCCCTTCTTGTCGCTCCTTACATCACTCGTGCTCTGGCTGAGCACTGTCGGAAATTACATCTCGCCTTTCTTGATACCGCAGGAAATGCATACCTTGAAGCCCCAGGGCTGACGGTCTACGTAACAGGAGAACCGCGCCCGGCTGATGTCCAAAACCAGCCACGACATCGGGCTTTTACCGCTGCCGGCATGAAGATCCTTTTTGTGATGCTCTGCAAGCCGCAACTTGCCGAGGGAACGTACCGTGAAATAGCCGGGGCTGCCGGCGTTGCTCTTGGAGCAGTGGGACCCGTAGTGCGCGACCTCGAGACTCGCGGTTTTCTCGTGCAAAGAGGCAAGAAGGTGCTAACGAACATGCGGAAGCTCGTGGAGGAATGGGTAACGCGTTTTCCTGACACTCTACGTCCCAAGTTGCGTCGCCACCGTTATCAGGCTGACAAGGACCGTCTCCTCACTGTCGACCTCAAAGCTCATCATGGATACTGGGGTGGAGAAGTAGCCGGCAACGCCTGACAGGCTATCTCCAACCCGAGCGCTTTACGCTTTATCTTAAGGAGGATGACAACGCTCTTCTCACGCAAGCCAGAATGCGCCTCGATCCGAACGGGAATGCCGAGGTACTGCAGGCATTCTGGAATCTTCCGGCCGATAAGAAGTATGCGGATGTTGTCCCTCCACTCTTGGTCTATGCCGATTTGATGGCCACCGAGGATGGGCGCAATCTTGAAACAGCACGTCTAATCTATGACAAGTTTCTTGAACCCATGCAAGGTTGATAAAGGCCGACCTCTTGATCCCACGACACTCCATATTCTTTCCGTCGTGAACAGCGTGGCTGCCGAACTGGCGATTCCGTACATTGTCGTTGGCGCAACAGCCCGTGACCTGCTCCTCTTTCACGTCTTCGGAATCCCGGTTACGCGTGCGACCGCAGATATCGACTTCGCCATCGCAGTGGATTCCTGGGAGAGGTTTCAGGCACTACGAGGAGCACTGCTCGCGAGCGGTCATTTTAGAGAAGGGAAGGTCGAACATCGCATCTATCTAAAGGCGCCCTCAATTACGGAAGAAATTCCCGTGATCTTATCCCATTCGGCGGTGTTGCCGAGGCCGGCGTGATTGATTGGCCACCGCAGAGAGAAACGGTGATGACGGTCGCTGGATTTCAAGATGTGCTTGCGGCGGCAGTTCCCCTGCAAGTGAGTGACGATCTCACAATTCCTGTAGCATCGCTTCCCGGTATAGCGGTGCTGAAACTGTTTGCCTGGCACGATCGACAGACGAACGACAAAGATGCTCTCGATCTATACCGCCTGATCTCCACTTATGGAGACGCGGGTAACCTCGATCGGCTATACGGCGAAGAAATCCAGTTCTTGGAGTGGGCAAGCCACGACTTAGAACTCGCCGGAGCATCCCTCCTCGGCTTCGATGCCCGACAGCTCTGCAGCGCGGACACGCTGGGGAAGCTCCGAAATCTTCTTGCAATGACCAACTTTGTCGAGAGATTAGCAGAACGCATCCGGCTCTCCAGATGGCCTCTACAGCCCGAACAACTGCCACGAATCTTGTCTCTCTTGTCGACGTTCACTCAAGAACTTACACATTGAAAGAGTCGGAACTCATGTAGCCAGTGACAGCAGCGCCGTTCCAATCCGCTGCCGTTTCTCTGTTCTTCGCAGCGCGTGCAGAGATTCCGCCGGATTCCGCAGTCAGCGGGTTCGGAAGGGCTCGGTGCCTCTCGAGGAGATGAACCCAATCCCCATTGAAGACTGGCTGGGCCAACTCGGTCGCGAACCTGGAAAGCTTGCCAACGGTACTCTAGTCAAGATCCGGAGCTTTATGAGCACTGTGTTCAGGCACGGGATGCGCTACGGCTTCCTCCGCGGGATGCTGAAGCAAATCCTCTGAAGTATGTGAGGCAGAGTGGTCGCTCCACCAAGGAGCACACCGTCCTGACTCCGGAGCAGGCCATGACGATCATTGGGCACTTGCAGGAGCCGGTGAGAACGATGGTCCTGCTGGATGCCAGCACCGGGCTCGTGCAAGCGAGCTGACGGCGCTTCGCTGGGAGGACGTAGATTTCGACGCCGGAGTTCTGCACGTCCGTCGCGGAATCGTGTACGCGGTCGTCGGTGAGGTCAAGACGGATGCATCGCGTAGCAAGCTGCCGCTTGCTCCATGGTTGGTTGAATCTCTTCTTGCCTGGCGTCGGGAAACTCCCTACGCCAAGCCGACGGATTGGATCTTCGCCAGTCCGAGAATGAAGGGCAGGAAACCATTTCGCGGGAATTCTCTTGTACGAAGGCAACTATGGATCGCGAAGGAGAAGGCTGGTATTGCAGGGCCCGTGGGATGGCATTCGTTCCGCAGGTCGGTCTCAACCTGGATGATTGAGAACAACGAAAACGTGAAAGTGACTCAGGAATTGTTGAGGCACGCCAACAGCAAGACGACGCTCGACCTGTACGCGAAGGCGGTCACTCCGTCGAAGCGACAGGCGCACGAGAAGATTGTCAACCAGCTCCTCGCCGCACAGCAGCGCATTTCCGAGCCGTCAAATCTTCAACTTGCAGGGTCGGAAAAATGAATTTGGGTTATGTTTGGGTTGCGTTATCTGTTACGAATCCCGTAAGTCCTTTGGAATGTGGTGGCCAGAGACGGGATCGAACCGCCGACGCCGGCCTTTTCAGGGCCGCGCTCTACCACTGAGCTATCTGGCCTTGGGGTAAATCCAAGGGCGGCCTGGGCAGCCGCTGGAGGGTATGTGCTGAGACTGCTACGGTGCCGGAAACGCATGGCTGCCGGAAGTGCGAATCGTCAAAACAACCTCAGCCAGTATAACAAACAGTAACTCCCGCGCGGCAGCGTGGCATTCGCGGAAATCGCTCGTCGCGCAGGAAGTTTACGCGCGTCATGTCATACACTTGCTGCACTATCTTTTTAAGGATGACCGGCCATGATTCGCAGCCGCTGCAGTTATTCAGCTCACACTTCTGCTGCTCATTACATTTCTGCCCGCTTCTCTGCCGGCGCACGCGCAAAAGCCGCAGCCTGTTTCTGCTGGCCGGCGCGGAGGCCCGCACTCAAAAGCCTTTGATGAAGCCCGCAAGCTTGGCCCTCCTGCCCTGCGCGCGTTCCTCTATCGCATGCCCAAAGGGGCCGACCTGCACAATCATCTTTCGGGCGCAATTTACGCCGAGTCGTGGATACGCGTCGCGGGAGAAGACCATCTCTGCATTGACACGCAGACACTTGCCTTCGATAAACCCGAAGGAGACGCATGCAAGGCGGGACAAGTTCCCGCCAGCAGCGCTCCCCTCGATCAACACCTTTACGACCGGCTGATCGACGCATTTTCCATGCGAACCTTTGTTCCAAAAACTGCGGACTCCGGCCACGATCATTTCTTCGACACCTTCGACCGCTTTGGAGGCACCAGCAAGACCCACATGGGCGAGTGGCTCGATGAGGTAGCCACGCGCGCTGCCGCGCAGAACGAGCAGTATCTGGAATTGATGGACACGCCTGATTTCAAGCAGGCCGCAGCGCTGGCGGAGAAGATCGGCTTCAATCCCGACTTCGCGCAATATCGCCAGCAGCTTCTTGATGCCGGGATCAGAGACAGCATCCCCATGATCCGCGCTCATTTTGACCAGGCCGAAGCAGACCGCAACCAGCGCGAACACTGCGGCGAAGCCAACGCCGAGCCGGCCTGCAAAGTGGAGATTCGCTTCATCTATCAAATCCTGCGCGGCCAGCCGCCGCCGGTTATCTTCGCGCAAATGCTGCTTGGCTTTGAGGCTGCGGCAGCCGACCCGCATATCGTCGGATGAATCTTGTGCAGCCGGAAGACGGCTACATCGCCATGCGCGACTATCGGCTGCAAATGCAGATGCTCGACACCCTGCACAGCTTCTATCCAGGCGTTCACATCACTCTGCACGCCGGCGAACTCGCTCCCGGCATGGTTCCGCCCGACGGCCTGACCTTTCACATCCGCGCGGCCGTTGAGCAGGGACAGGCCGAGCGCATCGGCCACGGCGTGGACATTATGTATGAAGACCGTCCCTACGAATTGCTCAAAGAAATGGCCGCCAAACACATCATGGTTGAAATCAATCTGACCAGCAACGACGTGATCCTCAACATTAAAGGCGATGACCATCCATTCATGATCTACCGCAAATATGGAGTGCCGGTGGCGCTCTCGACAGATGACGAGGGCGTATCGCGCATTGACCTGACGCACGAATACGTGCGCGCCGCGGAGACCTATCCCCTGAGCTATCGCGATTTCAAAAAGATGGTTCGCACCAGTCTCGAATACGCGTTTTTGCCGGGCGCAAGCCTCTGGCAATCCACAACTCCTGAAACATTAGACAAGCCGGTGGCCGTCTGCGTCGGACAGCTCGGCAGCGAGACGCCCACCGGCGACTGCGCCGGATTGATCTCAGGCAGCGAAAAGGCCCAGCAGCAATGGGAGCTTGAACGTCGCTTTCACGTTTTTGAGGCGAGCTTCTAAGAAATATCTGGTGGGAATTAGAGGACATACTACGACACTGGCGCGGGAGACATATCTCTCGCAACCCCACTTGGGCGGCCTCGACTCCGATGGCAGCGAAACCCTAACCTGAGACAGCGCAGGCGAGCCTAAGCCCGCCCCACTGGTCAATCTCCAGCTAACGTTTTTAAACTGCGTGCGTCATTTAGAGAGGCTGGACGTCCGATGCCTGCCAGCCCTTCGGCCCCTTCACGACGTTAAATTGCACGGCCTGACCTTCCTGCAGACTCTTGAAGCCACTTGATGCGATGGCGGAGTAATGCACGAAGACATCTTCCCCATTTTGGCGGGAGATGAAGCCGAAACCCTTGGCGTCGTTAAACCACTTCACGGTACCTTGTTCCATTTTATTGCTGTTTCCTGATTGGATTGCGCTGGAGGGAAACGGAGCCTGAAGACAACCTGCAACATCACAGAACTGCCGGAATCCGGTTCGGACCTGACGCGCCTACAGTCTACCAGACTTTGCAAGTGCTGGTACCGAAGTTCTTGATATCTAAGAGAAAACGTTACCGGGAGGCCAGGAAACAGGTGGTCTTTCCCTTGAAAAACAGTCGATCACGAGAGCCCATCCGGGCCTATTTCCCGCCTCCGGCCAGCCTCTTGAACGCCGAATGGACAAATGACCCCAAGTACCAGCCATCAATGAATTTATACGGCGTTTCGCCAGTGGTGTAATGACCGCAGGGTAGAACCTTCGAGACGAAATCCACCCCCAGCTCTGAAAAGCTCCGCAGGACCTCCAGCGAGTACTGCTCCAGAAATGTCAGGTCGTAGCGCGCATGGACCACCAGCACCTTCTTCGGATGCGCGGCAAAACGCCGCATGTACGAGACGGGACTGATCGAACTCCACGCCGTGCGCAGCCGCTCCTGCGTCAATCCGGCGTCTTCAAATGCTTGCCGGATATGCCGCGTGCTCTGCCCCGTCCACACCACGTCACCAAACGACGTGGATGCGTGATTGAAGGCATTCACTTGCAACCGCGCGTCATGGGCGCTTGCAATAAAGGCATAGCAGGAGCCAAGGCTGGTGCCCAGAATGCCGAACTGCTCGTAGCCCTGCGACTCAAGCCAGTCGAGACAACACCGAATGTCCACCACCGCTTGGCGGCAGGCGGAAATCGTACGTCCGATATTCGAACTCACGGCGTAGTCCGACCGCTCCAGTTCCGCCGGGCGCCGAATGTCGTGGTAAGGCTTGCTCAGGCGCAGCGCCGCAATGCCGAAGCGACTGAAAAGCGAGCACAGCACGTTGTGGCTGAAGGCATCGGCATTCCACTGTGGCATGACCACAATTGCCTGCTTCGGCTTACCCTCCAATTTGTCCGGGGCCGGACTATACCAGCGCGCATTCACCAGATCGTTTTCCGGATAGGGCGTTCGCACAGGCGAGGTGAACCGCAGAAATTGCGCCCGGGGAAGCTTTCCCTCGGCGGCCTTCTGCTTCAGTTCCGCATCCTGCTTCAACGTCTCCGGACGCACGTTCGTCGGAAAGAGCTGCGGAGGACGCTCTTCCAGAACAAAGTCGCGAGGCCGTTCGTAGCCGAAGAAATCATCGCTGTGTTCGGCAATCGCCGCGTTGAGCGCGGCCATCGCCTCTTCGTTGCCTGAGGCCTTTGCCAAACGGCCTTCCAGTCCCGCTGACGCGATAAAATCCTGCAGCCAGTCGAAGCCCCATTCCACCGGCCGCACCACGCGATTCTCGTCCCGCGTCGTAAGGGCGGTTTCCCAGCGATACATCCAGCGTGCGTAAAGGCTTTGCGGCATCGTGGGTTCTAATCCACCATCACACGGGGCACGCGCGCGTTGATGTTGCAGAGAATCTCGTAGGGAATCGTCCCGGCAGGATCCGCGTGATCATAGGCCGTGATTGCTTCCGCTCCCTGCGCCCCAATCAGCACCGCTTCATCGCCGATCTCCGTCCCCGGAATCTCTGTCACGTCTACGATTGTCAGGTCCATCGAGACGCGTCCCGCGATTGAAGCCCTCTGCCCGCGTATCAATACCGATCCGTGATTCGAAAGCAGGCGGTTCAGGCCATCGGCATAGCCCACAGGCAACAGAGCGAGCCTCGCCCGCCGCGTCGCGCGAAACGTAGCGCAGTATCCGGCGGTTTCGCCCGCCTCAATCGTGCGCAGCGAGGCGACGCGCGACTTCCACGCAAGCACCGGCTTCAGCTCATCTGCGATCGCGGGCGTCGTGCCCCCGGTAAATCGCGGCGCATAGCCGTACAGTGCAAGACCCGGTCGCAACATTGCGTTGCAGCCGTATTTTGCCGCCAGCTTCACCAGCGCCGCGGCGCCGGGATCGAGCAGCGATGCAGAGTTTCCGGCGTGAATCCAACGCGGATGCAGACCTCTCGCGTAAATTGTATCTATCGCAGTTACAAATCGCCCAAACTGTTCATGGTTCGCTGGGCTGTCGAGCATCTCGGGCGAATGAAAATGAGTCAGAACGCCGTCCAGTTGCAGAAAAGGCAGAGCCTGCAACTTATCCAGCAACGCCGGCAAATCGGCGAGCCGCACTCCCTGCCGCGACATGCCGGTGTCCACTTCAAGATGCACAGAAAGCGGCTGCCCTGCCCGCGCGGCTTCATCCATATGAACAGGCTCCCACACCACCGGAGTAAGCCGATGCGCAAGAGCGACCGCCGCTTCGCCCGGCCACAGGCCGCCCATCGCCAGAATTTCAGCGCCGGGACAAACCGCGCGCACCGCAATGCCTTCCTCTACGCTGGTGACCCCAAGCCATTTCGCGCCGCCGGTTGCGAGCGCCTCTGAACACAACACCGTTCCATGCCCATAGGCATCGGCCTTCACTACCGCCAGAAGCTCCGCCGGAAGCGCAAGCGATCGCAGCAGGTTGAAATTATGCAGCAGCTTTGAGCGGGAGATCTCCGCCCACACAGGACGTGCGTTCATCGTAAATGCGCCTAGGGCTGCCGAACTGCGGGCTGAGCAGCAGGCTGCTGCGTCGATTCCGCGCCCTTATGGAACAGCGGAATGTGGAACGGCAGATCAGCGTTGCTTTGCTTGGCGGTCTTCTTTTTTTCGTCCGATTTCTCCACCACTGCCGTACGTTGCGAATGCACGCACACCCACACGCCACGCACATGCTGAAAGACGTGTGTGAATATTCCCCTCTTTTCATCCACAATGCCGTTCAGCTTGGTGCGCTCGACGTAGGTCCCGTCCACGACGGCGACATCTTCAATAACGCGCACATTCACCACGCGCTGCTCCATCGTCTGCGCCTGAGGCACGCCTTTTTCGTACATGGCCGCCACCACCTCGTCGCGGGTCAGGATCGCACCCGAAGACGAGATATTGAGGTAGCTTGGCGACAGGATCGTCTCCAGCGTGAACTGGTCATCTTTCACCAGCGCCGTACTCCACTGATCTTCGATCTTTTGGAACTCGGTAATCACCGGAGGCTGCTGTACCGTCTGTTGAGCCAGCGAGGCTGGAGGAACAATTGCAGCCGGGGCCAGAAGCACAGCGCCGGCCAGAGAAAACAGAAGAGATTGTATCTTCAAAACGTAATTCCTTAGTATTTATGATAAATGGTCGTCGGATGCGGAGCAGTTTTCTCACATAAACGGCTAGATTTCAGCAGAATCCACAAGGCAACGACCCCCACGGAATTCGGGCCTGAACGGCCTAAACTAACACCATGGCAACCCAGGCCGACATCTCCTTCGAGCGCGGACTTCCCGCCTCAATCGATGCCGAGCGATCCATCCTCGGCGCGATTCTGCTCGACAATCACGCCTACAACGAGGCCGCCGAAAAGCTGCGCCCCGAAGACTTCGCCCTCGATTCGCACCAGCGCATCTTCGCCCGCATGGCTGAGCTCATCGACGCCGGACGCGCTGTCGATATCGTCACCCTGGCCGAAGAGCTGGGCCGCCGCAAGGAAGTCGAGGCCATCGGCGGAGTCGCCTATCTGGCGTCGCTGACCGAAGGCCTGCCGCGCCGCCTGTCGATTGAAGAGTACGTCCGCATCGTAAAAGACAAGTCCCTGCTGCGGCAGTTGATCAACATCTGCTCGTCGGCAATAACCCGCGCCGCCGATCAGAGTGAAGAAGCGCTCGAAGTCCTGAACGCCGCCGAAACTTCGCTGCTCGAAGTCACGGAAAAGGGCATCACGCGCGGTTTCACCGGCATTCCGGAGATCGTTCGCGATTCCTTCGGAACCATCGACAACCTGTATAAGGAAGGCCGCGAAGTCACCGGCCTGGCCACCCATTTTGACGATTTTGACCGCATGACCAGCGGCCTGCAGAATTCCGAGTTGACCATCATCGCCGCGCGCCCATCCATGGGAAAAACTGCGTGGGCCATCAACATCGCGCAGAACGCCGCCGTACGCGGGGGAAAGACAGTCGCCGTATTCTCGCTCGAAATGAGCAAGGAGTCACTGCTGCGACGCATGCTCGCCTCCGAGGCGCTGGTCGATTCGCAGAAAATTCAGAAGGGTTTCCTGGGACGCGACGACCACGCGAAGCTATCCAGCGCGCTGGAACGCCTCGTTGAAGCGCAAATCTATATCGACGACACACCCGGCATCTCGCTCACCGAAATGCGCGCCAAGGCACGCCGTCTGCGCCAGACACGCGGCCGGCTCGACCTGATTGTCATCGACTATTTGCAGCTGATGAGCTCCAGCGCAGGCGGTCCCGGCCAGAAGCGCTACGAAAACCGCACCCAGGAGGTCTCCTCCATCTCGCGCGGACTGAAGGCTCTGGCCAAAGAAATGAACCTGCCTGTCATCGCGCTCTCGCAACTCTCGCGCGCCTCCGAGCAGCGCGGCGGCGACAAAAAGCCCATGCTCTCCGACCTGCGCGAATCGGGTTCAATCGAGCAGGATGCCGACGTCGTGGCATTTATCCATCGCGAAAGCTACTACAACCGCGACGAAAATGGCCAGCCCGACCCCGACACAGCCAACAAGGCCGAAATCATCATCGCCAAGCAAAGAAACGGCCCGACGGGATCGGTGCATCTGGCCTACCTGTCAAAATGCACGCGCTTTGAAAACCTGGCGTACGGCGACCAGGGAGACTATCAGCAATAGCGTAGGAAACTTCTCACATCTACCGCTGCCCACCCGGACAAGCATCGCTGACAGAGCCGTTCAAACCTTCGTGCTCCATGCGAAAGGAAAGATGCGGCTTTCCGTTCTGCTGCGTAAGCAGAAAAACGTAAATCGTGTCGTAGTCATCGTTGGACCACCCAGGAACAACAGAAGGGTCATCCCCATAGGCTTTAAGAAACTGTTGCGCGAAATCGTGGAGATACACATGCTCCCACGCCACAAAGATACGCGCATGAGCGTATGCTGGCTGCGTCAGCGCCGTCTGCAACTGACCAATCTGGGTATAGCCAATCTGCGTGTTGACGGGCAGGCCCACGCGGATGGCGGTCGGTTCGATAGTCGCCAGCGGCCTCACATAAGAGTAAAGGACCCCGTCATAGCTGATCTGCGCTGAAGGATTCGGCGCATAGATAAAATCCGGCTTGCCGAAGCGCCGGAGCAGGACATCCGGGAGCGCCAGCGCACGGTTCAACCCCTTGCAGTCCAGTTGCCCCAGGCTGTTCGCGGGCTTCTCTCCATGACGAATCATCACGATTGTTTCCGCATTGTCCTGCTGACCGGTGCAGCAGATAGGACCGGCCGCGAGCAAAAGGACTGTTAAAGCAAGAACCGACGAAAAAAATGGCCGTGACCCTATGCGCAATTTCATGGGAGATCTCCGTATCCCGGGCAGTGTAGCATCCGCGCAAGGGGAGATCGCTCACGGCTCGATCGTCGCCGTTTACCGCGTTCCCATCTGTCGCCTGCCCGTCCCGGAACACCTTGTTATGAAAGTTATCCATCTCATATAACTAAAGTTATGGCGCCAGGTCATGTTTCGCCAGCTGGCTGCCTGCGTCTCAAATCATGCTATGGTGCATGGCACGCTCCGCACGCGCGTAATCCCGTCGCATGCGATCAAATCCCGTCTGGCGCTTTCCGCAAAAGAGGCGCATCATAATTAACACAGCCGTTCGCCCGGTTCAGAAGTTTCCATTAAGGAGGCTCATATGCGAACGATTTCCAGATCGCCGGCTACGCCGCGCAACTCGCTTCTTCTCCTCAGCGCACTCCTCGTCTCAGTTTCCCTTCCCTGTATTCCAGGCGCGCGCGCCGAAAATCCCCGAGACCTTCCCGCAACTTCTCCCAGCCCTTTTTATGGCACTTTCGGATTTGCGCAGGAGACCTACCCCTCCGCGCAGACCGTCTCTCTTGCGTCGCCCGCCACCTTTGACAAATATTCGGTTAATCCCGAAACACTTGGCGATCTGATGATGATTCATCAGCGATACCTTGCGGCCATTGAAGCCTATCAGCGCGCTCCTCACGATTCCGCCGTGATATGGAACAAGCTGGGAATCGCTTACCAGCACATGTACGCGCTCGATATTGCAAAGCTGCAATACGAAAAAGCACTGCAACTGAATCCTCACTATCCTGAGGCGATCAATAACCTCGGCACCGTGTATTACGGGCAGCAAAACTATCACAAGGCGGAATCGTATTACCGCAAAGCCCTTCGGATGAAGCCCGATTGCGCCTCTTTTTACAGCAATCTGGGCACCGCATATTTTGCCGATCACAGCTACAAGCACGGCATCGAAGCTTATCGTAAAGCCTTCGCTCTCGACCCCGAGGTCTTCATCGGTGATTCCATCGAGCGCGTCGAGGAGATGGGGCCTGTCGAAGAGCAGGCAACGCTGAACTACGCTCTGGCCGCGCTTTACGCCCAGGCCGGCATGGTGGATGCGGCAATTCATTATTTGCGAACGGCTTTCATCGACGGTTTCAACGACAGCAAGAAACTGATGGAGGATAAGAGCTTCGCGGCCCTTCGAAACACTACGCAGTTCCATATGCTGATGACCGAAGAACACCTCAAAGATCCAAACTCTGTCGACGAGGCTTTGGGCGGCCACGCGAAATCTCCGCTCAGATAATAATTCGCGCAAGGCGAGGGATGCCCTTTAAGCTCGATACTGGTTCTTATGCGGCGTTCCCTCCAAATTGCTTTTCTTCTTCCGGCTGCTTTCCTTTTCTCTCTCGCATACACCGCGGCGGCGGTCCATCGCCCCGGTCCTTACGTCCCTTTATGCTCCCGGCAGATTGTGTTCTCGGCCAGCTATCTGGCCGAATTGAAGCCCGGAAACGGTCCCGGTTATCTCTTCCGCATTCAGAACAACACAGCCAGGCCGATCAGGCTGGCCGAACCTGTGCCTTCGAGCGCCCACTGGTATGCACGCGTTGGCAACAAATGGCTTTGGCGCGCCTCCACCGGATCTGGCGGAAGTTATGTGGACGCTATCAACGAGCGCGGACCAGTCTTCGCGTATCAACCGAAGACCATCCCGGCAAACCCCACGTACATTACCGTCCCGGCCCATGGAAAGTATGAGTGGACAGCGGGTGATCGCGGCAATCCGGCGCTCGCCTACCGGCCCGGATGCGAGCACTGTAACTATCCCGGCGAGCGGGAGTACAAAGCGGTTTTCGCCTACGCCTATCTATCTCCCGTGGAGCAACATGAAGAAGGTCTGCTGCCTTGCGGACTCAGGACGGCCTTGGTAGATATGCCTCCTAAAGCTCTGATTCGATAACTTACTCGTAAATATTTAAACTCCACGCCGTCTTTCCATCGATATTTCCCGTCTCAACCTGTGAACCGCAGCCTGATCAACAGGCGCGCAACCAGTGCTTGTGCACCGGGTTCTTAGAAATGTCTGGAGGAAACACACATATGCGTAACAAATTCTGTACCTTCGCGCTCACCGGCCTTCTCACGGTGGGACTGGCAGGCAGCGCAGCACTTGCTCAGGACGCTGCCGCGCCGCCGCCACCGCCGAACTCGAACATGCAGGGGCATCACGGCATGAACCCCGATCAGCAGCTAAGACACATGACAAAACAGCTCGACCTTACCGCCGATCAGCAAACGCAGATCAAGCCTATCCTCGAGTCGCGCCAGCAGCAGATGCAGCAGTTGTGGCAGGATCAATCGATGTCAAGTCAGGATCGCCATCAGAAGATGAAGTCCATTCAGGACGACTCTTCCAACCAGATTGAATCCGTATTGAACGACACGCAGAAGCAGAAGTATGAAGCGATGCAGGCGCAGATGAAGGAGCGGAGAATGCAGCACCAGCAGGGGGCTTCGCCAGATGCGGCGCCGCCAGCTCCACAGCAGTAATCCGCACTCCACAATAGGCGAGGCCGCCTTCCTGGCGGCCTTCGCCATCTTCGAATCTATTTTGGAGCCGCAATTTTAGCGCCTGGAACCTGTTCGGCCTGCGCATG
This sequence comes from uncultured Acidobacteriaceae bacterium, assembly GCA_963783805.1. GTDB lineage: Bacteria > Acidobacteriota > Terriglobia > Terriglobales > Acidobacteriaceae > Silvibacterium. Next base: position 119,897 of record CAWAPC010000018.1, on the reverse strand, counting down.
AAAACGCTGATAGTCACTGTCGATAATGCTTACATCGGCCCGATAGCCGATAATCCCGACGGCATGAGCAACCACATGTGCCTCGGCATCGATCGGCAGCCATAGCTCGTTGTTGACTAACTTCTGGTTGAAGGTGAAATTACTGCCTTTACCGACCGAGAGTAGTCCGAAACCTAAGTGGAAGTTATCGTCGAAGCGCGCGACCAACCGGCGCACTTCACGGTCCTGCTCATCAACCCACAGCGTTCCTGAGATTTTCTTCGAGGCATCCTCGGCCACGCCATGCGTTTTCGCATGCGGATCGCCAGTGAAGTCGAATGCGATGGCGCTGCGCCCGTCGATCGTCTCGCGTCGCGGATTGGATGCCTTCATGATGCTCAGAATCTGCGTAATGCTTACGGTGTTCTTTTCCAGGAATTGGCCGGGCGGAGTGTTCTGCGCCTTCTCTATCGCCTTCATCACGCGATCCTGTTCCTTCTTTTGTTCGCCAGGAGTCAGGTCTTTGCCGTCTTTCTTCACCGTGCGGTCAATCTCATGCGAGTTCACGAAAAAGATTTCATTCTCTTCGCTCTCCACCTTTTTCACATGACCGTTTTTATCGAGCATCCGCATAACCGTAGCCGCACGCCACGTATAGTTTTCGCGAGTCTCATCGAGCTGGCGCTGGTGCTCCGCCACCTGCCGCAGCAGCGTGGCCGCATCGGGAATCGGCGCAGCCTGTTGCGCCATGCACAGGGCAGCGCACAAAGAGCCGCAGAGCGAGAAAAAGCACGCGCGGAGCATGGTCGTTTTAGGATACGCTGAACGAGCAGGTCAGGTTCCGCTCTCTCAGGGTTGAACTCCAAACGAAATGAGGGTAGGCAAGAATGCTCCGTCTTTTATTGCGCTGGATTCTCCATGCACTGGCACTGTTGATCGTGGCGTGGCTTGTTCCCGGCTTTCACGTCCGCAATTTCGCATCTGCGCTGATTGCCGTTCTCATCATCGGCCTGCTGAACGCCACGCTGGGCCTGCTGCTGAAGATCGTTACTCTTCCGCTCGGCATTCTCACTCTGGGAATCTTCTTCCTCGTCATCAACGCATTTATCCTCAAGCTCGCCAGCGGAGTCGTACCCGGCTTCGTCGTCTCGACCTTCGGAGCGGCATTTATCGGCGCCGCAGTTCTGGCGCTGCTCCACATGCTGTTCAAGCTTCTTTCGGACTAAAGGTCATGACAGAAGAACAAAATACGCCCGCGATATTTCTGGAGTTTTCCCGCCAAAAACTGCTGGAGCAATACTGGCCTCGCCTGCGCGCTTGTGTCGAATCGCTCACCGACGAGCAAGTATGGTGGCGTCCCAACCAGGCCAGCAACAGTGTTGGAAACCTTCTCCTGCACCTGAACGGCAACGTGCGGCAGTGGCTGGTGGCTTCGTTCAACCGGCTGGAGGACACGCGCAACCGGTCGGTGGAATTCAATGCGCAGGAACACAGCCCACGTTCCCTCCTCATCCAACAGCTTGATGAGGCGCTGCAACAAGGGGCCGCGGTCCTATCCCGCTTAACGGAGACTGACCTGCTGACCCGCTTCGATATTCAGGGCCGCAACGTCACGGGTTTGGCCGCGGTGTATCAGGTCGTAGAGCACTTCGGGCTGCACTACGGACAGATTCTCTATGTCACCAAGATGTTGCGCGGCGAGGATCTGGGGTTTTATCGCGAACTGAACCAGGCAGGTCGGTTCCCTGAGAAATCCAGCGATTGATGGAGAAATCCAGCGATTGATGGCGAGATCTATTGCTTCGCCATCACAGCAACCACCGCAACCGGCATGTCGAGCGTGCCGAGACGATGACTCATCTCATCGCTTACTCCCAACCGGAGCCGGTAGCGGCCTGGTGGCAACACCAGCTGCTGCGTGAAAGCGACGCCATTGTTCAGGATCGCCTGATACTGCGCCGGATCAAAGTCCAGGTTCAGCACACCCGACGTCTGCCGAGGCGCATCAGGCTGCCTGTCTGTTTTTCCGGGATCATCCTTGAACGCGACCAGCATCACCAGCAACTGCCCGCGCCTGTGCCCGTCTGTCCCTGCGATCAGGTTGAGGCTGGCCGCATTCACGTGAGACTCCACAAGAACGCTCGCATGTTGCGCGTTGGGCAGGTCAACTTTCGATTGCAAAACCAGCATGGTCGAGTCCGGAGTCTCCGGCTGCAGCGCCGCGTTCAACTCCTGCGCAGGATTCCCCGCTGAAACATTATCGGGATACGCAAAGTATCCTCGCCGGTAAGTGAGCGAATCGCCCTTCTGCTTCAGCTCAACACGAATCTTCCGGAATTGTCCGGTCCATTTTTGATTTTCCGGGCGATAAGCCAGCGTGTAGTAGTTGGAGCCATCCTCAAGATTGCTCCGGATCGCTCCCGCGAGGTCATTGGTGCCCACAATCGCTTCTCCACCCGTCTGCTCAGCAATCTCTTCCATTGAATTCTTAAGTATTCCGCGCGCCATGTATTGGGCCATATATTCGACCTTGGGGTCGGGTTGTTCACCAGAGAAAGCAACGACCGCAACACCTTCATCCAGTCCCAGCACACTGACTGGATAAACAGCAATCCGCGCATTGGCAAGCACATTGGTCATCTTGCGCGCATCGACTGACATCGTCTGCCCTAAATAGTTCTGCGTCGTATTCAGCGCAATCGGAAAGCTCTCCGAAACCCAGAACAGATTCTTGCGGCCCTGATATCCACCCATCATCTTTGCTAGTTGGGTCAACGCCGCGATGGTCATATAGGTGCGCAGGCTGAGATCCGAGTCCTGCGTTTGCACATTGTCATCCATCGCCGAAGAACCAACGCCGGCTTGCCTATCGAACTCGCGGGCTGTGTCGGAGTCAATCTGCACCTGTTCTCTTGAGGGCATGTGCCCCAGGTCGAAGGGCTTTAGCATTTTTGCGGCTGCCGTCAGCAATTCCGGCCTGCCCGTATAACTCTGGATCGTTTGCAGATGGTCAGTAAGAACAAACAGCGAGACCCGCTGACCCGGCGGAAGCTCCCCGAGGAACTTCAGCATCTGTCCGCGGGCAACTATCTGATTCGATGTCGGAGTATTCAGCAGGTCAAAGAGCAGGACAGTGGCTGCGCTCGATTCGCCGGGAACGCTCACATTCGAGAATTCGACCTTCGAAACGGGTGTTGAAGGCGGCAGAGCCGGATTGTAGACATGTTCGCTGAAGTAATCGACCTTCTGAGGCTTGCCGTCTTCTGACAGCTTGAAGTCCTCCTGCGTCAAGCCATGAACCACATGCCCGCTGGCGTCGCGCACCACCACATCGACATACACAATGCGGCTCGTAATCTGAATTGTCGGCGGATTTCCCGGCTGCTGCGCCGAGACAACAATCGCAGCCCAGAACAGGCCAGAAAGCACTGCGAGGGACCAACGCCTTTCCCGCATGAAAGCACTCCCTGCAAACAACCGCCTCTAAGACGCGCCCCCGCGCGAAATAGACCCACATAATCTGCAAGGGGAGTGCAAAGTGGCTGGCGAGAGCCCGGACAACGATTCACGCCACGCAAAAAACCTATTGCTGCGCAGGCAGCGTCTTCGGCACCGCAATTCCCGCTGGCTTCTTCGCCTGAGAGGAGATCACGGCGCGGCCATTTGCCGTCTGCCGCACCGAGCGAGGCCGATCCTGCGGCAGCGAAGTAACTGGCTGCGGCGCAACATGCGCAGCAGAGGCCGCTCCCACGCCCGGCTGCGCGGATCCAGGAAGATGCAGGCCCGGAGCGACGGGCAATATGTGCCGTGAATGGCTCACGCTGCCCGCGACGATCACCACGCAGCCCATCGCCGCCGCCGCCACGCCGAAAGCGAACTGCTGCAGGCTGAAAAAGCGAGGCGCTTTTGTTACTCACTCTGGCCCGAGCCAGGCGAGCGCCAATGCGGTCTTCCATCCCCGCAGGGGGAGTGGCCGAGCCAAGCAGCCGCAGCGTCCGATCAATCCGCTTGTCCTGTTCGTTGTAATTTTCTTTCATTGCGAGACTCCTTCCTTCTCCAGCAATGCGGAAAGCTCGCGGCGCGCGCGGAAAATGCGCGAGCGCACAGAGGATTCCGTCGTCTTCAGCACCGCCGCAATCTGAACGGTCGAAAGCTCCTCGACCGCCGAAAGCAGCAGCGCCTCGCGCTCCTTCGCCGGAAGCTGGTCAATCAACGCCAGAATGCGCGCGTGTTCCTGCGAAGAGATGATTTCCTCATCCGCCCGGCGGTCCGCCGAAGGCAGAACGCGGACAAAGTCGGCAATGTCGTCGTTTTCGGGGCGTGTCTTGCCGCGGCGCTTCCTGTCCAGCACCACGTTCCAGGTGATGCGAACCAGCCACACGCGCACGTCGCGGATCTCGCTGAGTTTCTCGCGATGCTTAAGCACGCGCAAAAAGGCTTCCTGGACGGCGTCTTCAGCCTCGGCGCTATTCCGCATCACGGAGTAGGCCACGCGGTACAGCGCCGCCGAATACTCAGCGACCAGAGCGGTGATAGTCTCAGTCGAATCCACGGTCATGGCAGACGAAAAACCAGGAGCCATCCAGCCGGCGATCTGTCCCGAAAAGGAACTCATGCCATAAGGACGGAGCATACAGCAATTTCGCTCAAAAGCGGCTGGTAAAGCGGGTAGCTTGAGCCGAGGGGTTCTTAACTATAATTCCGCGAGGAACAGGCTCAAAGTTCAATGCCAAAAGGCAAACTGAGCAAGAATCCCGCCACCCGCATTTTAGCTAACCGGACTTTAGCCGCCCGCTTCTTAGCCAACCGCTCCACCAGCTATTTGCCCGCCAGCTTTTGCGTTGCGATCTGTCCCGCCGCTGTGGTCTTGTCCTGGTCCTTGATCTCCGCATAGAGCTTCTTCGCTTCAGCCGGATTGGTCGTCTCGTAAAGCCCGGCCAGTTGCAGCTTGGCAGCCGAAGCCGGAACGGTAAGCGTCGGATTTTTAATCACCTGCCGGTACAGATCGACCGCTTGATCGTCGCGCCCGGTCTGGCGATACAGTCCAGCCAGCGCCATCTTCGCCAGCGCAGCCAGCCCGCTGTCATGCGAGTTAGACGCTTTCTGCAGTTCGCTCTCCGCCTTCGCCGTCTGACCCATATCAAGATAGGTGAGGCCCGCGAAATACTCGGCATTGTCGCCGGCCTTCAGCCAGCCGTAGTGGTCGGCGACCTGCACAAACAGCGGATTCGCGGCCTGCGCGCGAGCCGCGGCCGTCGGATAGGTCGTCTCGCCAGGCGGCGCCGGCTGACCCGGCTGCGCCAGCGGCGTACCGTAAATATCCATTGCCTGGCCAAACAAGCCCTGCGCATGCGCCGAGCGCGAATTGTAAACAAACGCGCCAATCACAATGAGCGCGACAACAATCACCACGGCCACCGCAGCAGCAATCGTGTTGGAGCGGTTGGTCTGCAGCCAGTCCAGGCCGGAAACGGTAGCGACGGCAAAACGATCCTGCTTAAGCGCGTGACGAGTCTGTGTATCCACGGATTTCCTTCAGAAAGCCTTTGAGGGCGGGAACTTCGCGCAGGCAAAAACGGCAACACCGCTGCCTGCTTTGAGATACTTAAAGTCTAGCAGCGGCTCGCAAACGGGGTCAACGCGGGATAGTGGGTCAATTTCTGAGTCGCCGACAAGACTCCCGGAGAAGTGCAGCACGCGACCAGCCCGCTCTGCGTCCGGAGAGCTTGCAAAATGTTCAACGCATTTGTTCACCGCGCTCCACGCGCCTGGAAATCATCGTGGGGCGGCAGCCGCTAGTCACTTCCCGGTTATGTACTCCACGTGGACCTGCTCGATAGTTCCGTTGAACTTGAACGGCACCTTGTCGAAGTAATCGAGCGACACTGGCGAACCGAGGGCCATGCCGATGTCGAGGCAGTCATTCGCTGTGAAGATCAAGGGCGCGGATATCGGGACTTGACCCGTAGCGACCACCTGGCCATTGACTTTCATGGTGACGCTCAGCGGCCCGCCTGGCTTAGGCACTACGTACTTCGTTTCTACCTCGATCTTTACTTTGCCCGTGGGCAGTTTCTGCGTGGCGCGGATCTTGGTGCGCTGAATGATGAAGAGGTTGTATTCGTAGCAGAGAATACCGTCCTCCACGAAACAGGTGAGGCCGCCGGAGTTCGCCCCCAGCTTGTACAGCACTCCATTGGCGTTGGCGGGGATTTCGGCGTCAATGGTAACGACGTTGGGTTTGTTGCCCAGCGCCGGCGCACAGAACTCCGGCATGCGAACGGTATCGCCGGAAAAAGTCCACTCCGTATAGGGTGGCGCGATGCGCAGTTCGGGGTGCAGTAAGGGAACCCAAAGACCGCCGCCGATGGGAAGCGCCTTGTTCTTCGTAGCCTCGATGAGAAAGATCTCCTTCAATTGGGCCAGTTTTTCCGGCATTTTTGCAGCGAGGTCGTTCGCCTGGCTCCAGTCTTCCTCCAGGTTGTAGAGTTCCCAAACGTCCTTGTCCGGTGTCCACTCGCGAATGCCCGGAGGTATGCCTGTCTCCCAAGGGGCACGCGGGCCGAACGCCGAGGCCATCCAGCCGTTGTGATAGATTGAGCGGCTGCCCATGATCTCGAAGTACTGGGTGAGCATTTGACCCTTGGCCTTTGGGTCGTCAAAGGTATACGCGAAACTCACACCATCAATCGGATCTTGAGGAACGCCGTTTACCTCCAGTGGCGGCGTGATCCCGATAACTTCGTAGATTGTGGGAACAATGTCGTTGCAGTGATGGAACTGTGGGCGCGGTGTGGCATCAGGTTTAATCTTTGCCGGCCACTGGATGACCATCGGGTTCCGGGTACCGCCGAAATGCGACGCTAAAAGTTTGGTTCCCTTGTAGGGAGTACTACCGGCCCACGCCCACCCAGCGTGGTATTGGTTGTCGGCCTTGGGCGAGCCCAGCACGTCCAGTCCGCCAAGTTCATCGAGTGTTTTGATGTGCTGCTTGACGGTGGTTGGAATCCCGTTTTGCGCCAGAAGCTCGCTGATTGTGCCGTCCTGTCCCTCCGCCGAGGACCCGTTGTCACCCCAGATGTAGAAGATGAGCGTGTTGTCGCCATAGCCGAGCTTGTCGATTGCGTCGATGACTCGCCCTGCCTGAACGTCCACGTGTTCTGCGAACCCGGCGGCCACTTCCATCAAGCGGCGCTGGAATGGCTTCTCGTCCTCAGGGATGCTCTCCCATGACGGCATGGTTTCGTGCCGTGGCGTGAGCTGAGCATTGGCGGGGATCTAACCCTTCTCCCTGGCGCGCTTGAAGACGCGCTCACGGTAGGCATCCCACCCGTCATCGAACTTACCTTTATATTTGTCGGCCCATTCCTTCATGATGTGATGGGGGCCGTGGATCGCACCGCTTGCCCAGTACATGTAGAACGGCTTATCTGGCTGTAGCGCCTTGTGCTTGTGCAGCCAGCTGATGGCGTCGTCCGCCAGGTCTTCACTGAGGTGATAGCCCTGCTCCGGGCCCTTCGGAGGCAGGACGACGGTCGTGTTCCGCACCAGGTTGGGCTCATACTGAGACGCCTCCCCTGCCAGGAATCCGTAGAAATACTCGAAGCCCAGGTTGGTCGGCCAGTTCTCGAACGGACCGGCGGAGGTAGTTTCCTCGGCAGGCGTGTTGTGCCACTTTCCCCAGGCGGCCGTACTGTAGCCATAGTCCTTCAGCACCTCGGCCGCCAGTGAGCTGCTCTTGGGGATGTGGCCCGAATAGCCGTCCCAGTCGTTCGCCAACTCCGCGATCTGCCCGGAACCAACGCGGTGATGATTCCGTCCGGTGAGGATAGACGCTCGTGTAGGCGAGCACATAGCAGTGGTGTGGAAGCGGTTTAGCGAGATTCCGCCCATGGCCACGCGGTCCAGCGTGGGGGTATGGACTTCGCCACCAAAGGTCGACGGCAGGCCGGGACCTGCGTCGTCGATCAAAACGATGAGAATGTTGGGTGCATCAGGAGGAAGGCGACGCGGCTCCACGCGCCGCTTGTAGACCGACTCCTGCATCGTGCGGCCAGCGATGCTCGCCGACGGCGTAGGCGGAAAAGGCAGCGAATCCTGCTTGCATACTTTGGCATCAGAGCTCATGTGTTCTCCTATCTGATCTCCATGCGTCCCCTAAGCCTATAGGCGCCGAGCCGCCCTCCATAACTGGCAATTTTGCCAGTCTGCAGATGGAATCGTATGAGCCTCGCGCCTCTTGGAACCGTTCTCGAGTCACGGACTATCCGGAAAGTGACCTGGTACCCAGGAGTGGGTCCCACCGTCAGGGTCTCACCCTTACGGCCTGGAATAGACACCAGGGAATACCCCATCACCCGTCTGCGCCGCAGCGACCCTATGCGCAGTCTCGAGCGCGAAAACCATCTAGAGCCCGCATCGCTCATCATCTATCCCCTCTTTCTATGCGAACGCGAAGCTGTCCGCCGCAAATCCCCTCGCCGATCGAGCAGCTATATCATGGACCACGGAGCAAACCGTAAGACCATGAACACGAAAAAGAAAGCGGCACCGTCCTACTCAATCCAGCAAGCCGAGTTGATCCTGAAGCTCTACGAACTGCGGCGGGAAACCGTCATGCGGGAAGCCCGTTCTTACGTGGGCGGCGAGTTTATGCCTGCATCGGCCGATGAATTTGTCGCCATCGTCAGTGCGGGCGACAAACATACGGGATTTGTTCTTCAGGTTTACGGATATTGGGACATGGTCGCAGCATTCGTCCGGCACGGTGCCCTCACCGCCGACCTTGTTTACGACACCTGCCAGGAGATGTATTTTCAATACGCCAAGATTCAGCCGTACCTTGCGGACTTTCGGGAAAAGATGAACCTCCCCGAGTGGCTGATAAGCGCGGAGCAGGTCATCGAGGGATCGAAGAAAGGCCGCGAACGCCTCGCGACCATGAGACGAAACTTGGCTGCACTCGCCGACGCGCGAGCAACCAGAACCTAGCGGCGCGGCGCTCGCCCATCGGTATCCATCGATATCATTGGTAGCCAATGGCGGCCACGGCTGCCGGCCCCAGACGCTCGCGCAATTGCTCCAGATAAAGGCTGGCAGGCTCAACGTGCTTGCCTGCGGACTCCACAATGCCGCCTTGGAGCGGAAGGCCTTCGCTCCCTCCAAAGGTCGGCATAGGAGCGCTCTCCTGCGTGCCCCGGTCGCCGATCGACCAGTTAGCGTCGCCGGGAGGGTTCTGCACCAGGATGCCTTGCGCCGTGTTGTTCCAAAGAACCGACCATCCGATCGTCCATCCGTGACCGGTGCCCATCTCGCCCCGGTTCATCAGGTTGATGCCGCCGCCCGGCACCTCGCAACTATCCACCAGCAGCCCGGTAGACCAGCGCTGATGCGGCTCAATCGCGCCGTCTCCGGAGAACCGGCAATGGAGCACCACCACCGGTCCCTCGGTGTGTGACTGCGTGGCGACATAAAATACCTTGTCTCCCTTGCCGCTGCACCGGTCCAGCAGAATCTGCGCTCCGTTGACAGAAAAATCAAAGGGCTTGGCATGGCTCGTGACGGCAGCGTGCTGCACCACGTCAACATTTACAACGGTCAGGCGTTCCGCGCCTCTCTCGATGTCCACCGAATTAATGGTGTTCTCGAATGCCAGCGAGCGCAGCCAGGAGTCCACAATATTGTCCAGATGAACCCCATCGAACTCGGGCTCTTTTTGATAATCTACCGAGCGATTCGGCGCACTAATGCGCAGGTCTTCCACGCCAACCTCGGCAATCCGCCCGGCAACTTCCACGCGCGTCACCGGAGGCCGAAATTCCGGGAAGAACTTCGAGTCAAACGAATCGGTCAGCGGAACCTCCAGCGTCACCGCGGTCCCCGCAACCGAAGCCACGCGGCGGCGAACGGAAATGTCGTTCTTAACCCAGACTTCAGGCTTGCCGTCACGCGAGAGCTGATCCATCCCCATAAAGTGGACCCAGGCCGGAGTAACAGGCTTGACCAGAAGAAGCGTGTCGCCGGGGCGGATACCCGACGTGTCCGCCACATGGATAACCGTTGCCCCCGCCGGAACATAAGCGTCGGTCAGCATCGTAGCCGGAGCCAGCGCGCGCTGGTGCAACTCGCCTTTGACCTCGATCGCAAGATGCGGCGCGCCGGTAAGCTCAAGTACGGTGGCATTCTTGCCGGAATCGCCCGCGCCGCGAAGCACGACACCGGAACCTGTCATCTCAAGCGTTCCCGCAAGGTGAAACGTGCCCGGCGCCAGTTCCACCGCGCCGCGTATGCCGTCAGCGTCAGGCGCAAGCTTCGCAACCGCATCCAGAGCGGCCTGAATGGTGGGCGTATCGTCCGCTCCACCTGTTGGGGAAATCTTCATGCGTGCGGCCGCAACCGGCAAGGCAACCCCGCCGCCGCGGTACCCGGCATAAGAAAAATCGGGGATGCGATCCCCATTCGACGATTGCGCATAGACCAGTCTGCCGCCCGGGCCAAAATGCGCCCACTGCGATTGACCGGCAAACGCCGGAACGGAGAGAAGGAGTAGAAAAACAAAAGGCAATCGGACCATCGGCAGCATTTCCCTCGCAAAATAAAACACGATGAAAACTACCGGACAATTTTAAGCTCCAACAGCTACAGCCCTTCGCCAAACAACAAATTTGCCGCGACCAACGGCTCAACCACACGAACCCTCGCCGCATCGCTACTAGAATAGGAGCCATGGAATATCCCATAACCCGCCTGCGCCGCCTGCGCCGCAGCGAGCCCATGCGCAGCCTCGTCCGCGAAACTCATCTGGAGCCCGGATCGCTCATCTATCCGCTCTTTCTCTGCGAGGGCGAAGCCATCCGCCGCGAAATCTCCTCCATGCCGGGTGTCTTCAACCTGTCCATTGACGAAGCCGTCAAGGAAGCCGAATCCGCCTCCGAGCTAGGCATAGGCGGCCTCCTGCTCTTCGGGCTGCCCGCACACAAAGATGAGAACGCGTCCGGAGCATGGGCCGAGAACGGCATCGTCCAGCGCGGACTGCACGCGTTGAAAAGATCGAGCGCGGCGAGAAAGCTCGTCCTCATCGCCGACGTGTGCCTCTGCGAATACACCTCGCACGGCCACTGTGGAATCGTCAAAAAACAGGATGAAGATTTTGAAATAGAGAACGACACTACCCTGGCGCTCCTCTCCAAGACTGCCGTCTCTCTCGCCACCGCCGGAGCCGACATCGTCGCTCCCAGCGATATGATGGATGGCCGCGTCGCCGCCATCCGTGATCACCTCGACGACGAGGGCTTCGAGCAGACGCCAATCCTGTCCTATGCCTCCAAATTCGCATCCGCCTTCTACGGTCCGTTCCGCGACGCGGCGGATTCAGCCCCCCAGTTTGGCGATCGCCGTAGCTATCAGATGGACCCGGCCAATCTCCGCGAGGCCATGCGCGAGATCGATCTCGACCTCGGCGAAGGCGCCGACATGATCCTGATGAAGCCCGCCATGCCTTACCTCGATGTAATCCGCGCGGCCCGCGAGCGCTTCGACGTCCCCATCGGCGCATATCAGGTTTCAGGCGAATACTCCATGCTGCAGGCCGCCTTCGCCAAAGGCTGGCTCGAACCCGAGCGCGCCATGATGGAGTCGCTGCTATCGATCCGCCGCGCCGGAGCAGGTTTCATCGTTACCTATTTCGCGAAGGATGCGGCAAGAATTCTCGCGTAACTCCGCAGTACCGTATCCCCACTGTTCTGTTACAAAAGAAAGACATGCCGCTGTTCAAAATCGTTATCCTTGCCATCATTCAGGGCCTTGCCGAGCTCCTTCCTGTCTCCAGCTCCGCGCACGTAGTCGTTGCCGAGAAACTGATGGGCCTCAACGCCTCGTCCCCGCAGATGACTCTGATGCTGGTCATGCTGCACACCGGCACCATGTTCGCCGTCATCGTCTACTTCTGGAAGCAATGGAAGAAGACCTACTTCCGCAACACCGCGGCATTCAAGCTCATCGCCATCCGCCTCATTTACGCAACCATCCTCACCGGCATTGTCGGACTGGTGATGCAGAAGATCGTCGAGAAGACCCTGCTCAAAGGCGTGCCCCACGCTCAGATCGAAGACCTCTTCAATCACCTCGAGTGGATCGCCCCGGCTCTGCTCGCCGCCGGAATTCTCATCCTGATCGCCGGGCTTCTCCAAAATAAAGACAAGTTCGACGACGGCCGCGAGCCTTCGCTTTCGCAGTCGGGAATAATTGGAGCGGTGCAGGGATTCTGTCTCCCGTTTCGCGGCTTTTCCCGCTCAGGCGCGACCATCTCCACCGGAATGTTGGCCGGCGTCTCCCGCGAGCGCTCTGAAACCTTCAGCTTCGCGCTCGCCGTCATTCTCACTCCGCCCGTAGTGGCGCGCGAAGTCTTGCGCCTTGCTCACGCGCAGCACATCAGCGGCGGTTTAAACCTGGCTTCGGCCATGCTTCCCGGAATTGTCGGAGCGGTATGTTCGTTCGCGGCGGGACTGCTCGCGTTGAAATGGCTGAGCCGCTGGCTTGAGGGCGGACGCTGGTATCTGTTCGGAATCTACTGCGTGGTAGCGTCCATCGCGGTCTTCTACCTGCACCACATAGGCTATTGAGTAAGTGCGCTGAATCCAGCCCAATGTTCCGTGCCTCGCGCCGCCCTGTGCCCTGAACCCTGAACGCTGAGCCCTGCTTTCCTAAGTCTCCAGAAGATAATCCGAAGCCACCGGATTCTCATACAACGAATGGTCCCTTGTCACCACCGTCAGTCCGCCCGGCGTCACGAAGTAGTTCTTCTTGTCTTCATTCGTGTCGTAGCCGATCACAGTTCCTTCCGGCAGCTGCACGTCGCGGTCAATGATGGCGCGCCGGATGCGGCAGTGGCGTCCGATGTTCACGTGCGAAAAGACAATGCTCGAATCAAGCTCGGAGTAGGAATTGACGCGCACATCCTGTGACAGCACGCTATTGCGCACCGTGGCTCCTGAAACAATGCAGCCCGCCGACACGATCGAGTTGATCGCCATGCCCGTTCGCCCCGGTTCTCCAAAGACAAACTTGGCCGGCGGATACTGGCGCACGCGCGTGCGGATTGGCCACTTGCTGTCGTACAAATTAAAAACCGGCGATACCGACGCCACGTCCATATTCGCGTCGTAATAGGCTTCGAGCGTGCCCACATCGCGCCAGTAGAGAGCCTGCTGATGGTTCTCGTCCACGAAGTTATACGCGGATATCTTGTACTTGCCCAGAATCCCGGGCAGAATGTTGTGCCCGAAGTCATGTTTCGACGTAGGGTCATCCGCATCCTGCAGCAGCGCCGGTAACAACACGTCGGTATTGAAGAGGTAAATGCCCATCGAGGCATCCACCATATTGTGATTGAAGGGCGAGCGGAAGTTCGTGCTCTTCGGTTTTTCGTCGAAGCCGATAACCTCCCCGTTCTTTGCCCACTTCGACGACGCCAAAGCGCGAAACCTCAGACGGGTCGATCGGCAGCGTGGCCAGCGTCACGTCCGCGCCAGACTCGTTGTGATGCTCCAGCATCTTGCCGTAGTGCATTTTGTAGATGTGGTCGCCCGAGAGGATGAGCACGTGCTTCGGCTGCTCGGCGCCGATGGAATAAATGTTCTGGTAGACCGCGTCGGCGGTGCCCATGTACCAGTTGGCGCTCACGCGCTGCATCGGCGGCAGAATCTCAATAAACTCGCCCAGGTCCTGGGCTACGACGCTGGTCCAGCCTTCGCGAATATGCCGGTTCAGCGACAGCGCCTTGTACTGCGTCATGATGTAAACGTGGCGCAGATCGGAGTTAATGCAATTGGAAAGCGTGATGTCGATGATGCGGTAGTTTCCGCCGAAAGGAACCGCCGGTTTTGCCCGGTCGCGCGTCAGCGGAAACAGCCTTTCACCTGCACCGCCTGCCAGCAAAACGCCCAGTGTGTCTCTCATCGGCATGACCGCATCCTCGCGCCTTCGGGTTTTCGCTAAATCATTCTGCCTTCCAAACCGGAGGATACTACCATATCGGACAACACCCCATCCTGACACCTACTCGTCGGACGGCCCGTCCTCTTCTCCCTCGATTGCGATCCGGAGCGACCTCAGAAAGTGCACATCCTGAGGCGTAAACGTACGCTCCCCCTCCACCTCCGCCGCACCTGCTGCCTTCGATGATTCCAGAGTCGCCGCAGGTTGCTGCTCTTCAAGCTCATTCAGCCCGATCGTCGCTTCCAGCATTAGCAGCACGTCGAAACCCTGCTTGCGGATGTCCTGGACCACGCCCGCGATATGTTCCGATTCGGAGACGCTTTCGTGAATGGCTTCTCCAAGTTTCTGGACGAGCTTGCGCATTTTTTGGTTCAAGAATTCGCTCCGTTTCCGATCCGCCACGCGCCCGCGCGTCCGGATACTCCCTTAACCTTACTTCTGATGCGGAGTGGCTGCAATCGGAAATGAATTAGCCCGGCTGCTAAACTTTTTGTATGAAACCGGATCGCGTTGGCCGCACTCTGGGTGTCGGCGCGCGCGTCGCCTCGGGAATGCTGCGCGACCGTGCCAGTCAAACCGCCAGGACCGTCAGGCAGGACGCGCCCGTATATGCTGCGCGCGGCAAAAACGCCGTGACCGGAGACAAAAAAATTCGGCCAATCCATCTGGGGGCCCTTTGTCCACGCTGGCAGCGTCCTCTGGCTCGAAGTCACAGGGCTCTTCTTCGCCCTCTTCAGCCTTTTCTTCGTTCAGGGCGCCTATCGCCTGCGCGCCGACTGGCGAACCGGGCCGAATCATCAGCGGCTCCTCATCTACGCAGCCATAGCCATCCTCTTTTTGTATTTCGCCGCCAGCTCCTTTTACCGTGCCCACCGAAAGCAAAAGAGGCGCAATGCATAGGCTCGAAATAATTATTTAAAAAGAGGGCCATCCTCTCATGCTCAAAAACCGGTCCGTACCCACAGAAACCATCTTGCCCCATGTCTACTATCAGAATCTCGACGACGCGATTGCATGGCTCACTAACACCTTCGGATTCAAAGAGCATTACCGCTACGGCGAGCCGGTCTCCGGAGCACAGATGCACCTCGGCGAAGCCTGGATCATGGTCTCGAGCGCGCGACCAGGGAAGACAAGCCCGGCACACTCAGGCTACAGTTCTCAGAGCCTGACCGTCTTCGTTGACGATGTCGACGCACACCTCAGCAGAACAAAATCAGCGGACGCCAAAATCGTCGAGGATCTCAACGAAACCATCTACGGCGAACGGCAATACGGAGTCGAAGACCTCGAAGGCCACCACTGGCTCTTTTCCCGCCACGCCCGCGACGTCAGCCCTGAAGAATGGGGCGCAAAGCCGGCCGCGAAGTAGGACTGGAACCCATCTCAGAAAATGTCTCTGGTGGCTGAACCTTAGCAGAACTACTTCCCAGTTGCCGACAATACGCCAGCCCAAGGCAAATTACCCGGTCAACTGCAGAAAACCTCTGCTAAGCTTTCGTTCGTGAGCCTTGGAATCCGAAAAGGGCGGGCGGGCGCGATCATATTCGTCGCCTTGGTCGCCGTGGGCATCGTTTGCGCCGCCTATTGGGTGTGGAGTGGATTGAACGCGGTCGCCACCCTGGAACCGGGCATGGTTGAGCTTCATCTGCCGTCTGGCACAACGGCGTATTTGCGTCGTCAAGCCTATTCTGGCAAGCCGGCCGAGATTTACATCTCATCTAATCCAGACTTCTGTGCGCCTTATGATCGGAAGCAGGATTACAAATTGCCGCCAACAATTCAGGGCGGTCCTGAATCCCCAGTGCTTATTTCTTACGCGGGCAACACTATTATCGTGCACAGCCCTGAACCGGTTGTGCCCCCGTCGCTAGCCCAACCCAATTCTTTCATTGTGATGTTTGAACAGCTCACGCCCGAGGCGTATGCCGTCTACGTAAAGAATGGTCACGACGCCGCCGATTCCGCGATGTCTTGGACAAGAGTAGAGGTTCCATTTGGACACAACACGTGCGCCCTGTAGCGGACCCCAAAACAGTGCTCTGAGTGCTATAACCGGCAATACGGAAGCCATGCCGAGGGCGGGCAAGCCCCGCTTGGCGATTTATGAGATAGGTTTAGCCTCGCAGTAAGTAGATCAGCGCCTCGCGCTTTTCTTTTTCGTGCCCGAAGGCTTCCTGCTTCCCGTCCTTCCGTTTTTCTCCACACGCAGCTTCCACGCCGTTCGCAACGCCCCAGCCAGCAAATCTTCATTCGCTTCAGCCAGCCGGATATGCGTGCTTCCCATCCTGCCCCAACCACCCGCAATAGGCACAAAGACCTCCGGCCGCTCCGCAACAAAGGCCGCCTGCTGTTCGACCGTGAGCATCAGGTTGCCGAATCCCTGGCTTTGCGACGCAAGCGTTGCAAAAATCCTTCCGCCAACGCGAAAATCCACCGCGCCCATGTGCGAGCCTTCTTCCGCGCCCTCAAGGCTCAAAGCAATCCGCCGAAAATCCGCCGCATTCATGGCATATTCCTGTCAGGGCTGAAACACCAGCCGGACACCCTGTTCCGGGCTGTTCCAAAGCGCCTCCACATCGCGCAGCGGAGCGCTTTTTGTCGCGTTATGAAATGGCTTCGTTGCCGCTTCCTGAAATAAATTGCCGATCGTTCGCATAATCTCCTGCAGGGACGCGCTCCCGAAGCCGCTACCCAGGAGTTCCAGCCCCGAGCTGCGCAGCGTCGCCCCGGCCAGCGTAATTGTCGGGCCAGCGCTGTTGCCGATCTGTACATAGCGAATCCGCGACGCCGCATGGCTCAACCCCTTTTGCGAGATCGCCTGCAGCAGATATTCCGCCGGCATTCCCCAAAGATAGTCGAGCACCACGTCGATTTTCCCCGCGTTCAGAACAGCCCGCAATGAGGACACGAGCGAGCCTGCATCCTGATCGAGCGAAATCACCTCATCCGCGCCCAATTCCTTGAGTCGCTCCAGCGCTTTGGGATTGCGCCCCGCCGCCACCACGTTCTGTGCGCCCAGCCGCCGAGCGATCTGCACCGCGAGCTGCCCCGCAACCCCAGTCGCGCCAAGAATTAAAACACTTTCTCCCGAAACAAACTTCGCCCGCGCCGTAAGCGCGACCCATGATGACATCGCAGGATTAGCCAAGGCTGCCGCCGTAACATCGTCAAGCTCCTGCGGCAAAGGAACGCACATCCACGAAGCAGTAACCGCGCGATCGGCAAACGTGCCGTAAGGGCTCCGAGTGGTCCCAAAAAAAACCCGGCTCCCATCCGCCAGCCGTCCCACACCATCCACTCCGGGCACAAACGGCAATGCGCCCGTGCTCCCATAATGCGTGCCGTTGGCCAGCGCCTTCACAATCGGATGCAGCCCAGCAGCGCTCACCTTCACCAGAACCTCTCCATCGGCGGCAACAGGATCGGCGAATTCGCCGTAGCGCGGAGGACGATCAAAAGCCTCAACAACAGCAGCGTTCATCGGAATCTCCTTTAATTAGCGTAAACGAATCATAGGCAGCTCTGGCTGCAATCGAAGCGGCCGGATCGTCAACCTGACTCGCCGCCACTCAAAAGTGGTAAACTCAGCCGAATTTCCTCTGCCCTTTGCGAGGAACAATGAACACAAAGCTATCTCCTGCCTGGATCTTTCGGTTCCTGATTTTCGCAACCCTGTTGCTGGGTTTGGCCCTCCGCTTCACCGTTCCCATCACCGCCGCCAGACTCCTCCACAACCCTCACCGACATCTCGGAAATCATTCCAGGGAGCTAATCGACGGCACAATCGAGATCGCCAAAGGACTCGGTGAAGCTCTCTTCGTAGCCGCCATTCTCGCCGCCATCGTCGACCCCTACGTCAAATTCCGCCTCGGCACGGAAGTCGGGCGCGAAATCGCCCGCGAAACCGTAGGACAGCATCTTCCGGAAGAGCTTCGGCAGGCGCTCGAGAGCATCCAGGATATCGATCTATACCAGCTCCATCTCGTCATCGATGTCACATTGGAAAAGGTCGACTCGCTCCCTGAATTTCTGAAATGGCAGACCGCCATGCACTACGAGGTAAGAAACGCCGCTTGGAATAAGCGCGTTTTCGAGCATCGGGTCTCCATCAGCGACTCTGCCGCGGAAAGGGCCGACGGAAGGATCATCGCAGTTTCCCACTCTGTGGACGGATCCGTTCAGTACAGCCTCAAAGAACCCAGCCCCGAACTCGCCCGCATGTGCAAACGCGAAAACGAAGTTACCTCTTTCAAACATCCAAGCTCGCGCAAAATCGCCTCCACTCGGCTCGGCGCAACCCACAAGTACGAATACTTCAACACCACCGAGCGCCTTGTTCCGCACTCTGAGGTTCAGGTCATCCAGTTGGTATTCCCCACCGTCGGAATCGAGCTCACGGTCCGTCATCCCGAAAAAATCATCATCAATACCTCCGTCCAATACATCGATGGCATTGCCCCCGAAACTCCCGACGGAGAAACCCCTGGCCGCGTATCGCACTGGAAATCCGAACGCGCCTATCTCAACAACGAGCACATCTGGATCATCTACGAAAACGACGAGGAGGCCGCACCCGCCGCCTCGGCTGGGTAAGTTCCGCCGCCCCTTGCTAAAATCAACGGTCCGAAGTAAACACAGTGCCCAGCAACCCGACCAAACCCGTCTACACCCCCGCCGACCTCGAAAACTTTTCGCCCGACCGCGACCTCGGCTATCCCGGCGAATTCCCCTTCACGCGCGGCATCCAGCCCACCATGTATCGCGGACGTCTCTGGACCATGCGCCAGTACGCCGGCATGGGCGACGCCGAAGAGAGCAATCGCCGCTACAAATTCCTCATCGCCAACGGAACCGCCGGCCTCTCGGTAGCCTTCGACCTGCCCACGCAGATCGGCTACGACTCCGACGACCCGATGTCGCTCGGGGAAGTCGGCAAAGTCGGCGTCGCCATCGACTCCCTCGAAGACATGGAGCGCCTGTTTGACGGCATCCCGCTCGACAAAATCTCCACCTCGATGACCATCAACGCGACCGCCGGCATCTTGCTCGCGCTCTACGTCGCCGTCGCCAAACGCACCGGAGCCGACCTCAAAAAGCTCTCCGGCACCGTGCAGAACGACATCCTCAAGGAGTACATCGCGCGCGGAACCTACATCTATCCCATCCGCCACGCCATGCGCATCGTCACCGACATGTTCGCCTGGGCGAATGATCACACGCCCGAGTGGAACACCATCTCTATCTCCGGCTACCACATGCGCGAGGCCGGCTCGACCGCCGCGCAGGAGATCGCCTTCACCCTCGCCAACGGAATGACCTACGTGCAGGCCGCCGTTGACGCCGGACTCGATATCGACCGTTTCGCGCCCCGCCTGTCTTTCTTCTTCAACGCTCACAACAATTTCTTTGAGGAAGTCGCCAAGTTCCGCTGCGCGCGCCGCGTCTGGGCACGCATCATGCGCGAACATTTTGGCGCAAAGAACCCGCGTTCATGGATGCTGCGCTTCCACACCCAGACCGCCGGCTCCACGCTCACCGCGCAGCAGCCCGAAAACAACATCGTCCGCACCGCAATTCAGGCGCTCTCAGCAGTGCTCGGAGGCACGCAGTCCCTCCACACTAACGGCTACGATGAGGCCCTCGCGTTGCCTACCGAAGAGGCCGCGCGCATCGCCCTTCGCACACAGCAGATCATCGCCGGCGAATCCGGAGTCGCCAACACCATCGATCCCTTCGCCGGGTCCTACTACGTCGAGTCGCTCACCAATGACCTGGAACAACAAACGAATGCCTATCTCGACCGCATCGACGCGCTTGGCGGAATGCTTCGCGCCATCGAAAAAGGTTGGATCCAGCAGGAAATCCAAAACGCCGCCTACGAATACCAGCAAGCCGTCGATTCCGGCCAGGCCACCGTCGTAGGCGTCAACCGCTTCTCCCGTGAACCCCACAGGTCCGGAGCCGGGCATCCCCATTCAGCGCATCGACGAAGCGCTGGAACGCAAACAGGTCGACCGCCTGAAAGCCCTCCGCACCCGCCGCGACAAAATACGCTGGCAAGCCTCGCTCAACAAGGTCAAAGATCATGCCCGAAGCGGCCAGAACCTCATGCCCGCCATCCTCGAAGCCGTGGAGAGCAACGCCACGGTCGGAGAAATCGCCGCCGCCATGCGTGAAGTCTTCGGAGAGTATCAGGAGTCGGTAGTAATTTAGCCACAGCGGCCCAAACAGCCAAGGCTCGACCAACGGAAGGGCCATAGATGCCAATTCCAGAATGGCGCTGAAGGCCAGATCCCTGGCACGCACGGTTTTCGCGTGCTGGGGTGAAGAAGGCGCGTGTCGCTGGACGCGCAGTCCTTGCAAATGAAAGCGAATCTATCTACCATTTTTCCAGATGGCGCGATCCGCAAAAATCATCGTGGCGCTGCTTTGCATTGCTTGCGTGCTTGCCCTTTGTATTGCGCCTTACGTCGACATCCCGGTAACAGTCCTCAAATCTCTGCAAATCGCCCTTCTGTTGATGGCTCTGCTACTGGCCGCGTCGCTCTTGCTCGTCAATGTCTTTCTCTTCCATCTGACGTTGTTCCGGCACGTCGCGCAAACCGGGCGAACAACATTGAACCGGCCCGTCCTTCTTCCCCTCGAGAAAAACTGCGTCCAGCAGTGCTAGGCTTTTCCTGCTTTTCCCTCTTCGATCCTGTAATTCATCCCCAACAGTCGAATAAGAAGAAGCCGCCTCCGCTGGCTTCAGAGGAAATACATGAAGGCTCAAGAACTCCTCCAATCCTGGTCCACCATCCTCGGCGGTCGAAAACCTCTGCTGTCCATTGAAATTACAAAGGAGTGCCCGCTTCGCTGCCCGGGCTGCTATGCCTACGACGAGGCACATCTCGGCGGCAACGGCGTTACCCTTCGCGTTCTTTCTGATTTCAAACAGGACGCCCTCGTTCAGGGAGTGATCGATCTTGTTGATCGATTTCGGCCTCTGCACGTCTCGCTCGTTGGCGGCGATCCACTGGTCCGTTACCGCGAGTTGGAAAATATCTTGCCAGAACTCGATTCTAGAGGTATCTATGTTCAGCTTGTAACCAGCGCGTTTCGTCCCATTCCCGCGCATTGGACAAAGTTCTCACGGCTAAACGTCGTTGTATCCGTCGATGGACTTCAGCCCGATCACGATGAACGGCGAAAGCCCGCAACGTATGACCGCATTTTGCAGAACATTCAGGGGAGCAAGGCCACGATCCACTGCACGATTACCGGTCAAATGACCAGGCGCGAACACTACTTTGAGGAGTTTCTCGCCTTCTGGAGCAAAAGACCGGAAGTCAAGCGCGTCTGGATGAGCATCTTTACCCCCCAGCAGGGCGCCGTCGGCCCGGAAATTCTCACTGCAAGGGAGCGCAGCCAGGTAATCAACGACCTCGGGCGGCTGCGCACTCAGTTTCCCATTTTGGACATGAGCGAACGAGTCCTGCGCGAGTTCCGTAACCCTCCGAGCTCACCTGACAAATGTATTTTTGCTCAGACCACGCGGGTCATTTCCGCAGATCTCAAAACTCAAGTTACCCCCTGCCAGTTCGGCGGGAAGCCCGACTGTTCGCAATGCGGCTGCATGGCCTCCATGGGTCTGGCAGCTGTGGGCCATCTGCAAATCGGCGCCGGCATCACCCTCGGCAAGCTCTTCAATGCCTCGGAACGTATCGGTTATGGTATCGGCAAGCTGAGAAATATTGAAAAAGAGGTCGCATGAAATGACAACCCAGCCTATAGTCACCGTTATGGAAGTGCATGTTCCTGCGCGCCCCGGGCCCCTCTTCAGCATCGAGCGGTCTGAACGCGAACTCCGGCGCCAGCTCACCCGCTTCTCCAAGTGGATGTACCGGCTGGGCTTCGCTCCCGGAACCTCCGGCAATCTGTCCGTGCGGCTCGACGACAGGCGCATTCTTGCCACACCCACCGGCTGCAGCAAGGCTCTCCTGCGGCCGGTGGATATGGTCATCGTCGATCTTGACGGCCATTTCCTTTCCGGAACGCGCAACGTCACCAGCGAAATCGGTATGCACCTGTCCATCTACCACGGGCGCTCGGACGTGCATGCCGTCGTTCACGCGCATCCTCCTATCGCAACCGGATTTGCCTCCTGCGGGCTGGCGCTCGACGCGCCTCTCTGCGCGGAGTTGATCATGACCCTCGGCTCTATCCCTCTCGCGCCTTACGCCACCACCGGCACGGATGAAGTGGGAGCCAGCCTGGTGCCGTTTCTGCGCAATCACGACGCAATCCTGATGGCGAACCACGGCCTCGTGACCTACGGAAAAGACCTTCTCGACGCCTTTATGAAGATGGAGACCAGCGAGCACTTCGCCCAGGTCAGTCTCACCGCGCACCAGCTAGGCTGCCGCAAGCTGCTCGACGACGACGCCATCGATAAGCTGAATCATGCGCGAGCCCGCTACCGGTCCAACCGCGGCGCTCCGTTCACCGACTGAAAAGCAACATAATCAGGATTTTTGCCCGAGCGTAATCCGCCTGTAACAGCCCTTTCACACCGCATGACTACAACCGTTGGATGGCCCGCACATGGCCCAAGGAGCAGTCATGCACAAGCTCGTTGTTAGTTCCCTGGCATCTTTACTCGTCGCCTCACAGGCATTCGCACCCGCATTCGCGGGCGCGGAGCACGGTGACGTGCCAACAGCTACTCCCATCCAGCATCTCGTCGTCATCTTCCAGGAGAATGTCTCCTTCGACCACTACTTCGGCACCTATCCCAACGCGCTCAACCCCAAGGGTGAACCCAGATTTACAGCCGCTCCCGACACTCCATCCGTCAATGGCTACACAGACGGTCTGCTCAACAGCAATCCCAACTTCCTCAACACCACCCTCAACGGGTCAGGCGCGGCAAATCCCTTCCGCCTCGACCGCTCGCAGGCGTCAACCGCCGATCAGGACCACAACTACACGCCCGAGCAGGAGGCCTTTCACGGCGGCCTCATGGATGGCTTCCCCAAGTACACCGGCACGCCCGGACCACCGCCGACCGGTCAGGCCACCAACGGCTGGTCATGGGCTACTTCGACGGCAACACCGTCACCGCCCTCTGGAATTACGCGCAGCGCTTTGCCATGAGCGATAACTCCTATGACACCACCTTCGGCCCTTCCACTCCGGGAGCCATCAACCTCGTCTCCGGCCAGACCAATGGCGTGGACGACTCCATCTACGCCGGGCAGCGCCGTAGTGGCTGACGGCGTCGGCGGCCTCACCTGACATCAACGATGCCGACCCTGTTGGCGATATGTGTTCCAGCACATCCAAGCGCAATTCACTTCAGCGGACAAAACATCGGCGATCTGCTGAACAAGCCGGGCATCACCTGGGGCTGGTTTGAGGGCGGCTTCAATCTCTCACCTCAAGAACTCCAACGGCACCACCGGATGCGGCCGCAGCACCACCTCTGCAGTCACCGGTGTCACCGAGACGGACTACATCCCGCATCACTCGCCCTTCCAGTACTACAAATCGACCGCCAACCCCATGCACGTACGCCCCGCATCGGTAAACACCATCGGCTTCCAGGGCGATCCGGCCAACCATCAGTACGACATCAACGACTTCTTCGCAGCCGTCAAAGCCGGCAACTTCCCGGCGGTCAGCTTCCTGAAGGCCCCCGGCTATCAGGACGGTCACGCCGGCTACTCCGATCCGCTCGACGAGCAGACCTTCATTGCTGAACGTCATCAACTTTCTGCAGCAGCAGCGCGACTGGGCAAACACCGCCGTCATCATCAACTATGACGACTCCGACGGCTGGTACGACCATCAGCTCGGCCAGATCGTGAACCAGTCCACTACTGCATCCGACGCGCTGCTCGGAACCGGTTCCTGCGGAGACGGCACAACCGCTCTCGCCGGCCCCAATGGCGATCACGTCCAGGGTCGCTGCGGTTACGGCCCGCGTCTGCCCTACCTCGTCATCTCGCCTTACGCCCGGACGAACTACGTCGACCACACCATGACTGACCAGTCTTCCACCATCCGTTTCATCGAAGACAATTGGCTCGGCGGTCAGCGAATCGGCCAGGGCTCCTTCGACAGCCATCGCCGGACCCATTAACAACATGTTCGACTTCAAAAGCCACCCGAGCATGCAGCCATTCATCCTCGACCCCGGCACCGGAGAGCCCATCTCGAATAACCACTTCTAACGGCTCTCAGTTCCTACGCAACACCGAAGGGCGCCGGAGTATCCTGACTCCGCGCCCTTTGGCTTTCTCAATAATCAGCACCTAGAGGCATCAGTATTGATCTCCCGACGAACCTTCCTTGAGCACGCCACCACCCTGGCCGCCGGCCTTTCCCTCAAAAAAACAGCCTTCGCACGCTCCGTCACCACCCCCGCACTCGATCCCAACACCCTCCGCCCCTGGGTCGATCCGCTACCCTTCCCTGAAATCGCCCGCAGCACCGGCTCCCGCCCCGATCCCGAAAACCCCTCGCAGAATCTCCCCTTCTATCGCATGGCCATGCGCGAGCTTCACTACAAGGTCCATCGCGACCTGCCTCCCACGCGCGTCTGGGGCTTCAACAACTCCTCACCCGGGCCGATCTTTGAAACCCGCAGCGGCCAGGGCCTGCTCGTCGAGTGGGCCAACGAACTCCCCCTCCAGCACTTTCTGCCTATCGATCACACCATCCACGGAGCCGAATCCGACAAGCCCGACGTTCGCAGCGTCATCCATCTCCACGGCGGCAAAACCCCGCCGGCCAGCGACGGCTACCCCGAAGACTGGTACGTACCCGGCCAATCCCGCATTTATCACTATCCCAACCGCCAGGACGCCGCGCTGCTCTTCTATCACGACCACACCATGGGCATTAACCGGCTCAACATCTACGCCGGACTGCAGGGCCTCTTCCTCATCCGCGACAGGTCGAAGACTCCCTCAATCTCCCCGAAGGGAAGTACGAAATTCCGCTGCTGCTCTACGACCGCTTCCTCCTCGCCAATGGCCAGTTGCAATATCCCGTCTCACCCGACCCCAAATCACCCTGGGTTCCCGAGGTCTACAGCAACGCCATGCTGGTCAATGGAATGCTCACCCCCTACCTCGATGTCGAACCGCGCTCCTACCGCTTCCGCGTAATGAACGGCTCCAACAGCCGCTTCTTTCGCGTCTCCATCGGCCACCAAGCTGATCAAGGGCCCAAGCTTCACGTCATCGGCAGCGATCAAGGGCTGCTCGCCGCGCCCGTAACCCAGAAAAAAGTTCTACTCGCCCCCGCCGAGCGCACCGACTTCATCGTCGACTTCAGCCCCTACGCCGGACAAAATCTCCTGCTCCTCAGCGACAGCCTCGAAATCATGCAAATCCGCGTAGCCGCACAGAGCAACGTCGTCGCCCTCGCCCTTCCGCAAACCCTCCACCCCGTCCCGCGCACGCCCGAAACGCAGGCCATCCAAACCCGCCGCCTCACCCTCGACGAAAAGATGGACAAGGTGCAGCAATCCATGGGCATGCTGCTCAACAAGACCCCGTGGCACACGCCCGTCACCGAGAAACCCGTCCTCGACACCACCGAAATCTGGGAGCTGGTGAATCTCACTGAAGATACCCACCCCATCCACCTGCATCTCGTCCGCTTCCAGATTCTCGACCGCCGCCCCTTCGACGTCTTTCTCTATCAGGACAAAAACGAGCTCCGTTATACCGGCCCTGCGCTTCCACCCGAACCCGTCGAAGCCGGATGGAAAGACACCGTCCGCGCTGAATCGGGCGAGGTCACCCGCATCATCGTACAAGTTCGAAGGCTACACCGGACGCTACGTCTGGCACTGCCACATCCTCGAACACGAAGACAACGAAATGATGCGCCCCTACGAAGTCATCTCCGCAGCACAGAAAGAAAAATAACTGGGTGCCCCATCCTTCGCGAGTTTTATGCGCGGAGGGTGGGATTCGCGCAGTTGCGCCCGTCCGGCCACTCGGGTAGCGTCGAGTCATGTCTTCGGTTCCGCTCTCGCTCAAAGGCAAAGTCGCCCTCATCACCGGAGGCTCACGCGGCATCGGAGCCGCCACTGTCCGCCTCTTCCATCAGGCCGGAGCCCGAGTCGCATTCAATTACCGCACCGCGCGACCAGCGGCGGAAGCCCTCGCAAAAGAGCTGGGAAAAGACTGCGTAGCCATCGAACAGGATCTCTCCTCACCCGAACAAGGCCGCGCCCTCGTCGCAAAAACCGTCGAAATCTTCGGACGCATCGACATCCTCGTCGCCAATCACGGAGTCTGGCCCGCAGAGGACGCCCCCATCGCCGCCATGTCCGAAAATCAATGGCGAACCACCCTCGCCATCAACCTCGACAGCGTCTTCGGACTCACCCAGGCCGCCGTCGCCCACATGCTCAAGCAGTGCCGGGCTAAGTCTGACCTGCCTGATGCCCTCGGCCAACCCGCCGGACACATCGTCTTCGTAAGCTCCACCGCGGGCCAGCGCGGCGAAGCCAACCACTCCGACTACGCCGCCAGCAAGGGAGCCATCATCAGCCTCACCAAAAGCCTCTCCAGCGAGCTGGCCCCGCAGGGCATCTCCGTAAATTGCGTCGCACCCGGTTGGGTCGAGACCGATATGTCCGCCCCCGCGCTCGCCGACTCCGCCGTCAGCCCCCGCATCTTCGCGGCGATACCCCTCGGCCGCGTAGCGCGTCCAATCGAAATAGCTGGACCTATCCTGTTTCTCTGCACGCCATACGCAGGCTTCATCAGCGGAGAGATCGTCAACGTAAATGGAGGCGCGGTACTCGCCGGCTGAAAAGCCGCAACCATAATCCGATGAAAAAATCTTCTGCCCTGCTCTTGTTCCTTACACTGGCCGCCTTCGCCTGTCCTGCCTTCGCTCAGGCCCCGCAAAGTCCTGACGCAAACTCCCAGAAAGCCCGCGCCAGCCTTCAGGCCATGCTCACCGCCCTCGGCGGACCCCAATGGCTCGCCCTTCAGAACCTCTACACCTATGGCCGCGCCTCCGGCTTCTACCAGGGCAAACCCACCGGAGAGATCTCGGACTATTACGACTGGCGCACCCCCTCCGGCCAGGAGCGCATCGAGGCCGGCAAAAAACACGACGACGTCGAAATCTTTACCGGCGACGAATGCTGGGAGGCGACCTACCGAGGCAAAAAAGCCCTTCCAAAGGACATCTGCAGCGACTTCCTGCGCCGCCGCGACCATTCAATAGAGCTGGCCCTCCGCGTCTGGATGAATGACCCAAGAACCATCTTCATCGACGACGGCCAATCCCTCTCCGAACGCCACCTCACCGATCAGGTAACCCTCATCAACGCCGAAAACGACTCCATCACCATCCAGATGGACGCCGAAACCCACCTCCCACGCAGCCGAACCTTCCAGTGGCGTGACCCCGTCTACCAGGACAAGAACACCGAACGCGAAGAGTACGACAACTACCACATCGTCGACGGATTCCCCACCCCCTTCAGCATCACCCGCTTCCACAACGGAGACATGACCAGCCAGCGCTTCATCTACAAAGCCGCCTACAACGGCCCCCTCCCCCAGGACGCCTTCAACATAGACGCCACCGCCGCCCGCACCAAGAAATAGGACTCGCCGACCGACCGGGTGCGGGCTTCGGATGGCCGGATTTCGATCACAACCAGCCTCCCGACCAAAGGGAGGGCCAGAAATGCCAGCATCAGGACGGCGCCGCAGGCGCGGTCCCCACGGACAGGTCTTCGTCCGTGGGGTGGGAAGCCGCGTGTGCCCATGCGGCAAGCATGTAAACTCAGGCAGCGGAAACCCGTCTATCTCATTGCATGGGACACATTGCTTCCACGGAGCTTCCGCCGCTGACGCAGGAGCAAACGGTGCTGGAGCTGGCTGACTTTGATGAAGTGGTGCGGCTGTACCGGCCGCGCATCTTCCGCTTCCTCATGGCCTCGCTGGCTGACCGCGACGTGGCCGAATCGCTGACCCAGGATTGTTTTCTGAAGGCGTACAACGCGCGGCATCAGTTTCGCGGCGAGTCGAGCCTCAGCACCTGGCTCACGCGCATTGCGCTGAACCTGGTACGCGACCATCTGCGCAGCCGACGCATTCGCTTCTGGCAGAAGACGCGGGATTCGGCGCTGGAACTGATCGACATCAGCGACTGGATTCCGGATACGGCGGTTTCCGCCGAGACGGCCTGTCTGCAGCGCGAGCGCGTGAAGGAAATATGGAAGGCGGTCGATGAGCTTTCCCGCCAGCAGCGAATGGTCTTCATTCTGCGCTTCGTTGAGGAGATGGAATTGTCGGAGATAGCGGAAACGACCGGAATGAACACCAGCACGGTGAAGTCGCATTTGTATCGCGCGCTGAGAATTGTCCGCGAAAAGGCAGGAGGTCACGCATGAACTCGGATATGGAACATAACTCTTTGGAACCCTCCGGAGAATTCGCCGCATCGATTCGCGACTTTCGCTCGGCGGTCGCGCATGTCGCAGACCGCGAAACGGCGCGCCCCGTCGCCCCCGGTTGGCTTGCTCCGGCGCAGCGGCGACAGGCGGAGCGCTCAGCGAAGGATGATCCTGGGATGGGCCTGCGCCGCTCTGCTCTGCGTTGCGACTCTGCCTCTGTCAACGCATTCGAATCACCCCGTAACAGTAGAGCGCACGCTTATGCAGATCCCGGCAGCTGCCGCCCCGGCCCCGGAGTCGGATACAGCCCTGCTCGAGCAGGTCGACACAGATGTTTCCGAATCCGTCCCTTCGCCCCTCGCTCCACTGGCCGAGCTTGATAGCTGGAGCACACAAGCCACAAATAATTCGAGCGATTCTTCCGTAGACAGAACGGCGCTCAATTCAACGGAGAGAACTGATGCCACTCACTAGAAAGAAATATCCCGCACTGCTGTTATTTTTCACTTCTCTGCTTTGCTTCTCAACCGCCATCCCGTCCTTCGCCCAGAACTGGCAGGGCGGAGACCGGGGCGGCCCAATGGAACACTCGTTCCGCGGCGGAGAACGCGGGCGCTGGTGGGACAATCCCCGCTTGGCCCAACAGATCGGCCTGACCGACGATCAGAAGTCAAAGATGGACGACATCTTTCAGCAGCACCGCCTTCAGTTGATCGATCTGAATGCGACGCTGCAAAAAGATGAAGTCATTCTGCGGCCGCTGCTCCAGGCCGACCAGCCGGATGAGGCAAAAGTCCTCAGCCAGATTGACACCATCGCCCAGGCGCGGGCGGAGCTTGAGAAGGCCAACGCGCGCATGCTCTTCGGCATTCGCAAGGTGCTCACTCCGGATCAGTGGAAGAAGCTGCAAACCATGGTTCGCAACGGACCCCCGCGCGGGGATGGAGATCGCGGCTGGGGACAACGATCCGGTGGATGGCGCGGCCCAAATGGGGCGAACGGAACCAACCGCCCCACAGCACCCAAGGCTCCGGATGGAGACGGCAATGGACCACCGCCGCCGCCCGCTCAACCAAACAACTAAGCCTTCCACCAGGTACAAAAAAGAGGAGCGGTAATTTCCGCTCCTCTTTTTTCGTCATTCAGGCCGCGTCATTTGCTCTCGACGGCGATCACCCGCACTTCCGGGTACTGCTGGTTCCAGCTATCGGTTACATGGTCAAAGATAAGGCGGAACTCCCGTGTCTCTCCGGGCCGGACAGGCGCCCGCGAGACCGGCTCCGTGTCGACGTAAGGCGTATGCGTGCGGATCAGATCAAGTTGCATGGTCTCTTTTTGCGCAATCTGGCCGGTGAAGTCCCGAAACGCAACCTGAACCGTAACTCCAGTCAGCGTCTTGTCGCCGTGATTGGCGATCTCCCCGTCAATGTAAGTCTGTTTTGCCCCTGACAGGCTGGAAGATTCGCTCATCTTGATATTCGAGAGGGTCAGGCTTTTCGCATAAGGGTCCGCAGGAGCCAGCCCTGCACCGCCCGGATTCGACAGAGCCGGATTCGCATGGCGGCCCGCGAACAGCAGCGCCACAAGGATCACCACAACCACCCCTCCGGCGACCAGCCACGGAAGAAGGGAACGCGGCTCCTTCGACGAGCCGGAATTCATAAAGTCTGTCTGGTTTGCTCCGTTGGCCATGAAGGCGATTTTACATCCGGCGATCCACCGGCCCCGCAAAACCGAACTATTGTTAACTGACTCGTCACAAGTATGAATTTTCACACAAAGCTGCATCGATCCGGCGGAGAATGAGTCTAAGTAGAGCGTGAGAGAAATCCGGAGAAGACCCTCCGGACGTATCCCACTCAGCAGAGGGCTGCATGATAGATCAACCCCCGGTTCATATTGATATTCGCAAGCCATCGAGCGACGCTGTCTACCAGATCGCCATAATCCTTGCTGCGCTCCTGCTGGTCATCACCGCATCTCTGTTCTAGTGCGCAAAGCGGAGAATGCCCGCGCCTCCCCTCCGAACAAGACAAGTTAATTCTCCGACCAAAGGGAGGACCACTAAGCAGCGTCAGGATGGCGCGAAGCGCGTCCGCCCGTCTGGCTAAGACTCCAGGTCCATTGCGTATTGCGCCTCTGATTCCAGCCGCGCAACCCGGACCTCCTTCGTCAGATCAAACACCAGCCGCTCCAGCACCAGGCGCTTGTCGGGAGGCTGCGAACGCAGCTCAAGATCGGCGCGGGCAATCAGCCGCAGCGCGCGCGTAATCTCCCGGCTCGACTTGTACCGCCGCGCCTGCCGAATCAAGTCTTCCGCCGCAAACGGCGGCATGCGAAAACCCTGCCACAGCGCCTGCCAGATCGCCCGCGAGTCGCGAACATTTTTCTCCAGAATCACCAGCATCTGCCGAAACGTCCGCGCCAGCATGTAGAGATGGCCGATGGCCGAATCCTCTCCGCCGTCGGAAGCATTCAGCAGCCCGTGCAGCAGCTTCAGCGCGCGCGGAGTGTCCTTGGCCGAGATCGCGTCCGTCAGCTCGTAAAGCGATCGCTGCTTCGCGGCCAGCACCATCGTCTCCACATCGCCCAGCGTCACGTGCCGCTTTTCCCCGGCATACAGCAGCAGTTTGTTCCACTCGCTGGCAATCAGCATCATGTCCGCGCCCAGAGCATCCGCCAGCTCGCGCGCCGCGTCAGGCTCAAAGCGCACCTCCTGCCGTTCGCTCTCCGAAACGATCCAGCGCAGCGCATCGGCCTCGTCCACGCGCGCCAGCTCCACCATCCCGCACCAGTCGCCCAGCGTCTCGCGAATGCGCTCGTAGCGGTTCTTGTCCTCCATATCCATACGCCGCGGATCAGCGGGAATCCGGATATGGTCGGCCACAAACAAAATCAAGCATTGCGGATTCGGCGAACGGAAATACTCCTCAATCGCCGCAAACTCATCCTTCTTCGCGCCGCGCGTGTAAAGCGCTTTCAGACCGCGCACAAAGAACACCTGAAAGGGAGCCATCAGCGACGGCGTGCGCGCCCGGTCGAGGACCTCAAAGATGCTTGTCTCGGCCAGATCAAGATCGGAAAGGCAAAAATCCCGCAGCTCCGGAGGAACCAGCGTCTCCAGCACCGCCCGGCGGCACCGCTCGTAGAGGAAAATCTCGTCCCCCAGCAGCACATAGCCCGGACGCAGATTCGTGCCGCGCACTTCGGCAATGAAGCGATCGGCGGCTGTGAATCCTGCTCCCATCTAGCTGCGCCTCGCGAAGTCCGGCATCGGTTCCATTAGAAGGACTCCAGAATATCGGAGACCACCGCCCGCGCAAAGTCGCTGGCCAGCCGCTGCACCGCCGGATTGTCTTCCTGAATAAAACTGGCCAGGTCCTCCGTGGTTTCGTACTGCTGGCGGAAAAGATACGAAGGGTTCTGGTAAAGCGCGTTGCCATTGCGATCAACCAGCTTCACGCGAGCCCTGATGGTGATCAGAAAGCTTGAAGACTGCCCGGTCTGCGAGTTGTAAGTCAGCGGAGTCACCAGAAATCCGGTGATCGTCCCGTTCAAGCGTCGCATCGGCGTCAGGATCGTTTCCCGCGACCAGCTTATAAGGCGTCCGGCTCGAAAACTCGCGTATCACCGCCTGCGTAAAC
The DNA here is from genome assembly GCA_963783805.1 of uncultured Acidobacteriaceae bacterium. Classification (GTDB taxonomy): domain Bacteria; phylum Acidobacteriota; class Terriglobia; order Terriglobales; family Acidobacteriaceae; genus Silvibacterium. Next base: position 87,857 of record CAWAPC010000018.1, on the reverse strand, counting down.
GTCACTTCCGTGTGGTACGACTGTGTGGTGTTCTGGAACACAGGCACGGCCACCGTGTGAACCGTATTCGGCAGATGCGCCGGAGAGCCGACAGGATGATATCCGCAGCCGGTAAGCACCAGACAGCAGCAGCAAACATCGCAACAGAAAAAGCACGAGCCATAGCTGCTCTATTCTCTCACCGGGTGTTGGCAAACCAGCTAAAAAACTGGGTGCCCCATCCTTCGCGCGGCATTTTGCGCGAAGGGTGGGCCGGCACAACTTTCATCCGCCCTTCCTTATCCCTGATGGCTAATCCCATCTTTCCCTCGCTGATAGAATGAAAACAGAAATGAAGTGTCCATACTGCGGGTTTGCGCAAGACCGCGTGGTTGACTCGCGCGAGAGCAAGGAAGCCGATTCCATCCGCCGCCGCCGCGAGTGCGAAGGCTGCAGCAAGCGCTTTACCACATACGAGCGCATCGACGAAATCCCGTACATGGTCGTCAAAAAGGATGGCCGCCGCGAGAAGTTCGAGCGCCAGAAGCTATTGAGCGGTCTCCTGCACGCCTGCGAAAAGCGCCCCGTCCCGGCCAGCAAAATGGAGGCGCTGGTCGATGAGGCCGAAGCCTTCCTCATGGATTCGCCCGAACGCGAGCGCACTACCAACGAGATCGGCGAACTGCTGATGGATCGCCTGAAGGCTCTCGATACCGTCGCCTACATCCGCTTCGCCAGCGTCTACCGGGACTTCAAGGACGTGCGCGAATTCAAGGAAGAGTTGGAGCAACTGCTGGCCTCCAAAGAACCGCGCAAAAACGGCCCGCGATAAAACAGTCAGCCTCGGCCACCGGAAATTATGAATCAAACAGCCACGCAAAAAACACACACAGTTACGCTGATTCCCGGCGATGGAATCGGCCCCGAAGTCACCGCCGCCGTCGTCCGCATCCTCGAAGCCACCGGTGTCAAATTCGCCTGGGAGCCCTATCTCGCCGGTGCCGAAGCCTTCGAGAAATACAAGGAATACATCCCCAAAGAGCTCTACGAGTCGATCGAGAAAAACAAACTCGCGCTCAAAGGTCCCGTCACCACGCCCGTAGGCGGCGGCTTTCCCTCCATCAACGTAACGCTGCGCAAGAAATTCGAGCTGTATGCGAATTTTCGCCCCATCAAGAACCTTCCCGGCCTTGAAACACGCTATCCGGGCGTCGACCTGATCATCGTTCGCGAAAACACCGAGGGCGAGTACGTCGGCCTCGAGCACGAAGTAGTCCCGGGAGTCGTCACCTCGCTCAAGGTCATCACCGAGAAGGGTTCCACGCGCATCTCCAAGTTCGCCTTCGAGTACGCGCGCAAACACAATCGCAAAAAGATCCACGCCATCCACAAAGCCAACATCATGAAGATGTCCGATGGCCTCTTTCTGAAGTGCGCGCGCGAAATCGCCAAGGGCTATCCCGACATCACCTACGGCGAGCACATCATCGACAACACCTGCATGCAGCTCGTCATGAATCCTTACCAGTACGACACGCTCCTGATGGAGAATCTCTACGGCGATATCGTCAGCGACCTCTGCGCGGCCTTCGTCGGCGGCCTCGGACTCGTCCCCGGCGCAAACCTCGGAGCGGAAGCCGCCATCTTTGAAGCCGTCCACGGCTCCGCCCCCGACATCGCGGGCAAGGACATCGCGAATCCAACAGCATTGCTGCAATCGGCGGTTCTCATGCTGCACCACATCAATGAGACCGATGCGGCCAACCGCGTGCAGGCCGCTCTCGAAAAGGTCTACACCGAAGGAAAGACGCTGACGCGCGACGTGCACGGCACCGCTGGCACAAAAGCGTTTGCGGATGCGGTGATTGCGGCCCTTGAATCGCCAAAGAGTAATTCGAACTAGCGGAGGCTGAAGAAGAAACTATGCCGGCGAAGAAAATCATCATCGCAACTCTGTGCGCTCTGTTGCTGGCTTGCGCAGGATGCAAAAAAAGCTCCACTGCCTCCAGCCCGAGCGAACCGGCAAAGAACTACACCACCATTGACTGGAACAACTCCGGCACCATTCTCGGAACCATCCACTTCACCGGCAAAGCACCGCAGCGCATCAAGATTGACATGGGCCAGGACCCGGCCTGCAGTCTCGCGCCCGACAACTACACCGAGCAGTACGTAGTACAGAACGGCGGCCTCGAAAACGTATTTGTCTACATCAAGGACGGCCTGGGCGACAAAGCTTACGCTCCGCCTTCAACGCCCGTCGTCATGGACCAGAAGGGCTGCCGCTTCGCTCCCCACGTCATCGGCGTAATGGCGGGCCAGCCGGTAGAGTTCACCAACAGCGACGCGACCATGCACAACGTTCACATGATCCCGACCCTCAGCACCAACCAGTCCGTCGATATCTCCGAGCCGCCGAACGGCCCGGGCGAGAGGCGCACGCTGGCCACGCCCGAACTGATGATTCCGGTGCGCTGCAATAACCACCCCTGGATGCAGGGATTCATCAACGTGGTCTCCAATCCCTTCTACGCCGTCTCCGGCGACGACGGACACTTCACCATCAAGGGAGTGCCGCCCGGAACTTATACCATCATGTCCGATCATCAGGAATTGGGGCAGAAAACGGCGACTGTCACGGTGTCTCCGCAGCGCACCTCGGTGATCGACATTACCTACAACATGGGGTCCGGAACCGCACGCTAGTGATGTGAAGCCGCAGCGTCACTCATTCCGTTTGTGGTCCCAGTAGTCGTCCGGCAGATTCACAACGATCGGCTCCGGCGTGCTGCGAACGACGATCCAGCGAAAAGGTTCTTCAGAGGACGGATTGATCTCCATGTGCGGCGTCCAGGCAGGGACGTGAAGAAAATCCCCAGCCTGCACCGTTATTTCGGATTCGCCATGCTCGCCCCAGCGCACCCGCGACGAGCCTTCCAGCACGTAGACGATCGTCTCCTGCTTCCCATGGTGATGTATTCCCGTGCGGGCGCCCGGCTCAACAAGGAACGTCCCGCCCCAAAGGCCCGTGTCGATGCCCCGCTCCCGCGTAATTGCGGCAAGGCGCAATGACCCAGGCGTCTGAGCCGTTCCAGAATCAAACTCGGATGGGCGGACAACGTTAAACGGAAGATATGTAGGCACGGCAAGTATCCTCTTCACAATGGATGATCCGCGCAGCTCCGCGGATTCGTTTGCCTTTGCTGATTGCCATAGGTCCGCAGCCCTCAGGTCTGTATTTATTTCGGTGGTAAGAACCGGATACACTGAAAACAAGCGGACAGCAGACAGGTGGGCAAATGCGGCTCCTGGTAGCCGACGGCGCGTTGGGATTTCACCGGTATGACTTCCGCATATCTGTGACGTGGATCGAAAGACAAACACAAGCGGCAGCACATTGGCATTCTTGGCGCGACCGGAATGGTCGGCCAGCGGTTTATTCAACTCCTTGAGAACCATCCCTGGTTTGAGGTGGCGTGGCTCGCCGCCAGCGACCGTTCCAGCGGCAAAAAGTACGGCGAAGCGGTGAAGTGGAAGCTCGACACGGCCCTCCCCGAGCGCATCGCCAATATGACCGTGTCGCCTGCGGTCCCCGACGGCGCTCCTAAGGTAATCTTCGCCACGCTTGTCGACATCACCTACGCAATGCCGCAATAGTCGTCAACCTCGCCTCGCCTTCGACCCGGATCCGCCATAAACGCACGCCATTACCCCGGCATGCAGTAGCAGCCACCAGCTGAACCCGCGATCCTGGTAGATCAGAATCAGCACCAGCGCCCGCGGAATAACAATACCCAGCGCCGGCGGAATCCACCCGTGCAGGTGATATACAACCAATTCCTTCTCGAAATACGCAATCACCAGCGATATACGCGGCAAAAACAGGCTCAGAACCAGAAACCACAGCGGCAGACTTTCCATTAATACCTCTGTGGAAAGAAGATGGACAGCGAATACTCGACTGTATCCGGAGACGGGTTCTTTCGGCAATCCGTGCTTCTAAGGCTGTTTCTCCTTCTTGCCCGATTTCCTCTTGAAGAACCAGCCGATCACGCCCGCAACAAAGACAAATCCTCCGCCACCCGGAAGCCCATACTTGAGCCAGTAATCAGGATCGCCCTCTATCAGCCGCTTCATCGCCTCGCCAAACCCCGGCACATGAACGTTGACACTCGACGTATAGACCGGCAGTTGCAGCAGAATCTGATCCCCTTCCCCCGGATACAGAACCCACGCGGACACCTGCAGACGTTGGCTGCTCCCCGTATATTTCGGTGTCACCGACCAGCTCCACGTGGTGCTGTCGTTTGTGGGCACAAACTGGACATCGGTCGTCCCTCCCTCGGGGGTGATTGTGAATTCGTCGGGATTATCGGGGCTGGACAGCTTAACCCGCATACGGTTCGAAATCTTCAGCGGCGCTGTCTCCGTAGGATTCTCCAGCCCGGACGACGCGGGCGCCTGCGGTCCCTGAATCACAACACTCACCGTAGAAGCCTCCTTCCAGAACATCGTGTCCGCAATCTTGTATTGAATATTCCCCTGGGAAAGATGAGTGAACCAGTCGGCAACCTGCGCTTGCTGTTGACTTTCGTCCGTCTGCGCGAGATGTTCCTTCGGACGTTCAGCCCCATGATCGCCTAGTTGCGGAGGCGCTGGAGGCAGAACTGAATCAACTTCCTGTTGTGCAGCCTTCGCGGCATCCTCTCGTGAAACCTGTGGTGGAGAAGATGACGGCGCTGCCGCGTGCGGTGCCGGTGCTGTCGCGCATCCAGCGCACCACATCACGAACGTTAGCAGTATCAGCCTTCGCGCCATGGGCGGCCTCCCGATTCCGTCGAGTATTCTCGCACGTTCGGAACCCGCGTGGCTACTAAGGTGTCGCATTCTTCATTCATCTCCGGAGCCGTCCACGATACACTATCCGTACAGCGAAAAATCCTTTGCTTCGATACCCGCGCAGGGACGCTGGCTTTCAGCAAGGCAGGCTCACACAGAAACATGCGGCAGCAAATTGGCATTCTTGGCGCGACCGGAATGGTCGGCCAGCGGTTTATTCAACTCCTTGAGAACCATCCTTGGTTTGAGGTGGCGTGGCTCGCCGCCAGCGACCGTTCCAGCGGCAAAAAGTACGGCGAAGCGGTGAAGTGGAAGCTCGACACGGCCCTCCCCGAGCGCATCGCCAATATGACCGTGTCGCCTGCGATCCCCGACGGCGCTCCCAAGGTAATCTTCGCCGCGCTCGACGCCGACATCGCCCGTGAAATGGAGCCGGCCTTCGCCGCAGCCGGCTGCGCCGTCATCTCGAACTCCAGCGCCTTCCGCATGCACGAAGATGTTCCGCTGGTCATCCCCGAGGTCAACGCCGACCATCTTGCCCATCCTCGAAAATCAGTCGTGGCGCAAAGCAGTCCGGCGGATACATCGTCACCAATCCCAACTGCTCGCGCCATCGGGCTGGTGCTGGTTTTCAAACCGCTTGTAGAACGCTTCGGCATCGACTCCATTTTTGTGAGCACCATGCAGGCCGTCAGCGGCGCCGGATATCCCGGCGTGGCTTCGATGGACATCCTCGGCAACGTCGTCCCTTACATCAAGAACGAAGAAGAGAAGATGCAGGCCGAAACTCTGCGCCTGCTCGGCTCGCGCGACGGCAACAGTGCGTCCGTCCTCTGAACGCAAAGATGTCCGCGCACTGCAACCGCGTCGCCGTCGAAGACGGGCACACCGAGAGCGTCAGCATCAAGCTCTCGCGCAAGGCCACGCGCGAAGAAATCCTCGACGCATGGCGCGAATTCACCCCCCTCGCCGGACGCGATCTGCCCACCGCCCCCGCGCAGCCCGTCGAGTTCACCGCGCTCGAAGACCGTCCCCAGCCGCGCCTCGACAAAATGCGCGGCAACGGCATGGCCTCCACCGTTGGCCGCCTGCGTCCCTGCACTCTGCTCGACTGGAAGTTCACCGTGCTCTCGCACAACACCATTCGCGGTGCGGCGGGCGCGGCCCTGCTGAACGCGGAATTGCTGGTCTCGCTCGGAAAGCTGGACCCCGCCAAACTCCACCCGGTGGCCGTCTCGGCATGAACAAGCTCGCCGCCTCTAAACTTGTCGTGATGAAATTCGGCGGCACCTCCGTCGAAGATGCCGCAGCCATCGATCGCACCGCCGGAATTGTCCAGGGCCGCCGCGACAAAGGGCTTACGCCCATCGTGGTCGTGTCAGCGCGATGGCGAAGGTCACCGACCAGCTTCTCGCCGCTGCGGCAGCAGCCGGGCGCGGAGATCGCACCGGCGCGCTGGCCATTACCGCGCGCATGCGCAACCGGCACCTCGAAGCGGCTTGCGCCCTTGTCTCCGCGGAAACCATCGGCGAACTCACAAAGTGGATCGACACCGAGTTCTGCGGGCTGGATGAAGTTCTGCGCGGGCTGGCTGCGGTCGGCGAACTGACGCCGCGCATCAGCGACATGATCGTCTCCGAAGGCGAGCGGCTCTCCAGCCGCATCATCGCCGAAGCCTTCCGCCATTTCGGCCTCGACGCCGTCCACGTGGACGCGCGCAACTGCATCGTCACCGACGCCCATCACGGCAGGGCCGTTCCCCAGGACGCGCTCATCGAGCAGCGCCTCCAAGAGCATGTTCTGCCACTCGCCGCAGCAGGACGCATCTGCGTCATGGGCGGCTTCATCGGCGCAACAGAAAAGGGCATAACCACCACCCTCGGACGCGGCGGCTCCGACTTCACCGCGGCGCTGGTCGGCGGCGGAATCGACGCCGGCGCCATCGAGATCTGGACCGACGTGAACGGCATCATGACCACCGATCCCCGCATCTGCCCCGACGCGCTGCGCGTCAAGACCATCAGCTTTGAAGAAGCGGCGGAGCTCGCCTATTTCGGTGCCAAGGTCCTGCATCCGGCCACCATCCTGCCTGCGATCAGAAAAATATCCCCGTGCTGGTGCTGAATTCGCGCAATCCTGAAAACGAAGGCACCCGCATCATCTCGCTCGCGCCCCACTGCCGCAGCCCTTTCAAGTCCATCGCCGCCAAGCGCCGGCTCACCATCATCGACGTCGTAGCCAGCCGCATGCTGATGTCGCACGGCTACCTCAAGGCAATCTTCGACGTCTTCGCCAAACACAAATGCGCCGTCGATATGGTTTCAACCTCTGAGGTCTCGGTTTCGCTCACCGTCGATTCCAACGAGAAGCTCCCCGAGATCGCCGCCGACCTCAGCCAGTTGGCCGACGTGAAATACGAAGGCCGCAAGGCCCTCATCTGCATGGTCGGCGAAAACATTCGCGGCCAGCAGGGCATCGCCGCGCAGGTCTTTCAGGCCATCCGCCACATCAACGTGCGCATGATCTCGCAGGGCGCATCCGAAATCAACATGAGCTTCATGATCGAGGAGGACGATGCCGAAGAGGCCATCCGTTCGCTGCACGCCGAATTTTTCATCGATCCGGACCCCGAGATCTTCGACGTGATGCAAGCAAGTTGAAGGAAAGCATGAGGTAGTTGCGATGCTCTTTCTGGTGCTGGGACGAGGCAAGACGGGCAGCATAGTAGCGGATGTAGCGCACGAGCGCGGCCATAGCGTACGCGTGCTCGGCGAAGAGGAAAATCACAACGCCTCAGCGTTGACCGGTCCCTTCCTCGCAGGCTTTGACGCGGTGATCGACTTCACCACTCCCGAAGCTGTCATGTTCAATCTGCGCGCCTGTCTCGCCAACGGCGCGCGCGTGGTCGTCGGCACCACCGGCTGGTATCAGCATCTCAAAGACATGCGGGCGCTGGCCGAACGCAGGGACGCAGGCTTTCTCTACGGCACAAATTTCTCCTTAGGCGTGCAGGCCATGTTCCGCCTGGCGCGCGAACTCGCGGTCGCCGCTCCGCACTACCATTTCAGCATTACCGAAACGCATCACTCCGACAAAAAGGACGCGCCCTCCGGCACCGCGCTCTCCATCAAGCAGGTTCTCCAGGCGGCCAATCCGTCACTCGAAATCGAAATCATCTCGAAGCGCGAGGGCGACGCCTCCGGCATTCACGTGATTGAAGCGCGTTCGCCGAACGACGTGATCGAGCTGAAGCACGAAGCCTTTTCCCGGCGCGCCTTTGCCGAGGGCGCGGTACGCGCCGCCGAATGGATCGCAGGCAAAACCGGAGTCTGGGAGTTCAGCGAAATCGCCGCAAAGATAAGTTAGAAGACATAACTTAGGATTCACGCGGATTTCGCATAAGCTCCCGCGTCTTGAGCACAATCAGGTATTCATATGTCGCCTGCAGATTGGCATACGCAATCCCCGCTCTGCCGTCGAGAATCGCTCCCCGCACAAACATCATATAAATCCACTTGATCACCGGACGCGCGGGCATGCGGTAAAAAATCGCCTTCTGAGCAACTCGCCGAACGTGAAAATCCTTCGCCAGCAGAGCTGTGCGCCATGAAGCATTGCTGCCGGAAACGCCGCCGGCAATAACCTGCGCTTCCATCGTCGAGTAGGTATTGTGCTTGCTTATCCAGTGTGCGATTCCCTTCGAAAACGGAAAATGATCGAAAGGTGATTTCAGATCCGCCACCTGGCCATCGACCTCCAGCACCTCATTGATCTCCCGCGTGTAACGGGCCTTTCCGCGTCGCACAAGACGGATATAGTAGGGCGATATCTGAGCATGTTTCAGCCATGTCCCATTCAAAAAATCGCGCCGCCGAATCCGAAAGCCGTTCAACCCGGAAGGTGCCGCGCTCACAGCCTGCTCCATCTCCCTCACCAGCTCCGCAGTGGGACGCTCATCGGCATCCAGAATGAAAATCCAGTCATGACGGAACGGCAGCTGATCGAGAGCGGCGTTTCTCTGTGACGAGTACCCGTCAAACTTCCGCTGCACAAAATTTACATTGTGGCTGCGTGCGATCTCCGCGGTACCGTCCGTGCTGAACGAGTCGAAAACGAACACATCGTCCGACCACGACACCGAATTCAGGCAGGCGGCCAGGTCCAATTCTTCATTCCTGGTCAGGACAAGCACTGAAATCCGTGTTGTAAATGTGGAGGGTTGCAAGCTTTCTTGAGCCATGGTCTGCGGCCATTCTATCGTCCCGCCAACGCGCACGGTTTTGCTGATTGGCCCCCACACCCCGCACACGGTAAACTCGAAAAAGTTATGGATTTGACGGCAGGCTGCGGTACAGCTTTAGTGACTCCCTTTCGCCCCGACGGGAGTGTCGATGAACAGGCGCTCTACGCCCTCGCGCAATGGCAGATTGAGAGCGGCATCAACTGGCTGGTAGCCTGCGGAACAACAGCGGAAACACCCACCCTGAATGACGATGAGTGGCTGCAAGTCCTGCGCATCATCGCAGAGGCCGCTGCCGGACGAGTTCCCGTCTGGGCCGGCTGCACGCACAACTCCACGCGCGAAGCCGCCGTGCGCGCAAGGACCGCAGCCAACATTCCCGGCATAACCGCCATCCTCTCCGCGAACCCGTATTACAACAAGCCCACGCAGGAAGGCCTCTTCGAGCACTTCAAGGCCGTGGCCCGCGCAACCTCGCTTCCTGTCGTCCTCTACAACATTCCCAGCCGCACCGGCGTAAATCTCGAACCCGCAACAATACTGCGGCTCATCGAAGCGGCGGACAATATTCGCGCCGTGAAAGAATCAAGCGGCAACCTCGCGCAGATTACCAGTCTGATTACGCAGGCCCCGCAAAGCTTCCGTGTATACGCGGGCGACGACAACATGGCTCTGGGCGTTATCAGCGTCGGCGGCGCGGGCCTGGTATCCGTCACATCGAATCAAATCCCGTCTGAGATGACGCAGATGATACAAGCGGCCCTGGCCAACGAGTGGTCCACCGCGCGCCGGCTGAACCGCAAATACTTCCGGCTGATGGAGGCAAATTTCTGGGAGACCAGCCCCGGCCCAGTCAAAGCCATCCTCGCAATGATGGGCAAATGCGGAGAGTATTACCGGCTGCCGATGCTGCCGGTTTCACCAACCACAAGGTCGCGACTCGAGCGCGTAGCCGGAGAGCTGGGGTTGCTCATCCACGCACCGCAACCCGAAGGCGACCTGCGTGTGTATTAAAGTAGTTGCGGCCGGGCCTTAACGCTCACTCACCAGCAGCACGGATGCTACTATTTTTTATTCAGTCATCGTCTAATTTCGCTCTCGCCCCGGGGGGATATGAAGTACAGATCACCGTTCAGATATGCAGAAAGAACCTATTGGAATATACGGAGTCGGGGGCTGCTTCCGGATCGTTTTTTGAAGGCGGGACGAGGCGTAATCCATCTTGGCGCGAACACAGGCCAGGAAAGATTCCTGTACGCGCGTTACGGCTTGAAAGCAGCCTGGGTCGAGCCGAACCCGGACATCTTCAGAGAACTCCAATCAAATTTGACGGGCTTTCCCGACCAGACTGCCTACAATTGTCTGATCGCCGGGCAGGACGGGGTGAAATACCAATTTCACATCTCAGACAACGAAGGCTCATCGTCATCGATTTTGCAGCCCAACAAGCAGCTTCCTGGACACTGGGGCAAGATCGGTTTTCCTCGCTCCATCGAGCTGGAAGCGCTCTCGTTGCCTACGTTTATTCGCACGAAAGGCATAGACCTGGCATCTTTTGATCTCCTGGTGCTCGATACACAGGGTTCGGAATTGCTTATCCTGGAAGGCGCGAAGGAGATTCTGCCTCGTTTTCGATACATCCAATGCGAGGCCATAAACTTTGAAGCCTACGTCGGCTGCTGGCAGCTGCCGGAAATGGATGCGCTCCTGTCAAAGAACGGATTCAAACAAACGGGCCGCTTCGTCACATCAAGATTCCCTAAAGGCGGACGCCAATGGGATGTGCTGTACCAGCGCGCCTAGGAACTGACCCTCCCGATACAAGGCCTATCCGGTTTTATCCATCTTTCTCTCAGCACTTCATTGGACCGCAGGCGGGGCCATTGGAGTCTTCGGCGCGCGCAGATGTCTTACCGGCCCAGTCGGTGCTGCCGGAGCCGCGGGAGGTGCAGGCGCAGCCACTTCCGCGTTGCCTTTTCTCAACTCCAGATTTCCGTGCGTAGTGCTCAGGTCCAGCTTCACGCCGCCGCTCCCTACCGTTCCCGAGACATGCTTCTGATCGCCGCTCGTCGTCACCTCAAGCGGAAAATCCGTCTCCAGATCATTGTCGTCCGTAGTATTCGCCGTCACAGAAAAGTTCGCGTTCTCGGGAACCGTCAGGGTAAGGCCGCCCGTGCGGTTCATAATATCCACGTTGCCCAGCGGAGCAGCCGCCGTCACGTTCACATCGCCATCGCTGGTTTCAATGTGCAGGTCGCCGGTGGCCTGCGTCAGCTCAATATTCTTCGAACGCGTCACAATCCGCAGCGGTCCTCCCGTCTGGTTTGCTGTCAGGTCGTCGGAGTCCAGCGTCAGATCGCCGCCGAGCTTCGGCAAATCAATCGACGTATTTATCGAATGAAAGTGGATCGAGGCGCCCATCTGCTCCAGATGCGTATCCCCGAAGAACTCGCCGTCCAGCACCGCTTGCCCTTTGATCTCCGACAGCGTCACATCCTCGGCGTGGCCATTCAGAAAAACCTGTCCCTCGATCGCATGGGCTGCAAAGTCTCCGTTGTTCATGCGCGCGTGAACGTCGCCCGTAATGTCGTCAAACTTCACGTCGCCCTGCTCATCGGTCACGTCCGCATTGTTCTTCAGCCCCTCCACTGACACATCACCGTGCTGAGCGTTGACCGTGAGAAAGCTCTTTTCCGGAATCTCCAGCGTCAGGTCAACCGACGACCCGCCGCGTGACGGTACAGTGATGGTCGATCCCGATCCCGACGCCGTAATCTGCGGCCGCACCGCGTCAAAGTCTTTCTCCACATCTTTGTCCGACGAGGTATGCACCACTTCATGGATGCGCAAGTGAATCTGGCCATCCATCGAGGGCGTCACCGTTATGTCTCCGCGCGGATTCTGGACATTCACCGTGCCGCTTGCGGACGCAGCCCGGTCCATCTGAAAGTCTTTATCGTGTTCCTCGCCGAACATGTTCCAGAAGTCATTGTCATTCACTCCGAACTGCCGCCCCATCGATCCCCACCGGCGGGCCGAATGTGAGCCCCAACCCAGGAACAGCAGCAGCAGGATCAGAAAGACAAACCCTCCGCCCGATCGTCGTCCGGCATACGGGTCGCCCCGGTCCAGAAAGTATTCGAGCAGCAGGACCAGGCCCAACCCGATCAACAGCAACGGCCACCACTGCGCGTACCAGTTCCAGACCGCGTAACCGTTCAGCCGCCCCATTTCGATCAGCAGCGCGATTACGCCGATCATGAGCAGGATAATCGGACCGGTAACCGACGCCCGGCGTCCCCCGCGCCAGTAAGCGCGCCAGTACTGGCGCTGCGCCCGGGCCTGGTCGCGCTGAGCCCGGGCATAATCGCGAACCTGGCGGCGCGGGTCCTGAGGAGGATATTGTCCCGGGCTTGGCGGCGGATAAGGTGGAGGGTTCGAGGCCATGGCTTACGTCCTCTCCCTGTTCTGCGATTTGTCATCCTGAGGCATGTTCGGCGGCGTGATCGTCAGAGAAGTCGAAGACGGTGGCGGCGCAGCCGGACCACCCCAATTACCCTGACCTGGAACCGAACCGGCGTACGGATCAGCCACCGGATACTGTGCCTGCGACCACGCCGCGCGTTCAGCGAGCTGCAATACGCCCAGCACGATCAGGTACAACGGCCAGCTCTTGCCGAAAGAAAGAATGTCCCACTGGTTCAGCAGCGCCGTCACGCCAAATACCAGAATCATCGCCGGTCCCTTAATGCGATGGATAAAGATGTACCTGTTCATTGCGCGCCCCCTGACGGTGGCGGTGGCGGTGGTGGAATTTCACGCGACCGGCGAATAAACAGCGCCACTCCAACGCCGATGATCAAAAGAGGCCACAAGCGGCCAATCCAGTCGAAGTGAAAGATATCCATCGTATTGAACAGAAACAGCACTCCCAGCCCGATCAGAATCAGCGCCCCCACCGGCTCATGTCGGCGGCGAGGAGGCGGCATCATCGGATCAATTCCCGGCACACCCGTCCCCGCAGGTGGAACCGGAGGCGCAGCGGAATAAGGCACGTACGGATTCGTGAAACCGGCCACGGGCGGGTACCCAACCCCAGGCGGGGAGGCACAGGAGGCCCGCCAAATCCACCAGGGCCGCCAAACCCACCGGGGCCGCAGGTGGCTCGGAATTCCCAGCTTCGACCCCAGCTCATTCAGACCAAAGGGATCCGGCAACGGCCGCCCATCGCGGCGAGCCTTGGCTGTCTCATATGCGTCGAAAACCTGATACGCCACCCACGCTGCGATGAAAATTCCGAAGATGCCGTGGTGTCTGAGTAATGCCGATCAGGATCACGAAAACAAACACGTGTATCAGGCCCTTGATAAATTGGCCGTTGTACATCGCCCCCACTCCGGGAATGAATCCCAGCGCAAAGGCCGTCCCCGGATTCGGTCCCGCCGGCGCAAGCACGCCGGGTACGGGATAACCTGCTCCAGGGCCGCCAGCCGAACCGGCAGGGATCGAACCGATGCCCAGCCGTTCTGCCAGGCACTGTTCGCAATAGATGACACCCGCAACCGGGCGCACACAGGCGGCGCACAAACCCTTGCCGCAATTCTGGCAGTATGCCGCTACAGGAACATCGGGATGGTTAACGCAATTCATGCCAGGCTCCTTTCTGCCTGATCTCGTTCGTCCTTAACTCGTTCACAAGGTGCTGCAATATCAACCTCTTTTTCTGCTTTTTGAACGTTCAACGTCGTCTATCGCTCCGTCCGCGCTGGCCACTGTAGGCCTTCCCCACAGCAAGCCTTCCTGCGGAATCTTGGGTGCCGGTTCCAGCCTGCCGCCGTTCTTATGGCCGTTTCCCTGCGGATTCTCCGGAACATCCTGCTTCTGTTGCGTCTGCGGAGGCTGCTGCATGTCTTCATCGCGCCGCAGCTCGCGCATCTTCGACTCCACCTCGTACACCAGCCGCAGATTGTCGTAATACCGCACCACCGAGCTCTCGGCCCCATAAAACTGCCGCGTAAGATTCATCTCCATGTTCGCGGGAGTAAGGTCGGAAAGGCGCAGATTCGTGATCCGCACACCAGCCAGGTTCAGCGTAAGCGCAATCGAGAAAAACGCCATCGCGGCGGTCATCACCATCCGCGTATCCCACACCACGCGCCGCACCGGAACCCCCAGCACATGCGGCGCAACCGGAATCGGGGTCGGGCCGCCGAGCGCCAATGGACCGCTCGCATTCGCACCGCTCGTCTTGCCCAGAATCCGCCCGACCATGTCCGAAGGCACTTCCGGCTCATCATTGAGAAATTGCAGCCACTCCCGCCCCTGCTTTGTCTCGACCAGTAATCGCGCGCAGACGGCACACCCCGCGCTATGTCCTTCGAAGGCCGCTTGTTCTGCAGCGGGGAGCACCCCGTCCAGTCCCTCCGCCAGCAGAAGTTCCCACTCCTCGCAGCGGAGCTGTCCCAGCCCGGCGCTTGTCGGTTTGTGATCGAATGGATTCCGCTCTGTCATCGCTACACCACCTGCCCCTGGTTCGGTTCCAACAGCCGCGCCAGCTCTGCGCGCCCACGGCTGATGCGGGACTTGACCGTCCCTTCGGGAATGCGCAGCACCTGCGCAATCTCCTTGTAATCCATATCCTGTAAATCGCGAAGAATCACCGCCTCGCGCAACTCCGGAGAGATGCGAGTCAGCGCCTCCTGCACCATCTTGGCAATTTCTTTCTGGGCCGCGCGATCATGTTGCGTCGGACCCGAAGCCGCCAGCCGCCCGGCCAGCGTCAGGTCGTCGGTCTGCTCCCACCCCGCGTCCATCGAATCGGTCGACCGATGCTGCTTCGTTCTGCGGAAATGGTCCACCAGCAAGTTGCGCGTGACCGTCGTGATCCACGTCTGAAAGCTGCCCCGCGCCAGATCGAAGGCCGACAGGTTCCCATACACCTTCAGAAAAACGTCCTGGGTAAGATCCTCGGCGTCATGAGAGGAGCCGGTAAAGCGATAGCAAAGTCCATACACGCGGCGATAATGCGACTTCACCAGCTCGCTCCACGCGCCGGAGTCGCCGTCGAGGCACCGCTGCACCACGATCTGCCAATCGGCTTCCAATCCGCGCTCCGCTCCTCGTACTCGATCCGTTCCGGAAACCGCCGCTCCGCTGCGCCCCGGCAACGCCATAGGCCGCTGGCTCTCGCCCTGGCGGGCCTGCTCCTGGCGCGGATGCTCCGGGCGCATCGCCCGAACCACCCCCGCGCGCGGACGCGAACGAACGACCCGGAACCCGTCCATCTCCCACGTCATTGCCGCCGCATAGCTCATGGTCAGCTATACGCAGCCAATGGGCCAGTTGTTCCGGAAGACGCCAGAATACAGGAAAACAGCAGAGGACAGCGATCAGCGTCCAATCACGAAAGTGGGTGACTAACCTTCCTCAAAAAATAGCAGGGAATCTCCTTAAACAGGTGCCCGCAGTCAGTCATCCTCCCAAACGAAGGCAGTTGGGCCAGATGTACAATACCGGCATTCCTGGGCCCCCGAGGATAACGTCATGATTATGCTCCGGAGAATTGCCATCAAGAGCTTCGGCGGAATCGTTGCTCTGGCCTTCGCAGCATGCGTGCAGCAGCAGATCATCGATTTCCTGCGCTCGCTCTAGTGAGAAAAGCCTTCTCAACTGATCGACCGCTATCGCTATGCTGGTAATGAATCCTCTCAGGCCTGCAGTGAATCTGCTTGTTTGGGGAAAACAGAGATGGCTTTCACTCTGGTCGCCATTTGCGCTCTCGTGCTGCTGTTGATCGTTCTTCGGATCAAACACAGGAAAGACCGGCAAGAGATGGAGCGGCACAGCATCACGCCGGATGCCCTGCACATGCTGTTGGCTTCAAATCGGGACGTAGCTGTTTTTGATGTTCGCCTGCCGCTCGACTTGCTGGCGGACTCTGAGATCATCCCTGGCGCGAAGCGGCTTTCACCACAAGAAGTGCTTGAGAATCCATCCCTTATCCCGAAAGAGATAGACACGTTCGTTTACTGTACGTGTCCCAGTGATAAAACCAGTCGAACCATTTTGAGGCGAGCGCTCGCCATTGGTTTCTTGCGAGTCAAATTCCTCAAAGGTGGACTGGCGGGCTGGAAAGCGAAGGGCTATCCGGTTGAGCCATACGAGAAGCCCTTTCATCTCGACACAGGCACCTCGCTCCGCACTTAGAAGGTTTCCGCGGATCCGACACTGGTTCTATCGTCGTTTCGGAACCTATGGATTCAAACTGACCCTACCCAAAAGCGCATTTGATTTCCACGGATTTTGCTAGAATGGAAGTAGAGACATAAGGGCCGCCGAAGGGCGGCCTTTTGTCTTTGCCACGAACGTGAAGACGCTCAGTCTACCGTTAAGCCTTGTATTTTGTATTGTATACGTCGATCAACCCCCTCGTTGCCCTTTAAAATCTGTTAAATAGCAAAAATGACCCTCCGGGGAGCCACGGACGCAAAACAAAGGAGCTACGGACGCAAAACAAATAGGTCGCCGCTTCACCAGGGAATCGACAAGGACGGCGAGACCAACTGGCTTCATAACTGCTTTGATACGAATTACCTTGGCTATAAGCCCTCTACCTCGTATTAAAAATCAGCAAGTCGATTATTTTCTGTTGTTTAGCTTGAAAGCTTCTTCTTTTGTATGATTTACGCACGGATAGGAATTATGAAAGCTCTTTGAAATCTATTACGTAGCAAAATCTAGCAGGGGGAGGGGGTAACCCGAATCCGAACCGATACGGCCTGAATCTCATCAACAATCCCGCGACCAAAGGGAGCGGCCACAGAAGCCAGCACAACGATGGCACGAAGTGCATGTGCCCGTGCGGCCAGCACCTGTGCCCGCGCCAGCACCTATAATGGAGAGTTTGGTCATCAATTGAACGGAGTTTCCCTCTTGGCAGACACTATCTACGACGTAGCCATCCTCGGCTCTGGACCCGCCGGATACACCGCCGCCATCCGCGCCGGACAGTACGGCCTCAAAGTCGCCCTCATTGAAAAGGACAGCAAGTTAGGAGGCACCTGCCTCCAGGTTGGCTGCATCCCCACCAAATCCCTGCTCTTCAACGCCGAGATTTACGACCATCTCAAGCATGCCGAGGACTACGGAATCGAGGGCCTGGGCAAAGGCGCCCTCAACTGGAAGAAGATCCTCGACCGCAAAAGCCAGATCGTCGCCAAGCACACCAAGGGGCTCGAGTTCCTCATGCGGAAGAACAAGGTGACCGTCGTCGCCGGCTTCGGCAAGCTCACCGGCCCCGCAAAAGGCGGCATCCACTCCGTAGAAGTTTCAGGCGGCGGCAAATCCGAGACCATCAAGGCGAAGAACGTCGTCGTCGCCACCGGATCGAAGGCCCGCCTGTTGCCCGGCGTCGAAGCCGGAGGCCCGGTTCTCACCAACATCGAAATCCTCTCCATCGACGCCATTCCCAAATCCCTCATCGTCATCGGAGCGGGCGCCGTCGGTGTCGAGTTCGCCTCCATCTTCCGCAGCTTCGGTTCTGAAGTCACCATCCTCGAATACCTCCCGCGCGTCGTCCCCGCCGAAGACGAAGACATCAGCAAGGAACTGGCCCGCGTCTTCAAAAAACGCGGCATTGACATCAACACAGGAGCCAAAGTCGAGAAGGTCGAACCCACCAAAACCGGAGCGAAAGTCACCTTCACCGCCTCCGACGGCAAACAGGTCGTCAAGGAAGCCGAAAAGGTTCTCGTCGCCGTAGGCCGCGCCCCGCTCACCGAAGGCATCGGCCTCGAGAAGACAAAGATCACGCCCGACCGCGGCTTCCTCACGGTCAACGAGTACATGCAGACCGACCGAGCCCGGCGTCTACGCCATCGGAGACATCGTAGCCGGATTCCCCCAGCTCGCCCACGTAGGAGCCATGGCCGGCCTGGTCATCGCCGCCAAAATCGCCGGAAAATATGCCCGCCCCATCAAACGCGAGCGCATCCCCGGCTGCACCTACACCGAGCCGCAGATCGGCAGCGTAGGACTCACCGAGGCCCAGGCCAAAGAAAAGGGCTTGCAGGTCAAGATCGGCAAATTCCCCTTCTCAGCCAACTCCAAGGCCTCCATCGTCGACTCGCACGAAGGCTTCATCAAAGTAGTCGCCGACGCCAGATACGGAGAGATCCTCGGAGTCCACATCATCGGCCCCCAGGCCACCGAGCTGATCGCCGAAGCCGTAACCGCGCTCGAACTCGAAGCCACGGTGGAAGAGATGATGTTCACCATCCACGCCCACCCAACGTTAGCCGAAGCCATGCTCGACGGCTTCTCCAGCGTGGAGGGCCTGGCCATCAACATTTAGTCTCGGAGGGAAACCCATGAGTCAATTTCGTCGGCAGTACCGCTCGTTCGCCGCAGCGTTCATTCTGGCCTGCGCGATCTGCGCTTCGGCACAATCCGCTCAGGTGCAGTCTCTGCCGATTAGGGTGCTGGTTCAAAGCCCCGCCGATACCGCCGCCGATCTCCAGATCATCTGTCTCTTCCGCTCCTCGCCGGAAAACACGCTCCACGGCTCCCTCGTTGAAATCAATCAGAAGCTCAAGGGTCTCTTCGACCAGGTCCGCAAGCCCGGTCTCTTCGGCGGAGAGCTCGGCGAAACACTCCTTCTCACTCCGCCACCCGGCACCCTCGCCGCGAAACGGCTGCTCATCATCGGACTCGGCGACTCCTCCACATTCACGCCGGCCCGCATGTATCTCATCGGCAAGATCGCGTACCGTGAGTCCAGCCGCCTCGACGTCGTACATCCTTTCTTCGCACCCACTATTCTCGACGGCGGCGTCACAGGTTTCGCAACCGGAGAAGTGGCCGGGCAGCTCGTGCGCGGCTTTCGCGACGCGCAAGCCACCGAATCCGTCCTGACCAGAGCGCAGGCGGCGGCCGCTTCACCCGTGCGCGACCTCACCTTCCTCGCCGGCGCCCAGCACGCTGCCGATACACAGACCGGCATAGACCACGCTCTGAAATCAAACTGAAGCCCAGAAAAAGCCGCTCCACCGAGCGGCTTTTCATTCAGAGTGAAACTCAATCCGCAGCTAGTGGGCGGCCCGGAACGCACTGGTAGACGACGAGCATCCCGTACTGGTCACGACCTGACCCGGTGCGCAGACGTTGGCAGTAACGCTGGCGATAATCCTGCCCGTGAATCCGTTCATGCTGGCGGTAATGATAGACCCGCCATACTCTGTGCCGGTTGTGGTCACCAGGCCTGTGGAGCTGATTGTCACGATGCCCGGACTGTTGGACTTCCAGGTCACCTCGTCTGTGATGTCCTGCGTGGTCTTGGGGTGGTTTCCCTGGTCATAGGTTCCGATGGCGGTATATTGCACCGTCAGGCCAGGATTGAGAGTGAAAAATTGGGTGGATGGGGTGATTGCAATAGAAACCAGGCTGGGGCTTGAGCACCCAGCCAGCGACAGAGCGAAACCGAGTATCAAAAACCCTTGCAGATAACGACGACCGAACATGTACGTCTCCTGGCAGTTCCATATCAATCAGGCCGGAAATCCTGGCACTTCCGCATGAGAAGTCAAAGAGCTGGATCAGAGTCATCCGGATCAGGACTTATTTCCCTCTCAAACTAGCACAGTTTCCCGAGTCTGCAATTGCTAAGTTGTATTCCCTAGAGCAAGCGGATCGCCACTTTCAACACGCTTCTTGGTCTCTTGAATGAATGGATTACACCCCTGCATCGGCAGCGGTGTCGTCGCCTGTATACATGGCTGCGCGGAGAAGGTGCGCGGCGTATACATCTGAATCAATTCACTGTTGAGGTCTTGCCCTTCAGAAGCGGCTGATATCCCGCGCTTCCAGAATCGGCCTCGGATGTCCCTCACGCGCCACCCGAAGCATAGCGCGGCCCATCTGCTCGGTCGTCGTGAGAAATTGGGGAACGCGAGCCGCAGCAGCGGCAAAACCGGCTTCGTCAGCACGTAACCAATCCGGTAGGCGCGCGTTCTGGACACGATGCCGTGCAACGGCTGGATGACGCCCGGCCGGAACATGTACGCGGCCCTGAAGGGCAGGCGCAGCACCGCATTCTCAGTCTGGCCTTTTACCCGCGCCCACATCGTGCGCCCTTTCCCGCTGCTGTCGGTTCCGGCCCCGGACACATAAACGAACGTCATCCCCGGATTCAACCGCGCCAGCGTCTCCGCGACAGCAAGTGTCAGGTCGTATGTAAGCCGCCGGTACTCGTCCTCCGTCAGGCCCGCCGACGAGACTCCCAGGCAAAAGAAGCAGGCGTCAAACCCAGCCGGCTCCGGCTCGACCCCTGAAAGATCGCTCAAATCCGCCCGGACCAGCTGACGCAGCTTTGACTGCGCCTCCGGACCCAGTCCCGGCCATGTCAGCGGCGCTGGCAGAGGACTCCGGCCAACCGCCAGCACGACCTCCACATCCGGATCGAGCAGGCACTCCCGCAGAACCCCCTTCCCCACCATGCCCGTGGCGCCGAACAAAATCACCTTCATCGCCGCATCACACTCCCTTACCGCGCCCGGTTCGACCTCCTCTGGATCCCTTGGCCAAGGCGCGGTGACGAACGTCGGCGAAGGAACAAATCAACCGCGTTGATGCGCACATGAAGCGTCGATCATTGTCCGGTTTATTTGTTTTCTTTATTCAGGGACTCGTTTCGCACCTCGATCGCCGCAGCGTGTTCCGGCTCAAGTTTTCTGAGCAGCTCCAGAAGGCGAGCTGGTTCAAACGATTCAAGTTGATAGTCGGCATTTTCGCATCGAGACGCACCCGGAGCGCTGATGGCTATCACCGGTACTCCGGATTCGATCTCTTTGAGTTTGCGAATCAACTCGCCACATTCCATACCCGGGATCCCGGCATCCAGGACGACGCCGTTTACGATAGGAAACCGGGTGAGCGTGTCGATCGCTTCCAGGGCGCTGTAGGCCGTCAGCACATTGAACTTCGCGGTCTCGATCACCAGCTTGCGGGTAGAAATACTTCCGGAATACTCGCGGTCGATGACAAGAAAACAGGGCCTCACCATAGAGTCGTGGTATCACGCCCGCACAGCCACCGTCAAAGCCGCTTGAAGAATGCCTGAGAGAATATGATCGTCTTTAGTCCCAGATGAATTAGGTTCGGAATTTGGGGCACGCAACCATTGATCCTCAACCTCGTCCATCTCGGCCGCATCGATTACTCCGCCGCGCTCGACCTCCAGAGAAAGCTCGTCGAAGCCCGCCACGCTCAGCGCATCGGCAACACGTTGCTGCTGCTTGAGCATCCGCCCGTCCTCACTCTGGGCCGCAATTCCATTCGGAGCAACATCCTCGCCTCCGACGAACTCCTCACGCAGCGCGGCGTTGAGATTCACGAAATTAACCGCGGAGGCGACGTGACCTACCACGGGCCCGGCCAGCTTATCGGCTATCCCATCCTCGATCTCCGCAGCTTCACCCCGCGCCTCGGAGCCGTCGAATATGTCCGCCTCCTCGAAGAAGCCCTCATTCGCGCCTGCGGAGACTTCGGCGTCCCCGCCCAGCGCATCTCCGGACGCACCGGCGTCTGGACCATCGCCGGAGGCTCGATTCCGGAGAAAAAAATAGCCGCCATAGGCGTTCACATCGCCCGCGGCATAACCTCCCATGGATTCGCCCTCAACGTAACCACCGATCTCCGCGACTTCGACCTCATCGTCCCCTGCGGCATCAGCGACCGCCCCGTAACCAGCCTTGATTTGGAAGCACGCCCCGAAAACACGATGAATCCGGTGCCGACGATGGAGTTCGCTCTCCACGCCGTGGCAAAACATTTCGGTCGCGTCTTCAATCATCAGGTTCTATGGCTCGAATCCCTTGTCGACCTGGACCTCGCAGAGCCGATCGTTCAGACACAAGTCGGATAGAGAGACACCGGAACTGAGTCCGCGCTGAGAACCCACTCTGTTATTTTTTTTCTGCTTTAGGCTAACGGGAAACTACGGAGAAGCCTGAGGAATCTGAAACCGGATTCCCGCAGCGCGATTCGCCTTCTCCGTAGCCGCCATATCAACCTCGTCCAGCGGAATGTCGCGGCGCTGCTGATCAAGGACAAAGAGAGTCGTCCGGGTCAGAGCATAGTTATGAATCTGCTCGGAGGGACGGCCGTCCTTGAACACGATCGTAGTCGCATCCTCATTTTCGGGGACCTGCGAGAGAGGAGGAGGAGGGGGCATCTCGCCCGGTGCCTCGTAGTTGTCGCGAAAAACGGGCTGCTCTGTGTCCGCCGGGGGCTGCTCATCGTATCCCGGTGAAACATAATTGCCGGCAGAGTCACCGGAAGAGGCTGCGGAATCATCGTAGCCAAAGTCGTAGGGATAGTATCCCAGCGGACCAAGGCCAATCCATCCCGGAAGGCCATAGAAGATCCCCGTTCGATACGCTGAAGAGTATGGTCTCCGGTAGTGTCCATC
This sequence comes from uncultured Acidobacteriaceae bacterium, assembly GCA_963783805.1. Classification (GTDB taxonomy): domain Bacteria; phylum Acidobacteriota; class Terriglobia; order Terriglobales; family Acidobacteriaceae; genus Silvibacterium. The sequence goes on along the minus strand of CAWAPC010000018.1, from coordinate 65,334 downwards.
CATGTAATTGGCTCCCATGTATGGTTGGTGGAAGCCCGGGTTCAGGCTGCCTGGATATCCATATGCCATCGAAGATCGTACCGGGTACCGCGGACTACTCGCGAAACCATAAGAACGCGAACCGGCAAATCCATCAGAAAAATGTGGAGCAGCAAATCCACTATGGAACGTCTGTGCCATATGGCCCGAAAAACTACCTCGAGACATGGAGCGCTGGGCCCAGGTTGGAAGGGCAAGTCCAGCGACTACGAGCGCAACTGCGGCGAAGCGCTTCATAGAAACATTTTACGCCTCTCTGCACATGGACGAGGAATTGCCTTCGCCAGGAACTCAGACCTTTGTCATGCCAAGGCGCCAGGCGTTTAATCCCTAATAAGTTCTGTTTGCAAAAAGTTTGGCAACCGATCCGCGCCATTAAAATCTAATGGAAAGATTGAAAAGGACTTCCCGCTCAGGAATGAAGAACTGGAAAAACTATAGCGCTGGCCGCAGCACTCCTCTCTCTGCCTGTTCTCGGGCACAGAAACGCAAAGGCGCAATCCAATCCCGATATCTCGGCGCAGAACCCCTACGCGGGCAGCGTTCAAGCCGTTCGCCGCCACGCCCGGCGTTCGCCAGCTTTCACTCGATGAAGCCATTCGGCTCGGCATTGAGCACAATCTCGCTCTCACGCTCGCCCACCTGAACCAGAAAACGGCGCAGGCGCAAAAACTCCAGCTTGAAAATTATCTCCTGCCTAACCTCTCGCTGCATGGCGAGGTCGGCGTTCACCAGTACAATTTGGAAGCTGAGGGCTTCAGGCACCTGCCCTCTCGCCGACTTCGGAATCCCCCCCAGCGAGGCCAACGAGTTCCCGCTTGTCGTCATAGTCAACGCCCAGGATCGGCCAGATCAATCTCTCCCAGGCGCTCTTCACCTGGTCCGGATGGGATCGCTGGCGAGCCGCCAAAGCCAACGAGCGCGCCGCCTATTACAGCGCGCAGTCCTCGCGCGGCCTCGTCGTTCTGAATGTCGGCACCGCGTATCTCAAAGCCATCGCCTCGTCTGCACAGATCGACTACGCGCAGTCCCTCCTGAAGACCGATCAGACCCTTCTCTACCAGGCGCAACAGGAGCATCTCGCCGGAACCGCCGCCAACCTCGACGAGTTGCGCGCGCGCGTGCAATACCAGTCCCAGCAACAGGCGCTCATCACCGCCCAAAATAATTTCGAAAAAGACAAAATCGCGCTCAATCGCCAGATCGGCCTCGCCCCTGGGCAGCAGATTCAGCTCACCGACGCCACTCCCTATTCTGATCTTGCCGCCCTCACCATCGAAGATGCCCGGCAACAGGCATATAAGAACCGTCAGGATTATCAGGGCCTCAAGCAGCAGATCCTCTTCGCCGAGCTTGAGCAGCGAGCCATCAAACACGAGCGCTACCCCAGCCTGAGCTTCAACGGAAACTACGGAGTCACTGGCGTAGCCGGCCGCGTCTATCACGGAACTTTTGCCGCCACGGGAACGCTCAATATTCCCATCTTCCACGAAGCAAAGTTTCGCGGCGACGCGCGATGTAGCCCGGCGCAGGTCGAAGAGCTGCGATCTCAGATGAACGACCTGACCAGCAAAATCGATCAGCAGCTCCGCGACAGCCTGCTCGATCTGCAATCCGCGCACGAACTGGTGCACGTCTCGAAAAGCAATGTGGATCTGGCAACCACCGCGCTCGATCAGAGCACGCAACGGTTCAAGGCTGGAGTCGACGACAACCTTCCCGTAGCCGAGGCCCAGTCCACGCTCGCGCAGGCGCAGGCGCAATACGTCAACAGCGTCTACCAGTACAACCAGGCCAAGCTGGGACTCGCCCGCAACCTCGGCATCATCGACACCCAGTACAAAAACTACATCCCCGGCGGAAGCACCCCTAACCACGGCAAGTAACCAGTAGGTATTCCATTGCGTAGGCGACAATCCCACCGACCCACGGGAGGTCCCGAAAAGCCAATGCCAGGGAAGGCGCGAAGCGCGTGTGCCTGGACGGCCAGTCCCGGCGAAGCGCGTGGCCTACGGACGGCCAGTCCCGTGCCAGCTCCCGCCCAGTCCTGAGAAGATAGAGGCAGGAGCAACATCCGGGTTCAATTCATGCTGAAGGTCATCTCATCGCACGTCTTTCTCCGCCACCGCCTCCATCCCGGTCTGCTGGACACATTTCAGAAGGCCGGCGCGCAGGGCGTTGAGCTTTTTGCCGCGCGCCAGCACTTCGACTACACCGATCGCGCCGAACGTGCGCGAGCTTTCCGGATGGTTCAAGGCGAATTCCACCGAAGCATTTTCCATGCACGCGCCGCTGTACCCCGATCACGAAATGGGACGCGGCGGCGCTCCTGCCGTCAATGTCATTCATCCCGAAAAGTCCCGCCGCATCGACGCCATGGATGAGATCAAGCGCGCTCTCGAAGTGGCCGAGCAGATTCCCTTTCGCTTTCTCATCGTTCATCTGGGAGAGCGCGAAGACACCTGGAGTCCGCGCGCTCTGGAATTTTCCATGACCGCGCTCGAACATCTGCGCGCCTTTGCCAATCCGCTCGGCGTCAAGCTGCTGATCGAAAACCTGCAGAATGAAGTCACGCAGCCCGCAAACATTCTCGAAATTCTCGCAGCCGGACACCTCCGCGATATCGGCGTATGCTTGGACGTTGGCCACGCGCATCTGGGTGAAGGCGTGGCGGCAACGCTCGCTGCATTGAAGCCGCTGCTGCGCTCCTCGCACCTGCACGACAATCACGGCGAGAAGGACGAACATCTCTGGCCCGGTGACGGAACCATTGCATGGGATGAGGTCTTCGAGGGTCTGAAGGCCGCGCCGCAAGCGCCTGCCGGAGTGCTCGAAATTCACTACTCTTACGGCGATGCGCCGGAGACGGTCATAGAAAAAGCCGCGAAAGCCTTTGAAAAATTCTAGAGATAAGGTATGACAGAAGAAACAAAGACAGCATTTGTAACCGAAACTGATACAAATTCAAAACCGCTCACCACCATTGCGAAAATCGGCGAGCATGAAGGCCAGAGCGTCACCCTCCGCGGCTGGCTCTACAACCTGCGCGAGAGCGGTAAGCTGCTCTTTCCCATCTTTCGCGACGGCAGCGGAACCATCCAGGGCATCGTGCCCAAAGCCGCCGTGCCGCCCGAAGTCTTCGACGCCATCAAAGGACTCACGCAGGAATCCAGCGTCATCGTCACCGGCAAAGTCCGCGCCGACAAACGCGCTCCCGGCGGCTACGAACTCGATGTCGAAGGCATCGAAGTCATCCAGCGCGTGCCCGAAGACACGCCCTTTCCCATCTCGCTCAAAGAGCACGGCACCGACTTCCTCATGGAGCACCGCCATCTCTGGATTCGCACGCCGCGCCAGGCCGCCATCCTTCGCATCCGCGCCGAAATCATCAAGGCTGCGCGCGACTTCTTCGACGAGCGCGGCTTCACGCTCACCGATCCGCCCATCCTTACTCCAGCGGCATGCGAAGGCACCAGCACGCTCTTTCCCGTCGACTACTTCGGAGACGAAGCCTACCTCACGCAAAGCGGCCAGCTCTATATCGAAAGCACCGCGCTCGCATTAGGCAAGGTCTACTCCTTCGGCCCAACCTTCCGCGCCGAAAAATCCAAGACCCGCCGCCATCTCACCGAGTTCTGGATGGTCGAGCCGGAAGTCGCCTTCTGCGATCTCGACGGCCTCATGGAACTGGCCGAGCAATTCCTCAGCTTCATCGTCGAACGCGTCCTCACCCGCCGCGCCGCCCGACCTGAAAGTCATCCAGCGCGACACCGCCAAGCTCGAAGCCATCAAAGCTCCGTTCCCGCGCGTCAGCTACGACGAAGCCGTAGCCATGCTCAACGACGCGCACGCAAAAGGGCTGCTCGAAAACTCCTTCGAGTACGGCAACGACTTCGGCTCGCCCGATGAAACCTACATCTCCTCGCAGTTTGACCGCCCCGTCATGGTGCATCGCTATCCTGCGGACGTGAAGGCCTTCTACATGGAGCCAGACCCGCAAAACTCCGAAGTACGCGCTCTGCGTCGACGTGCTCGCGCCCGAGGGGTATGGCGAAATCATCGGAGGCTCGCAGCGCATCGCCTCCTACGATCTGCTCAAGCAGCGCATCGAAGACCACAAACTGCCGCTCGAAGCCTTCCAGTGGTATCTCGACCTGCGGCGCTACGGATCGGTCCCGCACTCCGGCTTCGGAATGGGCATCGAGCGCGCCGTTGCCTGGATCTGCGGCCTCGACCATGTGCGCGAAACCATTCCCTTCGCGCGAACGCTGAACCGCATCTACCCCTAGCCCGTTCAGGAAGGCCCGTATGTCAAAAGCAAGTGAAAGCCTGGCCGCAGAAAAAGCTGCAACCACAGCCACCACCGGCCCCATCTACAGCGGAGTGCAGTCCCTCCCGCCGCGCAAAATCAAAGTCATCGGTGTGCCGCTCGATCTCGGAGCCTCGCGCCGCGGCGTGGATATGGGTCCATCCGCCGTACGCGTCGCCGGACTCGAAGCGCGTCTCGAAGTCCTAGGCCATGAAGTGAACGATGGCGGAAACATCGCCGTCGCCATCGCCGGAAACGAAGCATGTCGGCGAACACCACGCGCGCTACCTCAAAGAGATTACCGACACCTGCACCAAAGCCGCCGAGATGGTCGAGCACGCACTCGAGGAAGGCATGACCCCCGTCGTCCTCGGCGGAGACCACTCCGTAGCCGCCGGAACCGTCGCCGGAGTCGCCGCCTTCTACCGCAAACAGCATCAGAGAATCGGCCTCATCTGGATCGACGCCCACGCCGACCTCAACACGCCTGAAACCTCGCCCAGCGGCAACGTCCACGGAATGCCGCTCGCCGCGTTCGTCGGCCTCGGCCCCGAGCCGCTCGCCAACATCCTCGGCTTCAGCCCCAAGGTCGCGCCTGAAAACACCGTCATCATCGGCGTGCGCGACATCGACGCCACGGAAAAGGAAAACATTCGCCGCGCCGGAATCACCGAGGTCTACACCATGCGCGACATCGACGAGCGCGGCATGCGCACGGTAATGGAAGAGGCCCTGCGCGCCGCCGGACGCGGCACCGCCGGCTATCACATCTCGCTCGACATGGACTGGATCGACCCCGAAGACGCTCCCGGAGTAGGCACGCCCGTCCGCGGAGGAGCCACCTACCGCGAAGCCCATCTCGCCATGGAAATCATCGCCGACCACGGCCGCATGCTCAGCTTCGAAATCGTAGAGGTAAACCCCGTAATCGACGAACACAACCGCACAGCCGACTTAGCCGTCGAGCTCATTTCCTCTGCCTTCGGTAAGAAAATTTTATGAACGAAGGAATTAGAATGACGCAGGCATTCATTCATTCTGGCGTTCGTAATGGCCGCCATAGCATTCAGCGCGCGGGCGCGTACGGCTACAAGCCTGTTGCGCACCAAGCTATCTGTCAACGTCTGCAGCCAGCCGATCACTCGTTCTCGCACGGTTCCAACGAAATAATTTGACATTGATCCGGGCGATTTTGATCAAATAGTTTTCACCATCGGAGCGCAGTCTTTTCAATTCAACACCTCGACCCCACAGATGCGCCTGCGACCTTCCGATCTAAATCCTCCCGAGGACTATGCAAGGCTCAAGGGAATTTCTGTAGATCGAACCGGGTATTTTCTTCGCGGCAGCTATCACACCAACATTGGAGATCGACCTCTACTGCTGTTTTTGGGATGGCCCTTCGCCAGCGACCCGGGTTCTCTGCTCATATTCGGCTTTCGTTCAGATTGCAACCCCTTACATGGTCTTCCATTCCGACAATGTTCGAGCTCGCAATCGCTTCAAACGGATTCCTCTGGATCTTCTATTCTCGTCGGCAAACACTCGCTCAGCCAGGTAATGGCCGGAGCTGATGGGGCGTGGATGACGGGAAAACCCTACGCCACCACCTATGACCCCTATTCGGTATACAAAATCGGGCCGGCGGCGGAGGCAAAAGCCACATATTCGCCACAAGCTTCTCAGAGCTACAACGATGCTCATTACTGCTGGGCCGGCCCGAATACTGAGTGATAGCAAAGGCCGTCGTGTACAACCGGACAAAGAAAAATCAAACAGAGTGCATGAGCGCAAGCCGTGCACGAAATTTAATCCGTTAACTTGTCGGCTTCGCAGGTTCGTTATTCAATCCGGACGCAGTTATCATGTCCTTTCGTGACAGTTGATCCCATGAAAAAACTCCGCATAGGCGTCCTCTTCGGCGGCCGCAGTGGCGAGCATGAAGTCTCGTTGCTCTCCGCCGCATCCGTTCTCAAAGCCATCGACCGCAAAAAGTACGAGATCGTCCCCATCGGCATCACCAAACAGGGCCACTGGGTCACGGCCTCTGACGCGCACCGCCTGCTCACCGGCGAATCCGCGCCGCCCGAGCGCCATCTCCGCGCCGGAGATCCCGAAACCACCTCCACCGCCGCCGTCCTCGCGCGCGGCGAGTCAGTCATCGTGCCGCCCGTACCCTCCGGCGATCAGACCGGAGCGCTCGTCCCCTTCGAGACCCACGCCAGCACGCTCGCCCGGCACAGCGCCGATCAGGTCCTCAACCTCGACGTCATCTTCCCCGTTCTCCACGGAACCTTCGGCGAAGACGGAACCATCCAGGGCCTCTTCGAACTCGCCGGAATCGCCTACGTAGGCTCCGGCGTCCTCGGCTCCGCCACCGGCATGGACAAAGACGTGATGAAGCGCCTCTTCGCCGCCGCAAAACTGCCCATCCCCAAGCACGTCAGCTTTCTGCGCGCCGAATGGGAAGCCAGCCCGAAGAAAATCATCGCCAAAATCGAAGCCGCGCTCAAATATCCGCTCTTCGTCAAACCCGCCAACCTCGGCTCCTCCGTGGGAATCACCAAGGCCCACGACCGCAAAGAGCTGACCCCGGCCATTGACCTCGCCGCCAGCTACGACCGCAAAATCGTCGTCGAGCAGGCCGTCGGAGGCCCAATTGGAAGCAAAGTCGGCAAAGCCCGCGAGCTCGAAGTCGCCATCCTCGGCAACGACAATCCCGCCGCGTCCGTCGTAGGCGAAATCATCCCCGGCAAGGAGTTCTACGACTACGAGGCCAAGTACCTCACCGAAGGCTCCAACCTCATCCTGCCCGCCAAAATCACCAAGTCCCAGACCAAACAAATTCAGCAGATGGCCATCGCCGCCTTCCGGGCCTGCGACTGTTCTGGCCTCGCCCGCGTCGATTTCCTCATGGACCCCGGCAAGTCCCAGCGCATCTACCTCAATGAGATCAACACGCTGCCCGGATTCACCTCCATCAGCATGTATCCCAAGCTTTGGGCCGCCTCCGGCGTCGCCATACGCCGACCTCATCGACCGGCTCATTCAGCTGGCTCTGGAGCGCCGCGCCGAAAAAGACCGCACCAGTTACAGCCGCTGAAGCGGTTCTCCTGTTGCTGTAGTGGAGGCCAGCTCCTTAGAGTGGCTTTTTTCTTAAGAAAAAGCCGCGTGCAACCTTCTGGATATGCCACATATACTGGAGAACCACTTTAAGGGAACACAAGTTTCGTCAGCGGTGTCAAAATAAAGGGGATACTTGTCTCCCGCCTGAAAGGAACACATGCCGCCGATGACTCTGATGGATGCTCCCCAGTTCAACGCCCGCCGCGAACGGCGGACCCGGAATACCTGGATCGCGGTCGTGGCTGTGGTTGTTCTCGCAGCGGTATCCTTTGGTCTCTATGCTCTGGACATGCCCTGGCACCTATGGCACTGGCCCTGCGGATCACCGCGTAGACAACTTCTTCGCCTCCGTGGAGTCCGGCAATCTCCAGGGTGCCTACGGCCTTTGGAACAACGATCCCAACTGGCAGCAGCACCCCGCGCAGTATGCAGCCTACGACTTCAGCCAGTTCCAGAAGGACTGGGGCCCGGCCAGCGACTATGGCGTCATCAAATCCCACCAAATCATCATCGCGAAAACCGTGGGCAATGGGGTTGTTATGGGCGTAGACATCAACGGCGGCAAAACGCCGCTCTTCCTGCGCGTCGATCACAAGTCCAAAACCATCGGCTTCTCGCCCGTCGAACTCTACACCGGCCCGTGATCACAAGCGCACCCGAAAGCCGCGCATCCAATCCGCTGTCCCTGAATCCTATTCTCTGAAGGAGATTCCGCGAATGCATAAGCGCAAATTGGGCGCTCAGGGTCTCGTAGTGTCAGCTCTCGGCCTCGGCTGCATGGGCATGTCCGAGTTTTACGGTCCCGGCGACGAGACTGAATCCATCGCAACCATTCATCGCGCCGTAGATCTCGGCATCGACTTTTTTGATACCTCTGACATTTACGGCCCTTTCACCAACGAGGTCCTGGTCGGCAAAGCGCTCCGCCCTTATCGGGACAAGGTCGTCATCGCCACCAAGTTCGGCATCATGCGCGACTCCGACGGCACCCGTCGCGGTATCAGCGGACGCCCTGAATACGTGCGCCAAGCCTGTGACGCCAGCCTCAAGCGCCTCGGCATCGACACCATTGACCTTTACTATCAGCATCGCATCGATCCCAACACCCCTATTGAAGAAACCGTGGGTGCCATGGCTCAGCTTGTGAAGGACGGTAAGATACGCTACCTCGGGCTCTCCGAGGCGTCCACCGAAACTATTCGCCGCGCCCACGCCGTCCACCCACTAAGCGCGCTCCAAACCGAGTATTCGCTCTGGAGCCGCGACCCCGAAGACGAAATCCTCCCCACTCTACGCGAGCTTGGCATCGGCTTCGTGCCATACTCCCCGCTGGGCCGCGGATTTCTCACCGGCCAGATCAAATCCCAGTCCGATCTCGCTCCCGATGACTGGCGTTTCTCCTCACCTCGCTTTCAAGGCGAAAACTTTCAGCGCAATTTCGATCTCGTTCAAAGCGTTGAGCGCATAGCCGCGAAAAAAGGCTGCACGCCGTCGCAGCTCGCGCTCGCCTGGGTACTTGCGCAGGGAGAAGACCTCGTCCCCATCCCCGGAACCAAGCGCCGCAAGTATCTGGAGGAAAACGCCGCCGCCACAAAGATTTCCCTGAACAAGGCTGACCTCGCTGAAATTGAAGCCATTGCACCTCGGGGAGTTGCCGCCGGCGACCGTTATGACGCAGCAGGGATGCGCGCCGTCAATAGATAGCAGATAGCGCAATCATCGAGCGCTACGAACCCCCACCTAGGGCGGGCGTCAGGTTGGCCGCGCCCATATTTCGGGACTGCATGTAAAATAGCTCCAGCAAAATGAACATAGGCTTTCTTAAACACTTTCGCATTCTTCCTGCCTTCCTGCTCGCGCTTTCCACCGTCGTCTCGGCGCAGACCGCACCCGCAGCTCCGAAGCAGCCGAATGCGACAACCCCCGCACAGGCGCCCCCCGTTCAAACTCAGAACCAGAACGGCGACCAGCAATTCACCATCACCAGGCAGGTGAACGAAGTCGATCTGGTGTTTACCGTCACTGACAAGCACGGTCACTTTATCAAAGACCTCAGCCAGAACGACTTTGCTCTGCTCGACGATCAAAAGGCCCCGGAGCGCGTCTACAGTTTCACTCGCCAGACAAACCTGCCTTTGCGTGTCGGCGTGCTCATTGACACCAGCACTTCCATCCGCCAACGCTTTCGATTTGAGCAGCAGGCGGCAATCGCGTTCCTCCTGCAAACCATCAAGCCGCAGACGGACAGGGCCTTCGTAATGGGCTTCGACGTCACGCCCGACTACAAGCAGAACTGGACCGACAATCTCGATCTGCTGACCACGGGAATCAATTCGCTGCGTCCCGGCGGCGGCACCGCCCTCTTCGACGCCGTATATAGCGCTTGCCGCGACAAACTGCTCGATGTCGCGCGTGGGCAGGAGCCGGTTCGCAAGGCAATGGTCCTCGTCTCCGACGGCGACGACAATCAGAGCCACGCCTACCTCGACGACGCCATCAAGGAGTGCCAGCGCGCCGAAACCATCGTCTACTCCATCAGCACCAACGTAAGCCCCAGCCGCGATCGCGGAGACGACGTGCTGCAGAAGATCGCCGAGGCTACCGGCGGACGCGCCTTCTTTCCCAAGAGCCTCGAAGACATGCCGTCCAGCTTCCAGGCCATTCAGGACGAGCTGCGCAGCCAGTACGCGCTGGTCTACAAGCCAGCCGACTTCAAAGATGACGGAGCCTTCCGCACCATCTATCTTTTCTGTCTCGATCGCCGTTATGCGGTTCGAGCCATGAAAGGCTACTTCGCGCCGAAGTCGTAATCGTCTAAAACCCGGCTGGCAGGAGTTTTGTGCTTGAAATCAGGCCTGCGTTAGCAGGCTCGTCAACTCCGTTTCGTCAATCACCTTCACGCCCAGCCCTCGCGCCTTATCCAGCTTCGATCCTGCGTCGTCCCCGGCCACAACGTAATGCGTCTTCTTGCTAACCGAGCCGGAGACGCGCCCCCCGGCGGCTTCGATCTTCGCCTTGGCGTCTTCGCGTGTGAGATTCGGAAGTGTGCCCGTGAGCACAAACGTCATCCCCTCCAGCTGCGACGAACTCTTCCGCTTTTCCGCAGTAAACGTCAGGCCGGCCTTCCGCAGTCTTTCGACAAGCTCGCGATTTTTTTCCTCGTCGAAAAATTCCCGGATCGCCTGCGCCACGCGCGGACCCACTTCATTCACGCGCTCCAGTTCTTCCGTGGATGCGGCCATCAGCGCATCCATCGAGCCAAACTCCTCCGCCAGCAACTGCGCCGTTCTCTCGCCGATAAACCGAATCCCCAGCCCAAACAGCACGCGATTCAGTCGCGCCTGCTTCGATTTCTCAATCTCCGCCAAGGAGAGTCTCCGCCGTCTTCTTCCCAATGCGCTCGAGCGAGAGCAACTGCTCCTCGTCAGACGAATAAAGATCGGCCATGCTCTTCACCATGCCGCGATCCAGCAGCTGCGTCACCACCGCCTCTCCCAGTCCTTCAATATTCATCACGCTGCGCGCGGAAAAGTGCAGCAGGCTCTCGCGCAGCCGCGCCGGGCAGTCCACGTTCACGCAGCGATAGTCCACCTCGCCTTCCGCACGCACAATCTCGCTGCCGCAGTCCGGGCAATGGGCAGGAAACTCATACTTCTTCTTTCCGCGCGGATGGTCTTTGTCCTCGACCACTTCAACGACCTTCGGAATCACGTCTCCGCCGCGCTCGACCTTCACCCAGTCGCCAATCAGCAGCCCCAGCCGCTCGATCTCGTCGGCGTTGTGCAAAGTCGCGCGGCTCACCGTCGTGCCGCCAATAAAAACCGGAGTCAGCACCGCCACCGGAGTCAGCTTACCTGTGCGTCCCACCTGCACGCGAATGTCTTCCACCTGCGTGATGCCCGCACGCGCCGTAAATTTATAGGCCACAGCCCAGCGCGGAGCGCGTCCCGTGTATCCCAGCCGCCGCTGAATCGCCGCCGAGTCAATCTTGATGACCACTCCATCGATTTCGTAACCGAGACTGTTACGTTTCTCCTCCGCCCGATTGATGAAATCCATCAGCTTATCAAAACTCTTGATCGCCTCGCGATGCGGATTCACGCGAAACCCGGCTCCAGCCAGTGCATCGAGCGCATCCGACTGCTCCTCGAACAGAGTTTCTCCCGCCTCCGTGAGCGCAAAATACGCATAAAAATCCAGCCGCCGCTGCGCTACGATATTCGGCTCCAGCGTGCGGATCGTCCCCGCCGCGGCGTTGCGCGGATTCGCCGCCGGGGACAAGCCCTGCGCCTCGCGCTCTTCATTCATCTTCAGAAACGCGGCCTGCGGCATCACCACTTCGCCCCGCACCTCAAAGTTCGCGGGCAGCTTCGCCTTCGCCGAGCTTGGCATGCGAGATCGACAACGGAACCGACCGGATCGTCCGCACATTCCCCGTCACATCCTCGCCGATCGCGCCATCGCCGCGCGTAATCCCGCGTTCCAGATACGACGCTCCGCCCGCGCCCTGCCGGTAATGCAGCGCCATCGACAGCCCATCCAGCTTGAACTCGCAGACATAGGCTGATCTCCGCACCTTCGCCGGCCAGCTCGCGCGCGCGGCGATCCCAGTCGCGCAGCTCCTCTTCGCTGTTCACGTTGTCCAGCGACAGCATGGGCCGCGAATGCGCGACCTTGGCAAATCCCTCTTTCGGCTTGCCGCCCACGCGCTGCGTCGGCGAGTCGGCAGCCACCAGCTCCGGATGCTCCGCCTCCAGCGCCTTCAGCTCACGCATCAGAACGTCAAAATCAGCATCGGAAATCTTCCGGCGCATCCAGCCCGTAATACAGGTATTCATGGTGCCGGATCGTCTCGCGCAGCTTCTCAATCCGGCGCTCGAGTGCAGTGTCGCTCATGGAGGAATTCTAGCTGGTGCTCGCCGCGCAGATTCGGACTATTTCTGCTCCATTCCGCTCATGAACATCGCTTCGACCTCGTCGCCGGCGCCAATGTAGGCCCATGCTTCAAGCGGATTTCTGCCTTCACTGCCTAAATTGTCGAAGCGCAGGTCCTGGAAATGCACGGTATGCCAGCCGGGTTGGGGAGGGGCCGCGTTTCCCGCAGGAGCGCTTCCAGCGTCGGTCACTACGGGGAACATCGACCAGTCGAGGTAGACGCGGCCCAGCCAGGACTGTTTGGCCGCAGAGACAGCCGGAGTGACCTGGGGCTTGTAGATCGTGGACGCAGTATCTGACTGCACGTCATTGTGCAAGGTCCCGACTTGAGTGATCTGGTAGTAGTCGTGTGTCTCGGCAATGACCCTCCAGGAGAAGGGATCGATGATGGAAGGCTCAGCGGCGATGCGCGTGATGGGCTCACCCACAAAGCCACCGTTGCGGACCAGCTCGATCGCATGGGCGTGCTCGGCGTTGCGCAGCGACCACCACAGCACGATGAAGATGAGGGCGGCGATCGACCATCCACGCCCACGAAAGGGCGTGCGGCGCGCGCCAATCTCGCGGTCGGTAAGTCCGAACAGCCAGGGCATCACGAACGAAGCCAGCAGCGCAAGAAAAATCACGGGGTCAAAAATAAATACGATGCTGCGTGCGTACCAGTGATCGTTGAATGGGAAAAACGGACGCAGGCCGTAGTTGTTGGTGTAGTCAAGCAGCAGATGGCTGAGGTCGGCGAGCAGGGCGAAGAGCCAGAGCAGCGCCCAACGCGGCGCGATCGCGGGTGGTTTTTTGCGCCGGCAATAGATGAGATGTATCAGCCAAACAACTCCCACCGTCACCAACGCGATGAACGGCGCGGCGATGAGGGTATGCGTGATGCCGCGATGATGTTCGAATCCGGCGACCGGGCCGCGCAGTCCCCATAGAACGTCGAGATCGGGCGCTTCGGCGGCCAGCGTCATGGCTAGCGTGGCGTAGGCGGTCTTACGGTTGAATCCAGCGCGGCTGAGACACGCTCCGGTCAGGAAGTGCGTAACTGGTTCCATGAGAGTAAGAATAGCTGGGCCGTTTTAGTTCTCGCGTGCTGGGATAGCAAGGCGCGCCCACCCGTGCGGCCGGCACCGCTTTATAATGAGCTCTGATTCCCTATGAGCGAAGCAAAAAAAGAAACGCAGCGAGTAGCCGTCGACGACGTAAAGCGCGTCGCCGAATTGGCATACCTGGAGTTGACCGCGGAAGAAGAGGTCCGCATGCAACGCGACCTTAACGCGATTCTCGACTATGTAGCGCAGTTGAACGAACTCGACACGTCGTCCGTCGAGCCAATGGCGCAGGTGAGCCGAAGTTCTCGGGGGCGCTTCATCGGCACTGCGTCCCGACACTCCGCGCCCTGTCGCTGCCGCGCGAAACCGTGATGGCCTCCGCGCCGGAGACCGACGGCAGCTTCTTCAAAGTTCCCAAGGTGATCGAGCGCTAAGGCGTTTCCTCAACAGGTTTACGGATTTCCGCATGACAAAAGTAGACATCGCACTCCCTTCCATTCACGCTCTGCGCAGCGGCCTTGGCGCGCACACCGCCTCGGCCGCAGAGACAGCGCAAGCCTGCTTCAATCGCATTGGTGCCGAAGATGGAACCATTCATGCCTGGTTATCGCTCAACCGCGAAGGCGCCCTGAAAAAGGCGAAGGAGATCGATGCCTCCGCAACAAAGGGCGAATCATTACCCGTGCTCGCCGGCGTTCCCGTCGGCATCAAGGACGTGCTGACGCAGGAGGGTCTTCCCGCCACGGCTGGCTCGAAAATTCTGGCGGGCTATCATCCTCCATACACGGCAACCGCCGTGCGCCGCCTCGCCGATGCGGGCGCGGTGCTGCTGGGCAAGCTCAACTGCGACGAGTTCGCGATGGGTTCGTCGAATGAAAACTCCGCCTACGGCCCTGTGCGAAATCCACACGCAACGGACCGTGTCCCCGGCGGATCGAGCGGCGGATCGGCTGCCGCCGTAGCAGCAGGAATGGCTGTGGCCACGCTCGGCACCGACACCGGCGGATCCATTCGTCAGCCCGCTTCCTTCTGCGGAGTGGTCGGCGTGCTGCCCACTTATGGCCGCGTATCACGCTACGGACTGATCGCTTTCGCTTCCTCGCTCGATCGCATCGGACCATTCGCCGTCTCGGTGCGCGACGCGGCCACGGTGCTGGGCGTCATCGCCGGACACGATCCCCTCGACGCAACCTCATCCACACAGCCCGTTCCCGACTACACCGCAAAGATCGACCACGGAGTGCGCGGCTTACGGCTCGGCGTGCCTGCGGAGTATTTTGCCGATGGGCTCGATCCCGAAGTTCGCCACGCCGTCGAAGCAACAATTGACCAGTTGCGCGCCGCAGGCGCAGAGATCAAGCCCATCTCGTTGCCGCACACGCGCTACGCCGTGCCCACGTATTATGTGATCGCAACCGCTGAAGCCAGCGCCAATCTCGCCCGCTTCGACGGAGTGCGCTACGGCTATCGAGCACCCGATGCCCACACTCTTTCAGCCATGTACCGCCGCTCGCGCGAGGTCGGATTCGGCCCCGAAGTCAAGCGCCGGATCATGCTCGGAACCTACGTTCTCAGTGCGGGCTACTACGACGCCTACTACAAAAAAGCGCAGCAGGTACGGCGCTTGCTCACCAGCGATTTCCTCGCCGCGTTTCACGAAGTAGACGCCATCCTGACGCCGACCGCGCCTACTCCAGCCTTCAAATTAGGCGAGAAGGTCGACGATCCCATGTCCATGTACCTCGCCGACATTTATACCGTCACCGGAAGCCTCGCGGGCATCTGCGGAATCTCCGTGCCGTGCGGCAACTCGCGCGAAGGTCTGCCAATCGGCCTGCAGATTCTCGGCAAACACTTCGACGAGTCCACCATCTTCCGCGTGGGACAAGCCGTCGAGAATCTCCAGGATCAATAAAGATCAATAAATCTGCGTGAACGGCCTCAGCGGCCAGTCGCACTATCAAAGGGAGTCGCCACCCGAAGCAGTTGCCCGGATGGCGAGTCCATCCGGCAAACCTTGGCCACAGTATTCTCGAAGGGACACGGGAAATTCGTCGCCGCACTCGATGGCAGCAACAGCCACGTAACCCCGAAGGGCTTGAGCCGGGCAATGCGTTCCTGGTCGCTCATATTGTCCAACCCCACTTGCGCGTTGCGCTGCGCCGCCCATAACCCAGCGATCGATGGCTTGACGACCGCGGCCACTCCCTGATCCTTGTCATCGGCCAGGATGCTGCGCGCCGTTGTCGCTCGGAACCCCTGCATGTCTTCGCCATCGATACGATCTAGGTCCGGGTTGGCCGCGAAAATGGCATCGGCCGGAGTATTGTCGCCTATCCAGCGATAGGCCTGTTCCCAGGCGTTGCGCGGGCGCATCCCAGGCCACTCGATATGCGCCGAAAGCGGATAGGTTGCGCATTGCGCCGCAAACAACCCCCCGGCCGCAATGGCAAGCGGAACGAAGGCAACCCAGCGCGTGCTTCGCCTGTACCAAAGCACTCTGCCCAGCCAGCCGCCGAGAAGCAGCACTCCCAGCAAATAGAGAATGTGGAAGCTGCGCAGAATCTGCACGCGCACTAGCAGGTATGGTCCGGAAGGATGAACAAAAAGAAACGCGGCCAGCCCGCTCGATACTCCCAGCACAACGCACGAGAGGCACATTTTACGAATACGGCCTCCGGCGTCCGAGCGTGAGGCAGCCAGTGCGAAGAGCACAACCGGAGCAACCAGGCCGAAATCCTGATACCACTTCCAACGCGCCGGAAACAGGAAGTTTCTTACCGGGCTGTGGATGGCCTCGAAGTAAGCGGGCGATACGGGAATATGACGGGTAGCCAACGCGACAAGACCGACGGCTACAACGCTGGCCGCGCCCAGCAGGAACGCCATCCGCGTGTGACCGCTGTCTACCACCGCATAAATAAGCACAAAGGCTGCGGCAAAAAGGACCATAAGCGGATGCATAAGGCCCACCAGAACCAGAAATACAGCCGCGAGCCTCCAGCGACGGTCGATCAAAGCCGCCACAGCAAACAAACCGAACGGCGTCGAAAACGATCGAGACGTCACGTAAGGATCCATCAGAGCCAGGGCCGTTCCCGCAGCGGGCATCGTGAAGCATGCCGCGGCAAAGGCAACGGCAAACCATCGCTCCGCCGCGCGCATAAAGACGCGGCTGGCAACGCTCCAGCTCGCCAACAGGAAAACGTAGATCGACGCAAGATGCGTCGCCAGCAGCACAACCGTCAGGGGCAGATGAGTGACCCTGACAACCTCAGCCATCAGATGCGCGAAAACTGAAAGATGCGTGTTTGCCAGAACAAAAGGCGCATCCGGCTGAAAGAGTGCCGGGTTCAGCAGCTTGCGGATTCCGGCCACATAGATTCCGGCATCGTCCGCGAAGGGGTGATAACCGTGAATGAGCAGGACCGCGGGCGTGAGCGCAGCAAGACGCAGCAGAGTCGAGCGACTCAAAATAGTTCCGCGCGCAACGGCGACCGGAGAATCCAATACTGTTGAGTGGGTTGTCACAGGCAAGCAGATCCTGAACAAAGGAATTCTGCCGGTTTGGGGAAAAGCGTCGGCAATAGAATGTCTATTCTACAGAAATCTGAATTAAGTTCCGCTGATCGCCGCTTGGCTGACCGCCTTTTAGCCGACCAGCCTTAGCTGCTTCTAGGGCAGCTGCGTTCGATTCCAGCCTCCGCCCAGGGCTGCGATGAGCTGCACGCTCGCGGCGAACTGACGCGTCGTGATATCGTCCTGCGTCCGCTCGTTGGATAAGCTGTATGATCTGCGCGGTGAGCACTTCCAGGTACGTAGTAACTCCGCCCTTATAACGTTTGGTGCTGATCTGGAGCGACCGCCGCGCAGCATCAACAGCCGCGGCCTGGGTCTTGGCTTCATCGTTCAGGATGCGCAGCGCAGCAAGGTTATCTTCGACTTCCTGGAAGGCATTGAGCACGCTCTGCCGGTAATTGGCGGCCTGCACTTCGTAATCGTCGCGGGCCTGAGCGGTAATCGCGTGGCGGCGTCCAGCGTCGAAAAGAGTTTCCATTGCCGAGCCTCCCAGCGACCAGAGCGCGCTCGGCCCCTGAATCCATGTACCGGGGTTGCCGCTCGCAAATCCGCCGGTACCGCCAAGCTGGACATTGGGATAGTAGGCAGCGATTGCAATGCCGATCTGCGCGTTGGCTGCGTCGGCGCGGCGCTCCGCTGCGGCAATGTCCGGGCGGCGCTCCAGCAATTCCGAAGGCACACCCGCGGGGATCGCAGGCAGCGCCAGCATCAGCGGCGCAGGCGCAAGCGAGAAAGTCGACGCTGATTGCCCGGTGAGAGTAGCGATGGCGTGCTCGAACTGCGCGCGAGCAACTCCCACATCGATCGCCTGCGCCTTGACGGTTTCAAGTTGAGTCTCCGCCTGAGCCACATCCACATCGGTGGCCACTCCTCCCTTGAAGCGAACCTGCGTCAGTCGCAGAAAGTCAGCGTCCGCCTTCACTGTGTTATCGAGAAGTTGTTGCTGCAAGTCGAGTCCGCGCATCTCGAAGTAATCGGTTGCCAGCTCGGCATGGAGGCTGAGCGCCACGTTCGCCAGGTCAGCGGCGCTGGCCTGGGCATTGGCCTCGCCTCTTCCACGCTGCGGCGCACCGCACCCCAAAGATCCGGCTCCCACGAGGCCTGCCCCTGCAGGGTGAAGGTGTTGTATTGATAATCCGTGGCGCCGCGCACAGTATTGGGCTGGTTATAAGACTCGCGCGTGCGCGAAATCGAAGGCCCAGCGCCAAGCGTCGGATAGTAGTTCGAGCGGGCTACACGGACCTGCTCGCGCGCCTGCAAAATACTCCTCGGTCGCGGCCTTCAGGGTCTGGTTTGAAACCGCAATTTTCTCCTCAAGCGTGTTCAGTTGAGGATCGTTGTAAAGCTCCCACCAATTGCCCTTAAGCTGCGCATCGCTCGGCTGAGCCTGTTTCCAGCTTCCGTTGGGCGGGTTGGGCGGCAGGCAGCTCCTTGAAGGCCGCGGGCGGAGGCGGCGTAGCGGGCGCTGATAGTTCGGACCCACCACGCACCCGGTAAGCGCGGCAAGGCAAAGCGACGCGGCTATCCACGAAGCTGCGCTTCAAGATCACTAGCTGCCCTCCGGCTGCTTGTGGCCGGTATTCGGCTTCTGCTGCTGGCCCTGTGGCCGCGGCTGCACCACAGGCACCGTCTCGCCGTCGATCAGCGAGTCGGGAGGAGACTGAATCACTTCATCGTCCGGCTGAAGACCTTCGACAACTTCGACCGTATCGCCGTCGTCGCGCCCGATCGTAATCGGCATCAGTTTGGCTTTGTTATTGTTCTCGACAATGCCAACCCTCAGCCCTTCAGATCGGAATATCAGCGTTGACACCGGCAGAACCAGCGTGGGCCGCGTGTCCTTCAGCTTGAAGTGAACCTCCGCGTAGGCCCCGGGATACAGCTCCCCTGTAGCGATTCTTCACATCCACTTCAACCAGCAAAGTACGCGATGCAGGATCGATGGCTTTTGCGGTGCGGACAATTTTGCCCTCAAATCTTTTGCCGGGAAATTCCGCAAGCGTAAGCGTCGCGCCAACTCCGGGAACACAGGCCAGAGAATAAATCTGCGGCACATTGACGTAGACGCGCAGCACGTTTTCCTGCGAAAGGTGAAACAGCTCGCGCGCAGTCCCCGAGTTGATCAGCGTTCCGATATCTACATTGCGCGCCGTGATGGTTCCGTCAAACGGCGCGTAGATTTTCTCAAATCCCGTGAGCTGTTCCAGCCGCTGCACATTGGCGATCGCCGACTTCACCTGCGTATCGTGGACGCCGCCTGCGTGGTGAAGTTGTCCGTATCCTGCTTGGACACGGCGTTGCTCTTGAGCAGATCCTGATAGCGCGTCGGCCTGAATCTTCGCGTTGGCCGGCATTGGCCTGCGCGGTAGCCAGGTCGGCCTTGGCCTGCGCCAGTTGCTGATCGACCTCAGGGCTTTCGATGACCGCCAGCAGTTGGCCCTTCTTCACGTGCGCGCCAATGTCGAAATACCACTTCTTCAGATAGCCGTCCGTGCGCGCATAAATGCCGGAGTCGATATAGGCCTGGATATTGCCGGGCAGCACAACCTCCTGCGAGGGCGCCCCCATCTGCGGCTTCGCTACCACCACGTTGGGCGCAGCCAGCGCGTCCGTCTGCTGCTGGAGCTTGCTGCGGGCGCGCAGCCGCGGCACAATCCCAAGAACCGCAATCACGACGGCAACCACAAGCACCACAAAGAACAGCAGCAGCGCCTTGCGTCCCGGAGATCGGCGGCTTTTCCGCTGCCGGAATTCTGTGAAGGCGAATGTTCGGTCATATGTTAGTTCTCCGCCATAACTGGCTGATTTTTGCGCGGCGGGCTTCGCGCTCTCCGCGCCGTCTTTCACAGCCTGCCGTGTAGAACGCTGAAAAATGTGGGAACGAAGAACAGCGTGGAAACAGTAGCGAACAGCAGTCCGCCGATCACCGCGCGTCCCAGCGGCGCATTCTGCTCACCGCCGTCGCCCAGGCCGAGCGCCATCGGAACCATGCCGATGATCATCGCCAGGGCCGTCATCAACACCGGGCGGAAGCGCACAAATCCGGCGCTCAGCGCGGCTGCGCGCGCATCGCCCACGGTCTCTTCAAGCTGCTCCCGGGCAAAGCTGATCACCAGAATCGAGTTCGACGTCGCCACGCCCATGCACATGATGGCTCCCGTAAGCGCGGGCACGCTGATGCGCGTATGCGTGATAAAGAGAAACCACACGATGCCCGCGATCGCCGCCGGCAGCGCCGAAATGATGATGAACGGATCGAGCCACGACTGGAAGTTCACCACGATCAGCAGATAGACCAGCAGGATCGAAAAGATCAGGCCGCTGTACAAACCGCGGAAAGAAGTCCGCATCGTCTGCACCTGGCCGCGGACCGTGATCTGCGAACCGACCGGAAGCTGCTTCTTCGACTCCGCAATAATTCTTTCGATCTTCTTGTCCACGCTGGCCAGATCGGTATTCACAACGTTGCCATAGATGTCGATCGCGGGCGCAATGTTGTAGTGCGTCACCGTGCCCATCTGCGCGCCCGGCGTGATCGAGGCCACGTTGCCGAGAATCTGTACCGGCGTTCCGCCCATCGGTGTTCCGCCCATCGGAGCGCCGCCCGGCTGCGGGACTGTGTTCGCCGCGCCAGTGAGCGGAATATTCTTCAAGTCCTGCATCGTGTCGAGCGAATACTGGGGAGCCTGCACTGCAATGTCATAGCTCACTCCGTTTCTCGGATCGAGCCAGAAGGTAGGCGATGTCTGAAAGCTGCCGCTCGTAGCCACCAGCAGGCTCTGCGCCACATTCTGTTGCGTAAGCCCGATCTGGCTCGCCTTGGTGCGGTCCACATCGATCATTAACTGAGGATTATTAAAGGGCTGCTGAATTCGCAGATCGGCGGTCCCCGCAACTCCCTTGATTTTGTTTAGGAGCCGCTCGGCAAATGCGCGGTTGCCGTACGCGTCGTTGCCGACGATCTGGATATCGATCGGGGCGGGCAGTCCAAAGTTAAGGATCTGCGTCACCATATCCACCGGCAGCGTGTAAAAGGTGACGCCGGGAAACTCGCGGTTCAACCTGGTCCGCAACTCCTGCACATACGCGTCCGTGGGATGATGCTTCTCCGTAAGTGACACCTGAATGTCGGCGTCTGCTGGTCCGATAGGCGCGGAGTTCGAATAAACAGTATTGATGCCGCTATAGGGCAGACCGATATTATCGATGATCGTGACCAGTTCCTTCTTCGGAATCGTCTCGCGGATGGCGTCGTCAACGCGGTCGCAAAGCGCGGCCGTATCTTCAATGCGCGTGCCCGTCTGCGCGCGCACATGCAGCTTGAACTGCCCGCTGTCCACCGACGGAAAGAAGTCTTGCCCCAGAAACGGATAGAGCGCCACGGACGAGACCGCAACAAACACCATGAAGACGATCAGAAAGATTGCCGAGTGCTCGATGCACAATTGAAGAATCCGGTGATAGCCGCCGCGAAACCTCTCGAAGCCGCGCTCGAACATCATCTGAAAGCGCACCAGGGGATTGCGGCTGGATTGCTTTCTTTCAACGGCCTCGTCATCGTGCTCCTGCAGCAGGTATTTCGCCATGGTCGGCACAACCGTGCGCGACAGGATATAGGAAGCCAGCATGGCAAATACAACGGCCTCGCCCAGCGGAACAAACAAATATTTCGCCACGCCGGTCAGAAAGAACATCGGCACAAACACAATGCAGATGGAGATGGTCGAAACCAGCGCCGGAATTGCGATCTGCGCCGCTCCGTCAAGGATGGCCTGCTCAATGGCCTTGCCTTCCTCGAGGTTGCGGTTAATGTTTTCAATTTCAACCGTCGCGTCGTCCACCAGAATGCCCACGGCCAGCGCCAGTCCGCCGAGCGTCATGATGTTGATGGTCTCGCCCAGCGCGCTCAACATCAGCAGCGAGGAGAGAATCGACAGCGGAATCGAGACCGCGATAATCAGCGTGCTGCGCCAGCTTCCGAGGAAGACGAGGATCATGATGGCCGTGAGGCACGCGGCAATCACCCCCTCACGAACCACCCCGTCAATCGAGGCGCGAACGAAGATCGACTGATCGCCAAGCAATGTAACTTTGAGCGCCTTGGGCAATCCGGGTCGTATCGTATCGAGCTTCGCGCGAATGCCCTTCACGATATCGAGCGTGGAAGCGTCGCCGGTCTTCAGAATATTCAGCAGCGAGGCGCGCTGTCCGTCCACACGCACAATGTTGGTCTGCGGCGGAAAACCGTCGCGCACATGGGCCACGTCGTGGATGTAGATCACGGCCCCGTTCACCGAGCGGACAGGTAAGTCGTTCAGCTCCTGAATAGTCTCCGGAGCGCTGTTGGTCGCCAGCTGGTATTCAAAAGTCCCTATCTTGGCGGTCCCCGATGGCAGAATAAGATTCTGCGCAGCGATCGTGTTGACAACATCGGCGGGCGAAAGTCCCTTCGACTGAAGCGCTGGGAGATTGAGGTCCACCTGCACCTGGCGCTGCTTGCCGCCATACGGATAAGGGATGCCGGCTCCATCCACCGTCACCAGCTGCGTGCGGATGAAGTTCAGTCCGTAATCGTTGAGCTGCTGCTCGGAAAGCCCCTGTCCCGAGAGCCCAAGTTGCAGGATCGGCACGCTCGAAGCGTTGTACTGGATGATGAAGGGGGGCGTCGTTCCCGCCGGCAACTGCCTGACCTGTGCCTGGCCAATTGCGACAACCTGCGCAACCGCATCTCCGATATTCACGTTCGGCTGAAAGAAAATCTTAATGACCGCGATGCCGTTCAGCGACTGCGATTCGATGTGCTCAATGTTATTGACCGTCGTGGTCAATGACCGTTCGCTCAGGGTAGTGATGCGGTCAGCCATCTGCTCTGGCGAGAAGCCCGTGTACTGCCAGACCATCGCGATTACAGGAATATTGATGTTCGGAAAAATATCCGTCGGCGTATTAAAGACCGCGATCGGACCCAGAATCATCAACAAGAGCGCAAGGACAGCAAAGGTATAAGGCCGCCGGAGCGCGAGGCGAACTATCCACATATCTTTTCAGCTTCTCCTGTTTTCGTTCAGCGGCGACCAATGCGCATGCGATATGAAGGCATCCGGTTCAGGAACCCATGGCTCCCGGGATTCCGGAAAAACGTTCTCAAAAATGAGCAGCTTGCGCAGACAGAATGAACAAATGGGGCATTCCGGACTGGCTTGTCTTTGTAGACGAATCAGGACCGCGAAAGGACCCCCGAAACACATTTCCAGGACAGTTAAGTGGATGCAGCAAATAGCGCGATCGATTCAGAGGATGCGGGCAAAAAACCTCTCAGCCGATCAGCTCACACATTCAGCTTCTTGAAGATCCGGCGCGGGACCATGCGAAGAATCAGCATGATCACAGCCCAGAAAGCGGGAAGGTAAACGACGTCCCTGCGCTTCTCGACCGCCTTCACAATGCCCTGTGCTACCTGCGAGGGTCGCGCGAATAGCGGGCCCCACTCCAGGTGCGCGGTCATCGGCGTAGCCACAAACCCCGGCTTGATGGTCAGCACCTGCACCCCCGCGCGATCGATGCGGTTGCGCACTCCGTCGACGAAAACATTCAGCGCGCCCTTCGACGCACCATAGACGTAATTGCTCCTGCGCCCCCGGTCTCCGGCCACCGAGGAAATGACCGCCAGCGTTCCCTGGCCCATACGCTCGAAGTAATTGGCAAGCCACGTAATCAGCGAAACCGCGGAGAGAAAATTAGTATGAAAAACCGCCTCGGCGGCAGGATAGCTGGCTTCAGCCTCCGCCTGATCACCCAGAATGCCGTGCGCCAGCAAAGCCATCTCAATGGTCCCAAGCGATTGCGCCGCCGCGGCCAGCAACGCAGGATGCGCGGCCGTGTCATCAAGGTCCATGACGTGCGTTGCGACCCCGGAGGCTCCTCGCGTAAGCAGATCGGCTGCGACTGAATCAAGCTTGTCCTGGCTGCGGGCGACCAGGAAAAAGCGTGCACCCCGTTCGGCAAACAGTCGCAGAGTGGCCTCGGCAATCGCCGAAGTAGCGCCCAGAGCAAGCACGGCCGTAGGAAACTGGCGTGCCGCCATCAGGCCATCACCCTCTGCCAGAAGGCGGAGTCGAAGGCCGGATCGATGTAGGCGGCAAACTTCTTCCATTGCGGATAGAAAGCCTGAAATTGCGCGGCGGTCATAGTCGCGTCCTTGGCCGGGTACATGCGGCCTCCGTGATCGAGCGTAATTGCGGCGAGCCGTTCCAGCAGGTCGATGCTCACCTCCTGCCGTATTGGAAAATCGAGCGCCAGCGTAATGCCCGGCTTCGGAAAAGACATCATCCCGGGCGAAGGAACGTCCCCAAAAACCTTCAGGACAGCCAGAAAAGACGCCAGCCCTGACGCGGTAATGGCCTTGAGAATCTTCACAAGTCCAGTCTGGCCCGCCTCCCACGGCAGCACGCACTGGAACTGCAGCAGGCCATTCTTGCCGTACATGCGGTTCCACTGTTGCAGCTTGTCGAGCGGGTAAAAGAACGGCTCGTAATCGACAAGCCCCGTCTTCGTCTTGCCCAGCTGCTTGTTGTAATAGAGCGTGTTAAACACGCCCACTGACCGCCGGTTCAACATGAAATCCGGAAAATCGATGGGCAGTGCGAGCCTTGCGGGCTTGCTGCGCTTCAGTGGTCCGGGCACGCCCGCATGCTCCCCGGCCATGAAGATGCCGCGCGCAAAATTACGTCCCGTCGCAACACAATCAAGCCAGGAAACCGTGTATTCGTTCTTGGAGTGCGCTTCGGACAGCGCGACAAATTCCTCGATACCGGAAAATTTGATCCCAATATATTGGATACGTCGCGACACAATCGGGCGAAGCTTGATCTCCGCCCAGGCAATCAGTCCCGTGAGCCCCAGCCCGCCGATAGTGGCCGCGTACAACTCCGTATTCTGCGCCGCCGAGCAGATCAGGTGGGTACCGTCCGAACGCACCACTTCAAAACGCAGCACGTGGCGGCCAAATGTCCCTGCTACATGATGATTCTTGCCGTGAATGTCATTGGCAATCGCTCCGCCTACAGTCACGTACTTGGTTCCTGGAGAGACCGGCAGGAAAAAACCCCGGGGCACGGCAAAATCCAGAATTTCCCCCAGCGTCGTGCCCGCCTCGCAGCACAGAACCCCGGTCGCGCGGTCAAAATCAAGGAGTCGGTCCATGCCTCCCGAAAGTCCCGGCCCGCGCGTCCGCAGCAGCGTTCCATGTCCCAGCAGGCAAACGTCTCCATAGCTGCGTCCCGCTCCAACCGGCAGCATGCGTGTCGCTGGCGGTGGACGCAGAGGAAAATCGCAGGTCCAGTTCAGCGGCACGATAGCGGCATCGAGTTTTGGATAGCGTCCCCAGCTTTCAAAGCCCGGGCGAGGAGATTCTTGTGGCATGCGTTCCAGTCTTCCTGTCACTCTGAGTTTAAACAGTCGCTAGAAAGACGATAAGGGCCACGCTCAAACCAATCAGCAGACTCGTCTGATCCGTCACAGCGAAGATCACAGGGTCTTCATCGAGATCGCCTCGCGAAGCCAGCAGCCACACTCGGAATATCCACAATATAAGCAGCGGCATAATCAGCCACAGTCGTCCCGGGTGTCGGTACAGGCCAACCTCTCCGGCGCCATTGATATACCGCGAGAAAATCACTACTGCGCCAATACCGCTCGCCGTACCGAAACTGCGCAGTTGTTCGATGTCGGAGAGCAGGTATCCGCGGCCATTCGAGATCGCCCCGCTTTGGGCGCGAACATTCTGCAGCTCGCTGAACCGCTTGACAATGGCCAGCGAGAGAAACAGCAAAATGGAAAAAGCCGCGAGCCAGGGAGAAATTTTCACATTCACCGCCGCCGCCCCCGCCAGAAGGCGCAGCGTATAAAGCCCTGAAAGCAACACCACGTCTACCAGCACAACCCGCTTCAGGCGCAGAGAATAAGCAAGTGTCGTCACCAGATAGACAAGCAGCCAGCCGAGAAAAGCGCGGGGCAGAAAGGCCGCCCCCGTAAACGCTGCCGCCAGGAAGAGCGCAACAATCGCTATGCCGCTACTTGCCGGAAGGTCTCCTGCGGCAAAAGGGCGACGGCGCTTCTTCGGGTGCCGCCGGTCTGTCTCAACGTCCAGCAGGTCGTTGACGACATAGGTAGCAGACGCGCACAGGCCGAAGCAAAAAAATGCCAATACAGCCTCGAGCAGCAGCGGAACCTTGGTTGCGTGCGCCAGCAGCAGCGGCACAAAAATAAGAATGTTTTTTGCCCACTGATGCAGCCGAATGGCTCGCAAGAAAGATTTCCAGACAGCCGCACGATCTTCAAACCTGCGGCTGACAGGAATTTTGCGCGATCGGATTTTCGCGCGCAGCGAACGCGTGGGATTCGCCACCATTGCTTCGCCGCATTGGGCAAGCAGCAGCGCGTCCGGATACGCGTTGCCTACGTAATCAAAACCCTTGTCTGGAAACCGCTCCTGAAGACTTGCCAGTTTGTGATTGCCCGTACGGTTCGTCTCCCCGTCGCTGGCCAGCACCGCTTCAAAAAGCCCAAGATGGTCTGCGACGCGCTGGGCCACGCTGGAATCGGCTCCTGTCGCAAGATACAGTTTGCGGCCCATCGCGTGCTGTCCTGCCAGGTAGTCCAGCAGTTGCCGATTCCACGGCAGATGGCTCACATCGAGCGTAACGCGGGACGCTAACTGCGCTTTGAATGCGGCCTTGCCGCCTCTAAGCCACAAAGGAGCAAGCGCCGCCTGGAGCGGATGAGTCCGGACAAGCAGCAGCACAGAATCCACCAGCGTATCGCTCTTCACCAGCGTGCCGTCGAGGTCGACGCAGAGCGCACGAACCGTTTTTCCCTCAACAACAGGGGTAGAATTCGCCAATAACTTCTCCTGCTCTGTCAAAGCCTGATTATAAGTTGGCACGATTGCGCGAACCTCAAAATTGCGTTGAATTTGAGGCGGGATTTGCCTACTTCGCCATCGCCGGTTCCAGAGATCCGTTCTGGTCCTTCACTGCGCTTTCCGGAAAGTACGCATTCAGCACGTACTGTTCGAGCATCCTCTGCGTGTTGAAATACGATCCGTTCAGCGCAATCGTCGAGCGCATGATGCGCTGCCACTGCTCGGGCTCGCGCGTGTAGAGCGGCAGAATTGTCTGCTCCAGATGTTCATAAAGCGACTTGGCCTCGCCCGACTCTTCGTCGTGGTCCGCGATGGCCCATCCTGTGACGCCCTCGATCCATCCCTCGATCCACCACCCATCCAGAATGCTGAGGCTTGGGACGCCGTTCAGCGCCGCCTTCATGCCGCTGGTCCCCGAGGCCTCATACGGCCGCTTGGGCGTATTGACCCACAGATCGACGCCGCCCGTCATCAGTGCGCCGAGCGTCCACTCGTAGTTTTCGAGGTAGACAATTTTCAGCACGTCCGAGTTCAGCCGCTTTGCCAGCTCAATCACGTGCCGAATCATCGCCTTGCCCGGCTCATCCGCGGGATGCGCCTTGCCCGCATAAACAATCTGCAACCCGCCGAATTCTTGCGCCATCCGCACCAGCCGCTCCGGATCGTGAAAGAGCAGGTCGCTGCGTTTGTAGGTCGCGGCCCTGCGCGCAAATCCCAGGGTAAAGATCTCCGGACGCATTTCTTCGCCGCTGCGGTCTTTCACCGCGGCCAGCAGCGCGCGCTTTGACTTCGGCGTGCGCCGAAGCAATCTCGCCTTCAGGAATATCAATGGCATAGCGCAACGCGAGATTGTCCTGCCGCCAGCGCGGCATGTGTCGGTCAAACGCTGCCTGAAACGACGGCGCCGTCCACGTTCCGGCATGAACGCCGTTGGTAATCGCGCCGATCGAATAGTCCGGAAACATCTCGCGGGATACCTTGCCGTGCTGCATCGCGACGCCATTCACAAATCGCGAGAAGCGCAGCGCAATGTAGGTCATGTTCAGCAGGCCATCGTGAAAGGCACCCACCCGCTCCAGAAGCCGGGTGCGATCATTCCCGAGAATCCGGTAAGCCTGCTCCGGCGAAAAGCGGTCGTGGCCCGCCGGAACCGGCGTATGCGTCGTGAAGACGCAGCGCTGCCGTACCGAATCGATGTCCTCGTCGCTGGCGCTGTCGACGTTGCCGCCGTGCCGCTCCTGCTCGAGAAGCGCCACCGTAAGCAGCGCGGCATGGCCCTCGTTCATGTGATACACCGCCGGCTGATAGCCCAGGGCGTCAAGAATGCGCGCGCCACCCATGCCCAGCACGGATTCCTGGCGCAGGCGGTTATCGCCGTCGCCGCCGTAAAGACGATCCGTCAGCTTGCGGTCCACGGGATCGTTTTCTTCGAGATCCGTATCGAGAAAATAAATGGGAATAATGTGCCCGGTAACACCCTCCATGTCGTATCGCCAGGCGCGGATCGCCACACTGCGGCCCTCAATTGTAAGCCACACAACCGGCTTTTCTGCCGCAAGAATAGTCTTCCGGCCTCCACGGCTGCGCCTCTTCGGTCTGGCCCCCATTTGCATCCAGATGCTGCTGAAAATATCCGCAGCGATGCACAAGCGTAACCGCAACCAGCGGCAACCCCATATCGGCAGCGGCGCGCAGCGTGTCTCCAGCGAGCACGCCAAGGCCACCGCTGTAAGTCGGCATCGTCGGAGTTACGGCGATCTCCATGGAAAGGTAGGCAACGGGATTGCGGTCAGAGAGGTCCTGTGACCGCCAGGCAAAACTCATTAAATAGGTCTCCGATATTTCGATGCCAATTTACTAACCGGCATCGAATTATCTTCTACCAATTCGCCCGGCAGGTAAACGTTTCTTTTGGAAAAATCGTTTTAGCCCGTAAGCTATTGAAAAACGACAACCCTTCCGTCAGCCTTTAACTTCGTGCACGCCCGCCGAGGCATGGCACAGGTAAATATCGGCAACGATGCCGGTGGCTTGTTTGTAACCCTGGCGCAAATTGTCTGAAAACCTGCCGCGCATGGGCCGTTTCCACAAGATTCACCGTGCAGCCTCCGAACCCTCCCCCAGTCAGTCGCGCTCCAATACAGCCTTCTTCCCTGGATGCAAGCTCAACCAGAACATCGGCCTCCGGGCAGCTTGCTTCAAAATCATCGCGATAGCTCGCGTGGGCCTCGTACATTAGCCGCCCCAGCGTCTTCAGGTCTCCGGATTCAAGCGCGTCGGCAGCCGCAACCGTACGTTCGTCCTCCGTAATGATGTGGCGCGTCCGCTTCAACACGCCCAGCGGCATCTCGCCACCCCACTTGTTCAGGTCGTCCATGGTAGCGTCGCGCAATTTTTTGATCTCCGGGCGATGACGCCGAAGGATGGCCGTACCCTCTTCAACCTCGGCGCGCCGCAAGTTGTATTCGCCGCCCGCGTGCGAGTGTTTCACCATCGTATTCGAGATCACCAGGCTCAAATTCGACGGTATCGGCGCAAGACGAAACTCCAGGCTGCGACAGTCCAGCAGCAGCGCGTGATCCGCCGCGCCGCAGCAGGCAGTGAACTGGTCCATAATGCCGGTCGAAGCCCCGACGTATCCGTTCTCCGCGCGCTGGCAGAGCTGCGCTATCTGCGGCAGGCAAATCTTCGTGTCTCTCAGGCTCAGAACCGCAACCATGGTCGCCACTTCAATCGCTGCCGAAGAACTGAGTCCCGCGCCCAGCGGAACATCCCCGTTCAGCGTCATGCTGAAAGCCGGAACCTCCACGCCCTCTTCCCGCAGAACCGAAAGCACGCCCAGCGGATAGTCGCTCCAGTGCCCTCTGGCCTGCTGGGGCAAATCATCGGCCGCGTACTTCAACTGCTCGCGAAAGTTTTCTGAGCGAAGAACGATAGCGCCGTCCTCGCGCGGACTGATAGCAGCGAAGGTGGCGAAGTCGATCGCGGCGGGCATCACAAACCCATCGGCGTAATCCGTATGCTCGCCGATAAGGTTCACCCGGCCCGGAGCCGCGAACACGCGCGGCCTCTGCCCGAATCGCTCCTCGTGCAGCTCGGTGGTAACGGTTACATCAAGCATCGCAAAAACCTCGCGGGCCAACGGCGCACCCGCCAATTACAGGGTGAGTCCTTACAATATCTCACTCACAGCGATTGTCATCCACCATAAGGAGGACTGCCCCGGCGCAAGCCTCCGCGCCCATCCCTTTTCTAGAGCCTCTGCCAGCGAATCTCCAGCCGCCGTGCAAGGTTCGAGGGCAACGCATTGCTGGCGGCTTGTCCCGCCCCTCCGGCCATCCTCCAAAGCAAACCCACAAGCCCAAATATGGACACAGCGCCGGATCGAATCCCACCTGGACCCGAAGCCCAGCCCGCCTCCGCTCAATCGCAGCCCATCCATCCTCGGGAGCCGGAGCATAGAGCTTATCGCCAATGTCATCGCTTACATTCCCAGCCGTTGAAAGATCAATCTTTTCGCCGCCCCGCCCCTCCGCAATTGGCCAGCGATGGAGTGTTCCCTTTGCCCCAAGCCGCTCATGCGCCGATCCCTCAACCCTGACCCAATCCACCGACGACGGCAGCACAATCAAGTCTCCCGCATCGACGCAGAACAGCGGATGTGCCGACCACGCATAGCCGACCTCAGCCTCGCCCACATTTTCCAGCCGGTATGCCAATGTGCAACGTCTCTCCCTCCAGCTTTAGCGTTCGCTCAAATCGCAGCGGCAGAACTGACCCGGTCGCCGTCAACCGCACTTCGTTCGATCCACGCTGCTCGACCTCGCACGGCAAACGCCAGAACTCTCCATGGTCGGGAATGCGAATCTCGCCCGAAGGCCCCGCAATCACGCACTCCGAAACCGAAGGCAAGCACTCATCGAACCCGCTGGCGTCGCTCTCCTCAAAGCCCATCGCAGCCGTGCGCGCCGCATAGGGTCGCAGCGGAGCCTGCAACAGCTCCATTCCATTGCGGCGCAGCGATGAAACCTTTCCTCCCAGCGCCGGCAACATCTTCGACTTCCAATGTATCCGTTTTCAGAACAGACTTCAAAGCCTGCTGATTCACTCCACCCTCACAAAAAATTCTACGCAATGGAACGCCATGCAGAAATACTATCGGCCAATGCGGCTCACGTTTCAAGCTTCCGCGCCAGAATGAAATCGCTGCAGATGGTATTCCCCACCTGAAACTTCCGCGTTCCCGCATGCTCAAAGCCATGCCGCAGGTAAAAGGCCACCGCCTTGTCATTCTCGGCGTTCACACCCAGCAGCAAACGCCGCTTGCCCAGCGACCGCGCCGTCTCGACGGACCAGTCCATCAGCGCCGCGCCAATCCCCGACCCCTGAAACCGGTGCAGCAGATAAATCCGCTTCAGTTCAATATCGTCCGGCGTGAACGGCACCGGCATATCGGGCGGACAAAGCACCGCATAGCCCACCGGAGCGTCTTTTACTTCGGCCACGCAGGCATGCGTCTCCGGCGTCGGCCAGCATCTTCGCATACTTCTGCACAGAATGCTGGTTCCGGCAATGCGCCAGAACATCCTCACCGGCAAAAAACCCGCAAACGCCTCAAGAAAGCTTGCCGCGCCCACCAGCGCGAGCTTTTCCTCGTCGCCCGGCCCGCAAACCCGCAGCGAATACTCCCACTCTCTTCCCGCCATACTGCATTTCTACTGAAATTTCCGCCGCTCAGCCAGTCAGTTTCTCTCCGCGCAAACCATGACATAGCCCCCGTTCTTCAACCTGATTCGCTGTACGCCTGTTGCTGTGGTTTGATCGGCTCTGCCGCTGCCCCGCTTCCCGATGGATTTGTCGCACCCGCAGGGCCTTCCGAGCATCCCACTGTGCAGGCCCCTCCCTGCTGGAGTTCACTGTGACAGACCGCGATTTTTACGATCGCCTTCACTTCGCATTCACTATCACCTATCACTATCTCTTCCCTCAACTCACCATGGGGCTCGCGTTGCTTATTGTCGCGCTTAAGACGATGGCCATCCGGCGCAATGATGGGCGCTTCGACGACGCAGCCCGTTTCTGGGCGCGCATCTTCGCGATTAACTTCGTGATGGGAGTTGTGACGGGCATTCCCATGGAATTCCAGTTCGGAACGAACTGGGCCGAGTTTTCGCGGCTGACCGGCAGCGTCATCGCGCAGCCTTTGGCCATGGAGGGCGTGTTCTCCTTCTTTCTCGAATCGGCATTCCTCGGGCTGTTTCTTTTTGGCGAACAGCGCTTGTCGCGATGGGCCCACTGGTGGACCGCGCTCGCCGTATTCCTCGGCTCCTGGATGTCCGGCTACTTCATCATCGTGACGGATGCGTGGATGCAGCATCCCGTGGGCTATCGGATGGGCACCAACGGTTCGTTTGAGGTGAGCAGCTTCTGGAAGCTGCTCACAAATCCCTGGGCTCTCATTCAATACGCGCACACCATGAGCGGCGCCGTCACCACTGCGGCCTTCGTGATGTCCGCAACCGGGGCCTATTACCTCCTCATAAGCAAGCATCAGGAGCATGCGCGGATCTTTCTGCGGACAGGTGTAATCGCTGGAGTGATCGCCTGCATTCTTCAAATCTTTCCCACCGGAGACCTGCACGGCAAATACATGGCGCGTCATCAGCCCGTGACAACGGCCGCCATGGAAGGACTCTTCCACACCGAGAAGGGCGCGCCGATCGTGCTCGTCGGCCAGCCCAATGTTGAGGAAGAAAGAATCGACAACCCTCTGGCCGTGAATGACATCCTCAGCTTCCTGGCGTACGGAACGCCTCGCGCAGTGGTCCGAGGGCTCGATGCCTACCCGCGCGATCAGTGGCCCACCAACATTCCGCTGGTGTACTTTGCGTATCACATCATGGTCGGGCTCGGCACTTGTTTCTTCGCCCTGATGGGACTGGCCGCGCTCTTTCTCTGGCGGGGAAGACTGTTCACCACGCGATGGCTGCTCTGGCCCCTGATGCTCAGTTTCCCTTTCCCTTACATCGCAAATACCGCCGGCTGGATCACCGCCGAAACAGGACGCCAGCCCTGGCTCGTCTACGGCCAACTACGGACCGCAGCCGGATACTCCCCCCACGTCTCGACCGGGAACATTATGTTTACGCTGCTGGGATTCATGGGCATGTATACGGTGCTGTCGCTGCTGTTTGTGCTGCTGGTCTATCACGTCATCGAGAGGGGGCCGGAGCGCGAGCTGGCCGATGAAATGAGCACGGGCCGGCCTGTGTCGGCGGCCTGAGCAACTGCTCGCAATTCCGTGCGGAGGAGTCCGATCCTATGGGAACAATCTGGTTCTGGCTGGTGGCATTCATTCTGGCGCTTTATGTTGTTCTGGACGGATTCGACCTCGGCGTTGGAGCCCTCCACCTGCTGGTGGCCAGAACGAACCAGGAGCGGGAAACATCCCTGCGAACGATCGGGCCCGTCTGGGACGGGAATGAAGTGTGGCTTGTTGCCACTGCTGGAACCCTGTATTTCGCGTTTCCCCTGCTCTATGCCTCAGCATTCAGCGGATTTTATCTGCCCCTGATGATTGTCCTGTGGCTGCTGATTCTCCGCGGTATCGCCGTGGAGTTGCGTACGCACTTCAGCCTGGAAATCTGGCAGGACTTCTTCGATGGACTGTTTTTCTTCGCGAGCGCGCTGTTGGCGATCCTTTTCGGGGCAGCTCTGGCCAACGTGATACGAGGCGTACCGATCGGGCCGGATAGTTACTTCTTCCTCCCTCTCTGGTCCAATTTCCGCACCGGGCCCTATCCCGGCATTCTGGATTGGTACACCGTCCTTGGCGGTATTCTCGCGCTGACTGCACTTGCGGAACATGGAGCGCTTTACCTCGCGCTCAAGACAGAAGGAGCCATGCGGAAGCGGGCACATCTCTTCGGGATGATGCTGTGGCCGCCTCTCGTGGGACTCACAATGTTGAGTCTGGGCGCGACAATTTATGTGCGGCGTCAGTCGCTGGCCAACTATGTACACCATCCCGCCGGCTTCATCCTCCCGGCGGCGGTTGCCGCAGGTCTGGGAATGATGCTCTTGTTCATGCTCAGGGAAAACGATGCGAGGAGCTTCGCATGCAGCGCCATCTATCTCGCCGCAATGCTGCTCGGGGCAGCTTTTGCTCTTTATCCGGTTCTTATGCCCTCCTCCGTGAACCCCGCATACGACATCACCATTTCGAAGGCGATAGCCGGGCATTATGGCTTATCGTTTGGCTTGATCTGGTGGGGCTTCGGGATGGCGCTGGCCGCGGCCTATTTTGTCTTTGTTTACTGGACATTCCGCGGTCGGCTCCGAACCTCTCCGCAACGCGGACAAGAAGCTTAACGGCGCTCAAGACGAGGTGGGCTTTCGTGTGCCGGGCGCGAAGCGCGGTTGCCTGGACAGCTTGCCTGAGCCAAGCCGAAGGGGCGAGTCCCCTGGGAAGCTTGCCCTGAGCGAAGCCGAAGGGGCTAGTCCCCAGCTACAATCTTCCTATGACCGACCGCATGTCTCTCAAGCTCGCCCAGGCCGATCCCGAGATCGCCGCCGCCATCGAACATGAAATTCTCCGCCAGCACGAGGGCCTCGAGATGATCGCCTCGGAAAACTTCGTAAGCCAGGCTGTGCTCGAGGCCGCCGGTTCGGTCTTCACCAACAAATACGCCGAGGGCTATCCCGGCACGCCGCTACTATGGCGGCTGCGAATACGCCGACATCGTCGAAAACCTCGCCCGCGACCGCGCCAAACAGCTCTTCGGAGCCCAGCACGCCAACGTGCAGCCGCACTCCGGCTCGCAGGCCAACGCCGCCGCCTACATGGCCGTGCTGCAACCCGGCGACACCATCCTCGGCCTCAGTCTCGCCCACGGAGGCCACCTCACCCACGGCCACAAGCTCAACTTCTCCGGCAAGCTCTACAAGGTCGCCTCCTACGCCGTCCGCAAAGACACCGAGCAGCATCGACTACGACGAGCTCGAATCCATCGCCGTCACGCGAAAAGCCCAAGGTCATCATCGGCGGCGGCAGCGCCTACCCGCGCACCTTCGACTTTCCCCGCATGCGCCAGATCGCCGACAAAGTTGGCGCGCTGCTGATCGTCGACATGGCCCACTTCGCCGGCCTCGTCGCCGCCGGAGTACATCCGTCGCCCGTGCCGCACGCGCACATCACCACCACCACCACCCACAAGACGCTGCGCGGACCCCGCGCCGGAATGATTCTCTCCCAGGAGCAGTTCGCCGCCGCCATCGACAAAAGCGTCTTTCCCGGCCAGCAGGGCGGCCCGCTCGTCCACATCATCGCCGCAAAGGCCGTCGCCTTCAAAGAAGCCTTGCAACCCGAATTCAAAACCTACGCGAAGCAGATCGTAACCAACGCCAAAGTCCTGGCAGAAACCCTGCAGAACGAAGGCCTCCGCATCGTCTCCGGAGGCACCGACACTCACCTGATGCTCGTAGATGTATTCGCCAAAGGCATACTGGGACAGCGAAGCCGAAGTGGCGCTGGGCGAGGCCGGCATCACCGTGAACAAAAACGCAATCCCCTATGACGTAAATCCGCCGCTCAAGCCCAGCGGCATCCGCATCGGCACGCCTGCGCTCACCACCCGCGGCATGAAGGAAGCCGAGATGCGCACCATCGGCAAGTGGATTGTAGAGGCGCTCGAACGCCGCAACGATCCGCAGGCGCTCCAGCAGATTCGCGGACAGGTGCTCGAGCTCGCCAACCAGTTTCCGCTCTACGGATGGCTGCGCGAGCCGGTCCCCGTTTCAAGATGACGGTTTCACGGTAACGGTTTCGCGCTGGCTTCCCGAGCGGCTGTGTCACAAAATCCAGCCTTCCCCGGCAGAAGGCTGGTACACTTCGTCCAATCCGCTTCGTTTTTTATTTGTGAAAATCCTGTGTCCCAGAAGGGATCCACCCGTTCCTATGAAACGGACGTTCCTCTATTGGCTTTGGACCGCAGCCATCCTGGCGCTCATTGCCGTCCATGCCGTCCATCCCCGCGCCGATTTCCCCAACAACTCCCCGTGGATGGACTACTCGAAGTACACCGATGAAGGCTGGTACGGCAAAGCCGCTATCGATCATTACGCGCTCGGTTCCTGGTATCGGCCCGGAGGCTTCAACGCCGCCATCGCCCTGCCCGTGCTGCCCGCGCTCGAGCTGGCCGTTTTCCGCTTCACCGGAGTCGGCCTCGCCCCCGCCCGTCTGCTGATTCTCGCCATCTTCGCCGTAGATCTCTTGCTCGTATACTTCGCCGTTCGCACGCAGGCCCCGCCATGGACCGCATTGCTCGCTGTAACTCTGCTCGCAGCGAATGCCTTCGTCTACGCCTTCAGCCGCCTCGCTATTCTTGAGCCGCTGCTCGTCTTTTTTCTGCTCGTCTCTTGGCTGATCGCCCTGCGCCTTCCGCAATCAGCCGCCGCGCGAAGCGCAGCCTTTACAACCTGCGGCCTTTGCATGTGCCTGATGATCCTCACCAAAACGACAGCAATCTTCCTGCTGCCGTCCACGCTCTTTCTTCTCTGGAAGAGCTCAGGCCCCGCAGTCGCCGCGCGCGTCAAGGCCATCGCCACGGCAACTATCGCGGCCGCCCTCCCTTGGACTGCCTACTACTTCCTCTGGGTGCGTCCGCATTACCTCGTCGATTACCGCTACCTCTTCACGGCCAATCAATACGACCGCCCTCTGGGCGTCAGCGGCTGGGCCGCCGCCATCTGGTACGCGCTGCAAGGAACCCTCTGGATCAGTCCTGCGCTCATATTTCTGTTGTTGGCTCTACTCAGTCTCTCGGCACTGCTCTATCGAAAAATCTGGCGCAATCCTTTGTTCCTCGCGTCTCTGCTGGCCACTGCCGGATACATCTTCTTCATCGCATGGCACAACAACGTGCAGCCGCGCTATTACCAGGTCCTCGCCTATTCTCTGGCGATCGCTCTCGCGCTTGCACTGGAGCACCTCGTAAACGAACTCCGCGCGGAATCTCCCGCGTTCGTGCGCCTGCTGCCCCACGCCGTAACCGCAGCCGGAACGGCCGCCGCCATTGTGCTCGTTCTTTCAACGGCCGCAAATCTTCGCCAGATGATCCACTGGGCGCGCCATCCTGAATTCACATGGCTGGACGCAGCCAACGGTCTCACCCGCTACATTAACCAGCACCCCAACGGCAACCGCCTGCTTCTTTCCATCAGCGGAGATGAAATCACGCTCGTCACCGGCCTGCCCGCCATCTGCGACGACTTCGGCTCGTGGGATCTCCAGGTTCGCACGCAGTATTACCAGCCCGGTTGGTACGCCACATGGAACGAGCTCGACCCCGGAACCCAGGCCGATCTCGAAATGCAATACCGTCTCGAACAGGTCGCCAGCTTCAACGCCTTCGACGATCCCGACCGTGATCAGCTCATCCTCTACAAACTGCACCCGCTGAGAGCAGGGAAGTAGCCGCCCTTATCGGGCAAACACCAGGCACTGCGGCCTCGACAGCGGAAAGCTCTTTCCCGTCTCCGCCAGCAGACCCGTCTTCGCATCCCGCGCAAACACCGCGATATTGTCCGACTCCTGATTGGCCGCCAGCAAAAACCTCTCCGACGGATCAAGCGTAAGGTCGCGAGGAACCTTGCCGCCGCTGCTCGTGCGAGCAAGAAACTTGATCCTTCCCGTCTCCGGATCCACGCCGAAGCTCACCAGGCAGTCATAACCGCGATTCGCCGCATAGGCAAAATCACCGTTGCGCGTAATCACAATGTCGCAGCCCGTCGACGTGGGGCCGCTATAGTCCTTCGGAATCAGCCGCTCTTTCTGGATCAGCGTAAGCGTCCCCGCTTGAGCATTCCAGCGCAAAACCTGCACGCTCGAATCCAGCTCGTCCACGCAGTACGCCCATTTCCCGTTGGGATGAAAGCGCAGTGCGCGCGGCCCCGAGCCCGGCGACGAAGTCCACTGCGGAGGATCATTCGGAGTCAGCTTCGCCGTCGCCGAATCCAGCTTGTAAATGTGAATGCAGTCCAGCCCGAGATCGTTCACCAGCAAAAAGCCGTTGTCCGGCGAAACCATCGCGCGGTGCGCATGGGGCCCTTCCTGCCGGTCGGCCACCGGCCCATGTCCGTGGTACTGGAAATTCGAAACCGCCGCGCTCAGGCCGCCTGAACCATCCACATGGAACGACGACGCGCTTCCGCTGTTGTAGTTCGCGCAGAACACCGCCCGCCCCGTATGGTCCACCGACACGTAACAGGTTCCTGTCCCTCCAGCGAGCACTGCATTCAGCGAAGTCAGCTTCGCGCCATGCACCGCGAACGCCGATACCCCTCCGCTCTTTTTTCCTTGGAAATCATCCGCCTCATTCGCGGAGTAAAGATTCTTACCATCCGGCGACAGCGCCAGAAACGTCGGCATCTCGACCTCCGCCGCCAGCTCCTGCCGCGAAAGCTCGCCCGTGCCCTCGTTAAAGCGATACGTGTAAATACCCTTACTGGTGCCGGGCGTGGTCTGCGTCCCCACAAACAGCAATCTATCCGTGATTCCCGCGATCATCCTCGCTCCCCACGCCCGCGCCGCAAAGGGTGCGATCGCCATTCCTGCAACAAACTTCCGCCGGTTCATCTTGATTGACATGCCAACCATCATCGCCGATTAGCTAAGATGCGCGCCACTCAACCCACTGATTTTCCTCGCCCCCCGCAGTCCCATTCCTCGGCTTGGTGCTCCTGATCCCCCGCTGTCTCGCGAGCGCAACTGGAGTCAGGCAAATCTCGCCGCGCGCCTCGAAGTCTCTCGTCAGAGCGTCAGCGCCATCGAAACAGGCAAATTCGATCCCAGCCCGCCGTTAGCCTTCCGCATCGCCCGGCTCTTCGAGAGCCCTATCGAACTCTATTTTTTTTGATTCCGAGGCAGAAAGACCTCACTAGCATCAAGCGTCTGGCCTCTAAACCCACGACCAACGGGAGTGGCCGCTAAAGCGCCTCGAGAATGGCGCGAAGCGCGTGTGCCCGTGCGGCAAGCACCCTACTGAATCTGCGGAGCCGAATCCAGCACCTGCTGTGAGACAGTCCGGATATGCGGATTATCGTCCTGGGTCGCGACCGCACGCAGCACTTCGCGCACGCTCGAATCCGCCTCGACAGGCGTAAGCAGTCCGATCGCCTCAGCGCGAATCTGTGCATCGCTGTCGTTCATCAACGACTCGAGCACCGCATCGCGCACCCGCATATCATCTCCGATGTAAGGTTGAAGCCCATCCAGCGCCTTCAGCCGCACCGACGGGCTCTTGTCATACAGCATGGCGACCATCAACGCGTTGCGAATCGGTCCATCCGCGCACTGGTGTCCCGCGCGGCATTCGTCCGCCAGCAACCCCACCGAGTCGTCGCGCACATCAGTATCAACGCGGTTCTGCGCGCCCAGCAGCAGAAGCTGCCGAATCTGCGGATCGTCGAGCGAGCCGCGAATCGAATCCGGAACCAGCCGGTTGTAATTCACCACCACGTTTTCCGAGTTCGGTTCCTGCACAATGCTGCTTACGCTGGCAATCCGCGCACTCGAATCGTTCTGCTGAACGGCATGGAGAATCATGGCTGCCTGCGCCGCATCATGCACGCGAACGCCGGCGCGATAGCCGCCGTACGCGCCCGCCGCCGCGCCAAGAACCAGCAGAGCCGAAGCCGCCAGCGGAGCCGACCGAAGCCGCGACATGCCCAGCGAGAATCGCTGCGAGAAACGCACCAGCCAGTTTTCCCTGGGCAGCGAGTCGAGAGCCTCTTCCAGCCGAAGCCGCGTGCGCGCCAGCAGATTCGCCGAGGGCTCCTCCACCGGCAGCAGAGCCATGGCCTTCGCCAGCCCCTGAACAGCCTCAAGCTCCTCCCGGCACGCCTCGCAAGTTGCCAGGTGCTGTTCCAATTGCAATCTCTGCTCGTCGGGAAGCTCTCCCCACGCTGCCAGAGCGATATTTTGCTGTGCCGATTCGCACTTCATGACGTTTCCTTGCCTCACTGCCTCAAAAGTTTTTGCGAAGCGCGTAGGCCTGGACGGCCAGTCCTACCGTACCTGCGCCAGGTTTGCCCGTAGCTTCCTGGTCGCGCGGAAGAGTGTATTTTTCGCCGTCTCTTCCGTCGTATTCAGCATTTCGCCGATCGTTCTCAGCCGCAGTCCCTGATAGTGCTTCAACTCAAACACCATCCGTTCCCGCGGAGTAAGCTGCTCAAGCGCCGACAAAATCCGCTCTCCCAGAAATTTCCTGCTCAGCTCACGGTCCGGATTCGCGCTCGCCCGGTCATCCGACACGTTGCTCAGCAAATCCATCTCTTCGCCGCTGGAGTCGATCATCACCGCCTGATCTTCCCGCCGCGACTTCCGCCGGCGCAGCAGATCCAGGCAAAGATTCGTCACAATGCGGTAAATCCACGTGTAGAAAGAGCACTCAAAGCGAAAATTCCCCAGATACCGGTACGCCTTGAGAAATGCTTCCTGATGAATGTCCTCCGCGTCGGACTCCGAACCGGTCAGATGCAGAGCCAATCGCAGGACCGCATGATCATATTGACGCACGAGAGCCTCAAAGGCTGTGCGCGAACCTTGCTGAGCTTCGCGAATCAGTTCGTTTTCCGAGGCGCGGGCGTTCGGGTCCATCTCTCGCGAGGATTGTATCTTCTGGCGGGACGGCCCGGTTTGGGTGGCAGACCGGGTCGGAGCCGGGGAGGGTAGGCGCAGGGCGTCAGCAGGCATAACGAACTCCTCTGGGTGCCGCCTCCAAAACGGGGCACACCCATCCTTACCCACCAGACGCAACGTTTCGCGATTTGTTAGCGGAAATCAGTGGAGAAACTTTGACCGCCGCTAATCTACACTCGCTTTATGGACCAGCAGCACAACCAATTCAGAACCGGCCATTTATGGCCGGTCGAAGCTCCAAACTCAGCAGGGCATGATCACCGCCTTCTGCGACGGCGGCGCACGCGGCAATCCCGGCCCGGCCGGCTTCGGCGTCTACATTCAGGACGAACACGGCGCAAAAGTCGCCGAACTGAGCGAATATCTTGGCTATAAGAACCAACAACTTCGCCGAATACTCCGGCCTGCTAGCCGCGCTCGAATTTGCGCTCAGATATGAACACCCCCGGCTCAAAGTCGTCTCTGATTCGGAGCTGATGGTGAAACAGATCAAAGGCCAGTACAAAGTCAAAAGCCCTGACCTGCGCCCGCTCTATGAAGAAGCAAAGCGGCGCATCGCCGGACTGGAATCTTTCCAGATTCAGCACGTCCTCCGCAATAAAAACCGCGAAGCCGACCGGCTCGCCAACGAGGCCATGGATCAAGGCATGGGAAAAATGGGTGTTTGACATCTTGTTATATCGAAATTAAAACTATGAAATGGTGGCAAATTCCATTCGCCGTGATCCTTGGAACCGTAGGCACCTCGCTCTGGATTGCACCAAGGCAACAGTGGATAAGGTCGCAAAGAAAATCTGGGATTGGTGCAAATCGCGTTGGACCTGACAAAACAAAGTCAAGGTCAAATTTTCTGTCGCTGCACCGTCGACCTGAGCTTTGACCTACTCTTCCCTCTCTTTTCGCGCCCGCTTAAATGCTTGTTGAAAAACCGCTCCGAAGGCGCATAAATCGCTGCCGCAGGCCGGAGTGGAGCCGACAGTCGCAACGACCACATCGACAAATCAAAGTCCGGCGCCAAATGGCTTGCCGTTGAGCCAAAGAACGTTAAGATCCATTGCATCTAAACGAATCTGATAAGCTGACCCATGGGGTCGCAAGAGGATATTTTTGATCGGCTCAAACGTCTAATCTAATCGGGCGAAAAAGCACTTGACGATCCAGCGATGCAATCGATGTCTTCATGGCCTCCGAGCAATATAAAGTTCACTACCAATGACGACACGGAGAGCGGACAACGAACCTATTACATAAACTTTCTCAAGCCCATCCCGACCGATTTTCCGCATTATTGGGGACGCCCTCCAAAACCTCAGAATTGCACTCGACCATGTTGCCCACCATCTTGTCGAGATCGGTCCCCCAGGACCTCGGGCGGGGAAGGTTTACTTTCCCATCTTCCCGTCTGCCGGGGACTATGCAGTCTGGAAAAATGGGGAAATTTAATCCAGGCGCTAACCCTTCTGCTATACAAGCGATTGATGCTCACCAGGCCGTACGCGAGAGGGGACGGCTGAGCTATTGCCCGGATATGATGCAATGATTCAACAGGATCAAGCACCGCCTCCCTGATCCCAGTCGGGGTAGTCTCATCGGACACAGTTTCTCTGTTACCGAACGTGCCAAAGTCGACGTAGCCCTCAGTGAGATGTTTCCTATATGCCTCCCGAGAGGCTTCCTGACACTCCCTCCGAACCTGTCTACCTCAAAGCGGCGGCGAGCTTTTGACTGTTCCGATTGCGGAGGTGGACGATTACATGGATTTCAGAATCAGCATACGTTCGGAGAGCCAGAGCAGGTTGGGAAAAGGAAGTCATTTCCACCCTCATGAATATGCACCGAATTGTGTTGAAGATTATTGTGGACCTGAGTTCTTAATTAGACGGCCCTCCACCTTCCGCTGTAGAGCCAATCGCCACCTTGCAGGTCCCATTGTACGATACGCTCCGCCCATGCGGAGTTGTGGCGGGCAGCCCACTCAAACCCTCTTTTGGCTTGAGTGGGGGAAAAACAAGGGCTTTATGAAAGGGCACGGCTTTAGCCGTGCCATAAAATCCGCTCCGAAGGAGCGTACGTCGCTGCCGCAGGCCAGAGTGTAGCCGACAGGCGCAACGACCCAAAGCACGAATAGAAGCCCGGCTCCAAAGGGAGCCGCACCTTATTTCGCGCCCCCTGAAATGCATTTCATTTCCCCTCAACCTGCTAGAATAGAAATAGGGAATAAATCAGAAGGGACCGCACACGCGGTCCCTTTTCCTTTTGCGCTAACGACTGAACCTCTCTTCAAAAGAATGAACAATTTAACAGCAACCACCTTGAAATCAATAAAAAAGCCACCGCTTTTCCCCAAACACAACGCGAACAATAGCTTGCGTGCAAGTCCCGCTAAGTCAATAAATTAGGGCTGCAGGTAATTTTGAAAACCCAATAGAATGAATAATCTGGGAAAAGTGCCACTGAAAAAATATCTTGACCCCCCCGGTCTGTGCCCGAAATGCTTTTTACGCACGTCTTAAAAAATATGCGATTGGCGATGCCCGATTTCGTTCGGCGACCGCAGCCGGAACGGAGGAAAACCAGGATAGTCTGGCACTTGCGCCGGCTCTTAAATTATAGAAATTAAAGCAGGTTTGCTGAACTTTAATAGATTCAATGATTTACCGCCTTCATTTTTCTTAAAACATCAATAGATTCAATGAAGTAGAAAAACATCGAGAAGTAATTACGCATGCTCCAGGCCGCCATCCAATCCGTCTACAGCCTCCCGCCAGACAAGCTCGCCAAGGCCGTCGCCCTCTACCACGCCGGCAACTGGGCCTACTTCGGAGGCACGCTCTGGACCGTGGCCATCCTGTACTTGCTCCTCCGCCTCCGCGCCGGCTCCGCCATCCGCAACCTCGCCATCCGCGCCAGCCAGC
This sequence comes from uncultured Acidobacteriaceae bacterium, assembly GCA_963783805.1. GTDB lineage: Bacteria > Acidobacteriota > Terriglobia > Terriglobales > Acidobacteriaceae > Silvibacterium. Next base: position 21,764 of record CAWAPC010000018.1, on the reverse strand, counting down.
GCCCATGGATGCAAGGCCTCATCGCCGCGCCCCTCTGGCTCCTGATTCTCACCGTTATCGCCCTGCCCATCGACCTCCTCATGCAGCGCGTCGATCTCCGCTATGGCCTATCGGTCGAGCCGTGGAGCATGTGGTTGACCGACTTCGGCAAATCCACCGCTCTCACCCTGGTCTTCGGAACCATTGCGCTCGCCGTCCTCTACGCGCTCATCCGCCGTTCGCCGCGCCGCTGGTGGTTCTGGTTCTGGGTACTCGCAATCCCCGTCGAAGTCGCGGCCATCTTCGTCATCCCCGTCGTCATCGACCCGCTCTTCGATCACTTCTCGCCGCTCGCCAAAGCCGATCCCGCCCTCGTCGATCAACTCGAGCGTGTAGCCGCGCGCGGCCACCTCCACATCCCACCCAGCCGCATGTATGTCATGGACGCCAGCGCCAAAGTCACCGGCCCCAACGCATACGTCACCGGCTTCGGCGCCTCCAAGCGCATCGTCGTCTGGGACACGACTATCCGCGAAGTCCCGTCCGACGAAATCCTCGGCATCTACGGCCACGAGCAGGGCCATTACGTCCTCCAGCACATCCCCAAAGGCCTGCTTTTCTCGTCCCTGGTCATGTTCGTCTTCTTCTGGATCGCCTACCGCATCCTCCACTGGCTGCTGCGCCACTACGGAGACCACTGGAGCATCCCGTCCCTTGACGACTGGTCCTCGCTCGGCCTCGTCCTGCTCCTGGTCACCGTCCTCGGCTTTGTCGCCGATCCCATCGGCAACGCCTTCAGCCGCCACATCGAGCATCAGGCCGACGTTTACGGAGAAGAAGTCATCCACGGCCTCGTGCCCAGTCCGCAGACCACCATGGCGCAGTCCTTCCAGCGATTGGGAGAACTCTGGCTCGACGTGCCGCAGCCCAATCGCTTCGTCGTCTTCTGGACCTACAGCCACCCGCCCACCGCCGACCGAATGAATTTCGCCGCCCACTACGATCCCTGGGCGACCGGAAAACATCCGCGCTATGTATCTCCGTGAGGGCGGCGTTAGCATGGACACCATGGATTGCATCTTCTGCAAAATCGCCGCCGGAGAAATTCCCGCCCAAAAAATCTACGAGGACGAGCACGCCGTAGCCTTCGCCGACATTAATCCGAAGGCTCCCACCCACACCCTCATCATCCCCAAACGGCACATCGCCTCACTCGCCGAGGTAGGGAACAGCGAGCCGGAAAAAATCCTCGTAGGCCATCTCCACAGCGTCGCCAGCCAACTCGCCCAGCAGCAGAACCTCGACAAAGGCTACCGAATCGTAATCAACACCGGCCCCGACGGAGGTCAGACCGTAGATCATCTGCACCTCCACCTCATGGGAGGACGCCAGATGCACTGGCCCCCGGGCTAGCGCTCACCCAGCGGCTACATGTGCCGTTAAACGGCAGGCGGCAAATCGCTTTGTTTTTTGGAAAGACAAAATACAGCAAGCAGCAGAAGCGCAAGTCCGTAATTAAGGTTCAAAGCTGCTCCACTTCGATTCCAGGGGGTAATCCAATTGCGCTTATTCCTGACCCGCGCTTCCGCCAGCGTCGCGCGAACCCCTCAAGGAGACGCGTTGAGCTCGCGCATGCGGCAATGGATTGTCTCTCGCGATTTCATCGCGCTCATCCTTATCGCCGGGATCCTGACGGCCTTCGCGCTCACCGTCTCAGTCCGCGACTTCCTGTCCTATTGGACCGCCGGTCAGCAGCTCATCCACCGCGCCAATCCATACGACGCCGACGCAGTCGCGCGGCTCGAATCTGTCGCCGGATTCCACGGGCCCCTGCGGTCCCTCACCATGCTCAACCCGCCGACCGCTCTCCCACTGGCGCTTCCGCTCGGACTCGTCAGCTCCAGAACAGGCGGCCTCTTGTGGTCGCTCTGCCTGTTTGGCTGCCTGGTGGCTTCCGTCCGCATGGTCTGGACCCTGCACGGTCGTCCCCCCAATTACATCCACATCATCGGGTACTGCTTCGGCCCGGCCATCGCCTGCGTCCTGGCCGGACAGATTCCCCTCTTCGCGTTGCTGGGTCTCGCCCTGTTCCTGCGGCTACACCGCACGCATCCATTCTCAGCGGGAGCCAGCCTATGGCTCTGCGCCGTCAAGCCTCACCTGTTCCTGCCGTTCGGCGTCGTGCTGATCGTCTGGATTCTCACCACCAAACGCTACCGAATCGCCATCGGCGCAGCCGCAGCTCTTGCCGCCAGCACTGCTTTCATCTGGTTGCTCGACCCGTCCGCGTGGACCCAATACCGCCAGATGATGCACGCCCTGGCGCCGGCCATCGCGCGCGAATTCATTCCCGCCTGGAGCGTCGTTTTACGCCGCAGCATCAGCCCGCATCCGGTATGGCTGCAAGGCCTCCCCGCGGCGGTCGGCTGCATCTGGGCGCTGTGGTATTTTTTCCAGCATCGCCGCGAGTGGGATTGGCTGGAACACGGCTCCCTGCTGATGATCGTCTCCGTCTTGGTCGCGCCCTACGCCTGGCTCATCGACCAGTCGCTGCTCATTCCCGCCCTGCTGCACGGAGCCTACCGCGCCCGCTCCCGAACCGTCACCGCCATCCTCGCCTCGGCCAGCACCCTCATCCTGATCCAGATCTTCCTCGAATCGGGCGTCCGTTCCCGCTGGAATCTCTGGCCCGCCCCGTTCTGGCTTCTCTGGTATCTATGGGCCACAAGTGCTCGCCGCACGGGCATAAGCGCCTCCGGTGCCGTCTTTACATCATCGTCAGCGGCCGTCCCTTTGGGAGGGGACTCAGAAGCAGCCTCCCAACCCAAAACAGCCAAAGAGCCCGCTGACCGCTTTATCAGCTCACCGGACTTTAGCTGACCGCTTTATCAGCTGACCGCTCGTTAGCCCGAAACAAACTCATTCCCCGCGATCACAAATCGATGAGGCCTCTCAACCGCCTTGCGAATCCCAATCCGCGGAGTCGCCAAAATCGATCCCGGCTGAAAACCATCGTCCAGAATCTGCAACTCCGACGCCGCATCCGTCATATCCAGCCCATTCTGCCCAAGGCGAGTAATGCCAAGCGCCTGGCACAAACGCCCCGGCCCCGAAGTAAGCAGCCGAGGCTTAGCCTCCGCTGAAAGCCCGCGCAGTCTCGCCATCGTCGCCAGACCCGCAGTCGGCTCCAGAGCTCGAATCAGCACACCACCCGCCTCACCCTCCGGTTCGCAGGAGACATTCAGGCACGAATACATTCCGTAAATGAAATAGACATAAGCGAAGCCTGGAGGGCCAAAAAGAACGGCATTGCGCGCGGTCTTGCCTGCAAAGGTATGAGCCGCCGGGTCATCCTTTCCAAAGTAAGCCTCCGTTTCCACAATCCGCCCCGAAAGCCACTCCCCATCCAGGCGCCGAGCGAGCACTTTGCCCAGCAAGCCCCGCGCCACCAGATCAGGAGAACGAAGGTAAAACCGGCGAGAAAGAAGTCGGGACATAGGCGATGGAAACCGGCCTGCAGTCTCAGGTCGGTACTTCTGTACTCTTGCGGATGTTCTTTACTTCGAGTCCCATCAACGAACATGAAGACTCGCCATTTCCGCGAGCTTTTGGTGTGGCAACGCGCGATGCAATTTGCCCGCGATGTTTACGAGACTACACAAGGCTTCCCGCGAAAAGAAATCTTCGGACTAACCAGCCAGCTGCGCCGTGCGGCGGTTTCCGTGCCGAGCAACATCGCTGAAGGCCACGGGCGGCTTTCCGACAAGGCCTTTGCTGTCTTTCTAGGGCAGGCGAGAGGCTCGCTCTATGAACTCGAAACACAACTCGAGCTCGCCAAAAGCCTCGGATACCTGCCCGAAAGTCAACTACAAAAGCTGCTGGCAGAAAGTTCTGAAATAGGCCGCATGCTCAACGGATTATTGAAGACCCTCCGTCAATCAGAATCCCGCTAACCGCTTCTTAGCTGGCCGCACTCTAGCTGACAGGACCCTGGCCGACCGCTTCATAGCTCCCTAAGCACTTCCTCCGCATGACCCTCCGGCTTCACCTTGGGGAAAACTCTCAACAGCGTCTGATCCGGGCCAATCAGGAAAGTGGTTCGTTCAATGCCTATGACCTTCTTCCCATACATATTTTTCTCTTTCAATACGTCAAACTGCTTGCAGACCTTTTCCTCCACGTCAGCCAGAAGCGAATACGGCAGGTCGTATTTCTCTTTGAACTTGCGCTGGGCCTTTGGAGTATCGCGCGAAATGCCAAGCACCACGGCTCCCGCCTTCTGCAGCTTTTTGAACGTGTCGCGAAAGCCGCAGGCCTCAATCGTGCAGCCCGGCGTATCCGCCTTGGGGTAAAAGAACAGGACCACGGGCTTGCCCGCGAAATCGCTCAGGTGAACCGTCTTTTCCTGGTCGTCCTGAAGGGTAAAATCGGCAACTTTCTTATGCAGTTCCATATACTTCCTCTAGAAGACATACTCGCGCGGCATTCTTCCACCTTCCCGCGTCTTATAGATTGTTGCTTAGACTGCCACGCTATGTCACGGATCGCCATGTCGCAAATCAAGGGCCTCGAAAAACTCGCCTTCCGCGCCCTTCTCTTCGCAGCCGCTATGCTGCTCACCGGCTCGCTGCTGCCCGCGCACGCCCAGTACGTAGGCCGCGTCGACCCCGATCAGGACACCAATGCTCCCACCCTGCGCGCCACTGCCGTGCTTGAATACACTGGCGATCTCGCCAAGCCCACCGCCAGCCGCCTCGTCCCCATCGCCGTATGGGACGGCGAGCGTTACCAGCCCGGCGGCCTCTATCTCGCGCAGCCCGTACCGCTCACCGTCGAGTCCGGAACCCAATACGTGCTGCAGGTCGCAGGTACTCCAAAAGGGTTGTTCGACGTCAATGCCGCCTCCGACGTAGGAGGCTCATGGATCGCGATTGGCAAATTTCAAAAGCCGGCCGCTCCGCAATTCGCAAAGCTCAAACGCTCGCGAAATCTGCCGCGCATCGTCAGCGATGCAGACGACGACAAACCGCATTTCGCGCACCGCCCGGCCGATAACTCCACAGGTAACTCCACTTCCAGCGCCTCGACAAGTAATTCGCAGACCAGCGATCCAGTCGATCCCGATCGTCCCACCCTGCATAAGCGCTCCGACACTACAAACGCGCCGTCCGACGCCGGAACCACCACCGCCTCCAACCCAGCGCCCGCAGTCGACCCCGACCGCCCCGTCCTGCACAAGCCCGCCGAATCGAATGACAACGACGCGCCCGAGACCGCAACCAACGCCACAGACCCTGACCGTCCCCATCTCGAATATGGAAAACCGGCCGACCTACAATCGCTCGATGCTCCTTCAGCTATAGAGACAGCGAAACTCAGCGGCCACCAGGACGATCTCGAAGAGATCGCAGCCGTCTCCGATGCCCAAACCCGTCAGCCGCACTCCTACGTCTACTCCTGGACCGATCCCGAAGACAAAACAAAGATCCAGTCTGCGCTCGAGACCATTGCACAGAAGTTGCTCGCACCGTCTCCGCAAAATGTAACTAAGACAGTTACAAATCATCCCGCCGCTCACAGAACCACAACCAGAAAACCCGCCAATCCCGTCCTCCCCGCGTTAACCGACGAGCAATTCACCGCCTATGAGCTCTCCTACGGCGGAGGAGCCACACTCATTTTCTCCGCCACCAGCGGCCAGGGCGACGCGGCAAAATACATCACGCTGATCGCGCAGCCCGACTTCAACGGCACGCCGCTCGTCCTCTACAAACAGATCACCACACAGCGCGACCTCGACATCATTCCGCGCATGAAGCTCATCGACGCCGTAGACACCGACGCCGACAACCGCGCCGAGCTGATCTTCGCCCTCGAAAGCAAAACCGGACGCCAATATGCCATCTACCGCGTAGCCAACAATAGAGTCGAGCAGGTCTTCACCACCGGCAGCTAGCCACCAACACCACAGCCTGTTCTACAACTAGGGCTCTATCGCCGAAGCCCTTCAGCCAATGCACCTCTGGCTCCCTTCGAAACCAGGTCTGCTGCCGCTTCGCGTAGTTGCGATGCCCCTGCTGCGCTGCGGCAACAGCTTCCTCGCGCGTCGTCTCTCCACGCAGCACCGCCCGGGCCTGCCGGTAGCCAAGCGAGTCAAAGGCCCGCGGCGATTCGCCATAAGCCTCAATCAACCCGCGCGTTTCGCCCACCAGATCCACGCCCAATCCCTCATCGAACATCCGCGCCGCCCGCTCGTTGATGCGCGCATACAACGCCTGTCGCTCCGGCTCTAATCCGATCCGCAAAATTCTGAAGCCCGTCAGCGGCTCGCGCCCGTCTTTCCATGCCTCCGACAGAGGCCTCCGCGCCGCCAGGGATACTTCAATCGCCCGAATCAATTTAGGAGTGTCATTCGCATGGATGCGCTCGGCCGAAGCAGCATCGAGCCGCATCAGCACACGATGCAGCCAGCCCGCGCCATGTTGAGTATGGCTGCGTTCCAGCCGCGCCCGCAATTTCTCCGACCGCTGCGGCCCCGCAAACAGCCCGTCCAGCAGAGCACGCAGATACAACCCCGTCCCGCCCGTCACAATCGGCAGTCGCCCGCGTGCCGCAATGTCGCGAATCGCCGCCCGAGCCAGCCGCGCATAATCGCCCGCCGTCGAATGCTCGTCCGGCGAATAGATATCGATCAAATGGTGCGGAACCCGCGCGCGCTCCGCCAGCGAAGGCTTCGCCGTTCCAATCTCCATCGCGCGATACACCGCCACCGAATCGCAGCTGACGATCTCGCCCGCAAACTTCTCCGCCAGCTCGAGCGACAAAGCCGTCTTCCCGCTCGCCGTAGGCCCCAGCAGAACCACCAGCAGCGGCTCCGGCCCAGCCAACGCATCGGCAGGCGTCACCAGAACCGCCACCATCCGCGCGGAAAAATATCATGCAGATTCGCGCGCAGCAGCGCAACCACCAGGATCGCCGCCGCAACCAGCAGCAGCCCGGAAACCTGCCGCTTGCGCAGTTGTTCGCGGGCATTCATTAAGGCCTGTTAACCCTATCAGGGCGGACAGCGTTGCGATCCAAAGTCAGGCCAGACGAGGCGGAGTCCGAAGGCTGTGGCGGGACCACCGTCGAGGACGACAACGAAGTATGGCCTGATTTTGGCCGCAACCCGGAGGGAAAAAGCGGATTTCCCCGATTGCTTCGTCCCTCGTCGCTAAAATACACCCGGTATTTGTCGCTCCTCGCTTCTCGCACTCGAAAAAATCCGCTCCTTTCGCTGCCGTCCTAATAGGGTCAACAGGCCTTGAGCTACTCCTGGCCCGGCCGTATGTTGTAAAGGAAGTAGAAACGCAGCTCCAGGTACGGGCCTTTGAAGTCCTTCGGCAGCGGCGGATAGCCCGCATAGTTGATCGCCGCCCACGCCGCCTTGTCCAGCGAAACATCTCCCGAAGCCCCATCCAGATGCATTGATCCCGGCTGCACCGAGCCATCGGGCAGAATCCTGAATCTGATATTCACGACGCCCTGCTTCATCAACGGAGGCTGAGCCGCTTCGGGAATAATCGGATACCAGGCCTTCTTCGTGTCGTAAATCACGCGCTGAATATATGGGCCAAAATCCACGCCCATCGTGTCGCTCAGCACGTCCACCGAGCCGTTTTCTCCCGGATGCTCCGACGGAGCATTTTGTCCCATGTCGCCGCCGTACTGGCCGCCGCGCGCGGCATTGCGCGCCATCTGCTGCAGCTCCTCGCCCGGCGTGCTCGGCCCGTTATTGAAGTTCGGCTTGGTGGGCGCGGGCTTGGGAGCCTCAATCAGGCTCTTCGCATTCGCAGGCAGCGGCTGCGCCGGCTGCTTCGGCTGTTGTGCCGCCTGCGGAGCCGGAGGAGCCTGCGACGGCTTCGGCGCAGGTTGCGGAGCAGGCGTCGGAACCGGCGGCCCTGCGCGCTTCATCGCCTCCAGCTCTTCCAGCGTCTTGCGATCCAGTGTGGGCTTGGGTGACTGCGCCACGTGATTCTTGTTTGAGATAATCGGCGTCTGCTTCGGCTTGATCGGCTTGATGTTGTCCGGCGTCTCCAGGTACGTCATCTCCTTTTGCCGTTCGAGCCTCTCCGCTGGGTTGATCACCCGCACCTGTTCACGCAGAATGTACTTCGGCCCATAAATCAGGAACCAAAGCACGATCATGTGAATGATGATCGCGATCCACAGCTTTTCGCGCAGGCTGACCCAGTTGCGGTCGCCCTCCAGGTCCTCGATTAACGACAGTAAGTCATGGGTGCCGTAATCCTCATAGCGGCTGGCCCGGTTAAGCGAGGTGGTTCGGGCGGTGCGCCCGGTGGACTGGTTGGGACTTCGGTGGTCGGCATTCTCGAAACGCAGTAATCCGGCAAAGACTTGGAAGCCCGCAGCCGATACTGCTATTCTCTCATTCTTTGCGGTCTTTCCCACCGCAGTTTTGATCGGCGGACCCTGACAGGCCCCGCCGTTACAATCGTTCAAGATGACTCCCGCGGCGATCCTCACCATCAGCGACTCCTGTTTTCAGGGCACCCGCGAGGACCTTTCCGGGCCCGCTATCGCCAGAACGCTCAAAGCGCATGGGTTGGACGCTGCCGACGCCGCTTTTAGTACCAGACGAGCGCCGAGTCATCGAAGACGCGCTGCGAGCCGCCGCCGCCCAGCTCGCGCCTCGTCATCACCACTGGAGGAACCGGCATCGGCCCCCGCGACGTAACCCCCGAAGCCACCCGCGCCGTCTGCGACCGCCTCCTCGAAGGCGTCTCCGAGCGCATGCGCGCCGCGGGCCTGCCTGAAACGCCCTACTCCGCCCTCAGCCGCGCCCTCTGCGGAACCGTCGGGCAAACGCTCATCCTCAATCTGCCCGGAAGCCCGCGCGGAGCCGTCACCTCGCTCGAAGCCGTCCTGCCGCTCCTCCGCCACGCTCTCGACCTGCTCGCCGGAAAAACAACCCATAGCGGAGGCGCCGAGTGAAGCATCTGCTCGCCCTCTACAACAAGTACAGCGGCCTGCTCCTCAAATTTCTTGCGCCCTTCGGCTTCTGGGGAATCGGCGCGCTCGCCTTCCTCGATACCAGCTCCATCCCCGTGCCCATGGATGCCTTCATCGCCTTCTACGCATGGCACGACGCACACCGATTCTATCTCTATGTGCTCATGGCCGCCATCGGCTCCGCTATCGGAGGCTTGGTGCCCTACTTCATAGGCCGCGCCGGAGGCGAAATCTTCCTCCTTAAGCGCATCGACCGCGTCAAGTATGAAGCCCTGCGCGACAAATTCGAGCGCCAGGAATTCCTCGCGCTCATGATCCCTTCCATGATGCCGCCGCCCACCCCGTGGAAGCTCTTCGTCCTCGGCGCCGGAGTCTTCGAGATGCGCGTCGTCAACTTCATGCTCGCCGTCTTCACCGGACGGCTCATCCGCTTCGGAATAGAAAGCCTGCTCGTAATCCACTACGGCCCGCAGATCGTGCATGAACTGCAGGTCGTGATGCACCGGCACATGATCGCCGCCATCAGCGTACTCGCCCTCATCCTGGCAATCCTCGCGATCTACGTTCTCCGGAAAAGCATGGGAAAAAAATCATCAACGTCCAACTAAAGTTCCCTTAGCCCTTCGAAGTATCGGTAACACGCGGTAGGTGCACTCAAACTGAGCCCTGAGCCCTGAGCCCTGTGCCCTGTTTCGCGCCCCACTTCTCTACAGTCACAAACCGAACCTTCCCCCGCCACGCATCCAACAAAGTCGCCGTAGCAGCCACCGTATGCGAGCGGTCCTGCCCGATCCCCGCCTGCCCGCCGTCATGCAGCAGCAGGTTCGAGCCGCACCCGCGCCGCCGATTGCGCCGAATCCCCTTGTCTAAATTTGAGAGAACCTGTTCCGCAGTCGTCGGCTTCCAGTCATAGCCCATCGCATTCCACAGCACCGGAACCATCCCCATCCCTCGCGCCGCGCGCAGAACATCCGGCCGCCGCGCCCCAAACGGAGGCCGAAAGTATCCGACCTTCTCGCCCAGAGCGTCTTCCAGAGCCGCGCTTGTCGCCGCAAGCTCCTCGCGAACCCGCCCCGGTGACTGAAACAGAAGCACCGGATGCGTCCACGTATGGTTCCCAACCACGTGCCCCGCCGCGCGAATCCGCCGAATCAGCGCAACCCGCTCCCGCGCAAATCTCCCGATCACAAAAAAAGTGGCCTGCACTTCATGCCGCGCCAGAATCTCCAGAATCTGCTCCGTGCACGCATCATTCGGCCCATCATCGTAGGTCAGCGCAAACTCATCGGGATCGCTCCCCGCAATCAAAGTCCGCCCAAATACTTGCGATCCCGGCGCCATCCCCGCATAGAGACACCCGCCCGCAGCGAGGGCAGCAACTCCGGTAGCGGTGATGGGAACGAGCATAAACACCAGTGTAAAGAATGCTCGTGAGCGGTATCTCAACCCCATCTTGCCTGCGGGTGTTGGATAGATCTCGGGATTTAGCACGATTTATGATTTCGACCCTCCAGATGCGCACGATTGCCCACCGAAGCCCATTCCCATGGCGCGCGCCCGGTTAGAGACGATAATGCTGTCGCGAAGATGGGCCACCCGGCTATTTTTGACAGATGAGCGCCTATAAAGAACCGTCGCATATCCGTATGAGAGGTCTCTGGAGCCTCGTGGTGTCTTGCCTGCTGTGTGGAGGCGTCTTCGACCTGCCCGTCACGGCACAGGAGAAAAGGGCCGTTTCCTCGACCGACGTCATCGTCTTCAAGAACGGCGACCAGCTTAGCGGAACCCTCCTCCGCGAAATCGGCAACACCGTGGTCTTCAAAAGTGACATGGTCGGCGAAGTCACTGTCCCTACCAGCAAGCTTAAGGAGCTGCGCTCCAGAGGCAGCTTCGCCGTCCTCAAGAAGCACGAGAAGATTGCCCTCACCACCAAGGAGCCCGGCGACATCACCTTGAGGAACGACACCATAACCGTCGTTGACCCCAGCGGCGCCCCTCAGCCCGTCCCGGTCAAGGACCTCGACTTCGTCGTCGACAAGCCAACCTACGACAAAGAAATAACCGGCAAGCCCGGCATCTGGTACGGATGGCAGGGCTCCGTCGCCGGCGGCGCCAATATCGTCGACTCGACCACGACCGGCCAGAGCTACAGGGTTGGCATCAACCTGTTCCGCGCCATCCCCACCGTGCCTGACCTTCCGGCGCGCAGCCGCACCATCTTCAATCTGACCGAGACCTACGGCAAGTTGACCACGCCGGTCATCCCGCAGACTACACCGCCCTCGGCCAACCAGGTAGCCAAGGTCAACATCTTCAACACAAACTTCGAGCACAGCAGGGACTTCACCCCCCGCGTGTATGGCCTGGTCGGCCTCGGCTACGGCCACAACTACTCGGAGGGCCTGAACTTTTGGCAGGCCTACGGCGCCGGTCCCGGCTGGACCGTGATTAGGGACTCCGCTCAGCAGCTCGACCTCTCGGTCGACCTGCACTACGAGAGGCAGAACTTCAAAGGGTCAACGCCCAAGAGGAACCTCATCGGTTCCAACTTCAACGAGACCTACGGGCGTACCCTGCCTTACAACGTCCTTTTCACCCTGCGCGGCACCTACAACGAGTCTTGGAACGACTTCCACGCTTACTCGGCCGCCGGAGCCGTCGGCCTCACCGTGCCCGTCAACGAGCGCTTCAGCCTAAACCTCGACATCCGCGACGATTACCTCAACAACGCTCCCGTCGGCTACAAGAAAAACAGCTTCCAGTTCATCACCGCAGTCAGCTACCGGCTGCGCTGAATCAAAGCGGCGGCCCTTTTGCTTCCACAGGAAATATGAACGCTCCCGAGCCATACCGGCCAAAATTCCCCTGATATCCTAAAATCTCACCCTGAGATATTCATGAGCACCCTGAAAGCCGTCCGCGGCACGCGCGATCTTCTGCCGCCCGAAACCGCACTCTGGAACCGCGTCGAGGCCACCGCCCGCCAGGTCTTCGCCCGCTACAACTTCGGCGAAATCCGCACCCCCATCTTCGAGGACACCGCACTCTTCGCCCGCGGCGTCGGCGAAGAAACCGACATCGTCTCCAAAGAGATGTACACCTGGGAAGACCGCGCCCGCGCCCAGTCCGAAAAGGCGCAGTCCCTCACCCTCCGCCCCGAAAACACCGCCGGCGTCGTCCGCGCCTACATCGAGCACAAGCTCGGCGAAACCGGCCAGCTGCAGAAGCTCTACTACATCGGCCCGCAGTTCCGCCGCGAGCGCCCGCAGAAAGGCCGCTACCGCCAGTTCTGGCAGATCGGCGCCGAAGTCATCGGCCCGCCCATCCGCCGGCAGCGAATCGCCCTCTCCGCGACGCCGAAGTCCTCGAGATGCTCGCCACGCTCCTCGACGAGCTCGGCATCACCGGCTGGACGCTCGAGCTCAACTCCGTCGGCTCCTGCCGCCGACCGCGCCGCGCTACAACGAAGCCCTGCGCGAAGCCCTCAGCCCAGTCGCAGCGCAAATGTGCGGCGACTGCCAGCGCCGCGCCGAGACCAACCCTCTGCGCGTCCTCGACTGCAAAGTCCCCGAAGACCAGCCCATCATCGACACGCTGCCCAAGATCGCCGACTACCTCGACGAAGACTCGAAGGCGCACTTCGCCGCCGTCCTCGCCGCGCTCGACGCCTGCGGCGTGCCCTACGACATCAATCCGCGCCTCGTCCGCGGCCTCGACTACTACACCCGCACCACCTTCGAGTTCACCCACGGCGGCCTCGGCGCGCAGAACGCCCTGCTCGGCGGCGGACGCTACGACGGCCTCACCGAAGCCTCGGCGGCCCCAAAGCCCCCGGCATCGGCTTCGCCATAGGCGACGACCGCCTCATCCTCACCCTGCAGGCGCAGCAGCGAAGCAGCCGCAACCACGCTAGCCGACGCCTTCATCGCCCCCCTCGGCGAAGCGCAAAACGCCGCCGCGCTCGCACTCGCACGAGAACTCCGCCGCGCCGGCCTCAGCATCGAATTGGGCGACGGCAGCTTCCGCCTCAAAAAATCCTTCGAGACCGGCGACAAGCTCGCCCGCCACATCGTCATCCTCGGCGAAGACGAACAACCTCCGGTATCCTGACAGTGAAGGACTTCGCCACAGGCGAGCAGACCAAAGTTCCGCGCGAACAACTCGCGCGGGTCCTCAAAACCATTTCGCATTCATAGGAAAAGCAGGAACGAATACATTGCTGGACTTTCTAGGCACACTGAAGCGCACCCACACCTGTGGAGAATTGCGAGCGAGCGACGCCGGTAAATCCGTCGTGCTTCTCGGCTGGATCAACCGCCGCCGCGATCACGGCAACCTCATCTTTCTCGACCTCCGCGACCGCTACGGCCTCGCGCAGATCGTCCTCGACAAGGACCTGAGCCCCGCCGCGCACGCCAAGGCCGAGCAGGCCCGCCCCGAGTACGTCGTCGCCGCCATCGGCAAGGTGCGCCTGCGCGGCAAAGACGTCATCAATCCCAAAATGCCCACCGGCGAAATCGAAATCGTCGCCGACGAGCTGCGCATCCTCAACGACGTCCAAGGTTCCGCCGTTCTCGCCCGTCCGAAGACGCAATCGCCAACGAAGAAGTCCGCCTCAAGTATCGCTATCTCGACCTGCGCCGCCCCGAGATGCAGCACAACTTCGAGGTGCGCCACAAAGTCGCCCTCGCCGTTCGCCAATACCTCTCCAGCCAGGGCTTTTTCGAAATCGAAACGCCATTCATGACGCGCTCCACGCCCGAAGGCGCGCGCGATTACCTCGTCCCCAGCCGCGTCCATCCCGGCGAATTCTACGCGCTGCCGCAGTCGCCGCAGCTCTTCAAACAAATCCTCATGATCTCCGGCATGGACCGCTACTTCCAGATCGCGCGCTGCTTCCGCGACGAAGATCTGCGCGCCGACCGCCAGCCCGAGTTCACGCAGATCGATCTGGAAATGACCTTCCCGCAGCAGGAAACCATCTTCGGCATCGTCGAAGGCTTTCTCTCCGCCGCCTTCAAAGCCGTCGGCATCGACCTGCCCACGCCCTTCCCGCAGATCACCTACGACGAGGCCATGCGCAACTACGGCATCGACAAGCCCGACCTGCGCCTGCCCGGCCTCACCGACGTAAAGTCCGCCTTCGCACCCGAAAATCTCGAAACGCTCGCCATCGATCCCGCCCTGCCCGTCATCGCCGTGCGCATTCCCAAAGTAGGCGAGCTCTCGCGCAAGGAGCGCGACGACAACCGCCCGCTCTTCGACACGCGCAAGGGCGCCAAATTCATCGACGATCTCAAGCGCCTCGAAAAATCCTTCCCCGAAGCCGTCGCCAAGGTCCGCGAACTCGCCGGTGCCGCAGAGCCGACGATCTCGTCGTCATCGTCGCCGGAGACGCCACCACCCACATCCGCGCCTCCGACACAAAAACAACCGGCCGCCTCTCCGAGCGCGAGATCGCCGTCTACTCCGCCGCCGGAAACCTGCGCGTCGAGCTCGCAAAAAAATACGCCGACCGCCACGGAGCCTTCGCCGTCACCGATCAGGTCGTCGCGAGCCGAAGAACGCAACACCGGCGTCGTGGACGGCTCAAAGGCCTTCCGCCCCATCTGGGTCACCGACTTTCCCATGTTCGAGTTCGACGAGGCGACGCAGAAGTGGATGCCCGCGCACCATCCCTTCACCTCGCCGCATGAGGAGGACATGGACCGCCTCGTCTCCGATCCGCATCCGTGCGCGCCCGCTATTACGACATCGCCATGAACGGCCTCGAACTGGGCTCAGGCTCCATCCGTATCCATCAGCAGCACATTCAGCAGGAGATCTTCCGCTCCATCGGCATGTCGGACGAAGAAGCCAAAGCCGCGCTTCGGCTTCTTCCTCGAAGCTCTGCAATACGGAACGCCTCCCGCACGGCGGCATCGCCCTCGGCCTCGATCGCATCGTCATGATCCTCGCCGGAGCCACCAGCCTCCGCGAAGTCATCGCCTTCCCCAAAACCGCAAAGGCCATCGACCTGATGGTAGACGCGCCCACGCCGGTAAGCGAGCAGCAGCTACGCGAACTCCACATCAAACCAACCAAGGGCTGATAAAGCGGGCCGCGTGTTTTGGGGTTTTCATCGTTTTGTAAATCGCTTCAACACTCCCGACCGAAGGGAGGGCCACAAAATCCAGTACCAGGATGGCGCGAAGCGCGCCCGCCCGTGCGGCCAGCACTACTTGTGCAGCGTTCCGAACTTGTACACAACTCCCACCGAACCCGCAAACTCGTTCTGCCTCGTATATCCGTAGCGAGTCAGCTGATAGTCCAATATTGTGCGTACCGAAAGCCTCGGCGACAGGTTGTAGTCATAGAATGCGCCGATCGTACCGGCAAACGCCAGCTTGTTGTTGTATATCCCCACCTGGTTCGGAGACACGCCCGGCGGAAAATCATTGTCGAAGGACCCATAAGTCGCACCGACATCAGCGTGCAGCCCGGCCGCATAGTTCTCACGCCGCCTCAGTCGAAAGGTTGGGCCAAACAGAAACAGGGTCTCCGACATCTTGGGGTTCGCCTCAACACCGTAGGGATTTGCGGGCACGGTCATCGAGCCGTACAAGCCGCGAACGCCGCCCTCAATGCCCCACGACGGATGAAGGTAAATCGTCGCCGTGCCATTCCATCCCAGCAGGTTATTGGCCTCAATGTTGCGTGCGCGGCCGGGATTGAAGTGCGAATACTGCACGCCACCGTAAACCTCCCAGCGATTGTTGTACTGCGGCGCTTCGGTAACAGGAGCCACAGCCGTAACCTGCGCATGCGCCTGAGCAACCGGCAAAAAGGAGGGAATCACAAAAAGAACAGCGCACACGGCGCGAACAACGGCTTTCACGAGAATCCTGAACCTCATTGAATTGAATGGTGCCGCGGCACAAGACCGCAAATTTTCACGATACACGATTTTAGCTGGTGAAGCGGGTGGCTGGAGTCGGGTTGGCTAATAGAGGGCAGCCAAAAACTGGATAGCTGGGCCTTCGGGCACGCGGAGCGTCGAGGCTTCTAACAAATTCGACGGCCGTTTCCCGCTAACCGCTTTATCAGCTAACCGCCTTTAGCTGCCCGCTTCACCCGCCGCAGTCAGTTCATCCAGCGCCGGTCATTGGGGTCTTTGCCAAGGTCTTTATCCGGATCGATGTACCGCCCTTCCTTGTCGATGCTGACGTCGCGGTTCTGCTTGCGCATGTAAACTTCGAATTTCCGCGCGGCCCGGCGGCGCTTCCAGCGGTAGTAGTTGTTGCGAAAACCGAAATAGCGATTGCTCGATGCCATAGCGAATCCGCGGCGCGGCGCGAACTTGATGTAGAGATAGCCGAACAGCGCTCCGCCAAGCTGCGAAAATGCAAAGGCCCGCTCGCTCGAAAACAGCATCGCCAGCGTAATCAGCATGTAAACCCACACCAGGTACTTCGCCCGGATCATCATCGGCAGCGGGAACATCATGAATTGCTGCTCGCCGTAGAGAACTCCGAAAGCGATCAGCAGCCCGAAGATGCCGCCCTAGCAGCCTGTGAGTGTACCCACGTGCTGGACGGCATTGCAGCATACAGCGCAAGAGCCGCAAGCCCCGCTCCAACCACCGACACAAAATAAATCTCCGCCATCCAGCGCGACCCGTGCATGGCCTCAAGAAAGCTGCCCAGAAACCAGAGCGACAGCAGCTCAAAGGCGACGTATTCAGAATCCCCTGATGGACAAAGCTGTAAGTAACGAGCTGCCAGATGTATCCATGGAACACAGCCGGCGGAAACAACGCAGTCCAGGCAATAAAGAAGGAACGCCGAATGGCCGGAGGCCACGCCTAGCAGCAGCAGGGCAAAATAGGCGCCGAGATTCCAGAGGATCAGCTTGCGCGTGAATCCGCTGAAATCGGGAAACGTAAGAATACCGGCAGAACGTGGCATACGGGCTTCTCTATTGTCTCAGGTTTACCTGATAGGCGTGGGAACAACTGCCGGGCTGGCGTGACCAAATCCATCGACCGCACGAACCCCAAAGATAACGTTGTCTTTCGAAATCGGCAGCGTGATCGTATATCCTGCCCCCGCACTGTTCGGTTGGTCCGTCCAGCCCGGATGAACCGCTGCCAGTCCGGAGCCGCCAGCTCCCGCCACACGATCTCATAACGCGTTCCTGCCGGAGCGCTCCGCGCGCCGCCGTCCAGCGCAGCGTCGTGTTGTTGTCCAGATTACTGGCCACGATCTGAACATTCGACGGCGGCGGTGGCGCAGCGGCCAACGTAGCCATCGTCGCCGCGTTAAGCCGCGCAACGCGAGCCACATAGTGAAAATCCACAAACTTCAGCAGATCGCCATACTCCACGCCATTTTCCATGCGGACATTCTGGTGTTGATGATTGAAGTCCTCGCGCCACTCGGTAAACCGAACCGCCGCAAAGCCCTGCTCATTGAAGGAGATGTGATCGCCTCCGCGCAAAAAGCGGTCGGTACGGAATTCAAGCACCGGATGAAGAGACGTGGCGGGGCCAGCCGGATCATACCTTCGCGCCACATCCGCAACCGCGCGCGCCAGCTCGCGCGACGGAGAATCGCTGTCATAGCCAAGCGCAACGATCCGGCGAACCTCCGCCGGCGTGGCCGTCGCGGGAATGCCCTCCGAGAACACGCGAACGTCCGATTTGTCCTGCAACGTGTCTCCGGGCGTTGTGTTGCCACCCACGATGTCGTTGTTCAGCGCGGCCTCTACCTGCCAGCCCTCGCTCTTCGCCAGCTTCGCCAGATGCGCGCTGCCATTCAGCCCCTGCTCCTCGCCCGCAACGGCGGCAAATACAAGCGTAGCGGGCAGCTTGAGCCTCGACAGCACCCGCGCGCACTCCAGGCTCACGGCCACGCCGCTGGCGTCGTCGTTCGCCCCCGGAGCCGTCCCGTGGTCGTCCATCACATCCGTAATGCGCGAATCGTAATGGCCGTCACTAGAATCACGCGATTGGCCTGCGCCGGGTCGGTGCTGCGAAGCACCGCATACACGTTGGTGATTGTGGTCGGCCGCAAAATGCGCGCATGGGGGCCTGTCTGGGCAGGCTCGGTAAAGGTATCGCGCTTCACCTCAAGACAGCCTCCGCAGGCGGACGAGTAGCCTTTCAGCTCGCTCTCTATCCACTCCGCGGCGGCGTTCACGCCCTGGCCCTGCGGGCAAATCTGTTTCCATGCTGGAAAGCGTATTGCGCGTGTGAAAGCTCACCAGCGTCTCAATGGTGTGCTGAATCTGCGTTGCCGAGATGCGGCTGAGAGCTGCGGCAATGCGCGGGTCGACAGGGGCACGCTGGATTGCGGCGCCCGTGGCATCCAGATCACGCTGAACGACGTCAGAGGAAACAGCGGCTCTGGCAGGCACACATAGCCAGGTCCCGTGAACACAAGGAGGAACGAAGTCGCACAGGCCCAAAGGCACAAACGTCCAGAGCGCAAAAACGGATTTCCATTATGAAACTCCTTCCGTCTAACCGAAATCATGAGACAAAAATTGAGACCGCACAGCTTGACGCGCCAGCCAGTTCTCTTCAACATTAACGAAGTACACTTGCAATTTTATCTTGACCATTTCAATACGCCAACACTCCATCTCCCTGGGAGGAACTATGCCAATTTGCCCTGAATGTGAAAGCGCGCTTGATTTTGAAGCCGACGAAGTCGACGAAGGAGACATAGTCGTTTGCGATGAGTGCGGAACTGAATTCGAAGTGATTACCACCGATCCGCTTGAAATTGTCAAAGTTGACGACGACTACGAGGACGATGAAGACGCCGTCCCTGGCAAAGAAGAAGAGGAAGAGTAGGTGCCAATGAAAAAAGCAGCAACTCGCACGGGACTCGTCGTCCTGATCATGGCTCTGGCAACAGGCATCGCACTGGCCCAAAGCAGCACGTTAAAAACGCTCCAGGGCAAAGTCTTTAGCGGCAGTGACCCGCTCTCCGGCGCGATCGTCTACTTGCAGGACAGCAAGAGCAAACAGCATCCGCAGCTTTATCTCCACCAGCGATGGGAGCTACCGTTTCGGACAACTCGCATCCGACACCGACTACCAGGTCTGGGCGCAGTTCAAGGACGCAAAGAGCGCCACCAAAAGCGTAAATGCCTACGATTCACGCAAGCTGATAGTCATAGACCTGCACATCAAGACAAAATAAATCCGTTTTCGGTCGCACGAACATGGGTTCCCATCCTTGACGCGCTTTATGCGTCAAGGATGGGAAGATGAAGCCTTTGTCATCCGCGTCGAGCCGCGTAACTTCCTCGTTCACATTTTCGTCCGTTGTCTGAGAGCTCTTCGCAGCAATTGCCGCATGGTTTTGTGCAACAAAGGATGCCGCAACTCAGGCTCCAGATCGGCCAGCGGCTGCAAGCACAAAACGGCGATTCGCGATCTCCGGATGAGGCACCGTTAACGTTGGCGACTCACAAACAATCGCTTCGCCTTCACCCTTTCTGCACCAAAAACCAGCAGGATATCCAGGTCCAGCGTGCGCGGTCCTTTCGGCACGCTTTGACGCCGCTCCCGTCCGAAGCTGCGTTCGATTGCCAGCAGCTCCCGCAGAAATCTTCCGGCTCCAACCCGGTCTCAATGCAGGCAACCGCGTTGATGAAATACGGCTGCTCGCGATAGCCAACCGGCGCTGTCCGGTACAGCGAAGACTGCGCCACCACGCCGCCGGCAGCCGACAGAGCCTGAACAGCCGCCAGCACGGTTTCCGTGGGAGTTCCCGCAACCGACGCAAGGTTTGAGCCAAGTCCAATGAATGCCGTATATCTCATGCGCGCCCTCTCCAGCATAGCCGCCATAGCCACGGGATAGGATGAAAGCACGATGCGAGTTGCGCTCTTCGGCGGAAGCTTCGACCCTCCCCATCGCGGACACGTCGCGCTGGCGCGGCTGGCGCGAGAGAGACTTGCGCTCGATCGGGTTCTGGTAGCTCCTGTAGCCACGCAACCGTTGAAGCAGGAGACAGCTCAGGCCAGCTTTACAGATCGCGTAGCCATGACGCGGCTGGCCTTTGCAGGAGAGCCCGCGGCGGAAATTTCCCTCCTCGACGCTCCCCACCCCAATAACACCCGCCCGAATTACACAATCGACACGCTTTCCGCGCTGCGCCGGCAATTAGATCCCGCCGACACGCTCTTCTGCATCCTCGGCGCAGATTCGCTTCTCACCATCGGTAAATGGTATCGCTCAGCCGACTTGCTGACGACCTGCGACTTCATCGTCGGCGCGCGACCTGGCTTCGATCTCGACCAGGCCGCCGCCGGGCTGCCCAGCGGCATCTCCGCAACTCCAGTGCCCACTGATCTTCCCCGCACGCAGGTCCTGAATCTGGCAGCTCAAACCGGCGGCCAGTCCCGGCTCTATCTGCTACTGGACCTCGCCGAGGACATATCGGCGACCCAGATCCGTGCCGCTCTGAGCCGGCGCCTCAGAGACCCCCAACGTGCTGAATCCGGCGGTAATCGAATATATCCGCATCCATCGCCTGTACTCGCATCTATAGAATGGAGATTGCAGCCGGAATCAATCGGGAAGCCCCAGCGCCCCCTTACGAGACTGCACGAAAAGAGGAACCTGATCAGGATGGCATCAAACGAAGTTCGCGCGATGGTGTTGGCCGCAGCCGCGGTCTGCGATGAAAAAAAAGGCGTCGACACGCGGGTATTGGAATTGGACCCACTGGATTCCGGATTCACCGACTTCTTTCTAATCACCAGCGGATCCAACACCCGCCAGACGCAGGCCATCGCCGACGACATCGAACATCGCATGAAGCGCGACTTCGGCGTCTACGCAAATTCCGTCGAAGGCCGCCGCGTAGCCGAGTGGATTCTGCTCGATTACGTCGACTTCGTCGTCCACATTTTCCTCGAAGAGAAGCGCGCCTTTTATGACATTGAACGACTGAGAAAGTCGGCGCGCAAAGTTGACCTGGCAGAGCTGACGGCTGTCCTCACAGAAAAAACACTGGCAGCAAGAAAAAAGCCCGCGGCAAAAAAGACAACCGCAAAACCGGCAGCAAAAAAATCCACGACTGCGGTAAAAAAATCTGCGCCGGCGAAACAACCCGCAAAGAAATCCGCCAAAAGGGCCAGAAAACCAATGGCAAAAAAGAAAGCCCGGCACGCACAGCGAGAGCGGAAGTTGACATCCTCCCAGGCGGATTTAGCTTTAATGCAGATGCAGATTCACCTCCATCATCGTCAGCACCACCATCACCATGCGACGAGCATGCCGGCGAATCTGTGTGGCCTGAGTTAACGGCCTGAATCAGAACTCCTAAAAGCCCGCCGGCGCCCAGCACCGGCGGGCTTTTTACGTTCAGGCAAACTATATCCAACGGGATTAGCCAAGGAAATTAAGAATGAACGACACAAGAATTGACTTTGCGAAAATGGACGGCCTGATTCCGGGCATCGTGCAGGATGCAAAAACCGGACAGGTGCTGATGGTCGGCTTTCTGAATGAAACCAGCTACCAGAAGACCCTCGAAACAGGTTTTGTAACTTTCTGGAGCCGCACCCGCCAGAAGCTCTGGATGAAGGGCGAGACCAGCGGCAACCGCCTGCGCGTTATCGACGCAGCCACCGACTGCGACAATGACACGCTGCTCTTCCGCGTCGAAGTCGAAGGCGACGGACTCGTCTGCCACGAAGGCACCGTAAGCTGCTTCACCAAACCCATCGCATTGCCCGCATTGCAGGAGTCCCGCTAATGGCAAACAAATTAC
>CAWAPC010000017.1:0-59041 GCA_963783805.1 uncultured Acidobacteriaceae bacterium | reverse complement strand
GGTTGCGGGGGCTGGATTTGAACCAGCGACCTTTGGGTTATGAGCCCAACGAGCTACCGGGCTGCTCCACCCCGCATTTCCATATTAACAAACAAAAAAAGAGCCGGTCAAATTGCCCGCGTCAACTGTGCTTTGCCTTTCAAAGCAGGCAAAAACCGCCGGCGCCGACCGTTGCGCAGCCACTGATAAACTTACTGTCAAGCCATGTTTGAAAACCTTTCAGAAAAACTACAGCGCGCATTCAAAAATCTTCGCGGCCAGGGCACAGTCAGCGAAGAAAACATCCAGGACGCCTTGCGCGAAATTCGCGTTGCATTGCTTGAGGCCGACGTAAATCTCAACGTCGTCAAGGAATTAGTCGAGCACATCCGCGAGAAAGCGATTGGCCAGGAGGTAATGACCTCTCTTTCGCCCACCGAGCAGGTCATCAAAATCATTCGCGACGAGCTGATCGCTCTCCTGGGCAAAGATACAGCGCGTTTCCAGTTCGCGTCGCGCCCGCCCACTGTCATTCTCATGGCTGGTCTGCAGGGCTCCGGCAAAACTACGACCTCGGGCAAGCTGGCGGCGTGGCTGCAAAAGGGCGGCCACCGTCCAATGCTGGTTTCGGTTGACGTCTACCGTCCCGCTGCGCGCGAACAGCTCAAAGTTGTCGCCAACTCCATTAAGGCGAAAATCTACGAAGGCGACACAAAGGGCGAACCCCCCGGAACCGCATTGGTAGAGCGCCTCGCAAAAGAAGCGCGCCGCGAGGCGATCATCAGCGGCTGCGACACTCTAATCGTCGATACAGCGGGACGTCTGCATGTCGATGCCGATCTGATGGACGAGATGGCGACGCTTAAGTCTCTGCTCGCTCCGCAGGAAATTCTCTTCATCGCCGACGCCATGACCGGTCAGGACGCCGTGCGCTCTGCCGAAGAGTTCCATAAGCGGCTCGCGCTCACCGGAGTCGTACTCACCAAGATGGACGGCGACGCGCGTGGCGGCGCGGCACTCTCGATTCGCCATGTCACCGGACAGCCAGTAAAGTTCATAGGCGTCGGCGAAAAGCCCGATGCCTTCGAGCCATTCCATCCCGACCGCATTGTGAGCCGCATCCTCGGCATGGGCGACATTATGACGCTCATCGAAAAAGCCGAAGAGAACCTCGACCGTAAAAAGTCAGAAGAGTTCGCCAAAAAGGCATTGAGCGGCGACGGCTTCTCGCTGGAGGATTTTCGCGATCAGCTACGTCAGATTCGCAAGCTCGGTTCGCTCCAGAGCATTATGAAGATGCTGCCCTCCGTCGGCCCATTTCAGGGAATGCAGCAGATGGCCGGCCAGGTGGATGAGAAGCAATTCGTCCGTGTCGAGGCCATCATCAATTCGATGACGCAGAAAGAGCGCAACAACCACGAGATCATCTCCGGCACGCGCCGCAAGCGCATCGCCAACGGCTCCGGAACGACCGTCCAGGAAGTAAACCAGTTATTGCGGCAGTACGCCCAGATGCGCAAGATGTTCAAAGGCGCTGGCAAAGGCGGCATGTTGCAGCGCCGCGCCATGGGAATGCTGGGCGGCATGAAGGGTATGAGGTAAAGCGGCTCCCGATGCCACACCTACAAGACCAGCTCGATGAGATCACCGCGAACACGCGGACGCTCGTTCAGCCCGAACGGTTGGCCATCAACGAGCGCGCCGTTGAAGATCTGTTCGCAACGGGAATCGAGCAGCGAATTCTACCCGTAGGAGCCAAAGCCCCTGAGTTCGCGCTCTCCGACACATCGGGACGCGTCGTCCGCTCGTCTGACCTGCTCGCCTTAGGCCCGGTGATTCTCAACTTCTTCCGCGGCCGCTGGTGTCCCTACTGCATTACGGAATTGGAAGCGTGGCGCGATCTCTATCCCATTGTGCGCGAACGCGGCGGTCTCCTCGTTTCCATCTCCCCGCAGACCATCCGGCAAAGCGACTTCACACAGGTCCAGCATGACATTCCCTACGCCCTTCTTAACGACGACGGATGCAAAGTCGCCGAGCAATTCGGCCTCCTCTACACCATCCCCACCTATCACCAGCAGCACTACCGCAATGTTCTGGTAAATCTCCCCTTCGTCAACGGAGATCAGAGCTGGAAGCTCATTCTTCCCGCAACCTACGTGCTCTCCAGCGACGGCACCGTTCTATTTGCAGAAGCCTACGCCGACTTTCGCGTGCGCCCCGAACCCGAAGAAGTCCTGCGATATCTCCCCGCTCCCGCGCGACAAAGCTAGGAACCGCGATGAAGCGCGTCATATCGCTCACCGTTCAAGTGCTCTTGGCAATTGTGGTTCTCACGTATCTCGCCGACTGGGCCACGCTACGTATCAGAATGATGCATGGCACCGGGTACGGCACCGTGCAGGTCGACGAGTATCTCTCCACGCCGCTAAAAGGAAATAAAGACGAGTACGACTACATGGGTTCTATCCCCGAGCCATGCTCGCACTCCATCTTCCCTCACGGAGCGCCGCCCTGCTGGTGGCTCGCCAAACATACATCTCGCTGGGAATAATCAGAATTCGCGGTGGAAGTTGCGGGTCGGCCTATCGTGTCCATGCTGAATGCTGAAGAACGACGCGGTAGCCGTCGGG
The DNA here is from genome assembly GCA_963783805.1 of uncultured Acidobacteriaceae bacterium. GTDB lineage: Bacteria > Acidobacteriota > Terriglobia > Terriglobales > Acidobacteriaceae > Silvibacterium. The sequence goes on along the minus strand of CAWAPC010000017.1, from coordinate 56,429 downwards.
ATCCTCGAATGTCAGGCCTTCACGATCCCAGTAGGGATTGAAGGCCGAAACAGGATCGAAGCCTGCGGTCCGCATCCTTTGAACGGCAACCTTCCACTCGTTCTCATCTGGCAAATAGAAGATGAGCAGGTTATCCGGCGTCGGCGCACGACCTGCAATGTGTCCGCGCGCCCTCGTAAACTCGAAGTGGTACGGAGCGCCCGCGCCGCCGAGTATGATTCCGTCAAATCCCTCGTGGTCCTCGAAGCGAAAAAGCTCAGTCAATCCTAGGCCCTGCTCATAAAAACGCAGCAGGGCCTCCAGTTTGTCACTTGGACGGACAACGCGAAGAATCGGGACCGAATTCATTCACTACTTCTTTTCTTCGTGATAATCCTGCTCCGTATTGATATTCCAAATGCCGGCCTTGTCTTCCGAGCCAGCAAGAATGTTATCGACCGATGTCATCGCGGTAAGCATTGAGTGGTCCTGGTTGTTGTACTTATGCATTCCATTGCGGCCTACCAGGTATAGGTTTTCGAATTGATTGACGTACTCGATGATTTCGTCAAAGCGATTATAAGTTCCAAAGTATGCCGGATAAGTCTTCGGTACGCGCACAACATGCGAATCGCGAACATCCGCCGCCTTCAGTATTCCAATCTTCTCAACCTCGGCAATCGCGAACGCCGCAATCTCTATCATTCGACATCTTCCACAACGGATCCGTCTCGTAGCAAAAATATTCCAGCCCAATCCACACCTTATTCGGATCGGCCACCATATAAGGGCTCCAGTTATTGAAAATCTGCAGGCGCCCCAGCAAAACATCCGGCTCCTGAATATAAATCCACGTGTCCTTCAGCAGGGAACCATCCGGCTCGGTGACGGAGAGCCTATCCGCCAGCAACCCGACCGTTACAAAATCCCGGTAAACCAACCCATCGCTTACTTCAATCACGTTCGCCGGCACTTCGCAATCAAGCCCGCGAATCAATTCGCGTATCGGCATCGTGGAAAAGACATAATCGGCCTCGATCGTCGTTTTTTCTCCGGCCTGATTCACGGCTTCAACAGCTGCAATGCGATTGCCCTCGGTGTGCAGCCTGGTCACCCGCCATCCCAGCCTCACTTCGCCGCCCTTTTCTGTAACCAGGTCCGCGACGTGTTCCCATAGCTGCCCCGGCCCGTACTTCGGATACAAGAATTTCTCAATCAGCGATGTCTCGGCTCCTTTTTGAAGAACATCGCTGGAACTCTTCCGGCTGAAAGTCTTCTTCAGAAAATGGAGAACAGCCGTCCGCAGCGAAAGCCCCTTGATCCGCTGCGCGCCCCACTCTGCGCTGATCTCATTGCAGGGAACTCCCCACACTTTTTCCGTGTAAGACTTGAAAAACGTGAGGTAAAGTTCAACGCCAAAGCGGTTGATCAGAAAATCTTCCAGCGTCTTTTCCGGTTTGCGCGGAGACAATCTCGCACGCAGGTATCCCAGGCCAATTTTGAAGGTGCGCTTCAGGCCCAGCAGCTCGCAGGGTTGCCGCATCAAGTGACAGGGGATAGTTAAAAAAATTCCGCAGGAAATAGATCCGGCTCCTGCGTGGCCTCACCAGCATTACCAGGTCAGAATCGACCGCCGCCGCCGCGACAAAGCGCTCCTTATTTTGATAGCGAACGGCATGTTCTCCCGCCCCGTCTTCTGCCTCCGGAGATGGGCATCAGCGCAGTCCACCAGTCCATCACCCGATCCGACTTCGAGAAGAAACGATGGCCCGCCAATGTCCATCCGGTTTCCGTTATACCGAATGGTGCGCGAGATGCCGCCGATCTCCTGGCTCGCCTCGAGAACAATGGGATGAATCTCCGAGCGCCGCACAAATTCAAGCGCTGCCGTAAGACCGGCTGGCCCTGCGCCGATAATCACGGCAGTTTTCGTTGGCTGCGTTACCATGCGCCTCCGTGCAGACAAAGCGGACGACAGCCTGGCGCCCGACAATCAACGCGACACGTAGAACGCACCGGCGCATCCATCACGCCGCTACGAGAAATTTACAGGGAACATATTCCTCTATGTTGGGGCCTGATGCCGTTTTGAGCAAGCAAAAGTGCGCGTTCGGCATTATCTGACAAAATGCTCAAGCCGTGAGAATCGGCTGTTCGCGTTCCCCGGCAGCGCCATCCGGGGAAGCATCAAACCGCCTGCCGCAAGCCGGTAGATCTGATTCCGCCACACAATCTCGCGGCTCCCGTAACTGGCAGCCCAATAGAAGAACCCAAGCAGATCGCGCAGCGGAAACAGCAGAGCCGTGCGGAAAAGATGCCGCTCCTCGCACCACCGCCCACCCGACAACCAGCGCAAGTGCCGCGCGCGTAACTACGCTATACGCCAGAAGGCCGAGTCCAAGCGCGGGATGATGCAGCAGCAGCGCCGCGTAACGCAGGCCAGCAATCCAAACGGAACGCTGAAGGTAAGGGAAGTCCCAAAGTGCCCTTTCGGCCGCGAAAAGCGCGTGGATTTCATCCACCGGATCTGGTGCTTCTGCGAATCCACAAAGTCCGAATTGAGCACCAGATGGTCAATCACATGCGTAGACAGCACAACCGTATGGCCCATGCGCGGCAATCGCATTGCCCAGCACAAAGTCGTCGGCGCAGTAAGGGCCAAGCGTCGCCGAATCCGCCTATCTCGCGCACGCAGCTCCGGCGCGCCGCCATCGTGGGCCCCAGCGTGAACTGCATCCCTTCCATCAAATCGGCCACCACCACGCCGGCCGTCATTTCAATCGACATGCCCGCCGCCTCAAGTTTCGCCCAAAGCCCGCGCTCCGCCACGCCACGATACAAGCAGGTCACTGCGCCGGTCTTCTTTCCGCAAAAGGAGCGACCACCTCGCGAAGATAATTCGGCGTAACGCGCACATCGCTGTCGCTGATGATAAAAATATCGTGCGCCGCAGCTTTCTCCATCAACTCCAGCGTGCAGACCTTGGCGTTGATCTGCCACGGCTCGCCCGTCAGCACAAACTTCACCGGGACATCCGGATAGCGCGCAGCAACCCGCCGCGCAGCCTCAAGCCCGGCGTCGGAAGCAACACGCGCTCCGAACAAGATCTCGTACTCCGGGTAGTCCTGCTCGAAAAAGGTCGCCAGGTGCGCCTCAAGATCAGGTTCGGCTCCGTGCAAAGGCTTGAAGAGAGAAACCGGAGGAAGAAAAGCTTGCACTCAGCCGCGCGTTTGCGGCGAGCAACAAACCGCCAGACGCCGGCCATCACCAGTCCGCTGAAGACCGAAGATGTAAACAGGCCGAAGACGCCGAGCCCGAGCAAAAGCTTGATCATAGAAATTGACTTGACGCTGTTTGCGCCAGCACAGTGTAAGCAGAATCCCTGATTACCAGACTAGCGCAGAGAGGCAAAAGTTGCGCGCCTGACAGCGTGTTCGCCGGAAATAGCGAATCAGCGCTCTATTTTTCGGCGGAACAACCATCGGGCGCTTCAGCGGAACCATCGCGCGCGCCCTGCTGCCTAAAACCTTGCTGCATCCGGGTCAGCATCTCCGAGCGCACGTAATCCACAAAGCTCTGCATCTGGCGATTCATCTCCTCCATCCGCTCCCGCATCTGCAGCACAATCGCGATCCCGGCGATATTCACGCCCAGGTCGCGCGCCAGATTCAGGATAAACTCCAGCCGCTCCAGATCGTCTTCGGTGTAAAGACGAGTATTGCCCTCGGTGCGCGAAGGCTTCAGCAGCCCCTCGCGCTCGTAAAGGCGAAGCGTCTGCGGATGAATCCCATACATCTCAGCCACCGCCGAGATCATGTAAGCGCCTTTGGATTTGCGTTTCGTTGGCATAGGTCTAACTCACCGCGAAAACAGCCGCGGCGCTCCTTCCTGAGTCCGCATCGCACCAAATCTCACCACTCGCGGAAAAACCCCGTGCAATTGTCCCCCCGTAATCCGGTAGGGAACGAACGCCCGCACGCAGTACCCGCTCTCATGTTCAATCTCCACCATCACGGCATCCGTATAGCCCTCACTCGATGGCTTGCCCAGTGTCACATTCGACGCAGTGGCGGCGGCCAGCAGCAATCCTTTTTTCGCCCGCTCCGCAAGCTGCTGATAAAGCAAGTCCAGCAGCATCGCCGGCTCGGGAGGCATATCGTGCTGGGCTACAACCTCTATCGCCACGTCGCCGTCGCGATTCATCCTGTGGCCAAACGGGCCAAACTCGCCATATTTGCGCAGCATCCGCTTCGCATACGATACGCTGGCGTTCAGCACTTCGTTCGCATCTTCGCGAATCTGTTCGCTCGGCAGCCATCAGTATCTTTCGCGCCCATAGATGCAATGATCATAGTTACGCCAGAAAACTAATGCGACTCATAGTCAAGGCCGTTCTTTTCAGCTACTCGTCTGCGACGCGATATTTTCCGGCCGAATCATCGAAACCACGAGATTCGACTCCGATGTCAGAGAATGCATAATCGATCACTGCCTGCGCGGCCTCCGTAGCAAATCCCTGGTTCCAGCGTTCACGATTCACGTGGTACGCAACCTCAAGTTCCATCTGGTCCTCAACCTCCTGCCAGACCGACTCCACAATCGCCAATCAATTGCCGGTCTGCTTTTCGACCACGCCCAGCAATCCTGTGCCGGAGGCGTAGCGGGAAATCTGCCGTTCGATCCAGTCCCGTACCTCCTCGCGCGAAAAGGGATGCGGATACCAACGCATCGTATCCGCGTCGCCCAGAACCTCTGCCAAAGCCGGTTCGTCCTCAAGCGTCATGGGCCGCAGCGAAAGCCGTGAAGTTTCGAGCGATAACCGCATTACACCTTCGCCCACATCGCCTCGCGCGGATCTTCCGGATTCAGCTTTGCAAACTCCCGCAGAATCTCCTTCGACCGCTCGTCCTGAACCTTGGGCACCACAATCTCAACCGTAACAATCTGGTCGCCGCGCTTTCCTTCTGCGCCGCCGAAGGCACGCCCCGCTCCCGCATCCGCAGCTTCTGCCCGCTCTGCGTGCCTTGCGGAATCTTCAACTGCGTACGTCCGTCGATCGTAGGAACCTCGATCTTCGATCCCAAGCGCCGCCTCGGCCACGGTCGCCGGAACCGTTACGTGAATATCGTCGCCCTGCCGCGTGAATACCGGATTGCGTTCCCGCGCGAATAATCAGGTAGAGATCGCCCGCCGGTCCGCCATTCACGCCCGCATTGCCCTTGCCCGCCAGGCGAATCCGCTGCCCGTCGCGCGTGCCCGGCTTGATGCGAAACTCAATCTGCTCGGTGCGCGTCACCGTGCCTTCGCCATTGCAGGTGGGGCAGGCATTCTGGGTCTTGCCCGATCCTCCGCAGCGCGGACACTGGATATTGAACTTCATCCGTCCGCCCATCTGCGTCACCTGGCCCGAGCCATGGCACTCCGGACAGGTCTGCGACGCCGCCCGTCGAAGCTTTGCCCTTGCAGGTCGGACAAATCTCCTGCCGCTGAATCTGCAACCGCGTCGTCCCGCCGCGAATCGCCGTCCAGAAATCGACATTTACCTGATACTCAAGATCGGTTCCCGCCTGCGGCGCCGTGCTGTTCGCGGCCGCCCTGGTTGAATATGCCCGAAAAAATATCGCGAAAGCCGCCCCACCCGGCGCCGCCAGGCCTTGCTGCTGCTGGCCCCCGGACGCCTGCCTGGTTGGCGAAATCCGAGAAATCAAATCCGCCAAAATCAAACGGAACACCCTGCCCGCCGCTGTCCCGCGCCAGCAGGACCATCCGCCGCATACCCGCCGCGCGCCGCCGCCTCAGCCTGCGCCGGATCGATCTGGTCGGAGTAGAAGCCGAACTGGTCGTAAATCTTCCGCTTCTTCTCGTCGCTCAAAATATCGTTGGCCTCGGAGATTTCCTTGAACTTCTCCTCAGCCTTCTTATCGCCCGGATTCACGTCCGGATGATATTTGCGCGCAAGTTTGCGAAAGGCCTTGCGAATCTCCTCCGCCGTGGCCGTCTTCTTCACGCCGAGAAGCGCGTAATAATCTTTGCTCTGGGTTGGTGGCATCTTTGCTCTCTAAATCTTCATGCAGTAAGCGCTAAACCTTCTGGCATTTCAGGACACCAATAAACAGTCCGGCCGCCCATATCCTGTCTTCCTGATTGTCGCACCGCAAACAAAACATGGCTTGCCCTGCCGCCGGTAAACGTAATGAACCTCATCATCCTGAGCAACACCGCGCGCATAAAACCTGTCCTTCGGCTTCGTCGTAACGATCCGCCGGTCGTCCATCGCCGCCGGCATCAACGCCCTGGCGTCTTTCCAAATTCGCTTCAGCGCCGCGTGGGCAACTTCTTTGCCTGGCCGAAAAGGACTGATCCGCGCCCCGAACAGCAGCTCCGCGCGAAAGATATTCCCAACTCCGGCAAAGACACGTTGATCCATCAGCAAAAGCCCGATGGCGTCTTACTCTTCTCAATCAAATCAAAGGCAGCTTCAGATCGGCATCCTCCCGCAAAGGATCGGCTCCAAGCCGCGCCAACAGCGACCGCCACTTCGCGCTGTCGAAAATCGAGCAGTCCGTAGCCCCGCGCAGCTCAATCCAATCCGTCCTCGTCCACATGCGCCAGCGCAGTGCGCCCTTTTCGGCAGGCAGGGGCATCTTGCCCTCCCAGAAGTCGCCATACATTCCCAGGTGCACATGCACAATCAGATCGCGCCCGAAAACATATCCCAGATGCTTGCCAACGGCCTCAACCGATCGCAACACCCGGCCGTTCAAAATCTTGGCATCAGGAAACGCCCCGTTCGGCGAATCCGAGTGCACCTTTTTGCCGGCAAACGCGGCTGCCTGGCGCTCGGCAAACCGATGGACTTCGTTCCCCTCCGGCATCCTTAATTCCAAACCATCTTCGCCGCAACCGCCTCCAGCCGCCAGAACAAATCCGGAGCATTCCTCTTCATCTGCGACAGAAAACTGCTCCGCTTCCTCCCGCGTATCGAACATGATCCTGTCGCACACCTGCCCAGCCCGCACCTGCTCGCATTTCCAAACCGTATCCGTCATTAAACTTCTCCACTCCTACCTTAAAACGTGAGGGGCACCCCTCAGGACGCCCCTCGATATCAACGCGATCTTATCCCGCGTTACTTCTTGTCGTCCACGTCCACATATTCGGCGTCGATCACGCCTTCGTCTTTCTTCGCCTCTTCCGTGGTTCCGGAAGCCGCCGTCGCTCCATCCGTAGGAGCGGCGCTCGGAGCAGCCGCGTTGGCCTTGTACATGGCCTCGGCCAGCTTGTGCGAAGCCGCGGTCAGTTTCTCCCGCGCGGCGTTCAACTCGGCCGCACTCGGCTGCCCTCCAGCGTCTTCTTCGCCTCGGCCAGCGCCGTCTCCACATCGCTCTTCTCGCTGCCGGAAACCTTATCGCCGTTCTCCTTCAGCATCTTCTCGATGTTGTAGACCAAGTTGTCGAGCCCGTTCCGCGCCTCGATCTCCTCGCGCTTCGTCTTGTCCTCGGCCGCATGCGCATCGGCTTCCTTCGCCATGCGCTCGACCTCGTCCTTGCTCAGACCCGAAGACGAAGTGATCGTGATCTTCTGGTCCTTGCCCGTGGCGTTGTCTTTCGCCGTCACGTTCAGGATGCCGTTGGCGTCGATATCGAACGTCACCTCGATCTGCGGCACGCCGCGCGGAGCCGGAGGAATCCCGCCCAGCTTGAACTTGCCCAGCGTCCGGTTCTGCCCCGCCATCGGCCGCTCGCCCTGCAGCACATGCACCTCAACCTCGGTCTGGCTGTCCGCCGCCGTCGAAAACGTCTCCGTCTTCTTGGTCGGGATGGTCGTGTTGCGCGGAATCATCGGCGTCGCCACTCCGCCCAGCGTTTCAATCGCCAGCGTCAGCGGAGTCACGTCCAGCAGCAGCAGGTCCTTCACTTCGCCCGCCAGTACGCCGGCCTGCACCGCCGCGCCGATCGCGACCACTTCGTCCGGATTCACGCCCTTGTGCGGCTCTTTGCCGAACAGGTCCTTCACCAGCTGCTGGATGCGCGGCATGCGCGTCTGTCCGCCAACCAGCACCACTTCGTCGATCTTGCTGGCGTCGACTCCCGCATCGGCCATCGCCTTCTTGCAAGGCTCGATCGAGCGCTGCAGAATGTCTTCGACCAGCTGCTCCAGCTTCGCCCGCGTCAGCTTCTTCACCAGGTGCTTCGGCCCGGTCGCATCCGCGGTAATGAAGGGCAGGTTGATCTCCGTCTCCATCGCCGTCGAGAGCTCGATCTTGGCCTTCTCCGCCGCATCCTTCAGGCGCTGCAGCGCCATCTCGTTGCCCTTCGCGCGCAGATCCAGCCCTTCGTCCTTCTTGAACTCGTCGATCAGCCAGTCCACGATGCGCTGGTCGAGGTTGTCGCCGCCCAGGTGGGTATCGCCGTTGGTCGACTTCACCTCGATCACGCCTTCGCCAACTTCGAGAATGGAAATGTCGAAGGTGCCGCCGCCGAAGTCATAGACGGCGATCGTCTCGTCCTTCTTCTTGTCCAGCCCGTAAGCCAGCGCCGCCGCCGTCGGCTCGTTCACGATGCGCTTTACATCGAGACCGGCAATCTTGCCCGCATCTTTGGTCGCCTGGCGCTGCGCGTCGTTGAAGTACGCCGGAACGGTGATGACCGCCTCGGTCACCGTCGTGCCCGAGATAGTCTTCCGCCGCCTTCTTCAGCTTCTGCAGAATCATCGCCGAAATCTCTGGCGGGGTGTACTCCTTGCCCTGCGCCACGATCACGACGTGGTCGCCCTGCTGCTTCACCTTGTAGGGCACCATCTTCATCTCGTCGTTCACTTCGTTGGAGCGGCGGCCCATGAAGCGCTTGATCGAATAAATCGTGTTCTCCGGGTTGGTAATCGCCTGGCGCTTGGCCACCTGGCCCACCAGCCGCTCGCCGCTCTTGGTAAAAGCCGACCACCGAGGGGGTAGTCCGCCCACCCTCTTCGTTGGGGATAACCTTGGGCTCGCCGCCTTCCATCACCGCCACGACCGAGTTGGTCGTGCCTAAATCAATTCCAATAATCTTTGCCATTGCCTTTGCTGCTCCTGACAATCTGTAAGTGCTTGAGCGTGCTCCTGAATCAGCTTCGCACTTGAGTGAGTTATTGTCAATCTATCTGATGCTGAAATTGATAGCCAGAGGATGCAGCCCGCTTCTAACCCTTTAGCATGGCTCGACTTCACGAGGCCTGTATCCAGATTGCAGATTCTAACCGCCTCGGCAGGCCTACGAATCCTACCGCAAACAGGTTCGCCACCGCTTGAAGAACCCTCTTCCAACCGCAAAGACTGCATGGCTGAATGGCAGATCCAGGCGCGGGCCAACACGCGTCAGAACGCTTTGGCGTAAACCCATGGCTGATCGCCGTTTCGGTCATGCTGGCCACCTTTATGGAGGTGCTCGACACCGCCATCGCCTCGGTCGCCCTTCCCTACATTGCCGGCACGCTTTCCGCCTCCACCGACGAAGCCACCTGGGTCCTCACCAGCTACCTGGTCGCCAACGCCGTCATCCTCCCCGCCAGCAACTGGTTTTCCCTCCGTTTTGGGCGCAAACGCTTTCTGATCACCTGCGTGATCATCTTCACCATCGCCTCATTTTTCTGCGGAGCGGCGCCCTCGCTGGCCCTCATCCTCTCGCCCGCATCGTTCAGGGAGCAGGCGGCGGAGCGCTGCAGCCGCTTTCCCAGTCCATCCTGCTCGAAAGCTTTCCGCCGCGCCAAGCGCGGCGTGCGCCATGGCCTTCTTCGCCTTTGGCATCGTCGTCGCGCCCGTCCTCGGCCCCACCCTCGGCGGCTGGCTGACCGACACCTACAGCTGGCGCTATGCCTTCTACATCAACATCCCCGTCGGCGCGCTGGCCGTCTTCATGATCAGCCGCTTCGTCCACGATCCGCCCTACATCAAAAACGCCAAAGTAGGCCACTTCGACAACCTCGGCTTCGGCCTGCTCGCCGTCTGGACCGGCTGCCTGCAGGTCGTCCTCGACAAGGGACAGGAAGTCGACTGGTTCGGCGCCATCTGGATCCGCTGGGCGGTCTTCTTCTTCGCTCATCGCCTTCGTCTGGTTCATCGTCCACTCCTGGCGCAGCAAAACGCCGCTGGTGAACCTGCGCATGCTCAAGAACCGGAACTTTCGCCGTCGGCTGCCTGCTCATGTTTCTGTTCGGGCTGTGCATCTACTCCACCATCACGGTGCTGCCGCTCTTCTATCAGGAACTGCTGGGCTACACCGCCTTTACCGCCGGCCTGGTCGTCGGCCCGCGCGGCATCGGCTCGATTCTTGGCATGCCCATCATCGGCTATCTCAGCGACAAATTCGACGCCCGCTATCTGCTCACCTTCGGCTTTATCGTCTTCGGATCATGTCCCTCACCTTCGGCAACGTCAATCTGGGCATCGGCCCCTGGACCCTGCTCTGGCCCATCGTCATTACCGGATTCGCGCTGAGCTTTGTCTTTGTGCCCATCACCACCCAGGCCTATGGCACGCTGAGCAACGAGCAAATCGGCAACGCCAGCGGCATCTTCAACCTGGTGCGCAACATCGGCGGCTCCATCGGCATTTCCGTGGCGCAGACGCTGCTGACCCGCCGCGCCGACGTTCACCAGAACGAAATCGTCGGCTCCATCCCCGCCTCCGGTTATTGGTTCGAGCAGCGATCCACCGTGCTCAAGCGGCTTCTCTGGGCGCAGTTCGGCCCCGCCAACGGAACTATCGCCGGACGCAGGCCCAGCTCTACAGAGCAGGTCGGCCAGCAATCCCTTGCTATGGGCCTTTGTTGATGTTTTCCGCTGGATGCCCTGCTCTGCTTCGGCTGCGTCGGATTCGTCTGGCTCTTCAAAAAAGTCAAACCCGGCAAAAAAGCCCCCGCCGGCGCGCACTAATCTAACCTGCAGCGCTTCCCGGAAGCAATTTTTCCTTTCAGATCAGGAAACCAAGCCGCTCAGATGGCATCCATCCCCTCATTGGCCATTGCGAGTGCAGTCTCGCCGTGATGACCGAGTCTCAAAATCCCTCCCGGAGGCTCAGGTGGCTAACAAAAGGCTGTTCACGCTACCATTCACCATCGCACTACCGCTCTTATCGCACTGTTCGTCAGTGACGTTGCAAGGGCTCAAACCCCGGTATCCGTTTACGGAGCCTGGCTCTGCAGTAACGACGGATGCGGCTGGGGCACAGTCCGCAACATGACCGACTTCGACACCGCAAATCACTGGCTCATTGACAGGGGCAACGGAAGTCCATCGGTAAATACGGTCTCGCTCGCTTTCGTGACCCGTTGAAGTTGCTCGACCAGACCAACGACTCCACTGACTGTGAACGGAATCCCCATCGGCATCAACTCGCAGATCGTCAGCTACTTCACCGCGCACAATGTGCGGGTGATGCTCTCCATCGGAGGCATCACCTACACCAGCGATTGGGACTCGGCTCTTTCGAGCAACGCCACACAACTGGGACTGAACGCCGCCGCCGCTGCAAAGAGCCTCGGCGTAGGCGTGGAGATCGATTACGAGAACACCTCCAGCCCCAACCTCGCCGGGCTTGAATGCGTTCGTCACCGCATACCGCTCGCAAATACCCTATGACGCGACCGGAACAATGCGTCTGCCCGGCTCACCATCGACCTCGGCGCAGGAGACCAATACCTCAGCGGCCTCGCTCAATATGCAACGCAAAACTGGCTGCAGACCTCGAATCCCGTGCTCGACTACGCCATCGCCATGGTGCCCAACAAACAGCCAAACAGCGCGTCCAGCGCGGAAAGCAATTGGCAGGAGCACATCACAGGAGAACCTCGCTACTCGCCTCCGGTTCCTCCGCTCGCGCCGGCCAAACTTGCCGTCAGCCTCTACATCGTGACCGGAACCAAACCCGCGCCGGAATGCACCACCTTCAGCTCGTCGCTCGAGAACTCAACAGGGAACTGGGTTAAGACCGAAGCTCCTGCCGGTGCCGGAACCACCAGCGGCGTCCTCGGATACATGTTCTGGGCCGCTGAATGCCCCTCCACGCAACGCGTCTGCACCATCCCGCCAAACTCGTGCCAGGGCGGAGTCGGAGTCGGCGCCACCACCTATAGCATCCCAGTCCCAATGCCCGCGCTCCGCCAACAGTAATCGCTCTAATTAAAAAGAGGCTGCGATCATCTCGCAGCCTCTTTTCTCTCATAATCGCCGCTTACTGGTTCTATAGCATCGAGACGACCCCGATGCGGAGTCCTGGAATCTTCCGCTCTGCTATGCTGCGTGCGTGAAGATGCGCTTGTTCTTTGCGGTTTGTTTCTTACTCACGGCTTCGTCCGAAGGGCTGTGTTCGGTCAGAGTCCAGCCCATTCCAGAATCACAGGAGAGGCCTCGGATCACTATCGTGCTGAACGGAACGCCGGTACAGGGTGCAATGGTTCGCATCGAAAGGGAATACAACAAGGAATACAACGACTCAAGGAATCACAAAATGCTTCGAGCGAAGCTCCTCACCGACAAAAGAGGCCAGGTTCTCCTGCCGAAGCTATCCTTCGGCACCTACTGCATGTTCGCCTCGGCGAAGCCACACCTCAAGGCGACCTTGTATCTGAACTTCTCACCCGGAGACGTGGGCAAAGATGGCCTCTTCTCGATGGAGCTTCAGTCCTTTCCTTCTCGGGAGCAAGTGCTTGCCTTGGACAAAACATTACCGGTCACTAGAGTGACGGCTTTTCGAGGAGTCATCCAGGATTCAAGCGGTGCGCCAATTCCGAAAGCTTCGATTCAGATCATGAATATGGGCGTTCAAGGGAAAAGGCCTACGATACGGCCCCGCTCTAATGCGCAGGGAGAATTTGCGGATCGGTTACCCGACGGCGAATATGTGGTCTCGTTCGTTGCATCGGGCTTCAAGTCGCGCACCTTACATATTCTGAAATCGGAAACCGATGGAGCGAACGAACTCGATATCAAATTGCAAGTGGGTGATGCCACACAGTGAATTGCTAACCGATCTCCTCTGTTCAAAGCGTCACACTAGTCTTCGTCTCCCTCCCGCAACTTCGCAATCACACTGAAATCCTCAAGCGTAGTCGTATCGCCCTTGATCTCCCCATTCGTCGCCAGCTCCCGCAGCAACCGCCGCATAATCTTCCCCGACCGGGTCTTAGGCAACTGCTCCGTAAACCGCAAATCATCCGGACGAGCCAGCGCCCCAATCTCCTTCGCCACCCACGCCCGCAGCTCGTTCTTCAGTTCCTCCGAAGGCTCGTGCCCGCTCTCCAGAGTCACAAACGCGGCAATCGCCTGACCCTTCATCTCATCGGGACGCCCCACCACAGCCGCCTCGGCAACTTTAGGATGCGCCACCAGAGCCGACTCCACTTCCATCGTGCCCAGCCGGTGCCCGCTCACGTTGATCACGTCGTCCACGCGGCCCATCAGCCAGTAATAGCCGTCCGCGTCGCGCCGCGCGCCGTCACCCGTAAAATACGACCCCGGAATCTCCGACCAGTACGCCTGCACATACCGCTCCGGATCGCCATAGATAGTGCGCGCCATCGAAGGCCACGGCTTGCGAATCACCAGCAGTCCGCCGCTGCCCGCCGGAACCGGATCGCCCCGCTGCGTAACCACCTCCGGCACAATTCCCGGAAAAGGCCGCGTCGCCGAACCCGGCTTTGTCGGAATCGCGCCCGGCAGCGGAGTAATCATGATCGAGCCCGTCTCCGTCTGCCACCACGTATCAACAATCGGGCAGCGCCCTTTGCCGATCACGTCGCGATACCACATCCACGCTTCAGGATTAATCGGCTCGCCCACCGTCCCCAGCAGCCGCAGCGACTTCAGGCTGTGCTTCTCCACATACTCATCGCCGTTCTTGATAAACGCCCGTATCGCCGTCGGAGCCGTATAGAAAATCGTCACCTTGTGGTCGTCAATAATCTTCCAGAAGCGGTCCCACGCCGGAAAATTCGGCGCGCCCTCATACATCAGCGTCGTCACGCCATTCTGCAAAATCCCGTAGACAACATAGGAGTGCCCCGTAACCCAGCCAATATCCGCCGAGCACCAGTAAACGTCATCGTCCTTCAGATCGAACATCAGCTTGCTCGGTGTAGATACGTCTGCACCTGGTAGCCGCCGGTCGTATGCACCAGCCCTTTAGGCTTGCCCGTAGTCCCCGAGGTGTAAAGAATGTACAGCGGATCTTCCGAATCCAGCTCCTCCGCCGGACAATCCGTCCGAAGCCTTCGCCACCAGCTCATGCCACCAGTGGTCGCGTCCCTCCACCATCGTCACCGCCGAACCCGACCGCTTGTACACCACAACACTCTTCACTGAAGGACACTTCGTCACGGCCTCATCCACCGTAGCCTTCAGCTTCACCTCGCCGCCGCGCCGGTACGACGTGTCCTGCGTAATCACCGCCACGCACTGCGCGTCATTCACGCGATCCACAATCGCATGCGCCGCAAATCCGCCAAAGATCACCGAATGCACCGCGCCAATCCGCGCGCACGCCAGCAACGCCACCGCCAGCTCCGGAGTCATGCCCATATAAATCGCAACCCGGTCGCCCTTCTTCACGCCCAGCGACTTCAGCGCATTGGCAAACTGGCTCACCTCCGTCAGCAGCTCGCCATAAGAAAGCCGCCGAACCTCGCCCGGCTCGCCCTCCCATAGAATCGCCGTCTTGTCCCGCTTGCCGTTCAGAACATGCCGGTCCAGGCAGTTGTAAGAAAGATTGGTCTTGCCGCCCACAAACCACTTCGCCCACGGCTCCTGCCAGTCCAGAACCTTCGTCCACGGAGCGAACCAGTGCAGCTCCTTCGCAATCCCCGCCCAAAAGGCCTCCGGATCGGCCACCGACCGCGCGTAGAGCTCCTCATAAGCAGCCAGACTGCCCACATGCGCCTTGGCCGCAAACTCCGCCGGAGGAGGAAACACGCGATTTTCGCGAAGAGTAGAGTCCAGATTCGGATCAGTAGAAGCAGAGATAGGAGAAGCCATGCGCGTCAGTTTCCTTGCCTTCAAACAAAAATGTGAGCCCCAAAAAAACGAGTCCAGACCCACGCACAACCTTAATGGCTGAATAGAACCACACGCAAGGGACGGACATCCCTGCGGGGGCATAGCCGCAATTGCCTGGAGGGCGAGTCCCGCTCCTGCGGCAGCATCTCTCTACTCCTGCAGTAGGATCTCTATAGATCACGTCTATCTCTCATGCGCATCCCCCGAGCCTGCTGGGCCTACACTCTTTGTCTCACTCCACTCCTTGCCCTTGGGCAGCAGATCTCTGCGCCTCAGCCGCAGACGGGCGGCATAATCGGCACACTGATCGATGTGCAGAACGACACAATCTCCTCAGCCGTTGTCGACCTGGTCGGCCCCATTCCAGCCGACCACTCCGCAACCGCATCCAATACCGAAGGATCGTTCGTCTTCAAAAACCTCCGTCCGGCAGTCTCATATCGCATCACCGTGACCGCAAATGGTTTCGCAGAATGGATCTCGCCCGCGCTCGTCCTCAAGCCAGGCCAGCAACTCAACCTAGGCGATATCAAGCTCAGCATCTCAGTAGTCCAGACGACCGTCGCCGCGTTGACTATTGAACAGCTCGCCGTGCAGGAGGTTAAGGTCGCGGAGAAGCAGCGCGTCATCGGCATCTTTCCCAACTTCTACGTTGTCTACAATCAGAACCCGGTGCCGCTCACCACAAAGCTCAAGTACGAGCTCGCGCTCAGAGCCTCTATCGATCCCGTCAATATCCTCGCAACCGCGGCCTTCGCGGGCTTCAATCAGGCGGCCGACACTCCCGACTATCAGCAGGGTGCCAAGGGCTACGCCCAACGCTTCGGGTCTGCCTACACCGACGGCTTCACCGACATCATGATCGGCGGCGCAATCCTGCCCTCGCTTCTCCATCAGGACCCGCGCTATTTCTACCAGGGGACAGGCACTATCAAGTCTCGCATCTGGCACGCTCTCGCCACCGCCGTTGTCTGCCCGGGAGACAATGGCCATACGCAATTCAACTACTCCAGCATAGGCGGCGATCTTGCCTCCGGAGCGCTCTCCAACCTCTACTACCCGCCCGGCAATCGCGGCACCGGACTCGTCTTCTACAACGCTCTTCTCTCAGCTGCCGGCCGCTCAGCCGACTCCCTCGCACAGGAATTCGTTTTTCGCCATTTCACCCCCAGCGCAAAAAAACACAATTAACTGTGCTCCGACCGACCTTACAATATTGAGAATCAAGACTTCCGCCGGTTGCGATAACATCGTTCTTACAATAAGTGCTTTATGCGCATCCCCTGCGCCCGCTGGGCATTTACTCTTTGTCTCACTCCACTCCTGGCTCTCGGCCAGCGGGTCTCTGCGCCTCCGCCACAGCCCGCAACCATCTTCGGCACCGTAGTCGACGTTTCCAACGCCGTCGTCACATCTGCAACCGTAGTAATCGATGGCCCCGCCCCCGCCGATCGCGCAACAGTCATGTCCAGTGACAGAGGGTTCTTCCTCTTCGAGAATCTCCGCCCCGCCGTCCCATACCACATCACCATCAGCGTCAAAGGCTTCGCCGACTGGACCTCTCCATCTCTCACCCTTCAGCCAGGCCAGCAGCTCGATCTCGCGTCTGTCCGTCTCAAAATCGCCGTCGTTCAGACCACCGTCACCGCCCTCTCCGAACAGCAGATCGCCGTACAGGAGGTCAAGGTCGCCGAGCAGCAGCGCGTCATTGGCATTTTTCCCAACTTTTATGTGGTCTACAGTCAAAACCCTGTGCCGCTCACAACAAAGCTCAAGTACGAGCTTGCCTTCCGCACTTCGATTGACGCTGCTCGCTTCGCCGGCGCCGCCGCCCTCGCCGGCATGAATCAAGCGGGAGACACTCCCGATTATCCGCAGGGATGGGGAGGTTACGGACAACGTTTCGGAGCCGCCTACACCGACAGCTTTACTGACGTCCTAATCGGCGGCGCCATCCTGCCCTCACTCTTGCATCAGGATCCGCGTTACTTCTACCAGGGCACCGGCACTAAACGATCCCGTCTCCTGCACGCCATAGCCAGCCCTCTGGTCTGTCGCGGAGACAACGGCCGCCGCCAGTTCAACATCTCCAGTGTCGGTGGAGATCTAGCCTCCGGCGCGATCTCGAACCTCTATTACCCGGCCGCCAATCGCGGCCCCGGACTCGTCTTCAACGGTACCCTCATCGCCACCGGCGGCCGAATCATCGCCGCTATCGCTCAGGAGTTCCTCTTCCGCGGCCTCACCCCCAGCGCAAAAAAACATCCCTAGCTCACTTAGGTGCGCCACCAGACAGGACTACGATAAGAAATCATTTCAATACAGGATCCGAAGAAACAGACTTTGAACCGGCCAATCGTGGTTTCAACATGGAAGGTCAAGGGGGAGGTAGGTAATGCCGGCCCTGACCTGTTCGTTTAGCGTTATTTCCATTCCCATATTTTGGAAACTGTGTTGCCCGACGCATCGACGTCGTATTCGAAGGCTCCGCAGGCGTTGTTGAGCCGAGCAAGCTTCTTGGACGCCGTTTTGAAGTACAGCATGCCTCGGTAGCTGATCGCGCCACCGGATCCGAACTTGCCCACGCCCGATCCCTTCCAGGTGATTGCCTCGCCGTCCTGCGTCATGTTCAATCCTTGGCCTTCCCCATAGAGTGAGCCATCCGCAGCAATAGTCGATGTATAGGTGCCCATGCCGGTGACGGGAACACCGAACATCTGGCCGCTATCCTCGAACGACACTTCTGCAGTCGGCGGATCCGTCGAAGTGACGCGTCTCACCAGCCTCTTCCCTTTGGTTTCGCCGATCTGTTCTCCAATCATGAATAAACCTCCTCTTTCACCGGGATATTAATGGCCGTTCCCGGAGTGGCCAATTATACTCACCAGTCGTTATATGCGATTTCAAGTCCGCCGGTCGCCGGATCTGAGTGTCTCGGCTGTGAAATCGGGGCGCCCCAGGTCTCGCCTTTGAAACCTGGGACTACCTCGTCAGCGCGCCTATCATGAAGCGATAAACCGCTGGAAGCGGTCTCATAAACCGGAAGTGCCCGCAAAGGAGAGGATGAGACCCGCCGCTGAAGCGGGTCTCATCCTCTTTGCCGAAACCGCAAATCTATTTATGAGACCGCTTCTAATAGCTGCTGGCGTCAAACGGAGAGGTCAGCCACGGTGAAAAGGCCACTTTCGGTCCCGACACAGTGCTGCATCCTTTTCCACCTGGGCCTGCTGGACAATTCCACCAGTTATAAGTTGCGTTCACGTTGCCCTTGCCAAGATTATCGATGCCGATTCCATTTGTGTTGAAGTTATTGAGGTGTGCGCTCACCTGACCGGTCGGCGCCTTGAATGCAACATCGATTGCCTCATCATCAAAGACATTCTGAGAGATGACGGTCCCAAACACCGGCGCCACACTATAGATGTTGATGCCCGTGGGACCTGAAGTTGCCGCGTCTTCTGTGTCTGCTGCGTTGCCCGAGATATGGTTGCCGACAATAATATTGTCATTGAGATTGATTCCGGGCGCCGGAGCCGGGGCTGCTGCATGGTTGTGCAGAGTGACACCCGGCAAGCCGTTATCGAGAATATCGTTGTCGATAACTAAATTGGCCGACGCCGTAGTACCGGGGAAGGGAGCGAAAATTCCGACCCCTGCACCCGCACCCGGGAGCTGGTAGCCATTGTGTCGGGAGACATTGTGCGTAATGGTGTTGCGGTATACGCCAAAGGACACTTTTGCCGAAGGTATTACCGTGGTGGCGGGGCCGTGTGACGCCATCGTGATGCCGCAGTCAAAAGGATTGTCGTGCATCCTGTTGCCGCTGATGAGATTGTCTCGACTGGCGCCGGTTTCGTCGCTGATGAGAATTCCGCCTGAGTTATAGTCGCTTTCGTTGCCGACTACGGAAGCGTTAGCTGCGGCCATGAGATGAATGCCTTCGCCGCAGTCGTCGCCTTCGTTGGTTTCAAAAGCGGGGATGCCGGGGCATGTGGAGTCTGCAATATCAAGCGACTTATTGTTATCGAAAACATGGTTGCCGACGATCGTGACATCGGAGGCATTGACGACGAGAATACCTTCGAACTTGGCGTTCTCGATCTTGAAGCCTGATATGAGCACATTGGCTACTCCTGTATTAGGAGCTGCCCACATGCCATTGATGAATACACCATTGGACTTGCCCGCAGCGTCGATCGTGGGTTGCACGCTATTGAGTGCGACAAGGGAAAGCGATTTGGTGATAGTTACCTGCTCCTTATAGGTGCCTGGCGCCACTTTAATTGTGTCGCCCGCGGCCGCGGCTGCGACGGCGGCGCTGATCGTGGATTTACAACCGGACGTTCCTCCGGGGTTGACGCACAGCGTAGCAGCCGACGCCAGGCCGAAAGCACCACACAAGAAGAGCAGTGTGAGTACGACCAGTAGGGGAGAGGCGTGGCCATGGGTTTTTCCATGACAATTAGATCGCATGTCGTGGGACATTGATTCCTCCAATTGAGAGTTCGCACCTTGTCTTTGAGCGAACCGTTGTAATGGGATTTCCGTGGGGGATTTCGCGAGCGCGATGATAGTAGGCCTTTCAGCCGAAGGCTTGCAAGCACCGGCGAGGAAAACAAGATGGCAGCCTTACAGCAGGACCTGAACTACAGCATTCGAAGACTCTCTCCATCGGAATCGACGTTAGCGCACAAGCACGCTGCGGTCCTTCGATAGGGCAATTTCTGCGCCCTAATGCCCATGGCGCAAGGGGCAGCGCCTTCAGATGAAAATCGTGTCGAAATGGCGCCACACACAGGCTAAGCGGTGTAAAATTGGCTCCGCAATACAGATCCACGATCCACCGCCACCAAATCGTTGCGCGCAATCTCTCACGGCGTACGACAACGGAGGCCACGCTTCCGTTAGCCCTCTTGGACCGCAACTTCACAAGCAAACCAGAGGACAATTCCATGTTCAAATTATTTCGGTTCTTGGCAATTGGCACGTTCAGTGCTGCTCTCACAGCGTCAATCGCGTGGGCACAAACCTATACGGCGGTCAACTACCCCGGCGCGGCTACCACCAGCCTGATCGGCGGCCCCAATCCGCAGGGCACGAGCGTCGGTGATTATAGCCTCACAGTTGGTGGTCAACTTCACGGTTTCGCGTTAACGGCGCATGGTGTATTCACATCATTCGATCCTCCGGGCTCCACGAGTACCAGTCCTGACTTCATCGCTCCGCAGGGAACTATCGTGGGCAGCTACGTCGACGCCGGTGGTGTAGAGCACGGTTTCATCCTGAGTGGAGGAACTTACACGACGGTTGACTACCCGGGCGCGGCCGGTACCGTTCTCAGTAGCATTAACCCTTCGGGTGAAATATCAGGCTCCTATTGTGCGACTACGGCTTTGTGCACGGCCGGCTTAACCCACAGTTTCGTAGAGTCCAAGGCAGGCGTCTTCACCAGTTTCGACCCGCCCGGCGCAGTCAGTGGCAGCGAGGCCAGCGTCGTGATCCCATCGGGTGCAGTCGTCGGTTCTTACTCGACCAGCGGTACCGGTACGTGTGTTACAGAGTGTCAAGGATACCTGCTATACAAGGGGACGTACGCCACCATTAATTATCCCGGTTCGACGTTTGGCTTTACGTTTGCTGGAGGGGCTAACGCTTCCGGCGACATCGTAGGGATTTACGTCGATAGTTCAGGCAACGGACACGGTTTTCTGTTCAATGGCTCCTACACGTCATTCGACTACCCCGGTGCTGTCTTCACTGAGGCAACCGGAATAAATCCTGCCGGTGTCGTCTGTGGCATCTATATTGGGCCCACGGATCCCACGGGCGTTAACCACGGGTTTATCCGGACACCTTAAACGATGACAAATAGAATGGCCCGGTGACGCGTCCTGAGTGGCCTCTCGTCAATGAAATTTTCTGCATTGACGAGAGGCCATTCGGGTGTCATGTTCCATGAATTTACTGTCCCGCAAGCACGTCCCTGCAAGAGCCGGCTCGTCGACGCAACCGACGGGAGTCATGCAATCCAGACGTGTGGACGGCGATTCCTGCGTAAATCAGAAATCGAAGCGATTTCCCTCAAATAACGGGGAACTATCCTTCCGCTCCGCTCGTAAGTCAGGACATAGCGGAGAAAACACAATGGCAGTTTTGCAGCAAGACCTGACCTATAGCTTCCGGAGACTATCGAAATCTCCCGGTTTCGTAATCGCTGTCATCCTCTCCATCGGACTCGGCATCGCCGCCAACTCTACGATTTTCTCTATCATCAGCCGCTTCGTGCTCCGCCCTGCGCCGGTCGGCGATCCCGATACTCTCCTGGCTCTGCACACAACGCACGAGGGAGATCAATGCTGCAACAACTTCCCGTACCCTCTCTACACCGATATACGCGATCAGACCAGGTCCTTCTCCGGCGTCGCTGCCTATTACGAACTTCTGCCCGCCTCCATCGGAGGCTATGGTGAGCCGGAGCGTGTCTGGGGCCAGTCAACCACTTCCAATTTCTTTAGTGTTACGCGGATTCGCATGACGCTCGGCCGCGGCTTTCTATCCAGCGAGGAAAAGCTCCCGGTTATCGTACTCGGCCATCGTCTCTGGCAGCGCCGCTTCGCGGCCGACCCGTCCATCGTCGGCAAAACCATCGTTCTCTCTGGCCATCAATTCACCGTGGTCGGCGTCGCGCCACCGGGCTTTCACGGCCTTGACCTGATACTCGATCCGCAATTCTGGATCCCCCTCGGCAACGTAGAGCAGCTTGCTCCCAGTGTTCCCAGCCGAACCTCGCGCGACTTCCACTGGCTCGCTGTCGTCGGACGCCTCAAGCCGGGGGTGAGCAGCTCTCAGGCTGCCGCCGAGCTCGCCACCATCGCCCAACGCCTCGCAAAGACCTATCCCGAGACGGACAAAGGCGGCGGCTTCCGCTTCGACCAGGCCGGCTCACTTCCTCCGAGACAGAAATCCACCGCGCTGCTCTTTCTCGGCGCGCTCTCTGTCGTCGTACTACTCGTCCTCGGAATCGCCTGCGCGAATGTTACCAACCTCTTACTCGCACAAACCGCCAGCCGCCAGCGCGAAATGGCCGTTCGCATCGCCCTCGGAGCGAGTCGCGGTAAGTTGCTGCGCCAGATGCTCATAGAAAGCCTGTTGCTTGCTCTCGGCGGCGGAATGCTCGGCGCGGTCATTTCCTTGTGGGCTACATCAGCGCTTTCGGCATTTCGTCTCCCCGCGCCTGTGCCGCTCGATCTGAGCATTCCCTTCGATTGGCGGGTTCTGCTTTACACCTTCGCTCTCAGCGTCGGTGCCGGACTCCTCTTCGGACTCATCCCCGCATTAATCGCCTCGCGGCCGATCCTCATCAGCGCCCTCAGAGGTGAAGACGCGCTCGCCCGCCCCGGTCGCCGCCTGACCCTGCGCAACGCTCTCGTCGTTTCACAGATCGCCATGTCGCTTGTTCTGCTCTGCGCCACCGGACTCTTCCTGCGCAGTCTCCAAAGTGCCGTCGGCATCGACATCGGCTTCCGCTCGCGCGACGTTCTCATGATGTCCGTCGATCCGCGCGTCCACGGTTACACTCCCGAGCAAACCACGCAGTTCCTCACCCAGCTGCGTGAACGCGTAGCCGCGATACCTGGCGTTGTTTCGGTCGCTGCAACAGACAGCGTCCCGCTCTCCGGAGGCAACCGGACAGATGCTTTCCACGCCGAAAGCCGCTCCAAGCCCGTCGGCGCCGATCCGGAAGTCGACCTTTTCATGGCGACTCCCGGCTACTTTGAAACCCTCGGCATCCCCCGCATCGCGGGCCGCGACTTCGCCAATGAAGCCCCCAGCGGCGCCAAAGTCGCCATCGTCAACCGGGCCTTTGCGGAGAAGTTCTTCGCCGGAGAAAACCCCATCGGTCAGCGCGTCACCGGCGGCGGAGTTACGTACCAGATCATCGGCGTCGTCGGCAACATCAAGTCACGCACGCTCGGCGAAGACACGAGATACGTCCTCTTCCGCTCGCTCGCGCAGAGCACAGCCAGCGATCCTTCTTTCCTCGGCTATCAACTCATAGTCCACTCCGCCGGAGACTCAGCGGCAATCGCCAGCGCAGTGCGCCATCAGATACACGCCCTCGACCCAACCATGGCCATCTATAACGCAGAGACCATGCAGGAGCATCTGGTGGGCGCGCTTTTTCTGCCACGCTTGGCTGGCTCGCTCTTCGGCATCTTCGGTTTCATCGGACTCGTGCTTGCCGCCACCGGTCTCTATGGCGTCATCAGCTATTCCGTCAGCCGCCGCACCCGCGAAATCGGAATTCGCATAGCATTAGGCGCGCAACTCCACACCGTCCGGCGGCTCATTCTCCGTCAGGGAATGACGCTTACGGCCATTGCCGTGGCGCTCGGCCTGCCCGCAGCCTGGGCCGTGGCAAAATTCTCCAGCAGCTTCCTCTACGGAATCCGCCCGCACGACATCGTCACCTTCACCGTCGTGCCACTGTTCCTCGCAGTCGTTGCGCTGCTGGCCTGCTGGATTCCAGCAAGGCGCGCAGCCAGGGTAGATCCGCAAACCGCTCTGCGATATGAGTAGTGCTCCAAACCCCGGTTTCATAGGCTGCGCGCAAGTCCTAACCAAAAAAAGTGGCGCTTTTAGATAGCCGGGGAATGAAAGTGCGTGATAAATTCCCTCTGAACGATCAGTCCGTCCGGACAGGTTCTTGCCTCTCATGCCGTCAAGCACGGCGTCTTAAGGAGGATCCCCATGCCTAACCAGGTCGTGAACTACGACGGAAGCATCACCAGCTCTCCCCGGCAACTCGTCTATCCGCAAACGGTCGAAGAAATCCAGGCGATCCTGCGCGACTCCGCCACCTATCCGAGCCCCGTCCGCGCCATGGGAAGCTACCACTCTCTCACTCCCTGCGCTTCATCCGACGGCACCATCGTCAACATGTCACGAATGGCCCGGATCGTCGCGATCGACAGCACGAATCTCACGCTCACCGCCCAGGCTGGCGTCCAGATCATCCAGGCTTCCCAGGCCCTCCGCGCTCAAAATCTGCAGATGATGCTGAATATTGAAATCGGAAACATGACGCTCGGTTCCGCCTGCTGCTGTCACAGCAAAGACGCTCTCGACGGCATCGAATTCGGTCAGGTCAGCTCCTATGTCACCCGGATCAAGTGGGTCACGCCATCCGGGGATCTCGCCGAAGCTTCTGAAGCAAGTAATCCCGACCTCCTGCGTATGATGCGTTCGAGCTACGGTCTGTGCGGAATCGTGTATGAAGTCACATTGCGCATAAAGCCCATTGAGGCGCTTCACTTCACCTATCTGCCGCGCCCGGTAGATGAACTCACACAAGAGGAAGTGGACAATCTTCTCGATACCTCTGAAGGTCTGATTTGCTGGACCGTAGGTCGAACTTCGATCTTCCAGCAGCGTCATCGCATCGCCGCTCCCGGAATTCTGGCTTCGCTCCAGGCCTCGATTCGCCGCTCGCTCTGGAACTACGAAGGTGCCCACATCGGCCGGCTCATCGATCAATTCGTTGCCGACAAGAGCCTTCGCGATGCCCTCCAGCGGGGCGACTTCGATGCCGAAAACCTGCTCTACTCAACCCTCCATCTTTTCGGCGGCATCACCCTTCTCGCTCCCGACAAGACCATCGATTATCGCAACACGCCCGACTCCGCGAAATACGCCTTCACATTCTGGGCATTTCCACGTTCTCAATGGCTACCCACGTTGCGTGCCTACCTCGACTTCGCCGATCAGCACTTCAAAGCCACGGGCTTTCGCTGCAACCTGCCGCTCGGTGCCTACCATATTCGCCGCGATACGAATTCGCTCCTGTCCTATACGACGGATGAGGAAATCTTCTCCATCGATCCTATTCACGCCAGCACTGACAACACCGCCTGGCACGACTTTCTCCGGCAATTCAACGACTTCGCCTATCAGCGCAAGGGCATCCCTTTGCTGAACCAGAGTCCCTTTGTTGAGCGAAAACATGTCGAAGCCGCCTACGGCCAGCGCTGGCTCCAGTTCTCCGCGGCGGTCCGGACCGCCGACCCGGGCGGACGAATGTTAAATCCGTTCTTCGCTGATCTCATCTCGCCGCCAACCACGTAGGCCCGCGGCAGGATTCTCACCGAAACGCAGGCCAACCCACGATGAGGACCTGCCCACAGGGACTATGACCGAACACGCAGACAAGCCATCCGCGGACATTGAGCTTCTCCCGGCCACCCGAGAGCAACAGCCCATCCTCGCCAACCTGCTCGATCTGTATATGTACGACTTCAGCGAGTTCCACTATGTAGAGATAGGGGAGGATGGCAAATTCGACTACAGACACCTTGCGTTTTATTGGAGCGACCCCGGCCGGCATCCGTTCCTCATCAGGGTCGATGGGAAATTGGCTGGGTTGGTTTTCGTGAAGCGAGGGTCGGATGTCTCTGGCATGGAAACAGTCTGGGACATGGCCGAGTTCTTCGTGCTCCGCGGATACCGGAGGCAGGGAATTGGAACGAAAGTAGCGCACGAAGTATGGAGACATTTCCCCGGACGGTGGGAAGTTCGTATCATGCAATCGAACGTTTCGGCGCACCTTTTTTGGGCGCGAGCCATCTTGAAATTTACAGGTGAGGCAACCGCTCCTGTACGCGTCGAGAAAGCTGGCGAGTGCTGGCAATTTTTCTCATTTGAATCCAGGCATATCGAGTAACCGAGCCACAAGGAGGAACGCACCATGAAACTGGTTGTGCTGGGCGCTACCGGGGGCACTGGACTGGAGATCGTTCGGCAGGCAATTGAATACCGTCATGACGTGACGGCATTTGTTCGTTCGACGGAGCGTCTCAAGCCATTTCGCGATCGCATCACCGTCAGGCAAGGCGACCTGCTCAAGAGTGCGGAGCTTGAAAGTGTTATCAGGGGTCACGACGCGGTTCTTTCAGCCTTCGGCCCTCGGTTGCCAATTGCGAATGCTGACGCCGACCTCCTGCATCGATTCGCAGTCGCCCTTACCGGCGCCATGCGTCAAGCCCAGGTAAGGCGCGTCGTAGTCGAATCATCGGCCTTCCTTTTCAAAGACTCCATCGTGCCGCCAGCGTATCTCTTTGGCCGTTTGTTCTTTCCGGGCGTGACTTTCGATGCATCTGCGATGGAGCATGTTTTTAAACAAAGCGAACTTGACTGGACTTTCGTCCGCCCCCCAAGACTTACAGACAAACCCTTCACAGGAAAGTATCGCGTGCGAGTAGGTCACCTGCCTCGTTTCGGGTTCGCTATTTCACGCGCCGACGTGGCCCATTGCTTCATCAAGACAGTCGAAGATCCTGCCACCATAAGAAAGATCTTGGGGGCAAGCAATTGAGATCGACTCAGATACTCGTCTCAACGGTCCCTACTCGCAAAGTACAGATACCTCAGGAGGCGCTTTTCGCTCGTCAAGATATGTACACAGGACAAGAACCGTTGCAGCCCCTCAAAGTTGCTATCGCCTTCCGCTGCGACCAGTTCCTCTTTCCTCCTCTCCCGTGCATGATGCCACTGCTGCGCGATCCGTGCCGCGCTCTCAGTTGTGTCGGTTACGCGGAGATTGCGAAACCCCGCTCGCTCAATGAGCCGTTCGTTCTCTCCGGGCGGACTGTACACGTAAAAGCCGATCGAGCTGCGCGTGGCGATTTCTTCGTGAGAAAGCAATCCGCCGACTACCAGAGCATCACTGAACAACATCCGTCCGCCGGGCTTCAGTATGCGAAACATCTCCTCCAATACCTCGGCGCGTCCTGGGAGATGGCACAAAACATCATTCGCGAACACAGCATCAAATGTATTGTCGTCGAAGGGGAGCTTCTTCGAAGCGTCACACTGCTCAAAATGCACCCGTGACGCGAGACCTCTTGCCAGCGCAAGTTGGTTCGCATTGCGAACTCCGGGTGCATTAACGTCCAGCCCCACCAGGCGGCAGCCCACCGTGTCCGCAAGATGCAACGCATATCCCCCGGACCCGCACCCCATCTCCAGCGCAGACGAGCTGGCTCTCAAGTCGAGAAGTTGGGGGATTTCTTTGGACTCCTCCGTTGTAACCCAGCTCGTTTGTCCAAAATCCTCGCCGTAGGTCTCGATGCGCACCTGTCGGTACGTATCCGACTCATAATTTGCATACGCGCTATCGTAGAGATCCACTTTCTGTGACACGCGAGAGGTCCTCCTCGGTCTGTTGTTTGTTGCGACACGACCGCTAAAGATCGAGAACGACGTCCGGATGTTCTCGATCTTTGTTTTCGCGCTGAGCCTTTCGAGGCACGGAGCAGCAGATCAGGATCTCCCCTTCGCCCCGGTCGGCCAGCGGTTCGTCCAGATAGTCCACCGCGCCACGAACAATCCGCGTTTTGCACGTCCCGCAGATGCCCGAGCGGCAGCCGAAAGCCGGCGCGAGCCCAGCCTCTTCCGCAAGCTCCAGCAGGGTCCCATCTTCACGCGACCATGCCGTCTCGATCCCTGACCGGGCAAATTTCACGTGGATCGCACTCGGGCTCCTGTCCTCGGACGGTTTTCTTGGCAACTCCGGCTTGAGCACCGTTCCTGGACCGAAGGATTCGTAGTGAATTTGCTGGGGATGAACGCCGGTTCCAGTCAGTCCGGAATAGAGCGAATTCATGAATTCAGACGGGCCGCACAGATAGAAATCGTAGTCGCCGGGAGGCAAAAGCGCGGTCACAAGGGTGATATCGACGCGGCCCTTGCTGTTATAGGTAACACCGATCTCGTCCTCGGGCGACGGACCGCTGAAGCAGATGTGCACGCTAAACGTAGGGTGCTCGGCCGCGAGTTCCTGAATACGCTTGCCAAATGCGCGGACCCGGCCGTTTTGCGCGCCATGAATAAAGTGGATCGGCCGGTACGTGCCGGTTCGGCGGCCCTCTTCGACGATGTGCTCGGCGATGGCCATCATGGGAGTGATCCCAACCCCGCCTGAAATCAAGCACAACAGCCCGGTTACTGCTCCGGTCAAGAACGAACTTGCCGCGCGGCATCAATGCGTGGAGGCGAAAGCCGGCCTTCGCATTCTCGTGCATGAACTGAGAGACAAGCGCAGCTCCCTCACCGCGCCTGATCGACAACCGGTAGAAGTCGGGGTTGTAACAGGTTGAGATTGTATAGGTCCGCAAAGCGGGCTCCGTGCGGCCCGGGATGGTCACCAGGATAGGCAGGAACTGACCTGGCTGCCACCTATACAGTGGCTCGCCGTCGGCGCGGCGGAGATAAAAGGAGCTGATGATCTCGCTCTCCTTTTCAACCTTGGCAACCTCCAGCTCCACGTAGGAGTTGCGCTCGCTTTCCGCAGCGACTGAAGCGGTTGGAGCCGCGCTGATCGTAGTCGAAACCGGAAGGGAGCTCGTTCGCCGGCAATATGTCCAGTACCCCGGAGTTCTCAGACAGAGCCCGGACGATGAGCTTTTGGAAATGGATGCACAGATGCTCACTGTTGGTTAGAAACCTGCCCCGATCGGGAATGCCACCCAGGAGCCCGTGCTGCACGGAATTGGTGAGAACGTCGTCTTCGTAACCCACTTGTTTGTTGAAGGCGATCAGATCATGAGCGAACTGCTCCGAGACGCCCGGCCCAAAATATTGCTCAGAGAATCCCTTGGCCTTGTTCGGTCCGTCAGGGACCCACACATCAATGGAGAGGTTGGGAAACCCTGGATTGATGTTGATCGTGACATTAGGCCACAACAGGTGATATTGAGCCTGCGCTATCTCGCCGCGCGCGTCATAGATTTCGACAGCGGTTTTGCCTTCGAGTGCTGACTGGCGCACCTGGCCCAACTGACTGGCGAACCAGCCATGCATGGTGAGGTTATAGTTTTCCTGCTTAACATCGATTGCGGCGCTGAAACCGGGATGTGCCACGGCGCAGTGGTAGCACTCGAGATAGTTCTCGAGCATCGTCTTCCAGTTCGCCTCGGCGGTCCAAGCCTCCCGGCTGTATAGCTCGAGACTTTCCAGGTGGATGCCGCTTCCCGCGATGATCTTGAGCAGATCGCCGAAGTACGAGGCAAGAGACTTTGCCTGGGAGTCAAGATTGACAAAGACGAACGGCCCCAGTGCCTCCACTCGGAGCGGCAGGAGTGGATAGTCTTCCAGCCGGAAGTTGGGCTCGGCAGCCGAGCGCGGCGCACCCTTCAGGCAACCGGTGAGATCGTAGGTCCAGGCGTGATATCCGCATTGCATCATCTTCGAGTTTCCGCGGCCCTTCATCACTTCATGCCTGCGATGGCGGCATACATTGACGAAGCCCGCCAACCCTGTTTCGTTGCGGATCACGACAACGGGCACTTCGCCCGCATAGCCGGTGATGTAGTCGCCCGGATTCGCCAGTTCCTTTGCCGGGCCGATATAGCTCCAGCTCTTCCTGAAAACCTTTTCGATTTCACGCGCCGTGATGGCGGGGTCCGTGTACCAGTGGGCGGGAAGCGATTCGCCGCGATCAAGCGCTGCGAGCAAGCTATCGGGAGTCTCGATGGACTTGGCTTGGAATGGGCTGGATCATAACATTTACCTCCGTGACTTACTCCTTTCTGGAATTCCTTTTGCGGTACGTGCCTGGCGCCCTCTGTGGTTATCCACCGGATGCCGCTGCAACTACCCTTCGCGGCGGACCCGCCTTGTTGAGAAAGGGAATAAACAGCAGCAAGATTGCGCTGGCGCATAACAAAACACCCCAAAAATTGAGCAATCGGGCGGCGGCAGAAGCGAGCGTTGCAGTCGCCAACATTCCTATCGAGTAAAAGATGTTGTACACCGCGTAGACTGCCGAGTAGCAAGACATCCCGGATCGATCGACAACGTTTCCGAGTTCCGCCGATGCCGGGTTAAGCATGAACGCAAACGAGATATTGACCAGAGATAACGTGATACCGACCAGGATCACTCCCTTGAAGAGCGCCACGAAAGGAAGCGTGGCCGCCATCGCGATCGTCCCCAGCACGATCACTTTTTGGATAGGCATCCGTTCCGAGACGCGGCCCACAAGTGGCGCGCTCAAGCCGTACACCGAGGTCGAGACAGTAAAGATGATGCCGATTGCCATTGATGTCGCGCCATATCGCGCCAGTCGTACAGGCAAGAGCGGCTCGATCATTCCCACAGAAAACGCGGCGAGAGCGATAGCCACAGCAGGGACCATCAGCGACTTGTTGAGCATCAAAGCACGAAAATTCACCGGCTCATTCCGGTTGTGTGCCGCCTGCTGGAACAAAAAGAGCGATCAGGGCTGCGGCGATTACAAATGCGACGCCGGTGATGAAAAAGGGCAGCCTAAAGCCGCCGGCGTGATAAAGCAGTCCGCCGGCGATCGGCCCGATCACTGAACCGAACGTGCCGCCAGTGAATGCATAACCCAGCATCTCCACCCGCTTTTCGACATAATTCGTCGCGATGAGTGCAAGGCCCGAGGTCCAGAGCGCGGCCGAGGCAGCGCCCTGGAAGAACTTGCCGAGCAGCAACAGCGAGAGGTTCGACGCCACGCCCAAAAGCGATATTGCGCAAACGGCCAACGCCGCGCCACACAACATGGTTGACCGGCCGCCGATGCGATCACCCAGGTACCCGAACACTGGAGTGACCAGCAGGACGCTGATCGCATACACACCGTAAAGCAACGCAAGGTGTCCTTCGCCGTTCAACCCGGCGGGAAAGTACGCCGCCAAAGGAAAAAGGAGACCATAGAGGAAATAGTCGAGGAACAGAGAAAATGCGATGACGGCGACCAAAGCCCGAGAATGACTGCTCAGGGCGTCCATTGCACGGTCTCGAAGTATTTGAGCCACAACTTCCATCACTACCAGAAGAGAATTACGGCCGGAACCTTTTGCATTAGCCCGACCTTGTTTGCGATCGCGCAAGGCATAGCACGAGTTACCGCGGGTCTTTGCGCCGGAGAACGAAGGGATCTACGCCAGACTCCGCAAAGGAACCCATTCCGAACAATCACTGCTGCGGTCCGTGATCTCTCTCGCCGGCCTCGCTTGGAACGCAATCTATGCTTCGACCCGTTCTGCGAAGTGCTGTGCGGGAAATACCGCCGCCCCGGGGAGGACAGCAGTCTAATCCTTCCCACCATCAACCGCCAAGCCCCTGTTCCGAGCGCACAGGCCCACAGGGCTGGCTCAGAACCATCCCAGCCTGCGGAGACCAAACGCAACGCATGGAATTTTGGGTATCGATTTTGCTTATGGGATCGCAGCTATTAGCAACGCGGATTGGTGAGAGCCTGCCACTGTTGCTGCACGCCCACAACGATGCAGCTGTGTCGATCAACCAGGCAGTTGTTGTAATACCCCATGCGTGCCGGCGCGTCCACTTTGGTTGCATATGTGGAGTCCGGATCGGGGGGATACCTCGATGAGCAATCCATTCTCAGGGTTGTTGCGGGAGCTGTGATGCATCCCAGCCACCCCCGAGAGCCTTGACCAGTAGTACGCTGGCTTCGAAGCGTCGTTGCATGATTTCAATATCGTTGCGCTGGTTTTGAAGTAGCGCGGTTTGCCAGGTAATGACCTGGAGATAGGTATCGACGCCACCCTCGTAACGCGTATTGAAGAGGTCGAGCGATTGTTGCGCCGAGGCGGTAGCGTCATGCTGCTGGCGCGCTTCGATCTCGAGGTTATGCAGCGCGTTCAGGTTGTCCTCAACCTGCTGGAATGCGGTGAGCGTGGTCTGGCGATAAGCGGCAACGGTGCCATCGTACTGCGCGAGGGCGATGTCGGAGGTGGCGCGGCGGCGGCCGTGGTCAAAGAGCGTCTCGGATAGCGTGGAGCCGATCGGCGAAGAAACGGCTTGGCCACGAAAACCAGTTGATCGCAGATGTGCCCGCGAAGCCGGCCACTGCCGATAGCGAGAGCGTGGGATAGTAGGCTGCACTGGGCGATGCCGATCTGCTCGTTGGCCGCAGCCATGCTGCGTTCGTATGAGGCTATGTCCGGGCGGCGCTCCAGCAACTGCGAAGGAAGCATACCGGGAATTGCCGGAATGGTAGGCGCGGCGACAGTGATCGGGTCGGGCGGCAGCGTGAACACCGCCGGCGGCTTGCCGATGAGGACGGCGATCGCATGTTCGTAACTGGCGCGCTGAATGTCGACATCTGTGGCCTGCACCTGCGCCGCCTGAAGTTGAGTGCGCGCCTGGGTCACGTCGGAGAGCGGAGATGCTCCGCCGTTGTAGCGGTCCTCGGTAAGTTGCAGAGCGCTTTGAAAGGCCTTCACCGTGTCGTCGAGGAGTCTGCGCTGAGCGTCGGCCGACCGTAGATCGAAGTAGTCGACCGCCAGTTCGGCATGCAACGAAAGCCGCGAAGTCTCCAGGTCGGCAGCCGAGGCCTGTGCCTGTTCGCGCGCCTGCGCGACGGTGCGGCGGACGCGCCCCCACAGGTCGATCTCGTAATCGAGGTCGAACGGAAGAATGAAGTCGCCTTCGCCGTTGTTGGACCCAGAGATATTCAGGTATGGCTGATTGTTGGAGTCTCGGACGGCGCCGACGCTGGGCTGCGACCCCGATCGTGGGCGCCTCAGACGCCCGGTTGAAGCGGACGGCCGCGCGTGCGGCGCGAAAGTTCGCCTCCGCCTGTTTCAGCGTCTGGTTGGCCGGATCGATCTGTGCTTCGAGCGTGTTGAGCTGCGGATCGTTGAAGAGTGTCCACCAGTCGCCCTTCAATTGCGCATCGCTCGGGCTGCGCGGGCTTCCATCCGTCTTCGGACTTGAAGTTCTCGGGCGGCGGCTCCTTGAATGACGGCGCGGTCGGAGTTGACGGGGCGCACGTACTGCGGTCCGACGCGGCAGCCCGAGAGCGCAAGTCCCAGCCCCGCCACGAGCAGAACGATGGCCGCGCGCCTATTGTGAACCTCGATCATGACTGGCCTCCCGCAGTTGCGGTTCGCGGATGCACCTCGGATGCCGCTGGCCAGCGAATCGGACGGATCGAGGATGACTTCGTCGGCAGCGGTAAGGCCGGAAGTGATCTCCACGGAACTGCCGAAGTCGTGGCCGATGGTGACCGGCACAAGCTGGACGCGGCCGCCGCGGACGACGCCGACGCGAAGACCCTCGGCGCGGAACAGCAGCGTGTTCGATGGAATCGTAACCGTGTTCCCAATCGCGGGCAGATGGAAGTGGACGAAGACGATAGGCTCCCGGACGCAGCACGTCCTTTGGAGTTGTCGACATCCACCTCGACGTTGAGGGTGCGCGTGGAGTGGTCGATAGCGTCGGCGTTGCGCACGATCGTGCCGGGAATCCTCAGGTCGGGATTGGAATCCTGCGTCAACGTCGCCTGTCGCCGTCATGAATCGCGTCCGAGTCGACCTCGGGGACCGCGACATAGACGCGCAGCTTGTCGGTCGCATCCATGTGAAACAGCTCGCGCGGATTGGCCGACCCCGATCCGGCGTCGATGAGGTCGCCGATGTCAGTGTTGCGCGCGGTAATGACGCCATCAAAGGGCGCAACGATGCGTTCGTAGCTCTGCAGTTGTTCGAGGCGGCGCACGTTGGCCCTGCTTGCGTCGACCGCAGCCTGCGCAGCGATATAATTGGCGCGCGTCTGGTCGGCTTCCTGCTGCGAGACGGCATGCTTGGCCAGGAGCGCCTGCCAACGATTGCTGGTCACCCCGGCAAGCTCTGCGTTGGCCTGCATGCGCTCCAGCTCGGCGCGCGACTGGTCCAGTTGCTGGTCGATCTCAGGCGTTTCAATCTCCGCCAGAAGGTCACCCTTTCGCACATGCGAGCCGATGTCGAAGTACCACTTCTTCAGATAGCCGTTGGTGCGCGAGTAGATGGGTGTATCGGTAAAGGCCTGTACGTTGCCGGGAAGTGCGAGATCGTCGGCCTTCGATCCCTCCACGGGATGCACCACGTTGACCGACAGGATGGTGGCCTCTTCCGTCGTGATAGCGAGGTGCTTCTCGCTGGCGGAGCGCAGGTGAAGTCCGTAGGCAATTGCCAACAGCAGAACAATTCCCACAACCACGGCGGCCGCGCGCAGGCCGACAGGGTTTTCAGTTGGCGAATCCGCGTGAGGCGCAACCGTATGCGCGGGAACCACGCCCGCGCTGGCCGTCTGCTCTTCCTGTTTCTGCGTTTTATCGTCGACGGTGTCGGTGCTCATGCGTATTCCTCCGCTGGGCGCTTCTTCTGCCGCGCCTGCTCGCTCTTTTCCGATCCGTGAATCAGCGCGAAAACGCTGGGGACGAAGAGCAGCGTGGCGACGGTGGCGCAAAGCAATCCGCCGATGACCGCGCGGCCCAGCGGCGCATTCTGTTCGCCGCCGTCGCCCAGTCCAAGCGCCATCGGCACCATTCCGATGATCATGGCCAGTGCGGTCATGATGACGGGACGAAAGCGCGTGATGCCTGCCTCAATCGCCGCCTGGACGGCGTTGCCGTGCTCTTCGAGGCGAATCTTGGCGAACGAAACAACCAGAATGCTGTTGGCCGTCGCCACGCCCATGCACATGATGGCGCCCATCAGCGCCGGCACGCTCAGCGTGGTGTGGGTGAGAAAGAGGAACAGCACAATGCCGGCCAGGGCCGCGGGCAGCGCGGTGATGATGATGAACGGATCGGTCCAGCTTTGGAAGTTGACGACGATCAGCAGATAAACGAGCACGATAGAGAAGACCAAGCCGCCCAGCAGGTCGGTGTATGAGCTGCGCATCGTCTCCACCTGGCCTCTCAGGGTGACGAAGGTGCCGCGCGGCAGCGAGCTTGCGGTCCGCGTTGATAATCTTCGTCACCTGGCGCGCTACACCGCCCAGGTCGCGGTCCTGAACATTGGCGTAAATATCCACCACGGGGCGGATGTTGTACTGGTTCACGACCTCCATCTCATGCCCGCGCCCGACACCGGCAAGATCGCTCAGGATCTCGGGATTCGCCGGTGCGGCGGCAGTAGGCGCACTCTGTGTCGCGCGATTGATGGGGATGTTCTCGAGGTCCTGCATCGTGTCCATCTTGTACTGCGGCGTCTGCGCCACGATGTCGTAGGCCACCATGTTGTTCCAGTTGAGAAAGAACATGGGCGTCACCTGGAAGCTGCCGCTTAGCGTGTTCAGCACGCTCGTGGACACGTCCTGCTCCGTGTACCCGCCCTGCGCGGCCTTGGTGCGATCCACGCCAACCTGGAGCGTGGGATAGTCGAAGGGCTGCTGAATGCGAAGATCGACGATGCCGGGAACCTGGCGCAACTGGCCGAGCATCTTGTCGGCCTGGGCCATGCTGGCGTACGCATCGTTGCCTTCAAACTGCACGTCGATAGGCGCCGGCTCTCCAAAGTTGAGAATCTGTGTGGTGATGTCGGCCGGGAGCATGTAGAACGTCTCTCCGGGGAAGATGCGCGGCAGGTTCCTGCGCAGGGCGCGCACATAGTCCGCTGTTGGCCGATGCTTCGGCTTGAGCGTCACCAGAATATCGCCGTCTCCCGCGCCAAGCGTCCCGTCGGTCAGGTGCTGCGTATTCATGCCGCTGTAAGGCAGGCCGATGTTGTCGAGAATGTTGTCGATCTGCGTCGGCGGTATCTCCTTGCGGATCTCGCCCTCCACCAGGTCGAACAGCCGCGCCGTTTCTTCGATGCGCATCCCCGCCGGGGCGCGAACGTGCAGGATGAACTGGCCGCTGTCGGTGCTCGGGAAAAAGTCCTCGCCCAGAAAAGGCAGCAGGACGAAGGTCACGATGCACAGGCCGAGGAACGTGGGGATAAACGCACGCCGGCGCATGACCAGCCCTTGCAAGCAGCGAGTGGTACCTGCTCCGGACGCGTTCGAAACTCCGCTCAAAACCGCGTTGAAAGCGCGCGAAGAATCCCTTGGCGTCGGCGCGCGTGCTCCTTGGCCCGCAGCAGATACATCGCCAGCGTAGGCACCAGCGTTCGGCTCAGCAGATAGCTGGCAAGCATCGCAAAAACCACCGCCTCCGCCAGCGGAACAAAAAGATAGCGCGCCACGCCGCCGAGGAAGAACATCGGAAGGAAGACAATGCAGATGCAAAGCGTCGAGACCAGTGCCGGCACGGAGATCTGCGACGCGCCTTCAAGAATGGCCTCGCGCAGGGCGTGGCCTTGCTCGAGAAAGCGCTCAATGTTTTCGATAGTGACCGTGGCGTCGTCGACCAGAATGCCCACGGCCAGCGCCAGGCCGCCGAGCGTCATGGTATTGATCGTCTCGCCGATCAGGCCAAGCACGATGATTGAAGTCAGAATCGACAGCGGAATGGAGATCGCGATGATCAGCGTCGATCGCCAGCTTCCCAGGAAGATCAGAATCATGACCGCGGTAAGCCCGGCGGCGATGATCGCCTCGCGGATGACGCCCTCAACGGCTGCGCGCACGAAGACACTCTGATCCGACAGCGGTGTCATCTTCAGTTGCGGCGGCACTGTGCTCGCCACGCGCGGCAGGATCGCCCGAATACCCTTGACGACACTCGAGCGTCGAGGCATTGCCGCTCTTCAGGATCGAGATCAGTACGCCGCGGTGGCCGTCCTGGCGCACGATGTTGGTCTGCACCTGAAATCCGTCGCTGACGCTGGCCACATCGCGCAGATAAATGGTGGTACCGTTCACCTGTTTGATCGGAATATTCGCCAGCGCCTCCACGGTGCGCGGTGCGCCGTTTGTCCGAACGTCGTATTCCGTCTGGCCGATCTTGATCGTGCCCGAAGGCATGACCACGCTCTGCTGCGCCAGCGCATTGAGCACGTCGCCCGGAGCAATGCCTTTGGATTGCATCGCCGCCTGATCCATGTTGACGGTGATCTGGCGCTGCTTGCCGCCGTAGGGCGACGGCACCACTGCGCCCGGCACGGTGATGAGCTGCGTGCGGATGTAGTTGGTTGCATAGTCGTTCAACTGCGTCTCGGAAAGCCCGTCGCCGGAAATCCCAAGCTGCAGAATGGGCACGCTCGATGCCGAGAAATTGATGATCTCCGGAGGCAGCGTGCCCGGCGGAAGCTGGCGCAACATGAACTGCGATGCGGCGGTCACCTGCGCGTTGGCGGTAGCCAGGGACGCTCCCGGCTGAAGAAATACTTTGACGACGGCCGTTCCGTTATAAGTTGTCGACTCGATGTGCTGGATGTTGTCGACCAGGCTGGTGAGGGCCTTTTCATAGGGCGTGGTCAGACGCCCTGTAAGTTCCTCAGCATTCATACCGGTATATGTCCATCCGACGGAGACAACAGGAATGTTGATGTTTGGAAAGATATCGGTAGGCGTGCGCAGGATGACCACTGGCGCGGCGATGAGAATCAGGAGCGCGAGAACGATAAATGTGTACGGCCGGTTAAGAGCAACTTTGACGATCCACATACGGTCCCGTTGTGCTCCCTTCTGCCGCGATCGCTGCGCCGCTGGCCTTCGTCGGCCTTGCGACACGATTGGCTTGGTCTAGGCCATTCTTAAGCACGATCCGTGCCATTCGGTTTCTCTTTTGGAATCACCAGCTATAAACCGCAAACCGGTCCGGCATCTCGGCCGCTGTCAGAGGGTCGACATGGAGTGACGAATCGGGTTTATGAAGATCAACCAGCGACGAAACGCACGCAAGGTTGATGCCTTGTTCACTGACCAGCAGAGAAAATTGGAGAAGACGATACAGCAACGCGAACATTATGGTCAGGAAAACAGGCGATCTTCCGCGTCTGCGGCTACGTGGCAGCACCAACGGCGCAAGCATTCACGCGTCCGCGCACGATGAACCGCACTTATGGTGGACACAAGCGGCGGCGGCGGCGGTCACCAGCCGCCGAACTGCAGAGGCAACCATTGCAAGCGGCTGTGCAAGGCTCACACAAACGTCCACGCATGATGGCGAGCAGTCGATCTGGTCACGGTACAGCAGCATGATTGGAACATCTGGGCGAATCGCTCGCAAGGTTCGGGCCACGTCAAAGCCGGCCCGCCCTCCAATCTGGTCATGAAGCACGACGGCAGCAACTGAATGCATGAGGAACAGCAGTGCGATCCCTTGTGAAGGACTGTCGGCACTCACAACCTTATAGCCGGTAATTTTGAGTGCGCCTAATACCGAATCGCTGCTGATCGTCTTGTCCGATATGTAAAGAATTCTGTCGAGTGACATCGTGACTCCACCTTCGACGAAGCACGCGAGCTTCCACATCGTCCGATCACGCGCGAGTGATAGGATCGACTGCAAAATTGGGTGTCTACAAGACGTCGGCGCGGAGCAGAGAAGGAAGACCGCTACTGTGCGCGTGGGCCCATCGACAGCTCTGTCAGATTTCGGACACCAATCCTCATCTCGCTACCCCTCAGCGATTCCATAACTTCAGCATTGGCAGCAACATCTCGGACACAGTGTCAATCCGTATGCTTGGCAACGCGATTGCAATGTATTGAAGTGATCGATCACTAGTCCTCTGCTGCGAGCGACGGGCTCGTCGTTGATTGACTACATAAACACACGAAGGAGAAGTAAATGAAATACACGGCAATCGTCGCACTGATGCTGATGACCCCGGCGGCTCTATTGGCAGCGCCGAAGAACTCCAAAAACGTGACGTTTTCTGAAACTCTCACGATTAATGGAACCCAGGTACCTCCGGGAGAGTATCGTGTCGAATGGCAAGGGACCGGTACATCAGTGGAAGCCAGCATACTTCGGGCAGGAAAAGTGCTTGTAAGTTCGCCAGCCACAATCGTCATCGGTAAAACCAATCTCGACGACGCCTTTGAAGCGACTGATGGAGCGAAT
Source organism: uncultured Acidobacteriaceae bacterium (assembly GCA_963783805.1). Lineage (GTDB taxonomy): Bacteria > Acidobacteriota > Terriglobia > Terriglobales > Acidobacteriaceae > Silvibacterium. The sequence goes on along the minus strand of CAWAPC010000017.1, from coordinate 17,659 downwards.
AACTCACACATTCTCAATGCAATCGATTGGTCAAACCTTTCATTGCACTTTGATCAGGGAAACGCCAGCTCTACAAACAACCACTCAGTAAGCGCCGCTGAGTGAATTGAGAGCGAAGGCGCGGCGTTATTCCGCGCTTTCGCTCTCGCGGCTTCCACCTGAATAACTGGGATCAGGTGATATCACACTTGTGATCATTGATATTGATGTCCCGCGAACCTGGACCACTTGAGAAGATGATTCACTTTCCGACCGCAAACCATCAGATTTAGTTCTTAGCCTGCCACAAAAGCTTTGTTCCTGACACTTTCCGCTGGGCGCTGTTTTTTTCCCGCGTTCGTCTCAGCCGGCCAACAGTTGCGGCACATTTCGACTCCGAATCAGCAGGAAACCACTCGGCTTGATTACCGCCAGGAATCGAAACAAAGCCAGTGCTTTGAAGTCATGGCGGATGCGCGCGTTGTCTGCCCCCGGTTCTAACTCCGCGATGCGGTCAACAATCAGCTGCTTGTTACGTGGCGACATGGGGAATACTCCTGAGTGTCGGTATATCGTTTTGTTTTTGACGCGAGACAGTGGTGCTCAAATTGGGGCAAGGAGCCTTCATTTCTCCCCGCCCCACGCATGGCGCATTTAGTTGCCCCTCTCCTGATCGAGTTCGACTTGATGTTCCTCTTCGACACGAAGCCGGCGCACTACGGTCAGGCCATCCTTGTTGAGCAGAAAAAGTGTGCCAGTATCGGATTTGGCGAGTCGTTGCATCACTGCGGGAATGGTCGCTAGCAGCCCGGGTTGAGACTGATCCGATGTATCGACCACCTTGTAGCTCTGCGGGTCGCCGAATGGATGCATCGTGACTTCATTGGACGTAACCAACAAAGCCGTCTGTCCCAGCGTCTCCGAAGTGTCCGCGTTCTCCAATGCGGAGGAGTTCACCAGGACGGGGTACTTGTAATGCTTGAAGCTGAGCAATGCGACTCCGGAACCGTCCCGATACCGAATGACTGCGCCGTCGTCTCCGACCGACCTCACAAAGTCAAACGCTGAATTTGCAGGAATCGCAGTCTGAGTGACACGCTGAATCCGGGAGGGATCAGTTACGTCCAATGCGGTGAGCTGCTGCCCGTTCTGCGCTTCGATATAGAGGACGGTCCCTCCATCGTTCGTATTGTGCAGATACATTGCTTCCGCATTAGCTTGAGCTAACATCGGAAGGCTTTCAGGCGACTCCACGACGATCGTTTTCGAGTGCGGTCTGACCGCGGCCTCACCAGTTGCACAGGTGATAGCCAGGATTGTTGTAGCGAGAAGTACTTTGATATTGGTGTTCATGGTTGTGTCTCCTATCTAGCGCTAGTGTCCAGCTAGTGACTGCTGCTCGTCCAAGTAGAAATCGTTATCTCCTATAAGTCCTCAGCCCGTGACATTGGTTCCATGTAACGATCGATGTCTGCATTAAACCGCTGATTGGAAGTTGATGCCGATAACGTGAGGCGGCGAGTTCGCGGTATAGAGACAAATTGGGGCTCGGCTACCTGCATTAGCTCTCCTTATATGCCATAACAATTTGGAAATTCTCAATGAGCTTCATGAGCACTACGGTTAAATCATGAAGCTGCAAAAAACCATTGCGATTATCGGTGGAGGGGTCAGCGGAGCGCTCACGGCATATCATCTGATTCGCCGCGGAGCACAAGCGAAAGTGATTCTGATTGATCCCTGTGCAAACCCTGGACTCGGCCTGGCTTACTCAACGCCGAGCTACCGGCACCTACTGAATGTGCCAGCTGGAAAAATCAGCGCGCTGCCGGATCAACCCAATCATTTTCTCGATTGGCTGCGAAAGAATTACGACGCAAAAATGACGGAGACAGATTTCGCTCCTCGTGCTGTCTTCGGCCGTTACGTTCAGTCTCTCTTAAAGACTGTTCCCAACCTCGATCATCGCCAGACGGCAGTGCTGGACTGCCATGTAGCTGGTGAACAGGCGACACTCGATCTCTCCGATGGCACGAAGATTGTGGCCGATGCCGTCGTACTCGCTACGGGCAACTTCGATCCCGCACCTTTGCGGGGCGTGGCAGAAGAAACGATATCGAATGGCGCCTATTGCCACTCCGCATGGGAAGGCTCGACGTATGCGAATCTTCCCCCCGACGCTCCCGTTGCATTGATTGGCTCAGGGCTGACTGCCGTCGATGTGCTGCTGCGGCTCCGGGAAGTCGGACATCGAGGGCAGATCATTGCCATTTCGCGCCATGGTATTTTTCCGCACCGTCACGCGAACTACCTCCCATTGAGAAATCCTGTGGTCGCAGGAACACCGCCGACCAAAGTGCGTGAACTGCTGCGCGCAGTGCATCACGCCATCAGAACAGGTGCCGAGTGGCGCGCGGTGATTGACAGCTTACGGGGAAGGACCAACGAGCTGTGGATGGCGCTTCCACTTAACGAACAGCGGCGATTCCGTCGCCACCTGCAGCGCCGATGGGAGGTAGTGCGGCATCGGATGGCACCCCCGATTGCAGATCAGGTAGAAGCAGAGCTGGAAGCCGGTACCCTGACCAAACTCCGCGGAAGACTTTGCGCTGTCCTTCCGTTTCTCCATGGGGCGCGGGTTCAGTTCCGAACCAATCTTGGAGAGGTCGAAGAAGTCATCGTGGCGCGCGTCATCAACTGCACCGGCCCAAATATGAACTATCGCCGGGTGGCCTCCCCGCTGCTCAACGGTCTTTTCGCGCAGGGCTTGATCGTTGCAGGGCCGCACGGTTCCGGCTTGTGGACTAGCGAGAGTGGCGCTCTGCGCGATCAAGATGGCAGCTTTTCCAAGGTCCTCTTTCATGTGGGGCCCGGTCGACAAGGAACGCTGCTCGAATCGATTGCAGTCCCGGAACTGCGTCACCAGGCAGCGGATTTAGCCGAATTGCTGGCTGCAACGTTCGCTTCCCATGAGCAGGACGTGACTGGCAACACTCCCCTGGCAGATACGCTTCGAACAACGAGCGTCGCGGTCGGGTTATGAACCGGCGAGCCAGGATGCTCCTCGCCATCGGGGAGTTACTCTGGGCGTTGGCTTTGGGGCTTGCCAGCAGCCTTGCATGTGTGGGTGTGCGGCTCTTCTTCCGTCTGCTGCAATGGCTCATCACTGGCCACTCCGGACTGCTCTCACACGCTGCGGAGGGCCTGCCGCCTTGGCATCGAGTTATCACTCCAGCACTTGGCGCAGTCGCTGCTATGGCCGTGATATGGGCCGCACGTCGCTTTGAAAAATCAGGCAAGTTTGAGGAATATGTCGAAGCAGTGCGGCTGAATGGCGGGCGCATAGCGTTTCTGCCCACATTGTGGAGAACTATTTCTTCCGCATTTTCAGTAGCTACGGGTGCTGCTGTGGGCCGTGAAGGATCTATGATTCAGTTCGCAACGGCCGCAACCTCATGGTTGGGAGAGCGCGTTGATTTCTCACGTATTCCCCTGTCCACTCAGGTAGCGTGTGGCGCCGCCGCAGCCGTCGCTACTGTATATCAAGCTCCAATCGCGGGCGTATTCTTTGCTGCTGAAATTGTTCTGGACAGAATTACGATGCGCACAATTCCTTTGCTTCTGATCTCGGCGCTCACAGGCGGCCTGACCGGAGCCTGGCTGCTGGGGAAAGGGCCACTCTTTGCGGTTCATATGGATCCCGGAATTCACTTCGGGACGGATCGCTCGACCGCCTTTGCCTTGCTGTTGCCGATGTTGATGGGATTGCTGGGACCTGCCTATTACCGGCTCATTCACAGTCTGCGGAGCACCTCCAAATGGCCGCTGCCGCTTCTATGGAGCGGCGTCCTTGTGGGCTTGCTGTCGCTCAGGAGCACGTTGGTTTGGGGAAACGGCGACGCGGCGCTGCTTCAGATCACGCAATCATCGCCCGCCGTATTGACCTTGCTTTCCATCCTTGTTCTCAGGCTCTGCGCAACCACGTTCTGTGTAGGCACAGGCACCGTAGGGGGAGTGTTTACACCCACCGTTTTTGCCGGCGGCGCCGTCGGCTATTTGGCGGCGCACCTGCTCCATATGCCAAATCCAACTGTCTTTACAATCCTGAGCATGGGATGTCTACTTGCTTCGGTAACGCATGCACCACTCATGGCAAGTTTCATGGCTGTGGAGCTGACGGGGGAATGGTCACTCTTACCTTACGTTCTGCTGGCTAGTTTCATTGCCTGGGCAATTGCGCGCATGATCTCTCCGCACTCGCTCTATGCGATTGCTACGCCTGAACCTGCAGGCGAGATCGTTGAAAGCGCTCTGCTTGATGCGGTCCTGGGTTATCAACGCGAGCGAACAACCGTCATGGAAACCGTCGGAGCCAGCGAGTAGCATGGTTGACCGGCATTTTCACATCGAAATGCCCAGGTTCCTTAAGATGTCCGGGGAGAAAAGATGGAGAATTTCAGGCTCAAAGTATTTCGCTCGGTTGCGCATCACCTTAACTTCAGCCGAGCCGCCGAAGAGTTGCTGCTCACCCAACCTGCGGTGACCCAGCAGATCAAAGCGCTGGAAGAAGAATGTGGCGTTCCCCTTTTTGATCGCAGTGGGGGCCATATTACGCTGACTCCTGGCGGGGAAGCCCTTCTGCCTTATGCGAATAAGTTGAAGATTGTCTCAGATGAAGCATTGGCGGCAGTGGCCAGTGCTTCGGGGAGAAATGCGGGGCTGCTGGCGATCGGAGCTTCGCAGACGATCGGACAATATCTATTGCCCAACTTCGTGGCAGTTTTTCTTCGAGACAATCCACGTGTCACGGTCACCGCAATGAGCGGCAACAGCGACGAAATGCTCGAAGCTCTTATCTCTCGCCGTATTCAGCTTGCACTGATTGAGGGGCCGGCACTTCGAAAAGACATCCATGTCGAACCATTCATGGAAGATCATATGGTCCTGGTAGTGCCCGCGAGCCATGAATGGGCGGACAACGAAATCAATGTCTCGATGTTGAAGGATGCGCCACTCTTGATGAGAGAATTCGGTTCCGGATCACGCCGGATCGTGGAAAATGCCTTAACACGGGCGGGCATCAAGAAGAAGGAACTCAATACCAGGATGGAGTTGGATTCGACCGAGGGGCTCCTCAGCGCCGTCGAAGCGGGGCTCGGCGTCACATTCGTCTCCCGCTGGACCGTACGCAACCAACTTGCACTCGGAACGTTGAAATTAGCCCGAGTGCGCGGCCTCAAACTGTCCCGTATGTTTTCCATCGTCTATCCCGCTGGCCCCGAACCTGCTGGAAATGCTGGAGTCTTTCGCACATTTCTTCTAGCGAGAGGCATGGATTTCATGCCGCGAGTCACCGGGAAAGGGACAACACGCTCCGTTGTCGTATGATCAGAGCCATTTGCTTGAGGAATTCCGCCGCTGTAATCCCCAGCGATTCGAGTTCGGCGAACGGTGCGAGGATACTTCGGGTATGTTGCCGGTTTCTATCATTCGCAGCTCCCGCGCAACTTGATTTGATTGCCCAGAGTTACCAGGAACTTGTTCAAGAGTGCCATGCTTCGGCGCAGTTCCTTATGGCGGAACTGACTGAGGAGCGAGAAAAGCCCCGGCGGCTCAATAATCGGCTTTTCATAACATCCCAATGTTTCGCCGACTGCCACCGCTACGCCCTGCAGGACGTCGGGATTGATCGACCCAAGTATCTTGCCGAGAATGATGGCGTTGCGAATTGCGCGAACGGATTCATCCGACTTGGCAGCATCGACCGCGGTTTCAATCAGCTTGTCGCTCGCTCCAAGCGCACCGCGCAACAGTTCGAAGACGCCGTGGTCGTGCAGCTGCTGCAGCAACTCATACGAGTCGAGCAAGGCCTCGGCGTGCTCAACTGGAGCCTGTTCCAGCCGCTTGCGCAACTCCTCGCGCGGATCGCGGGACGGTAACTCAAGAGGGATTGGTCGGGCCATTTTTCTTCTCCTTGCTAGCGAGCGTGAGCTAACGGGTCTGGATCTGAACCAGTTGGTCGCCGGGTTGGCGATAATCCTTACGCTTCCACTTCCGTTCCACTTCAACGCCATGCTGCGGTGTCGGATGTCCGTGGCGGGAGTTCGTGCGCGGCAGCGGATCATCGCCGATCTCTCCCAACACCCGGAGCTGCACAGATGTCTCCTTATAAGCCGGAGTGTGGGTTGCCTTGTCCGTATGGCTGCTGGTGAGACGGTTGACCGGCTCATCCACAGAATTCATGGGCATATACAGCTCGTTTCCCTGAACTCTCGAGGTGATGACGGCTTGTGCGCGAACCTTCCCATAGCGCGATGTCAACTGCACCCAACTTCCGGTCTGGATTCCCCGTTCACCGGCAAGCTCCGGCGACACTTCAACAAAGGTGCACGGCGTCTTTTCGCGGATTCCCTCGACACGATAGGTCATGTTGCCTTCATGGAAATGCTCGAGCAGGCGGCCGTTGTTCAAGTGCAGATCGTACTCGGCATCCTGTTGATCGGTTGGCTCCGACCAGGGAACAGGGAAGAACGTCGCCTTGCCGTCAGGAAAATTGAACTCCTTTGTGTACAGCAGAGGTTGATCGCTGCCATCCTCAGCCACGGGCCACTGCAGTGTCTTGTACCCTTCCAGGCGCTCGTAGGTCACGCCTGCCATCAGGGGCGTGAGAGAAGCGATCTCGTCGTAGATCTGGGATGGATGCTCGTACTTCCACCCTGCACCCAGCCGATTGGCGATGTCCTGGATAATCTCCAGTCGGGACGGCTCTCTCCGAGAGGCTCAAGACCTGGTAGAGGCGTTGGATGCGCCTCTCGGTACTGGTGAAGGTACCTTCCTTCTCCAGGCTCGGAGCTAGCTGGAAGAATCACGTCCGCAAAGCGGCAGGTCTCGCTGAAGAAGATTTCCTGCATGACAAAGAAGTCGAGCTTCGAGAGCGCGTCGCTCACATAGTTCGCGTTGGAATCGACCAGGCTCATCTCCTCGCCGAATACATACATTGCCTTGAGCTTGCCTTCGTGAATGGCGTCGATCATCATGTGGTTGTCGAGTCCCGGTTTCGGCGGCAACGAGACATTCCACGCCTTTTCAAACTTGGCGCGAATCGCCGGATCGTCCACTTCCTGATAGCCGGGAAAGTAGTTCGGCATCGCGCCATGATCGCTTGCGCCCTGCACGTTGTTATGCCCGCGCAAGAGGATAGGCGCCAGTTCCCGGCCTCATGTAGTTCCCGGTAGCCAGCAATAGATTCGAGATTGCGGTTGAGGTGTCGGAACCCATGGTGTGCTGCGTTACACCCATTGCCCAGAGAATGCAGACGCCATCGGCTTCCGCGATCATATGAGCGACCTTGGTCAGTGTTTCAACCGGCAGTCCGCACCTCTGGCTGGCCATCTCGAGGGTGAAGGGTTCCAGGCTCTTCCTGAACTCTTCGGCGCCGTTGACCCATTTATCGATGAATGCCTGGTCTGGCGAGTCCGTTATCCAGAATGTACCGGGTAACCGCCGAGAGCCAGACAAGATCGGTGCCGGGCCGCGGATGCAGAAACACATCCGCGCGCTGAGCCATCTCGTTCTCGCGGAGATCGGAGACGATCAACTTTTGGCCGTGCATCTTGTGTGCGCGCTTGACGCGCGTAGCCAGCACCGGATGGCTTTCGGCGGTATTGCTGCCGACGATCAGCACCAGTCCCGCCTTCTCAATATCGGAGATCGAACCGGAGTCGCCGCCGTAGCCAACTGTTCGGAAGAGACCCATGGTTGCCGGCGCCTGGCAGTAACGAGAGCAGTTATCCATGTTATTGGTGCCGATCACCGCGCGCGCCAGCTTTTGCATCAGATAGCTCTCTTCATTTGTGCATTTTGAAGAAGAGATGAAAGCCAGCGAGTCGGGACCGGTAGCTGCCTTGATTTCGGTAAATCTGCGCGCCACCAGAGCTAAGAGCCTCGTCCCAGGAAGCTTCGCGGAAGCTATCTCCTTCGCGGATGAGCGGCTTGGTGAGACGGTCCGGACTGTTCACATAATCCCAGCCAAACTTGCCCTTGATGCAGGTCGAAACGCCATTGGCCGCGCCCTCGCGCGGGCTCCACCTTCAGAATTTGGCGGTCCTTGGTCCAGATATCGAAGCTGCAACCGACTCCGCAGTAGGTGCAAACGGTCTTGGTGCGCTTGATGCGCGACTCGCGCATGTGCGCTTCCATTTCGGAGAGCTTGCAGAATGGAGCCATAGCCCATCTCCGGCTCGATTCCCTTCACCACATCGATCATGCCGTCGAGCGCGGGCTTGGATAGGGAGGTCAAGTAGCCGGCCTCGCCCAGCATGCGATTTTTCCATCAGCGCATTGCAGGGGCAAACGGTGACGCAGTGGCCGCACGAGACACAACTCGATTCGCCGATCGGCGCGCCACCGTCCCATAACACGCGCGGGATGCGCATCCTCCCAATGAATGCTCAGCGTTTCATTCACCTCGAGGGTTTGGCAGGCCTCAACGCAGCGTCCGCAGAGAATGCATTGGTCAGGATCGTAGCGATAGAAGGGATTGGACATATCCACTTCGTAGGGCTTGGGCTTGTAGGGGATTTCCTGATGTTCGACGTGAAGGAGACGAGTGGTGTTGTGCACGGTGCAGTTGCCGTTGTTGTTGTCGCACACCGTGCAGTAGAGCAGATGATTGCCGAGGATGCGGTCAAAGGCTTCGCGCTGCGCCGCGTCCGCGCGCGGCGAGGATGTAACCACGTTCATGCCATCCGCGGCCATGGTGCCGCAGGCTCTTACCAGCTTGCCGTCGACCTCCACCATGCAGGTGTCGCAGGTTTGGATCGGTCCAAGCTGGGGGTGATAACAAACCTGCGGTACTTCGATCCCGCAACGGTTGATCAGGTCGATCAGGCGCTCTCCAGGCTGAATTGCCTGTGGCCTGCCGTCAATGGTGACTGTCATATGCTGTCCACCCTCCGCGATTGATTTTCGATGGTAGTCCGTGGGGTAAGGATGCGTAAAGCTCTTGGGCGACATACTTCGCAGTTGTAGTTCTCATGCCGCATAGAATGAACTGAATGCCGAGTTGTTCGAGGCCGAAACCAACGGTGGAGGCGACTATGCCTTCGACCGCGCCTGCGGTCGTCATGCCAAAAGCGTTCTTCTTCTGACGTGCCGCCCGACCGGCGTCGATTCTGATGTTGTGAGTAGCAGTTTCAGGTCCATTGGATTAGACGGCTAACCTTCCCTGATATAAGACGGTTTCGTGCTCGGGCATGACCGGTCGTGACGCCCATCCGTCATTGACTGTCGAAGCTCTGACAGTAGCCGGAATCATCCGGCGAGCAACTCACACCTCATGGCTGATTCTGAATCGATCCGAGATGGCAAGGTACGTGCAATGCATAGCTGTGGGTCGATCGCCGGCCAGGCCGCGAAACGACCGCCAGACAACGAGGAGATAACATCACCGATATGCCAGTAACAAAACTCAATAAACTCAATGCCAGAGTTGGATTCATCGGCCTTGGACTCATGGGAAGCCGGCTCACGCGACGGTTATATTCAGCGGGCTGGAATGTTCAAGCATGGAACCGTAGCCCAAAGCCGGCAGATGCGCTGAGAAGAGAGGGGATAACGATTGCAGCATCAGTTGCTGATCTCGCCGCTGAATGCGATGTGATTCTTTCTTCCCTGGCCAATGATGCGGCTGTTCGCTCTGTCTATTTCGACAAGGGCGGCGTCTTTTCTGCGGCAGAGCCGGAAACCATTATTCTGGAAATGAGCACCATCTCGCCCGAACTATCGCGCCTGCTGCATCGGGAGGCCCGCAAAAGAGGTGTCAATTTTCTCGATGTGGCGATCTCTGGATCAACACCAGCGGTCGAGGCGGGGACCGTCACGCTGCTTGCGGGTGGTGACAACGATACCTTCGAGCAATGCATCCCTATCTACGAGTCCATTGCCAGGCAGTGGTTCTTGATTGGACCCGGGTCTTCAGGCATTCAAATGAAATTGGTCGTCAACCTTCTCCTGGGCCTTGATATGCAGGCTATCGCAGAAGCCGTTTCGCTCGGAGAGCATCTTCAGATCGATCGGAATGTTCTGCTCGATGTCTTATCCAAGACGGCAGTTATCGCTCCGGCGATTGTGGGGAAGCTCCGGAAGATCAAGGACAGGGACTACTCTCCGGAATTCCCGCTGCGGCTGATGAGCAAAGACATGGATCTGGTCATGAATGCCGCGAGGATGTCTGGTGCTGATCTGCCTGCGGCATCTGTCGCCCAATCCGTACTTGCCTCCAATGTCCCCGCAAGTGGCGACTTGGACCTGGCCGCCATAACGCCGTTTGTCATCGGTCAAGGAACGGGCGTCAAGATTTAGCTGGCATCCTTCTTGAATGGAGTTTCACGAAGCGCAAAGGCGAATCCCGGCGCAACTCTCTTCCACTGCCATCAGCAGAACCACATGGATTTTGGCTTTAGGATGCTTTTCCGTTATTCAGGACTTATCCGCACCACGACCAGTCTCTGCTGTTCCCTATCGAGAGGTGACATGTCCATCGTTGTATAAGAGGAGAGGCGCGGACCACGACGACAGAGATGTGGATCTACCCATCATGCTTCACACCCCGGAGATGAACGGTGACGGCTATCGCCTCAAGACATCCAGAATTCGCACCTGATCGCCAACTAAGGCGGAGTACCCTCTGTCTGTTGATCTTCACCGCTGCGATATTTGGCGGCCTTTGCGGGCGCACAGCACATGCGCAGGATAACTACGAGATTCAGGTTTATGGCGCCGACACCGTCGCACCGAAAACAACAATGCTGGAGCTGCATAGCAACTTTACCGTGGACGGGACCAAGCCGCTCCCTGGTTCGCAGTATGCAGCCGACGGGCTATATCCCACCAATCATGCGGAGCACGAGACTGTGGAGATCACGCAGGGCATCAACAGCTGGTCCGAGGTTGGCTTTTACATTTTCACCAGCGCAATGGCACCGGCGATGGATGGCAATGGGTCGGCGACCACATCCGGCCCCGTGTTCGCGTTCCTGACAGCTGGCACTGGCCTGTGGGTGCAAGCCTTTCCACCGAGTTCGGGTATCAGCGAGGCCGAGTTCTCGACCGACACCTGGACGTGGGAGATCCGGCCAATCGTGGACAAGACGACAGGACGCTGGTACTTCGCCGTGAATCCCGCGCTGGAACGATCGTTTCACGGACAGAGCGTCAGTCAGGGCGTCGGTTTTGCGCCGGATGCGAAGTCAGTTTCGACTTCAACAAGTACATCTCCGGCGGCCTCGAGTATTACGCCGACTACGGAAGCCTTTGCACGACATTGAGTCATTCCACAATCAGCAGCAACAGTTTTTTCCGGCGATCGATCTGAATGTTTCGCCGGAACTGGGAGATCAACTTCGGAGTCGGAGTAGGAGTAACCTGCGGCCACCGATCATCTGGTCGTAAAGGGAATTGTGGGCCGCCGCTTCGACTGGACGCATCATCGCCCTGGAAGCTCGGAGAGCATGTAATGAAGCTGAACCGGCGCCAATTCCTCGCGAAGGCCGGGACGGCAGCAGTCAGTTCGACGCTAGCGGCGAAAGTATTTGCGCAGGCGCAGCCGGCTGACTACCGGCTGGAAATTGCGCCGTTGAAGCTCGAAATCGCTCCGGGCAAGACAGTTCGCACGACTGCCTATAACGGCCGTGTTCCGGGACCGCTGATCCGCTGGCCGGAAGGCAAGCCCATTACGATTGACCTGACCAATCACAGCGACAATCCCGAGATCGTTCACTGGCATGGGCTGTGGATTCCCTCGGACCAGGACGGCGCGATGGAAGAAGGCTCGCCGATGATCGCGCCGGGAGCGCAGCTGCGGTATCAGCTTCACTCCGCGGCCGGCGGGATTCCGCTGGTATCACACGCATACCTTTGCCGGTCACGATTTGAAGCGCGGCAACTATACCGGGCAGTTCGGCTGCTTCTACATTGAGCCTAAGAGTGCGAACCCGGCGCATACGATCAGGAAGTATTTCTGACCCTTCACGACTGGAACGCTTACATGGCAGCGGCAAGCGGACGCGTCGATGGACGCGTCATATGACTATTCGACGATCAACGACCGCATGCTCGGCCACGCCGACTCCAATCCAGGTGCGGCAGGCCAGCGCGTTCTCTTCCGCTTCGCTCAATGCCAGCGCGACGTGACGCACTGGCTCGGCCTCTCGGGTCACGAGCTGACCAGTCACGGCCATGGACGGCAATCCGGTCCCGGTGCCGGCCACGCGTCAAGCGGTTCGCCTTGCTCCGGCCGAGCGAGCTCGATGTTGTCGTCGAGATGAATCAGCCTGGCGTATGGATCCTCGGCGAAACGCGAGAGGATATCCGCAAGTCCGGCATGGGCATCGTCGTCGAATACGCTGGGCAGCAGGGCGAGCCAAAGTGGATCGAGCCGCCGGAGACGTTGTGGGACTACCAGCCCATTCGCCAGGCCGGATGCAATTACATCCGAGCCCGATGTAAAGATCCCGCTGGTCTTCGACCTCGAAGTTCCGCGGCCACGGCGACTTCGATTACTGGACCATCAACGGCAAGTCGTTTCCGAAGACCGATACGATAACGCTGCATGCGAAGGCAAGCGCTATCGGCTAGTGATGCGAAACAAGCAGCAGCGACGATCATCCGTTCATCTGCACCGGCACACCTTCGAGGTGACGAGCCTCGAAGGCAAACCGATGTCCGGCCTGCGGAAAGATGTCGTGGTTGTGAAGGCGAACTCACAGCCGAGATCGATTTCCTCGCAGCTAATCCCGGCATGACGCTCTTCCACTGTCATCAGCAATCCCATATGGATTTTGGCTTTATGATGCTTTTCCGTTATCGATGACTCACGCGCAGCACAACCAGTTTCTGCTGTTTCTATCGAGATGTGACATGTCTCTTTGTGTGACTATACCTGGGAAATGAGAGGTGCGGAGCACGTCGGGCTTGGGTTCGGGTCGGCGAGAGTGATCTTGCGGCGAACGCCGGGCTGCTGCTGGTTCCAATCGGCGAATGCGGCCTGGCCGGCGATGGTCTGCTGCGCCGGTAGCGCCGCAGGAAGAAGCATGGCGGCTGCGACGAGGACACGGTGGACGGGAATCGCATACTTAAGCTCCTCAGGTTTGAAAGCATTAGGTCCTTGACGGCGCTGGCTGCGCTCGTACGCAATAGCGATATCGCAGGACGCGACGGTTAAACACTCCTCTACGTTACTCAATGGCGTCTGCTACGCCGCCCCCTCTCGGGCGTCTCTCCAAATGTCAATCGATCCGTCTTGCGCATAGCGATCAATCTCCGTCAGCTCTGCATCCGTGAACTGAAGTTGCTTCAGCGCATCGAGCGAGTTATCGAGTTGCTCCACGTTACGCGCTCCGATCAGTGCGGAGGTTATCCTCTTGTCGCGCAGAACCCACGCGATCGCCATCTGCGCCAGTGACTGTCCGCGTCCGCTGCGCAATTTCGTTCAGCGCCCGCACTCGCTTCAGATTTTCTTCGCTCAGGAACTCCTTCTGAAACGAAACTCCGTCATTTGCGCGCGAATTCGCGGGAACGCCGTTCAGATACTTGTTCGTCAACAGTCCCTGGGCCAGAGGAGAGAATGCAATGCAGCCGACGCCGAGTTCCTCCAGTGTGCCGAGGAGTTCCTTCTCCACCCAGCGATTCAGCATCGAGTACGACGGCTGATGAATCAGCAGCGGGACTCCTTCGCTCTTCAGAATCTGCGCCGCTTCGCGCGTCCGCTCCGGGCCATACGACGAAATGCCCACATACAAAGCCTTGCCTTGCCGCACTGCCTGCGCCAGCGCGCCCATGGTCTCTTCCAGCGGAACATCCATGGTCGGCCGGTGGGAGTAAAAAATGTCGACATACTCGAGTCCCATGCGCGCTAAGCTCTCATCGAGGGACGCAAGCAGATATTTGCGCGAGCCGCCCACGCCATAGGGCCCCGGCCACATATCCCATCCGGCTTTTGTCGAAATCAAAAGCTCATTTCGGTGGCTGCGAAAATCCTTCCGCAGAATCTCTCCGAAGTTCTCCTCGGCAGACCCATACGGCGGCCCATAGTTGTTCGCCAGATCGAAATGCGTCACGCCTCGATCGAAAGCTCGCCGAATCACTGCGCGGCCAGTCTCGAAGACATTGACGCCTCCGAAGTTTTGCCAAAGTCCAAGCGATATCGCGGGGCAACAGGATCCCCGATCGTCCGCACCGCCTGAATGTCGCTCCGTCATACCGCTTCGCATTGGCTATGTAACTCATCGTTTCTCCTTTTCTTTCAGACTGCTCAATATGGCGCAGAGCCTCCTGCCCTGAAGGTAGACTCAGCACAGGCATTGTAGTCGCTCTCACATCTGCACGAGGATGCAATCATGCAGCCAAATCACTTGGAGAGCGGAATATTGGCCGCTCGCAACACCCGCTCGGATAGTAAGAAGGCAGCCGTGACCGCGGGCTGACACTGATGTCGATATTCTGCCTCGGCCTTGGGGGGAATATCAGCTTGCTCGATGCAATCAAATGTCATTTCGAGACGTCTATAAGACTGATTCTAGTAGAATTCTGGCCTATCGGGCCGCCGCACTGGAGCCCTGGTTGCAGGCTCGGACATCGAAGATGGCGTTCGGCTTGCGATTCGAGAGCGTTAACTCAGGAGTCAGTCATTACATCGCCGAGAAAATCCTTTGGGGCGAGCCTGTTCGCCGCGACGCCCTCGCAGAATTCGCCCAGAGTTTGGCGTGCAGTCGCTCAAAGTCTTGCCGGCAGGATTGCTCTCGCAGTATCGGTTAGCGACGAGGGCGTGGCGCGACCCGCCCAACTGGCGCATCGGATATATGATGCCTTCGTTATTGCTAAACCTCATCGCAGCGGCGCAGGGCTTCGGATCAGCCGCTCGATCCTTGAATCGCATAATCGCCTCTCGCGGGCTGCCGACAACGCCCCGCGGGGCGCTGGCTTTTATCTCAATCAGCCCGGAAGCGTCGAGGAGCGCGGATGACACCTCCCAGTACTCCGACGGTATTCGTCATTGATGACGATGTAGAAGTGCGCATGTCCATCCAGGGCCTGCTCAAGGCAGCGGGCCTGCGCTCCGAATCCTTTGGGACGGCGGAAGAGTTTTTGCGTAACAAGGAACCGGATGGGCCGAGTTGCCTTGTTCTGGACGTGTCCCTTCCTGGAGTCGGCGGCCTGGAGCTTCAGCGGAAACTGGCAGACGCCGGCGTGCGCATTCCCATCATCTTCATTACTGGACACGGCGATATTCCGATGACAGTGAAGGCCATCAAATCC
This sequence comes from uncultured Acidobacteriaceae bacterium, assembly GCA_963783805.1. Classification (GTDB taxonomy): domain Bacteria; phylum Acidobacteriota; class Terriglobia; order Terriglobales; family Acidobacteriaceae; genus Silvibacterium. The sequence continues at coordinate 2,365 of CAWAPC010000017.1, read as the reverse complement.
GGCGCGGTGGAGTTCCTGACCAAGCCCTTCGTCGACCAGGATTTATTGAATGCGATTCAGCAGGCCTTCGATCGCGACCGCGTCACACGCCATCAGCAGGGCGAGCTTGCTGAATTGCGAAAGCGCTATGAGTCGCTGACCGCGCGCGAGCGTCAGGTTATGGGTCTGGTGGTTTCCGGCATGCTCAACAAGCAAGTCGCATTTGAGCTCGGGACCAGCGAAATCACTGTGAAGATCCAACGTGGGCATGTGATGGCGAAGATGCGGGCCGAATCGCTGGCCGAATTAGTCAGAATGGCGGCCAAGCTTGAGCTTCCGGTTCGGCAAAAGATAGTATTTACTGCCCGGCGACAACGGATGGCAATTCGCGACATCCGGCAATGAGATGAAAGGCCGTGCTTGCGATCCACTGGCAGGTCCTGGCAAGGAAGAGGGAATTCTATATGGACGATCCGGACAAGATGAAGTGGACCGCCGGACCAGCAGCTTCTGTCGCATTGCGCTACGGATTAGCTTTGGTCTCGGTCGCGGCCGCTCTAGGCTTGGCGCTAGTGCTTCACTGCACTTCCATCTGCCTCAGACCTTTGGCGCATTTGCGCTCTCGGCGATCGCCATCACCTTTTGGTATGCCGGCACCGCGCCCGGCGTTCTCGCCGCGGTGCTGTCATCGCTTGTCCGCGACTATCTCTTCGATCCCAACACCAGCACCGAGTCCCGCCTCCTATTCGACCTTGTGTTTCTGGTCTTCGCATTACTCATGACGCGGGTTGCGCGGGAGCGAAATGAGCTTGAACTCAGAGTCGCGGAGCGAACGGCGGAGCTGACTCGATCAAATGAAAATCTGAAACGTGAGATTGCCGAGCGCAACCAGGCCGAATATCTGACCGGCCAGGTCTTCGAGTGCTCTCCTGACGCCGTACTTATTATCGGAACAGATTACAGATATAAACGAGTTAACCCGGTGCATGCACGGAATTGGGGAATGCCGGCCGAGGGCATGGTCGGGATGCATGTGGCCGATCTGCGTGGGTATGGAGTTCTTCGAACAGAAGATTCGGCCGTTCCTGGACCGTTGCTTCGCGGGAGAAAACGGCAGGTTCGAAGATTGGTTCGACAACGCGCTCGGCCACAGATTCCTTGCCGTGAGTTATTCGCCTCTGCGGTTCGACTCCCAGCAAGTGGAGGCGGCGCTTGTCATCGCCGTGACCTTACCGAATACACGCTGGCGTCGGAAGCACTTGCGCCAGGCGCAAGCGGATCTGGCTCACGCCAGCCGGATGACAACCATGGGAGAGCTGACCGCCTCCCTGGCGCACGAAGTCAATCAGCCGATTACCGCCGCTGTCAACGGCGCCAGCACCTGCGTTCGGTGGCTTACGCGAGAGGATCCCGATCTGGGAGAGGCGCGCGAGGCCGCGTTGGGAGTCATTCGAAATGCAAAGCGTGCAGCAGACATCATCAACCGCATCCGTTCGATATCGAAGAAAGGCGAATCGAAGCGGCAGTTGGTCGACATCAATGAACTCATTCGAGAGATCGATCGTCCTGCTCCGAAACGAAGCAAATCAGATACTCCATTTCGATCCGCTATCGACCTTGACGCGAATCTTCCCAAGGTCATGGCAGACTCCGTGCAAGTGCAGCAAGTCATGATGAACCTCATCATGAACGGCATCGATGCGATGAAGGATGTCGATCAGACGCGCGAACTCGTCGATCCGGTCGCAGCGGCGGGAAGATCAGCAGCTGATGATTTCGGTCACCGATACCGGTGTGGGGCTGCCCTCGCAACAGACGAACCAGATATTTGATGCCTTCTTCACCACCAAATCTCATGGCATGGGCATGGGGCTTCGGATCAGCCGCTCCATCGTTGAATCGCACGGCGGCCGTTTGTGGGCGGCCGACAACTCGCCGCACGGCGCAAGCTTCTTCTTCACCCTGCCCATCCCGCGAGGCTCCGGAAGAACGCGGCAAAGACGCATCGGATGCTCATACCAACGTATGATTGCGCCGCGCTTTACTCGAGGGCGCATAGTTTGTCTTATGAGCGGTCATAGGGAAAGCAAACTCGTAGCGATCGTCGACGATGATGACTCGGTACGCGGCACATTGCAGGAGCTGCTGAGAGCTGCTGGATTCTCTTCGCGGGCTTTTGAGTCGGCAGAGGCATTTCTCGGGTCGGGCCATCAGCAGGAGACGGCGTGTCTGATTACCGATATTCGCATGCCGGGAATGTCCGGTCTGGAATTGCAGGCCAGGCTGAATGCCGAACGTTGCAGGATTCCGACCATCTTCATCACTGCACACGGCGATGAAGAGATGCGGTTTCAGGCGCTGAGGGCAGGCGCCGTGGAGTTCCTGC
>CAWAPC010000016.1:0-12466 GCA_963783805.1 uncultured Acidobacteriaceae bacterium | reverse complement strand
GGAAAAATTGTGTTTGCGGAGCGCTGCGCCCGCTGCCATTCCAGCAAGATTCCCACGCCGGCTTCCGGGCTCGATCCCGGCGGCTGCTCGGGCAAAAACTACCTGGATTGCTGGAATAAGTATTGGGCGTGGACAAAGACGGAGGACTTCAAGTCGAAGATGCGGGCGATGGTTCTGCAGCCGGATTTTCTGGAGAACAACTACCTCTCCATAGATCAGCGCGTTCCGGTCACCTTGCTGCAAACCAACGCGTGCAGTCCGCTCGCTACTAACGCCATCGCAGGAAACATCTGGGATAACTTCTCGTCGCAGTCCTACAAAACTCTTCCATCGGTCGGCAGCATCACCGTATATGACCCTTTCACCGGTGCCGCTAGCCAGTACCAAATGCCCGGAGGTGGCCGCGGGTATACGCGTCCGCCATCGCTAATCAGCCTTTGGTCAACCGCGCCTTTCCTACTGAATAACAGTTTAGGAGAGTTCAACTCCAGCCCATCAGTTGCGGCGCGGATGGATTCTTTCCAGGACTCCATTGAGAAGCTTCTGTGGCCAGAAAAGCGCGAGAAGGATTCGTTGTTGCCCGACAAGATTCCGGGCGTGATCGATCGGACAAGCGAGAAGAGCTATATCCGCATCCAGGCTGGTTATTTGCCGGACTTTTTGAAGCCGCTGCTGAGTCCGGGGCAACGGTTCCTTCCGTGGATCTTCAGTGACGGAGCGGTTGTGATTGGGCCTGTTCCCACAGGCACGCCAGTCGATCTGCTGGCGAACATCGACCTGCTGGGTGAAGGGACGACTCCGGATGAAAAGCTGAATCACCAGAAGCAAGTTCTGAACCTCTTGCTGAAGATGAAACACGACCTCGAAACGTTGCCTCCGAACGCGAGCGACGATCAGTTGAATAAGACTTTCGCCAATCTTGTTCCTGGACTGATCGAGTTAAGTAAATGCCCCGATTACGTGGTCAATCGAGGCCACTACTTTGGCACCAGCTATTTCCAGGAGGAGCCGGCGCTGAGCGATGATGACAAGCGCGCGTTGATCGAATACCTCAAGACGTTCTAATGTATTCTTGCGCGCGAGCCGGGTGCTGTGACGCCCGGGTTGACGGGAATCACCGGACACTGTGATTTTGCTATGAGAAGGACATTTTTGGGGGCCGGTGTTTTGATCCTGGCGATGGCCGCCGCCGCAATCTTGTTCCTGCATCCTCGAAACCACGAGCCGGTCGACGATGCTAAAGCCGCAGGCAGGACCGTTGCCGATTTTCCTGAAACAGCATCGCACGCGTTTGACGAGATGGATGGCGCCCAACTGCTGAGCGAGGATGAGCGTAAGGGCCGCGATACCTGGCTGCTGTGGACAGCCGGTGATCAGGTTTTCTGGGACGGCATGGCTCAGCACGGCCTTGGCATTGCAGATCTTTTGAAGGTCGTCGATTCCCGCGTTCACCAAACAAGATTTCGGGACATGGGCCTGATCAACGAGCCCGGCTTTGAGCAGGCCGCGGAGCCCGACAAGTTCGGACTTTGGCTGGATACCGGCACACAGGAAGCTGGCGTCGATCCTGCCGTATACGGAAGACCATCCGGTATCGTGGGGTTGCGGATTTACCCGAATCCGTCGTTCGACGACGCAGCACGCAAGCGATGGGATCCCAATCGCTACTACAACGATCCCAACTACTACAATGACCCCAAGCTCGTGCGACCATACGTCGTAGGAATGGCATGTGGGTTCTGCCACGTGTCGTTCAATCCGCTTAAGCCTGCGGCTGACCCCGAGAAGCCGAAGTGGGAGAACCTGTCGTCGACCATCGGCAATCAATATTTCAATGCCAGCAGGATCTTCGGAAACGGCGCGCCTCCGGACAGCTATGCTTACCAGCTGTTTCGCTCCTGGCCGCGTGGAACCGTGGATACTTCGTTCATCGCGACAGACAATCTGAACAACCCGAGCAAGATCAATCCAATCTTTGCAATTCCAGCGCGTTTGACGGCGGCCCACGAAGAAGACATCGCGGGCGGAGCGCTGCAGTTTCCCGGCGAACAAAACCGAATGGCCGTGCCGCACGTGCTAAAAGATAGCGCAGATTCAGTAGGTCTGACTGGCGCGTTGAGCCGCGTTTACGTCAGCATCGGTGAGTTTAGCCAGCAATGGCTGCAGGACCACAATGCGCTGGTTGGCGGCAAGCCGCAAAGTCCGTTCAGCGTGTCCCAGGCGCAGAAAAACTCGACGTACTGGCAGGCCACGGCGCAGCGCATCCCGAACCTGGCGAAATTTCTAATGACCAGGAGCGGGCCGCAGCTGCACGATGCGCCGGACGGCCAAGTCTTCCTCACGCAGGATCCGAAACTGCTGCAGCGAGGCAAGATTGTCTTCGCGGAAAATTGCGCCCGATGCCACTCCAGCAAACAACCGCCTTCCGGCTCCGCTATGACACGACAGCAATACCTTGACTGGATGCGTCGCACAGTCCAGCAGCCGGACTTTCTCGAGCATAATTTCCTGTCAACGGAGGAGCGCATTCCAGTCAATGTAGTCGAAACGAATGCCGCTCGCGCGTTGGCAACGAACGCCATGCGGGGACACGTCTGGGATAACTTTTCATCTGAGACATATAAGAATTTGTCCTCAGTAGGTGAAATCGAAGTGCAGAATCCGGTGGACGGCTCGCCTTATCAGTTTGAGGTGCAGGGAGGAGGTCCCGGTTACTATCGCGTGCCGTCGCTCATCGGCATCTGGGCCACCGCGCCACTGTTGCACAACAACTCAGTCGGCGCGTACACGGGAGATCCGTCGGTTGCCGGACGGATGAAGGTTTTTAACGATGCCATAACGACATTGCTCTGGCCAGCGAAGCGGCGGGGCCTGGATTCTATCGCACGCACAACAGTCGAGAGTTTCATCGATATACCCGCGTCCTATCTTCCGCGTGAACTCCAGTCATTGACGCAGAATGGATTTCTGCGCATTGGTCCGATTCCGGCCGGAACCCCGGTTGATCTGTTCGCGAACGCCAATCTCGATTTATCGAGCTCCAGCAAAACGCTCGATCGTATCAAGTTGCTAAAGAAGGTCGAGGATGATCTGGGCACGATCAAACTGCAACATCTCAACCCGGATGAGTCACGTCGAGTTATGGGAAATCTCACACCCGAACTATTGAAGATCAGTAAGTGCCCAGACTTCGTGCTCGACCGAGGCCACTACTTTGGCGCCAGTCTGCCGGATCATGATAAGTTTGCTCTTATTGAGTTCCTCAAAACGTTTTGATGTAGATCCGTGACGCAGGCACCATGCTGCTATTCCCTTATCGGGCTCGCATCAACTATTGTTTGGGTCGTCGTCCGAGTTCGCGGAGGCTGCAATCGACAAGCCACCGTTGTCCGCGGCTCCAGTTGGCGTGTCTTTCGTGGCTAGAACTTTGACCGCTCCTCCAATGCCACTGGCAATTGTCCCAGGGTTGGCGGTGACTATGCCGGTTGCCAATGTTAAAGCCGCGGCCGCGACTGCGATGAGCTTGTCAATCTTCTGCGTGGTTTTGATCGCTGCCTTGAGCTGATCTGTAGTGTCTTTCAGCTTCGCCGTATCAATTTGAAAGTTGTTCAGCGTTTGCTGGAGGTCCGCCGCAAGCATGTCTGTGCCCTGATCCAGCAGACCGTCGCGCTGCTTCTCCAGAGCCGCGTATTGCGTAAGACTCATGGGTGGAGTTTGAGCATCGAGCCGGTTTTGGATATCCGTGGCCATTCCCTGATACTCTTTTGCCAAATCTGAATAGTAGGACAAGTTGATCTCCTTTCAGAACGCCTTTGCCAGCTTGGTGCTTTGCTCACCAATGTCTTCCGCATAGGGTTCAAGTAACAGGGCCAGTTGTTTCTTGTCCGCATGGGTAGCGTTGTCGTAAAGCTTCTGGTGCGCTTCCCCAATATCGACCAGAATTTTCTTATAGGCCAGCGCCGCTTTTTCCTTGTCGTCGAGCTTCGCGAGGTCGGCGTTCATTTGCGTATTGACCAGGATCGCCGCCAGCGGCTCGTTTTTTCCATATTGGAAGATAGCCTGTCCGTAATAGCCCCGCACTGAGGTGCGCTCTATGTTGAGCTGGGTGATGTAGTCAACACCCACAATCTGTTCAAGGCCCTGTAAATACTCCTGCAGGGGCGCGTTGGTTCCACGGATCGCATGCTCCAGTTTTCTGCTGCGGTATCCGGACACGAGTATATCGGCCAGCTTGCCTGCCAGCGCAACGCCAGCCGCGGCCTGATTGGTCGTCATACCGAGCTGTGTCAGGTCGGACTGCGTCGCCTGAATCGATTTCTCGCGTGCCGTGGTGCTATCAGTGGATAGCGCCGCGAGCGCGGCCACATAATCGACCAGAATCTTCTGAGCTGTTTCGATCTGGGGCTCCAGCTCTTTGTATCGCTCGGCCTGGGCCAGCACTTTGGGCTTCTCATCGGCGCTCACGTAACGGGCGCGGCGCGTGGCTGAACCGGCAAAGTCATTGGCAATGTCGGAAAAACCGGTGCAGGCTTTCTTCGCCGAAGCGGCGAATTTCGCAACGGCGGAAATATCCGTGCAGGCGACGCAGAAAGAAAGCAGTATGAGGCTGGCTGCGGCGATGCGCAAGGTACGGGAACGGGTTTCGCGTGGCGAGGGAGCCCGCCCTAGCGAAAAACCTGAACGAAAGCTGCAAACCGCGGGTGGGACGGTTGGTCGTTTCACGGTCTATGTCCTGCTTTGAATAAAGGCGCGGCGATTATATGCCCTGCTGTCATTACTCCACAATTAGGAAGCTGAATTGGATCGCGGCAATCACTCTGGTCGGAAGGAACCTTGCTTCCGGCTTCCATGGAACCTGGATCGACGCTGAAAAAACACACCAAACCATTCCGGACGATGACATCCAGTTCGTCGATGAGAATCACCTGAAAGTCACTCTGACTGCCGGACCAGCGGGTACCGGGAAGCTAGTTCTGGAAACGCCGATTCACCTGTCAGGCATCGCCGAGATAACGGTTCGCAAATCTTCATGACGTCCGGCCACGCAGGTGTCGAATCGAAGGAGCCGGCGACCCGCCTGCCTGCTGTTGTCAATCTTAGCCAAAACGTCTCCTGGCTGGGTCAGAAACTCACTTACGCTCCGAAGCAACAAAGACGCATCCAACATCTTTGATTGACGCGATTGTTGATTCATTTGCGACCTGAGATTCGTACTTACGATAAATTGTGACTGACGTTCAGACTAAAACCTCACGAACAGGGTCGCCCCCGAAGCCTTCCAGGGTGTCGCAGTTCCTTATGGAGCTTGGTCCGGGGCTCATTACCGGCGCGGCGGATGATGACCCGTCCGGCATCTCGACGTACTCCGTCGCCGGCGCGTCTTATGGATTTGCCACGCTCTGGACGGCCCTCCTGTCTTTCCCATTGATGGTTGCCGTTCAGTTGATGTGTGCGCGTCTCGGCATGGTCACGGGCTGCGGATTGGCCAGCGTGATCCGCACGCGCTATCCACGTTGGGTTTTATGGTTCGCTTGCACGCTGGTGATTATCGCGAACATATTTAACATCGGGGCCGATCTCGGGGGTATGGCCGACGCGATGCAGATGATTACCGGCATCCGTGCTTATTACTTGACGCCGTTCTTTGCCGCTTTCATCCTGGCTCTTCTGCTCTGGACTTCATACCGCACGATGGCGCGCATCTTCAAATGGCTCACGCTGGTTCTCTTTTCTTACGTCATCACAGCGTTCTTAGCTCATCCCAATTGGGGCGCAGTTTTACGCGCGACCTTTATTCCTCATATCGAATGGAGCAAAGCTTACATCGCAGTCCTGGTCGGAATTCTTGGAACCACGATTTCGCCCTATTTGTTCTTCTGGCAGGCGGCGCAGGAAGTCGAGGAAGACCGGGATCACGGCAAAACCACCGTGGCCCAAAGGAGGGGTTCAACGGACGAAGAGCTGCGAATAGCGAAGAGAGATGTCATCACAGGAATGTTGCTTTCCAATCTGGTGATGTACTTCCTCATCCTGACGACAGCCGCTACCTTGAACGTCCACGGTCACAAAGATATTGAGACGGCGAAGCAAGCCGCTGAGGCATTGCGGCCGCTGGCGGGTCGAGGTGCTTATTGGCTCTTTACGCTGGGTATTATTGGAACCGGGATGCTCGCTGTCCCGGTTCTGGCGGGATCCTGCGCATATGCGATTGCAGAAGGCGCAAAGTGGAGAAGAGCTTCACTCAATTTGCAACCCCGCCTGGCACAAGAGTTTTACGCGGTGATCGCCGTCTCAATCCTCGTCGGTCTTACATTCGATTTCGCCGGTCTGAACGCCGTCAAAATGCTCTTTTGGTCTGCGATCCTGAATGGTCTGCTGGCCCCGCCTCTTGTGGTTATGGTCGTTCTTCTGACAAGCGATCGAAAGGTAATGGGAAATCGAGTCAATTCGCGCCGCATGAAAATAATGGGGTGGACATGTGGCGTCATCATGAGCGCTGCCGCGGTGGCTCTGTTGGCGTTCCTGCGTTGAACGAAAAGGCCTCTCGCTGTAGACACCCGAAGGGGCCTCTTCTGAACCTTCCTATCTTTACTCCGTCCCGCCTCCAATTCGCTGCATCCTACATCTCAGACAAAAAGAGGAGAGCACACCATGGCCTCAAGTCGGGAAAAACCAATTAGGAAGATCGGCAACGAATGGACGGTGACCACGGAATCCGGTCCAGGCCTCGCTAAGATCGATCGCACGGCACCCGCCGGCAGCGAGAACTCCCTCGGTGCGGAGAGTGTTCGCGACGGCCGCCCCGCAACCGACGACAGCACGGTCGAGGCGATCGACGAAGAAGGCCCCGGCATCACCACTCGCTAGCTCCCGACAAGGAAGTGGCCAGTTATCTTCCATGCGGCGCGCCGCGCCCGAGGAGTGACGCGGAAGGCGCAATTTTCGCGTTCGTCATCAACTTGACGTGCTGAATCGCTCGTCGGTACTTCCTGCGCGTACGTGACGTCGAGCAGTCCTAGAGACGGGCGCCGGAAGTCTGCTTGAATGGCTGGCGAAGCCGATACATCCCCTGCAGCTATTGAAAGCCTTGAAAGCATAACGAGCCGAGCCCGCTAGTGATTCACGACGCGTCTAAACAGGATAAAACGCTAGTGAGTCGTCGGGGCGTCTCCGGGGACCAGAGAAACAATTCGCGGATCCTCGTAGAGCTTGCGGAGCGCGTCCGATTGGGCCGCCGACTGCGCCTGCGCAGGTGATACCAGAAACCATGCCCAATCCGTCTGCTGCGTGAAGAGATCGGGCGCCGGTATCCTGCCTGTCAATCCCAGGCCGATTACTTTGCCCACCCCCATTCGTGAAAGGAAGATGTCGCTGCGGAAGCGCGATCCCATCTCCTCCACGTTCACGGCCAGCGCATCTACATAGAGCAATCCCGGAAAGTAGTCGTCCAGCGCCCCAGATCCACCCGGTCCGAATCCCGGAGGCGCCGCATTCCAAACCCATACCAGATTGTGCACGCCGTCATGGTTCACCAAGCGGTCAAAGAGTTGGCGATAGAGGGCGGCTGAGCCGCGGTCTCCCTTGCGCCCAGCCCACCAGAACGTCTTACTGTTCGACTCCGGATACGGTTGCCACAGCACCGGAACGCCGGCGTTTTGGAGTTGTCTCAAGGTCGCAGCCACGTCATCTACCTGCGCGCACCACCGTTTGTTCAGGTCAGTGCCGGGCGTCAGCAGTTCGTTCCATTCGAAGTCCGTCAGTTGCCCGCGAACGCTCATTGTCTCGCTTGCCGGCTCATCGTCAGTTGGCCGGGCCGCGTGCCAGCTGAGACTTACAATGGCGTGATCCAGATACCGCCGCTTCGCTTCGTCCGCAATCGCCTGACGGGCTGCCGCAACCCCTACGCCCATTTGGCTGGTGATACCCAGCTCTTCGCCATAGATTGACGGACGCTTTCCCGTCAGCCCCAGGATCGCCGCAGACGCGGCTGTAACTGCCTGCGGGGAGTTCTGTTGGCCGCTCAACGTCTGTTGTCCCGATGCGCGATACAGCCTCGCCATCAGAGCCATTGCCTCCGCAGCCGCATCGGGAGTCACGAGTTGTCCGCCAGGTTGGCTGCCGTTGCGCTCGGCCGTCGCCTTACGAATTTCCGCCATCGGTTCCGCAAATCGCGGATTGTCGCGGGTCAGCAGACGCGGCGCATGATAGATGGCGTTGAGCGACGCGACCGAGTTCGAGAAATCCACCAGGTTACTCCACACCATGAAGTACGCCCATCGCGGCTGGTCAACCAGAACGTCCGCAGTGGGAGCCGCGCCTACCTCGGCCAGGGCGATCGGCTTGCCCGCCGCCAGCGCCAGCATATCTGCGTAGTATTCCGGCTTGAACTCACCGTAGATATCCATGGTCACTACATCGGCGTATTGCGGTCCGGGGTAGTAGTCGGCAATCGATCCGGCGTTCGGGCTGGGGGCGTTCACGTTCCACACCCATACAATGTTGTCCAAATGGTGGTAGTTCACGAAGCGGTCATATATCTGGCGGTAGAGGGCCGCCGATCCGTCCGGCCCCGGCCTGCCGCCCCACCAGAACCAATTCCCATTCATCTCGTGGTAAGCACGGAACAGCACAGGCACATGGGCGTCGCGAAGCTGCTTCAGATACCCGGCTATCACGTCAACCTGCGCGCACCAGCGCTTGTTTAAGTCAGTGCCGGGTGTCAGCAACTCGTGCCACTCAAAATCGCTGAGATGCCCCTGCACGCTGTCGTGGAACGTGACTGGCTCATCGTCGGTTGGCCGAACGGCATGCCAGGTCAGGGCGATCACCGCGCCATTCTGGTACTGTCGCTTCACCTCTGCGATCATCGCGGGCCGCGATTCCACAGAATCTTTGTCGTCGCCGCCGGAGAAGCCGAAATCTTGTCCGAAGAGTGCCGGATACTTGCCCGTCAGGTCGTAGGCGCGGTCGGTCCAGCGTGAGGTGTCGTTGGGGAAGTTATGCTGGCCGGTCAGCGTAAACTGCCCCGAGATCGAATCCAGGTACTGCAGCAGCGCGCGCGCTTCAAGAGAAGCATGAGGATTGACGGGGGCCGGAGCTGCTGCCACTCGCGTACTTGCCTGCGCACCCGCATATTGCGCGCAGAACAACATAACTACGACCGAAATCGCAGCCCCAACTCTCCGATGTATCACAGCACCCTCCAACTTTTCAGCACGGATTATAGCGGAGGCGTCCAGCGCGAATAGTGAGGGCGCTCTTTAAGCTCCTTTGCAGTCACCCCATCGCGAACGAAAGGAGGGTTCTCTTTGCGGTGGCAACTCCACCAAAACGTTCAGCCCGGCGAAAGTTCGCCGCCCGCGGTCATCGGCATGTTGCGCAACCGCGTTCCTGTGGCGGAAAAGATGGCATTGCTTATGGCCGGCGCCAGGCCCACAATGCCTGTCTCGCCTGCGCCTGCCGAAGGCAGGTCCTTCCGGTCAATCAGAACCACGTCGATCTCCGGCATGTCGCTGAACCGAGGAACGCGATACTGTGCAAAATGGGGATTCAGAATATTGCCGTCCTTGAACTCAATGGCTTCGAATAGCGCTCCACCAATGGCCTGCACCACCGCACCCATGATCTGATTACGCAGGCCGTCCGGATTTACAATTGCGCCTGACTCCCAGGCCTCGACAACGCGGCGGAGTCGCACCTTCTTAGTCGTGGGATTCACCTCGGCTTCGACGCAGGTGGCGACGTATCCGCCCTTCTCAACGCCGCCCGCAATGCCAAAGCCAAGCCCGGGCGTGGACTTCGACCGGCCCCAGCCGAACCGCTCCGCTGCTGCCTGAAAGACAGCGCGCAGTCTCGGATCGGTCAGGTTTTTCAGGCGGAATTCCAGTGGATCCATGCCGATGGCATGTGCCAGCTCGTCCATGTGGGACTCGCGTGCGAAGTGGTTCGCCGTGGCCGCAAGCCCGCGATACGAACCCTGACGCAGAGGATACTTTGTGGAGTGAAACTGGATAACCTGATTCGCAACGTTGTATGGCGTGTTGATCGCCGACGGGCCTGAGTTGTAGTTGTGGTGTTCCCAGGCGACAAGCGTTCCATCGCGCTGCGCGCCGCTGCGAATTTCGATCCATCCCGCGGGCCGAAAGTACGCCCAGGTAAACTCTTCTTCGCGCGTCCACACCAGCTTCACCGGTTTACCAGCGGCTTTGGCAAGCCGCGCCGCCTCGACGGCGCATTCCCCTGTGTGCTTGCCGCCATAGCCGCTGCCCATGTCGGGCATGATCACGCGGACTTTTGTTGCCGGAATGCGAAATGTCTCAGCCAGCTCGTCGCGCACGCCAAACGGACGCTGAGTGCCCGTCCAGACCGTGAGTTTGTCCCCATTCCACTCGGCCACGGCGGCGCGTGGTTCGAGAGGCACGTGAGCGATGTACTGCACGGTGTAGTGTTGCTCCGCCTTCACCTCAGCGGCGGCCATCGCCTTTGTTACGGATCCGCTGGTATGTTGAGAACCCTCGTCTTCGGTATCGGGATGATTGCGGAGATAGTCGAACAGTTCTTTATTTGAAATTTGCGGAGGCACATTCCACTTCGCCTGTATGGTTGAGAGCGCTTGCTCCGCTGACCATGGATCCTCGGCCACGACGCCAACGAAATCGCCATCCCGCACTATCTGAATTGCAGGCATTTTCTCTGCCGCGCTGCTGTCCAGAGAGACAAGTGTGGCATTGAATCCAGCGGGGCGCAGAATTTTGCCGAACACCATGCCGGGACGAGTGATGTCTGACGGATATTGATGTATCCCCGTCACGAAGTTGCGTCCGCCGGACTTGGGGAGGGGCGCGCCGGCGATCTTCCATTCGCTGGCTGGCATCAGCGGCGGATCGCCGGCCACCGTTTGCATCAGCTTCTTCCCGCGTGTGATCTCGCCATACGTCAGCGACTGGCTGGTCTTCGGATTCGTAACTTTGCCATTTGCAGCTATCAGCGTAGCCGGATCAGCATTCCATTGCTGCGAAGCTGCTTCAATCAGGATCTGTCGCGCTGCGGCGGCCATGGTGCGGAGTTGCGGCCCCATCGTCGGAGTAGAGCGGCTGCCAAATGTGCCCATGTCCCACGGAGTCAAATCGGTATCACCCATCACCATTGTGATTGTGCCGAAAGGAACCCGGAGTTCTTCGGCCACAAGCTGCGCCAGCGAAGTTCGAATGTTCTGTCCCACTTCCACTTTGCCGGTGAAGACCGTAATCGTTGCCGCCTTCGTCAATGTGCACCCACGCGCTGACTTCCTGGGGAAGCTCGTGCTCGCGGAATCCTCCGCCGGCCTCCTGCGCCTTATCGGACGCGCCTCCCAGGCAGACCAGCAGGCCGCCTCCGCACAGCTTTAGAAAATCGCGGCGGTCAAGCTGGAACCAGTGCAGCCGGTCCACGAGCTTTTGCTGCGCGAGTTCGAGAGTCAGCTCATCGGCCGGCATGGTCCACGCGTCCCTTCTGTTGCAGCTGTGCAGCGCGCTTTATTGCAGCCGCGATGCGTGGGTAGGTTCCGCAGCGGCAAATATTGCCGTCCATGAATTCGATGATTTGCTGGATCGGTGGGATCGGGATGCTCGCGCAGCAGTACGGTCGCGGAAAGGATCATGCCCGAAGTGCAGTACCCGCACTGAAACGCCTCTTCATCCAGAAACGCCTGCTGTACGGGGTTGAGCGTGCCATTGCCTTCCAGCCCCTCGATGGTCGTGATCTGTACGCCCGCCGCGGATGCGACTCTGGTCTGGCAGGATCGTCTGGCGGCACCGTCAATCAGGACAGTGCAGGCGCCGCACTGCCCTTCTCCGCAGCCATACTTCGTGCCTGTCAGATGGACCTTGTTGCGCAGAACGGAAAGCAGGGTTTCGCTACCCGGCGCACGAACACGATGTTCCGCACCATTGATAATCAGAAGAAAATCATCCATCCCGGAGCTCCTGGGCCAACGGAAACAATGGAGGTGCTACTGCCATCAGAATACGCCGGATCGCTTCCGACAAGCACGTTGCTGGACCTTGATAAATCAACGGTAAGGGCGCCGAAAGAAGGTTAAGCGGCAGGGTCAGCGTTGTGGTGACGGCCAGAACTGTTGCTCGATTCACAGGTCATTCCGGTGATCCAATGGCTACTTCTGTGCTGGTGTTTCAATCAATCGGGACGGTGGACCGGAGGATCACGCGGAAAGACTCCGCGGCTTTGCAGCCACGCTCGCAATGGTTGCGCCGCATCTATCCTTGTTGCCTGTTATTGAGACTCACGAGCGGCCCGAGGAGGCTCGTGATGGCGTACTGAAGCTCATCGCTAAAAAACCGCGTGTCGCAGGGATCTATGTCAATACGGCTAACAGTCTTCCTATTCTCCGGGCTCTCGAAACGGACAAGATGGAGCCGGCGCAGCATCTATTTATCAATTCTTGTCTTTAAATAAGAAAGGAGGAGCT
>CAWAPC010000015.1:0-79025 GCA_963783805.1 uncultured Acidobacteriaceae bacterium | reverse complement strand
TTTACGGTACTTATGTGTCCTCAAGCCGTTCGGGTAGTCTTGGGGGTGGAGAAGTCACTTGAGCTTTACAAGAGGACTCAATCATGACGAATAGAGAAGCCGGAATCAATGTAGTCCGCGAAATGATGGGTGACCAGGCGGCCGCAAAACTCAGCGCTTCCGCTGACTCAAACACCTTCGGTGCCCCGATCGCTGCCTACGCGCTCGACCAAGCCTTTGCAGATATCTGGACTCGTCCCGGTCTGGACAGGCGCTCCCGCAGCCTAGTTTCGATGTCCGTCATGATTGCCATGCGTCAGCCCCATGAATTCGCCATCCACCTGGGGGCCGGGCTCAATAACGGCCTCACATTGAAAGAAATCGAGGAAGTTCTCATCCAGGCGCTGCCATACGTTGGCTATCCTGCCATCGCAACAGCGCTGGCAGCTGCTGCCGAGGTCATCAAGGAGCATGGTCTGGACGGCGACGAAAACTACGCTGGCCACCGCGGCCTGCTTTGACACTAAACGGCATCCGCACTGCCGGTGTGAACGACGCTTGGTTGTGCAACCCGAAGCTATCAGGTGATCGACTTCGGGAACATGGACGGGAACCCGAAGCCGCTGACGATTGTCGGCATCGGGGCATCGGGAAAAACCTGATGGGAGGGGGCCGATCTGGTCAATTGACGCTTTATCGCCGATGCACTCAATGAGTGCTAAGGCCTGTTGGCAACAGTCCAGGCGGCGCCTTACTGGCTAACTAAACTCAGTTGTCCAAATGCAGCCATCAGATAACCTTGATATCACAGTTCATCCCCAGCAACTCAGCGGGGGCTCTTTGTTCGCGGCTGCTGGAGTTCAGGATCGACAGACGAGATGGAAGCGTGCTTCTCTTCCGCGCGAACGGGTCCATATGGCACCGCGCCAGCACGATTCTGAGAATGATGAGAGCTACCACTTCAAATGCATCAGCGATATAGCCTGCCGCGGCAGGCTCGTGGCAATTGTTACTTTGCCGTTGCTCACGTCAAGCCATTCGGGAGAGGTAAGAAGCTCCAGCTGTCCCGCCGCTTTCATTTGCGCGTACTGCTCCGGCGTCGGCGACTGAGGAGATCCCATCGCCTTTCCACACGGTGTAGGAATTGCTGTGCGTGTCGTCGATCCGGTAGTGCTCCAGCAGCACCCTCTTCACTCCCGCCGGAATTCCTGCGATCGCGACCTGCACATCTGCGGAGTCCGCCGGCAAATCGTCATCATGGTAGTTCCACAACATCACTGCGGCTTCATGCGCCGCCTTTGTCGCCATGGCGTCTATGTCCGGCGCCTGCCTCACACCATTGTTCATCATTTCGTCGAGCGGAATCTGTCCCGCGCTGCTTGTCGTCACCCGCTCGCCCGACATCAAGCCCGGCCATGCGGAAGAGATTCAGTACCGGCTTGTCGACTCCATTGGTCGAAAGCGTGCGGAATCCTTCGAAGTAGTCCTTGCCCTCGAACTCAAACGACCACGACAACATCGCATGCAAGATTCACCCTGGACCGGTCCTGCAGGTCCAATAAAGCCTTGATCGTCACCGCCGTATAGGTCGCATAGAGCGGTCCATTGCGATACGCATTCGCCGGATTCATTTTCATTGAGCAGCGCCGCACCCTTCCGGGTCGGCCTCGCTCAGAATGATGGGAAGTGCATGATACTTCGGATACTTTGCGACGATCCGAAATCCGGCTTCGCTGCCTTCAACTCGTTTGCAATCCCCATCCGCACGTGGCCATCGACAAGGACGGCCGGCCCTTGGGATGGAACGAAATGAAGTCAAGCGGAATCGGCTTGCCGTTGGCCGCGCTCTTGTCATTCTGGCAATGTTTCAGAAAGTTATCCAGAAATGCCCCGCCTTTCGTCGAGCCGGCCCGGTGCTTGCCGGTCCGCCGACCATCGCATTGGGCAGCGCCGCGCGAACACCCGCCGCCGCGTAGTCATAGAGCTTGAAATACTCGGCCGGCGTGCCGTGCCAGTAACGAATGTCCGGCTCATTCCACACCTCGAAGTACCACGTGCTCACTTCCTCCCTGCCATAGCGCTCGACAAGGTGCTCAGTGAACTTTCGCACGAGTTCGCCCCACATCGCGTAGTCTTTGGGCGGATTGTTGGCCGCTCCGCCCATGGTCGGCCTGGGATAATGAAGCTGGTACTCAGTGATTCCTGGAACAGTCGATGCGAGGTCCTTCGGCATGAAGCCAAGCTCGACCATCGGCCGCACTCCGGCCTTCTTGTACTCGTCGAAGGTCTGGTCGGTGATCGTGAAGTCGTACACCGGCTTGCCGTTGGCGTCCAGCGAGAAGACGTTCGACGAACTCCATTTGAGCTCCGCCACTCCGTTGCCCGAGGTGAGCAGATGATGCGCGCGAATGTAAACCGGCTCGGGGCTCAGGTCATGCAACTCCGCGAAGTAGCTGCATGCCATACTTCATCGTCGTGTAATTCGACTCGTCGTAGCCGAACCAGCGATAGATTGGCGTGTACGGCCCCAGCGGCTTTGCCAATTCCACATTCACGACTACCGGCGTTTGAGCCTGGCACGCGATCGCCAATAGGACAGAGCTCAAAACGCATCCGAACTTTCGCATTCTCACGGTGATTTCTCCCTGAAGCCGAGACCACGGCTGCCGCGCTGTTGCGTTGTTGGCAGCAGTCACCTCTCCTGTCTCGCTGGCGGAGAGAGAGAAGAACGTTAGCTTTTGGAGGGCCTTCTCAGCAGTCCTTCTCTCCTCATTTTGGAACTTTTTCTGGCCCGGAAACCCCGCATTTGGCCGCGAAATCACAGATTCTGCAGATGCCAGAGAATCGCTCTAAGCGAAGGAATCGGTGCTGAATCGCCCACTTTCTCTGCACGAGTGATCCGAAGTCCGGTTTTGACAAGAAGCTGGACTGAGGTTCGACGTCTCGCTTGGGTACCGTTCAGGCTCTTGCAAACTCCTCACCAAAAGTTCTGCTCTTGCAAACTCCTCACCAAAAGTTCTATCGAGGGTTCGAATGACTTTCCCGCGCCAGTGAATCCTTCTCTCCTGATTCTGGGAGTTTGAGAGAAGTTGCGGCTCCTGACCAGTGGCCTGCCCACCAGCGAGTCTTTTCTCCGCGTTTCAAAAACTATGCCCGCCAGAATCTGAGTTTTTGATTTTCCTAGAGATCAAGGAACGACCAATCCGCCTACTCCTTTTGCACGCCGCAGAGACCCTGGGCGTAATGGAAAGACACTTCACCGCAGCAAAGACTGCAGGTATGCTCTCCCTTCAAAGGCAATGTCTTCCGGTGATATTTTCACGTCACCCCACAATGCGCCGAGTGAACCCGGTTCGTCGGGTGAATATCCGAAGCCTTCAATCATAAGGTAGCCATCGTATTCGATCTCTCTCAGTGCACTCACGATCGAGGGGAAATCCACATGTCCGGAACCGGGGATACCTCTGTCGTTTTCGCTGATATGCACATGCTTCAGGTAAGGTCCCAGTGACCTGACGACATTCGCGATGTTCTTTTCTTCGATATTGGCGTGAAAAGTGTCGATCGTAACGCCCACTCTTGGATGGCCGACCGCGTCGCAGAGCGCCTTCGCGTCAGCCGCCGTAAGCAGAAAAAAAGTTTCCGACCGATTCACTGGCTCAATCGACAGCGTGATTTCATGCTCCTCAAGCACGTCACCAAGCTTTTGGAAGCACTCAACGGCCCAGTTCCATTCGTCCGCGGTCCGGCGTCGTCCAGGAAGATACCCAATTGGCGCATAAAGCGGACCCCCAATCAGGTGAGATCCAAGCTCCGAGCATCTTTGAACGCAGCGAACCAGATGTGCGAAGGACTTTTCTCTTACAAAAGAGTCCGGGCTGATGGGATTGATGCCGGCCGGGAGTACGGCACACACTGTGCATTTCAGATCAGCCGCTTCGAATGCCTTTCGGATATCCCGAACCGCGAGGCTCGCAGGATCAAACATCGGAATCTCGAAGCCATCGAATCCGTGCTCACGAATTTTGCCCAGCAGATCAAGATGTGAGCGCCGAAGATCCGTCGTCCATGCAAATGCGCTAACGCCGATCTTCATAGCTTCTCTCAGAAGGGCCTCGGATCGTGTTACGGAATCGCACGCTCGCTCTCCGTACTGTGCCCGTGAAATTCTGTCGCATGCCGAGGTTTTCTCGACCTGAATTGCACATGGTAATCCGGCGCGGTCGAGTTTCTGACAACAAGCCGGAAATCCAAAAGGAATTCCCTAGAGGGTAGGCCCGGATGCGCGATTCGATCAAACATTGCCAGCAGCGCCGCCGAGCCGATTTCAAGACAAGGCTGATGGATCGTCGTAAGCGGCGATTGCAGAAGCTGGGCGTACTTCACGTCGTCCATTCCGGCAACGCGGATTTGGGAAGGAACCTGCACTCCGATGCGATTCAAGGTCGTCAGCAGCTGCGCCGCTGTATAGTCATTTGCGCAGACGATCGCGTCAGGCTGGTTGCGATCCAGGAATTCGCGGACCGCATCCATCTCGCTCGGCTCAATCCACTGCGCCAGATCCGGAGCCGAAATGCCCAGATGAGCATGGAGTGCTCCCCGGTAGCCATCCATACGTGCATCAACTGTGTGCGCAGAGAAGGGCCGCGCGAAGAACGCAACCCGGCGCGCGCCCGAAAGTAGAAGATGTTCCGTGAGGACGTATCCCGCACGGCGATTGTCGATTCCGACAAGATCGTATTTACTGCGTTCCGGATACAGGCACAGATCCCGGTCCAGAAGAACAATCGGTATGTTTGCCTCATCGAGAGCCCGAGCAATAGAAAGGTTGATCTCATCCCTTCCTGCAAAAAGCTCCATCGGAGCAAAGAAAACTCCAGACACCTTTCGCTCGATATAGTACCTGCATAGATTTTCCGCCTGGGCTTCTTTGGAGCCGCCCGGGATCGACGTCGGCCCCCACAGCAATTCATGCTGGCCACCAAAATGACCTTGCGACATACCCTGGCAAATGGGCTCGAATATCTCCGTCATTCCCAGCTCGGGAATCAGCAATCCAAAGACGAAGTTCTTGCGCGCGTTGCGGTTCTTGACCACCGTTCCCGAACCCATCCGCTTTTCGACAAATCCTTCAGATTCCAGCTGCGCAAGCGCGCGGCGCACCGTTGGCCTGCTCGCGCCAAACTGCTTTACCAACTCGCTCTCACTGGGAAGTTTTCCGCTCTGATCATAGGTGCCCGTTGACAGGGACTCCCGCAGTTCAAGGTAGATTCGCCTGTGCTTCGGCCCGTCTTTGATGTTAGTTTCGCCCATCGCCTGAGGCATCAAGCCCATACACCGTTTCGTTTCCTCGTCGCCCGGAGCGCTGGTCCCTAGCCGATTCTGCCCCATGGATGTTTTCAATTCAATAACTTGCGGCCATCAACACGTGCATCTCGCCACCAGCCATCCCAATTATCCGCAACGCAAACGAGTCTAGAGCGCGCACGACAACTTGTCAATACAGGTTTCCGGTTCCATCGTCGAAAGATCCGGTCATCCCTGTAAGAATATGTTTACCAATAAATTATACAGCTTGAAAATATAATGTTGACAGATGTGTGCAAACCTGTCTAACCTTCTCTCCATTATGAGAAGGCTTCTAGGACCAAATGGAAGAAGCTCTTACTCGACGACGGCACACTCGAGAACGGCGGATAAACCATTATGGCGCGAGTTTCCCGCTGGTAGCCGTAAAGCATTACAGGTGTAAAGAAAGCCGATTGGAAATGTTTACAGGTTCTACGAGCGACGATTGCGATCCTAAGAGACATTCAGTCAAAATTGCCACCCGAAATTATTTAATTAAGGAGTCCAACATGGCTATCAAGCTTTACCACTCCCAGCTAACGATCACCAACGGATCATCGTTCCTGATGCCTGGCGCTCAATCCCGCCTCGTCCGGCAAACCGATCCGCCCCATTCCTTGCGTCAATTCCGCTACGCCACGTTCCGTCTGCTGACGTTTCTGTTGGCAATTGCCGGGACTGTTTCCATGCATGCGCAAACCAGTTATGGGTCGCTTGTGGGAACCGTCGCCGATTCGACGGGAGCAATCGTAGCCGGAGCGGAAATCACGGTGACAAACGTTGGAACCAACGCGATTCAGAAGACGACAACCGGCGGCGCAGGAAATTACAGCTTTGTGAACCTGAATCCGGGCGTCTACAGCGTCACTGCCGCCCGAAGTGGCTTCGAGTCGGTCACGCGCGACAAGGTGGACGTGCAGATCGGCGGCGCCACCCGTGTCGATATCAAGCTGCCGGTTGGGAACACAACGCAAACCGTCACGGTGTCGGCGACGGCGGCTGGTCTGCAAACAGACAGCGCCTCACTGGGCGGCGTCATCGAAGGACGCCAGGTTGAAGAGGCGCCGCTCAACGGACGAAACGTGAATAACCTTCTGGACTTCGTTCCCGGCGTTACCCCCGGCGGAGGAACCCAGGGTAGCACCATGGCCAACGGCGGCAGCGGCAACTTCCAGGCTGGTGGACAAACCCAGGCCATTGCCTACGGGAATTACCAGATCGGCGGCGCATTCAGCGGGCAGAGCCTGTTCTTTATCGACGGCGTCGGTTCGAATATTGCTGAGAATAACGTCAACACGCTCGTTCCTACGCAGGATGCCGTTCAGGAGTTTCGCGTCTCCACCAACAACGTCAGTGCGGAATTTGGCGGCTACGGTGGCGGAGTCATTCAAATCTCGACCAAGAGCGGCACCAACCAGTTTCATGGCAACGTCTATGAATATTTCCGCAACACCGCTCTCGATGCGAATGACTGGTTCAGTAATCACCTCGGTCTGGGCAAGTCGCCCCTCCATCAAAACCAGTATGGCGCCAACCTGGGTGGACCGATCTGGAGGAACAAGGCGTTCTTCTTCTTCTCCTGGGAGCATGAGTCGCTGATCTCCGCGAGTCCGATCTCTGCAACCGTGCCAACCGCTGCCGAGCTCAACGGAGATTTCTCCGGCGACCCGCAAGTCATTTACGACCCCGCCACAGGCATGCCGTTTCCCAGCAACAGCATTGCCGGCAGGATTGATCCAACCGCGCTCAAGATTGTGCAACTCGAGACGCCTGCCCAGTCGCGCGTGACCCAGGTCCCCTTTACCACCAACTTCTTTGCCTCGGCACCCATCGAGGGATATCAGGACCAGTACAACGCACGCATCGATCTCAACCCCACTCCGTCCGATACCATGTTCGCCCGGTACACCTTCTGGAATCCGCATAACGGAGACAGCGATCCGTTCGGCACGAAGACGGGCGCAGGGCCGACCGGCAACTATACGCAGGAAGGCGTCTTCGGCGAGAACCACGTCTTCAACGCGTCGACCATCGCCGATCTGCGCTTGTCCTATCTTGAGAATTACAACTTCCAGTACCCTCTGAGCGACGGCTTTGACATGGCGTCGATCAGCCCAGCCTACGGCGTCATTCAGCAGGAGAGCGTGAACAAGCAAGGCCTGCTTCCGGGTCTCGGCATCCAGGGTTACGGCATAGGCGCTGAGCTCTCCCAGCTCTACTGGAACAACAATGTCTGGGGCATCAGCGGCAGCGTTACCAAGATCATTGGCAAACACACCATCAAGAGTGGCGGCAACTGGCGTCAGGTGTTGTGGGAGAACTACAGCAACAGTCAGGGTCTTGGCATCAATTCCACTCCCTTCTACACCGCTTCCTCGCCAACTGATGCCACAACAGGCAATGCGCTCGCGTCTTTCCTGTTGGGAATTCCGTCGAGCACCGGCATCAGCTCGGTCGGAACATGGCACGCCTTCCTTCACAACTACGGCTTTTACGTCGAGGACACTTACCAGGCGACCCAGAAGCTGACCGTGATCGCCGGTCTGCGCTGGGAACAGCCGGGGGCCTACTCCGAAGAAGATAACCTGGATTCGGTCCTCCAGCCCTCCGTGCCAGTCAGCGTCGGCGGCCTGAGTGCTATCACCAATCCGGTGACCGGAGACTCTGTGCCGCTCACCGGGCGCCTGGCCTTTGTCGATAGCCCGCAATATAGTTCGCGCAGAGAAGAGGACCTGCACTGGAATCTGTTCTCTCCGCGCTTCGGCATTGCCTATCGCGCAAACCCGCAAACGGTTGTTCGCTCGGGCTACGGAATCTCTTACTTCCCGGCTGAGATTACTGCTGACTCGCCGAGCGCCAGCCCCATCAACTCGGCTTTTACCGGTATAACCAACCCCAGCCCGGGAAACCCCCTGATTGCTACGGTAGACAATCCCCTGCCGAACGGAATCAATCTACCCACTGGCAGAACACAGGCCGGACTGAATATAACGCTGGGAAATGGCGCTGCAGGACGCATTCCCAAACAGTCTTATGGCTACTCGCAACAGTGGAATCTGGCTGTCGAACAGGCCATCAGTAGCAACTCCACTTTCACCATCGCTTATGCAGGGGCAAAGGGAACGCACCTGGTTCTCTCGCAGGGCTACACCGGCACGGGCCTCAATCTGAATCAGCTTCCCGACGGGTATCACTCTCTCGGCGCTGCTCTCTTGGATCAGGTTCCGAATCCCTTCTACGGAATTCTTCCCGCCGGGACAACCTTCGGCTCACCCACAATCTCCGAAGGCTACCTGCTCACGCCGCACCCTCAATACACGGGCCTGACACAGACTGTGCCCCGTTATGGCGACTCCACGTACAACGCGCTTCAGATAAGCTACATTCGCCACTTCAGCCATGGTGGCATCCTGCAGGGCGCATATACGTGGAGCAAGCTGCTCAGCAATACCGACAACACCAGCGCCTTTCAGGACGGACAAGGCGGCCTCGGAGTCGTGCAAGATAACGACAATCTAAAGGCTGAAAAGTCTCTCAGCCAGCAGGATCTCGCTCAAAATCTGGTGATCAATTACGGGCTCGACCTTCCCTTCGGACACGGTCAGACCTATCTTGCAAACTCCAATCGCGTCGTCAATGGCGTGCTGGGTGGCTGGCGAATCGACGGCATCACGACGTTGCGCAGCGGCGTTCCTCTCGCTCTGGTCGCAGCGGGAAATACTCTAAGCCAGTTTGGCGCCGGGAACATCCGACCTAATTACACACCGGGCTGCAATAAGAACGCTCCCGGATCCGATCACAGCGCAGCAAGGGCGAACATGTGGTTCAACACCTCATGCTTCACACAGCCGGGCCAGTTTTCCTTCGGAGACGAACCTCGCGTCGATCCGTACATGAGGTCCGAAGGAGAGGTCAACTTTGATACTTCCTTCAACAAAACCTTCGACATGAAAGAAGGCGTGAGACTCAAATTCAGCGCGGAGATCTTCGATCTCTTCAACCATGCTCAGTTTGCCGAGCCTAATACTAACCTGTCCTCTCCGGGCTTCGGCCAGGTGAGCCACCAGACAACTCTTCCGCGTACCGTTCAGCTAGCCGCGCGGATAAGTTTCTAGACCTGCCGGGAGATTACCCGTTCCGCTCCCATCGATCATGGACAAGGCTGACGCCCCACGGCTCAGCCTTGCCCTGACGCACTAGACCAGTCTTCCGCCGTATAAAATTCCCCCGGAGCATCCGGACATGAAACTGAATCGTCGTGAACTTCTGACCGGTGCCATCGGAATCGCCGGTGCGACCGCCTTGAGCCGCATCTGCTTTGCGGCCCCAGCATTGGTGGCGATCTCGCCGACGGAACTTGCGCACGACCCTCGTCGCCCGCAATATCATCTGCTTCCCAAAGCAAACTGGATGAACGATCCCAACGGCCCCATCTACTGGGACGGCAACTATCACATGTTCTTCCAGTACAACCCCAACGGAGCCTTCTGGGGAGACATGCACTGGGACCACGCAATCAGCCCGGACATGGTTCACTGGCAGCATCTTCCCGTCGCACTTTCACCCACGCCCGGCGGACCCGATGCCGACGGATGCTTCTCCGGCACGGCAGTCATCGACGGCGACGCAGTGGCGATGATCTACACCGGCGTGGTCTCCGCACCGGAAAGCGAAGCCACAATTCGCGACGGGGTTCACAGCTTCAAAGAGTCCCAGTGCCTTGCCTTCGGCTCGGGTAAAGACCTGACGACCTGGAAAAAATATCCGCAGCCTGTGATCGCCGCTCCTCCGCCCGGCCTCGATGTCACTGGCTTCCGCGATCCTTCACCATGGCGGCAAGGGAATGGATGGTACATGACGGTGGGCTCCGGAATTCGCGGCAAAGGCGGAGCCGTTCTCCTCTACCACTCCATCGATTTGCGCCACTGGGACTATCTGCATATGCTCACGCAAGGCGCCGGAAACGGAAAAGATACTGCGAATCCAGTCGATTCCGGAACCATGTGGGAGTGCCCCGATTTTTTTCCCCTCGGCGACAAGCACGTCCTGATTTACTCCGCGGAAAGAAAGGCGTATTGGCTGACAGGCGTTCTCGATCCGGAAACCATGATCTTTCACCCCGAGCGCATCGGCCTGCTCGATTACGGATCCTTCTACGCGCCGAAGACCCAGCTCGACAAGGATCAAAACCGGATTCTATGGGGCTGGATCTCCGAGACTCGCCCGCTCGAGGCTTACCGCGCATCCGGCTGGGCAGGCATGATGTCTCTGCCCCGCGTCCTCACTCTGGATAAGGACTCGAACCTGCATTTCGCAGTTGCGCCCGCCGTGGATAAGCTCCGCCAAAGCCCGCAAACTCTGCGCATATCCAAGAGCCAGGAAGAAAACCAGCAGCAGATCGTGCGCATGCACATCGAAAACTGCTGCGGCGAGATTCTCTGTACCGCCAAAACTGAAAACGCACCGTTCGGCCTCTCCATTATTGGCGAAGGCGCAGCCAATGCGGCGCCGTGGCTCACCGTGCAGTACGATCCATCGAAACCCGCCCGCATACGCCTCGACGACAAAGACGTGCCGCTTCAGATCGGCGACGCCGGCGAGCTAGAGCTTCATTTCTACATCGATGGATCCGTCATCGAAGCCTTCGTCAACAAGCAGGCCGCCTATACAAAGCGCTTTTATTACTCCGGATCGTCGGCGCCGCGCGTGAACCTGCAATTGAGCGGCAACACAGCCGGCATTTCAAGTCTCTCGATGTGGCAGATAACGCCCATATCCCCGAACCGCCTTACCACCTGAATAAGGTTCATTGAACTGCGTTACATAGGACGGTAGTTTGAAACTCAATCTCTATCTCGTGAAAAGCGCTCTCGTCGGCGCCCTCGGCGGCCTGCTCTTCGGCTTTGACACAGCCGTCATCGCCGGAACCACGCACGGACTCGTAATGAGTTTCGGCTTGAGCCCCGCTAAGTTGGGAATTACAGTTTCGATCGCCCTGTGGGGCACCGTTCTGGGAGCAACGACGTCAGGGCTGCTTGGTGAACGGCTCGGAGGCCGCGGCGCACTTCGCATCATGGCAACCCTCTACCTGATCTCCGCATTAGGTTGCGCAATCGCATGGAATTGGCCAGCGCTGATGTGTTTTCGTTTCATCGGAGGCATCGGAGTTGGAGGATCTTCCGTTCTCGGTCCCGTCTATATCGCCGAGATTTCTCCCGCAAAGTGGCGCGGCCGCCTCGTCGGCACCTTTCAGGTGAATGTGGTCGTCGGAATCCTTCTCGCCTACCTGTCAAACTTCTGCCTGGCAAAGCTCATATCGGGTCCAGCCCTCTGGCACTGGCAACTCGGTGTTGCCGCGCTCCCAGCATCTCTCTTTTTGCTCTTCCTCTTTGGCATTCCGCGCAGCTCCCGGTGGCTCGTCACTCAAAATCGACTCGACGAGGCGCGACGCGTATTGCAGCTCATCGGTTCGGAGGATGCGGAGGCTGAACTCAGAGAAATCGTCGAATCCGTTCATCTGGATCGAGGCAATCGCCACGAGCGCGTCTTCAGGAGGAAGTACCTGCTCCCGATATTTCTCGCAATCTCAATCGGAATGTTCAATCAGCTCTCGGGCATCAACGCGATTCTCTATTATCTGAACGACATCTTCTATGCCGCCGGCTATAGCCGAGTTTCAGGAAACGTGCAGGCCGTCTGGATTGGACTGACCAATCTCGCCGCAACGTTTCTTGGGATGTCTCTCGTTGACCGGATCGGCCGCAAGGCGCTGCTGCTCGTCGGCTCGGCTGGCATGGTCGTCTGTCTCGCCGGAATCGCGAAGTTATTTCTCGACCATCGCACCTCCAGCCTGCTGCTGTGGTTCCTGATCGGCTTCATCGCATTCTTTGCCATCTCGCAGGGCTCCGTAATCTGGGTCTACATCAGCGAGGTCTTTCCAAACCGCGTCCGCTCCAAAGGCCAAAGCATCGGCAGCTCGGCGCACTGGATTACGAACGCGATCATCGCAGCAGCCTTCCCGGTCATGGCCGCAAAGTCGGGCGCGTATCCCTTTTACTTCTTCGCCGCCATGATGGCGCTTCAGTTTGTGGTCGTTCTTTTCGTTTATCCGGAAACCAAAGGGGTCAGCCTCGAAAAGATTCAGGAGCGGCTGGGGATTAGCTGACGATTGCAATTCGCGGTCGTGCGCAGATGAGCAATGGAGGATGCCTAATGCAAATTCTTTCCGTAGGCGAGCTGCTTTGGGATGTCTTCGGCGAAACAGAGTTCCTGGGCGGAGCGCCACTTAACTTCTCCGTGACGATCCAGAGACTCGGACACCCGGCTGCACTGGTTTCGGGTGTCGGCAACGATGCCCGTGGTTCACGCGCGCTTCAATCCATGAGCGCCCTCGGCTTGTCCACCGATTTCGTGCAGGTCGTTCTAAAAAGGCCCACCGGCACCGCCATTGTCACAACCGACCATCAACGGAACGCGAGTTACTCCATCCCGCGTCCTGCGGCGTTTGATGATATCGCCCTGAGCGCCACGCAATGGTCCCGGCTCACCGGTCTTCAACCGCAATGGATATACTTCGGTACGCTCGCGCAAACTAACCACGCGAACGAAAAAACTTTGGACCGCCTCATTCAGGAGCTCCCCGGCATTGAGGGCTTCTATGACATGAACCTCCGCGAAGGGCACTGGAATCTTTCGCTCGTACAGCGCCTCTGTCGGTTGGCGTCCGTCGTAAAGATGAATGAAGACGAGGCGAGGACGCTGTTTCGGATGACCCAGCCATCGGAACCATTCTCCATGGAAAAGTTCTGCCGCTGTTGGTCCTCGGCTTGCGGAGTAGACACCATCTGCGTCACGCGCGGTAGCGAGGGCAGCGCCATCTTCGCAAAAAACGCCTTCTACTCTTTCGAGGGAGTCACAGTCGACGTCGTAGATACCGTCGGAGCCGGAGACGCATTCGCCGCCGCCTTCCTCCACGGCCTGATCCTCGGTTGGCCTATCGCGCGAAACGCATCCTTTGCAAACGCATTGGGAGCCTTGGTTGCTAGTCGCGCCGGTGCAACGCCGGACTGGACCCCGGACGAGTGCCTGCGACTGATAGCAAATCTCGGATAAGAAAAGTCCAGACAAGATCGCGGAAATCAGGTCGGCATGACGCTGTCGGATGCTGCGATTGATCTCGACATAGGAAAAGTCCTTGTCAGGCTCCCAGCCAATCAGCGTGTAGGCCCGGACAAGGCTACCGAACCTGGTTGAATAGCAGGAACTCGAGGGCATGGTCTCGGTTTCATCGTTCAGGAGACCAGACAGCCGGCCATGCTTGTGCAGTAATTCCCTCAACCGTTCTAAAAGGTCCTGGTCGGTCAGGTGCTGATGGCGCGACTCAATGATTCGCCGCGCCTGCTCGAAGATAGTGGCGTCAACGATCGGCACAAAGGCTCCATCGCGCCAGATCCACATGTCGACCGGATTGTTGATTCGCTTGTGCTTCAGCTTGAACGAGCGGCGATTGTAGATGTTGGCGCCGATGTACTTGGGGTTGGTGAGCACCTGATGGACGGTCGCCCGTGTCCACAGGCGACCGTGTTCTCCGAGAATGCCGGCGCCATTCAGCTGCTCGGCGATTTCGCGTTCAGTCTGCTTGTCCGTGACAAATCGTGTGTAGATCTTCTGGACCACCTCGATCTCCTTTTGGGGACCCGGGACCAGGATGACCCGGTCCGTCTGCAGGCTCTTTCGCTCTCCCCGGCCAAGCAGCCCTTTGGAGGCCTGATTGCGATCGATTAGCTGGCGCCTCAGGCCATAGCCCGCGGGGCCGCCCTGCCGAAATCCCAGCTCAATGAGGCGACACTGGCCGGAGAACACTTTGACCGAGAGCTCGCGGCTGTATTCCGCAGCCATCGAACGTTTCAAGGTCTTGAGCACCGATGAGGACATGCTCCCGTCGTTCTCAAACTGCTCCGCGCAGTAATGAACTCGGATGCCAGACCGCTTCAGGACGTACTCGTAGTAGGCGCTCTCGTCTACGTCCTGGAACCTTCCCCAACGGCTCACGTCATAGACGAGAAGCGAGGTGAAGTTGGTTCGCTTGGCCTCGACATCAGCCATGAGCTGGTTGAGACCCTCCCGGCCGGCGATGTTCAGCCCACTACGGCCATGGTCGGAATAGTCCTGGACGATCTCCATGTTGTGGGCCGCTGCGTACTGGCGGATGATCTCGAGCTGGTTTTCCGGCGAATACTGCTGGTGCTCGGTCGACATGCGGACGTACTGAGCCGCGCGAGACGGCGCCCGCGCGGTCACGGATGCTGAAGCAAGGTCCATGCTGGTCACCAATCCAGCCTTGGGCTTTCGTGAAGGCCGCCCTTAAAAAACTGCTCTACTTATGTAGTGGGAATTTGGGGCGTTTTTCGCGACAAGGTCACAAAAAAATTAACAAACTTTCGCTGCTCGAACCCGTAACAGGGAATTTCAATTCCCTGTTATCTCGAAAAAATTCCCTGTTCTTAGGGAAATGCAGCGAGAGAGAGGTTCGCTCGAGACTGCCCGCACCGCCATAAATCTTAGAATCAATTAGTTAACGAATGCTCGCCGCACAGATCTCGCGCATTTCGCCGCAAATTGGAGGTTTCGCAATCGCAATGGAAATGGAGAGCCGTCTCCATCCGGACGGATCTGTGGCGGTTTCGGCGCTCTTCTCTGATCGCAATTTCGCCACTTCCATTAGCAAATGTTTGGAGCTGAAGAGAATCAGCGGTCTTCATGTTTGAAGATGTTTCCGGACGTCGAGCGGCAGCGCGCCCACCAGCAGCTCATAGAGCACCACCCCGAGCGAATACACATCGGTGCGCGTGTCGATGTCCTCGCCCGCCAAGCCGGCCTGCTCCGGGCTCATGTAGCCCAGCGTTCCCACCACGGCTCCCACTCGCGTGAACATGGTTCCCGCGTCGAACCCCTGCGAGACCGCTTTGGCCAGGCCGAAGTCGATGATCCGCGGCAGCGGCTTCCCGTCCACTTCGGTAACCAGAATGTTCGAAGGCTTCAGATCGCGATGGATGATCGCCTTCTGGTGCGCGTGCTGCACGCCCTCACATACGAGGATGAATAACTCCAGCCGCTGCCGCATGGTCAGTCTGTGCTGGTCGCAATAGTCGGTGATGGGGACGCCGGCAACGTACTCCATGACGAAGTACGGCCGGCCTTCTGGAGTCGACCCGGCATCGAAGACTTTGGCGATCGCGGGATGGTCCATGAGCGCCAGCGCCTGCCGCTCGGATTCGAAGCGCGCCACCACCTCGCGAGTGTCCATGCCCGCCTTGATTAGCTTGAGGGCCACGCGGCGGCGCACCGGCTGCTTCTGCTCAGCCAGCCACACCTGACCCATGCCGCCCTCGCCAATCAACTCGAGCAGGCGATAGGGACCGATCATATTTCCGGGAGCCGACTCAGTGGATTCAATGGTGAGCGTGCTGGAGACGGTTACGCTGATCTCAGCGTTCGCTGCAGATTGTTCGGGCGCCATGCGGGTGCGCCTCCTTGTTAATGGGAGCACTACCAGTTCGGGGAGCAGGGACGGGCGTGAGCGGCCATCACGGTTAGCGTGCCAGCGAGCGCGACGGCGAGGAGGTTTTTTGTGTGCGTGGTTTTCATTGTGTTCTTTCGGAGGGACATTGGCGAGCCCGCGCAGTCGAATGTTGTCAACGGGAGGAGTCTACAACCACCCTGCGGCCCGGCATACTGGTAGAACTGTCAGTTCCGCACGCAAAAGTTTGAGCCTCGCGCGATTTGTTACGGACTACTCTGAAGTTATCGGATTAGGGAAGAATAGCGGACGATTTGGCACCTAGCCGGTCCGGATCAACCTACCTTATGATGATGTTTCCTATCGGCAGCTATCCATTTCGGCTTGATCTAATGGCTGACGAAGGCGCGATTTGATAGCCCGAAGTTTCGGCGCGGACCTGTCACAAGTGGCAGTTCCCAAGCGGTTGCAATCAGAGTTAGATCACGTCACAGACCCTTGCTTAGCTCCACTCTCCTGCGAAGCTGAGCTCCGAATCCAAAGACTAACCGTGAGATCGGAGATACAAATGAAATTTCCATTGATGGCAGTGTGTGTGGTTCTTCTTTCGGCGAGCTTATGCAAGGCAAATTGCACCAAAAACGCACGCGGCGAGACGGTTTGCAGCGATGGTCAATCTGCTGCTGCCTACAACCCGAATACGGGCAAAGGTGCCACCGCCAATAAAAACTCGAATGGGGTAAAGACCACGCAGACCACTGGCGGCGGCAAATCCAAGACCAAGAATGGAAAGGGTGTTGCCCAAGGCCCCAAGGGTACTACTTGCGCTAAGGGTGTCAACAATGTGGGCTGCACGCCTCCCAAGTAGATCCACGAGCATGATCGAGCCCGGCTTAGGAGGAAAGGGGGCCTTATCGCGGTCGCGGTCATGGTCGTTGTGACGCTGCTCGTCTATGCAGTGCGCGCTCATTGCCAAACGCTACAGCTCGTTCCTGCAGAAGTTTTATCAGCGCATCCAGCGCCGCCGCGGTGGAGGCAAAGCCAACATCGCCCTGGCGCGCAAGTTCCTGGGAGTCATCTATCACACCCTCAAGAACAACTGGGTGTTGGAGGACTTCCCCAACTTCGTCCTGGCCTCCTGAAAACAGGCCAAAACCTAAATAATGAGTAGACAACTATTCATGGGAGTGTCTAATGAACGGAATCCTTGTAATTTCACACTGGAAGCAATCTGGCGGCGCCAACTTCGTTCCGATCGGCAAGCGCTTGATGACCGTGGGTGCGCTCGCGCTTATGGCTAGCGTCACCTGATTGCGCAGAATGCTGAGTGCAGCAAAAACTTGCAGTGTGAAACAGGCTGCAGCGGAAAATAAACAGAAACAGCACCAATATCAATGGACTGAGACAACCCAGCTCACGTCTGAAAGGAGATGCCAAGCCTCCATCTCAAAAATTGTGCCAGTACGGTCCTGACGGGCAGGTTCAGAAGACCCCGATCGGTCCTCCGCCGCAGCAACCCAGCGGCGGCAGAATGAAGCAAAGAGTCATTGAGAAGAAAACAGGTGAGATGCAGGAGTACATGGAACAGGTGAAGGGCGTCCTCGGCATGTACGTGCCGCCCGATCCTCAGAAAATGCAACAAGCCTATCAGGCCGGCAATGTCTCATTGAATCCTGCCGGAGGCCTCGTGAACTTGATCTTCAAGAATTACGCCCAGCCCGGTGATCAAATGACACTCACTTTCGATCCCTCCGCAAAAAAGATCATATCCTTGGACATCAACACCTACATGGGTCAAGCAAAAGATGCGGTGACCTTGCAAGTGCGAATGGCCAGCCTTCCCGACGGCACCAACTACGCGCAGCAGACAGTTCTCAACGCCACCGCCAAACAGTTAATCGTCACCACGACCAATTCGAATTACCAAAAACTCGGCGGCTAGTATCGCCAGGCGCGCCGTTGCGGAGTGACACAGCGGTCTTTGTCACGACTCGTGTTTTCAGTGGCATACGATTCGCTGCTGCGATGCCCTTTTGGGACGATTTGCGAAAGGTTTTCAAGGCATTACACGGATACCTCAAAAATCAACTCCAGCTTGACCGGCACGCCGAGCGGAAGGCTGGCTACGCGGTACACCAGTCGGCTTGTTCGGTGGTCACTGCAGCTGGGATTCGCCCTGCCCCCCTAGTCATGAGCCATAGCCACAGCGTGCGCACCAGTCTTCTCTTCAACTTCGGACAGCTGTGAAGGCCCGAGTTTGAAGGTCAGCTTGTCGATCGTGCCGGTGAACTTGAACGGCAACTCGTAGCTGTTATCCACCCCCGTGCGGGTATCGAGCCCAATGTCGAAAGTCTCATCAATGGACATCATCAGCGGAATCGTGTGCTTGATGGTCTTCTTGTCCAATTCCTTGCCATCCACCGAGAGCACGCCGGTGCCGCCCTTGCCTGGGCCGGGACCGTCGTATTTGAAATCAAAGACGATGGTGTGTTTGCCCGGCTTGAGCGCCCGGCCAAACAAGTCCTTGCCGACGATTCCGCCGACGCCGCCCTCCCAGCGGAATCGCTCCAGATCGAGGAGGTTGTAAACAAAGACCGGCTTGCCATGTTGCAGGAACAGGCCGTAACCGCCGAAGCGGCCACCAAAGGTCACGATCATGCCCTCCGCGCCGCCTTTGGGAACGGTGATCTCGGCTGTGATGGTGTAGTCCTTGTTCAGGATGTTGGGGGCATTATCGACGGGTATGCCGGCCTTTTCACCCGTGTAGGTGAAGACGGTCTTTCCCGCGGTGGCGCTTGGTTTGGGGTCCAAATAGCGCGCGAAGGCCCTGTTATCCAGGGGGAGCACCTGGTACTTCGCGGCCTCCGTCAGAAATAACGCCTGCAGTTCCTTGAGCTTCTCGGGAAACTTCTCCTTGAGGTCGTTGTTTTGTGAATAGTCCTGAGTAATGTTGTAGAGTTCCCACTCGTAGTCATTGATGTCGGGCAGCTTGCCAGTCGCCAAAAGCCAGGGCGCGGCAAAAGGCGTCGTGCAGGCATACCAGCCATCCTGATAGATGCCGCGGTTGCCGGCCATCTCGAAATACTGTGTGGTGCGAGTCGAGGGCGCGTCGGCGTTGGCCTTGTCAAACGTATAAGCCATGCTCACGCCTTCAATGGGCTTTTGCGGGATTCCGTTGACCATCTCCGGGCGCGTTGATGCCGGCGGCTTCGAGGATCGTCGGCACGATATCGATGATGTGATGGAACTGCGAGCGGATGCCGCCCTCATCCTTAATGTGGCCGGGCCACGATATGACCATGCCTTGCCGCGTTCCGCCGAAATGCGACGCCACCTGCTTGGTCCACTTGAAGGGCGTATCAAAGGCCCATGCCCATTGCACCGCCATGTGCGGATAGGTTTTGTCCGAACCCCAGTTTTCGTAGTGCAGCATTCATCACCTCACGGGCTTCCGGGAGCGTAAGAATGCCGTTGTAGGCGGTCATCTGGTTGAACGTGCCTTACTCGGTGCCTTCGGGGCTGTTGCCGTTGTCGCCGCAGATGTAAATGATGAGTGTGTTGTCGAGCTTGCCCATGTCCTCGACCTGCTGAATCACCCGGCCAATTTCATGGTCGGTGTAGGCCATATAGGCCGCAAAGACCTCAGCCTGGCGGGCATAGAATTTCTTTTGGATCAGCGAGAGCGAGTCCCACCTGGGCAGCTTGGCCCCGCCAAACTCGGGCTGTCCGTCCGGCCACGGGGTGAGCTCACTATCCGCTGGAATCACGCCAAGCCGTTTCTGGTTGGCGAAAATCTCCTCGCGCATCTTTTCATAGCCCATGTCGAACTTGCCTTTGAACTTCTCAATCCATTCCTTTGTAGGCTGATGCGGGGAATGGGAGCCGCCGGGCACGTAATAGAGGAAGAACGGCGTATCGGGCGCCGCGCGTTCAGGTCGCCCAGGTATTTAATGGCCTCGTCCGCCATGTCGGTGGTAAGGTTGTAGTCGGGCTTCCCGATCCACGGAAAGATTTGGGTATGGTCCTTAAACAGATAAGGCGTCCACTGGTCGGTCTCGCCGCCCATGAACCCGTAGAAATAATCGAAGCCCATCCCCGACGGCCATTGGTCGTAAGGCCCGGCCAGGCTGTATTGATAGGTCGGGGTGTTATGGTTTTTGCCATACCACGATGTGGCATAGCCATTTTCGCGCAAGGATTGTCACCGATGGTGGCTTTTTCCGGGCTGATGACGGAATCGTAGCCGGGGTAACCCGTGGAGAGTTCGCCGATCACGCCGAAGCCTACCGAGTGATGGTTGCGGCCGGTGATGAGCGCCGCGCGCGTGGGTGAGCAGAGCGCGGTGGAATGGAACTGGGTATAGCGCAATCCCGCCTCGGCGATACGGTCCATCGCGGGCGTTGGGATGACGCCGCCGAACGTGCTGGAAACACCGTAGCCCTGGTCGTCGGTCATGATGAGCAGAACGTTTGGCGCACCCTTGGGCGGCACGACGCGCGGCGCCCACCAAGGAGTGGAATCCGTGGCGCTGTCCTTGATCACGCCGCCGAATTTCGGGGGCAATGGCGGAAGTTGTTTTCCGTCGAGTGAGGTCGTGGCGCTGGGCGAACCCGGCACACCAGTTATCTTTTGATCTTCCATCTTGTTCTCCTTTGTTCTGAACCTTGCAATTTCGTACCGATGGTCTTAGCGTCTTAAAAATTTCGGCCCACCAGAAGTTCGTGCGCGGCTACTCGACTATCCTTTGCTGCGGCGATTTGCTCTAATTCGGGCGCCGCGGTGCTGCATTGGCAGCGATTCCACCTTGGGGACTGCCGCTCAAGCGCAGGCGTGCTTCTCTGCTGGCGGCCTCTCCGAAGCAGCGAGCACGATTAATGCTCCCAAGGGGCGTGCTGTCAGGCGTCGAGTGCCTCGGTTACATCGAAATAGGTCACTTCGCCGGCGTCTGGCCGAAGCTGAGACTGCGGTAGCAGGGTGAGCCGCGCGACCGTGTGGAAAGGCGCTTCCGCTTCCTTCCACTTGACGCTTGCGTTCTCGATCCAGAAGTTGGCGTCCCGGCGCTTACCCCAGTAGGTCATCCTGTCGGCGTCGAGGAACTGGACGGCAAAGTCGAAGCTGCTCATCCTGCCATCCTCATTGAGGTGCCGGATCAGCTCGTCCTGCAGGCCTTTCGGGTTGCTCTTTTGCAGAGGACGCGCCAGATTGTCCGGCGAAGGGATAGCCGAATACTGGACAACATCGATCGGTCCGTGACGAAACGGCACGTTGCTCCAATAGCGCAGTTGCTGATAAGGCCTGATCTTCTGGCTCGTCTGCAGTTTTGCCAGAGTCAGGATCCTCAGCACTCGCAACTTGTCCTTGAAAGGCAGCGACCACAAGCCGGAGAGCGGGTTCGATGCCGCCAGTACCTTCATGATCGCCGCAAATCCAGGCGAGTCGTTGATGGGCAGAGGGGGGGCGTTTTGCAATGAAAAATCCTGGCGGCCACTGTTCCCGCCGGGAACAGCCAAGCCACCCCGAGTGAGGTCGACCGAGAACGACATCGATCGAACGTCGGGCTTGAAATCCGAGTTCTTCTTTGAATCAGCGTTCCCCCACCGCACGACCGCCGGATATACACCGGGCTTCGCGAATATCCCCTTGGCGAGCCGCGCCGCCAGACTCAGGATCGCGTCCGGCCGTAACGTCAAGGACTTCGAATTGGGCCCGGGCGCAGACCCCTTTGGCATGAGTTCCGCGGGCCAAAGGCCGGTGTTGTTGGGCAGCAGCTTTCGCCTGCACCAGGAGTGTTGTCTGGACGATCTCCTCGATGTCAGACTTTTCTCTGGCGAGGTTCCGCTCACTGTCGCTACCGGTCACTCCGAACCATCTAGTCAGCCAAAGCATGGGTTGAATCCTCCTCGGCGCTATCTGTTCGCTTCTGTGATCCCAGTTTGGAGATAAATTCGATCGCGGTAATGCTTGGCAAAAAGCAATACGCGGCGGCTTTCGTCGTAGTGAAGCTTGAGAACCCTGTGATCTTGATTGGAGGCGCGCCATTCGCCTGCGGAATGACGAATATGCTTTCCGCTGGATCCTGAGTGCCGATCATTGGATCTTTCGATTTTGGGTTCAGCCTGACCGCCCCGGCAAATTCGCTGTCATTTACCCAATGCCCCAGCACGAACTCATATTGATTCTCGATGCTTGAGTTGATGAAGTAGCCGAGAAGCCCGCGCTCGATGCCATCGTAGGGTTGCGACGGATCATAGTTTGGTCCATACGGCAGGCCACGACGGATTAGACGGTGCGTGTTATTGCTGCCTCCGGGCTCGCCCTGGCCCGTGACTGGCTGGTCGCGTGGATTGACGCGGCGCATGTGCGCACCAACAGGACAGCGCAGTCCCCTGGGATCGCCTGAACCATCTGCGTTCACATATCCGTAGTTGTTCAGTTGTTCGGGTGAAATCCCGCCCGGAGGACTATCCGTATCCGGCGACAACTCCAGAGGAACGCCATTGCGCCATCGTCCGCACATCTTGGCGGCGAGCAGTTCGGGGTCTATCTTGTCCTTGTTCGATTGCAGGAAATTCTCAAATCCAACCACGTCCGTCTGGATCATCTTGAAGACAGCAAAGCTGCCGTTCAGGCCAAGCTCTCGAGGCTCCGGAACGAAATAATTCTCAGCGTCGTCCTGCAAAACGAACAGCCAGGGTTCGCAGGGCTTTTGGTGATCTGGCGTGTATCTTTCCGGGCCGCCGCGGATGGTGGTCATGCTGATGCCGTCGGTGTAACCGAAGGGAACCTTGGCACAGGGGTCGGGCTTGCCGTCGACCATTTCAACCCACGCCTTCCCGTCGGTGCGCCAGATTTCCTGAAACGCTTGACCCTCGGCAAACAGCGCGGACAGCCGGTCGCTATAGGTCGTCATTGCTTCCGGGCTGAGGGCGTGCAATGTCACCAGGACGTGATCGCTTCCCGTCCCGAAGCCGCCTGATCCAGTTCTGCGGCGCGCTTGCTCCTGTATCGCCCACCAGGTTCGCTCGTTCTGCTGCTCCGGCGACAAACGCGCCGAACGACTTGAAGGAAAGCGTCGGTACTCGATCTTTGATCTCCAACGCAACCAGCCCCGGCCAGGTGATGCCCACGTTAAGGCAATAGTCGGGCTTGCAGCGTGGGAGATCGGCGAGGATTGTCTCCGGGTCCCGGCTCGAACCCCACGTGCCAGTCTTCTGCAGTGGTGATCTGCGGCGCGTCAGACTCGTCTCCGCTGACCAGCCGTCCGAGCAGCTTGCGTGCCTGCGCAGCGACGCCCACCTTCAGCAAGAAATGCCGTACCATCGGCATCCTGTAACCGCGCAGGATGAATCCCTGAATATCGCCGAGGTCGAGTGTGCTCCTTGTGCCTGATCCGATGGGTCTCCTGCTCTGAGGCCTCGTGCGCGCCTCGCTCGAAAAAACGGCGGAAGAAACCCTCGCTTTCCTTTGCCGGTGGCGGCTGCGTCTTAGTGCCTAGGCCCATCGCGTGCCTCCTTCTTGATCCTTGCTCGTGACTACGCGGCCGTAGCCTTAGCTGCGGAGCCGGATTGTGACTTGCTGTCGGCGATCAAGGCATGAATGTCCTGAACACTCAGGCCCGGATATGCCTGATAGAAGCCGATCGGAGCGCGGTTTGCCCCCGCCGCGAAGTCAATGAACTCCTGGAGGTGCTTTCTGCATGGCGAGGGCGGCGGGTTTGTGATGAACTTGAAAATAAGATCGAAGACCGATCCAATATTCTTGGTGAAATCGGCAATGTACGTATCAAAGGTCCCGTCATACACGGTAAAGAATCCAACCTGGTCGTTCCTCTAGCGGTACGAACTGCGCGAAGTGAGGTGTGCCGACCTTCTCTAGATCCTTCTGGGTCCTGTGTGATCTCGCACGCAGGAGCAGTTCCACCTCGATGTAGGCAACTTTCGATTTGATGGGCAGGATCACCAGGAATGGATTGAGTACGCCGGCGCCAGTGACGTCTGCGGCGGCCGCCATGGCCTTGATCTCCTTCACCGTGACGCCCGGATAGGCGCTGAAAAGAGTTCGCTGCGTGAAGAAGATGATCCGCGGTCCACTCGACGAAAGCATCTGCGTTTTCAGCCACCGGGGTTGGCGGCGGATTCACAACGTGCTTGAAGATGCTATCGAACACCGGTCCAGCGTGTTTCGCGAGATCGGCCATGAGCGGGCCGAATTCGCCGTCGAAGTCGGCAAGAAACAGGAAGGTCTTGTCGTTCAGCACGGTGAAGCGCGAGTAGTGAATGGTGCCGATAGTATCCTCCGCCTTGAACAGCGCCGGCATCATTGGTGGAAGCTCTTCTGGCAGCGCCTTTGCGTCCGCCGGCGATTTCAGGGGGAAGCTGATGGTGAAGTGACTCTGGCTACTCAAGTGATTTCTCCTTCGTCAAGCGCTCCGGCAGAAGCCGGGAGCGAGGGTGTTTTGATTTCTAGTTCCGATCTGTGCGTCCTGCTTTAGCTGCAGAAACTCTTTCGTATGCCAGGACTGCCAGCAGGAGCGCTATTACCGCATGCAGAGCGCATGCCGGCCATAGAAGGGCGCCGACAAATCCGCCCGCAATTCTGAGATAGCCAAGATAAAGAGCGACAAGGAGGTTGTAGACCAATTGGGCCCATATGACCGTTGCGGCGACATCGTCCTCGATTGGCCAGCACGCCAGACCCAAAACGAATGGGCCTAGTCCAGCTCCTCGCGACACGACAATGTCGCTCGAAAGGCCGCCGCTTCCGAAAAGCACACGGACGAGGAAGTCCGGAAAGGCGATCTGGACAACCCCCGTTGCGCTTTCAAACGTCGCACAAAGCCGCAGCAGCGTTATTGTTGTCAACTTCATCGGTTGCTTTGGGACGATTTCATTTCGGCATTCCTTTAAATGCGGAGTGGGCGTACCGCGTTTAGGCCTTTGGCCACTGCTTAAACATCTTCTGGACGGCTTTTCCTACTGTCTGTTGGTTTTTGTTGCCGTTGTTGCTCAGGGTGTCTTGGCTAATCCCCCGCCACACCAGCGCTTTCTGCTTTGCGTCATAGATGCTGACGATCAATGTTCCCTCGACATTTTGCTCGGGACTGATGGTCCGCCCATGCCTCCGCCGATGCCACGCATGCCCATTGCGCTGTAGGAGGTTTCCTGTTTCAATCCGCCGCTCGCGATTACGATCAGGTCTGGATTTGCGCTTATGTCAACCTTGCTTAAGCCCTTTCCCGCGAGGGCACTGTCGATGTCGGTGATCGCGACCTGCGCCAGGATGGAGTTGGCTATTTTGTTTGGATCGTCGATTTCCCAGGCGTACGTGTGATACTGCGCGAAACTCTGGCTATGGTTGTAATTGACCGAGACTTGTTGCCCGAGGGCAATTCCGGACGCCAACAGAGCAAGCATGGCCCACAATGCATACTTAGTTTTCATAAATCGTCCATCCTTTTCGTATAGGCGCTACGGGCCCAGTGTTTACTGTGATCATTAACACGCAGCGATGTCCTGCCTACTGTCAGTTACGACAGGGAGCCGGTAGTTTGCTGGGGGTAGCCTCGGGGAGCATAAGATCAGCGGCAAAGGGATCGTTCCAGTCCTCGCGTCACGGCAGTGTGGCTCAGGCGGTGGCATCCGAAGCGCAAATGGAACGCGAGGGCTCGCTACTCGTGGGGCGCGGCGCGGGGTGCTGCGGCTGTGGGGGTGAAGGGCTGCGCGGTTTGCTGGGGCTCAGCGGTCACGTACTGCTGGCGGGTCTAAACCGCCGCGCTTTACCATGAGCGCTCGGAGCGGCGAGATCGTCCAGGACTATTCCGACCATGGCCGTAGTGGGCTGGACATCGCCGGCCGGGAGGGTCTCAACCAGCTCATGGCTGATGTCGAGGCTAAGCGAACCAACTTCACATCGCTTCTCGTCTATGTTGTGGGCCGCTGCGTACTGGCGGATAATCTCGAGCTGGTTTTCCGGCGAATACTGCTGGTGCTCGGTCGACATGCGGACGTACTGAGCCGCGCGAGACGGCGCCCGCGCGGTCACGGATGCTGAAGCAAGGTCCATGCGGGTCACCAATCCAGCCTTGGGCTTTTGTGAAGGCCGCCCTTAAAAAATTGCTCTACTTATGTAGTGGGAATTTGGGGCGTTTTTCGCGACAAGGTCACAAACAAATTAACAAACTTTCGCTGCTCGAACCCGTAACAGGGAATTTCAATTCCCTGATGTCTCGAGAAAATTCCCTGTTCTTTTTGAGCCTCGATGGTCCGCCTATGGCTGGCTAAGCACAGTGAATTGTGCAGCATGTCATGCGGCGCCATGCGTGAACGAGAGCGCCAAAACCTCAAGATTTCCCTGTTAAATTCCCTGTTAGCAGGGAAATGCAGCGGAGAGAGGTTCGCTCGAGACTGCCCGCACCGCCAGTTATATTATAGAAATTAAAAGCATTATGAGGGCATCGCCAAAGAGAAGGCCACCCATCATCGGGTGGTCTTTTTCGTGCCGGTGGCTGTTCTGGTGGCTGTTGGTCTTCTATGCTTCCTCGGTGGCTGTTGGGTGGCTGTAATGAGTTGCACCGCGGTATGTAGATGGTCCGGGCTAAGGTGAGCGTATCTCGCGGTCATCTGGATTGTTTTGTGACCCGCGAGCTCCTGAATCGTCTTCAGCGGCACGCCAGCAATAGCGAGGCGGCTGCAAAATTTGTGGCGTTGATCGTGCCATGTGAATTCTGGTATCTTTGCCGCCTTCAGCGCAGCATCGAACGAGTGCCGCGACGCCTTCGTGACGAAGGGCTTGCTTTCCAGCATCATTCAGGAAGACGTGCGTATGGTGACCGGAGACCTCAAGCTGTCGTTCAAACGCCGCCAGCGCGATTGAGTTGAGAGGAATCGTCAGCGGCTTGCCATTCTTCGTCTTCAGCAGCCTCAGTTTTTTGCCAGGTAGATCCACCAGTGACCAGTGAAGTGAGAATTGTTCACCCCTCCTCATTCCAGTGTTGACACCAATCTCAGTCTCATTGAGGAACCGCTCGGAGTATGTTTGCGCGATGACCTTATGTGATTCTGCAGAAAGGAGGGTCACTGCAGCAGAGTGAGAATGCCTGCTAGCGGAATGCGGATCCACGCTTGACGATTGTCGAGTTCGTAGAGTAACTCGTAGAGTGCTTTCTCCAGAAGATAGGCGTTGAGCAGGAGCTGAGCCTGCGGGGGCTGTGGAATAAGATGCGGATTCGTTGACTCGATGGAGATCCGATAAGCGTGGAGGAACTCTGTCGAGACCGCATTCTGCCAGAGCTCAGACCAGGATTCGAGATTCTTCACTTCTTCAGGCCGGCGCTCGGCGAACGCATTCATTGCGGCGTACGCGGCATAGCTGAAGGAACGAAGCATGCCGGCGACGTCTTTCAGTGGCGACTGCTTGGCCCGGCGCGCAGCGAGGGTTCTAGCTGGTTCGCCTTCGAAGTCGAGGATGACGTAGTCTTCGCCCGCGCGGAGGACCTGCCCGAGATGATAGTCGCCGTGGATGCGAATACGCCGGCCGAAGTCGGCGGGGGCGGCTGAGGCGATGGCCCCCGCACGAGAGAAGAGATCGTTGCGCCGGGTGAGCACGAGAGCGGCGCAGTCAGCAGTGGCCCCGGTGAGCCGGGACATGCCGCGATTCAAGGCTCCGAGTGAAAGAGAGAGCTGCGTGTCGATTCGGCTGGCGTCCGCGGTAAGGTCATCGGCGGTGAAGGACTCGGCGATGAAGGCGGGATTGTCGGTCGGCGTGGCCAGCGCCAGATGCATCTCGGCGGTGCGGCGGCCGAGCAGGGCGGCCGCGTCGAGGTACAGTCCGGCGTGTTTGCGAACCAGAGCCGGAGACTCCTTTTCCAAGAGAAATGTGGGATAGGCACCGAGGTAGGGCGGCGATGGCAGGGTCGCAACGCTGTGGTAGTAGCGGGATAGTTCATTAAGGGTCCACTGCCAGCCATCGCCTTCGTTTTCGACCAGACCTTGCAGCATGGCGATGGTTGTT
Source organism: uncultured Acidobacteriaceae bacterium (assembly GCA_963783805.1). Lineage (GTDB taxonomy): Bacteria > Acidobacteriota > Terriglobia > Terriglobales > Acidobacteriaceae > Silvibacterium. Next base: position 51,169 of record CAWAPC010000015.1, on the reverse strand, counting down.
GGTTCGCTACTCTCTGAGCTGATCGTGATGTCACCGAAAAACGGAGCGATCCGGGTGAAGCGCGCGGTCTCGGTGAGGAAGCGTCCAATCTCTGTGTCGGGATTCTCACCGGGTTGGAGACGCCGAAAGAGCTTCATGATGAGCTTGGCGCCGTAAAAAATCGAGGTGTTCGATTGCTCGGCCGACCCTGTGCGGCCAGGGAGCGGATCGACACCGCGGATTGCCGCGAGGGCGCCGCTTCTGTGGCCTCGAAGAACGCCGGTTCGAGTACGAAGCTCGCGGTTCGTTTCGATGAGATTGAGGATTGCCTGACGGACAGCTTCACGCGCCACGGCGTCGTGCAGGATCGCGGGGCCTGCAGGGGTATTCACGGTCGCAACGATGCTCGCTGCATCAGAGACGCGGATTCTTGCCGCTTCCTCGCCCTTAGCGATGGTCAGGGGAAGTTGATAAACGCTCGTGCTGTCGTCATCGTAGATAAGTTGAAGAAAGACAAGAGCGGCGTCAATGCCGGGAAACTCCGCAAAGTCGAGAACCTCGACGGCTTGAATTGCCCTCGATTTGGCGCCAAACCACCGCTGATGCGGCAGATAACTGATGAGGCGCTGCTGGAGAATCTCCAATCCGGGACCAGCCAGAAGGTCTCCAACATTCACAAGGTTGAAAAGCGGATCTGTGATGTTGCCGCCTTCTTTCACTTGCTATCCTCTCCTTTGGCAGTTTGTGTCTTCGGTACGGCACGGCTCGGGACGTGCAGAGCCGGCCAGGCGGCTTTTCGTTGGCCGGAACGAGATTGATGGCCACGAGAATTCGATTGGTACCACGCGATTTGGATGTGTTGCAACATCAGAGTTGTTGGCTGATGAGTGTGAATGAATCACGAAATGGAAATGTGACGCGTGACCTCAGCGGATAACTAATTGGTTTGTCCGTCGTTCATTCCCAGCGGGAATGCGCGCACCCATGGAATATCCCACTTTTCGAAGCCGATTTCCAGAAGATTTGACCCCGACATGTTCACGAAGCAGATGCAGCCACTCAAGCCCGTGTGATCCGCCGCCATACTTGCGGGAACCGATAGACTTGCACCCCGACTCCTAAGCCAATACACTTGCCCGGAGCGTCCCGGACTAGTGAAGTATCTCTCGGCGGTTCGGCGTTTGCTTTGCCCGCGCAAACAGGCTGCACCATCGATTCAGCTGGAGGCAAGACCATGCGAGTCGGCTTATTCACGCGAGAATTTCCCCCGCTGGTCTATGGAGGCGCGGGCGTCCACGTCGATTATCTGAGCCGCGAACTCGCCCGGGAGATCGAAGTTGAAGTGCATTGCTGGGGGCCGCAGCATTCTGATCACGGACACCTGCACGTCCGGGGCGCGGAACCCTGGGCGGAGATCACCAACGGTACCGAAGGCAAGTTCAAAGGGGCTCTAGAGGCCTTAAGCCTCAATCTGACGCAGGTAAAGGCCCTCAGCGGCATTGACATCGTCCACACTCACACGTGGTATGTGTCAATGGCCGGCTGCCTTGCCAAGAAGCTCTACAGCGTCCCCTTTGTCCTCACCACGCACTCCTTGGAGCCTCTTCGTGCATGGAAGGCCGAGCAGCTCGGCAGTGGCTACGCCTTGAGCTCCTGGATGGAGCGAACAGCCATCCTCGACGCAGACGCGATCATCGCCGTCTCCCAAGGCACAAAGGCGGACATCCTCCGCGTCTACCCCGATGTGGACCCCGGTCGCATTCATGTCATTTACAACGGCATCGACCTTGCCGAATATCAGAAGACCTCGGACACCAAAGCGCTCACGGAGTACGGAGTCGATCCGGCCGTGCCGTATGTCTTGTTTGTGGGCCGCGTCACTCGCCAGAAGGGCGTCACGCATCTCGTCGACGCGGTTCGCTACCTGCCGCCGGATGTACAGGTTGTTCTCTGCGCCGGAGCGCCAGACACCCCGGAAATCGCCGCCGAATTGCGCCAGAAAATCGCGGTTGCACGCCAGCACCATCCGCGCATCATCTGGATCGAGAAGATGGTCGCAAAACCGGAGGCAATCCAGCTTTACAGCAATGCCCGCGTCTTCTGTTGCCCTTCGGTCTACGAACCCTTCGGCATCATCAACCTCGAAGCCATGGCCTGCCGCGCCCCTGTTGTCGCCAGCGCTACGGGAGGCATCAAGGAGGTAGTGGTCGACGGAGAAACCGGCTACTTAGTCCCGTTCGATCAGGACCCGGTCACAAGTTTCCCTACCAATCCCGAGAAATTTGCGCGCGATCTTGCCGCTGCCATCAATTGCCTGCTCGAGGATCCCGAGAAATGCAAGTGCTTCGGCGACGCAGGACGACGCCGCGTCGAAGAGATCTTCAGCTGGACAGCCATCGCCCACCAGACAATCAGCCTCTACCATCAATTGATCGAGCAACGGAACCACCATGAAGAAACTGACTGAATCAGACGGACGCAAGCGCGTTATCATTGAAGCACTCTCCCCGGAAATCGACGCCGGACGATTCCCCGCAAAGCGCACCGTGGGCGATCAGGTTCGCGTCGAAGCCGACATCTTCACCGACGGCCACGACAGCATCTCCGCGTCGCTGCTCGCTCACCGCGAGGGCTCCGGCGAGTGGACCGAGATCCCCATGCGCCCTCTTGTTAACGACCGCTGGACGGCCTCATTCCGGGTCGGCGAGCTGGGTCGCTACGGATTCAAAGTTCAGGGCTGGGTCGACCACTTTGAGACGTGGCGCCGCGACCTGCTTAAGCGCATCCAAGCCGAAAGCGATGTCCCCGTCGACTACCTGATCGGTGCCGATCTTATCGAAGAGGCAGCCGCCCGGGCGACGAGCGCCGACACCGAGTGGCTCCGCCACCGGGCATCCGTTCTGCGCTCCGGTAAAGATCCGAAAGACCTTCGCATTCACGCAACTGACTCAACCTTGCACGAACTGGTTTTGCGCTACCCGGATAAGCGTTTCGCGACCGAGTCCGATCGCGAACTCAGCGTCGTCGTGGATCCGGTTCGCGCTCGATTCAGCGCATGGTATGAGTTCTTTCCCCGTTCTACATCGCCCGAATCCGGCCGGCACGGCACCTTCGCCGATTGCGAAAAGCGCCTGCCTTATATCTCTGAGATGGGCTTCGACGTAGTCTACCTCCCGCCGATTCATCCCATCGGCGTCACGTTTCGAAAGGGCCGCAACAACTCCCCACAAGCTCAACCAGGCGATGTCGGCAGTCCGTGGGCCATCGGCTCGGCAGAGGGCGGGCACAAAGCTATTCATCCCGAGCTCGGCGCCATCGATGACTTCCGGCGGTTCGTCACGAAGGTCAAGGATCTCGATATGTCCATTGCGCTCGATATCGCGTTCCAGGCAGCGCCCGATCACCCGTACGTACATGAGCACGAGTCCTGGTTCCGCAAGCGGCCCGACGGCGCCATCCAATACGCCGAAAACCCTCCCAAGAAGTACCAGGACATCTATCCCTTCGATTTTGAGAGCGAAGACTGGACCGGCATGTGGGAGGAACTGAAGAGCATATTCCTCTACTGGATCGATCAGGGCGTCACCATCTTCCGCGTCGATAATCCGCACACCAAGGCGTTTCCCTTCTGGGAATGGGTCATCGCCGAAATCAAGCGCGACCATCCGCAAGTCCTGTTTCTGGCCGAGGCCTTCACACGCCCGAAGATCATGTACCGGCTTGCCAAGCTTGGCTTCAGCCAGTCGTACACCTATTTCCCCTGGCGCAATGCAAAGGAAGAAATCACCGCTTATCTCACCGAGCTAACCCAGACGCCGGTGCGGGAGTTTTTCCGGCCTAACCAATGGCCCAACACACCGGACATCCTTACCGAGTTTCTGCAGATTGGCGGTCGGACGGTCTTCGCCATTCGCCTGCTGCTGGCGGCCACCCTGGGCGCCAACTACGGCGTGTATGGCCCCGCATTCGAGCTACTTGAGCATCGCGCGATGCGCCATGGCAGCGAGGAATATCTCGATTCGGAAAAGTACGAAATCCGCCATTGGGATCTCGATCGGCCCGACAGTTTGCGCCAGCTGATCGCACGCGTCAACGGCATACGTAATGGCAATGAGGCACTGCAGAGTGACTGGTCGCTCAAGTTTCACCTTGCCGACAACGACCAGCTTATCTGCTACAGCAAGGAGTCCGACGACCGCTCCAACCTCATCCTGGTGATCATCAATCTCGATCCGCATCACACCCAGTTCGGCAATGTGACTCTGCCACTGGATGAGCTGCAAATTCCTCACGACCGCGCCTACGAGGCGGAAGATCTGCTCACCGGCGAGCGCTACTTGTGGCACGGACCGCGTAACTACGTCGAATTGAGTCCGATACCTCTCCCCGGGCACATTCTCAAAATCCATCGCAGGTTGAAGGTCGAGACAGACTTCGAATACTTCCTCTAAATCCAGTATCATTCAGAGTCTAAAAAGGCCGCCGTCGGTGGTTCGATCCGGTCTCTGGCCACCGTATTCCAAGGAATCCCAAGGACTTAGTAATAGCGAACCCCTCCATGGGCCACATTTGACCGGCATTAGTTGATCACAACCATTTCCCAGCTATCGTTCTGCTCATGTACAACGGGTGTACAAAAACGGTGTGAATCTATCATTTCTCTGGCTTTTCTGAGATTGCAGTATCAGTGACTTGCTGATTCCAGAAGCGTCGACGCCGTGAACCTTCTGCAGGGCCTGTGTCTCCGGATACTCCGTCTGACCGAGTTGCTGGTTCTGTCGATTGCCGATGCGCCCATACGCCTAGCAGCACATCTCACGTCAGTAGCTTCAGTGCGATCTCCAGGCGCAACTGGGTCGCATCTCGGGCCGTTGGCAGGTAATGTGAAACAAAATCTCGCGCCTCGCGGAGGGTTGTCAGCAGCCCACAAGCGGCCCGTGCGATTCAACAATGGAGCAACTGATCCGCTTCGGTCTGATTCAGAGCAATGACACCAGTACTCATCATTCAATCTTCCAATCTTCCAAGCCACCGTGGTAACGTCGGTCCCGAGTTCGGCAGCAACCTTTTCCGCAGCATCGATGATGCCGTATTGCTGCTCTGTCAGTTCGCCGACGAAGGTGCCCCGATTTCCCGGCATCGCGAGTCTGCCACCCGTGGTGCCTGATGGTCGCCGGCTATGAGACGATATCAATATGAAGCTTTTCGTACCCTCATTACGTCTACCCATCTAAGAAGCGAATAATGGCATCTTCCACCCTGCTCACCCCCAGTTCCAGCCGTTCCGGATTCAAAACCGTTCTCTGGATCCTCCTTGGTCTCACTGCGCTCTTTGTCTTCATCACTTCAGAAGTTCTTCTCTTTACCGATTACCCCATGTACCACGCCTACCGTCTGCAGGTCATCGCCGACCGCCGTCTCCTCATCCCCCATACACTCTGCGGCGTGATCGCTCTCCTGGCCGGCCCTATACAGTTCTCGTCGCGCCTTCGCCAGCGTCACCTGAAATTCCATCGGGTCCTCGGCCGCATCTACGTTATCTGCGTCTTTATCGGCGCCTTCACGGGGATCGCGCTCGCCTCGGGCCGCCCCGGCCTGCCAGGAACCTCCATGCAGGCCGCCGCCTGGATCGTCTGCACCACCGCCGCCTTCATCACCGCGCGTAACCGCCAAATCATCCAGCATCGCCAATGGATGGCCCGTTCCTACGCCGTCACGTTTACTTTCGTCTCCAGCCGCGTGCTCAATCTCTGGCCCCGCTACTGGAGCCATCTTGGCGACACCTTCGCTGCCGTCGGCGTTATCGCCTTCACCCTGGCTTCCCTTCTTCTTGTCGACCTAGGCCTCAACTGGCACGAGCTCACTACTCGCCGCCGTGATGAAGGGTACAGCAATTTCGCTGGTGCAAAAAGCTCGGGCAAGGCGGGTGTGGCTCACCATTCTCGCTACGCCTCGTCAAATCCTTTACACTAGTCTTATTGATTTAAGACTGAGCCGCTTCTGAATTGCAGCAGTGGTCATGCAATACCGATCAGGAGCGGTACAATTCCGGCGTATCGGATCCAAAAAAGGAGATTTCCAGTTAAAACGTCCAATCTGAATCTGATTCCTTTGCAAGAGGAAGTTCTCATCCTCGGCGGTGGAGTGGCAGGCTGCGCCGCTTCCATCGCGCTCAGCCGCAAAGGACGAAGCGTTACGCTGATCGAACGCGAGCCCACGTCGCGCCATAAGGTCTGCGGAGAGTTCCTAAGCGGTGAGGCCCTTGAGGACCTGCACGCGCTCGGCATCGACGTGGCCTCGCTTGGCGCCGTGCCCATCGACTACGTTCGCCTCGCAGCTGCCAGGCGCGCCGCGGAGGCTCCGTTGCCTTTTCCCGCAGCCTCGCTCACGCGCAAGGCGCTTGATACAGCGCTCATTGCCGAAGCCATCGCCGCAGGAGTCCGCGTAGAGTGCGGTCGCAGTGTGCAGGCTCTTGGTCGCACGACAAACAACACGTGGCAGGCTACGCTCGACGACGGCACCACCTGTGAAGCTCCAACGGTCTTTCTAGCCACAGGAAAGCACGATCTCCGCGGCCACACGCGTCCGAAGGACCCGGAGCGATGGGTCGCCTTCAAGATGTATTTTCGCCTGGCGCCCGCGCAGGCCGCTGAGCTCGCGTGCGCCTCTGAGCTGATGCTCTATCCCGGAGGCTATGGTGGTATCCAGCCGGTTGAAGGCGGCATTGCAAACCTCTGCTGCGTGGTGCAACAGCGGCATCTCGCACGTGTGAACCATCGCTGGGAGACCTTCCTTGCGAAGATGAAGCAGGACTGTCCGCACCTTGCTATGAGGCTTGCCGGTGCGGAGCCGTTGCTCGCCAAGCCGATCGCCATCACCCATATCCCGTATGGTTACGTCCGCCGCACAACGGAGAATGGGCTCTACTGCATCGGCGATCAGGCAGCCGTCATCCCCTCGTTCACCGGCGATGGCATATCCATTGCGCTGCATACCGCACGTTATGCTGTCGCTGCCTATCTTGCAGCCGAGCCGGCACCGCTCTACCAGGCTAAACTGCGGTCCGCACTGCTGGCCCAGATGCGCCTTGCCGAGTTCGCCGCCGATGGCTTGAACAACTCACTTTCACGCGCTGTTTTACCGTTTTGCCTGAGGATCTGGCCCGGTGTGATGCGCTTGACGGCAAGGCTGACACGCATCTCCCAGCACGCCGTTGTTTCTCCACATGCAGTTGCCAGCTGAGATCCGGCCATGCCAAAAGCCACAACTCGACGGCCTTGCATGTCAAGACTTTGGGGCCCGACAGTGAAACGAAATTTCACTCTCACATGGAATTTGAAATGACTTTTGCGTGACAACAAAGATGCGAGGGTGTTGCAGCATAGAATGTTCACGCCGCTGTCCGGGGGCAAAGACGGAGTTCGAATGATGAGTCCAGTTTGTATAAGCCGAATCGCCACCGCAACGCCGCCGCACGATGTGCATGCGGCGTTCGTCGCCTACGTGTCCAGCGTGATGCAGGACCATCGCGCACGCTCGCTGCTTAAACTTATGGAACGGCGATCGGGTATCGAGCACCGCTATTCCTTCATTCAGGCCGAGGGGGATTTAGCGTCCAACTCGGTCGATGGGCATGATTTGTTTAAGACAGGACAGTTTCCGAAGACCGCGAAACGGATGGAATACTTCGAGGCGTTTGCTCCACTGTTGATGCGGTGCGCGCTGGATCGGCTGGCGCTGACTCCGGAGGAGCGCCGCAGCATACGGCACGTTATCGTGACGTGTTGCACTGGCCTTTATGCACCAGGGCTGGATTTTGCGGCGATCGAGCATCTGGGGCTCGACCCGGGCACTGAGCGCACCATGGTTGGCTTCATGGGCTGCTATGCGGCGATTAATGGGCTCAAGCTGGCGCGGCACATCGTTAGGTCTGAGCCTGATGGGAGCGTGCTGATGATCAACCTGGAGCTGTGCTCGCTGCACCTCCAGGACACGCAGGATCTCGAAAAGGTACTGTCGTTCCTGCTCTTCGCGGACGGATGCGCTGCAAGCCTGATCCGCCTCGACGATCACGGATTTGCCCTCGACAGCTTCAGGGCGGTTTCGATACCCGACACACGCGATTTGATTTCGTGGCGCATCGGCGATCTTGGGTTCGATATGGTGCTATCGGGCAGGACTCCTGTGGAGCTGAAAAAGTCCATGCGCGAGCACGCGAAGGAGCTTGATCCGGATGGAAACATTGACCTGTGGGCCGTGCATCCGGGCGGGAGAACGATTCTGGACGCGGTGGGCGAAGGGCTGGAACTCGCGCCGGAGAAGCTGGCGCCTTCGCGCTCGGTGTTGCGGCGCTTTGGAAACATGAGCTCTGCCACGGTTATGTTTGTGCTGCACGACATGATGCGAGAAGCTGAAGCGGGGCAGCGCGGGTGCGCGATGTCGTTTGGCCCGGGCCTCACCGCGGAGACGATGAACTTCCATGTCGTTTGAAGACGCTTCGGCAGACGGGGTTACAGAATCTGCGATGACTTTCGATTTTTCGCGACGGGCTGATCTGTCTGAGTTGCTCGACGAGCCGTGCTCGTACGAAGATCTGCGCGACTGCCTGCGCGATCTGGAGCAGGTGAATCGCGTTTCGTTCGGCTATCGGCCAACGCTGCAGTGGCTTGAACAGTTTGTGCCGGAGCCGAACCATCCGTTGCATATTGTGGACGTGGGATGCGGCGGCGGCGATATGCTGCGCCGTATCGAAAGCTGGGCTGCGCGGAAACGGATGGCTGTCAAACTCACCGGGGTCGATCTGAATCCCAATGCGATCCGCGCCGCACGCGAGTTTACGCACGCTGAGAGCCGGATCGAATGGATCGCCGGAGAGGCATATTCCTTCAACCCGGATTCGGGTCCGATTGATGTGGTCATCAGCGCTCTGTTCACGCACCATCTGACCGACGATGAGATTGTTCGCTTTATCGGGTGGATGGAGCGGGTCGCGCGCCACGGTTGGTTTATCAATGATCTTTATCGCAGCCAGACGCCTTATACGTGGTTTAAAGTGCTCGCGGCCGCAATGCGATGGCATCGTTTCGTGCGGCACGACGGCCCAGTTTCGTTTCAGCGGGCGTTCTTGCCGGACGAATGGAAACATTACGCGCAACGAGCAGGTCTGTCCGCCCGAGATGTTTCTATCGCGACTGTCCTGCCGGCACGCCTCTGCGTGGGACGCGTAAAACCGAGATGAAACGCCCCACGGGCTTGCGGCGCGCTCATTGCCGGCGGTGGTGCGCGGGATCAATGCCGGCGATCGCCGTTCTTTATGGACATGCCGGGCAATGAATATCTTCCGGATAACGAAAGTGCCTCCATCGCTTTTTGGCTGAGCCAAACCATGGTTTTGACCCAACGACTCTCAGTAGCCAAAACCCCCCAGGAGAGATGCAATGAAATCCTTTGCGGTCATCGCCCTCGCTGTCATACTCGCTCCAGCCACGCTCGCCCAGCATCAGACCTTCGTCGTCAATCCCGATGCCAGCGGGGTCAAGATGACGCTCAAAACAACCCACGAGCTTGTCAATGGCACCTTTCACGTCCAATCTGGATCGATTGAGTTTGACCGCAGCACTCCCAAGATGTCGGGTTCGGTAGTCGTCCTCGCCAGCAGCGGCAAGACCGGCAATGACAGTCGCGACAAGAAGATGAACAAGGACGTCCTGAAGGTCGAACAGCACGCAACTGTTTCCTTTGAGCCGAAGACCTATACCGGCGCCATCGCTCCTTCAGGCGACTCGACCATCCAGGTAACCGGAATCTTCACCCTGCTGGGCACGCCTCACGAAATCACCGTTCCCATCGTCGTACATCTTGATGGCACGAGCTCAACCGCCAAGGCTCATTTTGTGGTGCCCTACGTCCAATGGGGACTAAAGAACCCAAGCTTTATGTTTTGGAAAGCGGAGAATGATGTTGCGATCGACCTCAATCTTGTTGGCACGATTTCAAAGTAGCCCACGGCTGTTATCGCGGGTAGTCTGCTAGTTCGGATCATCTGATCATGTTTTCGACAGGCCGGTAAATCAGATCATTCCGCTAAATCAGATGCTCTCTGTCGACTGATATGCTTTAGAGTGCTCCTAACCGTTACCGCACTCCTCTGCGTCACGGAAGACTTCAGGGGCCAGTCATTGAATCCAGAATCACCAAACAGGAGGCTAAATGGCTCTCAGTTTTGCTAAAGATATCCGCCCGCTTTTCCGAGATGGGGACATCAAGTGTATGGGAAACGCAGGAGTTGATCTTGATGATCCCGCTTGGATGTGCGTCCCGGCCAACGCGCAAAGTGTCTACAGTCAGGTGTCCGCTGGCACGATGCCTCCAGATACACCTTGGTCGCCCGATCGTGTTTCACTTTTCAAGGAGTGGATGGACGCGGGTTATCCTGCATAAACAGGCCGAGATACTTCCGGCCATCGCCAATATCGTCGCCACTTTACGGGGAAATTGTGACGAATTCGTTGACAGGAGTGCGCGCCAGGTTCTCGCTCTGGAGGCAGACGCTTTAGAGTTCGAGCGTGCCGTGAAGGTACGAGCGTGCCCTGCCAGCGATCTTCACGCGATCGCCGCCGAGTGTGCACTGCATGGATCCGCCGCGGACACTGAGCTGTTGCGCACGCTATCCGCGAGAAAAGCGGGAAGGATGCAGACTCCAGCCGGGTTGCCTGCAAAGAGCTCACCCGTGATTGCATCAACGTGGTAATACGGAATTGCGATGTCGTGCTCCTCTCAGCTACTGGATCCCTCTAAGAAACGGGCCATCAGGATCGGTAATCATTGAAAATCCGCTTAAACACAAGTTGCATCGGAAACAGGTCGGCCTGCTGCCAGAATGCGACGAAGTCTGCCAGAGTCAGCCTCACGGTCGTCGAAGTAGAATCAGCAAAGGCGCGACTTCACCTCGACCTGAGGGAGGCGCGCTCAGACGACTTATCCGAACTTTCGGCCAAGGAGATCGTATGAAGAAATCCGTTGCAGTGACGGAAGACCTGGAGCGCAGGCAAGAGGCTCCTCTGCGTACACCGACAGACCTGGGGGCGGCAGCGACGAAAGATATCGCAGCAGCCATGAACGTCATTCTGGCGGACGTATTCGCGCTTTACCTGAAGACCAAGAACTTCCACTGGCACATGAGCGGACCGCACTTTCGCGACTACCACTTGCTGCTCGACGAACAGGGCGATCAGCTTTTCGCCATGACCGATCCCATTGCCGAGCGCGTCCGCAAGATAGGGGGCACCACGATCAGATCTATCGGCCAGGTCGCCCGCCTGCAACGTGTGTCGGACAACGATGCCGAGTACGTGGAGCCGGAGGATATGCTCTCTGAGTTGCGCGAGGACAGCAAAACCCTGACCGCGCGCCTGCGCGAGGCCCACGTCATCTGCGAAGATCACAACGATATCGCAACTGCGAGCCTCATCGAAAACTGGATTGACGAAACAGAGCGGCGCACCTGGTTCCTGTTCGAGGCGAGCCGCCACGCGGATTCCTCCGGACATTAGCACGCAAAGGAGGGAATGACAGGTGCCCAAGAAGACTCTCGTCGTGACGCGTCGATTGCCCGATGAGGTGGAGTCGCGGATCACCCGCGACTACGTTGCTCGTTTCAATGCCGAAGACCGGCCGTATTCGAGCGACGAGCTGATTAGCGTTTCGTCCGGAGCGGAAGCGCTGCTTATAACCTCAGAGGATGTGATGGGCGCACAAGTGCTCTCCCGTCTGCCGGACTCCGTGCGAGCGGTCGCCACTCTCTCCGTGGGATTCGATCACATTGATCTCGCCGCCGCGGCTGCCCGGGGAATTCAGGTGACGAATACTCCGGGAGTGGTGACTGACGCGACCGCCGATCTCGCGATCCTCCTTCTGCTGGCTGCCTCCCGGCGGGCGAGCGAAGGTCAGGCGCTCGTACGAAGCGGCAACTGGGAGGGCCTGGGGCCGACCGGACTGCTGGGCTGGCAGCTGACGGGCAAGGTTCTCGGCATCTATGGAATGGGACGTATTGGTTCCGCAGTGGCCGAGAGGGCGCGGGCTTTCGGCATGAGCATTCACTACACGAATTCGCGCCGGCTGAGTCCCGAGATGGAACGGGGCGCTGTATTTCATGCCGATGCACGTGAACTTCTGACGATGAGCCCCTTCCTCACGTTGCATGCTCCGGGAACAAGGGCAACGGCTCATTTCCTGAACGCGGAAACGATCGAGCTGTTGCCCCTCGGCGCGATTGTTGTAAATACGTCACGCGGCAGTCTAGTGGATGATGACGCGCTGATCCGAGCTCTTCGCTCCGGCCGGGTTGCGGCCGCGGGGCTTGATGTATACACCGGAGAACCTCATATCAACCCTGAATATCGAACGCTGCCGAATGTGTTTTTGCTTCCTCACCTGGGCTCGGCCACCATCGAGACGCGGACGCGAATGGGCATGCGGGCGCTCAACAACCTGGATGCAGCTTTGGCAGGTAAGACTCCGGAGGATTTGCTGACTCCTGCAGCTGTATCTTCACACTAACCGATGATATGACCGTGCGAGAAAGGGAAGCATGGAGGCGACCTTGAACACAGAAGGATATAAGCAGCAACTGCAGGCGAAAGAGCAGCAACTCTTGAAAAGTGTCCGCCGCGCCGATACAAACGCGCGCGACCTGAGCGTTGCGCCTTCCGCTGGTGACTGGAGCGACGCGAGCGTCAGAGACGAGGAAAAATATGAGCAGCTCGAGGAATCGGATATTGATTCGACGACTCTCAACCAGGTAAGAGACGCGCTGAAGCGAATCGAGGAAGGCACGTTCGGCAGATGCGTGGTCGATGGCGGCCCGATCGAAGAGAAGAGACTTTACGCAATGCCATGGACTCCTTATTGCCTGAAGCATGAGCAGTTCCAGGAAAAAGAGCACCCGCGCCCGATGCCTACATTATGAAGTCGCGAGTCCACTGATATACCAGAGAGCGAAGAGGATGGAAACAGCAATCGGAAGCTATCGCCATCTCTCGTCGACGCAGGGTTTCGGTCCTTCGCCTCGTTGCTGCGCGAGCGTCGGGTAGTCGACGTATCCCTTCATGCCTCCTCCATAGTAGGTAGAGGGATCGTCGGCATTGAGTGGAGCGCGTCTGCGGAACCGTTCCGGCAGATCCGGATTTGCCAGAAACTTGCGGCCAAAGGCGATCAAATCAGTTTTTCGCTGCTGGAGCCAGGACTCGGCAGTATCATGGTCGAATCCACCGGCAAAGATGAGGGTGCCGCGATACTTTTTGCGAATCAGATCGACCATGCGAAGGGCGCGGGGATCGGGCTCCGTTCTCTTTTCTATCGCGGTCATGATCGGATTGACGATGTGCAGATAGGCAAGGCCGCAATCGCTTAATTTTCTTGCAATGCAGCCGAAGGTCTTTTCGGGATCGTCGTCGCTGATGTCATTGGCTGCTCCCATGGGAGAAAGCCGCACACCCACGCGATTGGACCTCCAGATTTCGGTGACAGCCGCCACCACTTCCATGAGCAGTCTTGCACGGTTTTCGATTGAGCCGCCATATTCGTCGGCGCGATGGTTGGTGCTGGACTCAATGAATTGATCCAGAAGATAACCGTTGGCGGCGTGAATCTCGATGCCATCGAAGTCAGCCTCCATCGCATTCCCGGCTGCGCGCCCATATTGCCGGACGATGTAAGGCATCTCTTCCGTCTGCAGCGCCCGCGGAGTCACGAACGGAACAAGCGCTCCCTCGCCGTTTTCATTCTCGATAAACGCCTCGCCGCGGGGTCGGATGGCAGAAGGAGCGACAGGCAACATCCGATCCGGCTGCAGAGAGGGATGAGAGATGCGTCCAACATGCCACAACTGAAGGAAGATCAAGCCTCCAGCTTTATGCACCGCGTCGGTGACGAGCCGCCAGCCCTCTACCTGATCAAGGGTGTGAATCCCGGGAGTCCATGCATATCCCTGGCCCTGGAGTGAGATCTGGGAAGCTTCAGAAATGATGAGAGCGGCCGACGCCCGTTGCGCGTAATAGAAGGCATTGAGAGCGGAGGGAATGTTCCCCGGTTGGCGCGAACGGGAGCGGGTCAGCGGAGCCATGACTATCCTGTGTGGTAGCCGGTAGGGTCCCAGCGGCACTGGCTGAAATAGCAGTTCCTCGGTGGCTTGCTGAACAGCAGCGCTTTCTGCGAGAAAGGATGTGGTTGGCATTGCAGACCACCTGTCTGAAGTGAATTGAATACAAGGACAGAAGGCAACGATGCTCACAGTATTACGCGACGATGTAAAACCTATCAAGACGATCGGCTCTCATTGTTTCCCGCCTGTCATAACGGTCGGGAGGTCGCTTTCGCCTTTATAGCGAAAGCCCAATTATTTCCGAGACAGAAGTTAATGACTGAGCAGAACAGAATCGCGATGCTGTTCGAGCCGAGGATGGGAATGCGCGCCTTTTGGACCAGGATTGGCATCAGTGCAAGATTCCCCAGCATAGAAACCAATCCATTGGAAAGATGAAACCGCACGAATTGAGGAAGGAGGGCGGAGCGACTGCGGCGGTCGTGCCACGTGTAGTGGAGGTGCCAAACAAAATTGTGCATCAGTGTCAGCTCGACGGCGGCAGCCGTAGCATAAAGGTAATGGCCCCCGGTCCACCGGTCGATGAGAGCGAGCGCGGCAAGCTGCAAAACCATACCCATGGCTCCCACGACGTTGAACTTGCACCAGCGGATGAAAATGTTCACGGCAGCGGCTCCTGCCGGTAGAGTTGCGCCATATGGCGAATGGTCACGATCATCGCCATTGCAAACATAATGGCCGCCGCGATAGTTCCTCCCAGATCGAAGAGCAGCATCTTGTGCCCGAATAATGTCGAGTAGGGGCTGCGCAACAGGGCCAGATTGCCGGCAGTCAGCAGAATACGTATCTCTGTAGGGCCGAATATGCCTTGCGAGAGTTCAAAACATGACAACGTATATGTGGCAAGATAGCTCTCGCTCGACAGCAGTAGAAACGCGACCAGCATTGCGATTGCTGTCTGCCAGTGCAGAAACCCGGAGTAGCCGAGTCCGCACATCAGCGCGACAGATCCAAAAATGTCCACCATGTGATCGACGTAGAAGCCGTAGCGCGGACGCTGCTGCCGGCGCACTCGGGCCAAGGTCCCATCCATGCTGTCTCCAAACCAATTGAGGACCAGGCACGCGATCACCAGAAGCAGAGCGTGGCGATTGTAGCGCGACCACGCATAACAGATACCTGCCCCGACCTGCCCGCTCAGACCGAGCAGGGTGAGCTGGTCCGAGCTGACCCAGTTCGGCGCACGTTCGGCCATCCACTGCAAGGCGCGCTTCTCAATGGAAGATGTCAACGCGTGATTGACCCGGCGCGCTGCTCGAAATTCCACTTCATCGTTTGTTGTGATGGATCCCGCATTTATCATGATGTCCTTACCAAGGGCTGTTTTTCGCGGCGTCATTCAGCGCCTCGATCCAGCGATCCGCGAAGCGCGTCGCAGGCAGAACGCAAAGTGAATTCCAACGATTCGCGTGGAACACTCTCCACAAAGGGCCCAACCGCCCAACGAAGGCCGGCCGGAATGGATCGCGTAAGCGAAACCGACTCAATCTGTATGTAAAGTCCGCCGTCTCGCTCCTCATAGCTCCAGTAGGTATTCAGCCGCCACAGGAACCCGTGCTCCTCGCTGGAATTCAGCGCGCGCCCATTAGAGCCCATCTCGGAAATTCGTGTGCTGCGCGAGATGCTGTATCCCTGTTGCGCATCCAGTCGCCCAAATGTGATGTCGTAGGTCGTATCCATCACGACGGTGATGACGTGCCGCTGGCGTACTCGCATCCATGCCTGGAGACGATCGCCATCTTGCGTGAGGACTCTTGCCTGAAGCACTTCGGGAGAAAAGTCCTGCGGATAGGCGTTGAAGTCCTTCAGCAGCCGCTCGAAATCCGCGGCTTTGGCTCCGGCGGCAAAGGCAGTACCACGCCAATGGTGCAGCAGTGCTCCCGGCAAGACAGCACCCGTGGAAGGCGTGAGCTGCTCGACGATCAACTCCCCTCGGCGCAGGCGTGTGGAAGCTGTGGGAGGGAGAAACCCAGTTGGAGACTTATGCTGCTCAGAGAGGCGCGCCTCAACTGTATCGATATAGGAGTCGAAAGCCGCAACAGCTGCAGGTGCGGGTTGGCCGATCAAGCGGACAGGGGTCGCAAAAATCAGGAGTCCGCAGATCACGGGCAATTTGCGGGAATCGGAAAATAGGCGGCGAGTCATGCACCGCACTTTGCCGTATCTCCGGCTTTCAGGCAATGCAGGGAGTCTCCTCGAATGAAGGTTTGTTTCTCACGTTGCAAGTGATTGCGTCGATTACACTTCTGAGAAGTTGTACATTGAGGAACTGTGATGGCTTGAGAGTGCGATCGGATAGACTCGACATGAGACATGACGGACCCCATGCCAGCCCGGTGTTATCGCTTCGGAGCATTTGAAGCAGACGCTTTCACGGGCGAGCTTCGCAAGCAGGGAGTCCGCATCAAGTTGAACGCGCAGCCCTTCCAGGTGCTGGTGATGCTTTTGGAGCGACCCGGCGAATTGCTGACTCGAGAGGAAATCTCCCAAGAGCTGTGGCCCGAAGGAACTTTCGTCGATTCTGAACACGGTGTAAATTCAGCGATCAATCGCATCCGCGAAGCCCTCCGAGATACGGCGAGCAATCCAAGATTCGTTGAGACCCTGGCCCGCCGCGGCTACCGCTTCGTAGCTCCTGTTGAGCCAATCACTCTCAGTGAAAATTCATCGCCCACCGCGTCTGACTTTGTGTCCGAGTTCCCACCTTCGATATCGACGGAGCAAGCGGCGGTTCACGCGGAGCCCAAGACCAGACTTAGCAGCCGGATCCTGGCCACTCCCGAGGAGCTTCCGAACGCTCCGATTCCGGTCGTGCGGACGCTTTTCGTTTTGTTGCAGTTCATGTACCTGGGTTTCTATGTTGGGGCTCTGGCCAATCTGGCGGAGATCGGTGATCTCTTCACGGCACTGCCCAAAGCAACTCAGTGCCTGACCGTCCTGATCTTCACTGCCGCGATTCTGATTCCTGTCCGTGCCTTCGTGCTCAGCGCCGTACTCTTCCGCGCGCCCGGAATACGCGAAAAATTCCTCAAGATCTGGCCCTTTCTGCTGCCACTCGATGAGCTATGGGCGCTCTCGCCCTTTCTGCTGCTGCACCACATCAACTTCGGTCTGGCACTGTCGTGCACGGCACTTCTCGTCTACTCCCCCTTTGCTCAGCGCTCTCTGGTCCTGATGGGCGCAGGCAGGGTTAATCACGAAATCTCAGGAACTGTCATCTGAACTTAGCGTAAGAAGGCCGGTAAGTCGGCACATGAGAAACGGCTTGAGGATCAATCTCTCAGTGTTCCCGACGGGCCCCCACATTGCGATTTAACCGAACCCCCTAACCACTAACTTAACCTGGCGGCAGGCCTGCGCCGGCCGAATCGCTTATACTGCTGGAGACTGCTTTCGGAGGCACGCATGTCCACATCCGCCCCGTCCCCCGCAGACCAGCCGCTCTATGACCTGATTACCGGCACGGCTCCAGTGACGATCGCGGACGTGATCGCGCGCATGCAGGCGATCGATGCGCTACTGCCCAGTGAACGACGGCCTCAAGTGGTTCAACCGGCTCTATCTCATGGTGACCCAGCAGGTCGATCTGCACCCGCCCGGCGGCGCGTGGCAGAGCCCGGTTTGGCTCGACTCGCCTCGATGTCGTCTTTGCCGGTCTCTACTTCAGCGCTGTTGCTGGTTTTCTTGGCGGACGCTCCGTGCCCTCGGCATGGAGCGCTCTGTTTGAGGCGCGCTATCGCACCGGCATCGATCGCATCCAGTTTGCGCTCGCCGGCATGAACGCTCACATCAACCACGACCTCGCGCTGGCGCTGCTGGCCACCGACGCCGAGTTGAACGTGGTTCCTGCACCTGGAAGCCCCGAATTCGCCGACTACCAATCCGTAAATGAGCTGCTCAACACCGTCATGCCCTCGGCGCTCACCATGCTCGCCACCGATACGCTGGGCGTACTCGCACAGGACACCGGAAAAGTCGGCCGTCTGCTCGCCTTCTGGGATATCTGCCGCGCCCGCGATCTCGCCTGGGATTTCGCCAACCATCTGCGCGCTCTCGCCGGGCCTCACTCGTGACGCTCGCCCTCAGCGCGCAGGACGCATTGACCGGCGCCCTTGGCCGCGCCATCCTCGCCGCCGCCTGAAGGCTCTCTACGCAGGCTGAGAAGCTACGTTCAGCGCCCACGCTGGATCGCCGCGGAACTGCGGCCCGCGTATTAGCGTATCTTCCGGGCAGCGGCGACCGCGATGCCACAGGAGGTCTGCATGCTTTCATTACTTCAGGATTTACGCTTTGCGCTCCGGCAGATCTTCAAGAATCCCGCCTATGCCATCGTTGCTGTGCTTTCGCTGGCCTTCGGTATCGGCGCTACCACTTCGGTTTTCAGCGTGATTCATGCGGTGCTCATCAACCCCTATCCATACAAAGACGCGGATCGCATGGTGCACGTCGAGCTTGCCAGCAAAGAACACAATGGCACTTCGCTGATTGAGGTAAACAGAGAGGAGTGGCGCGAATTGCTTCAGGCGCACTCCATCGAGGATGCTTTTGCGTGTGCGCGGACTTCTCTCAGACGATGGCCACCAACGATCTGCCGGTAAGTGTGAGTGCCACCTATAACACGCCCAATCTCTTTACCTTTATGGGTGTCCCGGCTCTTCTCGGCCGTGAATTTACGGCGGCTGATGCTCCGAACAATGTGCCGCAACCGGTAGCGGTGCTTAGTTATCTTTTCTGGCAGCGTCAGTTCGGAGGCCGAAGAGACATTCTCGGAAAAAACATTCAGATCAACCAGAAGAGCTTCACCGTAATCGGTGTCGTACCGCGCCGCTTCACCTGGACCGACGCCGACATTTATCTACCCGGCGTGCCGAGCACCGATCCTGCTGAACACTGGCTGGCATTTATCCGGCTTAAGCCAGGAGTTACCTTTGCCCGCGCCGGCGCCGAATTGCAGACAATTGTTGGCCGTTGGGCCTCTACTGACAGCTTCTTTTATCCGAAAGACGTCCGTGTCAATGTCCTCAGTCTCAATGAGGAGGTCCTTGGGCAATTTAAGGGAACGCTGATTCTGCTCTTCGGCGCGGTCGCGCTGCTGCTCTTAATTGGCTGCGCCAATGTTTCGATCTTGCTGCTCGCACGCGGCACTGCGCGCCAGCATGAGCTAGCGGTGCGCGCATCGATCGGCGCCACTCGCAGCCGCATCGTCCGCCAATTGCTGACCGAATCTGTGATGTTGTCAATGATTGGCGCGATCCTGGGGATCGGTCTGGCGTACGGAGGTGTCAGTCTCATCAGCGCGTGGCTACCCCCACGGTCCTTCCCGCACGAGGCGGCTATCGGAGTAAATCTGCCTGTGCTCCTCTTCACGGCGATCACCTCGGTACTCACGGGAATTTTCTTTGGCATCGTGCCCGCATTGCAGCTCTCTCGTCCGCAAATTGGACAGATGATGGCACAATCCGCTTCGAACCGGCTCGATGGCAGCTCCGGCGGGAGCCATACTCGTGCCGCGCTAATCCTGAGTCAGGTGGCGCTGACCATGCTGCTCCTGACCGGCGCAGGCGCCGCCATTCGAGCTTTTCTCGCGCTCTACCACACCCCGCTCGGTTACGATCCCGACCACGCGATGGCGGTGAACGTGACTCTACCCAGGATTGAAAAGCCTACCTGGCAGCAGCGCGCTAACCAGATGGAATTTGTCCGGCAGGCGGTGGAACGCACACCCGGAGTCGTTTCTGCCAGCGTGTCGACCACCTATCTTCCGCCCTTCCCGGCCTTCGACGGCCCGATCGAGATACTCGGTGATCAAGTGGCACAACAGCGCACGGCATCTCTGGATCTGGTCAGCCCGCAGGAGCTCCAGGTACTTCGCCTTTCCCTTATTTCCGGACGTATGTTCAACGAGTCAGAGACGGCTCGCGCTGCCCACGTGGCAGTTGTGAATCAGGCTATGGTGCGACAGTATTTCGGAGGACGAAATCCCATCGGACAAAGCGTTCGAAGCCCGGCGCTGAAGCTCAATCTGCCGAATCTTATTTCGACAGAAAACCCTGACGGCTATCTGGAGATCATTGGCGTGGTAGGGGATGCGCTCAATGAAGGCGTGGACCATCCGACGATTCCCGCCGTCTTCCTGCCTTACACATTTATCCTGCCTCCGAATCTGTTTCTGGTGGTCCGCACGTCGGCGAACACGGATCTCGTTTACGAGGCGATGCGCCGGGAGATGCGAACCGTCAATTCTGAGATTGTGGTTCACGATGTCCACGACCTGTCGTGGTTCCTTTGGACGGAGGCGTGGGGCAAAGAAAGATTCATCGCGTCATTGTTTGTCGGCTTTGCTCTACTGGCACTCGCGCTGGCGGCCACAGGACTCTACAGTGTGGTTTCGTATACGGTTGCGCAGCGAACGCGCGAGTTCGGCATCCGTTTGGCGATGGGAGCGCAGCGTGGGGACGTTATGCAGCTTGCCTTCCACTCTACCGCTCTGATGGTGTTCTTCGGAGGAATGTTTGGGATCGCAGTGAGTCTCGCGGTCAATCGTGTGATGATTCTCTGGGTATCAGGCAGCTCGCATGATCCGCTCATGCTGGTTGAGGCTTTCATTGTGCTCATGCTGGTATCAAGTATCGCTTGCGCGCTGCCCGCCCTTCGCGCCGCGTCGATCGATCCGGCGCGAGCGCTGCGCCAGGAATAGCTCCGCCGTGGCATCAACCGGCCCCGTCCCAAACTGCCGGCTCATGCACACATAGTCCCGCATTGGAAAGCGCCTGCTTTGAGGCTTCGTCCGTCCTGGAGGGCGGTTTCTGCGCATTGACGAACGATCATCCCAAGAATCCAGTGCCTCATCACAAAAGCACGCTTTTTGGAGGGCCGGTTTTGGGGCGAGTTAGGTTGGTTTGGAAAAGGAATTAAATCGACAAAAATGCGTGCATCGCGTGATCTCTCCGGCCTGAGCATCCGCACCGGTTGCGACAGACAGAACATCCCTGCAGGGGTTCATTCCTGGCGGTCAAAGTGATTGGCGGGAACGGAATTTCAGCGAGCCTGTGAGCTATCGAAAATGCCGGTGCTTGACTCAATGGGGACGGCTTTCTCCAGCGAAAGGGAAAAGCAGCTTCCACGTTCCGGTTCACTGCTGACCATCAATTGGGTGCCGTGGCATTCGGCTATCCATTTTGCGAGTGAGAGTCCCAGGCCTGACCCGCGCGGAACCGAGTCGCTGGTTTGCGCCGCGCGATAAAAGCGGTCAAAGATTCGTGATTTGTCCTCGTCCGAAATTCCCACGCCGGTATCGCGTACCGAAAGAACAATCGCTGAGCCCATAGCCACGGCGCTCAAAATGACAGCTCCCCCCGGAGGGGTGAACTTGATGGCATTTTCGATGAGGATTGACACCAGTCGTTCGATGGCGGCCGGATCCGCAAGCATTATGAGATTCTGGCCGGGAATATCCACCCTAAAATCGAGCATCGCCCGCTCAATAGCAAGCTTCCAAGTCTCTTTCGCCTGCCGGAATAGATCTCTTACGCTCACGTGGGTCATGCTCATCGTTTCGGCGCCCCCGTCCGCACGGGCCAGCGACAGCAGGTGCTCGACCAAATTGGTCATTCGCACCGTTTCTTCAAGGAGTCTCCTCAGAGTGGCACGGTATTCTCCCGCTTCGCGCGGTCGAAAAAGCGCTACTTCGATTTCCGTGCGCAAAAGGGTGATGGGCGTACGTAGTTCGTGCGAAGCGTTTCCGGTGAAGGCGCGGACGCTGGCAAAAGCCTTGTCGATACGCTCGAGCATTTGATTGAGGGTCTGTGAGAGATCCGAAATCTCGTCGTCCGCGCTCGGCACCGGCAACCGTATATCCAGATTCCGATCATTGATGCGCCGCGCCTCGGCTGCGAGCGCTGCCACTGGTTGAAGCATCTTGCGGCTCATGAAGTAGCCACCAAAGCCGGCCAGAAGGATCACCGCGGGGGTCAAAAGCAGGAGGCCGGAGCGAAAAGTGGCAAGGAGCGCCATGGATTGATTCAGCGCAACGCCGATCTGCACCGAATAATGCCGACCCTGCGCCGTGATGGGATACGCGAGAACGCGCACGAAGCGGGTTCCCTGATGAAACTCCTCGATGATTCCGTTCTTCGGAAGGCGGTCCGCGGGCGGCAATTCTGGATTCTCTTCGATCATGCGTCGAGAGCGGTAAATCCAGTTGTCTTCGTCATCCCGCACCTGCAGCCACTTGCCATCGTCTTTCAGGATGTAGATGGAAGCGAATTTCTGCTGAAGATCGTTGACGCTGCTGTTCGCGCCCTCGTGGTCGAGCAATATTTGAACGTCTTCCGCTCGCTCTTGAAGATCGTGGTACACGGTCGCATCGACACTGCGATGCAGCATCCACCAGCTCATCATGCTTAGAAGCAACGCTGCCGATGCAAACATTGCAAAATACCAGAGCGAGAGGCGGATGCGGATGGGGAGAGATTTCATCGCGGTAAGTTTCCCGCCATGGCCTCGTATTGCCTGAGGATATAACCCGATCCGCGCACCGTGCGGATGAGTTTATGGCGATAAGGCGCGTCAATCTTGCCGCGCAGAGAATTTATGAGTACATCGAGCGCTCCGTGCCCCACATCGTGATTGTCGCCCCACACATGCTCCGTCAGTATCTCTCGCGAGACGCATTGGCCTGGCTGCCGCATCAGGCACTCCAGAAGAAGGAACTCCGAGCGTGTGAGGCTGATGCTGGTGTTGCAGCGGGTTATCATGTGCCGGACGGGGTCGAAGACTAAATCACCCGTTTCGGGTTTCTCGACAAGTTCTTCACGACGAGGCCGAGTGATCGAATGCAGCCGTGCTACCAGTTCTGGAAAAGAGAACGGCTTGGTCATGTAATCATCGGCCCCGAGGTCGAGGCCGCGGATGATGTCATCTTCGGAATCGCGCGCGGTCAACATCAGGACGGGCGTCGTGCGCGCGCGTTCACGCAGCAATCGCGTCAGCTCGTAGCCATCTCGTTTCGGCAGACCAATGTCCAAAAGAATGGCATCGAAGTCATAGCTGGTCGCAATCTCGAGACCCGCTTCTCCATCGTATGCGGTCATCACGGCGCAACCATGTTCGTGAAGTCCCTTCCGCAATAACTCCAGCATGCGTGGTTCGTCTTCGATCACCAGGATACGCATCGACGCTTTATCTCGAAGCGGAAACGCGTTTTCGGATTACCGTTCCCGCTTGGGACAATTTCAGCACATCGCAGCACCAGGATGAGCAAAGAAACCCCAACCTTACGAAAGAATTATCGGATTATTAACGCGATTTTAAAGATTCGACCTGTGTCTACCGCTAATTGAAGGTGTCGACGAGCCTGCCGGGATCGTATTAACGCGACCTTAGAAATTATTCACGCGCCCGTAAACATCCCTTGACAGATACAGCGGAGACTAGGACTCGGATGCCCCAAACGAGTGCCAGGCTTGCTTGGAGCATCCGCAGCTTCCAAAGATTCTGCACATGGAGAGTTATGCTCGCAAGAATTCTTAGTTTACCGCTCCTTTCGCTTATGCTTTGTCTCCCATGCATGGCCAGTGTCGTTGAAGGTGATAAGAGTGTGGCCAGCAGCAACGGCAGCGTGAGTGGCACCGTTAAAGACGCAACTGGAGCTGCCTTACCGGGTGCGCGGATTCGTATTGCAGCCGACCGCGACAACCGTGGCGTCGGATACACGGGGAAACTTTGTTATTCCGAATGTGAAACCGGGTACTTATACGGCGACGGTTTCCTATGTTGGATTTACGACTTCCGTATTGACCGTTGTCGTCGCCGCCGGGCAGGATGCACTGCTGGATGCGACTCTGACCGTCGGATCGAGCAGGCAACAGGTCGTGGTAAATGCGAATCTGGTTGGCGAAGCTGCTGCCATCAACGAGCAGCGCACCTCCGCCAACATTCTGAATGTTGAGACGGATACACAAATCCAGAGCCTGCCGAACGCGAACGTCGCGGATGCGCTGGGGCGACTCCCCGGAGTGACTCTCCAGCGCAACGAGGGCGAAGGGCAATACGTCCAGATTCGGGGAACGGAGCCGAGGTTGAGCAACACTACTATCGACGGCGTAATCGTTCCGGGGCCCGATCCACAGGTGCGGCAGGTAGATCTCGACACGATACCCGCAGATCTGGTCGGCTCGGTAGCGATCAACAAGACACTTTCCGCGAATCAGGATGGGGACGCCATCGGGGGATCGGTGGACCTTCGGATCAAGCAGGCAACTTCAAACCAGCCGACCTTGTCCTTCGAAGGTATGGACGGATATACGCCGATAGCCAATGGCCGCAAGGCGTTTTTGATTAACTCGTCAGCGGGGATGCGGTTCGGCCAACAGAAGCGATTCGGCCTGATGCTTGGCTATAGCTACGACTACAACGGTCGTGGCATCGACGACGTAGAGCCTGTGCCGGATTTGGATAGCAATGGGAACACGACGTTCGACGCAGAAAACATTCAGGAGTATCTCTATGATCGAACGCGCTACGGTGTAGCCGGCAGCCTGGATTACAAGCTGGCTGAGAATTCCGATCTCTACGTCCATGGGCTGTTCTCGAACTTCAGGGATTATGGCCAGAAATACGCGTACCAGCTGAATGGGGCGAACGCGAAATTTTCTACCAGCGTTCGGCGCCCTAATCTACAGATTGCTGATCTTGCGATCGGCGGAAATCAGGTATTCACGCATTCTTTCCTGCACTACCAGATCGCTGTGGCGCACTCACGATTCGGAGGGGCGGCCGGCAATCCCGGCGCAGACTTCGCCCCGGTGAGTGGCAGCCCTCTCGATAACCTCAGTACCTGCAGCTACAGCGCCACTGCAACGGTGAGCCAATATCGTCCGCAGTTCAGGGGATGCGCAGCACCCGGAATGTCGATCTATGATCCGACGCAGTACGCGTTGCAAGACATTAACACCACGTCTGGCGACGCGACGCAACTCAATCTGCAGGCCGGCGCCGCGATGGGGATTAATTACCATCTGGGCCCGCACGCGTCGACGCTGGAGTTCGGCGGCCAATTCCGCAACGAACACAAGGGGCAGGATGCGTACTCACCGACATTCGATAACGGCGCCACTCCTCTGATGACTCAATTTCTAAGCAACTTCACCAACCCCCACTTCTATGGCGGCAGCTATCACCTGGGCCCGGTTACCAATTTTGACCTCATCACTGGCTATCTCACCGCAAATCCGGGAGCTCTTCCGCTGGATGAAGGTGCGACTCATCTGGCCTCTGACGCTTCCAATTACAACCTGCAGGAAAGAGTCTCGGCCGGCTACATTATGAACACACTGGATCTCGGTAACCGCATCCAGCTCCAGACCGGACTGCGTATCGAAGCGACGCAAACCTCAAACACCGGGTACCTCGTTACCAACGACGCGAATGGCAACTACGTCTCCACCACGCCTCAGTATGGGAGCGGGTCCTATGTGAATCCGCTGCCGAGCGTGCAGTTTCGTTACATGATCGACAACAACTCGGACATTCGCGCCGTTTACGGACGGGGCATTTCACGGCCTGATCCCTATCAGCTGGTTCCCTACATCACACTGGACGAATCGACGACTCCTTACACCGTTAATATCGGGAATACGGCGCTGGTGGCGGAACATGCGAACGACTATGACGTCCTGTATGAAAGATTTCTCAAGTCGGTCGGAATGATCGAAGCAGGATATTTCTACAAACAAATATCCCTCCCGATTTATGGCCAGCAGTCGATTATCCCGGCAACGGGCTCCCCGTTATCTCAACCCTATGCAGGGGATCTGGTCTTCCAGGAAGTAAACGGCGATCACGCGCACGTTCAGGGTATTGAATTCGCCTATCAGCAACACCTGGATTATCTGCCTGGTGTGCTGGGGGGAGCCCGGATCAACGCGAACTTCACCTACACGGAATCAGCGAATTACGACATTACCGGCCGCACCGATACGCCGCCTCTTGTAGGGCAGGCGCCGTTTTCCTGGAACATTGGACCGGCCTATTCCACAAGGCGGGCTCTGGTAACGGTGGGTATCTCGCACAATGGCGCAAATATCTATGCATACCAATACCAGAGCACTGGGCCAGGCGCCGTCCCATACGGAGTCACGGGCCCATTCGGCGACAACTACTTCTATTCGCACACTCAGGTGGACGCGCAGGGCAGCTACTATATCGGCAAGGGTTTCACCGCGCTGGCATTCGGCGAGAACATGAATAACGCGGTATTCGGTTTCTACAACGGAAGCCAGCAATACATGGTCCAGCGCGAGTATTACAAGCCGACCTACTCCGGTGGAGTACGCTGGACGCCTCATCACGAGGACTGATGCTGAATTCCCGAGCCCGCAACGGGCTGCCAATTTTTCCACTCAATTCTAAAAGCTGCCGCATTCGCAGCAGTACGGCAGCAGCGCTGGAAAGCCTTCATGAAGAAAAGTGCCGGTGTTGTACTTTGCGGCATCCATCGAGGAAACAGGTGAATCGCTCAGTGGCTACCCATCTTCTTCTGCTCGCCGGTGCGCTTTTGCTGGGAGCCGGTTGTCAGCTTTCCGCTCAGTCAGCCGCCGGCGACGGCATCAAGGCGTCCAATGAGGAATTGAAGTTCGTAGTCATCATAAGCCGGCATGGCGTGCGCTCTCCAACCGGCAAACCCGACCAGTTGAATCAGTACTCCGCTCAACCCTGGCCGGCATGGAGTGTTCCTCCCGGATACCTCACGGAGCACGGCGCAAAGTTGATGCAACTGTTCGGCGCCTACGATCGCCAACTTCTGATCAGTCAGCACTTGCTGACAGGTGTTGGCTGCGCGGATGCAGAACATGTATCGATAATTGCGGACTCCGATCAGCGCACGCGAGAGACGGGCGAATCTCTTGGCGAGGGATTGTTGCCCGGCTGCAAGGTCGAAGTACATGCTCTCGCTGAGGGGACGCACGATCCTCTCTTTCATTCGATGAAGACTGACGTCAATGAGACGAACAAGAAGATCGCGCAGGCGGCTATCTCTGGCCGTATCGGCGATAACCCCGCTGGACTGGCGGAAGTGTACCGCCCTCAGCTTGATGCCATGGAAGAGGTTTTGCTCGGATGCAAGCCTGGCGCGCCGTGTTCCGGGGCCTCTGCGTCCAAGGCGTCCCTGTTCGATATCCCGTCGTCGATCGGGCCGGGCAAGGGCGACCATCTCGCCGACGTGCACACCCCGCTGGGTACAGCGGCTACGATGGCTGAAAACTTCCTCCTCGAATACACGGAAGGTATGGAGTTATCTCAGGTAGGCTGGGGCCGAGTGGATGCCAGCAAGCTTCGCGAGCTCATGCAGATTCATACTGCGAATGAAGACGTGACACAGCGCACCCCTTATATTGCGCGCGCCCAGTCGTCGAATCTGCTGACTCATATTCTGGATTCCATCCGGCAGGCCGTGGATGGGAAAGCAGTTGCCGGGGCATTAAGCAGGCCTTCGGACCGGTTGCTCATTGTTGTCGGCCATGATACGAATCTTGCCAATTTCAGCGGTGCGCTGGGTCTGTCCTGGCTGATCGATGGCCGGCTGAATGACACTCCTCCCGGCGGCGCACTGGTTTTTGAACTGTGGAAGAACTTCGGAACAGGGGACTATGCTGTGCGCGCCTTTTACACGACGCAAACCCTGGACCAGATGCGGAATGCGACGCCGCTGGATTTAGCCAATCCTCCGGAACGCGTTGCCGTTTTTGTTCCTGGGTGCAGCCGTGCGGACTCATCGTGCACATGGAAGTCCTTTCAGCAGACATTGACGGTAATCGAGACGGATAAGTCGAGCCCGCGTTAAGTTATGTTGACTATTTCGATTGATCGGTTACATCAATCATATTGTCGTCAGCAATGCGATCGATCAGCTTGTTATACGGGTCTATACCGGCGCGCGTAGGTTTCTGGTCGACGACGATGGTGAAGGTCTCATGCTCCTGGGATATCTTTTCCTTCTTCATGTACAGAGGCTTTTCTTCGTCCTTTTTACCCAGTGAAGACGCCGATCTCTATATAGTCGGCTAGCGGCATCGGAGTCTCCACTCCGTTGCCGTCCGCCTGAGATTTTCTGGCCTGTACGTTAAGCGTGACCTTGTATTTTCCATCAGAGGTTTTCTGTGACGTAGCGGAGAGTGCCTTGTTGTCATAGAGAACGATACGGTTGAAGCCGTCGTCTACCATGTACTGATATTCAGGTGGGGTTTGGGCGCGTATCGCGTCCACGAGCATGCGGGTGTCCGGGTAGGGCTCGTTTTGCGCCTGCACGCCGTGTATGCTGTCCACCGCGTCTGCCTGGTTATTGGCATTCGCGTAGCGATACTGCATGAGGAAGTTATGCAGGGCAATATCCATCTTGTCTTCACCGATGTAGTCGGCCAGCGTATACATGATCTGGCCTCCTTTCTCATACCAGACATAAGGCTCGCGTTGGACGAGCGCAAGCGGTTCCTCGTGGCGGATCTCGCCGGCCCGCCCGCGAAGATAGCGGTCGAGAAAGTGGCTCAGCACCTTGTGCATATAGTCCTTGCCATACTTGTGCTGCATGACCATGTATGCGGAGTACTGGGCCAGGGTTTCTGACATCATGTTCGAACCCTGCACGTCTCCACCGATAAGCTGGTGTCCCCACCACTGGTGGCCAAGCTCGTGCGCGGTTACGAAGTAGGTAAGGTCTACATCGTCCTTATGAAGCATGCGGCTGATGAAACCGATAGATTCAGAGAACGGCACCGTGTTGGGAAAAGATTGCGCGAACGAGCGGTAACGCGGAAACTCCATGATCCGGTATTGGGTGAACTGGTAAGGGCTGTAGTGCGCCTGGTAGTAGTCGAGTCCGGCGCGGCTGCTGGCCAGCATGTCATCGATGTCGAAAGTATGCGCGGGATCGTAGTAGACCTCGAGGTTGACGGGACCGTTGGGACCCGAATAGACCTCTTTACGGACGGCATAGCGCCCGGAGAGATACGCGAAGAAGTCCGCAATATGGATGGAACCCATGCTGTACTCGTAGTAATGCCTGCCATTCTGCTTCCAGTCGCGCTGGAGATATCCGGGGGCAATCGCAATCTGGTCGTCCGAGGTGCTGACCACCGTGTGGTAGGTGATCCAGTCTGAAGAAGGAACGAACAGGCTGATGCGGGAATGAACCGGCTCGCCGCGGGGCGCCATTTCCACCAGCGGCCCGAGGTGTTCTTCGCGGCGGCGGCGCGGATCGTCGAGCTCGAAATTCGTGTCATAGCCAATCGTCGGGAAAACGCCCTGATCGAAAAATGTGCCGTTGTAGGCGTACTGCGGCAGCTCATTGCCATCGCGAAATCCCCGGGAGGTGTGCGATACGGAGAAGCTCAAGGTCGTGGTATCGCCTGGTGCCAGCGGAGTCTCCAACGCATAGATCGAATACACGTCGCGCGGGGCGCGGCTGACGAGATGGAATGGCCGATCGAATTTTACGTTTGATACCGACATCTGCTCATCTGTTAAGTGAATCTGCGAAATGGGCTGAGCGGTTTTGTTCTGCAGCGTGATTCGTCCTGTCCCGTCGAACGAGCGCCGCTCAGGATAGATGTTGATATTCGCGTCGATGGCGGTGACCTTAGGTTGGGGAAAGAGCTCGTACTTTTTAAAATCGCGCTCATAATTTGCCTGAATGCGAAGGCGGTCCTTCGAGCTCAAATACTCATTGAGGATGTGCGAGTTATAGAAGTACCACGCGCCGGACCCAATTGCCATGAGGAGAAAAAGCGCACCGGCGGGAGCGAGACGCGGTGCCCGGCGCAGAGCCAGACGAGTTCGGGCGTTCAGCGAATCCTCAGCGCCGCGCCTCGTGTAGGCAATCGACACCACGCCCAAGAAAGCAAAGATAGCGAACCAGTAGGTGACGGACCAGAAGAGCGCCGGGACAAAGTGGCCGTAGCCGTTCATGTCAGAGTAGGTGTACGCAGGAACGGCGCCGATGAGATAAAGCGTATTTTCCCAGCCGAAATTGAAGAGAATGGGCTGGATGACAATGAGGCCGATGACGATGCCGTGGCCGATGAATTTGTTTGAGACCATTGTCTGGACGAAAAGGGCCAGCAATGCGATGCCCATCATCTGCGGAAAGGTGACGAGGTACAGCTCTTTGAAGTACTGCAAAAACTCGTAGTGGTAGTAGCCCGCGATCGTCTGCATCATTATGCCAACCAGCATTGTGACGGTAAGAAGCACGAGCTCGATAAAGGCGATGGCGGTGAGTTTGGACAGCCAGTCCGTGGTCTCTCGAATGGGCAGCGCGTCGTGAATGCCGTCGAAGTGGTTATCCCGTTCGCGCCAGACTAACTCGGCCGCATAAAGAGCCGCGACGATAATAAAGAAGAGAGTCGCGCTGCCTTCGACGGCCTGAAGCATAAGATAGGTGACCGGCCAGACATTCTCGTCACCCAAATGGCCGGCGAAGTGGCCATTGTTGATCGCGAAGCCAATTAGAAGCACGACGATCGCCCAGAAGGAAATCTCGTGTGTGATTGTGCGGATGCGGAGGCGGGTGAGCGAGAGGTATTGCGCCCAGGATGTCCCCGAACCGAACACCTGTCGCACGCGGGGCAGACCAGCGACAACCAACGAGCGCACAGGCCGCTCCTCTTCCTCATCGTGCAAGCGGGCCTTGGCCGCACGGCGCCCTTGAGAGCGGGCCGTGAGCGCCTCAACCGACATCGGGAAGAGCCGCCACATGATGACTAGAGCGAGCAAACCAACGGCAGTCCACAGCAGGCGGTTATACAGGAAAACCCCAGGGGAATAACCTGAGAAATTCCACGGAATCAGGAGCGTGTTCTTCTCGATCACCGTCCAGTAGCGGCTTACATTATCGAACAGGATCAGGCCAACAGGGTCGAGAATGCCGGACCAGAAGTGCTCGAGCGATCGCGTAGCCGAAAAAACCGTAATGCCAATGAGGTACAGCATGAACAGCGCAACACCCTGCAGATAAACGATGAAGATCTTCCGAGTAAGTGCCGCAACAACGAAAAAGAGTGAGCCGACAAAGAAGATTTGAACAACGATGATGGACAGAAACGGCTGCAGATACCACCAGAGATGGTTGGGACCAATGCGCGTGTGATCGGCCCATGGAGCGAAGGTGCCAATGAAGGTGCCGAACATCATCCCGGAAAAAACAAATACCGTTGTAACGAAAGAACCGGCCCAGCGGCCCCCAAGGTAAGCGAACTTAGAGACGGGCTTGGTGAAGATTATCTGGTAAGTATCGCGCTGGAAGTCGCGAAGGATGGACGTGCCGAAGATGGCGGCGATGACAATAACGCCAAAGAGACAAGCGCCGAAGTCGTTGTAAGAGTTGGCATACGGGCCATTGAGCAGGACCTTGCCATTGGAGTTTCCAACTGGGCCAAAACTCTCCGAGGCCACACAAAAAAAAGCGAACGCGAACCACATCAGGAAGTAAACGTAAGTCGAGATGCTCTTGAGACGAAAACGAAGCTCAAATGTAAAAAACTCCCAAAGCATGGCCATGTATTTATCCTTCGGGGCAACGATTAGTTTTGCGCGTGACGGGAGAGATTAAGGAAATAAACGTCTTCGAGTCCAGAGGGCACGCCATAAAAACCTGTGCCGGGAGATTCCGGAGCAAAGACGCGAATTTCATGCTGTCCGCCCACGAGGTGCGTACTGACCACTCGAAGCTCGGATTCAATGGCGCGAAGTTCTTCATCCGTGGAGACGACTCGCGACCATATCTGCCCATCCAGAGCGCTGAGAGCCTCGCTCGGAGAGCCTTCAAGCAGCACCTGACCGGAAGCAATGATGGCCATGCGCGGGCAAAGCTCGCGGACATCGTCGACAATGTGAGTCGAAAGAATGACGATCACATCGCGCCCGATCGATGAGAGCAGGTTGAGAAAGCGATTGCGCTCGGCGGGATCAAGGCCGGCCGTAGGCTCGTCCACGATGATAAGACGGGGGTTCGCGAGCAGCGCCTGCGCGATGCCGAAGCGTTGCTTCATACCGCCGGAATAGGTAGACAGTGACTTCTTGCGAACATCCCAGAGGTTCGTCTGGTGCAGTAGCGCGTCGACCATCTCTTTTCGCTCACCCGCAGCGGTGACGCCTTTCAAAATGGCGAGGTGGTTGAGCATGTCCACGGCGGTCATCTTCGGGTAGACGCCAAACTCCTGCGGCAGGTATCCGAGTATCTTGCGTATTTCATCCTTCCGGGTAAGAACGTTGATGCCGTCCAGGTCGATAGAGCCGGTGTCAGCGTCCTGGAGCGTCGCGACCGTGCGCATGAGCGAACTCTTGCCAGCGCCGTTCGGCCCAAGCAGACCAAACATATTGTTGCCAATCGTAAGAGAAAGGCTTTTGAGGGCGCGCACGCCGTTCGGATAGGTCTTGGAAAGGCCTGTGATGGTGAGTGACATGGAAAGAATCTCCGGAAGAACGTGATGTGGTCTACGCAGTACGCGAACTTTATCACGCAGAGTTGACAAACGGCCAGTAAATGATGCTGTCGGGCGGTGGCGTGCCCGGTTTGTGCAATGTTTATGCTCTGGCCTCATTTGGAGCCAACGTGCTTGGGGCCAGTCAGGCGCGCGAACCGAAAACTCAATCAACACCTTCCAGAGGATGTGGAGGCAGAAGGGCACGTAAATCAATTAATGGAAGTCATGCGAACGTAACTCCAGCGCGAGATCAGAGAGGGGCATCAGGCGAGCAGCCTTTACATGAATAACTCCGTCCTGATTCTGAAGCGGCCCTTCGACGAGAAGAAACTTGCTGCGTGTTACTAACAGCCGCTGCCGTTCATATAAGTCGGGAGTGATGATGACGTTTGCAATGCCGGTTTCATCTTCCATGGAGAGAAAGATAAAACCCTTCGCGGTGCCGGGACGCTGCCGTGCGATGATGCAGCCTGCCGTCCGGACGAATTCTCCGTCGTTGCACTTTTTTAGCTCTTGAGCGGAGGAGACTCGTTGGCACCTTAGCTCAAGGCGGCGATAGTACATAGGGTGCTTCCCTACGGTGAGACCTGTGCCTGCATAGTCTGCAACCAGCCGCTCCTCTGTATCCATTTGCTGAAGAGGGAGAGTTTTCGAATCATCCCGCAGTAATTGACTGCTTTGCGTAAGCAGAGGCCCTTCCAGCTTACCGGCACGCTCCACTTGCCACAGCGCATCTCGCCGGTGTTCGATGTCAGAGATTTTGTTCAGAGCTCCGATACGAGCCAGAAGGGTCAGTTCTTTTTGATTAAGTGACGGAACACGCTGAGCAAGATCGTCGGCAGAGCGGAACAATCCGTCGTGTGCTCGAGACGCAACGAGAGTTTCTGCGGACTGCCGGCGTAATCCTTTCGCGTATCCCAATCCCATGCGCAAGGAAAGGCTGCCGTCGCCTTCATGTTCAATGGTGCAGGCCCAATCTGAAATCTGAACATCGATGGGCTTTACACGTAAGCCGTGCCGCTGAGCATCTTTCACCAGGACAGCAGGCGCATAGAATCCCATGGGCTGATTGTTCAGGATGGCACAGGTAAACGCGGCGAGATACTTCACTTTGAAGTACGCCGATGCGTATGCAATCAGCGCAAAGCTTGCGGCGTGCGATTCAGGAAAGCCATACAGTGCGAACGAACTGATGTTCTCAACGATGTTGTCCTGCGTCTTTGCGTCGATGCCGTTCGCAGTCATGCCCGCTCGAAGCTTCACTTCCAGATTCTTCATGCGCTCCCAGGAACGCCGCATTCCGACCGCGCGGCGCAATTCTTCAGCCTCCGCGCCGGAGAAGTTAGCGACAGTCATAGCCATACGAAGCAGCTGCTCCTGAAAGAGAGGAACGCCCAGCGTGCGATTCGAGTACGGGTTCCAGGGAAGGGTGTGGGTACGTGACTGCTTCTTTCTTTTGCCGCCGCCGCATGTATGGGTGCATCATCTTGCCGACGATCGGGCCGGGTCGAATGATTGCTACCTGCACAACAAGGTCATAAAACTTTGATGGATTATTCCGGGGAAGGGAGGCCATCTGCGCGCGGCTCTCCACCTGAAACATGCCCACCGTATCGGCCTTTTGCAGCACTCGGTACACGTCTCTCATCTTTGGGCAGCTGCGCCAGATCTACCCTTTCCCCATAATGCTGTGGGATCAGCTCCAGGCAATCCTTGAGGACCGCCATCATGCCGAGGCCGAGCAAATCCACTTTGATGATGCCGAGGTCGGCACAATCTTCCTTGTCCCATTGAACAACGGTGCGGCCCGGCATTGAGGCGCGCTCGATGGGCACGACACGATTCAATTGACCCTGACAGATGACCATGCCGCCAGAGTGCTGGCCGAGGTGGCGCGGCAAATCCTGAATCCGCATGCACAGCTCAAGATATTTTGCGATGCGCGGATGCTTGAGATCGAAGCCCGCGTTATGAAAAGAGTGTGCCATCGTGTCGGTCTTGCCGCGCCACTCCCATTGGCTGACAAGACTCGACAGCCGTCCTAATGATTCCTGATCGAAACCGAGGGCTTTGCCTACTTCGCGTGCAGCCGACTTGCCGCGATAGGTAATGACGTTCGCCGTCATGGCGGCACCCAGCTCACCATAGCGCTGGTACACGTATTGAATAGCCTGCTCGCGTTTGTCTTCGGAGGGGAGATCGAGGTCGA
Source organism: uncultured Acidobacteriaceae bacterium (assembly GCA_963783805.1). Classification (GTDB taxonomy): domain Bacteria; phylum Acidobacteriota; class Terriglobia; order Terriglobales; family Acidobacteriaceae; genus Silvibacterium. The sequence goes on along the minus strand of CAWAPC010000015.1, from coordinate 16,341 downwards.
TATCCGGCCATTCTCCACGGCTCTCGCTCAGGAAACGCTCAAAGAGAAGCTCCATGCCGACAGGATCAATGGCCGTGATTTCGAGCGCATAGCAAACGGCGGAGTTGGCGGCGCTGCCGCGGCCCTGAATCAGGATGTCGTTCTCTTTGCAGAACTGCACGATGTCCCAAACGATGAGAAAGTACCCGGCAAAACCCAGCCGCGCGATGAGAGCGAGTTCATGCTCGACCTGTTTCTTTGCCCGCTCCAGCAAGTCGCGATCATTCTTTGGCCCATATCGCCGCATGACGCCTTCGGCGACGCGCTTCCGAAGAAAGCTATCCATCGTCTCGCCGTCCGGCACCGGATAGTGGGGAAACTCATAGCCGAGATCGGTCAGTTCAAATTGCAGCCGCGAGGAAAGTTCGACTGTGTTTTCGATCGCATGGGGTACATCACGAAAGAGTGCCGCCATCTCACGCGCTGGGCGCAGATGGCGTTGACTGTTCAGTGCGAGGAGTCGACCTGCATGATCGAGTTCGGTGTGATGGCGCACCGCAGTAAAGAGGTCCAGGATTTCGCGGTCATATGCAGTCGCATAACGAACACCATTGGTCGCGAGCACCGGCAGCTTCAGCGAATGAGCGATGCGGATCGCTGCCTGATTCCGCCACTCCTCTTCGCGCTCGTGATGGCGTTGCACTTCGACGTACACGTTTTCACGACCGAAGATTCTGACCAGGCGCTCTACCGTTTCGCAGCCTGCCTCTTCGCCGCCATTCGCGAGCGCCGCAGCCAATGGGCCTTCCTCGCCACCGGTCAGACAGACCAGCCCGGATGCATATCGTTGCAGATCATCCCATGTGGCCGCGCCGTTGGCTTTTTCCACCTCCCGCATTTTGAAATGCGTAATGAGCTGACAGAGATTTTGATAGCCGGTGCGCGATTCACAGAGAAGAGGGAGGCGCGCAGGCTCCGCCAGGTGTTGATGCGGCAGCCAGCGAGCCGGAGTCAATCGCGGTCCGAAGCTTGAGACGCTGATCTCCGCTCCAATGTGGGCACGGACGCCGTTTCGTTTAGCGCTGGTGTGGAAGCGCGCTGACCCGTAGACGCCGTTGTGATCGAGCAGGGCCATGGCGGGCATCTCCAATTCGACGGCCCGCTCAATCATCCCTTCCGGCTGGGACGCACCTTCGAGAAAGCTGAAGGCGCTTGCCGCATGAAGTTCCACATAGCGCTCAGTCATAGAAGGCCGCCATTTGCCAGTCGTTCTGTGTGAGTTCATGTGTAAGGCAGCAACAGAGCAACGAGCCGTCATTGGCGCGTGCGACCAGATCCCATTGATGAAGGCTCCAGAACGTCGGGTTCCACCAATCTCCGCTCATCTGCCAGGGGCCATAAGCCTGCTCTACGACGTATTGCTTTTGTCGAAAGAAAAATGACTGCGGCTGTTTTGCGCGAAGCGTGACTGCAATGCTTTCTGCCGGACGAACTTCACGCATTGCAGCTCGATGCTGCCGGCGGGTTGATTCGCCGGGCGATTTTGGGGGGAGAGTAAATGGCTGCATGCGGAATCCATCCGGCTGATGCGTGTCTTTGAGCACGGCACGGCCTACGCAATCCTCTCCAACGATGGCGCGAATGCGGGCAAGCGTTACATCGAGACGCGCTGGCTCGGGAAGCTGCGGAGAGAACAGGCCAAGTTGCACCTTGCTTGTGCTGCCCGGTTCTGCTGTAAGCGTCAGGGACAGGATGGCAGCCTGCGGTGGATGGGCTTCAAGATCGAGATGAATAAGCTTGATCCAGAGCTGCCGGTCATTGCTGGGCAGCGCGGGGCGCACGGTGCGCGTATGGAATATTCCGCCTTCCAGAGACAAGGTGATGGTGACCGATGCAAGCGCAAGAATGCGTGCTGTTGCGCGCATAATGAGCTGTTCGAGCATGACTCCCACAACGAAGAGCAGGGAATCGAGCAGTTCGACAGGGGTATCTAGTTCTATGCGCTCTTCGAGAGTGAAGTCCGGTTCGACCGGAAGAAACAGATGCGGCATCTCTCCCCGCGCTAACTGCCAGAGCCGTTTGCCCTCTTGTCCCATGCGGGCAATTAATGCTTTCTCGGGTAAATCCGCCAACATTCCGAGAGTTTGTATCCCCCAAAGAGAAAATGTTTCCGCATGTTCCTCCGAGAGATCGAGGACCGCAAGTGGAAGAGACGCCAGAGAGACGCGTTCCTCACCGGACGCTACGACGGCCACATCAGTGCGTGAAGATCGTCCGCGGGCAAGACAGACGGCGGTGTGGAAGTTACTGCTTATGGCGGCGGAGATCACAATGCCCAATGCTTTGACCCGATCGAGCAGATTCTTCGCCAAAGTCGCTGGTGGACCAAAGAGCATTTCCGTTCCGGCAATATCGATGACACACAGGAACGCCTGATCGTTGCTCCGATCTTCAATGCGTGGCGAGAATGCCGCGGCACATTCGAGGATGGCGGCTCTGGCTGTCGCTTCTTCTTTTCGTGAACGTGACAGTACGGTGACTGAAGGGAACGTGTCTATCTCAACTTGCGTCATGCCGTGAGCGGCACCGAGAATGTGGGCTTTTGCGTTGCGGGAGCACACATATTGGAGCGGTGGCTCGCCTTCCATCACGACGCACGGCTTATCCCGCAGCACTGGACGCAGGCGCAGCATTGCCTGCGCCGGAAATTCTTTTGCGTAGAGACAGACATACAGCTCTGATGGCCTATTCATCGTGGGCCTGCCCATTTTGCTCGACTCTGCCAACTGGCATCCCTCGCCCTTTGCGGCGGTTTGTGCAAAGGGATGACATTAGTGGGCACAGGTGTGAATCGTTCGCGCGCTATCTCAACGCAATACTCAACTCCGGTAAACACGGTCTTCTCTTCGCAAAGTGCGGCGCCGGACTGCAAACGTAGCAGCAGCCCTGCACTGCTTTTGGCGCAGGCATGTTGGGTCAGGAGAAGAATGCTCGTCTGGCCTTTTTCTGCGGCAGCACGGTAACGGAACCATGTCGCCAGCGGTACACGCGAGGCATACTCAGGCGCAATGCTTCCCATATCGAGCACGATTGCGCTAAAGCCGCCCGCTTGCAGCAGGAGGTCTGTGACTCGCAAGGCTTGCTCAAGACGCGACCAGGGCCTTACGGAGACAACCGGCTTTCTGGGAGGGAGGGATCGCTGCGGAGGGTTGGGCTCGAAGACATTCCGGTCGAGCTTTATTCTGCGTTGCGGCTCCGCACATCGGGGCGCTGTTACTTCCGGCTTCAGGAAATCGCCGACTGCATGCGACAGCCCTTTGATTTCGTTGCGCGGGTGCGGTCCGAAGCCGCCGCCGTGCAGCCCTTTCTTGATGGGCGGAGGAATAAGATATTTTTCATGAAGCGCAAACCCATTGGAGGAAGGCTGCGGAACGTTGATCGCAGGTGGAACTCCGCAGCGCACCCAGAGGAGCCGGGACAGATCGATGCCTTCCGCTGCCGCGGATTCAGGATGCAAGACATTCGAAACATCCACCCAGGCGCATATCTTTGCAGCCTGCGTCATACCGGCAATGAAAGAGAGCGCGAGCGAAGTGCGCCCGGAGCATTCAGGACCAACGATCTCCGTAATGGCTCCCAAGGGAAGACCACCTTCCAGGACCGTATCCAAAGCTCGTATCCCGGTGGCCGCGACCGGACGTACGATCTTCGGTGCGGGCGTGAGCGCCGAAGGAATCCTGTGGGCCAGAGCAGCTTCAATTTGATGGCGAAGTGTGGCGGCAGAGGGCATGGAAGTGTTTTCGCCTTATGTTCGCCTATAGTGCTGAGATGTGCAAATCGGGCTGCATCGATCCGGGTGCAGACTTTGGGCAAACACATGAAAGGATGGGATATATTTTTTAGCTTGCTCGATTCAGCAAAGCAGCTATTTGCTGGAGATCCTGCACAAAGGAGTCCATCCCACGGTGACGATCCTCCTCCGTCCGGGCACGCAGGATTGCCGACGGATGCAGAGTCGCGATGATGGGCGGGAATCCTTTAATTTCCTGAACCTCTCCATGGGATTGCGTGATTCTGAACTTCGGCCCCAGCAAGGATTGCGCGGCAACGGCTCCAAGACAGACGATCAGCTGAGGGCGGACAGCCTTCATCTCCGCTTCGAGCCATGGCCTGCAGGCGTGAATCTCTTTCATGCTGGGCTTTTTGTGGATGCGAAGTTTTCCGCGGGGCTCCCATTTGAAGTGCTTCACTGTGTTCGTCACATAGACGTTTCGCCGATCGATTTCTGCTTCTTTTAAACACTTATCCAGCAATTTCCCGGCTGGGCCAACAAAGGGCCTGCCCTGTTTGTCCTCCTGATCACCCGGCTGTTCGCCAATCATCATGATGGCGACCTTCGGCCTTTTCGATTTTGAACCTGTTTCCAATTCTCCGAAGACGGCCTGCGTGGCGTGACGATAAAGATCGCAGCCATGGCACTGTTGCACGGCCTCCCGCAAGACGGGCAGGGTTCGTTCGTCAGGAACAAAAGGTGCTGCACCTTCGTTAGCATTCGCTGGCATAAGCATTCCTATCTGAAACGTTTAGATGCTATGCCTCTACAGGAATCAGCGGTGTTTCAAAGCCTCCAACTCTTCCAGGGTGCGTGGCCAGTCGGACCCGAGGAGCCGGGACAAGCTTCGATCCGCGAGGAGCTTTCCATCGGTCTGGCATTTGGCGCAATAGTTGCTTTCGTTATCCGCATATCGAATGCGCTGCACCTTTTCGCCGCACCTTGGGCACGGTTCTCCATAACGGCCATGTACAGCCATGTCCTTGCGAAATGCAGTGACTCTCTGGAAAGTTGACGCTCGCTTCATCTCGCAGCCGATCGATCCAGAGTTGGAGCGTGTTTCGCGTGGCAGCGAAAAGCTTTTCCCATTCATGCCCTGTCAATTTGTGGGTGAGCTTGATGGGCGAGAGTTGTGCTGCATGCAAAATCTCATCGGAGTAGGCATTGCCGATGCCGCTCACGATGCGGGGATCGGTGAGCGCACGCTTGAGTGTACGGTTTTCCTTAGCAAGGGCGGCGCGGAAAGAGTCGAGATCGCTTGCAAAAACGTCGATTCCGCCGGGATCAATAGAATGCAGCGCCTGTTCGCCATTGAAAACGTGCAAGGATGCGCGGCGTTTGGTTCCAGCTTCGGTTACGACCAGCGAACCAGTGGGAAAATCAAGGGCCGCAAGATTGTTGCGGCCCGCCAATTTTGCTTCTGGACTCTTCCAATGCAGGCGGCCGGCGATCATCAGGTGAAGAACTATCCAGAGATCACCCTCTACTCCGATTGCGATGCGTTTGCCAATGCGCCGCAGTTCGCGCACCATTTGACCCTCGACACTCTCGAGCGGCGGTTGCGCAGTCCGAACAAGAAAGACGCTTGCCAACCGTACTCGCAGGAGTGGCTGCCCAACGATGCGTGGCTCAAGTGCACTGATATAAGCCGTAATGTCCGGTAGTTCTGGCATACGTATTCAGCTGCATGTTGCAACAGAGGTTTTGCCGATGCTGCCCTTTCAGTCATGTCCCAGGCTGCGAGAACGACAGCGAAAACCGCTGAATGGAATTGGCGAATGCCTTGATGCGAGTTGGTCAGTCGCTTAGCGGCTGCCAAGCTCCGCCTGGTACCATGCAACGGTTTCGCGCAGCGCGTCTTCCATTCCATACTTTGGCGACCATCCCAGCCGCTTCCGCGCCTTGGTTGCGTCGAGATACTGCTCGCGAATTTCGGAGCTGGCAATGTTCTGAATCACCGGTTCAAGATCGGTTCGGCCCATGATTTTCAGGATCATGTTTACGATGTCGAGCACTGTGAGCTTGAGTCCAAGGCTGAAGTTGAAGGCTTCGCCGGAGATGGATGCGTCTTCGGCCAGACGCTCGCCGAGGGTGAGATAGCACTCGGCTGCATCCTTCACATAAAGAAAATCGCGGACGAATTTTCCGTCGCTGCGGATGACGAAGCGCTCTCCCGCCAATGTGGCCCGGATGACGCCGGGAATAGTTCGGCTGTAGTTAAGGTCGCCGCCTCCGAAATAGATTGCCGCATCGCGCGATGGCGGTCTTGAGGCCGTAGGTCGCGAAGTACATCTGCGTGATGAGATCCGTGCAGGACTTGGAAACATCGTAGGGATAGCGGCCTTGCAGCGGATGCGTTTCGAGATAGGGAAGGTTTTCGTTGGCTCCGTAGGCCTTGTCGGATGAGGCCACGACGACGTTGGACTTGCCGGTGAGGCGACAGGCTTCGAGGACATTCCAGGTTCCCATGACGTTGGCGCGGAGGGTTCCGACGGGGTCGAGCTTGGCTACCTGCACGAGCGGCTGCGCGGCCAAATGAAAGATGGTGTGCGGCTGATATTCGGCGATGGCGCGCTGCATGGTATGCAGCGATTCGAGGTCGCCGGAGACGACGGCGATGCGCTGGAGCAGGCCCTCGCGCACGAGCATGGATTTTGGAGCCTGATCGCGCACGAGAGCGACAACTTCCGCTTCCTCGCGCAACAGAGCCTTGACGAGCCAGCTGCCCATGAGCCCGGTGGCTCCGGTAACAAAAACGGTCTTGCCTTTCCAATAGGTTGCCAATGAAAAACTCCAGTCTAGAATCAGTATTAGACCATTTTCGCCGCGCGCATGCACGAGCGGGAAGAGGCTGGGAGGTATGGGTGGCATCTGCGGATGATTTGCAAGTTGTGATTTTGTGCGGAGGCAAAGGCTCGCGGATTTATCCGTTTTCAGAGTATTTTCCGAAGCCAATGATGCCGGTCAATGGGCGGCCGATTCTTGTCCACCTGATGCACATTTATGCGCGGCAGGGATTCCGGCGCTTCGTGTTGGCGGCGGGTCATCGCAAGGAGATGCTGCTCGATTATTTTGATGGCCGCTTTCCGGATTGGGAAATCACGATTCTGGATACGGGCGCGGAGGCCGATACGGGCGACCGCATTCGCGCCTGCATGAGCTCATGTTGGCGAGCGTTTTTTTGCCACCTACGGCGATGGGCTGGGCAATGTGGATCTGAAGGCGCTGCTTGCATTTCACCGCGAGCACGGCGGACTGGCGACGGTGACTGCGGTTCCGCTGCGATCGCAGTATGGCACGCTTCAATTCGATGAGGAGGGGCGCGTGCGGAGCTTTACCGAGAAGCCGGTTATTCGAGACACGTGGATCAACGCCGGATTTTTTGTCTTTGAGAAGGCTGGCGTGGCGGATTGGGTGGGCGCGAATCTTGAGTCAGGCGTGCTTCCGGAACTGGCGGGTCGGGGCGCGCTTTATACCTATCGGCATGATGGTTTCTGGAAGTCGATGGATACCAGCAAGGATCAGCAGGAGATGGAGCGGCTGGGCGAGAATGGTTCGGCTCCCTGGCTGGCTTTGTAGAGAGACGGGCTTGACATGTGATTGCCTGTGGGCATCATGCAGATTCAGAGGCCAGGGTTTCAGAATCAAGACCTGGAGTACCTGGCTGGCAGCTCTCTCTGAATTCGTCACTTCACTGATGGAATGCGCTCTTCTCCTATTACGGTGAGGTGTTCGTCCTTGCAGCCGGCAGAGATGCGGCGGTGTTCCTGGTGAACATCTGGAGCAAGCCCTCCAGAAAAGCAAAAAATACGTCCACGGCGTACCCCACCAGAAATGCGAGCGCCAGCGGAGGTATCGACGCTCCCTGCGTGATTGTGAAGTTGTTGAAGAGCCCGACGACTGCGCCCCCAATGGCTGCGATTAGAAAACGGGCAGAATTGGCATCAGAAGGTATGAAAGTCCGCAAAGTCATCTGTTGTTCGAAGCTTCGCAGGAGATAGGCGCACGTTCCCAGCAAAGCGTACAAAACGGGGAGTATGCAGGTAGTAATTGCGCCGTAGAAGAACGACTCATCGTCCAGCAGATTCTGGGCAAAATATCTGATGTCCTGATAAAGTGTGGTTCGGTCCTGCGCAGCCTGGGCGAGATTTGGCAAGCCGGCGGGTAGTTGAAAAACCTGATGTAGTTTTATGGGGTCTTTCCGAATTGCATGGCAAGGATCCGGGTCTCGGTTCGGAACAAGCAGCTTCAATTGCCGGGCGCGCGCATCGATTGACCGAATCGTGGAAGCATACAGCTGGAGCTCGGTAATCACATCGTTATAATTGACGGTCACTGGAGGAGGGGCCGGTGCTGCCGGGGGGAATGGGGCGCATGGCTGCGATGGGGCTGCTCCCGTCTGAAGTCCCGACTGTGGAAGTCCGAGTTGCCCCTGGAGCTTCACGGCCAGGTCGTTTGCAACCGAAATGTCCGTGCGGATGGTGCTTGAGATTGCTGAGGCCAGAAAGCTGGCTACGGAAAAAGGAACGATGAATATGGCGAGCCAGATAGCCACTCTCAGATAGCCCCGGACGGTGGGTGTTGTCTCATCGCTACACGCCCTAAGACTGGCAGCGGTTACCGGCTTGACTAGAGCGGCAAGTGTCGTGAGCGCTGCTATGAGATTCGCGGCGCATTCCTCGCTCCATCCAGTGCTGCTGGTAAGTCTGGCCTGCAAGACGTGATCGCGAGTGGCGTCATCGACTTTTATACCGGATTCAGCTGCATACCCCAGTAGCCGCTCGGCATCCGCCAGCGCGTCGGCCAAGTAGGGAGGAGGTTCGACGAAGATCGGGGAAACCGACTTAGCATCGGCAGCAGAGGGCAGTTCCACAGCGGACGCCTCCACCGGATCGAGTGTTTTGCCGTCGCCAGGCTCCGCCATGTCATGGCCTCCCCTCGGCTCAATGGCCAGATGTGAGCGCCAGTGTACGCCTAACCATATTCCGCGGACAAAGAGAATCCGGCATCTGAGCTACCCCTGTAGGTCGGGCGGCGGGTGTCCAGTGTTTGCCGCGGATTCGGGAGTAGAATAGAGGCAGCTACAACGATCTTTCTCCTATGGGGGCGTCACGGTTTCGACGGGATCGATTGCGGCAAAGAGGCATGCCGGGGTGCGGACACCCGTAATCGCTCGCAAAATGATAATTGCCGATCATCAACTGGCATACGCAGCTTAATTAATTAAGTTGCCGTCTCCTGTGGCTTTGCCTGTGGGCTGCAAAGGGACGTCGCACAGCAGGCTGGTTCGGATGGCTGGGTACGGGCTATCCGAATGAGATTCACGGACTAGCGATGCGCGCATCTTGTCGGTTCTGAGCGCGCAAAGCGAAACCTCCGGAACGCGACTGAGCATGGAGCCTCTCTTTGTTGACAACGATTTCGGACGCGGGTTCGACTCCCGCCGCCTCCACCATTTATAAGTAGTTAAATATCATCTACTTAGCAATTCAGACGAAGAAGTTTTGGCGCGACTGTACAGTCGCGCTCCAGAGTTTGCCCCGTCGCCGGCTTCGGCGATTCTTTCTGTCCCATTGACTTGGTCTTCGAGCGGGCTTCTGCTTGAGCGGTCCTCGCTGCAGCATCCATCTCAGCCTTCGCTCATCCAGCGTGTTCCTCAGTTGCAGGTGCGCAGAGACGAAGTTGACAACGAGGTTTTGCACAGTAGAGGTCCACAGGGTGTTGCGACAAGCGGCCGAGTAGTTGTGCTGGTTCCGAACACCCGCGCAGGCTGTGGAACAACCGCCCAGCCGCCGCCCCAGCAAGATTTGCTGCTTGCGCTTTCATTCTGCCGCGCTGTTTACGGGCTGACTTTTCGTAAGGGACGATCGGGAATGCCACGATGGAATAACGAGATAAATGCTCTGGCTGCCTGTTAGCCAGAAAGGCGCTCTGAGCCTACCCACAGTTGAGCCAGATCTCTGAGGTTGTCTTTGTATGTACGCGTTACCAAGTATTCCTTCCCACCTTTCACACGCAGCCTGTACTCTCCCGTCGGTAAAGGTTGGATTTCCTCCACCGCAGAAATATTCACGACGACCGAGCGGTGGATGCGAATAAAACCGTAGGGCTTGAGCTTCTGCGCCATGGACGAGAGGGACTCGTGCAGCAAATAGGGATTGGGTCGGTGTCGCAACGAAACGTAATTACCTTCCGCTTGCACTGCCACGATCTCAGCTAAATCCAAGAATAAAATTCTACCCTTTGCCTTGAACGCGATTCGTGGCGTCTGTCGTTTTGCTATAACCTCCAACTGGCGCAAGACTCGGATGAGGTTTGCAGCATCAACTCGGGTTACCGGAAACAATGAAGTATCTGCAAGTTCGTAGAACCCGTCTTCTGCCGGTGATTCAAGAGTGTAATCCCGTCTACTCTTGAAGGAGCAAATCGTGTCCTCCCGCAGTGGGCTAGACGAAACGTCCGCTTTAGCGTGAGCAGCTTGTTCAACAAACATCTCACGTGCAATGGCCTTCTGATCCTGAATCTCGCGGGTGCTCATGATGGAACCCCTTGCATTGCTCTCTTGATTCGAACTTCCTGCTACCCGACGCGAGACTGACGAGTGCACTGCTTCTAAATGAAGTGGTCCTACATAACCGGAGCCGCGGATCCGTCTGACCACCTGCCCACGGGAACGATAAACACGTCGATTGGTTGAACGCCTTTGAATTGTGGATTCAGCATTACCGGTGATTTCGGCAGATCAGCACCCCAAGCCTTGCCGTCCAGCGGAGGCGCATAAAACATCAAGTGGGCCACGTTGTGATCATCGCGATCGGTGAGATAAGCTTCCTTCGACATCATGTAACTCATCGCGCCGGGTTCGAGCGGTGGCAGTTCACCTTTTTCGAATGCTGCCTTGTTGCCCTCGATGATCTCAGCCTTCGTTCGCCCCGCTAATACCATTTCTGTTCTCTTGTAAGTAGTCGGTAAAACGGATCGCGCGGCCGGCGGGTTGAAACAGATTGGGCCTCGAATTTTGGGGTTCCAAAACTCCGGAGCGTCTGAAGGGGACATCCACCCTCGCTCCACAACACACACAAAACCGTTCTTCCCTTCGACGGCAGTTTCGTAGCCATGGCGCCCGAGGACCAGAATCTTTGCATCGCCCGATATGGCTTCCGGTGCCGCGCTTCGAGCCAAGGCAATCTCGGCATTTCGGTCCGCCATCAGGTACTGATTGAGTGGCGCCATGTTCGGATAGGCTGTTTTGGGCGCTTGTGCCTGCCCTTGCTTCATTCCCATGAACCCCAGGATCAGGGCGAAATTTAGAGAAGCTACCATTGCCAATCTTCTTCGGTTCATCGTTTTCCCCTCCGTTGCTTGACAACATGCTCCTTCGACATCCGCAGTCCGCCTTTCACAGATTGACGAGGCGCGCGAAGAGACCTCAGCCACCGCACGATATTTCTGATTCCGACCTCCCACACCTTGACATCTTGAGCAACCTTTGCCAATGAGGCGGTGCCCTCGACCATCGCGACCAGAAAGCTGGCAGTCTCGTCTGGATTCAGGTCGCGGCGAACTGTTCCTTGGGACTGCCCTCTCCGCAAAAGCGTAGCAACTCCTTCCTGCCAGGCTTGGAAGATCCTCTCCAGTCGCTTGCGGAATTGCTCATCCAGGGGAGACATCTCCTGCGCCAAATTAAGCAGCGGACAACTGACTCGAACGTCTTCGGGCCGAGCTGGTATCCGCCGGACAATGCCGATCAAAATGTCGATGGCTTGCCCCTCGCTAAGCAGAGGGCGCAACCACCTGTCGCGAGTAAATTTTGCGACGATCTCGTCGACGATGGCATATCCCAGGGCTTCCTTGCTCTCGAAATGATAGTAGAGCGCGCCCTTGGTGACGTTGGTGGCGGCGAGAATTGTATCGATGCCGGCACTCTGGAAGCCTGATCTGTGGACCTCCCGAAATGCCGCCTGCAGCAAGCGTTCCCGTGTACGCTCTGAATCACGGGACTTTCGCTTCTTCTCATGACCACCACCTAACATACCGACAAGTATGTATGTTGACCCATTTGAAAGTCAATCGAAATTGATCGGGCCTGACTCTTGGCTGCTCGGCGATCTCGAATTTCGTAATCACTCGCCGGTGTCTGTATGAAAAGTTGGAGAAACAGTCGCTCTAGCCGTTTTGGGATCGTCCCAGAAGATTGTTAGTCTGCCACTTTGCTTCGGAATCTGAAATGTCTGGCCTGTTGTGTCACGTAATCGTTGTGAACGTGGAACACCACATGCTCCAGTCATCTCGGCACGGCGACTTTCACCTGAGGAAAAGGAGTAGATATGAGCGCGCTAAGACAATTGCGAAATTTCTGGATACCGTGGGTTGCGACGATTGTTCTGGCTTCCTTCAGCAATGCAGTGGCACAAACCAGCTACGAAGTTACCGATTTGGGCACTGAGGGGAATAACAATATGGCTTGTGCCATGTCCGTCAATAATGAAGGGTGGACGGAGATCATGGCTGGGACCTTGCCACCGGGGCAGGTGGATAGCATATTTGGGACACTTCTAAGCGGACGCGCACTGATCGACGCCGACGGATTCAAGGCCGACCTCGGCGGGCTCGGAGGAAAGAACACTTGGATGAACTGGGGTGAGATCAACGACTACGCGCAGATAGTCGGTGATTCTGAAACGTCTGTCCCAGACCCGAACGGCGAAGACATCTGCGGCTTCGGCACACACCTTACGTGTCGCCCGTTCCTTTGGCAAACCTTCCACATGAGCGCTCTCCCGACGCTCGGCGGAAATAACGGGGAGGCGAGCGCGATCAATGACCGTGGACAAATCGTAGGAATGGCGGAAAACGGCAACGTGGACTCCACCTGCCCGCCTAACACGACGAATAATCGGATTGCACTGCCGGTGTTGTGGGAAAACGGCCAAGCCCATGCTCTTCCTACGGAGGATGGCGATCCCGACGGGTTCGCATTTTGGCTCAACGAACGCGGCCAAGTCGTAGGCTACACGGGAACCTGCACCGCAGCTCTTCACGCCGTATCGTGGAAAAACGGCAATGCCACCCCGCTTCCTGACTTAGGAACTGGCGCTGTCGCCTATAGCATTAACAACCAGGGCCAAATTGTTGGGACAGTCGGCAGCGCTGACGGCACAACCCAATATGGCGCGCTTTGGCAGAACGGCGTACTCACAAACCTCGAAACTCTGCCGGGAGATGCTGCCGCCATCGCCACCGGCATCAACGACCGGGGCCAGGTGGTGGGAAGCACCTGGGACTCCAGCTTCAACTGGTCCCATGGCTTCATCTACCAGAACGGCGTGATGACCGACCTCAACACGCTGTTTCCAGCCAAGTCCAATCTGTACGCAGTCATGGCTAACAAGATCAACGAGCGCGGACAAATCTCGGGCATGGCAATCGTACGCAGCGGGCCGGATGTGGGCAACATCCACGCCTTTCTGGCAACCCCTGTAAACGCAAGCATAGACAAGTCGGTTGCAGATGTCGCACCTACACGCCCGAAATCCGATGTGCCCGCGAATGTTAGCAAACAGTTCTTGCAGAGATTCAGACTCGGCCGATTCGGGCAATAAAGGCATTCGTTCCCCTGGGTATGTGCCTGATCTCTGCTCGGTTTGATTCCCCAGACGCGACGGCACGCACGGCTAGGAACGCGAACCCGTGAGGCATGATAAACGGGACGCCACACGGTTTTTTTCGATACGAAGAATTTCTTGCAAGTCGTGAGCCAATACTGCTCTGGATCGAACATTAGTTGTTAGGCTGGCTAGCCTCCCTTAAGGGCGCATCTTCTTGATGCGCCCTCTATTTTAGCTATCCCAATTCCTGAACCCAGTATTCATCGTCCAACAAATGCTTTATAACGCCTTAGTGAATAACCCACAGAACCTGAGTGTCGCAGGAGAGTTTGAGATACGCCCTTCATCGCCTTCCATAACCCGGCTGTCGCAGATCAGGGTGCCAACGCTGGTCATTGTAGGCGATGCTGACATTGGCGACCTGTTTGCCTATTCGGGTGCAATCGAAAGCTGCCGTGCCTTTGGCGTCGCTTGAAGTCTGGAGGAATACGGGTCACTTGTCCAGATTCAGCGCCCTGCAGAGTTGGCCACTCGCTTTGACCGCTTCGTCGCCTTGGCTAATCGAAAAGAGGTCCGCGTGAGTGAAACTAAGCTCGCGGGGATTGCTACGAACGCGCCTCGCAATGGCGGACGCCCTCCACCAATAGGCAAGTTCGTTGGCCACTATCGCATCCACGGCCGATTAGGCGACGGAGGGATGCGCGTTGTTTATTCAGCTTAAGGTGCTGTCTTGGAACGCAAAAACTTCATCGGGCTCATTCCCACCAGATGGGTGACGAGCGATTGGCGGCAAAATTCTTCGAACTCCGACTTAAGCGACCCGGGCAGCCCCCGTCTGGCTCCAGGTTCCCGGCTGAAAAGAAGTGAGAGTCCCAATCGGCGAAATGGCTGGAAACGTCCCGGCGAATGCCATTTTTGTCCAGCATGCCCGGCTTCTCCTGGCCGCGCGGTCCAAAGCGGATGAATCTCAATGTTCTTTCTCCTTTTTGAGCGCTGCGCTCAGCTGCGCTGTCAGCAGCCGCACGGCCGATGTGGCCTGTGTTTCCCGGGCGAGTTCATCCACCATCATGAAGCCGTGCAGCGTGCCCGCAAACCGGACAGCGGTCACGGAAACGCCGACAGCGGCGAGCTGGCGCGCGAACGCTTCGCCTTCGTCACGCAGCACATCGCATTCCGCTGTAATCACTAACGCCGGAGGCAGGTTCTTCAGCTCGTCTTCCAAAGCGCGCAGCGGCGAAGCCAGAGGGTCGGCGCGCAAAACCGGATCGGGAACGTATTCTTCCCAGAACCAGCGCATGGCCGCGAGGTCGAGATTCAAACCGCTTTCGAAATCGCGATAACTAGGCCTAGTGAAGTCGCAATCGGTGACAGGGTAGAGCAGCGCCTGCAGGCGAATCGATGGGCCGCCGCGCCGTGCGGCTAGAAGAGACACGGCCGCTGCAAGATTGCCACCGGCACTGTCTCCGGCAATGGCCAGCCTGGAGGTATCGAGGCCAAGGGAGCGGCCACGCTCCGCGAGCCATGTGAGCGACCGATAACATTGTTCGACAGGAAGCGGGAAGCGCGCTTCGGGCGCGCGTTCATACTCCACGAAAACAACCGCCGCCTGCGACTGCAAAGCGATTTCGCGCACCATGCGGGCATGCGTATAGGCATCACCCAGGACCCATCCACCGCCATGCAAATAGACGATGACCGGCAGCGGTTCGTGGAGAGCGGCGGGCTTGAGGATCAGCATGGAGAAGCCGTCGAGCGGGTGCCGCTCCGTGGTAACTGGATAGGAAGATACATCAACCTGCTGCATGTCGCGCATCAGCTTCCGGGCATCGGGTACCGAAAGCTCGCTAACCGGAGGACCGCCTGTCGCCCTCAGTCGTTCAATGTATGCGCGATATTCCGGCGCGAGCAGAGCAAGCATTTTTTCATCGTCAAAAGCCATGGGCTACACCTCTGTGCGCACGAATGCCTTGATCGTGGCGGACTGCTTTTCCGCTGACAAACCTCGCGGGCGAATGGTGTAGGCGCCGACAGCGGCAGGAATGATAAAAGTCTCGGCATAGTGGACAACATACGGCTCGAAGGCATCCGTGGGGCTCTCGACGATTGCCTCTTCGCCCTCGATCAGATTAAGGACGTTGACTCCGCCGCGGGTATCATGAGGAACTCGTCCGGTAAACCAGTGGCGGCGGGTCTCGATGAACTCTCGTCTGTGGAGACCGGTGCGCTCTTCACGCCAACCGTCACCCTCAGCCACAGTTTCGAACTGGTTGATCAACTCACTCTGAACCCACTTCGTGGTGCGGTCCCACTGAATATTCGCCGCGCCGTGTTCAATGTGGATGGGCCGCGGCTTTCCATCCAGCCCGAGGCGCCCCCAATCCCACAGTTTGAAGGTAAAGATATAAGGAGTAGCGCTGATCTCAAGCACCATGCTCTCTGCACCCGAGCAGTGAATCGTACCCGCGGGGATGAGGAAATGGTCATGCTTCTGCGCCCGCCAGCGGTTCACATATTCGTCCGAAGAAAACTCCCCGGCACCCTGTTGCGCGCGGAAAAGATCGTCAACCATCTTTTTCGGAGAGACGTTGTCCATTAATCCCAGATAAACGGTGGCGCCTTGACCTGCGTCGAGCAGGTAGTAGCTTTCATCCTGGGTGTAGTTCATCCTAGATTTGTCCTGAATGTATTCGGTGAGCGGATGCACCTGCAACGAGAGATTGCCGCCTCCCATAGTATCGAGGAAGTCGAAGCGGATAGAGAACTCCGTTCCGAAGCGCGCATGGACGGCATCGCCCAGCAGCGCACGCGGCTGCGAAAATACGAGATCGATGGAGGGAACTTCAACGCGATGTTTTCCGAAGCCAAGCAGCAGGCTGTTCTCTTCAGGCACACAATCGAAGCACCACGCATGATTGGGCACAT
>CAWAPC010000014.1:0-183502 GCA_963783805.1 uncultured Acidobacteriaceae bacterium | reverse complement strand
TCGCCGGGGCCACGCAGGACACTCCTTCAGTGAGGACAAACTATCTCCTCACGCAATGGATGCGCTCAAGCTCGGTTCCAAACAGAATATCGTTCGAGTGGATCTGGCAGCGGACGTCACGATGAATCTAGGAAGCCTTCAACGCAATTTCTATACAACTTCAAGTTGCGGCATCTGTGGCAAAGCATCTCTCCTTGCCTTGCGCACGGTCTGCCCGCCGCGTGACGACAAACAACTTTAAAATGGACGCGCGGGTGCTCTATCGTCTCCCTGAATGTCTCCGCGCATTTCAGGGAGTGTTTGATCGCACAGGTGGATTGCACGGTGCGGGGCTCTTCGACTCAGCCGGGAATCTATTGGCGCTTCGTGAAGATGTAGGCCGCCACAACGCAGTGGATAAGCTTATCGGCTCTGAATTCCTTGCGGACCGCACACCTTTGCGGGATCGTTTGCTTTTGCTGTCTGGACGCGCCAGCTTTGAACTTCTGCAGAAAGCACTGATGGGCGGAATCCAATGGTGGCGGCAGTTGGGGCTCCATCGAGCCTCGCGGTACAGGTTGCGAAGGAGTTCGACATTACCCTCGTAGGGTTCCTGCGAGAGGACCATTTTAATATCTACCACGGCAGCAAGCACATCGATGGATATACATCGGCGGCACCGGGAGTGAAAAATGAAGCTGCGAATTAAGGGAGATTCCTTGCGTCTAAGGGTATCGCGCTCGGAAGTTGCAAGACTTTTGGCGGCGACTGTCTGGAGGAGACAATTCACTTCGCGCCGGAGGCTGGCGCCACATTCACCTATGCCCTGCAACAGAAGTTGTCGGTTAGTCGACTGACCGTTCAATACGCCGTGAACAAAGTGACGATTCTAATCCCTGCCGGCCAGGCGAACGAGTGGGGCATCACCGATCAGGTCGGGATCGCCGAAGATATCAGCCTGGGAGACCGCGGGTCGCTTGCGCTCCTGATCGAGAAGGATTTCGCCTGCCTCGATCGAAGCGAAGAAGACAAGGAAGACACTTTCCCGAACCCAAACGCCGGCACAAAATGTTAGCCCCAGGCGATGGGCCCGGCTGTTTCTGTCGCAACTCCTTCGAGCCAACGATTCGGAACCGGTCCTCTTCCCGTTTGCGCGTCGATTGCAGTTGTGGGCCGACTCCCACGTGACAATAGTCAGTCAAACAATAAGCAATCCGCTGGAAGGGCTTATGCCGTGTCGTCTGATCGAAAACAGATCGCTCGAAGGATACTTTTGTGCGTAGTGCCATCATTCACCTGCTGATCAGCGACCTCATAGCAACGCTCGGCGCTGCTGCTATCACTCTCTATGCTTTTCGGCGGAGGGACCGCGAGAGATCCTTGCTCTGGTTTGGTCTGTTTTCCATACTCTACGCGATTGTCCTTACTGTCAGGAATTCTGTTTTTCGGCAGGCGTTTGGACAACCCCAGGCGATCGGACTTGCCGTTGAACACCTCATCAGCCTCGCAACGGTTGTTCCCGGGCTCTTACTTTTTGAGGATTTCTACGCACGAGGATGGCGCGCGTCACTTCGATGGCTAATTGGAATTTATTGCGCGGTGACAGCCGCAGCGGCGGTGGATATCGGGCATCACCACCTCTTAAAGCTGATTCCTCCGCCTGGGACAACCCTGGTTATCATGGTGCCGCTTGTGTTGGCCGTAGGATATCTCGCCGGATATAAGCCTCCGCCCTTGCCGCACAGACGAATCCTGTTTGCAGGGATGATCGCATTCTTCTGCGCGTTTTCGACCGATCGTCTGCTCCATAGGCAAGTCGGAGATTGGCATACCGGTGTTGAACCGTATGGGTTTCTTGCGCTGGTAATCTGTCTTTGGTATGTCACTGCCCAGCGCATAATCGCAGACGATCGGAGACTCATTTCGCTGAATGACGAAATGCGTGCGGCCACAAGGATTCAGAAGACCATTCTCCCTCGCGAAATTCCTTCCCTCGAAAATGCCAACATTGCCGTGCGTTACGCACCTATGGCCGACGTCGCAGGCGACCTCTACGATTTTTTGCCGGTTCAGCCGTGCTGCATTGGTGTGTTGGTAGCGGATGTCATCGGGCATGGAGTCCCTGCCGCGCTTGTCGCATCCATGGTCAAAGTGGCTGTCTCGACGCAATGTGGGAACGGTGGTGGGCCCGCCAGTATCATCGCCGGGCTAAACACCATACTCTGCCAGGAGGCTCATGAACAATATGTAACTGCAACGTATTTATACCTCGACACCGCAAATCGAATCGGCCGACATGCGGCCGGCGCACATCCACCGCCGTTGTTGTGGCGCCGCAGAACACAGTCCTTGGAGAAGCTGGGAGAATCTGGGCTTCTGCTCGGCGTACGGCCAGATGAGTCATACGACGAAAGCGAGTTTCACTTCGAGGCGGGGGACAGACTCTTGCTATATACGGATGGTCTCACTGAGGCGGAGAATGCATCGGGAGAATCATTCGGAGAGGCCGCATTACCAACCTTTATCAACGAAAAGCGGGACTATGGAACAGAGCAATTTGTCGAACTGTTGCTAAGAGAGGCTCTTGCCTGGTCGGGCGACGGACCGAGGAAGGGGCAGGAAGACGATATCACTATCGTGGTTATAGATATGAAAGGCCCTGAAACCAATCATGACGCTGGCGGTAGGCCTCTCTCGCTGGCTTCGTGAGCGTTCGCAGCAATTGAAATTTGTGGAGGGGCGTTCACTCCGGCACTCGGTCGTCGCAATTCGCATTGTGTAGGAGAGGCTCTAGTTAGTTCATCTTGAATCGATAGGTGAGCTGCAGCCAGGAGATCGTCAGCGGAGCAGCGTGACCATTTTGAGTCATGATCTGCCCCGGAAAGAAATGGCCGACACCAGCCTGGACGACGAAGTACTTGTGATACACGTACTTGGCCGACGCATCGAATCCTGTGCCAATATCATCACTCGTAAAGCCGGCTGACGGAGCTTTCACAAAGAGTGCCCCGGCGCCGTTATACAGACCGTCATATTTTGTCGTGGCACGCAGGGATTCTGCCTGGAACAGTAGCGTCAGCTGCGGGTATGGGTTTAAATCCGTATTCAGGCGATATTGCGTTATGTTTTGAAAACCAAACAAATCGACAAGTCCAAAGGCATTGTGGTTGCTTGGATACTGCTGATCGAATGTACCGATTTGTTTGGGATTGCGGCGGGTATTACCCGTTGCATAGTCATACTCCCCCAGCAGGTGTGGCTTCCAGGGCAGCGATGCAGCCAGGTATCCGGCTTTTACCAGGAGAGACCCCGCATGGATCGAATCATTTGAGTAGCTGCCACGTTGCAATGTACCTGTTACGTCGTAGTCGATATTCCAGCCCGGAAAGCCTTGGACACGCAGGCCCGGGGTCACTTCAGTCTCCGTCCCATAAATGTTCTGCTGACTCAGCACGCGAGGCATCGCTTTCACCAGCACAAACGGTTCCACACTAGTCCGCGGAACCCAGGTATTAATGGATCCGTACACGCCATGGTAATTCAGGCCTCCCGCATGCATATCGAGACTCGTGGGATATATATTCACGACCGAGGCGCTGAACAGGTCCACGCGGTTCTTATCCCCGATGCGCGCGTCGAAGCCATCGAAGCTGCGACTCGTCTGGGTCCAATCGCTGATACCAATCACGCGCTCATTTCCAAAAATGAGCAGTTGTCTTCCAGCGAAGAATTTCACCGGTTTGTAGTGAAGCTCCACATAGGCCTGGCGAAAGTCGAAGTTGTCCCGCATGTTGGCGGCGGTGTACTTGAGTGGAAGTCCTAAGGCATGAAGATCGTGGAACTGGACATAGGTCGACAGCCACGAGGCTGGCCGTATTTCCATGCCTCCCCGAACCCGCTCAAGTTCGTAGAATTTGTCTTGTCCAGGAAGGAGATTGATCGCCGTCTGATCCTCGGTGCGCGAACGGAGTTCGCCATCCAGCGTCATCCAGGACGGCAACTTGTCCTCCGTCAAGGGTTGCGTCTGGCCGCGTAACTGCGGGTAGTCCTTATATTGGTCAAATGTTTTTGGGTAGTTGTGCGGATATTGATATTGCGCGAACGCCGCGGGAGCGGCAAGAAGAGCAGCAAATAATGCCATGGGGAAGCCCCAACGTTGCCTCGTCTGCTTGATCATTTCTGCTTTCGACTCCTTACTGAGGGTAGGCCCTCACTAAATCCAGGCTTTGGCGCCCAATGCCAGATCTACGGTTATCGCGTAGGTGCAGTACATCAGCCAGACACCAGTAATGACTTGGAACAGCGCCGTGACGCGGCCACCCAAGTTCCACGAGAACAAGCGAGTTGGAATCTCCGTGGCATAGATCAAGGTCAAGCCGACAAAGATGATCATCACGGGGATGTCTCCCGCACGCCGGAAAACGTCAACGCCAAGAATGCTGAGAAACAGGAATGCTATGGCCATCCAGCCATCCAGCTGCGCGCTGGAATCGATATATCGCCGGTGGGCCATCGCAAACCAGTGAATGCCGTAAGCCGTAAAAGCGAGGCCAGCCATGTACAGCGGAGCCGAATTCCTGAAGACCTCGAACCAGGTCAATCCGGTCAACAGGTAGATGCCGGTGAGGAACTGCATGAAGCCCGGCATCCAAAAACCCCATAACCCCAGGGATCGGTTGACCTCGGGACTGGTCTTAGGAAACCCAAACAAGGCCTGCCCACCCCAGATAAAGTAGCCGGTACCCAAACCAAAAAACCCAATAGCGATCGGCACGAAGGGAGAACTTGCAAACGTGAATGCTTGCGGTGTCATTTTGTGAGCCCTCTTTTGAGAGTTGTGCATTAACACTTTGTAGATAACTGCGGTGCGGAACGACTACTATGAATCCTTCAGCACCGCCATAAGATGAACGGCTATCCTGCGATCACTCCTTGGTTTTCTGCCGGGATCTTCTTGATGGTTGCCTCGTCGATGTTCAAGTGCGAAGTCACCATTTCCGGAGGAAGGTGTCTGATCCAGTTGTTCATGGAGAAGTCGATGTATTGGTCGGTCTTGAACATTTCGAGAAAGACCAGATCTGTATCGCCTGTATTCTCGATGTAGTGACCGGCAACCGGTGGCACGTAGCCAACATCGTTGGCGTTGAAGTCCATTGTGCGGGCCCTCCCCGGGGGCATAAATACGGTCATGCGCCCCTTGCCCGCAACGTAAAACTGCCACTCGGAGGCATTTGGATGCCAGTGCAACTCGCGCATGCCTCCCGGCTTAACGGTGACCAGTGCGGAGGCTACGTTCTTTGAGGCTGGGAAGTTGTGGGAGTCTACGACACGGACTTCTCCCCCGGCTGTTTTCTTTGTCGGAGCCATCGTCGCCATCTTGAAGGTGTATCGGATGGGAGACTCTACGCTCTTCCCGCCAACGGCTGCCCTGTCCTGCGCCAGCGTTCCAGGAAGGTTGGCAGGGAAAATATAGAGTTGATCTGTAGGCAACTTTGCGATAGCGGTCCGATCAAGATTGGAGTTCTTTGTCAATATCTCAGGCGGTGTATGTGCGACCCACTCGGAGATGAGGAAAGTGCCGTCTTCCGAGAACATGCCTTCATCAAAAACAAGCAGGAACTCGCAGCCGTCATCCGGCCCCAGACCTTGAATGGAATGCGGAAATCCGCGAGGGAAATACCAGAGGTCGCCCTTGCTCACATCGTCGATGAACATCGTTCCATCGGGGTTCAGGACGGTGACGCGAGCATTGCCATAGAGCATAATGGCCCATTCATCTGCCGTGTGCCAATGCAATTCGCGGAAGCTGCCACGGGTAAGCCGCATGTTGACCCCAGTGATCTCTGTCGAAGAAGGCAGTTCGCGTTGCGTCACCTGGTGCGTCCAGCCACCTTCCTCCACGCGCTTCCTTGCGAGGTCAAAGGAATACCAAATGGGGCCGATGTCTCCATAATCCGTCGGAGGAGGTGTGTTGGTGTTCGGGTTCTCGGCCAGAAGAGGCTTGTTCTCCTGCCCCGGATCGCTCGAAGACTGATCACTTTCAGCCTTACGAACGTCATCGCGCTGTTGTGCGTTTGCCGTCAATCCAACGAACGCCGCCGCGGCGAGGGCGGCAGAACTGGCTCCTAGAAAGCTTCTCCGCGATGGACTCTCCAGGAGCTCACTCTCCTTCTCTTTATCACTCATTCTCTTCTCTCCAATGTCTAATTCGGCGAATCGCCACCGTCAGCGAATGCGCCATCTCTGCTAGGAGCAATCGGAGAACCAAAAGCTATGGGCTTCTTTCAGAAGAAGAAGTACGTCCTTGTAACCGACGCCTTCGTCAGCACTTCACAACCTCGACCGGTTGATACACAGTGCGTCAATCGGCCGGGTCTGCGAACGAGTCCACATTCGCATCTGTCAACATGCCGACTGAGCAAGATATGTTTTGACACATAGCCGGCGCGCGAGAAGGTGGTTCGCCGTGATGGCTCATCCCCACATGCGACTGACGTGCAATTGAAGCATCGAATAAACAGGAGGTAAGACACGTGAGAAGAAAAACTGGAATCTTATCAATTGCGCTACTTGCAATGAGCTTAAGTGCCTACGGCCAAAATCAGTCGGCTACAACGACAAATAAGGCTACGAGCCAGTCCGCTGTACAGAAACAGGGCCGAGGCGCCGGCGGCGAGATCGGAAGCGGAAGCGGTGACATCGGGAAAGGCGCGGGTAAGGGTGCAGGCAATCTTGCTGAGGGCACCGGCAAGGGCGCCGCAGACCTGGTTACTCTTCATCCTGTCGATGCCGCCGGAGCCGTTGGAAAAGGCGGAGCATCTGCAGGCAAGAACGTCGCTGTTGGTACAGCAAAAGGGACGGGGAAGATCGTCAAAGGTACCGGCAAGGCGATCAGAAAGATCTTCTAGCTGTCCAAATACGTTGTACGTTAGCCGTGATTCGCAACGGCGGTGTTCAAGCTGTACCGCTCCCTCGCCGGAGCAAAATCTAGAATGTTCTCGGCGCGAGGCGCCATGAATACCGGGTGGAAGAAATGCCTGCATCCGGGTTGGATGAGGTTCTTGCGGAGTACAGTCGCCAGGCTACGCAGCCTTATGCCCGGTGACTTCGCTGGGCAAGGTGAACTGAAAGGTTGCGCCCGGCCCGGAGTTGGCGCTCGCCCACAAACGGCCGCCATGCGATTCGATGATGGACCTGCTAATAGGCAAACCCATGCCGGTGCCCTGAGGTTTGGTGGAGAAGAAGGTATTAAAGATTTGCTCCGCCTGTTCTGGCTCTAGTCCTACCCCCGTATCGCCGACCGAGATGAGGAGTTGACGATTGTTGTCTTGCTGCGACTTGATAGTAAGTTCACCTCCAGTGCCTATGTCCTTCATGGCTTCCATCCCGTTGAGCATGAGGTTCATTAATACCTGTTGCAATTGCACGCGGTCCGCCATGATCTTGGGAAGCTCGTTCCCAAGTTCGCCACGGATCGAAATCGAACACCGACCCGCCTCACTGCGTAGCAGGACAATCATTTCTCGAATGAGCTCATTTACATCGACTAACTCGTGCTGCAAAGCGCCCTTCTTGAACAACGAGCTGATTCTGCTAATGATGTCTGCCGCGCGCGTTGCGTCTTTCACTATCCTTGACGCAGCTTCCGATGCTTCTGCCGTGTCGGGCTCGTCGCGATGAAGCCAACGCAAGCAGGTTCTGGCGTCTGTCAACGCTGCGGCAATCGGCTGCTTGATTTCGTGCGCGAGCGAAGCGGTCAGCTCTCCCATTGTGGTCACTCTATTTATGTGCGCGAGATCTGCTTCTAACTGGTATAACCTCTCGCGCTCTTGTTCGGAACGTTTGCGATCAGTCACATCAACCACCGTGCCAATGTATTCCAGGATTTCTCCGGCATCGTCGAGCACGGGATGCCCGATCACGTGAACGTATTTGACTGTTCCATCGGGGAAAAGAGTCCTGTAGTCGTCGAGGTAGTCGACTTTCTCGCGAAAGATTCGTGTGCGAAGATGATGAACCCTCTCGCGATCCTCGGGGTGGATTCGCTGCCGATACGTTTGCAGCGTTGGTGGACCCTCCCGTGGATCCAATTCAAAGATGCGGAACGTTTCCTCCGACCAGTAGACCATCTTGTCCGTATTAGGATCGAAGGCCCAACTGCCGGTATGAGTCAGCCGCTGTGCTTCGGCCAGATACGCCTCGCGTTGGCGCAGGGCCTCTTCAATCCGCTTGCGTTCGGTGATGTCAATCGAACTGCCTACGAATTCCACCAAATCCCCAGATGAGTTCAAAACAGGATGGCCAACGGAGTGGACGTCCCTGACGGTGCCGGACGGAAGAAGGATTCGGAATTCCACTTCGTAATCCGACTTTTCCGCTATGGATCGATCGATTGTTTCTTGGTATAGAGCTCGATCCTCCGGATGCATGCGCTGCAGCCTTTCCTCCCAGGTCGGCGCACCAGCTCGCGGGTCGAAACCGTATAACCGATACCATTCCTCGGATAGATATAAGGCGTCTCGTCCCGCCACCCGCCAGACCCAACTGCCCGTATGTGTGAGCCTCTGGGCTTCCGCCAGATAACCTTCGCTCCGACGCAGCGATTCTTCCACTCGCTTGCTCTCGGTGATATCCGTGATCGCCCCCACGGATTCAAAATTGTCCGATTCATGGTTTGTTGAGGGATGACCAACAACGCGAACCTGCTTCGACGAACCATCCGGCATGAGCAGCCGATGCTCAAAATCAAAAGCCTTCCTATCCCGTGCTATTTGATCGAGCGTTTGCTGGACGAAGGCTCTGTCATCCGGGTGCGTTCGCTGCAGAATGACTTGCACTGTAGGTTTGTTTGTTGGGTCATATTCAAAAATTCGAAATGTTTCGTCTGACCAGACGATATGCCCGCTCAGTACGCTCCAACCGAAACTGCCGGTGTGGCTCACTCTCTGTGCTTCCGCTAAATAGGCCTCACTCCGCAGCAGCGCCTCCTCGGCGCGCTGACGTTGGAGTACTTCCCTCGTCAGCTCGCTATTGAGCAATGTCAGTTGACTGGTCCGTTCTCTGACGCGTTGTTCAAGCTCCTCATTCAGGCGTTTAATTTCAGCCTTCGCTTGTTTGTGCCCGGCAGTCTCGATAACGTCCCAATTCCCGCGCCGATTCGTTACTGCAAACTGATGTGTTCGCACTACGTCCAGGATTTCACCAGCTCCGCACGCGGCGAGCGGATAGGTACACAGGACCGCAAGACGCTGGTTGGCGACGGCCTGATTGAGTGACTCCTCGTATTCACAGAAGTCCTTCCAGTCCTTCTTTTCAAGCCAGGCAGTATCGCCGGTCACCCTTACACCGGCGTAACCTCTGGCCGATGCGCGCGCGAGTTTCTCGTTCCAACCACCAATGACTCGGTAAAGATCAAACGTTCCATCCTGCAAATACCAGTCGCGAGCTGCGACAATCTCTATGCTGCGTTCAACGAAGTATCGATCGAAGTCCGGTAGGGCTCGGCGCAGTGCACGCTTTGCGTCTTCCACGGTGAGAGGTTCGGCAATTACCCACAGGCAGAACTCCTGATTCTCCAACCCAGCTTTGCAGTAGGAGACCGTTATTTCCAGGAGGTCCGCCGTCGTCTCGTAGAAGAGACAAAAGTGCGTACCCCACGGCATGTCGCCGACGACGTCAACTCCGGTCTTCCGCAACTCGGTGGCCATCGCGTTGACCCTTCAATCTCAATTTTGGCACTGCCGATAATCCAGATGCAATAGCGGAGGGTAGTGTCCTGATTGGGTAAATAGAGGGACACGCAATTGGGCTTAACAGAGAAGAAGATAGAGAACTTAAAAGACAGCGGAGTGACGAACTTAACAACAAGCATGAAGCGGATTGCCAAACAATGGCTTCTACCACTTACAATTTTGTTAAGACCAACATCAGCAAAGCGAGCGATCCTTGAGCAGCCATCTCTCAACGGCGACTTCGATCGCCATCTCTTCGGCCAGTTGAGCCCGCTGTTGCTCCTCCAGTTCACGCATCCTCTGTTTCACGGGGTCCCGCGCGTCACGAAATTCCCAGGCCTTCATATCTGCTTCGTCCCTAGCCAGCCTTCCGCAAAAATATTCACAGCCTTGACCTTGACATTTATTTTCAAGCGATCTTATGATTGTTCCTCACGTTCGATAGACCTTATCGTCCCCGGTTGTTTTCGAGTCACTCCTCCTCCCTCTCTCCGTTCTTATTGAGTGACTCATTCGCTCCCCCTTTCATCAGGAGATAGCGACATGGTTCCCAGCGTTACTTCCCTTTTCGGGTAAGTATTAGAAGAATCCGCGAAAGCATCGCAGCGACCGCGTGGCCTGGGCGAGCCATTCGTCCTACCCGAACCCTACTGATTGATAGGGGGGTCCCACAATGAAACAGACTAGATTGCTAGCACTAGCGGCAGCCTGTGCGACGGTCGCGGCTGTCATGTCTTTCTCCCATCAGGTCGTACACGGACAAACTGAAACCGCGACGGCCGCGCCGGTTTACAACCCCTACCCTCCCGGGATTCTCCCCTCTAACTTAAATTCCGAGATCGCGAGAGTTCTGCGGGAAATAGGTGTCATCGAGAATGAAGCGATCAAGCAATGGAAGGCATTGCCCCCTCCCACTGTTGCCGGAAACCCGCCGATCCTGCAGAACTCCGGCCAGGCATGCAGTCGAAATACTGGGCAAGCTGATGAATTTCGATAAGACCATGTCACCCATCGAAAATCGAGGCTTGCGCATCCTGCCACATGCCCTACGCGGCCTTCAGCGGGCCGATTCCGTCAGTCAATCTGACCATGATCGCGTATCCCGGATCGGTTCACTTCCGGGCGGCCAAGCGGACAGCACAGAGATACACCTATTCCCCCTACTTTCCTCCTCTGCAGTACGACGCGATGCAGGGCCTTTTCTTTGGAGGAAATTTCTGGGATTCGCGCGCAACCGGATATTTGATCAGGAGTCCCGACGCCGAGCAGGCACAGTTTCCTCCTGTCGATCCTGACGAGATGGGCAACCCGGATACGGCCTGCATCGCGTATAAACTTTCGCTCTCCCCGTACAAATCTCTCTTCGAGACGGTATGGGGCGCCGGCTCATTGGACATCACCTGGCCTTCCGATACGGCGCGGATCTGCGCTACTCCCAACGGCGCTGCGTCATTGGAAGGCAACACTCAACCCCTCTACCTGAGCCCCGGTGACCGTAACCGCGCGAATTCGGACTACGATCACTGGGCACAGTCCCTGAATGCCTACGAGCACAGCCTCGCCGTTAGTCCTTTCACCTCGAAATTCGACGCTTATCTGGCCGGAGCCTACACGTTTACGGCAAAAGAGAAGGCGGGATACGAACTGTTCAACGGCAAAGGAAACTGCAATTCATGCCACCTGGACGGCAGATCGACCGCCCCGACCCCTCAACCTCCTGCAGGGAAGGCTCCAGACGGCGTAGACACGGGCGCAACCGCGGACGTCACACCGTATTTCACCTGCTTCGGTTCGGCGAACGAGGGACTGCCCAAGAATCCGAGGGTCGCATTCTATTACGAGACCACGCCGGATTCTTACGGCTACACGGTCAATGTGGCGGGCTATTCGTACACCGATTATGGGCTCGGGACCTTCCTCAGAAGCGGCTACGCCTCGGCTCCCAATCCAAACTCCAGTTGGCGGAAGTATGCGTCAACCGTCGACGGCCAGATGCAAGTGATGACGGCTCGCAATGCGGGGTTTGCACCGCCAAGTTGCCCCACCACAGAAGCTCCAGGGCCCTACTTCCAGAAGGAGTTCTTCCACAATGGATATATCAAGAGCCTGAAGCAACTCGTCCACTTTTACAACACGCGAGACCTGTACCGGATGCCCGTGTCGTCCGGCAACTGCCCTGCGGGAACAACGGAGAAAGTCAACTGCTGGCCTGAGCCCGAGGTAACTCAAAATATCGACATGACCACCGGCAACCTGGGCTTGACAGATGACCGAGGAGGACGAGATCGTCGCCTTCCTGCAAACGCTCAGTGACGGTTACACAACTCCTTACCCCGACGTCAACACCTATACGGGAGCCTGCATGACCGGCGGCAATGCTTCCACCCAGGGAAATTCGACGATCATTTCCGCCGATGTACTCAGGCAGCTAATGGAACAAATGCCGCACCAGCAATAGGACCAATCCTTGCCGGGACGGGGTACATGGAGGCGACTCCATGCGCCCTGTCTCGCTTCTTCCAAGGAAGATCCATCCCCTCGAGGTCAATCCATGAACAGTCTGCACATGCGTAAGTTCCCTCCGTCGTCCGTGATCGCGGCTGTGGCCGTGCTGCTCTGCTATGCGATCTGCTCTCAATCTGTTTCGCAGGCCCAGGTACTTGCTCCGGCCCCGTTCAGCGGCGAGTGTCCAGATCACGGCGGGACCGGAGATCGAGTCGGTCAAAGACGGACTGGCAATCATCCGATGGACCAGCAATAACCCCGGAGGCTCGACTGAGCACTTCGGTGTCGTGCACTACGGAACCGATCCGGCTCATCTGACTCAGACTGCGAAGTCGCATATCGAGTTGAACCAGAATCATCCTGAAACGGTTTTCCGGGTGCGCGTGGACGGGCTCAAGCCGAAGACGACGTACTACTACAGCGTTGGATCGATGGGTGGCAACGGCAGGGTTGATCCCCTCAAAAGCGGGGTCTATCACTTCACCACGCCCTGATTATCGGAGGACAGGCCATTTTTTTCATCGGATGACTTGGCTCATGTCCAACAGCGAGTAACAGTTCGAGATTGGAGGAACAAATGAGCGACCAACGCGAAGAACAACGACCTCTGACAACAACCGATGCCGGCAGCCCCGCACCGAGCGACGATACTCGCTCACGGTCGGCGCCGGCGGCCCCGTGCTGATGCAGGATACCTACCTGATCGAGAAGCTGGCCCACTTCGTCCGCGAGCGCATCCCCGATCGCGTGTACCACGTCAAGGGCGGCGGCGCCTTCGGCTACTTCGAGGTGACCGCCGACGTCACCCAGTGGACCAAGGCCGCCTTCCTCAACAAAGTTGGCAAGCGCACGCCGTTGTTCCTGCGCTTCTCGATCGTGGCCGCCGACGAAGGCGCCCCCGACACGGACCGCGACGTGCGCGGCGTCGCCATCAAGTTCTACACCGAGGAGGGCAACTACGACATGGTCGGCAACAACACGCCGGTCTTCTTCGTTCGCGACCCGATGAAGTTCCCCGACTTTATCCACTCGCAGTTGCGTCTGCCCGACACCGGCATCCGCAGCAACAACATGCAGTGGGACTTCTGGACGCTCTCGCCCGAGTCGGCCCACCAGGTAACCTACCTGATGAGCGACCGGGGCACGCCGCGCACCTGGCGCAACATGAACGCCTACTCCAGCAGCACTTATATGTGGGAGAACGCCGCGGGCAAGAAGTTCTGGGTCAAGTACCACTTCAAGGCCGAGCAGGGCGTCCAGAACTTCACCGACGCCGAGGCCAGGGCCATGTTCGTCGAGGACCTCGACTACCACCGGCGCGACCTGTGGGATGCGATTGCCCGCAAGGACTACCCGGCCTGGCGCCTGGAGATGCAGATCATGCCGTTCGAGGATGCGGCCAACTATCGGTTCAACCCCTTCGACATCACCAAGGTCTGGCCGCACAAGGACTACCCACTGATCCCGATCGGCCGGATGGTGCTCGACCGCAATCCCGATAACTTCTTCGCCCAGGTCACGCAGGTCGCGTTCGAGGTGTCGAACTTCGTCCCGGGCATCGGGCCCAGCCCGGATCGCATGGTGCTAGGGCGGATGTTCGCCTACGGCGACTCGGCCCGCTATCGCAACGGCCCGAACTATGCATCAGTTGCCGATCAACAAGCCGATCAACGAGGTGCACAACTACAACAAGGACGGCCCGATGTGCTACCGCCACAATGGGAACCAGCCAGTCTACGCGCCGAACAGTTACGGCGGCCCGCGGGCCGACCCGCAAGCGTTACCGCGATCCGAGCTGGTTGGTGGAAGCCGCCGAGATCATGCGCACGGCCTACCTGGCGCACAAGGACGACAACGACTTCATCCAGCCCGGCACGCTCTACCGCCAGGTGATGTCGCCCACCGAGCGGGACCATCTGGTCGGCAACATCGTCTGGCACCTGAGCCAGGGGGTGGAGCGCTTCATCCAGGAGCGCGCGGTGAAAAGCTACTGGTCACCCGGTCGACCCCGACCTGGGAGCGCGGGTAGCCAAAGGCCTCGGCTTAACAGTCACGGCTGAATCAACTGTTGTCGGCAAGCCTGGATAATTCGCGAAGCTAAAGACACGGGAATCCCAAGGGTGAGTGTCTTAAGCGAGCCAATAACCTCTCGTATTCAGGACGAAGCTGTTGCGCGGTCCAGCGAATAACGGGACGATATTGCTCGGGCAATCTGTTCCGGAAGGTGAGCGCTAAGCAACGTCCCTGCCCGCGCCTTCGTCCGTTATTCGATTTCCCAAGGAGAGTCCAATGCCTATCAACAGCCTCAATTTCCGCCTCCCCAAGCACATCATTCCCGTGCCCACTCCAGAGGAGAAGCACCAGAAGCTGGCGCCCGGGGTTCCCGACAGCAAGCTGACGCGCGAGGCCACCGGTCTGCTCTACCAGTTCAGCACACCGCTGCTCATCAACCACTCGCACCGTGTCTTCTTCTGGGCCAATGAGCTGGGCCGTCAGACCAGCCAGCCGTATGATGCGGAACTGCTGTTTGTCTGCGCGGCGTTTCATGATCTGGGCCTGCTGAAAACCTTCCGCAGTGAAGGCGACCGCTTCGAAGTGGACAGCGCCAATGCAGTGCGCCAGTTCCTGGAGCATCACGGGGTTCCGCACACCAGCATCCAGACGGCGTGGGACGCGATCTCGCTGCACACGACGCCGGGCATCGCGGCCTACAAGCCGATTGAAGTCGAGCTGCTGTACAACGGAGTTGGCCTGGATGTGCTGGGCATCGGCTATGAGGGACTCGACCCGAAGCTGCGCGACAAGGTGGTTGCCCAGTTCCCGCGCGTGGACTTCCATCGCCAGATCGCTCAGGCGTTCCAGGATGGCTTCGGCTACAAGCCGCAGACCACCGAAGGCACCTGCAATGAAGACATCTGCTCGCACTTTATTCGTAACTACAAGCGGAGCAATTTCTACGAGCAGATTCAGAACTCGGCGTTCCCGAACTCGTAGGGTGGTGGAACCCGATGTCTCGGAAGCGAGACAGGAGGCGCCGGGTGCTTCGAAGAGCAACATGCAGCCTGCCTGGCATTTCCGTACCGCGAAGTTGAACCAGCAAAGTAGAGCTCAAAGCCCGACAATTCTCAGTCGGGAGTCGAGCATTTTGGCTGGCTCGCGGCGTTTGTGGGTTTCGACATACCGGCTTCCAGCGCAATGACGCAAAAAAGGCTGGGATGGCGCCCGGCGGGTCCGGGGCTGCTCTCCGATCTCGACCGTATGCGGTACTTCGAAGCCTGAACAGACTGCGCACCAGTGGCGCTAAGGCGCTGTTGCGTTGCGCGCAGGGTTCGCGCGGTGAGAAGGTAACTTGCTGGCCACCTCCCGAGTACCCGGCCACCATGAACAGGACCCAGTTGGGCAATCTGGGCTTAACCAGCGACGAGGAAGATGACATCGTTGCTTTCCTTCAAACCCTGACGGATGGCTTTGTCACCTCGTCGGTGGCCGCCAAACCTCTAAAGAAACAATAGCGTTCAGGAGCAGACACACGACAGGCGGGGCGAACCAGCTTCATGGTTCGCCCTGCTTTTGTCTACGATTGAATTCAGTAACTTATCGTGGCCTTCGAACAGGCAACGCGAGCCGCAGTAGGTACTGCAATGCGATCTGCAGGCCGGGTAATCATCCGGTTTTGTAGGATAGACTCTGGGCCAATTAACCCAGATGGAATCTCCATCCAAATCCGAGAACAGCGGAGATGTGTCCGTCCTGCCGCGGAGCACTGGCCGACGGTACGAAGCGGTGCTTCGCCTCAGCGAAGCCCTCTCCGGGTGCCGCGAACCCGAGGACCTGACAAAGATCCTCTCTGACCAGTTGCATGAATTCCTGGAGTTCCTGCAGTTCTACATCATTGTCTACAAAGAGAACTCCACGGAAGTCGAATGGGCGGTGGTGGGCCGGGAGAAGAACCTCATGGCGGCCTATGCGGATGTACCAGTTCAACTGCGACCATCGTGGCGGGCATACACCACTCAGGAGCCGTTCCATATTCACGACTGGAACACGGATGAAAGAGTACCGGCACGCCTCAAGGAAGGAATTGCCGCTCAAGGGCTTGACGTCGGCGCGCTGGTTTTTGTTCCCCTCACTACGCCGCATCGTCGCCTGGGCGCGTTGGGCATGTCCGGACCTCCTGGAGCCGCCTACACCAGCGATGACATTGCCTTTTTGCGGCTCATTGGTCGAGTAGTCGCCTTCGCGATCGACGACAATTTCAATCTTCGCCAGGCGGAGGCTGCTCGCGCGGAATTACAGCGTCAGAATGAAAAGCTGCGGCGCAGCGAACGAGAACTGCGCGATGTTATCGAAACTATTCCATCGATGGCGTGGTCAGCCGCTGCGGACGGCGCGGCTGAATTCTTCAATCAACGCTGGCTGGATTACGCCGGCCTGACGGCCCACCAGGCACAGGGTTGGGGCTGGACAACTGCGGTCCACCCAGACGATTTAAGCGGGCTGGTGGAGTATTGGCAAGGGATGTTGGCTTCTGGCAAGCCGGGTGAGATCGAAGGGCGTCTCCGCCGTTTCGACGGAGTATACCGCTGGTTTTTTTTCCGCGCGACTCCGGCATTTGACGAGAGCGGAAAAGTTGTCAAATGGTATGGAACCAATACCGACATTGAGCTACGAAAAAAAGCTGAGCAGATTCTCGCCGTCCAGAACACTCGACTTCAGCTGCTTCTGAAGCTTACCAACCAGATCACTTCAAATCTGGAGCTTCGGGAAGTGCTGCGCGCTATCTCGGCCAGTATTCGGGAACTCATGCATTGTGATTTAGTGCACATCTCGTTGCCTGATGCGGCATCAGGAAAATTCCGGGTGCACGCATTGGATTTCCCGGAAAGCCGAGGCTTCGTTAAGGAAGAACTGCTCATCACTCCCGTGGGTGTTGCCAAACGAGCTCTTGAAAAGCTGGAGCCGGTGGTTAGAAGTACAGCTAACCGCGAAGATTTTCCTCCTGATTATTACGAGTTACTGCTCGCTGAGGGGGTCAAGAGTCAATGTGTGATACCTCTCGTGAACCAGGGTCGAGCCGTCGGAGTCCTGGCAATTGCTCGGACCACAGAAAATCTGTTCACGCCTGAAGATGTCGACTTCCTCAAAGATGCTTCCGGGCAAATAACCATTGCCATCGAGAATTGCCTCGCGTATCGCGAGGTTTCTGAACTCAAGGAGAAACTGGCTCAGGAAAAGCTCTATCTCGAATCAGAAATCCGGGGCGACATGGAGTTCGGACAAATCGTGGGGAACAGTCCGGCGCTAAAGCACGTTCTTCAATTGGTCGAAACCGTTGCGCCCAGTGATTCAACAGTCTTGCTGCTCGGTGATACAGGAACCGGCAAAGAGTTGATTGCCCGCGCGATTCACGATGGCAGCCGCCGGAAGGAGCGCACCTTTGTGAAGGTAAACTGTGCTGCCATTCCGACTGGTCTCCTGGAGAGTGAGTTATTTGGTCATGAAAAGGGAGCCTTCACGGGCGCGATCATTCAAAAGCTCGGCCGCCTGGAACTTGCTGATCAAGGCACCCTCTTCCTGGACGAAGTAGGCGACATTCCGGTTGAAATCCAACCCAAGCTATTGCGGGCATTGCAGGAGCGGGAATTCGAACGGCTCGGAAGCACGCGCACCCGTAAAGTGAACGTTCGGCTCATCGCCGCGACCAATCGCGATCTTGAAAAGATGGTTGCCGCTCATGAATTTCGCAGCGATCTGTACTACCGGCTGAACGTGTTTCCGATCCGAATACCGCCGCTGCGAGAGCGCAAGGAAGACATTCCTCTGCTTGTGAGCTATTTCGTTGAGAAATTCGCCAAACAAATGCAGAAGAGGATCGACAGTATTCCCGCGGCTGTGATGAAGGGCCTGAAGACATGGGAGTGGCCTGGAAACATTCGCGAACTGGAGAACCTCGTCGAACGCGCGGTGATTCTCACGCGCGGTAGGTCACTGGAGGCTCCGTTATCGGAGCTACGCAAGGTGAAGATCGATGACGGTGAGCGCATCCCTGCAGATCAGGACAACATTGCCCGCATAGTGAAAGAGACCATAAAAGCACTACATACCAACAGCACTGTCGCCGATCAGGATACAAAGAAACAGCGGGACGCGATCGTACGCGCGCTCACTGTATCGAAGGGGCGCGTTGGCGGTACCGATGGAGCCGCCGCGCGCATGGGGCTCAACCGCACTACACTCCTCGCCCGCATAAAAAAACTCGGCATCTATCCCCGGGACTACACCTGATCCGGGCAGCATAAGTGTCAAAGCTCCATTGACAGTCTCAACTCCCGGCCGCCTACTCTAATTCCGCACTGAAAACACGAGTACTTATCGCACCCAGCTTTGGCATCCGCCTTGCCTCCTTAGGCCTCAGGGACAGGTGCGCATGTTGAAGATCTCGCTTGTCGACGGCCAACACGAACGCAGGTTGATTGTGGAGGGCACACTCGTGACCCCATGGGCCAGGGAACTCGAAATCGCTTGTGAAAAAGCAGGAGAGGATCTTGAGGGGCGCGAACTCGTCGTTGACCTGAGAGGCCTTACGCGAATCGGTCCGGAGGGAGAGCGTGTGCTCTTGCAGTTGATGAAGAACAATACCAGGCTCCAATGCGGTGTCTTTGTGAGGGAGCTTCTGAGACAACTTGTTCGCAGCACTGAGCTGAACGCGCTGGACGCCCTGAATGACGCGGACTCGGAAGACTCAATGTAATCGCATCCCGATGGGACTGGAGCGACTGTCAACGTCTCGATAACACCTTTGACACCTTCATCCTGGTCCCAATGTTCCGTATGCGTCGCCACCCTGTTTTCAATCGCTTGCCGGAATCCAGGAGTTGGCACGCGTATTGCATTTCAGCCAGGGCGGGCGAACCGCCGACACCGTGGGAGGTAGAAATGAGCACCACAACCGAGACGACTCTTCGCAGTCCTGATCTCGCAAGCCATGCTGCGCCGAAACCAGGCGCAATACCTGATCACGTAGGTGCCAGGAGACTCGCGGGCAAAATCGCGATCATCACTGGCGGCTCGACGGGTATGGGCCTCGCCACAGCAAAGCGCTTCGTACTTGAAGGCGCGGATCACGTCTTCATCACGGGCCGCCGCATGGACGTATTGGAATCTGCCGTGGCTGAAATCGGCGAAAAGGTGACGGGCGTCCCAGGCGATGTCGCCAACCTGGACGACCTCGATCGCCTGTATGAATTTGTCGACGGCTATGGTCGAAAAATTGACGTAGTCTTCGCGAACGCGGGCATTTCACAGCAGGCGCTGTTAGGAACTGTCGACGAGAAATTCTTCGACCTTCACTTCGATGCGAACGTGAAGGGACTGTTTTTCACAGTGCAGAAAGCGCTTCCTCTGCTGAAGGATGGCGCGTCGATCATCCTCAACGCGTCGATCGCAACCATCAAGGGCTTTCCCGGCATTAGCGTCTATAGCGCTACGAAGGCTGCGGTCCGGTCCTTCGCACGCACCTGGACCAACGAACTCCGCGAGCGCCATATCCGCGTGAACGCGATTAGCCCGGGCAATATCGATACGCCGATATTTGAAAGCTGGCAAAAGGGCGAGGCGCTCACGCAGATGAAAGAACAGCTCGCAAAGAACGTTCCGCTGGGCCGGCTCGGAGATCCGGATGAAATTGCCAAGGCGGTCGCATTCCTCGCATCGGACGATGCGAGTTACATCTCAGGCATTGAGCTCTTCGTCGATGGCGGCCTGGCGCAAATCTAATCTGCGGCTTGACGCCTTAGATTCGACACTCAACGAATACCGGCGAGATTCGCCATTTCACAACCTTTTCAATTCAGGCAATACTGCGACGCTCCTTCTGGCACTCGGCATGCTCCGGCAAAGAGCGCGGACGTTCTCAGATACGCGGCGAACCGTTCACTCATCGTCACCTTACTAGGAGAATAGGAGAATCAAGTCATGAAAGGTTCAATGAAGGTTATCGGATTCGAGGAACACTACGGCCTCCCGGCGATATATGAAGCCGCTAAAAAGGCGAACGATCCATATCTGGAGGTGTTGGAGGCATTAAAAAAAGCGGGACACTTCCCGGCCTCGGATGATCCGAAAGTCGGGTTCCCACCAGGCATCTATGACTTGGGCGAGGGTCGGATCGCTGCTATGGACACCGCCGGTATCGATGTGCAAATCCTCTCGTACGCTACGCCAAGCGCAGAGCGCCTCGAGCCGTCGCTATCGAGGGGACTAACTAAGCAGGCAAATGACGAACTCGCGGCTGTGGTCTCTAAACACCCGGACCGCTTCCTCGGATTTGCCACACTACCGATGACAGACCCCGCGGCTGCGGCCCGCGAACTCGAGCGCGCCGTCAACAACCTGCACTTCGTGGGCGCACTGATAAATGGCCACGTCAACGGTCGTTACCTCGACGACAAGTTCTTCTGGCCAGTGTTTGAAAGCGCCGAAGCTCTTGGCGTGCCCATCTATATGCATATCCAAATTCCGCCCAAGCCGGTGATCGACGCCTATTACAGCGGCTTCGCTCCCGAAATATCTGCGTTTCTGTCAATTGCGGGAACCGGTTGGCACATCGACAATGGGGTACACTGCCTCCGCTTAATCCTGGGCGGGGTGTTCGACCGGTTTCCTGCGCTGCAGATCATTGTGGGCCATCACCTCGAAATATTGAGTTGGACTGCGTGGCGAGCGGACTATTCATTCCCATTGGGTAAGAATGGTGGACTGAAACGAACCATCAAGGAATACCTTCGGGAGAACTTCTACGGTGGAATCCTCGCTGGTGAGTACATCGGCCAGGAGCCTGGCGCGATCGATAAGAGCTGGAGCTTGTCGTACCAGGCGTATCTGAGCATGGTGAACACGGTCGGTATCGACCGCGTCCTCTTCACCACGGACTATCCATACGGCGACATGAAAGCCGCTCGGCAATTCTTCGATCAGATGCCCATCAACGTTAATGACAAGGAGAAGATTGCGCACCTCAACGCGGAGCGCCTACTCGGTCTGAACGAACGCACTCAGAGGCGCGTACTGCGTCGAGCCTCCTAGAGTCGGCCCGTCGCCCACTGCGCTGGCGCTACGATCGTCGATGTCGAAGGCAGCCACGCGGTCTATGTGTCGCACGCAAGGGGCAAATCTAGCCGAGGCACGCTGCCATTCCATGCTGAATCCTCCGAGACCGTAGCACGATTGCGGACGATTCAAGCTCGACAATCAAAAACAGAGAAGGAGAATTCTATGCAGACCGTTCAAGCAGATTACTTCACCGCCTATCGCAACCTGAAGCTAACCCGCGATGCCGAGGGTGTGCTGGTTGCCGAGTTCCATAGCAATGGCGGCCCGTGCATTATGAGCGCGCAGGGGCACACGGAGTATGTCGATGCGTTTTACCGCATCGGACAAGACCGCGCTAACAAGATCGTCATCCTCACCGGAGCGGGTGGGGACTTCATTATCGACGTCGACTGGTCATCTTTCGGCGACGTTTCTGATCCCGGAGTCTGGAGCCAGGTTCACGACGAGGGCGTTCAGGTTTTGGAAAACATCGCCAACATACGCGTGCCGGTGATCGCGGCGATCGAGGGACGCGCCTATGTGCACTCCGATTATGCGCTGCTCGCCAATGTCATTGTGGCCGGCGAGGGTGCGACCTTTCAGGACGTGGCGCACTACGCCGTAGGTGTTACGCCTGGCGACGGCATCTTCACCACGTGGAGTTATCGCGGTGGAGCAGGACGTGCCGAGGCCTTTCTGCTCAATCCGAAGCCACTCCCGGCGCGTACTGCGCAGGAATGGGGAGTGGTCGCGGAAGTTGTGCCGAACGGCCAGGCGCTCGGTCGTGCGCGCGAATTGGCAGCACTCTACCTGAAGGCTCCTGAGGTTACACGCCGCAACACACGCGTACATTTCATCCAGCCGTTGAAGGAACGCGTGGTTCGGGAAGTCGGCTATGGGCTTTCGCTCGAAGGAGCGTCGTCCGCCGATTTAGTGAAATCGAAGCAGGTCAAGAGCGAACAGGTCGCTCGGATGAGAAAAACTGCCTAAGAAGACAAGGGCCTCACTGATTCTTCGGGCAGACACCATCACGGAATCGAGCCGCTGGTGTCCTGCCCGGAGAGCAAGTGCCTTCGGGATTGACCGTATTGAACAGGAGAAGAAATGAGCGCCACAAAATATGCTTCTTCATCTCAGCCGCTGCGGAACAGTGACCTGGAGGAGTTCGATCTCGTCATTTTCGGTGGCGGCACCGGATCAACGATCGCTGCGTGGACGTTTGCCGGAGAAGGAAAGCGTGTCGCAGCCATCGACCGCAAATACATCGGCGGATCGTGTCCAAACATCGCATGTCTTCCCAGCAAGAACATCATCCACAGTGCCAAAGTCGCGTCGTATTTCCGTCACAGCAAGGAGTTTGGCATCGCGCACAACGGCTTCACAATTGATATGTCAGGCGTTCGTGAGCGCAAACGCGCGATGGTGCGCGGCCTGAATGAGATGTATCTGGAGAACTACAAGAAAACAGGCGCGGAGTTCATCATGGGAACCGGACGATTCGTAGCTCCCAAAACTGTGCAGGTCGTCGTCGCCGACAGGATTGTCGAGACTTCCAATCGGTCACGAGGGACGGTCGGTCTTATTTCTACTCTATGCTGACGGGCAATCTCTGGCGTATCAAAAGGATGCCTATCGGCAGATTACCCATGCGCAGCCGCCGCTGCCATAGCAAGGAGAAGTAATGATGAGTCTGGGATCATCGGGCCAAGCAATGGGCGCGAGAAAAGAGAGTCTGGCTTCCTCTGCCGGCCTTTCGGGGAGAAGCCAAAGGTATGTTAACCAAACTGGCTGCATGGACAAATGATATTGATCTCCCTTTCCGAGTCATCAGCATCGGCATGATTGTTATGCTGCTCTGGGCCGGAGCTTATAAGATGACCGCTCCAGGAGCTGAAGGCATCATTCCCCTGGTTTCTAACAGCCCACTGGTTTGGTGGCACTTCAAATTGTTCGGTCCTTACGTCGGTTCCGACATTATCGGCCTCACCGAGATCACTGCTGCGCTCTTGATGATCGCAGGCCATTTTCAGCCCAAGGCCGGTATCGTAGGCGGATTTATCGGATCGGTTATGTTCTTTATAACCAGCACCATGCTGATATCGACGCCTGGTACAACTGTTCTCGTCCACGGGATCAGGTACATGAGTTTGCTGGGCCTCTTCCTTTTCAAGGACGTGATATCCCTGGGAGTATGTTTTTACCTGGTTAGCTATTTCGGCCGCAAAGCCATCCTTCGCGAGAACAAGAGCGAATAACCGTGCAGGCGAAATCCTCGGAAAATCCCTTAATTAATGAGGAAGAAGGGCAATGGCAAATCTCGCGAAGAAGACGGCGCGGTCCACGTAAGACCGGATTTAGAGACGCTCGATTAAAGACTGCGAAGGGCTGTCATAAAGTTTTCGATCTTGCGGGTCGACGAAGCCTTACCGGATTTGAGGTTGCGCTCAATGCACAATCCGGAGAAGAAGGACAGCACCATCTCCGCAATTGCGGAAGGAGCCATCTTGGTCTTCTCCGCCTCGATGTTCATCGCGAGAAGGCGCTGCAACAGCGTCCGATTCTCCGTCACAACCCCGTAAGCCTCGTCCGGAAGGATGGCGAACTCCCGCATCGAGTTGACGGAGAAACACCCCTGCTGTTCCCCCTTGTTGAGAGGACCATTCTTGAGAAAAGCCTCGACGTTAACCCAGCCAAGAGGCTCTTTGGTGAGAAGCCCCCTCTTCCCTTGATTCTCAAGATATTGCCGAAGGCACGCGACAAACAGATCTTCCTTGTCTCGGAACTCTGTATACAGCCCCGACTTGTTCACGCCTGTGGCTCGTTCCAGGTCCTGAAGAGTCGTGTCCGAAAATCCATGCGTCCAGAAGACAGGCATCGCCTTCTCCAGCACTTCCTCTCGGCTAAAGTTCTTCGGGCGCCCCATGGACATATTCTCCGATAAAGAACTAAATAGTTCAATATCTCTGCATCCTCGCCACGCCTTCATCATCGTATAGAACTGAATGGCTCAGAACTGTCCGAGAGTTTCGAGCAGGATTTCAGCGGATCAGGGAATCGTTCACAGAAAGTCAAAGGAGATTTTATGTCTAAGTTAGCCAGCAAAGTGGCACTCGTTACCGGCGGTTCCCGC
This sequence comes from uncultured Acidobacteriaceae bacterium, assembly GCA_963783805.1. GTDB lineage: Bacteria > Acidobacteriota > Terriglobia > Terriglobales > Acidobacteriaceae > Silvibacterium. The sequence continues at coordinate 159,067 of CAWAPC010000014.1, read as the reverse complement.
GGTATTGGCGCAGCGATTGCGAAGCGTCTGGCCGCGGATGGAGCGAACGTGGCCGTTACGTATGCGAAGGATGCCAGCGCGGCTTCCGCAGTTGTCAAAGCGATTGAACGCGATGGCGGAAAGGCTATCGCGATCCAGGCCGACGCGGCCGACGTCGAAGCCATCAAGGGCGCCGTCGAAAAGACCGTCGCGACCTTCGGCCGACTCGACGTACTGGTGAACAATGCCGGCACGGCCATTCCGAAGACGTTTGAGGAGACCACGCTGGAAGAGATGGATCACATGATTAACCTCAACTTTCGAGGTACATTGGTCGCGACGCAGGCGGCGCTGAAGCATATCAAGAACGGTGGTCGCATCATCATGATCGGCTCATGCGTGGGCGAGCGTGCCCAGACGCCCGGGTTGGTAGCCTATTCGGCCACGAAGGGAGCCGTAAAGATGTTTAGTCAGGGGTTGTCCAGAGAGGTCGGGAGTCGGGGCATCACGGTCAACAACATCCAGCCGGGCCCGATCGACACGGATTTGAATCCCGCGGGGGGCGATTGGGCGGTGACTCAGAAGGCCGCCACGGCCCTCAACCGCTATGGGTCTGTTGATGAGGTCGCTGCGCTGGTGGCATTCGTCGCCGGTCCGGAGTCCGCGTACATCACCGGGGCGAATCTGACCGTCGATGGTGGAACGAACGCCTGAAACGGCGCACATATTCAGTCCACTGTCCTGAAGAAAGAGGCATCCGTACGGACGTGATTGAGAGCCGGCGAGCTAACGGCGTCGGCTCCCCATTGACGGCAGGCGCCTCACTCGTCTTATCCGCCAACTGAAAGGAGATAGAGAAGACAATGACTACACTTCAAAACAAAACTGCGCTTGTGACGGGAGCCTCAAGAGGAATCGGCCGCGCGACGGCCATGGCCCTTGCTGAGGCCGGGGCGCATGTCCTGATTCACTATGGCCGCTCCAAAAGGGAAGCGGAATCTCTCGTGGCCGAGCTCAAAACGAAAGGCGGCCGCGCAGATGCAATCACGGCGGACCTGGGAACTCCGGACGGCGCTTCGCTCCTTGCCAGGCAGGTCCGCTCCATTGTCGGCGATCGATTGGATGTCCTTGTACTCAACGCCGGAATCAGCAAGGCGGCACGCATCGCGGATTACGCGGTGGAGGATTTTGACAACCTCTTTGCCACAAACGTCCGAGGCCCGTTCTTCCTGGTGCAGCAACTGCTGCCGGTTCTTGGTGAGGGCTCAAGCATTGTTGTTGTCTCTTCTCTCGGAGCCCGTACGGTGGTGGGCAAGCCCGGTTTGGAAGGTCCTTCGATTCTTGCCTACGCCTCTACCAAGGGCGCACTCGAGACTCTGGTCAAGAACTGGGCAGCTATTCTCGGGCCGAGCGGCATACGCGTAAATGCCGTCGCACCGGGAGTCATCGACACGGATATGTCGAATTTCACGAAGACAGAAGCGGGACGCGAGGTCACGCTTGGGATGCAGGCCCTGAAGCGAATCGGCAAGCCGGAGGACGTGGCAGATGTGGTCGCGTTCCTGGCTTCGGACAAGGCGCGCTGGATCACCGGCGCCAGTATTCCAGTCGATGGCGGGTCGAAGCTCTAACCATTGAAGTGCTGTCCTAAGCACGTTCCGTCCATCGATCAGGCGAGCAACCAAGAGCAAGTGCGAGTCAGGAGAATTTCATCCCATGTCCGAAAGTAAGAAGCTTCAAGGAAAAGTAGCAGTCATTACCGGTGGCACAACCGGGATAGGGTTGGCTGCAGCAAAGCTCTTCGTGAAAGAGGGCGCCTGCGTCTTCATCACGGGCCGCCGTCAGAAAGAGCTTGATGAGGCCGTGAAGGCGATCGGCAACAACGTCACTGGCGTTCAGGGAGACGTTTCCAAATTGACCGACCTCGATCGTCTCTATGATGCAGTCAAAGCAAAGGGGAAACTTGACATCGTCTTCGCCAATGCCGGTATCGCTGAATTTTGTCCTCTCGGCAATATCACTGAGGAGCATTTCGACAAACTTTTCAACATCAACGTCAAGGGAACGCTGTTCACCGTGCAGAAAGCGTTGCCGTTGCTGAAGGATGGTGGCTCGATTATCCTCACGGGCTCCGTCGCTGGGGTCAAGGGTACGCCCGCCTTCGGTGTCTACGGCGCAACGAAGGCCGCCCTCCGCTCTTTCGTCCGGACCTGGACCTCAGATCTCAAGGACCGCCATATTCGCTCAAACGTCGTTAGCCCGGGTCCAACCGATACGCCAATTGTGGATGGGCAACCTGCAGACGCCATTGCACGGATTGTGTCCACCATCCCGATGGGACGCATGGGGGAACCTGATGAAATTGCCAAGGCGGCGTTGTTTCTGGCGTCGGATGACTCCAGTTTCGTCACGGGTATCGAGCTGTTCGTTGATGGCGGCAGAGCGCAAATCTGATCGTGAGCCGCTGCGCTGCCGCGCTACCTGAACGGGTTTCATGAACTCGCTCATATCAAAAACGTCGATTTGTAAGAAAGGAAGAACAATGAGCGATCTAAATGCGAAGAAGAATAAGGCGATCGTACTGAAGGCATTCGATACGCTGTTCAATCAACGAGACTACACGGCGGCGGAGCGGTTTTGGTCTCCCAACTACGTCCAACACAGCGCCCATATCGAGCCGGGACGAGACGGGCTCTTCAACCTCATCAAGGCAGCGCCGCCGTCGCTCAAGTATGAGCCCGGGGTGATTCTTGCGGAAGGTGATTACGTAATCGTGCATGGTCGGTTCTCCAACATCGGACTGCCGGTGAACTGGATCGCAGCGGACATCGTTCGCTTGAACGATGGGATTCTCGTCGAGCACTGGGATGTCATTCAGGACGAGGCTACGAGTCAACAGTCCAAGAGCGGGAATCCGATGTTCGGCGATTCGTTCTCGAAGTAAATACGAGCGAAACATCACTCATCGAAGAATGACGGACAGACATTAACAATCTCCGGCTTGCGGCCTGGCGGCGCAGGCCTGGAGTGACATGAGAAAAGGGAGAACCAATATGCGTGCAATGAGAGCGGAGCAATTTAGCGGTTATGAAGCGTTAAGGCTGGTCGATCTTCCAAAACCAACGGTCACAGACGGGAAGGTACTGGTGCGAATCACGGCAGCCGGCGTCACGCCGCTCGACCATACGATTCTCTCCGGCAATTTTCACACCACGAAGGTGCCGTTAGTCCTGGGCAATGAAGGAGCAGGCGTGGTGGAGGCGGGAGGCGGAACGGACTTTCCTGCCGGCTCACGCGTGATGTTCTGGGGCACCTATGGCGCCTTTGAGGATGGAACCTACAGCGAGTGGATCGCTGTACGGAAGGAAGACCTCTGCCTGATACCTGACGGTGTCGATGACGTGAGCGCTGCAGGCATTCCGGTCGCGTATCTCACCGCGCAGGTGGCTCTTACTCTGGCTGGTTTTCGCGCAGGCAAAACCGTTCTGGCGCCGGCGATCGGGGGATCGGTCGGCAACGCGGTGACGCAATTGGCGCGCGCTCTGGGCGCAAAACACGCCATATCGAGCACAACCAACCATGCGAAAGCCGAGCAAGCAAAGGCGCTCGGATTCAATGAGGTCATCGATACATCCTTGGAAAAGCTGGGCGACGGCGTGCGTCGTATCACCGACGGTTACGGCGCGGATATTGTCATCGACGGGATCGGTGGTGAAGTCTTGAGCGACGCGCTCAAAGCGCTCGCATTGGGAGGCAGCCTCACAACACTAGGATATTCCGCAAGCCGTAACGACGACCATTGACGTGACAGATCTCATCGTGCCGCAAGCCAGCATCCGGAGTCTCAATATGTTCCGTCAGCCGCAGGCGACCATTACTGACGCTTGGAAGGCTATTGTCTCTCTGCTTCAATCCGGCGCGATCAAACCGATCGTGGCTAAGACCTTTCCTCTCGCAGAAGCGGCTGAGGCTCTGCGTTATCTCGTAGAGGGCCGCCCCTTCGGCAGGGTCGTTCTCACAATCTGACGACCTTTGGTCAAAAGGAGAGGGATAATCATACCGCGGCCCAGGCTCTCAATCATCTCTCCCAGGGTGCATGAACCTGCTTGCGAGATTCTGGTCGCTACAGTAACCGATCAATGCTGTGGCGAGCGACCCCCTTCCGGATCTGTTTTGAGCGAAATGCCGCTCTTTTCGAGTGTTTGCCCCAATACCCTGTCTAACTGGGCCGCGGCCTTCAGCCACGCTGCCTTGGCTATGACCTCCGTGGTCTGCGCCTGAGCGAGATAAGTCTGCTGTTCAATGACTGCGAGGTTGGTCGTGTAACCTGCCTGGAAGCTTTCCTGAGCCGCGGCGAGAAGCTTCGCCTGCAACTCTCGCGCTTTTGTGGCGGCATCGGCAGCGCTTTGGGCGGCGTGGAGGGCCGTAATCGCGTTCTGCACCTCAGCAGCTACCTGCGACTCCAGTTTCGTCACTCCCATCTGCTGCTGCCTTAACAGCGCCTTGTCTGCTCCAAGATTCGCCTCCGCCACGCGGTTTTGCACCGGCAGGAAGAACTGGACCCCAGCCTCATACAACGTCGAGGAGCGGTTGCCTCCGGTCGGAACGGGGTCGGTAGTCGCATTGCCCGTCAAGGGGTCCCCACCGATCGCGGTCAATCCGGGGATCACGACCCCTCGGCTCTGATAGCTTCCATAGAGATCGATCTCAGGCTTCGTGGCATTGGCGGCGCTCGCAACCTGCCGCTCGCCGTTGGTCAGCTGCAAGCGCGCCTGTTGAACGTCGGGGCGCCTCTCCCACGCGCCCTTGATCAGCTCGGGAAGCGGCGCCGGCGGCTCGGCCTCTGGAGGCAAGAGCGGGTCGGTCGCCACGATTTCGGGCGTCCTGCCCGGCGTGCTCGTGAGCGACTGCGGATCGAGCAGCGTTCGCAGAATTACCTGCTGCTGGTCTCGTAGAGAAATCGCCTGGGTGAGGAGTAGTTGGTTGCTCGTCACGAGTGACTGCGCCCGTGCTACCTCAATGGGTGGCAGGCGTCCCACGTTCAGCTGCTCCTGGTCGTTATGCAACAGCAACTCGGCCGCGTTCAGCGCCTGCTCCTGCACCTTGACCGAATCCTGCAGGCTCACCAGGTCGATGTACAGGTTTTCTACTCCGGCAATCGTGCTGATCATCTGCTGCTCCAGCACCGCCGCGGAGATCTTCTTGTTCGTCTTCGCAATGGCGATATAACGGGTGTTGTTCGCTTGGCCGGCCCCGCGCAAGAGCGGTTGCGCGATGAGAGCATAGGCGTTGGGGTGAGAGAACGGAACGGCGCTGGAGCGACCCGAGTAGAAGCTCTGCACGAAGTCGTTGACGCCCAGCTGAATCGTCGTCCCCGGGCTGAAGCCCTTAGTCAGGAGGGTGTCGCCAAGGGTATTGTCGGTTACCACCGTATCGGCCTGTGTCGCCGTACCGGCGGGAAGCGTGAGGAGCGAGACTGCCGGGTTCCGCCGCAGCCACCCGTACCGGCCCAGCAGCTGCGCGTCGAAGCCGGGCACCGGTGATCCGCCGGAATACGGAGTTGGACTGAGAGATAAGGAGTGTGACCCCTCCAGCACGCGGCTTGTATTGTAGGACGAGGACACGGTCGAAGTAATCGGGTCCACGCTTAACGGCGAGAGACCGGGTGAGGAAAAGCTGAGCAAGGGCACTGCGACAGGTGCTTCGCCACGGCGGCGTATCCGCCACTGTGTAGTTAATCGCGCGCGGCAGCCCGCCACCCTTTGCCAACGGAACGCTCTGGTCTGCAATCGTTTGATCGACCTTTTCGATCTCGATGTCAAGGTTGTTTTTGATCGCCATGTCGATGGCCTGATGCAGGCTTAAGTAGAGCCGTCCGTCCTGCGGGCCAACTGGCGCGTTCCCCGCGTTCTGCTTCAGCGAGGGCGAAGGTGAGGGTGCGTTCGCGAGAGCTGTGGCAGCAAGCGGTGTCTGCGGGGCCTGTTGCGTGGCCGCTACAGACACAAGCATGCAGCTCACCATGAAACTGCTAAAGACCATCCAGGAACTACGCCGCACCGCTGAGTGCGCGGAAACAAGCTCGATCGAGCACGTTCCCTTTGCGACGCAGGGCTCTGTTCTATTGATCCTGTCCACCCTGGTTGCCACTCTTCCCTCCTGCGCCGGGTTCTGTAATGCCGCCCTGCTGGCCGGCGGGAGCGGGCCGCGTATTCACGCGGGCACCCTGCTTCAGAGCGTCATTGGGGTTCACCACGACGAGATCGCCGTCCTCCAGTCCAGCGGTGACGTACACCTGGGTTCCCAGGTCTCGTCCTACATTCACGGGCCGCATCTGGACGACATTGTTCTCCACCACCGGCACAAACTGACCGCGCGCCAAAGTAAGCAGGCTGTCGCCGGAGATCAGGATGCCTGGGTTCGGGGCCCTGTAATGCATCTGCGCGGAAGCGAACATGCCAGGCCGCAACCGGTGCTCCGGGATCGCTGACCTGTATCTCAGCGAGCAGCGTCCGGCTCTGTTGGCTGAGAGAATCGCTGCTGCGAACCACCTTGCCCTTGAATGTCTCTCCCGGCAACTCGGAAAAGGTGAGGTCCACCGGCTGGCCGGTCTGCACGAAAGGCGCATCCTGCTCCGGCACGGAGACAAATACCTCCAGACTGCCGAGGTCCACGACATCGAACAATTCGCCGCCCTGCGCGCCGCCCGTCGGTGGGCCCGCCCGTGGAGCCTGCGTCGGCCGGCAGACCCTGTGCGGCTCCCGAAGCCGAAACCAGATTGCCCACCTCGACGTTGCGTGCCGTGATGGTGCCGTTGATGGGCGAGCGAACCTGCTCGAAGTCTGCCAGTGCCTGCGCATGCGCCAACGCCTCCTGCGCTCCCTTCACCGCACTCTCCATCGCCTGCAGGTTCGATTGCGCCGACTCAACGCGCCGCCGACGCCGTGTCGTCGTCCTGCCCGGAAAGAATGCCGTGGAGCACCAGCGTGTGCACCCGGGTATAGGTCGCCTGCTGCAGCCGCAGTGTGGATTGCGCGGTCAGCACGTTGTCTTTGCTTTGCTGCACAGCTGCCGCCTGCTGCGCGACCGAGGCGTCCAGGTCGGGAGCCGAGATCACCCCCAGCAACTGCCCCTTGTGTACCGTATCCCCCAGGTCGACGTAACGGCGCCTTCAAATAGCCCGAGGCGCGCGCATAAATGTGCGCACTGCGGAGCGGGGTCACCGTGCCCGGCAACGTCAGCTCCTGCTCCGAACTTGCGGTATGTACCGTCTGCACCTCTACTATCGGCAATGAGTTCTTCTCTTGTTGGCCCTCGGCGTTCACTTCCTTGTTGCGCTTATAGTGGGGCAGCCATCCCAGCAGCAGGCGCCAGCGCCAGCACCACGACCGCCATCAGAATCCATAACATCCGCTCGCTGCTGGTGCTCGTGCTTCGCTCGTGTGCTTGCCGGGCCGGTGCGGTCCCCGCATGTCGCTCATTGGGGCGCTCCTTCGATCTCGTCTGTCCAAACGCTTCTCCCAGTTCACCGGCAGCCTGCTTACTCATCAGCGAATACATCACCGGCACGATAAACAACGTCCCCACCGTAGCGAACAGCAGCCCGCCGATCACCGCCCGTCCGATGGGCGCGTTCTGCTCGCCGCCCTCGCCCAGCGACAGCGCCATCGGGAGCATGCCGATGATCATCGCCAGCGCCGTCATGCAGACCGGCCGCAGCCGGGTCGCGCCCGCGATCAGCGCCGCCTGCTTTGAATCCTTGCTGTCCGTGCCCTGACCGCGCGATTCGTTGGCGAAGCTGACCACCAGGATGCTGTTGGCGGTTGCCACGCCAATGGTCATCAGCGCCCCCATCAGTGAGGGCACGTTGAACGTTGTCTGCGTCAGAAACAGCATCCATACGATGCCCGCGAAGGCTCCTGGCAGCGCCATCAGAATGATGAACGGGATGGTCCATGACTGGAAGTTCATCGCCATCAGCAGGTACACAAACACCACTGCCGCGGCAATCCCAATCTCCAGGTTCGCAAAGGAGGTGTTCATCGTCAGCACCTGGCCGCTCAGAACGATCTCCACGCCGGGCGGCAGGTGCTGCGAATTCTTCCTGATGATCTTCTGCACATCGCTGGCCACCCCGCCCAGGTCGCGCTGCTCCACGTTCGCGAATACGTCCATGACGGGCAGCGCGTTGTAGTGGGAAACGGTCATGCGGTGAAACCTGCCGCTCGGTCTCGGAAACATTGCGTAACAGCTGGTCGCCTGCGCCGGGCATTGGCGACGTAACCGGCGTCTGCTCCAGCGTGTCGAGGTTGTGCAGCCGGTACTGCGGCACCTGCACGATCACCGGGTATTCGACGCCCGTCTGCGGATCGAGCCAGAAGTTCGGCGCAACCTGCCCGCTGCCCGACAGCGACAGCAGCACATTGTCGGAGACGTCCCTTGCCGTGAGCGCCGAGCTCCTGCGCCTTGAGCCGGTCCACGTTGATGTTCAGTTTCGGCGCATTGACCTCCTGCTGCATGAACACGTCCGCCGCACCCGGAATATCCTTGATCTGCTCCTGCAGCATTGTCGGCGATTCGCGCTGTCGACGCTGCGTCTTTTCCGCGCACCTGCACATCGATCGGCGCAGGAAGCCCAAAGTTCAGCGTCTGATTCGTGATGTCGGCCGGTTCGAAGAAAAACGTTTCCTGGGGAAACTTCTGCGCGAGGTCCTGCCGCAGAACCTGCATCCATTCCTGCGTCGGCCGGTGTTTGGCCGCGAGCAGCACCAGCACGTCCCCATCCCCGTTGCTCGTTGTATCGCTCGCCGAGTAGGCCAGGTTCACACCACCCGGCGGCAGCCCGATGTTGTTCACCACCATCTGCAGCTGCTCCGGCGGAATTACCCGCCGAATCTCCTCGATTGACCCGCTTGAACACCTCCGTTGCCGTTTCGATCCGCGTGCCCGCCGGCGGCCGGACGTGGAACTCCATCTGCCCGGAATCCACATAGGGGAAAAAGTCCCGGCCGACCACCGGAATCAACGCCAGCGAACCGAGTGCACATCACCGCGAATGCGACCAGCGTCGATGCGCGCGTGCCCCAGCGCCCACTCCAAGCCGGCCTTGTACTTCTCCTGCAAACCAGTCAAACCCATGCTCAAACCTCTGTGAAAGCGCCAAATCAAGCTTCGGCTCAGCGGCGATTCCTTTTCCGGCTCCTGATACAGCGGCACCTCCTTCGGCAGAAGGAAGTGCATCATGGTGGGTACCAGCGTTCGCGACAGCCCATAAGACGCAACCATCGCCAGCACCACGTTCAGCGCCAGTGGGGTGAAGATGTACTTCGCCGAGCCGGAGAGCAACGTCACCGGCACAAACACGATGCAGATCGCACATGGTCGAGATCAGCGCCGGCATCGCCACCTGCTCCGCGCTGTCCAGTATCGCGCTGGCCAGCGGCTTCTTCTCGCCCAACGCCGAGATTGCGGTGCGTGTTTTCGATCTCCACCGTCGCATCGTCGACCAGCATGCCCACCGCCAGCGCCAGTCCTCCCAGCGACATCATGTTGATCGTCTCGCCGAGAGCCGAAGACACCGCAATGGCGAACAATACCGCCAAGCGGAATCGATACGCTCACAATCAGCGTGCTTCGCCAGCTGCCCAGAAACACCAGCACCATCATGGCGGTGAGAAACGCGGCCGTCATCGCCTCCTGCACCACATCGCGGATCGATGCCCGCACGAGCACCGATTGATCGAAGATCGGCGTCAGTGTCAGCGCGCTCGGTAGCCCGGCCTTGATGCTGCGGAATCGCCGCTTTCACCTCATCCACGATGGTCAGTGTTGAAGAAGCGCCGTTCTTGATCACGGTCAACAGCGCCGAAGCCTGGCCGTTCTCACTCACATAGCTTGTCTGCGGCTGGTATCCGTTGTGAATCCAGGCCACATCCTTCATCTGCACTACCGCGCCATTCATCGTCCGGATCGGCAGGGCGTTCAGCTCCGCGATCGTGCCCGGCGCTGCTGTTGGTTCCCACCAGGTACTCCCGGTCGCCAATCTTCTCCGTGCCGGAGGGCGTGACCAGATTCTGGTTATTCAGCGCGGCTGAAATATCCTGAGGCGGTCAGGTGATTGGCCGCCAGTTGCACACGGCTCCACGTCCACCATGATGGATCGCTGCTCGCCGCCATATGGCAGCGGCACCGCGGCGCCCTTGATCGTCGCCAACTGCCCGCGAATAAAGTTCTGCCCCAGGTCATAGAGCTCGGTTTGCGAAAGCCCCTTTCCGCCCAGGCTCACCTGCACGATAGGAACGCTGGAAGCGTCGTACTTCAGCACATACGGCGGCAAGGATCCCCGGAGGCATCAGGCGCAACAGCGACTGCGCCAGCGCCGTAACCTGCGCAATCGCAAGATCCACCTGCACACCCGGCTGAAAATGGATCTTGATAACTCCGACGCCGCTATACGACTGCGACTCGGTGTACTGGATGTTATTGACCGTGGTTGGAAGCGCCCGCTCGCAGACCCCGACGATGCGCTTGGACATGTCATCGGCATCCATCCCGCTGTAGGTCCAGATCACGCTCACGATCGGAATATTGATGTCCGGCAAAATATCCGTCGGCGTCGTTCAGGATTGCGGCCGATGCCGAAGATCGCGATCAACACCGCGACAATGACGAAGGTGTAAGGCCTCTGCAGGGCAAAGCGAACAATCCACATAAGCACTCTCCCCGTTTGCCGTCCTGGAGCAGGCTATGTCTGCCCGCTCCCGAAGAGTCAATCTGCGTCTGTCGACTCACATCTCTTTGTGAGACCCTCACCCGAGCGACTCTCGCATAAGTACTGGCGTCTTGTCGTTCGGTAACTCATCGATTTCCCGTTCTGTGAGGCTTGTGTGCCCTTGACGATCAGGTTTGGCAAGTGGCAGATCGACTGGTTAAGGGAGATGTCGAGGAGCTCCGGTGCGGCGAACATCTCCAGAAACACCAGATCATCATCCCTGTGTTCTCGATGTAGTGCGGCGCAACGATCGGGATAAGCCCGATTCCGTACGTGGAAATTCATAATACGCGCATTATCGACAAGCATAAAGACAGTCATGCGGGCGCCGCCACCGCAGGAACTGCCTTTCGCTAGCGTAGATATCGGTAAGCGATACATCGCCTTCTCGCTCAATGAGCGCAATGCCCTGGAGTCGTCATTTGACGGCGCAGCCCAGCTCGGCCGATGGCGCGACCGCGGACCTCTGCTCAAACGTTATAGTTGCGGCTCCAAAGGTTGACAAGTTGTGATGGGCTGCTCTATAAGGTGGGCGCGTGGTCTATAAGGTGGGGCGCGTGATCTATAAGGTGGGGCGCGTGATCTTACCGACACCAGGAGGCTTCACAATGCACAACACAGCCCGCAACACAAATATGGCTTTGCGCCCTCTGCGCAGATTTGCCTCAGGAGCGGCACTGTTGCTGATTTCATTCGCAACGGCGCACGGGCAGTCGAAGACGCTGCCGGCCAACACTCGTTTCTTTATCCCCAAGCCGCCCAGCGGAGCCGTGCAGCAGGTGGAGAGCCTGTTGAAGCAGGGCCAGTTGAAGAACGCTCTGCTGATTACCGCCATGGAGACGGTCCCGCAGGCGGTGTGGCTCACTAGCGGCACGCCTTCTGAGGTGAGCGCCACCGTGACATCGACTCTCCGGGAAGCGGCTTTTGAGCGAGCAGTACCGGTGCTGGTCCTCTACAACATTCCTGGCCGCGATTGCGGCAGCTACTCGGCGGGCGGCGCCGAGAACACCGCGGATTATGAGACGTGGATTGATGCCATTGCAGCGGCGATCGGCGGTCAGAAAGCAGTCATCATACTGGAGCCGGACGCTCTGGCTGACCTGCCTAGCGATTGCGGATACAATCTGCTCGGCGGCGACTGTTGCGCAGTTAACGTCCGACCGCTATACGCAGATCAACTATGCAGTCACTACGCTGGAAGCCGGACCGCAGACGCTCGTTTATCTGGATGCGGGCAATAGTCACTGGCAGGCAGTGCCGATTATGACGCAACGGCTCGTCCAGGCCGGCATTCAGCAGGCACAAGGATTTTTCACGAACGTATCGAACTTCAATCTGAACAATTACGAAACGACCTATGACACCTGGGTCTCCGACTGCATCGCGTTCGGGATGGACCCGGAGCAGGGCGGCTGGCGGCTGGGGAACTATTCGTATTGCGCCAGCCAGTACTACTCGCCTCTCGGAACGGTCGATCCGGACAACATTGCGACCTGGGTCTACACCGACGAGTGGTATCAGCAGAACATGGGGGCTGCCGTACCCACCACACATTTCGTGATTGACGCCAGCCGCAACGGTCAGGGACCGCTCGACGCCAGCATCTACGCGAATGCACCGTATAACCAGCCGGCCTCGGTCGTCCAGACCCTCACCAATGGCAGCTGGTGCAACCCTCCGGCACGCGGGCTGGGAACTCATCCCACCGCAAACACGGGCGTTTCGCTGCTCGACGCTTATCTCTGGGTGAAGACACCAGGCCAGTCGGATGGCACGTGTGACGCCGCCGGAGGAGCGCGGGCGTGGAACTATGCGGACTACACCCTGTCCGGATGGCCAACGGATGCGGCCGGCCAGGCGGTCTTCGATCCACTATGGGGCCTCGATGATCCGATCGCGGGAGCCTGGTTTCCACAGCAGGCTCTGGATCTGGCGCAGAGGGCCAAACCCGCATTGCTGCCCTGAGGGGTAAATCGAACGCGCGGGAGCGGCGGCGCCGTCGCTCCCAAGCGGCCCCAAGGATAAGAATGCCTCACTGGTAGTCCGCAGACCTGCGCGTCTATCCCAAATTCCAGCCAGCCCTCCGCATCGGCGTCCGCAACAGAGAGTCGACGCCGAGCAAATCCTTCCAGAAATTCGTCAGAAAACTCCTTCCGGCTCTGAACTCGCCCGAGCTCAATAATTTGTCTGAAAAGCTCATCGAATCAATGAACTAGCGCAATTGCGCCTTTATGAAAACTAAACTGAATGAATCATTTACAAGGAAAGCGGACACAAAAATAGGGGTAGGGGTGGTCCGTGACACCACCACAGCCGAACCCCCTCCCAAGGTAAACTCACTTGGGAAGAAAGGGAGCAAAATCCAACGTGGCAAAACCCAGGACACCCGGCGACGGGGCAATCAAACAGCGAACCCTCGCCGTAATCCCGGCCCGCCTCGCCTCCACTCGCCTGCCGCGAAAAGTCCTGCGCGAAATTGCCGGAGAGCCGATGCTCGCCCGGGTCTATCGCGCCGCGCGCGCCTGTCCGTTGCTCGATCAGGTGCTTATCGCAACCGACTCCGACGAAGTTCTCGCCTTCGCCCAGCAGCACGGCCTGCCCGCCGTCTTCACGCCCGCCGATTGCGCCAGCGGAACCGATCGCGTCCACGCCGTAGCCCAATCCATCCCAGCGGATATCTACGTCAATATCCAGGGCGACGAACCCATGCTCCGTCCCGAACACATCGCATCGCTTCTCGAGCCTTTCAGCCGCGCCGAAGTCGCAGTAGCAACGCTGGCCACGCCCTGCACTGGAGACCAAATCGATAATCCGAACGCAGTAAAAGTAGTAACAGCGGCCAACGGACGCGCGCTCTACTTCTCCCGAGCCACCATCCCCTGCGACCGCGACCAGCAGGGAAGCATCGCCTATCGCAAGCACCTCGGAATCTATGCCTACCGCCGCGCCGCTCTGCAGCAGTTTCCAAATCTCGCGCCCAGCGCCCTTGAAGCCGCGGAAAAACTCGAGCAGCTACGCTTCCTCGAAAACGGAATCGACATCTACGTAACCGAAACGCCCTACGACACCATCGGAGTAGACACCGAAGAAGACCTGCAGCGAGTAGAAAAAATCCTGAAGGGAAGCGAAGTCAGTCGTTCAGTGGTGCCCTGAGAATCAGTCCGAACCAGAGGGAGCGCCACGCGAAGTAGTTGCGGGACGGCTAGCCCGGTTCCGTCATGCGAACGGGATCGAGAATTTCAGAGATCTGTTCGTCGCTCAGCAGCTTCTTTTTGCGCGCGATAGAGATAATAGACTCGCCCGACGCGATCGACTCCTTCACCAGCTCCGCGGCCTTAGCGTAGCCGATATAAGGATTCAGAGCCGTAGCCAGCGAAACCGTGCTCTGCGCATAAAAATTGCAACGCTCCACATTCGCCGTAATGCCACGAACGCACCGCTCATCGAACACGCGCGCCATGTTCGCCAGAATCGTAATGCTTTCGAGTACATTGTGGGCCATCGCCGGCATCATCACGTTCAGCTCCAGTTGGCCCGCCTGCACTGCATAGGCCACAGCGGTATCGTTGCCAATCACTTGGAAGCTCACCATCGCCGCCAGCTCCGCCATCACGGGATTGATCTTCCCCGGCATGATCGACGACCCCGGCTGCAGGCTCGGCAGATTGATCTCGGCGAGCCCCGTATTCGGTCCCGAAGAAAGGAGCCGCAGGTCATTCGAAATGCGGATGATCTCCAGCGCAATCCCGCGCAGCGCCGCACTCACCTCGCCCATGCACGCATTCGACTGCATCGCCCAGCGCATGTCCTCAGCCGGAACCAGTTTTTGCCCCGAGATTCGCGCCAGGTTCGCAACCGCTTTCGCTCGATACTCAGGATGCGTATTGATCCCCGTACCTACCGCCGATCCACCCAGCCCCAGTTCGCGAAGCGAATCTGCCGCCGAAGCCAGCGACTTCCGGCCTTTAGAAATCGCCACACCGTAGGCCGCAAACTCCTGCCCTAGGCGCATCGGAACCGCATCTTGCATGTGCGTGCGCCCCGACTTGAGCACACCGTCGAACTCCTTGCCCTTTGCAGCAAAGCTTGCCGCCAGTCCATCGAGCATGGGATAAAGCGTCTCTAGGTTCAAGCAGCGTCGCCAGTCGCATCGCAGTCGGGACGACGTCATTCGTCGACTGCCCGTAGTTCACATGATCGTTGGGATGTACCCGCGCATACTCACCGAGTGGCGAGCCAAGTAACTCATTGGCGCGGTTTGCGATTACCTCATTCGTGTTCATGTGGAAGGAGACGCCCGCCCCCGCCTGAAACACATCGACCACAAACTCCGCGATCCCATTTGCCGTCGATTACCTCACGCGCGGCAGCCGCAATCGCATCGGCCCGCTCCGCATCAACCACCCCAAGCTCGCGATTAGCTTCTGCCGCGGCCTGCTTCACCATCGCGACGCTCGAATCAGCGCCGGATGCGCTCGCCTGCCTGAGATGGGATAGTTCTGCACCGCCCGCGCCGTCTGCGCGCCGTAATAGGAGTGCGCTGGCACTTCGATGAACCCGAGTGAATCCTTCTCTTTCCGCGTGTCAGCCATCCTTACCTCCGAGGAACCCTTTGGCGGTGCCCGGATCGCTGGCTACGCGCCCAGCGGGAGCGGCCACGCGAAACTGGTGTGGGAAGCAATTGCCTGAACGGCCAGTTCACGCGAGGATCGGAACCCCGGCAATCCTACTCTGGATCTTTGCCTGCCACTCTTTCGGCCCGGTCTCGTGCACAGATATGCCCTTCGAATCCACCGCCACGGTCACCGGCATGTCCTGCAACCTCGAACTCATAGATCGCCTCCATGCCCAGGTCGTCAAACGCCAGCACGCGCGAAGCCTTGATCGCCTTCGAAACCAGATAAGCCGCGCCGCCAACCGCCATCAGGTAAACAGCGCGATGATCGCGAATCGCCTCAATCGCCGCCGGCCCGCGCTCCGCCTTGCCAACCATCCCCAGCAGCCCGGTCTGTTCCAGCATCTGCCGCGTGAACTTGTCCATGCGCGTCGCCGTCGTCGGACCCGCCGGACCCATCACCTCTTCGCGCACCGGATCAACCGGCCCAACGTAATAGATAAAGCGATTCGTGAAGTCCACCGGCAGCTTCTCGCCGCGATTCAGCATGTCCGTCATGCGCTTGTGCGCCGCATCGCGCCCGGTCAGCAGCTTGCCGTTCAGCAGCAGAACCTCGCCCGGCTTCCACGTCGCCACTTCCTCTCGCGTCACCGTATCCAGATTCACCCGCCGCGCCGTAGAAACGTCATAGGTAATCGAAGGCCAATCCGACAGCGAAGGAGGATCAAGCGCCACCGGCCCCGAACCATCCAGCACAAAATGAGCATGCCGTGTCGCCGCGCAGTTGGGAATCATCGCCACCGGCAGATTCGCCGCATGCGTCGGATAATCCAGAATCTTCACATCGAGAACAGTCGTCAACCCACCCAGTCCCTGCGCGCCAATGCCCAGCTCGTTCACCTTGCGGTAAATCTCAACGCGCATCTCCTCGAGTTTGTTGGCGGGACCGCGCGCAATCACGTCCTGAATATCAATCGGCTCCATCAAAGCCTCTTTAGCCATCAGCATCGCCTTTTCCGCCGTGCCGCCAATGCCGATCCCCAGCATTCCCGGCGGACACCAGCCCGCGCCCATCGTCGGAACCGTCTTCAGCACCCACTCCACAACCGAGTCCGAAGGATTCAGCATCACGAACTTCGATTTCGCCTCCGACCCTCCGCCCTTGGCCGCAACCGTAACCTCAACCTCGCCGCCGCGCACCAGCTGCACATTCACAACTGCCGGAGTATTGTCGCGCGTATTCCTGCGAGCTCCCGCGGGATCCGCCAGTATCGATGCGCGCAGCTTGTTGTCGGGATGCAAATAGGCCTTCCGCACGCCCTCATTCACCATCTCTTCGACCGTCAGATCGGCGTCCCAGCGAACATCCATGCCTATCTTCAGAAACACAGTCACAATCCCGGTATCCTGGCAGATCGGGCGATGGCCCTCCGCGCACATACGCGAGTTCACAAGGATCTGCGCCATCGCATCGCGCGCCGCAGGGGATTCTTCCATCTCATACGCGCGCGCCAGATTCCGGATGTAGTCCGCCGGATGATAGTAGCTGATGTACTGGAGCGCGTCCGCCACGCTCTGAATCAAGTCGTTCTGCCTGATGGTAGCCATGTGTCTCAATTATAGGAGTATAGGAGCCGGACGGCGGCGGATCATGGGCATAAGCGATTGCCGTCTCAAATCGTCTAATCTAAACAGATGAGCAGCGAGGGAAGAGACTCAGAAGGCTTTGACGTTCTGGTGATCGGCGCAGGCCCAACCGGAATGGCGTGCGCCATCGAAGCACAGCGCGCTGGTTTTCGCAGCGTATTGGTGGATAAGGGCTGCCTTTGCAATTCCATCTTTCACTATCCCTCGCACATGACATTCTTCACCACGCCTGAACTGCTCGAAATCGGCGACATTCCTTTTCCAAGCCCGAATTCGAAGCCGGTCCGCAATGAGGCCTTGGAGTATTACCGCAAAGTAGCCGAGCATTATGCCCTCGACGCGCGCCTCTACCGGCAGGTCGAATCCATCACCGGCAGCGACGGCAATTTTGAAGTTCTCGCCAAAGACAAATTCGGCCGGACAGAAACCTACCGCACGAAAAAGGTAATCGTCGCCACTGGATATTACGATCTTCCCAACTACCTCAACATTCCCGGCGAAGAACTGCCAAAGGTTCATCACTATTACGACGATCCGCACCCGTACTACGATCTCGACGTAATTGTCATCGGCGGAAAGAACTCAGCCGCCATCGCGGCGCTCGAGCTATGGCGTCACGGAGCCCGCGTAACGCTTGTGCATCGCGGTCCCGCCCTTCACAGGCATGTGAAGTATTGGATTATGCCCGACATTGAAAACCGTATTAAACACGGCGAAATCGCAGCGCACTTCAACAGCCGCGTAACAGAAATCGGCATAGACACCGTCACCCTGGGAACGCCGGAAGGGCCACAAACCATCCCTAACGATACCGTTTTCGCACTTACCGGATATCATCCGGATTTTGATTTCCTGACCGCACTCGGGGTTCGTTTCGAGGGCCAGGACCGTTTGCCGATTTGCGATCCTGATTGTCTTGAAAGCAACGTTCCCGGAATTTACCTCGCGGGCGTAATTGTCGCGGGCTCCCGCACAAACGAGATTTTTATCGAAAACGGCCGCTTTCATGGGCGGCAGATTGCGGAAGATCTGAAACGCAAGCTGCCCGCGGCAAAAGAGCCTGAAATCGCAGCCTATTGAACGGAGCGCTCGTGTTGTCTAGTCGAAATGGCTCGGTATGCCATCGCTGAAACCTCGCACTATCCGCGGTCAGCTCATGAGCGGTCTGATCTTCTTTGAGATCTTAGTTCTGGCCGTCGTTTCCCTCCTGCTCGTGCGCGAGCAGCGCAAGGAATTGCAGACTCGTACCTACCGCCGGCTCGAATACCAGGCGTCGCTCCTTGCCATTCAGGCAAACGCCGCAATGGCGGCCAATCAATACAGCACGCTCGATCACATCCTCGCTGCGATGCGCGATGCCCCCAGCATTCGTTCCATTCAAATCACAGACTTGCAAGGTCGCACGTTGTTCAGCAGTGAAACAGGAATGCAGGGCAAACTCACGCTCTCCTCGCGCGAGCGAATCTATCTGCGCGAACTGAGCAAGCCCGTCATATTTTCCATCGACGAGAAAACGCGCGAAGCGGTTGCGCCCATCCGCGTAGGCGGAGCCATGAAGGCACTCGTCTGGATTTACCCGGACGATACGATGGATCGCCTCCAGCTCAGGAGACTGCTCGCCGTCACGATGTTGTCGGCCCTCGTCGGCGCGATGGGCTGCACCATTTTCGCGAGCCTCATGGCCAGGTCGATTGCAAGACCGATCGGCGTCCTGATGCGGGCCACTCGCCAGCTCATCCGCGACCCCGAAGACATAGCCTCTTTCCCGCTGCCTGTCACAGGAGCAAATGAAGCCGCCGATCTGACTACGGCTTTTAACCTGATGGTCGCCTCAATTCAAGAGCAGCGTTCCGGCCTGAATGATACCCTCGCGCTTCTGGATTCGATGTTGGCTAACGCCCCGATCGGATTCGCATTTTTCGATCGCCGGTTCCGCTTTGTGCGCGTGAATCAGTTTCTCGCAAACATGAATGATTTGCCGGTAAGCCGCCACCTCGGGCGCTCCGTGGATGAGATATTCCCTGGCCACGCTGCGAAACTGGTCGCCGATAGTATTCAAGCCGTCTTCGAGACACGGTCATACTGTGCAAAATCTGGAACTGTTAGGAGAACCGGACCCCGAGTCGGCCGCAACGCGAAGCTGGCTTACAAACGTGTATCCCGTTCGCACGGAGAGTCATAGCGTGCGATGGGTCGGCCTGATCCTCGTTGAGACGACTGAGCGCCGCCGCGCTGAAGATGCTTTGCGCCGTACAGAAAAGCTTGCCGCCGCAGGCCGTCTCGCGGCATCCATCGCACATGAGATCAATAATCCGCTGGAGGCAGTAACCAATTTGCTCTTTCTCATCCGACAGGCGCCGCTTGATGACGAAGTTGCTCGGTATGCCAGACCAGGCCGCGCATGAAATCGCCCGCGTCTCGGAGATCACGCAGCAGACGCTGCGTTTCTACCGGCAATCGACGCTGCCGGTCATGTCTAACGTTTGCGAGCTGCTCGATTCCGTGCTCACGCTGCACCAGGGGAGAATGACCGCCTTGCGGGTCGAAGTCTGCCGACGCTACGCGCAGGACGTGCAGCTTTTCTGTTTCGCAGGGGAGTTGCGGCAGCTCTTTGCCAACTTGATCGGCAATGCGATCGATGCCATGACACCAGGCGGAGGCCGCTTGTCGCTGCGTATTCGTTATGCGCGGTCGCTGATTCGTCCCGAAGAGACAGGAATACGCATTACTGTTGCGGATACTGGATCAGGGATGACCCCGGAAGTGCAGCGCCATATCTTCGAACCATTTTTCACGACCAAAGATGCGACGGGAACCGGCCTCGGCCTATGGGTAAGCGCAGAAATCATCAGCAAGCATGACGGGTATATTCGCGTCCGAAGCCGGGCTCGTGCAGAAAACGGCAACGCCTGCCGGAGCTGTCTTTACAGTCTTCTTCCCCTCACGGTCCGAGCCGGCCGCGGTCTGAAATTCCCGCTCCTGTCATTTTCTTAAGCGCGCAACTGGGCGCAGCATGCAAGTCCCGCATATTTGGATCGAGTCACATGAAAGCGGTGCAGCTTCATGTAACGTACGCGCAAGCCGCCGATGGTCGCGGGCATGGCTCGCGGAGCGATATCCGGATCGACGAGCACCAGTAACGCCGGATCCTGAGGATTGTCCAGGCTCTGTGCCACACCAACGCCAAAAATTGACGGATCTTTCAACAATCGCGGAGCATATTCCTGCTCAACCGCCGCCGCTCCCGCCAGAATATTAGGGGAAAGATCAATCCCATCCGGAGTCGCCGGGGCTGCGGGCGCGGCGTTGCGAGCCAGCGTTGCCGCATCGGTGGCGATCACCTGTGTTCGTAATCCATTCACTGTCTGTGGCACGCTCACATAGCTCTTCGCCTTATCGGTATACACAACCACAACGGCTTCTCCGGGACTGTCCAGGCTTCTGCCGCTTCCCACTCCCAGAATTCCGCTCTCCGGATTGACCAGAGATGCGCCGGCCGTCTCTGCTGCGTACTCCGCCCGAGCCTTCGCAGCCGCAGAAACCGGAACGCTGTTGTCAGGCGGCTTTGTGTCGTAGCGAATGCACGCCACCGGGTGCGGTGTCGCCGTTCCGACAATACTCATGCTGCTGCCTGTCTGCGTGCCAAGCTCGTGCAGCACCTCGCCAATGGGGTTGGCAATGCTGAGTCCATGCCCGTTGCCATCCGTCCCCCCGGCAAAGAACAGACCCACCGGCTCCGCATTCGCGGCATTCACAACCAATGCGCCCGAGTCGCCGCTGTCCGAGAATCTGTCTCCCGCAATGCCAATCTGGTTCGTGAATGTCTTCGTGTAGTAAGGCTGCGTCTCAGCACAATCCTTGAAGTAATCAACCTTCACGCTCAGGTCAACGGCGGCAACGGTCGAGCACGTAAGTCCTGTTGTGCGCCCGCTCTTTGCAAGTTTCAAGCCGTTCAGGTTGCTTGCATTCAAAACTTCGCCGACGCCGCCCATCGGAGGAGACGCGCCAAGCGACTCGTTTGCCCTGGTGAGGTTAACAGGAGCCGCCAATTGCAGAATGCTGCCGGCGGGATCGACCGCGCCCGGCGCAACCGACGCCAGCGCCGCATCTACGTCGCTTTGCGGAGTGGCCAGGGGAACCGCATATTTCAGCGTGCCAACGGGACGCAGCGTCGATCCGGCATGGCTCATCGGAACGCAGCCATCGTCGATCATTCCCGGCTGATCGATCGTGTCTCCTGTTCTCCCCTGATCGGATTCCGCAAGCACATGATTGTTGCTGAGGATGTACTGCTCCTTTTTGCCATCCTCTACCAGAGCACCGAGCGTTCCGCCGCAGCAATCCGCGATATAGGACTCGCCGGCTGCATCCTGATAGGTGTCATAGTCGTTGTCGTTGGCCGCCCGAAGCGCCCAGAGCAATGGCTCCAGTCTGCACTGCCTGATTGGTCACCGGGCTGCTGTTGACGCCATCATCGTTCAGCAGAATCTTCAGCGGAGCGGTCGTCGCAGACCCATCGACCGTCGCTTTCAGATAAACAGTGGCTTTCGGCGATGAGGATAGGCGCAGTGTAGCTGACCTTGCATGTCGTGTACTGATCAAGGCTGCGCTGACAGGTTGCATCGCTCAGGGTACCCTTATCGGCGCCGTTCGGCACATCGCCCGATAAGGTCCAATGCACTGTTCCCGAATTCACCTCCGCAATCTCAGCGGTCGCCTCCAGCGTCGCTCCGGCTGTCAGAGCGGCATTCTCCGGCAGCAGCGGTTGGACAAAACCCGGCGTAACGCTCACGACAGCGCTTGCGGTCTGCGAAGGAGCATTCTTGAGGTGGGCCGCTATTTGAATTCGAATCGTGTCCTGCGAAAGCGCAGAAGGAGCCGTATACAACCCAGTCGCGTCAATATGTCCTTCACCCAGCGAAGAAGCATTCTCGCCACCCGTAACCGACCACACCACGGGAGCAGTCACCCCTGACGGCATCTGTGCCGAGAATCGAATCTGACCGTTAGAACTGGTCGCCGAAGAAGATGCGGCAATCGAAAACGCGCCGTTCGCGCTCGAACTCTCGAATTGGCCTACGCCGCATCCCGCCAGAAGCACGAGAAGCGCCGGAAGCGCGAGACACGAAATATCGATGAGAACGCGAAATCATAGAAAACTATAGGCCTTTCCCTACATGCCCTGAGGCTCTTATATTAGACCTTTTTGGTTAAACTCAGACACGCCAAGACGGGGCCAACACGAGTCCCATCCCTTCAATTCAGGAAATGACCTTTCGCAGGAATCCCTTAAGGCCAACGCCGCCCAGCACCGCGAGCGAAACCAGCAGCGCAAAAACGATCAGCAGCGAAGGCATATGGGGAACACCCGGAGTGAGTGCGGCTCGCAAACCTTCGCTCATATAGACGATTGGATTCGCAAGTACTGCGATCTGCAGCCAGCGCACATTGCCCAGCACCGCCCACGGATAGTACACGCAGCCCAGAAACGTAATCGGCACCACTACAATCGAAAACACCAGCCCGATCTGCTGCGGCCGCACATTCGAGCCAATCGCAAGCCCCAGCGCGCCGGCCACCAGGCTGGCCAGAACAAGCGTGGCAATCAGCATCGACCAACTCGCCACATGGGCATACACAGGCGTTGCCGGAACCCATACTGCCAGCGGCAATACCAGCAGCGCCGCCAGAATGCTCTGGATCGCACTGAAGCAAACCTTCTCCATCGCCACCGCCGCAACTGGTAGCGGACACATCACCCGATCGTCGATTTCCCGTGTAATGCCGAACTCCTGCGAAAGCGGTAGAGCGACCGCGGCAATCCCGCTGAACATGATCGCGACCGCCATTAACCCCGGCAGTAGGATCGTGGCAAAATTTGCGCCCCCCACTGCGCCCATCTGCCCAATGCGCGGGAATAGAGATGTGAACACGAAAAGAAACAGCAGCGGCTGCATTACGATCCGGACAACAAACGGCCCGATCTCGCGACGCAGAACGCGCAGGTCGCGCAGCATCAATCCAGCAAATGCGCTGGAGTAGGAAACGCTTCTCTGTTTGCGAATTACGGACGCGCTACTCACGCAAATCTCTCCCCGTCAGCCGTATGAAAACCGTCTCCAGGCTGGGCTCGTTGATCGATATGTCCCGCACTCCATAGCTCTGCGCTGCCTGCACAAGTTCAGGCAGCAGCCCATCGATCCCTTGCGCGAACAGTCGCAGCCCTCCGGCGATTGGTTCCACGGTCCGGATCTGCGGCAGAGACCGAAGCGTCTCGGCGAGCGGTCGCGTCGACTCGTTCGATCGCAATGCCAGTTCAATCATCGTGTTCGCACCCAGAGTTGTTTTCAGCCGTTCGGGAGAATCCAGAGCCAGCACCTTACCGTGGTCGATAATCGCCACGCGATCGCAAAGCTCGTCCGCCTCTTCCATGTAGTGCGTAGTCAACACGACGGTGATCCCCTCGGCGCGCAATCCGCGTACCGCATCCCACATTGCAATCCGGCTCTGTGGATCAAGACCCGCACTCGGCTCGTCGAGAAAAAGCACAGCCGGACGGTGCGCGATCGCGCGTGCAATCTGCACTCGCTGTTGCAGACCGCCGGACAGCTGAGAAGGAAAACTCTTCGCCCGTTCCAGCAGCAGAAACTGCTTTAGCAGCGCATTTGCGCGCTCGCTCGATTCCGTTCCGTTAAAGCCGAAGTACTTGCAATGAAAATAGAGGTTCTCGAAGATCGTCAGTGAGCGGTCCAGCGTGTTGAACTGCGGTACGACGCCTATATTTCTCCGCGTGTGCGCGGGATGAGCAACCACATCCACTCCCGCAATCAGGACGCGGCCCGCAGTCGGCAGCGTGCGCGTAGTGCAAATGCCGATGGTTGTTGTCTTGCCCGCGCCGTTCGGCCCCAGCAAGCCAAACAACTCGCCCGGTTCGACCGCCAGGTCAATTCCGTCAACCGCCGTCACGCTCTGCTGCTTGTCGCGGTAGATTTTGGTGAGGTCGGTAATTTCAACAATCACAAACGCGGAACCAATCTGACAAAAGAAATGAAGTACCTGCTTTGATTATACGAAGGCGGTATCGGGGCGATTCCCCAAATAAAAAGAGCGCACGAATGCGCTCCTTTTAACGTTAACGAATATTTACTGAATATTTACCGAAAAACCTAGGCTGCGTTCGACTTTCTTTCTCGCGCCGGCACCAGCTTCGGGCTACCCGCGCTTGACGCCATAACCCGCACTTCACCCGCGTGCATGGCGTGCATGCGACGTACTTCGCGCGCATTCAAGGGACGCATCGTAACGGGTGAGTAGTACATTTGTTTGCCGCAATCGAGGCAGACTTTGTAAGTCTCCTGTTGCAGAGTAAAGGGACGCGTCTGGTGTTCATGACTGCAACCCAGGATAATTTCATAGAAGAAATTGAAGATGATCCGCGGCAGATTCATAAAATTGGCCCCTGTCCTTTGTTGCTTCGAGATCGTAATGGGGAACAGTGAAACCGGCGAGCAGAGTCGCAATTAACAATCACTAAGATGCACGATCACAAAAAAGGTGGCGCGGGTTAGAAAAATTTATCCGGCGCGACGAATTCCGAAGCCCGAAGCTCGAAGCTGGATTAACTCGTGCAAGTCATTCATCCGGCGGCAGTTGTCCGTTAAATCGTAGCGATCGGCGGCGTGGTATAGCCAAATTCATTATCCAGCGCACCCGCAACAGTCAGCACCGCCTCGTCCGAAAATGGCCGCCCCGCCACTTGCACCCCGATCGGCAACCCCTCCCGGGAACGCCCCACAGGAACAACCGCAGCCGGAGACGCCATCAGATTGAACCACTGCGTATAACGCATTGAATCCAGATACTTGACAGTCCTTCCATCGATCTTCCATTCGCGCGCGCCGTGCCGGAACGCCGGTGTCGCGCAAACTGGCGTCAACAGCAAGGGGCAGTTCTGCATCTCTGCCAGCAACCTGTCGCGCACAACATCGCATTCGGCCCACGCTGCAAGCAGGGACTCAGCGGACAGAGGCGTGGCAGCGCGCGCGATGGAAAGAAACCCCTGAAAGACCGGGCTTAATTCTTCTTCGCGTCCGCGAATCGCAGGAGCATAGAACATCGCGCCGCACTGTACAAAAAATTTCCACCACAACTTCCGCGCCGCTTCCAGCGACTCAGGGCGAAACTGCCTCACAGCAAATCCGCGTCGCTCCAGCGCAGCAGCCGCATCTCGAACTGCCTGCCTGATCTCCTCCGTCACCGGAATGATCCCGTCATCCTCAAACCACCCTATCGGAATGCGTTTTGCATCTTCGAGCGAAACCTCGCGAAACTCCACCGGCGCACTGACTGCGTCAATCTCATCCTGCCCCGACAAAACGCGAAACAGCAGCGCAACATCGGAAATCTTTCGCGCCATCGGTCCAATCGCGCCAAGAATCGAAAATGGCCCAACGCAAGGCGGAAGATGACCGCGCCCCGGCACGCGTCCCGGTGTGGGTTTTAATGAACAGATACCGCAAAAATGAGCAGGCACGCGCACGGATCCGCCGCTGTCGCTACCCAGTCCGCCGGCGGAAAGTCCGGACGCAATCGCAGCCGCCTCGCCCCCGCTCGATCCACCGGCCGAGTACTCCAGATTCCACGGATTCGCCGTTCTGCCATACAGAAGGTTGTCCGTTTCGTAAGCCATCAGAAATTCTGGACAGTTTGTCGTGCCCAGCAAAGTTGCGCCCGCAGATCGAAGCCGCGCAACCACTTCCGCATCGTCATCCGGAACAAAACCGCGATTGAGCACGCTGCCGATCTCGCATTTGTAGCCCTTGACTGAAATCGAAGACTTCACCGTGACCGGCAAGCCCGCAAGCGGTCCATGCTGTTGCCGCCGCGCCTGTGCGCGAACCCGCTCAGCATCGAAGTCCACAAGCGCATTCAACACTGGATTTAGCCGTTCGATCCGTCGAATGTGTTCCTCGGCCAATTCGAGCGGCGAAAGAGCGCCTCGCCTGAGCAGGGCAAGCTGTTCAACGGCAGAAAGAAGTGCAACGCTCACGGTTTCAGGTGTACAGGCTCATAGTCGAATTGAAACCGCTGCGTCCGGCTGCCGGATTCAAAGCGATCATCCCAGTCAAGGCGGTAATCGAGCGACTTCGCGTCGTCCGGATAATGCTCGCTCGCCGGATATGGATACGTGCTCATTCCATGGAAGGGCATCTGCGCCACAGTAAAGGGCAGCGCTTCATAAAAATCCATGTCCTTCACAAATCCATTCGCGTAGAAGAAATAATCTCGCTTCCAGTGGGCAGGCAGCGCAGGTAGAGCCGCCCCACTGAACTCCGCATCGATCTCCTCGCCGCTGCCAAAAATCACATAATGGTTATCGATTGCGTTGAGAAGAGGAGTCACATTGCCGTAGTGCGTATAGCTGCCGCGCTGCCACTGGAAAGGCCCGGTAGCGCTGATCCGTTCATAGTTATAGGTCAGGTCGCCCGGCGTCGCGCCCTCCACCTGCTGCGGATAGCCGCGAAACGCCAGCCGCGCCGTAGCCAGCGGCATCTCAATCTGTCGCACGTTCGCTGCTTCGCTCGGACCGTTATCAACCAGCGCCTGATCCCAGTAAATCTGCAAATTGGTCGTCAGGCGAATCTTGCGCACGCCCGCAGGCAGCTTGCCCGTTAAATCCACCACAATCGTGCGCGGCAGCCCTGCCGGAAATCCCATGTCGTTGATGATTCGCTTCCAGCTTCCATCCGGCATCTGCGCTTCAACATAAGGAGGAACCGGCTGCAGACCAGCCTGCCACGCCGCATACATCGAGCTTGCGCTGAAGTACTCGATATACCCGTGCATCAGCAGCCGCAGCGGATTCTCCGGGCTCCACGCGCCCAGATCCAGCGTAAGCGAGTGCATGTTCGCATACCCCGCATAGCTCAGGTTGGTGAAGTCGCGCACGTACTGTTGATCGCGCTTCGCCAGCACCGCCCGAACATCACGGCCCTTGTCATCCCATGCGCCGGCGGGCGGATGCGCCGAAGGCGAAACCACCACTGTCTTGCCCGAAGCAAACGGAGCCTCGCTCAGAAACCTCTCGTCCGGATAAACCTCAGTTCCATCCGGATGATCGACAGCGACCAGCCGGACCTGATCGACAAAATTGATCTCCTCCATCGGTTCTCCAAAACGCAGACTGTACAGTCCGTTGCGCGCCTTCAGGTCAGCACCATCCACCTTAATCCATTCATCCGGATCGGCCTCATTCGTAGCCGTAGGCGAAACCCAGTGTCCGACCACCGCCGCGCCGATCACATCGGAGATGAATTTGTACCGTGTCCCATCCCATGCAAACAGCACGGGACACGAGCTGCCCCTGCGATCCAGCTCTTTCAACGCCACAGGCTTATTCGGGTCTAAATCAATCTCATCCTGAGGTACGCCCGTTGGCCACAACAACCGCACCACGTCAACATGGTCCGTCTGTCCAAGACCTGCAATGATCTCGCCGGCATTTTGCCCCAGATAGCCCGAGGCTCCCGCAACCTCAAACTTCTGCCACAGTCCGTCTGCGAAAACCTCGACCTTCGTGCCGATCGCAGTCTTGTTATCCGCCAGACCCGTCAGGTCAATGCGAATGGAATGGTTCTTGCTTCCACCAATGTTGAGCAACACCACTGGGGGGGCGCCAACCTGCGTTACTATCAGATCCGCTGCGCCATCGCCATCCACATCGGCGGCAATCAACGACCGCGGGTCTTTCAGCGTCAACTTGTCCGCACCCACCGCCGCGCTCACATCCTCAAAGCCCTGTGCGCCGCGGTTCCGCAGTACGCGCAGCTCCGCGCCCTTGTCCGTCTCGACCAAAACTGCGAGATCAATCCAGCCGTCGTTATCAATATCGATTGGAGTCAGTCCCCACGCCGCCTTCACGCCCATCAGCGGAAGCGAAACCCGTTCAAAACGCTTGCCATCAACGTTGCGCCAAAGGCTCACGCCCGGAGCGCCCGCATGAGTCACCGCAACATCCATCCATCCGTCTTTGTTGAAGTCGAAGACAGAAACGCCGCGCGAAGCCGCCAGCCCCGCATCCGTATATAACGGAACCGCCTTGAATGCGCCCTCGCGCTGATTCTCATAAATCACCGGAGCGCCCGCCGAGCCAGCAACGACAAAGTCCACAGCCCGATCATTATTAATGTCGGAGAGCGTTACAGCCGTCGTGGCATCTTTCCCCGCAAGCCCAGTCGGTCCCGTCCATTCCGTAAAAGTAGAGTTGCCGTTGTTCCGCCAAAGCACATTCGCGCCGTGTCCAGTAGAGGATCCGGTAACGAACAAATCCACATCGCCGTCATGATCGAAGTCGATAAAGGTCAGCCCCGACGGATTGTTCAGAGTCTCAATCCCAACGGCCTTCGTAACATCAGCGAACTTTCCGCCGCCAAGATTGTGAAACAGAATGACCCTATCGCTCATAGCGACGGCCAGGTCCGGCAATCCGTCCGCATCATAATCACCAACCGCGCAGGCCACGCCTCTGCCGCTCGCGTTTAAGCCGGTCTGCTCTGCGGAAAGCTCTTCGAACTTCCCGCCAACATTTTTGTAAGCACGGATTGCCGATGCGCCTTCCCCCATCACAATCAGGTCTTTGCTCGACGCGCTCTCGATGCCCAGAATGCACGCCCCGCCCCCAGCAGCGCCACCCGGCAGCGGCTGCGCCTCAAACTTTACCGGAATCATCGCGCCCACCGCTGTTGGCGGCGCAATCATATCCTCAACTTTCGCGTATCGCCCCTGTTCGCCATACGCTGCGCTTAACGGAGACGAAACCTTTGTCTGCACCAGTTCCTGAAAGCGCTTCAAATGCTCGTGCGAAGCATCGACTTGCCCCATCCGCTGCAGCGCCCGCGCCAGTCCAAACTGTGCCGAAGCATGAAGCGGATTCAACCGCAGCGCCGCCTCATATTCTTCCTTCGCATGGGGATAGTCATTCAAGCTCAGATAAAACGAACCCAGAAAATAATGTGCGTCTGCATCCGTAGGATCAATCTTCACCACGCGCTGCATATCGTCAATCGCGAGCTTTGGATTACCCGCGTCAAGATGCGTCAGTCCCAAGGCATACCACGCACGCGCGTTGTCCGGATCGATAGCCGCGGCCCGCTTCAATGCAGTCTCAGCTTCCGGCAATTTCTGCAGATAGAGCAGGGCAATGCCCTCATTCAGCACCGGTATTGCCCCCGAAGGGTCCGCCTTGTGAGCAGCCTCAAACTTTGCCAGAGCTTTTTCTGTAAGCTGCTGGTTCATCAGCGCGACGCCAACATTGTTTAACCGCCCGGCCTCCAGCGCCGTCTTTGAAGTTTCGGCAGTCGCATGAAGAACCAAAAAAAACGCGCCCAGCGCCAAAGTCACGTTAGCAAAATAGATTGAATGTGAAGACCGGCGGCTTGCTGCCCGTTTGTGCAGATGTGTGGATATCATTGCTGCGCCTGATTATAGAAGACCCAAGGCTCTACAATCGAAAGGATGAACGTGCTCCAGCAACGCGCATCAGCGAACCTCAGCGGTGCATTTTCGACGGGATCGATAACGGTTCCCAACGCTGCCGTCCAGCAAAAGCGCATCCTGATTACCGGCGCAGGAGGCTCCATCGGATCGGCTCTTGCGTATGCCGTAGCAATCCACAAACCCGCGCAGATCCTGCTTCTGGAAGCCTCCGAACAGGCACTCTATCAAATCGACCGCGATTTGACCGTGCCGCACAAGCCCATCCTGGCCAGCGTCTGCGATCCATCCGCGCTTGAAGAAATCTTCGACCGCGACCAGCCTCAAATCGTCTTTCACGCCGCCGCCTTCAAACACGTGCCGCTTATGGAGCTTCATCCATTTGCAGCCCTGCAAAACAATACAGTCGGGACTTTCATTCTCACGCAAACGGCTATCCGCCATGGCTCCGAACAAGTCGTCGTCGTCTCGACCGACAAAGCCGTCGATCCCGCCAGCATCATGGGCGCTTCAAAACGCATTGCGGAACTCACCGCCGTCGCCCTTCAGTCGTCCGCAACAAGAATAAAAGCCGTCCGCCTCGGCAACGTGTACGCTTCGCACGGTAGTGCGGTGCCGTTATTTCGGGACCAGATTGACCAGAACAAGCCGGTAACCGTCACCCATCCCGACGCAACCCGGTACTTCATTACCGTAGAAGAAGCCGCCGCGCTCCTGCTCTACGCCCTCAACGAAGAGTTGCCCAGTTCCATTCTTGTTCCCGAAATGAAAGACCCAGTTCGTATTGAGGAAATAGCAAAGAGCTTAATCAAGCAAGCCGGATCGGGATCGCAGATCGTCTACACCGGCCTGCGTCCCGGCGAAAAACTCCACGAGCAACTTCTCTCAGCCAACGAATCGTTTCTGCAGGGAGCATCCGCTCCGCTCCGCGCCATTCGCAGCAAAACCATCTCAGTAGCAGAAGCGGAAGAAGCCATCGGAGAACTGCAGAAAGCCGTTCAAGAGAGAAATCTGAGTCAACTTCTTCGCACCGTCGTGAAGCTTGTTCCCAGCTACAAGCCGAGCGAAATCCTCCTCGAACACCAGGCCTGCGCAGAGTGCAGAGCATGAAGCGCAGCATAGCCGTAGTCACTAGCTCTCGCGCCGATTACAGCCATCTCTACTGGCCGCTCAAAGATCTCGCGGTGCATCCCGAGGCAGACCTCAAGCTCATCGTCATGGGCTCGCACCTCGCCCCGACCTTTGGAACGACCGCACAGGAAATCGAGTGTGATGAATTTCCCATCGCAGCCCGCGTCGAATGTCTCCTGAACTCTGACTCCGACGTCGGCATGGCCAAAACCATCGGCATAGCCGCGCTCGGCCTCGCAGACGTTCTCGGCCGCATGCGTCCCGATCTGCTGCTCCTGATCGCCGACCGTTACGAAATGCTCGCGCCCGCATCGGTAGCGCTCGCCCTTCGTATTCCCATCGCGCACATCGAAGGCGGCGAGATCAGCGAAGGCGCCATCGACGACGCTGTCCGTAACGCGCTCACCAAAATGAGCCCACATCCACTTCACGTCAACCAGTCTCGCGCGCCAGCGCGTTATCGCGATGGGAGAAGAACCCTGGCGCGTCCACCGCGCCGGAGCGCCTTCGCTCGATCATCTCCGCCGCAGCCAACTCCTCACGCGAAAAGAAGTCGAGCAACGCCTCCAACTCGATCTGAGCCAGCCCACAGTCCTCATCGCATACCACCCCGTGACCATCCGCCGCGAAACCACTGAAGAAGTGGACGCGCTATTCGCAGCCCTAGGCAATATGCGGGAGCAAATCGCTTTCTGCTACCCAAACGCCGACGCCGGCAGCCATCACATCATCGAGCGCACCCGCGCCTTTCTCGCGAGTCGAAGCGATGGAAAGATCTTCACCAATCTTGACCCCATCACCTACTGGAGCCTTCTCCGCAATGTCGAAATGCTTGTAGGAAACTCCAGCAGCGGCATTATGGAAACCGCCTCGTTTGCGCTGCCAACAGTCAACATCGGCCTGCGTCAAAAAGGAAGGGAACGCGCCCGCAACGTGCTCGATGCCGCGCCCGAAGCTGCGGAAATCCGCGAAAAAATCAATCAGGCACGCAGCGAAACCTTCCGCCAATCGCTCGTCGGAATGGAAAATCCTTACGGCAACGGCCATGCCTCGGAAAAAATTGTCGAAATCCTCACAACCATCCCGCTCACCCAGGACCTCCTTATCAAGCAAGCCCAATGAACATTCCGCTCTCCGCGCCCGACATTACCGAGGCTGAAATCGACGCCGTAACCGCCGTCCTGCGCACCAGCCGCCTAAGCCTTGGCCCGAAGCTTGAAGAATTCGAGCACGCCCTGGCGCAATACATCGGAGTGCCGCATGCCATCGCCGTAAGCTCCGGAACCGCTGGACTCCATCTCTGCATCCGCGCTCTCAACATCGGCGAGGGCGACGAGGTGATCGCGCCCTCCTTCACCTTCATCGCCGCTGCCAACGCAATCCGTTACGAGCGCGCAACGCCTGTCTTCGTGGACATCGAACCCACGAACCTTAATCTCGATCCCGCAAAAATTGAAGCGGGCATCACGCCGCGAACCCGAGCCATCATGGCAGTTCACACCTTCGGCGTCCCTGCAAACATGCAGGCAATTGTGGAAATCGCAGAACGCCATCATCTCCTCGTCATCGAAGATGCCTGCGAAGCCATCGGTGCCGAATATCATGGCCGTCGCGTAGGCAGTTTTGGAGACGCCGCTGTCTTCGCCTTCTACCCCAACAAGCAAATCACCACCGGAGAAGGCGGAATGATCGTCACCCGTGACCCATCGCTCGCGAAACGAATGCGTGCCCTGCGTAACCAGGGCCGCCACGAAACCGACGATTGGCTCCAACACTCCGAACTCGGCTACAACTATCGCCTGTCAGAGATCAATTGCGCGCTGGGCATCGAACAACTCAAGAGAATTGAAAGCATTCTCGCTATGCGAGCCGGCGTCGCGCTTGGTTATCAGGAGCGCCTGCAAAAAGAGGCTCTGATCCTGCCGCTCCTCAAACTGCCGGATGCACGCATCAGTTGGTTCGTCTACGTAGTCCGGCTGCGGCCCGGATTCCAACAGGCACATCGCGACGCCATGCTTCAATCCCTGACCAGCCAGGGCATAGGATGCGCCCGCTACTTTGCGCCCATTCATCTTCAACCGGCCTACGCCGCATGGAAGAACACTAACCTGCCGGTGACCGAGTCCGAGACCGCGCGAACGCTTGCATTGCCCTTCTTCAACGCCCTCACAAACGAACAGTTAGATCGAGTCTGCGAAGCTGTCTCACAGGAGTTGCGCCGTTTTCAGAAATAGAGTCAGCGCCGCTGAATCAGAGCATCGAGTGAGAACAATCCCGCGCCAAAAATAAACACAATCAACGCGGCAAAGAAAAATGTAAAAGGATCGGCGCCATAAAATCTTCCCGGATCGCTCAAAATCGAGTGCAGCGCAACTCGGTCAGCGGTCAAATACGCCACAAACATATTGATCGCCAGCACAAGCCCGGTGATATGGCTCGCCAGGCCCAGGATTAGAAGGATGCCGCCGGCAAGTTGCACGCACGCCTCAATCGGAGCCACCAGTCCTGGATGAGGAATCCCGAGGCTGCTGAAGAAGCCGACCACCCGATGGAGATGATGCAATTTTCCCCATCCGGTCTGGGCAAATTGCCATCCCCAATAAAGCCGCACGGCGAGAAGGAACGGCGACTGCAGCAGCCCGGCGCGCGCGTGCAAAGTGCGAGTAAAGGCGCACAAGACCAGAGTTGCGGATCGAGCTCATAAAATATTGTCCTTAATTAATTGGGTGTTTGCCGCGTAAACCACCCCAGCGTGGCCCACGAGGCAAAGGCCTGATGAAGAAATGATTCGCGCTCTTCTTCGGGCAGGGAACTGCCTTCGAATGCCAATTCAATCGCGTGACTCATAGAGTCATCTGCAAGCATCGACTGCAGCAGCCGGAATTCCTCGCGCTGTAGCCGCTTGTAATAAACCGAATTTTCATGTCGATGAATGGCAAGGAAAATCTCTTCTGGCTCCAGCATGGCCACCCGTCGGACATGCTTCGTCTTTCGCGAGGCGCTGGCATTGTTGCTTGACGCGTCACTGCTGCCGCTTTCATTGCGAAGCTCGATCAGCAGGTCGTCCACCGGGTAATGAAGTTCCAGAACCCGCAAGTGCGGCTGCAACCGGAGCCGCGAATCGTCATCGATTGCCGCAAGATCGTCTGCATCCAGCAGCTCCTCTTTGGCAGAGTCAAAGGCTTCGATATGCGCCCACTCCAGCCGAACCATATCCATCGCCAGTTGACGCGTCGCGGCTCAACATATTCTGGATGCGCAAGTCAGCCACTCCTCAAGCCGCGAGCCAAGATTGCGCAGCGTAAACGACTCCGACGGACACTCCGTCAAGTAATCGCGCATCAGCGGTTTCAAACTTTGCGCTGCCGATCATCGCCTTCAGTCCCGGGAAAATCCTCTTCAAACGACGAGTAAAGCCGAAACCAGTATTGCCGGTTATAAATCTCCAGCCGCTCAAAGGAATTCAGGCGGTCATTCGGGCGCAATCAGCGCATTCTGCTTCGCGCGTCGTTGGAGCCGCCATCCCTCCGCCGCCGTGGCATCGTCTCGCTCCGCGTCAGCGGATGCAGGATCGCCGCGGCCATGCGCCTCTGCAACTCCAGTAGCTCGCTCATCGCGCTGCTCCTGCCAAGTTCTGCGGCGGCCGCAGAGACCGTCTTAGCCCGCGCCGCCTCCAGGAAGCGGTTCGCCTTCAGCGCCTCTGCATGAACATCCTCAAAGCTCGGAATATTGTCGTCCCATTCGAGCAGAGTGGCCGTCGGTCCAGTGCGTTCAATCGCGCGCGCGTAGAGTTGCCACACCGGCTCCAGCACCGGATGGTCATGCGTATCAAGAATGTATTTCTCGAATTTCGAGTGGCCGGCAATATGGATCTGCGCCACGCGCTCCGCAGGCACGGCATTCACATAGATCAAGGGATCAAAGCTATGGTTCTGCGATGAAACATAAATGTTATTCACGTCCAGCAGAATCCCGCAGTCCGCCCGCTCCACCACCTCGTTCAAAAATTCCCACTCCGTCATCTCTGAGACGTGGAACTCCGCGTAGCTCGAAACATTTTCAACGACTACCGGAATCTCAATGAAATCCTGCACGTGGCGAATGCGGTCTGCCGTAACCTTCACCGCTTCCCATGTGTAAGGCATAGGCAGCAGATCATGCGTATAGCGCCCGTCCACAGAACCCCAGCACAGATGGTCGCTCAACCACGGTGTGCTGGTTCTTTGCACCAGCCGCTTCAACCGCCGCAGATGCTCCGGGTCGGGATCGCTCGCCGAGCCAAAGTACATTGAGACGCCGTGCTGCACTACGTTGTATTGATCCAGAATCTTGTCCAGCACTTCCAGCGGGCGGCCACCGTCGATCATGTAATTTTCCGAGATGATCTCGAACCAATCCACAACCGGCTTGCGCGTAAGAATGTGCTGATAGTGCGGAATGCGAAGTCCGATTCCCACCCCGTAATCGGTAAATCCATTGAAGCGATTCGCTGGCATCTGGGAGGGTCTCCACGGCGAGTGTGTAAGGGCCAGCATCTCTGCCGGCCCCGGGTGATGTGCGAGGCAACTGCGGAAGAAGGAACTAGTCAGGCATCTTGGAGCCGTCAGTAGCGCAGCCCCCTTTGCCTTTGCAGCTATTCTTGCCCTTGCAGCCATTGTCGCTGCTCTTGCAGCCGCCCTGGCCCTTGCAATCGTTTTGTCCTTTACAGGAGTGTTTTGCGACGGCACTGCTCTGAGCCGAGCTGCCGAACGACGCGTTGCCCACCTGCACCACGGGACTCGTGGAACTGGTAGTGGCGGCCTGCATTGCTGTAGCGCCACTCATCAGACCGGAGACGGCCGCAGCGACCATCAGGGACTTCATCGAGTTCTTCATATTTGTCATTCCTCCATTTGTCAGGCCAAGACTCGACGCAAATCCGCCGGTGGGGGCCTGGCTGTTCTGTTGTGACAGCCCAGCGCCGATAAGGTTACAGCATTCGCAGCACACTTTTGTGGAGATTTTGCGCCTTTATTTTCTCATCAAAACTATAAATCCAAAGGCGCAATACTCTTCGTTATAGCGACGCAATCGCGCCCGGAAGGTCAAAAGTTTGACCCCCGCCCGCGCCGTTCGTATCATAGAGATCGATCCTCTTCAATCAGGCGGCGTAGCTCAGATGGTTAGAGCGACGGACTCATAACCCGTAGGTCGGCAGTTCGATTCTGCCCGCCGCCACCAGTAATCGTTCTGTGATCGCGTATTGGAGTATCATCAAGCTAACCAGTGCCCACGGCGATGGTTCCTATATCTATGTCTAAAAGTTTTACGCGCGCTGTCTTCGGTATCTCCATCACTCTTGTCGCCGTCGTATTCCTCGGCGGATTCGTCTCCGGCACATCCTCTCAAACGCAGAGCGACGGTGCTTACCGGCAAATGGGTGTCTATGAAGAGGTTCTTCACAAGATCCAAAGCGATTACGTCACCGAGCCGAATATCAATGACGTAACAACTGGGGCGCTCCACGGCCTCCTCGAGTCGCTCGACGCCAATTCCAGCTATCTCACGCCCACGGAATTCGCCGCGTATAAAGCTCATGAAAACGAAGGTACCGCCCAGGTTGGTCTGGATGTTTCCAAACGATTCGGCTACGCAACCGTCGTCGCCGTCGTACCTGGAAGCCCGGCAGACCGCGAAGCGCACATAGGCGATGGGGACATGATCGAGTCCATCGGCGGCAAGACCACCCGCCAGATGTCTCTCGCTATGATTCGCCTGCTGCTGGAAGGCAAGCCTGGCACGAATGTTAATTTTGGTCTCATTCGTCCCGGAGGCAAGCCGGAACCTGAGCAGATTAACCTGACCCGCACCCAGCTTGCGCCTCCCGCGATGGCCCAGCAGCAGTATGAAAACTCCAGCAATCCTCTATCTGAAACCGGGCATTCTCAGCCGCGAGCGGGTTGATCAAATCGAAGACCGCCTGCGTGCTATGCCAAAGAACGGCAACACCAAGGTCCTGCTTGACCTGCGCGACGTTGCGGACGGCGATCCGGCTCAAGGCATCCGCCTCGCCAATGCCTTTCTTCAGTCCGGAACCATCGCGTCAATCGAGGGTCAGACAGTTACGAAACAAACCTTCACTGCCGAGCCCTCGCGTTTCGTCACAAAAGCCCCGCTCGTCGTCCTCGTAAACAACGGTACAGCCGGAGCCGCGGAGATCGTTGCCGCCGCCATCCTCGATAACAAGCGTGGCGATCTGGTTGGCAGCCGGACCTTCGGTGAAGGTGTCGTGCAGAAGACCATTACGCTGCCCGACGGAGCCGCCCTGATTCTGTCGGTAGCCAAGTACGAAACTCCTTCCGGCAGCAAAATTCAGGATAAGGCCGTCACGCCCAACATCGTCGTCAACGAGACGATCGATCAGTTCCTTGCCGAGGAAGATGAAACCGCGCGGCCCGTGCCCCATCCCGACGACCAGCTCAACAAAGCTCTCGACATTCTGAAGCAGAAGAGCGCGTAGAGGGCTGCCCTTGAACGCGCGCGGCCCGTGGGCCCCTCCCCCGGATACATTATCCAGGAACGAGAAGCCCGCACATCGTTCCCCGGTCCCTCGCTCGTCTTCCTCATTTCGTCCCCGCACCGGCGGTAGAAAGGTTGCAGGCAGCGTAGCTCTGGCATTTCTGGCGCTGCTTGCCATCGCCTTCGGCTCCCTTAGCGGACTCATGCTGGTCTACTCCGTCAATCTGCCTCAGATTCAAGACCTGGAGCGCTATCAACCCATCACGACTACCGAACTCTACGATGTTCACGGACGTGTCTTCGGATCCTTTGCCCTGCAACGCCGGATCGACGTCAATTACAATGACTTTTCTCCTTTGCTGCGCCAGGCCGTCATCTCCATTGAGGATAAAAACTTCGAGAGTCACTGGGGCATCAATCTCTTTCGTGTCGCCGGAGCCGCCTATCACGATCTGAGATCGAAGGGCCGCGCGCAAGGTGCCTCCACCCTCACCATGCAACTGGCGCGCAACCTGTTTCTCTCCGACGAACGCACTGTAAGCCGCAAGCTCCAGGAAATCTTTCTCTCGCTGCAAATCGAGCACGCCTTCACCAAGCAGCAGATATTCACCCTCTATGGCAATCAGATCTATCTCGGCCACGGCGTCTACGGCTTTGAAGCGGGAGCGGAATACTACTTCTCGAAGCACGCCAACAATCTGAGCCTTCCCGAAGCCGCGTTGCTCGCCGGTCTGCCCAAAGGCCCGTCGGAGTTCTCGCCCATCCTGAATCCAGACCGCGCCTTTCGCCGCCGCAACACCGTCATCGATGCCATGCTCGAAGACGGAGTCATCACTGCTGCGCAGGCGGACTCCGCCCGCACTGCGCCGCTCGGTCTTCATATCGAGCCGCCGCCGAACAGCGTGGCTCCCTGGTTTGTCGAAGAAGTGCGTCGTGAGCTCGACCGCGAATACGGTTCGGACCGCGTGCATGAGGCTGGCCTGAAGGTCTACACCACGCTCGACCTCGATCTGCAGGAGGCCGCAAACCGCGCCGTTGAAGATGGCCTGGCCGCCTACGAGCGCCGCCGCGGATGGCGTGGGCGCCTGCTGAACGTTATTGCCGGTGGCATCGGCCTCGAAGACTTCAAACATCCTGACTGGACGCAGCCCGCCACTCCCGGCACCTATATCCATGCGCTTGTCATGAACGTGCTGCCTTATCAGGTCACGGCGCGAATCGGTCAGCAGCAGTTATTACTCACTCCCGCGGATTGGGCTTGGACAGGCTTCAAGACCGCGGACGAATTCCTGCGCGTCGGCGATATCATCTATGTCCAACTTACCGATCAGAGCGGCAGCCTCTTGCGTGCCAGGCTCGAAGAGGACACCGGAGCCGAAGGCTCGCTGCTGGCCATGGACAATGCCACAGGCGACGTGCTCGCCCTCGTCGGAGGCCGCGACTTCAATCTCTCGCAATTTGACCGAGCCACGCAGTCCGAGCGCCAGACGGGCTCGTCGTTCAAGCCCTACGTCTACACCGCAGCAATCGAAGCTGGAGCAAGACCAGACGAAACAGTTCTCGATGCTCCCGCAACTTTCGGCTCCTGGACGCCGCACGATTATGAGCCCAATTATCTCGGCAGCATCACCCTCACCAAGGCGTTCGCTGACTCGCGCAACATCCCCGCCGTACGGCTGGCTGAACGCGTCGGCATCAGCCGAGTCATCGCCACCGCTCACCGCTTCGGCATCACTTCGAACATTCCTCCTTTTCTGCCCGTCGCCCTCGGCTCGGTAGAAGTTACGCTCGAACAGCAGGTGGACGCCTACTCCGTCTTTCCCAACGACGGAATCCGCGTCGCACCCCGCCTGGTGCGCCGCGTCACAACATCGGACGGCCTGCCCCTGAACGAGGCCGCATCTGAAGTGAACGAAGTCATCAGCACGAAGACCGCGCGCACCATGATGGCCATGTTCAAAGAGGTCATGCACAGCGGCACTGCAGCCGAAGCAGCCAGTCTCAACCATCCGTTAGGCGGCAAGACCGGAACCACCAGCGACTTCACCGACGCATGGTTTATAGGCTTCTCCCCCTCCATCACCTGTGGCGTGTGGACCGGTTACGATAACCGCCAGTCGCTCGGAGACAAAGAAAGTGGAGCGCACGTCGCGTTGCCCATCTGGATGGATTTCATGAAGACAGCCATCGCCAACAAGCCCGACGAGAAATTTCCCGGCGAAAATAACCAGCTCGTCGCCGCTGCGCGGTCGGCAGGAACTAACCTCATCCCACTAATCGCCGCAAAACTTGCTACGCTTGAAGTATGAAGCGAGTCATCCTTTACAGCCAGCCCGGATGTCCCCCCTGCTACGCGGCCAGGCAATTCTTGACTGCGCGCAACATTTCCTTCGAGTACAAGGACGTTCAAGCCGACTCCGCGGCGCTGCGCGAACTGGTAAAGCTAAACAGCCGCTCCACTCCAACCATCGTGGTCGGCGAGGAAGTCATGATCGGCTTCGATCCCGAACGTCTGGAATCCATGCTGAAGTAATTACAACGAGAACAAATCCACGACCAACGGGAGTAGCGGTAAACGCAAACATCATGATGGCGCCGAAGGCGCGTCTGCCCGTGCGGCAGGCTGCCAGAGTTCAACCCGGTTCCCCTCCGGGTCGGTAAACCACCCAAACTTGCCGTAGTCGTACGTCTCGCGCTTCGCATCGACAGAAACCCCGGCCGCGATCAGTCCATCCAGAACCGCATCCAGATCATCCACCTGAAAATTCAGCATCGCTGGCTGAACGGTGGGGAAATAGTCCGAGGATCGCGAAAAGAATGCGACCGCAATGCTGGCGCTCTGCGTCTCCTTCGGAAAAGAAAAGCACCCCTGCGAACTGCTGATGCCGAGATGCTCCTCATACCACGCGTAGAGAG
This sequence comes from uncultured Acidobacteriaceae bacterium, assembly GCA_963783805.1. Taxonomy (GTDB): domain Bacteria; phylum Acidobacteriota; class Terriglobia; order Terriglobales; family Acidobacteriaceae; genus Silvibacterium. The sequence goes on along the minus strand of CAWAPC010000014.1, from coordinate 119,021 downwards.
CCGCCGGGTCATCTGCCCGAACAAATGCGCCGCCAAATCCCGTCACCTTCGCCATAGTTATTCACCCCCACTTACATCCGGCACAAACGCATAGCTCACAAACGCGACTTGCGTGCTATCCGGAGACCACGACGGAACATTGATCGTACCCTGTCCCCCAAATAACTTCGCTAGCAGGCTGATTTTCCCATCGGCCAGCGACATCAACTGCAGTGTCACATCCTGCCCCGGAGGATGTCCCGTCACCTCCGGCCCATACGCCAGAAATACCATCCACTTCCCATCCGGCGAGATATGCGCGAACCAGTCGTTCGTGGCCTCGTGAGTCACCTGCTCCTGTTGCGATCCATCCGCCAGCATGCGCCATATCTGCATGTGACCGGTGCGCTCGGAGTTGAAGTAAATGTACTTCCCGTCCGGCGAATAATTTGGCCCATCATCCAGGCCCTTCGCCGTAGTCAGCCGCGTCTCTTCACCGCCAGCCGCCGGAATCGTATACACATCGAACTCCCCGTTGCGCTCCCCGCAAAACGCAATCGTCTTCCCATCCGGAGACCATCCATGCGCATACGAGGGAGCATTCGCCGTCAATTTCTGCGGCTGTCCTCCTGTTATCGGAAGCGTGTAAATTCTCGACCCGCCCGCCTCAGTGTTGTCCGAGATCGCAACCCGCGTCCCATCCGGCGAAAGAACATGATCGTTGTTGATCTTGTTCAGGCCGCCCGTATCAATCAACACCGGAGCCTCGCCCTTCGGCCCAATCCGCTCCAGCCTATCGCCCTCGTTCACCAGAAATCCGGAATCATCCTGCAGCCAGTTCGGAGCCTCAAAGTGTGACGCAGCTACATACACCACGCGCCGGTCCGTCGAAGCAATCGGAACCACCTCAAGCGTGCTGTACAGCGTGCCATGAGCGGTCGCGTCCGCCCCCGCATCCGTTCCCCCTGGCTCACGGCAAGATGCACCTGCGAAAACGTCGCCGTCTCGATCACATCCTTGTCATGCGAGCAGACCCCCAGCCCAACGTAAAACGCACCCTGCATGGGCAGCTTCATCGACGCGCCCGAATACAACCACTTCCCATCCGCTCCCGCGTACCACACGTAGAAATAGTCACCGCGCTTCGCAATCCGCACCTTCTGCGGACCCGACACATTCAGCTCAATCTCCCGCGTCACATCACTGGTCGCGTTCCGGTATTGCAGCGACGTCAGCCCGTTCCCATGCCGCGCCACATCCACATATGCCGAGTCCGGATCCAGGCTCTGCCGGATCATCAGCATCGCCTTCTTATGCTCGTTTCCGCCGCTGTTCGCAAAATCGATCTGCGCGCTCAAGCGAAACATCGCCCTCCACCTTCTTCCACACAAATTGCAGATCATCCGACGTGAACCACACATTGTCTCCGCTGCCGGAGATCGTGTACGTTCCCTTGGCCGCATCAAAATGCGTCGATCCCGCATGAAGAACCGTCCCAATGTCCTGCTGGCTGGCGAACTGCCCGATGGAGTCGTTTGAGGATTGCGCGCCGCTCACCAGCGCAGCCGGGAATAGAAGAGCAGAAACAGCAAACGCGAGAGCAGTTCGGCGGTTGAGCAAGGGCGCATCTCCAGATCGAAATCGAAAGAGCACCGATTATATCGAAGTTGCGCGAACTAGCAGAAAGCAATGCTCGCGGCTGCCAAGCCAGGTGATCCGAAAACTTAGGAAATCGTTAATCTACACTGGAACGACTTCGCCTTCGCATCTCACCCTTCGTGGAGTAAACCTATGCGCTCAGCCGAACGCGATTTCCTGCTCTTTCTCCTCGCGGCCTCAGCTGGTTCAGCCGACGGATGGAGTTACTTAGGCCTTGGCCACGCCTTCGTCGCCAACATGACCGGAAACACCGTCCTCACAGGCATCGCGGTCTTCCAGAAGGGCGGAGATGTATTTCATCCGCTTCTCTCGCTCTGCTGCTATGCAACGGGCGCTGCGCTCGCCTCGTTTTTCACGCGAAAGGTGCGCCAGGGCGTCGTATGGGCCAAAGCCATCACGTTCACCCTGGCGCTGGAAGCCATCCTCATGGCCTGCGCCGCAGCAGGATGGGTCGCCGTCCAACGGCATTTCGGCTCAAACGCAGTATCCCAGCCGTACCTTACACTTCTCCTGGGGTGCGTTGCGCTGGCCATCGGGCTCCAAAGCGGAGCCATGCTTCAGCTCAAGATTCCCGGAATCGTCACCACCTATATCACCGGCACCTGGACCAACTTGATGAGCGGAATTGTGCGCTTCGCCACGCAGGAAAAGAACGAAGCCCCGAAACAGAAAGAGCGTTTCGAAGAACGGCTTCTCATGCAGGCCGGAGTTCTCGTCATTTATTTCCTCTCTGCCGTGCTCACAGGATGGCTCTTCCGCCACATGCCTCTTGCAATGGGAATCCTTTCGGCAGCATCTGTGCTCGCCGTCGCGATTTACGCCGCAGTTCGCACTGGAGTGCCAACAACTGATGCGGATCACTCTCTCTGATCGCCAAAGCAGAAAGCATTTTGCACGAGTGAGGTTTCCCGGTATCCTGACCAGCAATGAGCACACCGGCCATCGCCACGCAGGGCCTAACCCGCCGTTTCGGTAGCTTCACAGCAGTTGACGATGTTTCCTTTCAGGTAGCGCCGGGCCAGTTCTTCGGCTTCCTCGGTCCCAACGGGGCAGGCAAGTCGACCACCATCAAAATGCTCACTGGCCTGCTTGAACCCACCGCAGGACGCATCGAGATCCTCGGGCAAACCTTCACCGCCAGCGCGCTCGACCTCAAGCGCCAGATCGGCGTAGTCCCCGAAAGCATGGCCCTGCTCAGCCGCCTCACCGCATCGGAATACCTGCGCTTCGTAGGCCGGATGTACGGGCTCGGCCGCGACACAACCAATCTCCGCACCCAGGAGCTGCTCGACTTCATGCAGTTGGCCAACGAGCCGAAGAAGCTCATTGCAGACTTCTCGCACGGCATGCAGAAGAAGCTGGCACTGGCCGCCGCCGTCATCCATGGCCCCAAGGTGCTTTTTCTCGACGAGCCGTTCGAAGGCGTAGACGCTATCGCCTCCGGCACCCTCAAGTCGATGCTCCAGGGCATGATTAATCGCGGAGCAACCATTTTCCTCACCTCGCACGTGCTCGAAATCGTCGAGCGGCTTTGCAGCCATGTGGCCATCATTCATAAGGGAAAGCTCGTCGCCAACGGCTCGCTCGAAGAGCTGCGGGCTGGAGTCGCCGCGACCCTTCCCGGCGCGGAACGCGACGAAAAGCTGACGCTGGAAGAGATATTCCTCAACACCGTAGGCGTTGAAGGAACCGAAGCATCGCAGGAGCTGTCATGGCTGACCTAGCCGTGAGCGAAAAAGCGGAGGTGCAGCGTACAAGCTCAATACAGCGCCGTCGCTCAAATGCGTTGGCGAATGCTGGTGAATTCCCTGCGAACCCGTCGCGGAGGCTTCGAGATCGGCGCGCGCATCGTCACGCAGTCGTTCTTCGCCCTGATCGGCCTGGCAATTGGTCTTGGCCTGGGATTCGCCGCATGGCAAATCGCGTCACACGATTCGCTGCGCATGCTGGCCGTTTTGTTCTGGCCGGTCTTTGTCGTGTGGCAGTTTGTTCCGCTCGCCGTGGCATCCTTTCAGGAGAATGCCGATTTAAGCCTCTTCCTGCGCTTTCCCATCAACTTCAGCTCGTATGTGCTCTTCTACATTTTGTTTGGGCTGTTTGACGTAGGCTCTCTGGTCGGCGGCATCGCCCTGTTCGGCGTATGGATTGGCGCATCGCTCGCGCAGCCGGGCCTGATCGTCTGGATCACGCTGGCGCTCGCGCTCTTTGCGGTCTTCAACATCTTCCTTACGCGCTGATCTTCGCCTGGATTGATCGCTGGCTGGCCCAACGCAAGACCCGCGAAATATTGGGAGCCGTTTTCCTCTTCCTGATGCTCGGCGCGCAGTTCCTGAACCCGGCGTTTTATCAGCATCGCGGACGCCAGTTCGGGATCAGCCACGCCACCTTGATGCGAGACCTGAAAGTCGCCAGAGCGCGTGCAGAATGTGTTGCCTCCGGGCCTGGCTGCGAACGCCATCAGCAGCGTCCACACCGGAAAGCCGCTTGCAGCCGGAGAAGACTTATTCTTCCTCGCTCTCTATGGAGTCGCAGCCGGAGCCGCGCTCGGAATCAGACTCCACGCCGAATACCGCGGAGAAAGCCTCGGCGAAGCGCCATCCCCCACGGCAAAGAACGCGCGCGCGAGCAGCCGTAGAAACCTCCTCGAAGGCTCAGGTCCCGTGGCCGCGGTGATTGAAAAGGAAATCCGCTATCTCATGCGCAGCGGAGTCATGCTCTACGGCTTTTTTGCTCCGCTTATTATTGTCTTCCTGTTCAGCGGCGGATCGCATGCCGGCCACTCCCCCGCCTTTGCCGGGCAATACGCGTTGCCGCTTGGCATCGCCTACAGCTTCCTCGGCCTCACACGATTCATCTACAACAACCTCGGCGGAGAAGGCGCGGGCATTCAACTCTATTTCCTCTCGCCCACCCCCTTTCGCAAGGTGATGCTGGCCAAGAATATTGTGCATACTATGATTTTTCTGGTTGAACTGGCGCTGGTATTCGCCATTGTCGCCTTCCGCGCTGGGATGCCCGGGCCCCAAATGCTGGCCGTAACCCTGTGCTGGCTGCTCTTCGCTGTGCCCGCGCAGTTGGCGATCGGCAACGTGCTCTCGATCACCATGGCGTATCGTATGAGCATGACCCGCATGAGCCGCCAACAGGGAGCAGCCGGCAACAGTCTGTTAAGCCTGCTCGTCGAGTTGCTTGTCTTCGCCATCGGTGCCGCGGTTTATCTCTTGCTCAATCGCGCCGGCCACGCTGGATTCGCCGCGCCCGTCCTGCTCGTTTTCTCCGCCGCATCGATCCTGCTATGGCTGCGCGTTCTGTCCAACGCTGGAGCTATGGTCGAGGCAAGAAGAGAAGCCCTGATCGCCGCCCTCTATCGGACAGCATAGTTTTTAAACGGAAACGTGCGGAGATCTCCCTGAACGGAACGGTAGTGAAGCGAGAATACTCTCCGGAGGTGCGATTGTGTGAGCGCCAAAGGTGTACGATCAGCGTCGCGAGCGAATATGCCGGGAATTCTGCCTCAGAAGAATGAACACGTGGTACCCCGCACCGGCTGGCCGCTCAAGGTGGTCCAGCAGAGATTCCTTCTGCTTTTTATTTTCCTGTTGGCGTCGCTCCTCCTCTATCCTTACGCCGAAAGCACCGCCTTTGGATTTTTCGCCTTCCGAATCGCCGGAACCGCTGCGATTCTGCTCAGCGTGTACGCCGCAAGCCGACGGCTGAATCTGGTCATCTGGGGTGTTGTACTGGCTATTCCTGCGGTCGCGCAATGGCTTCATATCCTTCGCGCCAACCTCAGCCTGCTCTCGCTGTCGAACACAAGCCTCAGCTTCGCCTTCGACGTTTTCATTGTCGTCGTCCTGTTCCGTCGTGTCTTCGCAAGCGAGAAGCCGGACACGGAGACGGTTTTTGGCGCGCTCTGCATTTACATGCTTATTGGTGTCAGTTTCACCGGCGCCTATGAACTGCTGGCAACGGTGCAGCCGCACGCCTTTTACCTCGATCCAGCGACAAACACCCACACAACCCTCAATCGCTTCGACTTTATCTACTACAGCTTCGGTACCATCACCTCCCTTGGGTCGTCCGGCATAACTGCCGTCTCCAACCAGGCGCGTTCGCTTACGGTCATTGAAGCCATGCTCGGCATCTTTTATCTGGCAGTAGTGATCGCGAGGCTTGTGGATGCTTATCGCACGCATAGTGCACCCCGGCCGGATTGACGCCAGCTGCGTTCTTTGCACAAAGATTAGTCTCGGGCATGCGCTGCATGCCGGAGCGCGTGTGTAAGTATCGGAATGATGTTTGAGAAGCACCGACTCGTACCCCTGTTTTTTCAACAATTTTGGCGATTGGGAGAGACGCCGATCTCAACGTTGCCGGAGTGAAGGATTTATTGACTCCAGCTCTGAATTCCCGTATTCTAAAGTCCTTGTGCAGTCCACGTCTGCCCGTGTCTCTTGTCGGGATGTGGCCGTGGAAACCCACCGGGTTGAAGTCTGCGCCAGCCTCACGCGAACAGCAGTTTGTAAGCAGCGGGGAATTCTGGAATCCGCGCAAATGTTGCGCGTGGGCAATTGCGTTTTTAGGGTCGCGCTTTGGCGCGAGTGGTTTGAGGAGAAGGAAAAAGAGCGATGTCGACATATATTCCGAGCGCGCATGAAATTGACCGCAAATGGTTCGTCGTAGACGCCAGTGGCAAGACCCTGGGCCGTCTCGCCACTGAAGCGGCCAGCGTTCTCGCCGGTAAACGAAATCCGAAGTACGTGCCCTACATCGACATGGGCGATCATGTCGTGGTCATCAACGCCGAAAAGATTCGCCTGACCGGGCTCAAGAGCCAGCAGAAGGTTTATCGCCGGTACACCGGTTTCCCCGGTGGTCTGCGCGAAGAGTCCTTCACCCGCCTGCTCGAGCGCAGGCCGGAAAAGATCGTCGAAGAGGCGATCAAGGGTATGCTTCCCAAGACCAAGATGGGCCGCAAAATGGCCTCCAAGCTCAATGTTTACCGCGGGGACAAACATCCTCACGCCGCCCAGAAGCCGGTGGCTCTGGAAATCAATGCATAACTTTAGAGAGACCAGGACAGCGATGGCTAAAAAGGTTCAGGAAAACTAATGGCAGATATAGTTCAGTATTACGGAACGGGACGGCGCAAGTCGGCAATTGCTCGCGTGTTTCTGCGCCCCGGCAGCGGTAATTTTCAGGTCAACGGCAAAGGTCTGGAGACGTATTTCGTCACCGAGCAGCAGCGCGTTTCGGCAAAGCGTTCGCTCGTGCTCACCGAGCTCACCGGCTCCTTTGACGTGGTTACCACCGTCCAGGGCGGCGGCGTAAGCGCACAGGCTGATGCGGTGAAGATGGGCATCGCACGCGCACTGCTTGAGTTCAACGCCGAGCTGCGCAAGACGCTCAAGACTGAAGGGCTGCTCACCCGCGATGCGCGCGGCAAGGAGCGCAAGAAGTACGGACAGAAGGGCGCCCGCAAGAGATTCCAATTCAGCAAGCGCTAGTCGCTGGCTGATGGAGCTGGTTAACCGAATCGGGATCCCCGGCGAGCGGTCTTTGCTCGCAGGGGTGATTAAGCGGGGTCCCCGGCGAGCGGTCTTTGCTCGCAGGGGTGATTAAGGGATTCCAGTTCTCGAAGCGTTAATTCGCTTCTCATCTTTCGGCCTCATGGTTGGGGCCGAAGGATGGAGCAAGCACAGGTTTAGGTAGTTCAATTTTCCCAAGAGGGAATCAATTCCGGCACCGAAACCGCCGGAATGCAATCCACAGAGGAGGCTGTTTGGCCACGATCACAATGAAGGAGCTGCTCGAAGCTGGAGTTCACTTCGGGCATCAAACGAAACGCTGGGATCCGCGGATGAAGGAATACATCTTCGGCGAGCGCAACGGTATTTACATCATCGACCTGCAAAAAACCCTGAAGATGTTCAAGGAAGCCAGCAAGTTCGTTACGGACCTGACGGCTTCGGGAAAAGTCATCCTGTTCGTCGGCACCAAGCGCCAGGCGCAGGATGCGATTGCGGAAGAAGCGACCCGGTGCGGCATGTTCTACATCAACCAGCGCTGGCTGGGTGGACTGCTGACCAACTGGATCACGGTGCAGAAGTCGGTGAAGCGCCTTCAGGAACTCGATGACATGGCCACAGACGGCCGCTATGACCTTCTGACCAAGAAGGAAGTCATCAAGCTCGAACGTGAGCGTAAGCATCTGCAGGCCAATCTGGCCGGCATCAAGAACATGCGCCGTCTGCCTGACGCCCTGTTCATCGTCGATTCGAACAACGAAGCGATCGCCGTCAAGGAAGCCCGTAAGTTGGGCATCCCCGTCGTCGCCGTCGTCGACACGAACTGCGATCCCACGGTTGTCGATCACGTCATCCCGGGCAACGACGACGCTCTGCGCGCCATCCGCCTCTTCACCTCCAAGATCTCTGATTCGGTGATCGAGGGCGTGCAGATGGCTGGCGACAAGCAGTCGGCGGAGATTGCCGGTGTGACCGCCGACATTCAGGCGGGCGCGGAAGAGGGGAGCGCCGAATTTGCAACGGAAGACCAGGCCGGAGACGGCGATGTGGTCGATCTCGAAGCGGCGCTCGGCGGCGGAATCCGCAAGGCTCCCGCGATAGTAGCTGCGCTGGAAGAAGCCGAGGCGGCCGAAAGCAGCCTTTAAGACTTTGTGCGGCGGAAAACCGGGGTCCCCGGCACGCGCGGTTTTCGCGTGATGGGGTGGGAAGCCGCTGAAAGTTAAGGGAAGCGTGGCTGCGTTATAAACGGCCACGCTTTCTTTGTGTTTGAAGTGGTGTCCAGGGGACACGGAAAAAGATTGGAGAAGGAAATGTCTGCTGTAACTGAGAAAATCGATGCAAAGCTTGTAAAACAACTCCGCGACAGCTCCGGCGCGCCTATGGGCGACTGCCTCAAGGCGCTGCAGGAGTCGAAGGGCGAAATGGAACAGGCCTTCGTCATTCTGCGCAAGCGCGGCATGGCGTCGGCCGCCAAGAAGGCGTCGCGCACCACGAACGAAGGCGCCGTCGGAACCTACATCCACGCCGGAGGTAAGATCGGCGTGCTGCTCGAGGTTAATTGCGAGAGCGATTTCGTCGCCCGCACCGCCGACTTCCAGGAATTGCTCAAGGACGTAGCCATGCACATCGCCGCAACCGATCCGCGCTACATCCGCAAGGAAGACGTAACGACCGAAGATCTCGAGCGCGAGAAAGAAATCTATCGCGCCCAGGCCGCTCAGACCGGCAAGCCGGCTCCTGTGATTGAAAAGATCGTCGAAGGCAAGATGGGCAAGTTCTACGAAGAGGTCTGCCTGCTTGAGCAGCCCTTCATCAAGGAACAGACCGTCACCATCAAGGACCTCATCGGCACCAAGGTAGGCAAGCTCGGCGAGAACATCTCCATCCGCCGCTTCGCCCGCTTTAAGGTAGGCGATCCCAACTGGACGGTAGCGCAGGTAAAGACTTCAGACGAAGCGCAGGCTTAGTTTGCGAAATGAAAAAGCCCGGCGATAAGCCGGGCTTTTTTGTGCCGTGCGAGAGAAATTGCGCCGTTACAACGACTCGTGAAAAATGACCCAGGCCGCGCGGTTATTTGGCGGGCTGAACAGCAGATGGATTCCAGGTATCGCGCTTGCGGCCAGGCTCAACTTTAGGCTTCGGTTTCGGCTGCTTCTTAACTTCCTTTTTTCCCTTGTCTTTGCTTCCCATGCGCCTAGTTTATAGCAGAGCAGGCCTTTGTCCAGAGCCGCGCAATGATTTTCCGCGCAGGCTGTTTTTCTGACCGCTGATCGCCGACCGCTGACCGCTCTTTTCTGTGGGATACACTCAATAAGAATGTATAAACGTGTCGTACTCAAGCTTTCAGGGGAAGCGCTCGCCGCCGGAAAGGGCTTTGGCGTCGACGTAGCCCGTGTTCATGAAATCGCAGGCGAAATCGCCGAAGTCAGCGAGCAGGGCGTCGAAGTGGCGATCGTCGTGGGCGGAGGCAATTTTTTTCGCGGCGTCGCCGAGCAGGCCAGGGCCATGGACCGCGTGTCCGCCGACAATATGGGCATGCTGGCCACGGTCATCAACGCGCTGGCTATTCAGGATGCGATCGAAAAGCGTGGCCTCCACTGCCGCGTTATGTCCGCCATTGAGATGAACCAGGTCGCCGAGCCGTATATTCGCCGCCGCGCCATCCGGCATCTCGAAAAGGGCCGCGTCGTAATCTTCGCCGCCGGCATCGGCAATCCCTATTTTTCAACCGACACTGCCGCCTCGCTGCGCGCAATGGAAATCAAAGCGGACGTTCTGCTCAAAGCCACCAAAGTCGAGGGCATCTACGACGCCGACCCGGTCATCGAAAAAGATGCCGTGAAATTTGAGCAGATTACCTACATGGAAATTCTGCGGCTGGGGTTAAAGGTAATGGATACGACGGCAGTGAGCCTCTGCAAAGACAACAATCTCCCTATGATCATCTTCAACTTGAATCAGCCAGGAAATATCCGCCGCGTCATCTCAGGCGAAAAAGTTGGTTCGCTGGTTACAGCCTGAGAATCCGGCCTGAAATCGGCGTCTAATAGAAATAAGGGCCATCAAATCTGAGCGCCAGTGCCCAACTCGAATTGGCTCCTCTTCCGAAGGTTGTGCCTGCGCCCAGCCCAGCGCCGCCCCGGAAGAAAAAAGAGATGCTGCCCGCGCTTACCGGCCTGCGCTGCTTCGCCGCGCTGAACATCGTTTTCTTCCACTTTTCAAATCCAAAGTGGTTTGGTCCGTTCGCGCCGATCGTCGATAACGGCTACACCTCGGTCAGCTTCTTCCTGTTGATGTCCGGCTACATCCTCGCCTACAACTACTCCGATCGCGCGGCAAAAGGTCAGCTCAAATCGCGCGATTTCTGGATCGCCCGCCTTTCGCGCCTCTATCCCGTATATTTTCTCGCGCTGCTTCTCTCCTTAGGCATGTTGATGGATGAGTGGCATGCCCGCAGCCACGCGCAATTCGCCTGGGGAGTCGTGCTCACGCCACTCTTGCTCCAGGGTTGGCACCCCATGCTCGCGGCCTTCTGGAACACGCCAGCATGGACCATGTGCACCGAGGCCTTTTTCTACTTGATCTTCCCGGCCGTGGTGCTCTGGAAGCGCCCCAAGCGAATATGGCCTCTGGTTGGCCTGTTGCTGGGGTTGTGGTTATTAGGCATGGTCTTGCCCAGTCTCTACATGTGGTTTCACCCCGACGGCGACCTGCACCCCGGCCGCTATACCGATGGCTTCTGGATTCGCGCACTCAAATTCACTCCGCCGCCTCACGTTCCATCGTTTCTCTTCGGTATTGCTCTCGCCGATCTCGACGCGATGATTCCCCGAGCGGCACGTAAAAGACTCTTGTTCGGGCTGCTCGGAATGTGCGGCATTTACACCGTTCTTTACTTCGGCGACAAAATGCCGTATCCCATGATGCACGACGGCCTGCTCATGCCTCTGTTTGGCCTGGCAATTCTGGGACTGGCGGGGCACAACCTGATCGCGCGCTTTTTTGGGTTCTATCCCTTTGCGGTAGTCGGACAGGCCAGCTATTGCCTGTACATTCTGCACTTTAACTTGTGGAACCTGATCCATCAGTCGCATATTCTCAACCGCGTCCACCTGGCGCAATTCGATCCGTGGCTAAGCTATTTCCTGCTCGTCGCGGCTGCCATGCTCGCCATGGTTGCAGTCGAACGCCCCGCCCAAAAATGGATCCGCAGCCTCATCAAGCCCTGATCTCTCCAAAGGGAATACCAGCCCACGACTATCAGGAGTGGCCGCGCGAAGCCACTGCCTGGACGGCCAGTCCCTCAAACTCAACTTCAATCAATTCGCCCGCAAGGCCGACCCGTACATCCATCAGCGATCGGACAATCCAGTCCGCCGCACTCAGACTCTCCACCGTATGCGAGTAAAGCGTTGCCAGAACCTTGCAGCCGGCGGCATGTCCGGCCTTTGCGCCCGAGGCCGCATCTTCAATTACAAGGCACTCCTCCGGACGCAGCCCGAGCGCTTCTGCCCCTAATAGATAAGGCTCGGGATCGGGCTTGCCCTTGCTCACTTTATCTGCCGTGATCATCTGTTCCGGCAGAGGAATCCCGCCATGTTGCATCCGGCTTCGCGCCAGGCGGTCGGTGGCCGAAGTCACCACAGTCCAGCGGTTTGCTGGAAGCGCCTCAAGAATCCGTTGAACTCCTTCCAGAATCTCCACACCCTCATTGTCATTTACTTCCATCTCCTCAAGATCCCGCAGTTCTTCCTCATCATTAAGGTCGGGACGGAGAAAACGAACGGTCTCAATCGCGCGGCGGCCATGCGCAATTCGAATAGCCAGCGTCGGATCAATTCCATGATCCTCAGCCCACTTCGTCCAGCTACGCTCGACCGAACCAATCGAGCTGATAAGCACGCCATCCATGTCAAAGAGAATGCCGCGAACAGAAATCTTCATATTTTCAGATTAACAGCGGAAGCCGCCGCCGCTCGCGGCTTGCAACGGGAGGAGTGAAGCGGTAAAAGAAAAACGGAGCAGCTTGGGTAGCTGCCCCGCCTTGATGTTCGAACACAGTTACAACTTTGCGAAAAACTGCTTCATCCGGTCCAGGCCCTCTTCCACATCGTTATGCGAAACCGCATACGACAGCCGGATATGCTGCTTCGTCCCAAACGCCTCACCCGGAACCGTGACCACGTGCGCTTCATTGAGCAGACGCGAAGCCAGTTCCATCGCCGTCTGAGCTCCCGGCTTGCCGAGGTATGCCCCCACATTGGGATACACATAGAACGCGCCTTCCGGCTTCGTGCAGGTCACGCCCGGAATCTCAGCCAGGCGGCCCAGAATACGGTCACGAAGCTTCAGATAGTCAGCCCGCATCTCAGCCACGCATTCCTGTGACCCATTCAGCGCGGCCACAGCGGCCTTCTGCACAAACGACGCAGTAGACGACGTGGACTGGCTCTGCAGCTTGCTCATCGCGGCAATAATCGGCTTCGGCCCCAGCGCGTAACCCGCGCGCCAGCCGGTCATAGCATAGGTCTTCGACAGCGACCCAAGCACAACCACGTGCTCCTTCGCATCGGTAAACGATCCGCCGCTCACCAGCGCGCCCGTGTATTGCAGGTAGACATAGCACTCATCGAGCAGCAGATAGATCCCGCGCTCATGCGCCAGCCGGACAATGCGCTCCAGATCTGCAGGAGAGACCACCGATCCCGCCGGATTCGATGGCGAATTCAGAATAATTGCCTTCGTGCGCGGCGTAATTGCCTGTTCAATCGCGTCGGCAGTAATGCGGAAGTTTTCCGCCTCGCTCGTTTCCAAATAGACAACTTTGCCGCCCGCATACTGAATGATGTCTTTGAACGAAACCCAGTAGGGGACCGGCAGAATCACCTCATCGCCGTGATCGACGAGCACCTGAATGGCATTGAATAGCGCCAGCTTCCCGCCGGTCGTAAAGACCGCCTCATCGGGCGCGTAGTCGGAACCAAAATCACACGCGTGGCGTTCCACAATCGCCTTGCGAACTTCGGGAATGCCCGCGACCACGGTGTACCGCGTGAAGTTCGAGTTGATCGCTTCAATTGCCGCGTCCTTAATGTGACGCGGAGTGGCAAAGTGCGGTTCGCCCGCGCCAAAATCGACCAGCTTCGCGCCCTGAGCGCGCAGCTTTGCCGCTTCGGCGGTTACAGCCATGGTTGCCGACACTTCAATGCGTCCAATGCGGTCGGAGAAGATACTGGTGGCAGTCGTTGCTGTCATGGTTCTTCTATTTTTTCAGATTTTCGGGCGCCGCGCGTAGAAATCTAGACGTGGGCGGAAATTCTAAACCGGATGCTTTCGGCCATGCTGCCGCAACCGGTCAATCACAAACTTCGGCACCAATCCCTCAACCGATCCGCCCAGCTCAAACACTTCCTTCACCAGCCTCGAACTGACAAAAGAGTACTTGCCATCCGGCATCAGAAAAATTGTCTCCAGCTCCGGAGCCAGCCGTCGATTCATCAACGCCATCTGCAGCTCATATTCGTAATCGCTGATTGCGCGAATGCCGCGCAGCACCGCCTGAGCCTGCTGCTCGCGTGCAAAGTCCACCAGCAACCCATCGAAGGTGGCAATCGAGACATTCCCCAGCCCCCCAACACCTTCGGTAAGCATCTCCACGCGCTCATCCACGGTAAAAAGAGGGTCCTTGGAAGAATTGAGAAGGATAGCGACCACCAGGTGATCGAAAATCTTCGACCCGCGAGCGATCAGGTCCAGATGACCATTCGTCACAGGATCAAAGCTGCCGGGATAGATTACTTTTACAGTATTCACGCCAGCCGAATTCTATCAGCGAACGGCAATAAATGCCTTTCTCATGCTTTTAGAAAATTGTGCCGTCTAGACCAGCGATAAATTGGATTCCTGGGATGGTGAGCCGATGAAGGTGCCCGTCATTCGTCAGGAAAATATCAGCCTTCATCTCCGCGGCAGTAGCCAGATGGATAGCGTCTGGGGATTTCACTGGAAAATTTGCTCGTATCTCGGCATAGATTTCTGCGGTCCTGGCTCGAAAGGGAAGTAGTTCTACTTCGTCGCCATTCAACGCCGTTCTCATCTTTTCGCCTAAATTGGCGTCCCCGCCTTTGATAGACCCAACCAATGCTTCGCCAAGTGTCAGCACGCTCGTGCAGAGCGTATCTCTTCGTTCCAACATGCGTTGGTAAATGCGGTGAACTTTTGAGCCGAACACGGGATGGTCTTCAACCAGATAGACAAAAACCATCGTGTCCCAATATATCCGGCTCAAAGTTTTCTCCGCGGAAGGGGTGCAGTGGTGCTATTCCATCTCTGCCGCTCTTCCTTGAGAAATTTCTCTCCTCCCCCAAGCCTGGCAAACACATCTCTTCCCACACCTTGAAGAGAGAGTAATAGGCTGGGTTTCTTCTTTGGAGGATTTGCGGATTTGTTCAAACGGTAGGTGTATACGGTTGTCGTGCTTAGACCCGAAGGCGGCCCATGCTTTTCGACAAGTTCGAGATCATTCTCCTCCAGAAAACGCTTTGAAGCGAGCGTCTGACATACCGAGGGAACCCGGTTATTCCAATGAAGAGCTTTGTGAACGTCCCCGGCGCGAATCCGAACGAGCGTAGTCCCTGACTTTGAGGCTGGTTCAAGGTATGACTGCCTGACATGCTGAATCACCTGATCGCTGTAAGTCATATACAAATCCCCAAAACAAGCATACATAAACATACATACATAGTCAAGGGGCTAAAAAAGCCACGCTGCCGTGGCTTTTCCCTACTGTCGTCTCGCCGCCGGTTTTACCGCTTCCTGAGCCACCACCGCGCCATTTACCGGAACGGCGGGAATCTCAGCTGCTACTGCGGCCTGACCAATACCAAGTTTTTGCCGAAGCTGCGTATCGATGCGCGCAAAAACGTCCTTATGCTCCTTGAGAAAAGTCCGGACATTCTCCCGTCCCTGTCCGATGCGTTCGCCGCTGTAGCTGTACCACGCGCCGCTCTTCTCAACGATATTCTGCGTCACCGCCAGGTCGAGCACATCGCCCTCGCGCGAGATGCCTTCGCCATACAGAATGTCGAACTCGGCTTCGCGGAAGGGCGCGGCCACCTTGTTCTTGACGATCTTTGTGCGCGTGCGCGAGCCGACTACAACGTCGCCTTCCTTGACCGCGGCAATGCGCCGGATATCGATGCGCACCGAGGAATAAAACTTCAGCGCGCGTCCGCCGGTCGTCGTTTCGGGGTTTCCAAACATCACGCCGATCTTCTCGCGAATCTGGTTGATGAAAATCAGGCAGGTCCGCGACTTTGAGACCGTTCCGGTCAGCTTGCGCAGCGCCTGCGACATCAAGCGCGCCTGCAGGCCCATGTGCGAGTCGCCCATTTCGCCATCGAGCTCTGCCTTCGGAACCAGAGCGGCAACTGAATCGATCACCAGCACGTCAATTGCTCCCGACCGCACCAGCGCCTCGGTAATCTCCAGCGCCTGCTCACCGTAATCCGGCTGCGACACCAGCAGGTTGTCCACATCCACGCCCAGTTTCTTCGCGTATGCCGGATCCAGAGCGTGCTCGGCATCTACAAAGGCCGCCAACCCACCGGCCTTCTGCGCTTCAGCAATGATCTGGAGCGTGATCGTGGTCTTGCCCGAGGATTCCGGTCCGAAAATTTCGATAACGCGGCCCCGCGGCACGCCGCCTACCCCCAGCGCGGCGTCGAACGAAATTGATCCTGTTGAGATGGTTGCAATGGGCACCACATCTTTGCTGCCCAGGCGCATAATGGAGCCCTTGCCAAACTGCTTCTCGATCTGCGAAAGCGCCAGTTCTACGGCGCGGGAACGGTCATCTGCCACGAATATTCTCCAGTCGGTCGACGCACTCCAAGCTGCAACCACGCGTACGGTCCGGGTTGGGCGGTGCGGTTTGAGTGAATCTTAGCACTAAATCTCCAGGGGCGAAGAAAAATCAAAAACTTAAGTAATGTGGAAATATCGTCAACCCTGATCTCCATGCGCAAAAACTTCAAATTTCGTCGTTGGTAAAGTGGTAGTCGTCGAAAATCGGCATCGCCCGCACGCCACAATTTGGAAACCAGAGGGAACGAAATGCGCCTCAAAAGAATCACCGCCCCAATTCTGTTTCTCCTCGTGATTCCCGCATTGGCGCAAATGGGTGATCCCTCGGTTGGCCCGACGAGAATTCCCAATCAGGAATTGGATCCAACCCGAGGCATCCGGGCCCCGGTGCTGGAGTCAACCCTGCATGCGCCATTGCCCGAACAGTACATCTGGACGAAAGAAGACGCCGTGCCTGAAAATGCCATCGCTGAAAGCGGATGGTCTGGCGGCTCCGGAAAGGACCTCGCTGCGCACTATTTCCGGCGGACATTCGAACTCAAGTCCGTCCCGGATCATGCCACCTTGTATGTCGCCGGACCCCGCTCCGCGAATATCTTCGTGAACGGGCAGCGAGTCGGCAGCTACCAACTTAATCTCGACTTCCCCATGGGCATCCGCGTATTTGCCTGCGATGTAACGCCCGCTCTGCGCTCAGGAAAGAACGTGCTCGCAATTGAAGCCGTCCGAGGCCCCGATATCGGTAGCGGAGCCGACAGCCGTCTCAGCATCCAGCAGACGCACGGCGAAGTGCTCGCCGTAAAGATCGTGCCAGCGGTGCAGGGAATTGCCGCTCCCCCTTTGCTGATCAGTGACGCGCAGTGGAAGGCTTCGATGCACGCGGCCTCTGGCTGGCAGAGCGCAGCCTTCGCCGACGCCAGTTGGCAAAATGCTGACAGTCTCGGCGGCGTCGAGAGCTCAATCGAGTTCTTCCAGTGGAACGCCGACGCCGGCATGTACGCGTGGCCCGGCTACGATGGCATTTCGCCCTTCCTGGCGCAGTACCATCTCGCTCCCGTGATGGTCAGCAACGTCTACTTCGGACTTGGAAAGCTGACCAGCGCCGACTCTCTGACCAAAACCGGATCTGCCGCCCCGGAATTCACCGTCGCACTCCCCGCCGCCTCCGTCCCCATCCACGACGCTCCTCAGATCCTGCTCGATTTCGGGCGCGAAGTTGTCGGCCGTCTCGAGCTTCAATCCGACTCCGACGAAGCAGCGGACGCGACCGTGCAATATGGCGAGTCGGAATCGGAAGCTTTCAAACAGCCGTACCTCGGAGTCGATCCGATCCACATCGCGCCGCACGCAACAGCCTACGGCCCAAAGAGCGCCTTCCGTTATGCGCTCGTTCGCTTCACAGGTGGCAAGAACATCCGCTACAAGTCGATCCAGCTGGACGGCGTCGATTATCCCGTCACCTACAAAGGATATTTCTCCTCGTCCGATCCCGCGCTCAACCAGATGTGGACCATCGGCGCTTACACCGCCCACCTCTGCATGCAGGACGATATCTGGGACGCGCCCAAACGCGACCGTGGTCGCTGGATGGGCGATCTCGACGTTAGCGGAAGCACCATCGAGGACGCCTTCGACGACCGCTTCCTTATGGATGACACTCTCGGCCGCCTCGTCGGTGCTCCGCCCAACAGCCATCCCTACCCCGCGCCCTTCAGTAGAGACGTAAACGGGATCCCCGGCTACTCTGCCTTCTGGGTCATCGGTGAAGCCGAATACGTCCGCCATACCGGCCTCCCCCGCATCGCGCAGCAACAGTCCAACGGTCCGCCGCCGTTCGTGGTCGTCCACGCCCGCCTTGTCGAGCTCCTCCACTACATGGAAACCGAGCTCGACCAGCGCAACCTCTTCGCCAACGAACACCACGTCTGGCCTTTCGTCGACTGGTCGCCCGAACTCAGCGGAGACACTCCCGAATCCCGCCGGGCCACGCAATTCGAGTTCTACGCCGCCTTCCGCGACGGCGCGTGGCTCCTGCACCAGATGAACGACACCGCCAACGCCAGTCTGTTTGAGCAGCGGGCCGCCGCCATCAAGGCCGCCGCGCAAGAGTATCTTCTCGATCCATCTGGCTCATTCGGCACCCGCTGGCAAACCAACGCCTACGCCGTGCTCTCCGGCGTCGCCGACCCATCCCAATATCCCGCCATCTGGCAGAACGCGCTCTCAAGTGTAGGACACGTTCCGTACAACGCGCTCATCATCACGCCCTACTACAACTACTACGTCATCAGCGCCATGGCGAAGATGGGACACCGCGCCGACGCCCTCAACTGGATCCGCCAATACTGGGGCGGGATGCTCAACGAAGGCGCAACCAGCTTCTGGGAAGGCTACGACCCCTCCTGGTACAAGGGATCAGACTTCCACGCCTCGCTCCAGGCCGATGAGATGTCTGGGTATACCGTCAGCCTCGCCCACGGGTGGTCAAGTGGAATTACACCGTGGCTCATGGAGGAAATCCTCGGGATCCACCCACGCGCCGCCGGATTCTCTCAGGTAGACATCCGCCCCGATCTTATCGACCTCCAGTGGGCCAAAGGTGCGGAGCCCACTCCGCACGGCCTGTTGGCAGTCTCCATCCGCAAGACCGACAGGGAAGTCACCACCATCGACCTGCCGCCCGGAGTCAACGCCCGTGTCTCCGTTCCAGTTCCGGGCTCAACCGCTCAGGTGCTGGTCAACGGCACACCCCAATCCAGCAACTCGGACGAAGACGGCAAACGCATGATCGTCACGCTCAATGAGGCAGGCCACTACGAAATTCAAAGCCGCTGAACTTTGGCAATACACCGCCGCCTCATACAGCGAGACCCTTCCTTCCCGGCCAACGGGAGGGCCGCAAATGCCGCCGCAGGGAAGGCGCGAAGCGCGGTTGCCTGGACGGCCAGTCCTAGCGCTTCAACAAATCCACCGGCTCGCGCACATCCGTCACACGAAAATACCCAGCCAGCGCGGGATGCTGCCGCCTCACCGCCTCATACATCTCCCAGGCGATCTTCCGGTAGGAAAAATGTCCCTGCGGAGCCGAACGCAGCTCCGAGATATAAAGCGCCTCCGCAAAATCCATCTTGAACAGCGCCCGGTTGCGCGTGCCCAGCGGCAGAGCATACTGCGCCGATTCGGGATGGCTCACCGCCAGCTTCGCATACACCCCATGCGCCGCGTCCATCGCCTGCGTGTAGCGCGACACCAGCCCAGCCTCCGCCAAACCCTCCGGAACCTCAAATCCATGCAGCGAAGTGAACCCCTGCAGCACCTGAACGCAGCGCCGATGCCGGTGCATGTCGCGGAAGCCGCCGATATCCATCAAAATATCGAACCGCAGTGCCTGTCCTGCCGAGAACTCCCGCAGCAATTCATCATGCTTGCCGCGATGCCGCACCCCCAGCGCAATAATCTCGTTCCGCCGAGCCTCGCTCAGATCGTCCACGAGCCGGCGAATCTGCCGGTAAGGATGATGGCTCGCCCCATACAGCAGCGTTGTCGCCAACTCGACTTCGAGCGTCTCGTCGCCGCCAATCAAATCTACCGCGGGCGCAGCCTCAATTGGCTCGCCTTCCAGCAACTCCGCCGCCGCCTGGCGCAGTTCGCGCCGCGTGGCCATCGCGTACTCATTTGGAGCTGCATATTTCACCAGCGTGGGAGCGGTCTTCACCTCGCGCGTAAGCAGCATAGCCGCGCGTTCGCCTAGAGCCGGATCGAGCGCCGCAATCTCCCGCTGCAGCTTCGCCAGCTCGTCACCCTGGACATTCCACGCCGCTCCGCTCGCCGCCGCGCGCAGCGTCTCGCCAAGCTGCCGAATTTCGGCAAACTCGCTCGAAAGCAGCCGCGACACCTGCGTTTCGAGCGTGCGCGCATTCACAATCTGGCCCAGCGACGTGTTGGTCGCCAGTGGAAGCAGATACCGCGCCACATCGAAGGCCCGTGCCTTCAACGTGCGTTCCCAGGTCTCAGGCTTCATCTCGTCCGGCCTTGGAACGCGCCCCTTCAGCGACTCCAGCACCGCCTCGGCGATCTCGTGATACGCCGCAAACGACCCTTCCACGCTCTCCCGGAAAATCCCCGCCACACCCGTATCCCCACCGAAGTCCGGCAGGTACCAGCCGCTCTTGCGAAAGTTCTGATAGCGCGTCGAGCGCTCCTGCCCATCCCACCGCTGCTCGTCTACGAGTACAATCGCTGCGAGCAGCGAAAGCCGCTCAATGGCGAATGCCAGGTGGGCCAGGTCGGCAATGGACCGATGCCCATACTGGAAATAAAATGTGTTCAGAAACTGCTCCGCGCGCTGGCTGCTGATCTCCTTCAGCGAGTCCCTCATCGACAGTGCAGAGCGTGAATATTTTGCCATGGCGTAGGCCAGCACTTCGGGGTCGGCGCCGTGGACAGCAAAAACTTCCGTCTTGTTTTGAGGCGTCTCGGCTGGTTCAATGGCGGAGGCTGCTTCTCTTTCGGGCATGGGCAACAGCATACGGTATCAAGGCCTCTGGAAATTTTGACCGGCTACGTCAATCTCGGTCGTGAGTTGCAACCCAGCGTGGCTGCGATGCGTCCCTTATGTCGAAAAGCCACCCTATGAACGACATTCTTTCCACCACCGGGCACCGGCCTTGGCCTCTGCCTTCAGCGCACTGGACCATGACCCAGCGATGGAACGATCTTCTCTTCGCGCACTGGCCTCTTCCCGCCGCGCAGATCGCGTCGCTGCTGCCGCCCGGTCTCTGCGTCGATACCTTCGACGGATCCGCCTGGGTAGGCGTAGTTCCATTCTGGATGGACCAGATCCATAAGCGCGGACTCCCTGCCATTCCCGGCGCAAACCGCTTCCCGGAACTGAATCTCCGCACCTACGTCCATGAGCCCCACTCGAATCTTTCCGGCGTCTACTTCTTCTCCCTTGATGCCGGCAATCCGCTGGCTGTGGTGGCGGCCCGTGCGTTCTACAAGCTGCCCTATTACTGGGCAAAGATGCGCATCGAACACACCGGCGACCGCGATTTTCTCTACACCAGCGAACGCCGTTTCGCCAAACAGCCCATCCGCTTCCGGGCTCGCTATCACAGCCTCGGGCAGGCCGCCGACAAGCATGGGCTGGAGCAGTTTCTAACTGAGCGGTATGCGCTCTACAGCGCTGGACGCGACGGAGCGCTTTTCAAGGGAAACATCCACCATTTGCCGTGGCCGCTTGAGCGCGCCGAGGCCGAATTCGAGATCAACGAGCTGCCGGCAGCCCACGGAATCACATTGCCCGACACCGCTCCGATTCTGCATTACAGCCGTGAGTTGGTCGTCTACGTGTGGGCGCTCGAACCGCTGGCGAATCCACTGCTCAACGCAGCACGCGCACCCATCGCGGTACCCAAACCGCTGTAGCAGCCCGAGCCCTGAGCCCTTGCCCTGATGCCCTGAGCCTTGTTTTTAAGATTTCCCCGGTCCGCCTGCTCGCGCTCGATCGCTTCAAACAGCGCCTTGAAATTTCCCTTGCCGAAGCTGCGGCTGCCCTTGCGCTGAATAATCTCGTAAAACAGCGTAGGCCGGTCTTCCACGGGCCGCGTAAAGATCTGCAGCATGTAGCCCTCATCGTCGCGATCCACCAGGATGCCCAGCTTCTCCAGCTCCTGAATCGGCTCGTCGATCTTGCCCACCCGCCCTTCCAGCTCTGAGTAGTAGCTGTGCGGAACCTTCAGGAATCCGACGCCCTGCTCCCGCAGCTTAGACACGGTGGCGAGGATATCGTCCGTGGCCAGCGCGATATGCTGCACGCCCGGGCCGTGGTAAAACTCCAGATATTCCTCGATCTGCGACTTCCTGCGGCCCTCCGCCGGTTCATTGATCGGAAACTTCA
Source organism: uncultured Acidobacteriaceae bacterium (assembly GCA_963783805.1). Lineage (GTDB taxonomy): Bacteria > Acidobacteriota > Terriglobia > Terriglobales > Acidobacteriaceae > Silvibacterium. The sequence goes on along the minus strand of CAWAPC010000014.1, from coordinate 97,088 downwards.
CCCGCCCGTTGCCGTTCGCCATCACCTTCGACATCAGCGCCGAATACTCCGTCGAGATGTCCTTGTCGTCGAAGTGCTGGTACAGCGAGAAGCCCATCACGTGTTGCGTAAAAGTCCACCCAGCGATTCATCTCGTTCCAGCCGACATTGCCCACCATGTGGTCTACATGGACTTAGCCCCGCAGGGCGCGCCAGCCTGTCCTCGGCCTCCGCGCGATAGCCGGGCAGAAACGTCCCGCGGTAATTCGATCCGCTCGACGAAGGTATGAATCGTGTCGCCATACGCGGCAATTGAAGCGAGCTTCACCGTTCCATGTTCGTCCTTCAGTTCATAAGGCTCATGAACGCTGCGCGCGCCGCGCTTGGTCGTCTCCTTCCACGCCAGCGTCGCATCGTCCACCCACAGTGCCACATCGCGTACGCCGTCTCCGTGCCGATGCACATGCGCCGCAATCTCCCCATCGGGCCGTAGCGGAGTCGTCAGTACAAAGCGAATCTTCCCCTGCTGCAGAACATACGAGGCCCTGTCGCGCAGGCCTGTCTCCGGCCCGGCGTACGCCACCAGGCTCATGCCAAACGTCAGGCGGTAGAAGTAAGCCGCCTGGCGCGCATTGCCCACATAAAACTCAACATAATCGGTGCCGTTCAGCGGCAGAAAGTCCTTCTCGTTCGCAACTTCAGGGTGTAGCAGCGTAGCCATAGAAAAACACTCCAGATTCTTCGACGCTTTTTGTCGCCAGAATGTTTCCAGAATTCGCCTGGCCGACCCATTACGATATACCCGCGCCGGAGGACTTGGGAAGCGATGTCCGCGCAGGGAATTTAGAGAGTAAAAGGCGAATGCGGGAAGGGAATTTCTTCAGGTATTCGCGATTGGCGGCTTACTGGGAAACCACCAGAGCGGATGTGCTGGCGATATTCAACAATTGGCTTTTCACGAACGGGATATTCAGCGGGAGCTTATAGATTACCTCCACCTGCACCTGATTTCCCGGAGCCTGACAAGCAATAGACGTACCGCAGGCTGTCCATGTCGTGGGCGTTGTTCCGCTTGCGCTCAGCCAGGTTGTGTTTACCGTCATATAGTTGGTGTTGATGCCGGGAAAGCCGAGACCTTCCACAAAGGTTTGAATCTCGGTTGGTGTTGCATCAGGGCAGTCCGGCATACCCGTTCCACTGCACTCATTCCCGCGGACGCTCGCATAGCGGGAGCCTTCCCGCGCAGCATAGGAAACATAATGGTAGGCGTAGAGCGCGGAGAACATCTGAAAGCAGCCAATCAGCAGGGCAAGCATGATGGAGGCCGCGAATGCAGTCTCAACAATTGCTGAACCTTGTTCACCGCCAACTTGTCGCCGCCTGCGCATCGCTCTATCCTCCCGTCCGCGTGATCTCTTCAGGTTACTCAATTGCCCAGGATCTTCTGGACTGCATTGCCATGCAAAGTATACGTGGTGGGCAACCCCGGAACATGGATGAGCGGATTGAGGGTAGCCGTGGTTGCTACCGTCAGGACATGCTCAATGGTTGAACCCGTGCAGTCCCCAACTATGCAGGTTGAAGCATTGCCGTTGGCGCAGATGCAGGAAATCGTCGGAGCGGGGCTCATGGTAAGTGTTGCGCCCATCAATGTGAGATCAGACGCGTCGTCCTTGGCTGCGGTCGTCATTCCAGGTATGTCTTGGGCCGTTCCGGTGGCCTGCGCGCCATATTGAACCGCGGCCTTGGCTGCGTTGGACACCTCAATAGCGGCAAAAGCCACCCGGGCCAATTCAGCCCCTCCTAGCAGCACCAGCACCAGAATCGGCAGTGTAAGTGCCGATTCCACCAGGGACTGGCCGGCATCGCCTTCGCGTCTTGTTTTCATCCATCCGAAGTGCCTGAACATGTTGCTGATCATATTCCTCTTCTCCTACTCCACCAGCGAAACTACCCGGAGCGGGGTCGTGAGTGGGTTCGCGCTGTTATAGCTGGGAAGGTTAATCACACCCGACAGAACGGAGAGGCTGGCGGCCACGATGCCTGTGGCTGTGATGCCACCGCCGTGATCGTGCAGGGACAACTGCGCGTTCGGCGCATAGATATATCCGCTGAGGGTTTGATTGCTGCTTCCGAACTGGATCTGGAGTATGTTGGCGCCCGTCGGGGTGTAGCTTGTATTTCCTGGAGGCACCAGAACCGCGATCCCATTGTTCCACTGGCCGAGGGTCGTAGGAGCGGTAATATTCAAATTCGAGTTGGTGTCCTGAAGGAATGTGCCGCCATTTATGTCCATCGTTCCGTTGTTTATGGTCGTGTTGCCACCGACGCCGGCAGCTACTACGCCATTCTCGAAGACAAAAGTTGCTCCACTTCCAGCCCCATTTAGGGTGGCGCCGCTGACATTCACGTTTGAGGCGGTGAAGCAAACAACGGCACCAGAAGCGGCGTTCAGCGTTGATGTGTACGTTGCCGTCGCAATGGTTTGGGTGCAGCCGCCCGGCACAGTCGGCTCTCCGCCTGAGACGGTAGTGCCAAAGGGATTGCTCTCGGCAGGAGAATTGTAATTCGTAGTCGTCCCCTGGGCGGTGCCGTTGCCGTCGGGCACAGACGCGACCACATCAATGTAGCCGGCGGTGATCGTGTTGCCATTTCCGGTGACCTTTATCCCTGCGTTGTCATAAATGCCGCAGGTCGGCCCCCCGTTGGGGCCCTGTATGGTACCGCTGCCTCTGATGACTAAGTCATCGCCAGTCGTGCCATCGAGATAGACGCAGCCGTTAGCAGCTCCGGGAGCCCCACCTACCGCCCTTGCCGACACGTTCATGGAGCCAATGTTGAAAAGCTTCATGAAAAATGTGGGATTCGGAGTGGTGACAATCGCTTCCACATAGCCCGTGCTCTGGTGATATCCGCTCGTCGGCGGAGTGTTGATCGTAACCACAGCTCCATTGACATTATTCGTCACACCGTTCGCAGTCGAGGCTGCCTGTGCGGCAGCGGACGCGGATGCTCCGTAACTTAGGTTTAGAGCCCCGGCAGTGGCGGCTGCGTCGGCCGCAATCTGCAGGTTTCGCCGGGTGTGAAACAGCATGCCCACATCCGTTGAGAGTGCCAGGAAACCCAGAAGCGCCGTCATCGACAGCGCAGTCAGCACCAGCATTTGTCCGCTTTCATCACGTAGGAATTTCATAGATACTCCTGAATCGCAATCTGGCCCGGCTGCTACTCTTGGCAAAGGTAAAAGTCTATGCAGCCTCTAAATGCTTCGCAGATGTCTCAATTGGGTACACAAGTCAGAATGAAGAACGGGATGACCAGGTCTCCCTAAATGTGCCGTTCACCGACCCAAACCTTTATAGATAGCAGCAATATAAAGACTTCGTGCATTGGGCGCAGCAATCCAACACTTAACATAATTACAAAATAGATAGAGCTATGCTCTTATAGCTAAGACTATCTTCTCATGCAAGTACACTTTAGTAACCTTAGCGATGTTACTGGAGTCTAGCGCGGGCGACTGCCTGGTTCGTTTCCTCATGGCCGTAGGTCTTGATGATCTGCGCGTAGTCCACATCCGCTCCAAATGCATTCTCAATTGCATCTCACATAAGCCCGAAGGCCATCCGTAGAGATCTGCACCCGATTCTCTCATCCGGCTGGCTACGTCCTGCACAAAGGCATTTGCGGTGGCCTTGTTGCGCTCCCCAACCTTGAATGCCGGAACCAGCTTTGTATCAGCGTCTATCGCGCAAAACGTCCAAACGCTGCCAAGCTGCGGATCGTCGCCCTTCGCGGATGTGGCTTTCTTTCTTTCCGATAAATCCCCAAATTTCATCCATCTCCAAGCGGTGTGCAGGGCAGGTTCGCGCATCTTCTCATCCATCAGGGCCGTGCAGCCCTGACCGACCTTTACGCCAAGCCGCATGATCGTATCGCGGTGAACGCCCGTCATGCGCTCGATTGAGCGGATGCTGGAACCTTCGGTAAGCGCTGCCGATTATTGCGATTTGCTTGTCTGTGCTGAGGGGCCGACGTGTTGCCGGGTTGACATGCCCAACCCACAGGTGCAATCCTCAAGAGTTTTGCCGGAGCCGAATCATGAACCCCCAAGCCGCCCAACTCTCTGTCGCCGAGCCGTTTCTGATTGAACAGAACTGGGCCGCCTACACCCCCGAGCAGCACGCCGTCTGGGCCGAACTGGTCCACCGCCGCATGCCCCAGCTCGCTGAGCATGCCTGCTCCGAATACCTCGACGGATTCCACCAGATCGGCCTCCGCGAAGACATCATCCCCAACCTCGCCGAGGTTAACAAGCGCCTGGGCCCGCGCACCCGCTGGAACGCCACCCCGGTCAGCGGATTCCTTCCCCCCGACGCATTTTTCGAGATGCTCGCCGCCCGCAAATTTCCCACCACCACCTACCTCCGCGGCCGCGATTCGCTCGAATACACCCCTGAGCCCGACATCTTCCACGACGTCTTCGGACACGTCCCCATGCACGCCCATCCCGTGTTTGCCGACTTCCTCGCCCACTACGGCCGCGTCTGCGCCGCGCTTACACACCCGCGATAAAGAAAAGCTCGAAAAGATGGGACGCCTCTTCTGGTTCACCGTTGAATTCGGGGTGATACGGCAGAAAGGCGAAATCAAGCTCTACGGTAGCGGACTGATTTCCTCGCACGGCGAGGCCACCCACGTTATCGAAGGTCCGAAGACCGGCCACGGCCCCGAGATCCGCGACTTCGACCTCGACCAGGTCCTCAACCAGCAGTTTCTGGTCTCCGAGATGCAAAAAGTTCTCTACGCCGTAGAATCCTTCGACCAGATTTACGAAGCCACCCAGCAGGCCGAAGAAAAACTGGCTTGAAATAGTTGGCCGCAGTCCGAACGCATGCCCGCCCTGCGACCTGACCGCCGAATTGCGTGTGTTTTAGTCGTGGCGCAGCCGCAACCATCCCTGAACTCTGATCGCTGAACGCTGTACCCCGTTCGAATTTCGGCACCGTCCAATAATTGTTCGCAAATCTTTAACAATCCATGATGCACAATGCAATCTGGAGAGAAAATTGCCGCGCATTCATTTTCAACAGCAACTGGCCGCCCTGAAGGACAAGCTCCTCGCCATGGCGGCCCTCTCCCAGCAGGCTATGGAGTCGGCCGTCGAGGCCTACCTTCAGCGAGACGCCGCCCTTTGCCAGTATGTGAGCGAGAATGAAACCGCCATCAACGCCGCCCATCTCGACGTCGACGAGATGGCCTACGACCTCCTCGCCAAAGAGCAGCCTATGGCAATCGACCTGCGCTTCATCCTCGCCGTCATCAAGATCAACGGCGACCTTGAGCGCATCGGCGACCAGGCCATGAGCATCGCCATTCGCACCCTTACCCTGATCCACGACACCGCCATTGACCTGCCCGTGGACATCAAGAACATGGGCGAGTACGCCGCCCGCATGATCCGCACCTCCATCCAGGCCCTGCTCGACGGGGACGCCCAGTTGGCCGAATCCATTCTCGACATGGATGACGAAATCGACGGCATGAACTATGTCGCCCACGCCGATCTGATTGAAGTTATCCAGGCTCGCTCCGACGTCGCCGCCCAGGCCCTGCAGGCCATCATCATCTCCCGCAACCTGGAGCGCATCGCCGACCACGCCACCAACATCGCCAACGACGTCATCTTCTGGGTCCGCGGAGCCGACGTCCGCCACCAGCTAAGCGCCGCCGACAGCTGAGGTGCGGTCAGCTGAACCCCGGTCGGTGGTTTCGTGGCCGTTTTTAGCTGACCGTTTTTAGCCGACCGGACTTTAGCTGACCGCATTTCCAGCCAACCGGACTTTAGCTGACCCTTTACACTAGCTCTATATGGCTGGATTGGTTCTCGATGGCAAGGCATACGCAAAAGAGCTTGAGGCCGAGCTTTTTTTCAGGGTTCAAAAGCTAAAGCAGAAATCCGGGACCGAAGACCCGCCCATCCTCGCCACAATTCTCGTGGGGGCCGATCCGGCGTCCGCAACATACGTCCGCATGAAGGGCAATGCCTGCCGCCGCGTCGGCATGGAGTCGCTCAGCATTGCGCTTCCTGAAGAAACAACCACTCAGCAGCTTCTGGCGCAGATCGACGAACTGAACGCCAACCCCCGGGTCCGCGGCATTCTGCTTCAGCATCCCGTTCCCAGACAGATTGAAGAGCGCGAGTGCTTCGACCGCATCGCAATCGAGAAAGATGTAGACGGAGTGACCAGCCACGGCTTCGGACGCATGGCAATGGGCGAGGCCGCCTATGGATCCGCCACACCTGCGGGAATCATGCGCCTGCTCCGCCGGTACGGAATCGAAATCAAGGGCAAAGAGGCCGTCGTTGTAGGCCGCAGCCCTATTCTGGGAAAGCCCATGGCCATGATGCTCCTCGCCGCCAACGCCACGGTCACCATCTGCCACTCGCGCACAAAAAACCTTCCCGAGGTCGTCCATCGCGCCGAGATACTGGTGGGCGCGGTAGGCCGTCCCCAGTTCATCAAAGCCGACTGGATTCGCGACGGAGCCGTGGTCGTAGACGCCGGCTACCATCCCGGCGGCGTGGGCGACATAGAACTGGCGCCGGTCATCGACCGCTGCGCCGCCTACACTCCAGTACCGGGCGGAGTCGGCCCCATGACCATCGCAACCCTCATTGCGCAAACCGTGGAAGCAGCAGAAAACGCCGCCAGGTAGCCCGTTTTTCAAAGGGGCCGGGCGTTTGTGCGGAAATGTTGTTGCTCGAATGGTGAGCAGGTTAGCGAACAATTAACAAACACGGATGGTGCTTCACAAAAGGACACCGCCGGAATGTGCGCCATTCCGGCCCCGCCAATAGTGAGCACCCTTTAGCTCAAATGCCGGACCGCATCCCAAACATAAAGGCCGAGGATACAGGCGGAAAGAACACAAGTCGCCCCTATCGCAGCGCGAACATACGGTTGGATTTTCTGCACCTTGGCCAGGATGGCGGACTGTTCTTGTGCCTGATGATTGCCGGCGTCATCGAGAAAGATTTGATCTTCCTCATACCGGGTAAGGGTTCCGCGATATCCGAGCAAGATGAGCAGGATTACTGCAACTCCGGCCCACACGATCCACAGAACGGGCATATAGCCCATACAGCACCTCCGGGTTCGGATCTGAGCCGGCTCCTGATACCGAGGGGTCCAGATCTGCCGGGCTCGGGGGTAGGAGGGGCCGTTCGACAGCATGATAGCGCTGTCTCTCAGCGGTTGCACAGGGGTTTTTTCATATGGCGCAACTCGTTTGGCAACCCCCGGCGAATGAAATGATTCCATCCCATCAGTGTCGCCCAGGAGAAAGATTCAATGACCCGCTCTGACAATCTCTGGAAAGAATTGACTTTCTTCGGTATTACCGCCGTCGCAACCTGCCTCGCGCTGCTTTGGCTCTCGGGCTGCAGTAACACGCAGTCCGACCAGCAGGTGCAGCAGCAGGCCGCGAAGACAACCGAACAGGTCAAGACCGGAGCGCGGCAGGCCGCCGCCGACGCCAAAGTCGCTGCCGCCAACGCCGAGCGCAAAGTAAATGACATCGCAGCCGGCGTCAAGCAGGGTCTGCACAGCGATACCTCGCCCGATAATGCCGGCTCCAACGCGATTGATATCAACGCCGCCAGCCAGGCGCGCTTGACCACGCTTCCCGGCATTACTCCCGGCCGAGCACGGCGGATCGCGAACAACCGCCCCTACTCTGAACCCCATGAGCTGGTATCCAAAGGCGTCCTTACTCCAGCAGAATACTCCCGGATCTCCGGGCAGATCGTTGCCAGGAATGACTGAATCGAAATTCACCCGGTTACCATCCAACAGATTGTGCCTTGTGTTCGCCATCCCACCGGCGATACACTGGAGACAGCAATTTTCAGGTTTCAGGAGACGATCAGATGGCTACCGCAGCACCAGAAATCGCCCAGGTTAAGTCGACACCACTCACTCTCACCGACCCTGCCGTAGCCAAGGTGCGCGAGATCATGGCGACACAGGACCCGCTGCCCGCAGGCCTTCGCATCGGCGTTGTTGGCGGAGGCTGTTCCGGCTTCCAGTACTCCATGTCGTTTGAGAACGCCGCCGGAATGATGGATAAGGTTATGGACTTCGACGGCCTCAAGGTATTCGTCGATGCCACTTCAATGATGTATCTCAGCGGATGCGTCGTCGACTACGTGGAAACCCTCGAAGCCGCGGGCTTCAAATTTGAAAATGCGGCCGTAAAGAGCACCTGCGGATGCGGCTCTTCTTTCAGCGTCTAAGCCGGCGCGCCAATCGGTTCAATAATGGCCCTCGTTCGCGGGGCCATTATTATTGCTGCTGCGGTTGCTGAGGGCCTGAGCCTGTAGGCGTGCTCGAAGTGCTTCCGAATCCAGTACCGCTGCTTCCCGAGTCAGAGCCGAATCCTCCCCCGCTGCCCGTGCCCGTGGTCGGACCGGTTCCCGTTCCCGCGCCAGTTCCCGTGCCGGTGCCAGTTCCCGTGCCGGTGCCATTCACGTTCTGCGTCGAACCGCCGAAGATGCCTCCAGCCTGCATCTGGTCTTCCAGCGGATTGTAGACAAACTCCCATTCGTTGTAATGCTTTTGCTTCTTGTAGATGAGGAGCGAGGCCTTGGGATTGGGGATGCCAACGCCCACAATCGGTCCCCCGCCAAGAACTGCGCCCGAACTCGCGCCGTTGGCACTCGATCCAAACCCGGTGGAACCCGTTCCGCCGATCCCGCTTCCGCCAGTCCCGCTTCCCGCCGTTCCGCTCGCCCCCGCTTCGGTTCCTGTAGAGGACCCTGAGCCCGCGTCTGTGCTGGATGCGCCGACGGTTGATCCCGAATCATCGGTAGTAGAAGTGGCTCCGGAGTCGGGCGAGCCAAACGTCGACGACCCCGACGAGGTTGAGCCGAATCCAGATGAGCGGAATAGAAGAGCCGAACCCGGAGGACTCCGACGAGTTGAGCCGAACCAGAAGCGGAATCAGAAGAGCCGAACCCGGAGGACCCCGGCGACGTCGAGCCAAAGCCAGATGAACCGGAGTTAGACGAGCCATATGGTGGAGTACCCGTAGCTGATCCCCCAGCCAATCCGCTAACCGGCGTGCCGACGTTGGTGGGACCGCTCAACCCCGTCAGCGGCTGACCAAAGAAACCCATTGGCGGGACTTTGGCCTGTCCCATGTAAATCAATCTCCAGTCATTCTTACCCGTGATCGGGTCGGTGTAGCGCTTGCGAAGGAAGCGGACCTGATTCGTGTTCATTAATTGATCGATGGAGGAGGGATAAGCGCCGAATTTTTTGTAATACATCTTGATCGCGCGCTTGTACTGCTCGCCGCGATGTACCAGCTCAATCTCTCTGTCGCGCTGGATGGAAATGGCAACCTTCGGTGCGGCAACCGCCAGCGCGATGAGCAACAACACCATCAGGAACAGCACCATCAGAAGAATGAATCCTTCCTCCGTCCCGGATCAGGGGCTGCTGGCGAACGGATTGGCGCAAAATCGGCATTAGTTCTGAATCAAAGGCAGGGTCTGCGTGTTGTTGTAGGGAAGGTCCTCGACCTGAATGGAAAAAGGCGCAATCTGCACGACTTTATAGCGATGGTCCACTACGTCGCCCTCCGACGCGATGAAGACATCATCCCCGTGGAGAAGGAAGACCTTTCGCGCATCACCGCCATGGGCCTCATACCCGAAAAATTTCAGATCGATTGGTGGCGGAGGCGGCGGTCCCTGAGCCGCTGCGATCCCCTTGGCGCCGGGACGAGCCGGTCCCTGCGGCTTCTCGATCACAGGAGTCGAGGACATGGAAAAAATATTCCGACCCTTGCCCGCATACTTCAGAGATTCAGCCGCGGCCATCCATTCCGGATGCAGCGTCGGATCAAGGTTCATCATCGATCCGGAAACCTTCGCTGCTTCATGCGCAGCAGGCGCGCCGCGGGGCAGCCGGAGCCTGCGCGATCTCGGGCGGCATCGGCGGCGGCGGTGTCCCTCCACCGAAGATCTGAAAGACCATCCGCAGCACGAGAAACAAAACGACTACTCCAAGAACGCCGGCAACAGCGACTTTCCATTTAGCCTCTGTTCCGATTTTAAGCGCCATCAGCGAGCCTCCTGCTGCGCCGGCTGCGCGGCCACTGTCTCGACTTGCGCGCCCGTGTTGTCTGCCGGGGGCCGATCGCTCGCGCCGGCCTGCAGATAAGTCGAAAGCCGCAGGCGCAGATTCACCATCCCACCCTGCTGCCCGGTGAATGTAAGCCCGTCGATGATAAAGAAGACGTGATTCTTGTCCCGCTCGATATCATTGATGAAGTGCATCATCGGTATGTAGTCGCCACTCAGGCCGGCGTCAATGCGAACTTCCGTTAGGCCATCGATGGCAGGTGAAGGTGAGTACCGGGTGCTTGAAAGCCGAACCTGATTTTTCACCTCTGTCGCACCCAGTTCCTAGGATGGTGGAGTAGTTTGGCGCAATGCGCGTTTGATAAAATGCGTGCTTCATCGCGCGACCGTCAACCTTTTGCGGCAATCCCTGCACCTGCGCCAGCTCCGCGTGCAACTGCGCGTAGCGGATCTGCTGCTCCTGATAGCTCTCCGAGTTAACCGCGCCCGCGGCATGAATCGCCAGCGCGGCTTTAATGGCGAGAACGAGCACCAGAACAGCCAGGGCCGCAGCGCCCGCCAGATGCAGATTCAAAATCGTTAGCCAGCGACGAAGGTTCTTCATTGTGCCTCCGGCTTCTGCTGCGCGGCAACAGCAGATCGGTTCTTGCCGGTCCTGTGTTCGCGCTTTTGTTGCAGCCTTTGGCTCTTCCTTTTTCTCCGCGACCGTCTTTTCCTCGTCGTCTCTTCTTCAGTTGTAACGGGTCGGTAATCCGCCAGGATGTCAAAGATCACCGCAGTAGAAGCCGAGACCGGTTAAACGCCGTTATTTTGGTTCGAAGCCTGCGCCAGCGTCTCACCCACAAGGCGGGTCGAAGCAAAGTGCCGGGACTTTTCAAGGTTCTGCACCAGCGCAATCGCCCTGTCGCGCGCGCCGTTACCCTCAAATGAATTACGACCTCGCCGTTCTTCATAATTGCAGGATCGAGGCTGAGCACCTGCACGCCTTCCGGCAGCACCGTTTCGAGATCGGTCATCGTAGCCGTCCATGAAAACGCCTTTCGCCGGAAGAGACTGTTCAGATAGCTCGATTGCGTCAGCGCCGCGGCATTCTGCGGCTGCCGCATGAGTGCCTGTAGCTCTGCTGCTGCCGTTGGAGATTCTCACATTGTTTTGCATCGCGTGTCACGCGCGCCGTCGCGATTGCGCCTTCTTCTGTTCGGACTTCAGCAGTAAAAACAGCGGAATCGCCAGCAGAATAAGAACCAGCATGATCATGCGCAGGCGATTGAGCACCGTCCGTAGATCGACGTAAGGCTGGCTTGCGAGATTGAGGGTGATTTCATCAGCTTGCCAGCGCCCCCACCACTCCTGCCCCAATCCCTTCGGCATGGAGCTGACCGCTCCTGTCGCCGAATCCGCACAAGATCGCGCACCCCGCAGGCCGTTTCGCTATCTCCGCTCCGAGCACGGCGGTAAATTCCTCCGCGCCTCCCGGACCCGCATAGTAAAGGGTGTCAGGAACGGTGCAGTGTGTCTTCAAAGTATGCAGAGGCCACTGAAACTACTTGCGCCAATTCCTCACGTCGCAACGCGCCGCTGGCCGGAAGCTCCAGCGTGCGGTGCAGCAACAGCTCATCGCCATTGGTGATTGCGGTAGTAAGAGAAAGCCCATTGCGATTGACCACAAGCGCAGCCTCGCCCGAACCAAGCGCGGCCAGTGAAGCCAGCATCGAAGGCAGAATACGCCCGGCTCATATCCCGGCGCACGAACGGCACTCTCATACTCGGCTACGGATCGACGGCCGGCATCACCGTTACCAGCACGCGCAGTTTGTTCCTGTTGCTGGCGCATTACCTGATAGCTCACCGCCGCATCATCCACCTCAAACGGAGTCAGTTTGCGCAACCGGAAGCGCACGATCGGCAGCGCCTCCTGGGCTTTCGAGGGAAGCGAATCGAAATCGAGAATCAGCACGCGCACCGCCGCATCCGGAACCACCAGCGTAAGCTGCTTTTCTCGCGAAGCCACTTCATCCAGAGCCTTGCGAAGCGCCGCAATCACGACGCGACGCATCGGCAAAATTAGGCTCTCCCAAGTCGGCCTTCACGACGCCCGCCGCAACGGACGAAGGCCATCGTTGCCTGCTCGCCATTTGTCCGGCGCGCGGCCAGAACGCCCCCCGGCGTGATTTCGCACGCCAGCCTCGGGCGCAGGCTGATGCTCGGAGAAAAGATGCGAAGAGAAAGTTGCCACTAGCGCGAAGCCTCGATAAATGTGACCTTGTTGATCTCTTTCAGCGTCGTCAATCCCCGCCGCACGCGGTCAATTGCCGACTCGCGGAGAAACTGCATCCCCTCCTGCTGCGCCAGTTTGCGAACCTCGGAGCTTGGCTTCTTCTCAAGAATAATTTCACGAATCGGATCCGTCAGGTCCAGCAGTTCGTGAATCGCTGTGCGGCCCCGGTAGCCTGTGCCTCCGCACTCAATGCAGCCCGTACCCTCGCGAAACTTGAAGGTGCGCCATTCCGCCGGATCGAGTCCACTCGCCAGAAGCACCTCGTCGTCGTAATGCACAGTATGCACGCAGTATTCGCAGATCGTGCGGACCAGCCGCTGCGCCAGAATGCAGTTCAACGCGGAAACGAAGTTGTAAGCCTCCACGCCCATGTTGAGGAAGCGTCCCAGCACATCCACAACGTTGTTCGCGTGGACCGTTGTGAAAACAAGATGCCCGGTCAGCGCGGAGTTGATGGCAATCTGCGCCGTCTCCTGGTCGCGAATTTCGCCGACAAGAATCTTGTCCGGATCGTGGCGCAGAATCGAACGCAGCCCGCGCGCAAACGTCAGCCCCTTCTTCTCGTTCACCGGAATCTGCGTAATGCCGCGAATCTGATACTCCACCGGATCTTCAATCGTGATGATTTTGTCCTCATCGCTCTTGATCTCATTCAGCGCCGCATAAAGCGTAGTCGTTTTACCCGATCCCGTCGGCCCGGTCACCAGCACCATCCCATAAGGCTCGCGAATGTAGCGGCGGAATCGCCGCAGATCGTCTTCATGGAACCCCACCACGTCCAGCGTCAGCTTGCGGAACTTCTCGCTCATCGACTCTTTATCGAGCACGCGCAGCACGGCATTTTCGCCATGCACCGTAGGCATAATTGAGACGCGGAAGTCGATCAGCCGCCCTTTGTAGCGCACGCGGAAGCGTCCGTCCTGAGGGACGCGCCGCTCCGCAATGTCCAGCTCGCTCATGACCTTGATGCGCGACAGGATCGTGGAATGATGCTCGCGCGCAATGGCCGCCATCGCCAGTTGCAGCACGCCGTCGATGCGATACTTCACGAGCAGCGAATCGTCGTTAGTCTCGATGTGAATATCCGAAGCGCGGCGCTCAAGCGCGGTAAAGATAGTCGTGTCCACCAGCCGGATGATCGGGCTGATGTCCTCTTCCGATGTGAGCTTTTCAATCGAGATGGTCTCGTCCTGATTGTCCTCGGACGAGATCACATCAAACGTCATTCCTTCAGAAGCCTCGTCCAGGACGCGCTGCGACTGCTCCGTCTTCTTCAGCAGATCGGTAATCTGCGTAAGCGTGGCCACGCGCGTCGAAATGCGCTGGCCGAGCAGCCCGGCAATCTCATCCATCACCATCAGGCGGCTCGGATCGCTCACCGCAATCACCAGCCGGTCCTCATGCTGCTCCAGCGGAACGAAGTTGTAGCGGAACATCATGTCCACCGGCACGCTCTTGAACAGCTCATGCTCGATGCGGAAGTTCTTAAGATCGACAAACTCCGAGCGATAGCGCCGAGCCAGCGCCTGCGCGCGCTCCGTCTCGTCCTGCTCCGTCGGCAATGTCAAGTACCGGTGCCTCTGCCATAAACTCCTGCCTACATCACTTCCCGCTCATCGCGTTCTCCTGCCCCACGCTATCGGTGCGGCCATGCGAAGCAATTGCCCGTCGGCGAGTCCTCAGCGGAAGTTGCTTGCGTTTGCCATTGAAAACAGCGGAAGGTAAAGCGCAATCAAAATCACCACCACCATGCAGCCCATCACAATCAGAATCGCCGGTTCAATCAAAGACATCGCGGCGGTTAAAGCCGTCTGCACGTCTTCCTCAAAAAACTCCGCAACCGAGTTCAGCATCTGCGGCAAAGCGCCCGTCGACTCGCCGACTTCGATCATCTCCACCGACAACGCCGGAAACACCTTCGTGTTCTGCAGGCTGGTAGACAGCCCTTTGCCCTCGCGCACGCTGCCACAGAAGAAAAGACGGCCTGTGAGATGCGTCTGCTCGAAATCGAGCGCGCCGCCGTTTCAAGCGATGGAACCAGCGGAAGTCCTCCGCTGAGCAGCGTGGAAAGCGTTCGTGAAAACAAGGCCACCTGGTACTTCAGCCAGATAGTTCCAAACAGCGGCAGCTTGATGCGAATTCTGTCGATGCGGTCTGCTCCCGCTTCGGTTTTGCTCCACCGGTAGAGCAGATAAACAAGGAGCGCCAGCGTCGGCAGCACATAAAGAACATATTTCTGCGCAATATTTCCCACCGCCAGCAGAGCACAGTGTAATCGCGGGCAGCTTGCTGCCGATCTGGTCGTACAACTGCGCGAAACGCGGCACCACAAACGAAATCAGAAAAATGAACAGCCCAAAAACCAGCGTAATCAACACCGCCGGATAGATCAGCGATGCCGTCAGTTTCTTGCGAAAGGTCAGCGCAATGCGCTGAAACGACAGAAACCGCCCCAGAACCTCTTCCAGATTGCCGCTTCGCTCGCCGGCCAGCAGCGTCGTCGTATAAATCACCGGAAAACCGCCCTGCGCCTCAAACGCCGACGAGATCGACTCGCCGGTGCGGACGCGCGCCGCCACATTCTGGAGCTGCCCCGCAAAGTTGGCGTTTTTCTGGCTCTTGGCCAGCATTTCGAGCGAACCCAATATCGGCAGTCCTGCGCGAACCAGCGTCAGGAACTGCTGATTGAAGATGATGAAAGTCTCAAGCTTGGTCTTGCGCTGGCTGCCCGTCAGTCCCCGCGGTTTGACCGAGTAAATGTAGTAGCCGGCCTGAGAAAAACGATGGCGCAACTCCTCCGCCGAAGCGGCATTATGCACCTGCTCCTGAACACGGCCGCGCTCGTCGGCCAGCTTGATTACAAATTCCGCCATTGGACGCTACTTTAAGGGTACCAGTTCCCGCACACAATAGACGCAAGCGCAGCGCAGTCCGTTCAAACAGCGGAATTCAAAGGGAGATCTACTTCTTCGGCAGCTTGTCCGGGTCCAGCTTGGCAATCCGCCCCTGCGGACCCACTACCCACGGCAGGCTCAAAGCGTTCCAGTTTCCGTTATCCATGGGGATCCACGTCTTCCCATCGTCATAGCTCATGTCCGAGCCGTTCGTTCCAACCGCAATCCAGGCTTTCGCGTCAGCATCCCATGCCACCGCCGACCGGTATCCATGCGGAGGCTGGGCCGCCGCCGTCCACGTCTTTCCACCGTCCGCCGTCCACGCCGCCGTCCCTGCGGAGTCATTTGGTCTTGCATAATCACCGCCAACCGCCACGAGAGTATATCCATATCCAGGTATGGAGCCTTCATGAAAACCCAGCGAGAAGACTCCTGCTGCATCGCCTTGTGCGTTTAGCGGTGTCGAAGTGCGAGTCCACCGCTCACTCATCTTCACCGGTGTTCCAGGCTTCGCTGAGAAATCAACGGTTCCCGCTTGCGACTGAACATAGATGGCAGCACCCCTCGTGCCGAAAAGTACCGGCTCCCTCGTGCCGGCCAGAAGGGAAGAGTTACTGGCGGCGAATGCGCCCATCACGCCGTCGCCTGCCTCAAGTCCCGCTGCTCCAGATCGTTTCCATTCTCGCCAGCGTCATCGGTGGAGAGAAGATACGAATCTACCCCCTACGGGATCGCCTAAAAGAAAGCCCTTTTCCTGATTTTGAAATACCATCGCATCCCAAAACCCATCCTTATCAGGGTTTGTGAAAAGCAGCGTCCAGTGCGAACACCCATCCGTCGTCTTATAAATCCGCGAAAGATCCCCCGGCCCGCCGACATCACAATCGCCGTGTTCGCGTCCCAGGCCCAGATGCCCCGAAAATCCAGCTTCTCCGCGCCCGGAGGCATGGCGCAGCTCTGCCACATATAGCCGCTGTCTTCGGTGCGCAGAACCGTACCATCCGTACCGCTGGCCCACGCCACTCCGCCGCCCACTGCGTGAATTCCGCGCAATCCCGCCGTCGTTCCGCTCGACTGCATCACCCACGGGCCGGAGCGCGTCTCCTGACCGCAGAGCAAACCGCCGACCAGAGCGAAAAGCATGAGTGCAGCGGCTCGATATAGCGACAACGGCAGATTTGTCATGGAAAAATACTTATTCCGCGACCAACGGGAGCGGCCACAAAGGTAAGCATCAGGATGGCGCCAAAGGCGCGCATCGCCGGACGCGCAGTCCCGCGTGTCGCCGGACGCGCAGTCCCGCTGCGGCGAGCACTTAGACGGGAGGCATACCATCTACTACCCGCACGCCCACTGCAGGCACGAACACAAAATCCGAGTCAGGAGCCGCCACGTTCGGCTTCTCGTCAGAAAAAACGAAGGTGTTGCGAATCCCGTCCGTCTCCTCGACCTGCATCGATTGGATCACGCCCGCCGCCGTCGCCGTAACGCTGAAGGCGGCCACGCGCTTCTCCATCCCCCGCGGAACTCCGGTGAGCGTGTACGCCCCATCGGCAGCAGGAGCAATCGCAAGGCCGGTCAACTCCTTCGCCAGCTTCGTATGCCCCAGCAACAGTCGCAGAGGCGAGCGCAAATCATCGAGTTGTTTGATCGGAACCCGCTGCGCCGTGGTATCCCCCGGCGAGTAGAAATACCCGTTATGGCCGTCGAGGACAAAGAGCTTTCCCACAGGTTTCGAGTAGGTCCAGCGCATCCGGTTTGGTTTTTTCAGCAGCAGCACGCCGGCCTCGCGGCGGTCCATGCCCATGCCCTCGTATTCCTGCGTGAAATCAACTTCAAGAGACCGCAGCGAGTTGTAATGCTGATCGATTCGCGCGGCCAGGGCATCGGCGGATAGCGCCTGCGCGCGCGCCACGCCCGAAAGCAGGACCAAAACAAGACCGGGAGCCAGCAAAAATAACGCCAGCGCGCGCCTCGTGCTTCGGCGCCCCGTGCTTCCTGGATAGGAAATCTTCACTGCAAAGCGGTGACGCAGTTCGTGCCGCCCGCCGGATCGGACTTAATCTCACCTGTCATATCGATGCAAAAACCTCTGTGACCGGTTTTGCCCACAGCCTGCGGCACGGCAACCGCCTCATAGCTGGTATACATGTCCTGATTATTGACCGTTGCCTTGGTGCAGTTGACGATGTTGAACGTGTACCCCGCCTTTTGCCCCGACGCCAGATCATGCTGGAGCAGTTGCGCGCCCTGCGGATTCGGCGCCCCGGCCGAGGCATCCCCGCCCAGGGCCGTCAACGAACACGCGTAACCGTTCGCCGGATAGTTCGTCTGGTACTGGATCTGCGCCTCGTAGATCGCATGAAGCGACTGAATCGCCGAAGTCTCATTGGCCTGGCTCTTCAGGTTCAGCATGTTCGGAATCGCGATCAGCATGAGGATGAGCATGATGGAGATCACGATCAGAAGCTCCATCAAAGTAAAACCCGCTTCCCGCTGTGGGTGCTTCCGTCTGCGAACAAGAGAGAACAATATCGATTTCATTCTTGAGTTCCAATCCCTGGCATCAGCCGCCAAACGCAATCCTAAAGGATGAAGACGCAGGAAACCAGCGCCACGCTCGAAACACGCCCTAATACCGCCGCAGCACTCCCAGCACCCGCCCCTGGATCGCTACCTGAGCCGCCGGAACATAAATCGGGTCCATCTCGGCGTTGGAAGGTTGCAGCCGCACCACCGCGCCTTCCATGTAATACCGCTTCAAGGTGGTTTCCGAGCCGCGCACCAGAGCCACGACGATGTCTCCTTCACGAGCGGCCGGTGTGCGCTCGACCAGAACATAATCGCCATCCACGATGTGTTCGTCGCGCATCGACTCCCCCCGCACCTGCAGGGCGAAAGCGTCGCGATTGCCAATAATGTCGCCCAGCGAAATGGTCTCCGAGGTCTCCATCGCCTCCAGAGGCAACCCCGCTGCGATGCGGCCTGCAAGCGGCAAACGCTCGCTCGGCCTGGCTTTCGGGCGCGGCAGGAAGCACATCAATCGAGCGGCTGCGGTTATGCTCTCTCTGCAGCAGCCCTTTGTTGTGAAGATTGGTGATGTGCTTATGCACCGTCGCCAGCGAACGCAAGCCCAGCCCGTGGGCAATCTCTTCATAAGAAGGCGAGTAGCCGTTGCGTTGCGTAAAGCTCGAAATAAAATCGAGCACCTCTTTTTGACGGCGCGTAATAGCCATGCGCGAATTATAGCGAATAAAAAGCGAACCGCGCGCAGTTTCTTTTTGTGAGGCGAAAGCCAACATTCCCATTTCAGAACTTCGGGGCAGGCTATTCCCACTCCCGAACTCCCCGTGGTTTTCTTCGCCTTTCGTTCTTGTGTCCGGTTCCCGTACAGGAGATGGTTGCTTCACGAACATTGGGAACAGCTCGCAACTGGTGGGCTGCGGAGAGCAAATGCGGTTTCTGGTAGCGGAAGACAATCAGGCGCTGGGAATGTTTTTGAGGCGCGGGCTGGAGGCGGATGGTCATGAAGTGCGGCTGGCTGGCGACGGCCAGGCGGCCGTGGATAGCTTTCTTGAGGAAACACCCGACCTCGCCATTCTCGACCTGAACATGCCGCGCCTGGACGGCACCGAGGTGCTGCGCTTTCTTCGTTCCGTAACCGAGGATCTTCCGGTGCTGATTCTTACCGCCCGCAATGAGATGGAGACACGCCTCAAATGTCTTGACCTGGGCGCGGACGATTGCATGTTAAAGCCGTTTTCGCTGGCCGAGCTGCGCGCCCGCATCCGAGCGCTTCTGCGCCGCCGGCGCGATGGCAGCCTGCTGCTGCGGCATGGATGCTCTCGAGGTAAGCCGCGTTGAACGCACGGTGAGCTGCGAGGGCCATCCGGTTACGCTGACCGTGAAGGAATTTGCGCTGCTCGAATATCTGCTGCTCAACCGCGGACGCGCCGTTTCGCGCGCCACGCTGCTCGAGCAGGTGTGGAAGATGCAGCCGGCGGACAACACTAATGTAGTGGATGTGTATGTGAACTACCTGCGGCGCAAGCTGCATGAACGCGGCAAACGCGCCGCTGATTCAAACCGTGCGCGGCAAAGGATATGCAATCGGCCTGCGCGCCTGAATAACCGCGGTGAGCGCAAAGACAGCAATTGACCAAAAGACTGCAACTGATCCAAGGAGAACACGATGGCAACCCCAGACCTCAGGCCAACTCAACCAGCGGCGCGAACCGCAGTTCTCGCCAGCGCCGATCTTTCCTTTCGCCAGCGCGTGCGCGACGCTCTGACCGGCCTGCGATGGCAGGTGCGCGAAGCCGCCGGAGGCGCCGAAGCCCTCGCCCATCTCGATGCCGCCCCGGCCGAAACGGTCATTCTCGACTCGTGGCTGCCCGATCTGGAGATTCAGGAGTTCATCACTGAATTCGAGAAACTGCATCCGGGCATCGACCTGGTTACGGTCGGCGACACGCCGACGCGGCGCAATGTCACACGCAGTCCGCGCCGCAATGAGATTCTCTTTGCGCTGCGCCGCGGCCAGGACGCTGATGGACCCGTGAACGGGCCCGCGGATGGCGCTGCCTGGACCAGTGCGCCTGAGATCGCACGCCGCCGCAACATACGCGTCCAGCCAATGGTGCTCGATCTGCCGGTAGACGAGCAGATACTTGAGTCCAGCGAAGCTTCAGGAAAGGCGACGGTCGCAGCCCGCAGGCTCGCAACCGCTTCAGCGTATGCGTTGAATGCATCCTGCCGCCTGCCGGAGTTCATCGGCGATCATCCCGCCATGCTGCGGGTAAGCCGCCGCATCCGCCTGGTCGCGCCGCATTGCACGCCGGTTCTGGTGCAGGGCCCCACCGGAACCGGCAAGGAACTGGTGGCGCGCGCCTTGCACCGCCTCAGTCCACGGTCCTCGCGGCCCTTCGTCGCCCTCAACTGTGCTGCCATTCCAGAGACGCTGCTCGAGGCGGAGCTCTTCGGACACACCCGCGGCGCCTTCACCGGGGCGGTGCAGGGAAGAGTCGGAAGAATCGAGGCCGCGCAGGGCGGAACGCTCTTCCTCGATGAAATAGGAGAGATGCCGCTCGCCCTGCAATCGAAGCTCCTGCGCTTCGTGGAGAGCGGAGAGCTTCAGCGCGTGGGCGAGAACGAGCCGGTGAAGGTGGATGCGCGCATCATCGCGGCAACCCACCGCCCGCTGGCACAGCTTGCGTCCGAGGGAACCTTCCGAGCCGATCTTTACTACCGGCTCGCGGTCTTCCTGATTTATACCCCGCCCCTCGCGGATCATGAAGAGGATCTGCCTCGCCTGGTCGAACACTTTCTTGCGCGTCTCGGTGAGCGCGGCCCGGCCAGGAGCATCAGTCCGGATGCGATGCGGTTGCTCGCCGCGCACAAGTGGCCCGGCAACATCCGCGAACTGGAGCATGTACTCGAGCGCGCCTCGATTCTGGCCGAAGATCGTCCGGAGATAGCGGCGGAAGAGATCGAATTCGGCGATTGTGCGGAGTCTTTCTAAGAATTTTCTAATGCAGGATTCGAGCATGTGGCTCATCTCCTGCAAAGAATGGATGCAAAGGATCAGAAGAGCCTCGCACGCAAGCGGAGCGGCCGAAAATCTGCGGAAAGGGAGCATGCAATGAACATCACTACGCAGCTCAGCGATGAGCTTACCCGTTATCTCGATCTCTCCGAAATGGAATTGAAGTTGACCGCGCAGAACATGGCCAACGTTGACGTTCCCGGATACCGCACCGTGGGCTTCGACTTTGCCGAAGAGATGGAGCGGTCGATGGGCGAGGCGCTGGCCGCCCGCAAGGGAGACGCCAAATCAACCAAACCTGGCGTCCCTGTCGTCAAGGTTGACGGCCTGGTCGAGCGGCCTGACGGCAACAATGTCTCAATGGACCGCGAAGGCATGAAGATGGCCGAGGCCCAGTTGCAGTTCCGCACCGGCGAAGAACTGCTCAAGAACGAATACTCGACCATCCTTGACGCCATCCATGCAGATTCAAAATAAGGCCGCGCAGCGCGGAAAAATCAGAGGATCGCGCGGCGCGGAAAAATCAGAGGATGAGGAGCGAAGCAGAATGAATTTATTCGGAGTCATGGAAGTAAGCGGATCGGCTCTGCAGGCCGAGCGCATGCGCGCCGAGGTGGTCGCCTCGAATATGGCGAACGCCGAAACCACGCGCACGCCGGAGGGCGGCCCTTATCGCCGTCAGCAGGTGGTCTTTCAGTCCGAAGCCTCCGATCAGGGAGTCTTCGCCAATCATCTGCTCTCGGAAAGCAACGGTGACGTAGGCGGCGTGAAAGTGGCTGCCGTGGTCTCAGACAAAACTCCCGGGCTGCGGCGCTACGATCCGCAACATCCCGATGCGGACAAGGACGGATACGTCGAGTATCCGGATATCAACCCGCTGACCGAGATGGTCGACATGATGAGCGCAACCCGCGCCTACGGTCTGAACAGTTCGGCAGTACAGGCGACCAAGGGCATGATCGATGCGTCGCTCGACATTCTGAAGTAATTGCAGCAAGGAGAAAATTAAATGCAGACAGCTTCGATTTCCAACGCAATCGCAGGCGCAACCGGAGACGACCTTTTTTCGCAAACCGGAGTGCAGACCGGAGCCGCGGCAACCGGCGAAGCGCCCTTCGCCGGATTGCTCAAGAATGCCATCGGCAGCGAGCAGTCGCTCGAAGATCAGGCCTCGTCTGCGGTTGAAGGGCTGATGACCGGCCAGGGTGTGGACGTGCATCAGGCCATGATCGCAACCCAGAAGGCGAACCTGTCCTTCGAGATGGCGCTCGCCGTGCGGAGCAAGGCAGTCGCCGCTTATCAACAAGTTATGCAGATGCAGTTTTGAATCTGCCGCAGTACAGAATTTTTGAGCGGATCGCTTACGGCGGGAAAACGAATCAATGGACGGAAATCAGCAATTGACAACCGCCGCGGGCGGACAGAGTCTGGAACAGCGCGCGATGGCGTTTGCCTCGGACATCGCAACGCGCTTCCGGCAGCTCGACCCGGCAAGGAAGAAATGGCTCGGGAGCGCCACGGTATTTCTGCTGCTTTGCGCGCTCGGCCTCGGCTGGTATGCCACGCGTACTGACTGGCGCACGCTCTACGCCGGGCTCGATTCTGAAGACGCGCGCGAAATGGCCGCGGAGCTGACGGCGGCCAACATTCCCTTTGACGTTTCTCCTGACGGCACCGCCCTCCGTGTTTCCTCCGACACTCTCGACAAGGCGCGTCTGGTGACGACCGCCAAGGGTGGCCCGCGCAGCGGACGCATGGGGTTTGAGCTTTTCGACAAACCGAACTGGGTCGGCTCGGAGTTCGATGAAAAGGTGAATTACCAGCGCGCGCTTGAGGGCGAACTCGAACACACCATCGACACCTTGTCCGATGTCGAAAGCTCGCGCGTGCATCTGGTCATGCCGCACGACTCGCTTTTCAGTGACGAGCAGCGCGACGCCAAGGCCTCCGTAGTGCTGACGCTGCGGCGGCGGACCCTCTCCGATGAAGAGGCTGCCTCCATTCGCAACCTCGTAGCCAGCGCCGTCGACGATCTGCATCCGGAAAACGTGACCCTGGTTGATTCTTCAGGCCGCCAGTTGGGCATGAAAACAGGAAGTGCCCAGGATGACGCGCACGAGCAGGAACTGGCGGCCAAACTGATTGAGACGCTGGAGCCGGTTGCCGGCGAAGGCAATGTCCGAGCATCGGTCAACGTAGACTACGATACCTCCACAGCCGATGAAGTAGACGAGACCTACGATCCCAGCAATGTGGTCACGCTCTCCATGCAGCGCACCGAACAGACGGCCGGCGGTCCGCCGGCGGTCGCCGGAGTTCCAGGCACCGCCAGCAACGCGCCCAACACCAAGCCGCCCGTCTATCCCACATCCACGCCCGAAATGCAGAGCGAGAAACAGGAGAGCGGAACCTACGGAGCGTCGAAAAAGGTGCGGCACACCACGCAGAGTGCGGGCAAGGTGCGCCGTATTACCGCCGCCGTGCTGATCAACCAGCGCATGATCGCAAACGGCAAGCAGGTAAGCTGGCAGCCGCGCAGCCCCGAGGAGATGAAGCGCCTCAGCGAATTGGCCGAGGCCGTAATCGGCTATGACGCAACGCGCGGAGACACGGTCAGCGTCGAAGACCTTCCGTTCGACGATCAAAGTTCACCGCAACCGTCGTTGAGCCAGCGTATGCTTACCGCCGCCTCTGATTTTGCGCCCCTGCTCAAGTACGGAACCATTCTCCTGGCCATGCTCGCGCTCCTGATTTTTGTCGTGCGCCCCATCATGGCCGCAGTGCAGCCCGGTGTAACGCACGCCCTGCAGGCGCCCGCGGAATCGGCAACCTTGGCGGCCGGAATCGAGGCGCCTCCCACCGCCGAGCAGCTTGCAGCGGACAAACAGAAACAGCACATGCAGATGGTCTTCGAGCAGGTGACCGACCACCTGCGGCGCGAGCCGGCGCAGAGCACGCGCCTGTTGCAGAGCTGGATTCACACCGAATAACGACGGAAACCATGAGCACACAGCCCAATTTGCCGCCCTCGACATCGCCAGCCAAACCGCCCGCTGCTTCTACCAGCCTCACGCCGCCGCCCAATGCCGCCGCGCAAGAACGGTTGCACTCGCTCACTTCGGGGCTGCCCGGAGTGCGCAAAGCCGCCATTCTCATGGTTGCTGTCGGCGACGAGCTGGGTAAGAAAATCATTCAGAATCTGCCCGAGGCCGATGTGCAGCGCGTCACCGAGGAGCTGGCGGAGCTGAGGAATATCTCGCCCAACCTTTCCTTCGAGGTGGTGGAAGAGTTCTACGAGATGCTGGAGACCCAGCAGTTCATGATGCACGGGGGCCTCGAGTACGCGACCCGCCTGCTGATCGACTCCTTCGGCAAGCAGCGGGCCGAAGACTTGCTGGCGCTGGTCAAGCGCGCGCAGGAGGCCAGCCACGGCAACCTGTCCATGTTGCAGCGCGTCGATCCCTCGCAGCTGGGCAAATTTCTCGACGGCGAGCACGCGCAGACCGTTGCGCTGGTACTCGCGCATCTCGACCCGCGCCGCGCCGCGCAGGTACTCGACAGCCTGGCGCCGGAGCATCGTGTCGATGCCATTCGCCGTCTCGCGGCCATGCGGCAGTTCTCGCCGGAGATGGCGCAGAAGGTCGCCGTCATTCTGCACAAGCGACTGGAAACCGTCGGCGACACCAGCCGCAAGGCCTATTCGGGCTTCAAGGCGGTTGCCGATCTGCTCAACCGGCAGGACGCGGAGCAGGCCAAGAAGATTCTCGAGCAGATTGAAGACACCGATCCGGAGATGGCTCTGAGTATTCGCAATCTGATGTTCACCTTTGAAGACCTGGTGACCATCCCGGCCACCAGCATGCGCGAGATCGTGTCGGCGATCGACAAGCGTCAACTGGCGCTGGCGCTGCGCGGAGCCAAAGACGACCTGAAGGCACACGTCTTCCGCGCCATGAGCTCCCGCGCAGTGGACATGCTGAAGGATGACATGGAAGTGCTCGGGCCGGTACGCACAAGAGAAGTGGCAGGTGCGCAACAGGAGATTCTCAACCTGGCGCGGCGGCTGGAGTCGGAAGGCAAGGTCATCCTCAAGCTGGAACAGGGCGACGATTTGATCATGTAGAGCCAAACAAAGATTGGCGAACGAAGAACAACGAGAACGCAGCAAGGACAAAAAGATGCTCGAACAGACACAGGCTAAAATCGCTTCCGCGATGATTCATCGCATGGAGTACCGCGCCATCGTTGCCGCGGGTCTCGTGCCATCCGACGCTGCTGAAGGCCCGGGGGAAGAGGCGGTCTCTGCGGACCCTGAGGCGCTGCAGGGGCGCATCCGCGAACTTGAGGCTGAACTCGAAGAACGCTCGCGCAGCTTCGAGGTAGAAATTCAGGCGGCGCGTATCGAAGCCCGCGAATCGGGCAGAAACAGTGAACGCGGGGAGCATTCAACCCGCGTTTCGGCCGCGGCTCAGGCATTGACTGTGGCCCTCAAAGAGTTCACCGGAAGCCGGGATCGCTATCTGGCGCAGGTCGAGCAGGAGGTGGTGCGGCTGGCGCTGGCCATCGCCGCGCGGGTGCTGCATCGTGAGACCCTGATGGATCCTCTCCTGCTTGCAGGAGCCGTGCGCGTGGCGCTTGGCCAACTCGCCGATACGACAGAAGTCCGCCTCAAGGTTCCCGCATCGGAGCACGAAATGTGGCGCGAGATGCTGCGCCTGATGCCGAACCTTCCGTTACACCCCGAAGTGATTGCCGAGGACACGCTGGCCGCCGGCGAATGCCTGCTCGAAACGCATCTGGGCAGCGTCGATCTCGGAGTGCGCAGCCAGTTGGCCGAGATTGAACGCGGCTTCTTTGATCTGCTCGAGCAGCGCGAGCAGTCCAGCGCAACCGAATCTCCCGCGCGGAACCAGACGCGGTAGAGATGGAACTTCTCAGCACTTATTTTTCGCGCCTCAAACAGCGGCCCGCCTGGCGCTGGCGCGGACGCGTGCTCGAAGCCCTGGGCCAGACCATCGAGTCGGCGGGTCCGCTGAGCTCGGTGGGCGAGTGCTGCGAGATCGTCGATGGAGCGGGCGCGCGGCACCTGGTGGAGGTGATCGGCTTTCACGGGACCAACGTGATTTCCATGCCGGTCGAGTCCTCCGAAGGCATCCGTTACGGCGATGCGGTCGAAGGCCTGGGCATCATGCCGCACCTCGAAGTCGGCGACGCCCTCATCGGCAGAGTCTTGAATGCTCTCGGCCAGCCCATGGATGGCGGGTGCCGTCCGGCCCTGCGCGCTGCCGTTCCGCTCGAAGGCGCGGCCCCGCAACCGCTCGACCGCACCCCTATCCGCATCCCGCTCGGCACCGGCATCCGCGCCATCGACGGCCTTCTTACCGTAGGACGCGGCCAGCGGGTGGGAATCTTTGGCGGATCGGGCGTGGGCAAGAGCACGCTGATCGGCATGATGACGCGCAACAGCGAGGCGGAGTTATAGTCGTCGGCCTGGTCGGCGAACGCGGACGCGAAGTGGGCGAGTTTCTCGAAGAAAGTTTAGGCGAGGAAGGACGGCGCCGGTCGGTAGTGCTCGTTTCGACTTCTGACCAGTCGCCTCTGCTGCGCATGCGCGCGGCGCTGGCCGCAACCAGCGTTGCCGAGTATCTTTGCCGCGCAGGGCAAGCACGTTCTGCTGGTGCTCGACTCGCTCACGCGCTTCGCCATGGCGGCGCGCGAGATTGGCCTCGCCGCCGGCGAGCCGCCCACGGCCAAGGGATACACGCCTTCGGTCTTCAATCGTCTGGCGCGGCTGATCGAGCGCGCCGGGCAGTTTCGCAGGGGCAGCATCACCGCCTTTTACACCGTGCTGATGGAGGGCGACGATCAGCAGGACCCGCTGGTGGACGCGGTGCGCTCGCTTCCTCGACGGACATGTGCTCCTCTCCCGTGCGCTCGCCTCCGAGGGGTGGTATCCGCCCATCCAAATTCTCGATTCCATCAGCCGCCTCATGCCCTCCGTCGTTACGCCCGAGCATCAAGCAGGCCGCGCTGCGTGCGCCGCATGCTGGCCGTCTATGCGCGCTCCGAAGATCTGGTTCGCATCGGCGCCTACAAACCGGGGACCGACACCGATCTCGACCGCGCCCTGCGCTCGCGCCAGGCACTGCGCTCCTATCTTGAGCAGGACTCTCGCGAAGAGGTCTCGCTTTCTTCCAGCGTGACGCGGCTGACGGCGCTGGCCGCCGGGTTGTGAGATGGCCGCTGCCCTCGCACGCCTGTTGAAGCTTCGCACGCTGCTCGAAGAATCGAGCCGTATGGAACTGGAGCGTCGGGCCGCACTCGCCGCCCGCATTGAACGTGCGCAACTGCGCGAGCGCGAGAGTATTCGCGAGAGCCGGGAACAGGCGCTCGCAAAGATATGTGAAGACGGCTCCGCGCACGAGCAGGCAGAGCAAAGAACCACCGAATGGATGAATGCGGAGTCAGCCGCATGGCGCGATCAGCAACTGGAGCCGCTGGCGCAGGCCTCGGCGCGCAAAGTTGCGCTCGGCCGCGAGGAGTTTTTCGAGCGCCGCAAGGAGCGGCAGCAGGTGGAAAGTGTTCTCGATGCGGAAAAGGCGCGCCTGAGAGAAGAGCAGGAGCGTCGGACACAGCGTGAACTTGACGACTGGTTCGGCATGAAGCAGGCGCGGCAACACAACCGAGCCAGAGAAATTGACCGGAATCCTGAGAAAGCTCTTACCTGGTCGCCCCCAAAGGCCGCCGATTCTGGCCGCAAACCTGCATAGTCTTCAGCGAGGAAAAGAAACATGCCCCTTGCCGCGCACATAACGGCGCTTCCGGCCTCGGCTTCGCCAACCTTGCTCGAACGGGCCGGCGCACCTGTGAGCGCAACCGCTTCTACTCAGAAATTTGGCGAGCTGTTTCGCGAACAGACCGGGGCCCTCCCGGTCGCGTTTCCAGCCCCGTCCCCAGAATCCGCAGTAACAACAGCAAAGAGCAGCGAAGCAAGTGCCGCGCCAGAGCCCAGCCATAAGACGGAAGCCTCGTCGCTCACGGAACAGGCGCCAACTGAGCAAGCGGAGTCCGCGTCTGCCACCGCGATCATCCCAGTTTCATCCCGAGCCTCATCGCAAATCCCGTCGCGGAGTCAATCGTCCTCGGCCGCAAACACTGAGGGCAATGCAGTCAAAACTCTCGCAGAGGCGTCGGAGGTGAGCCTTTCCGCATTAGCGGCAGAATCGAAAGACACAGCCTCGCCGCCTCAAAGGACGACAATCAGTTCTCCGCACAAGGCGAGTGAAAACACTCAGGTCAGCAAGTCGCGTAATAAAGAGAGCGAGACTCCGCTTGCTGCCGCCGGGCTGCTCGTTGCGCAATCTGCTCTTCCCGCTATCTCTTCTCAAATCCCTCCACCTGCCGCGCAATCCGCGACCGCATCATCGGCTTTGGGACAGACCTCCACGGCAACGAACGGAAATCGCGGAACCAGCGCCGTTAACATACAGACGCCAACAGATGACAAAGATGTCGAAGCCGGTTCGAGTGTTCCCCCTCAGAGCGGATCCGCGGAAGACCACTCAGCCATACCGCTGGCGCAGGGGACGCAGCAGGTCACCGGGAACCAGACCACATCCACGGCTTCGTCAGTTGGCGGGGCTGCCAGTCAACAATCAGCACATGCTGCGGCGGAAGGCAGTGCTTCGTCCAAAGAATCACCCTCCGCGGCGTTGCCGCACAGCTCCGTCGGCCCGCAGAATGCGCACGCCGCAGCAGAGCCGACGGCGGGCGGAGCGATTGCGACGCTCTTCCGCAGCTCCCGCCGAAGCGCACTCGACCGACACCGGATCTCTTTCAGCCTCGCCGTCGAGGATGGACCAACCAGCCGGGGCCGCGCCGTCCGCATCCACAAATCCTCCCGCAAATGTTGCGACAAATCTTTACGAAAAGATCGATCAGGGCGCAGCCCCGGTGGTGCTCCACTCCGGAGCGCAGCACGTCGCGGTCGGCGTTCGCGACCCCGACCTGGGGTGGGTCGAAATCAAGACGCAGAACACAGCCGGGCAGCTTGCCGCGACTCTGGTTACAACCTCCAGCCAGACTCACGCCACTCTTGCGGCGCAGCTGCCGGCAATGACGCAGTACCTGCACGAGCGCGACGTAAGGGTCGGCACGCTCGCCGTGCAACAGCAGATGCCGGGAGGAAATTCGGGCAGCGGCCCCGGTAACGGATCAGGCAACAGCGGATCGGGCGAGCAAAATCCCGATCATTCCAATTCAGGCAGCCAGGGCGCGGCAGCGCAATACACCGGCGTCTCACCCGGATATCTCAATTCAGGATTGCTCCAGCCGGGAGTCGAGGACGCAGGCTCCTCGCTCCGGCCCGTCTCCTGCATCAGTGTCCGCGCCTGAGTCAGCAGGAAACTACAAACCATAGCAGCAGTCAGAAAGGAAACCATGCAGATTTCAAACAATCCCACCGCAGCGCCGCCTTTTCAGGCGTTGCCGGCCACTGCATCCGGAGCCACAGCGAACGACGCAACCTCAGGTTCGCAGTCGTCGTCCAACTCCGCCACCTCGACGGCCACCATCACGGCCAACGATTTTCTTCAATTGCTGGTGACCGAGCTCCAGAATCAGGACCCGACGGCCAACACCGATCCTAACGAGTACGTAGACCAGCTCGTCCAGGTCAACAGCCTCCAGCAGCAGATTCAGATGAACCAGACCATGGACGGCGGACCCACGCTGACCGGCTCAAGCAACGGCATGTTGCAGGAACTGGCGCAGATCAACCAGACGCTCGACGGGGTGACGGCTTCGACCAGCGCGCCGCAAAGTACGTCCGCGACGGGAAGCGCAACACCGGCGTCGGCTCAGGCGAAAACTCCGGTCACGGCAGCCGTCGGCAATCTCAGTTCGACCTCAAACGCGAAGTCGCAAGCCGCTGCGGAAACCGTAGCGGGCGCGCTCGCGCATAGTCCGAACCATGCAGCCGGAACCGGGCAGACTCCGTCCAGTCAGAGCCAGGCCTTCGAGCAGTTTGCCGCGCGCCTCAAAGCGAACGCGGAACGGAAGTAGAAATCAAATGCAGTCAAACGCACGCACTTAAAAACGCACTACCCAAGGAGAGTTTATGTCCTCGTTTTCCATTCCACTGACCGGGCTTGAGTCGTCTACAACAGCGCTCAACACTATCGCCAACAACCTCGCCAACATGAACACCACCGCCTTCAAGAGCCAGGACGTGAGCTTCAGCGATCTGTTCTACCAGCAGATCGGCGAGTCCGGCTCCGGCAATCCGCTCGAAGTGGGAGCAGGCACGCAGGTGGCTTCGACTTCGACCGATTTCACCGAAGGCAGCATCAACTCCACCGGCAACCAGGACGATATGGCCATCGGCGGCACCACCGGAGCCGGCTTCTTCGTCGTGCAGGACGGCAACAACGCCGAATACACGCGCGACGGCAGCTTCACGGTAAGCTCCACCGGCAATTTGACGACAGCAGGCGGCCTGAACGTGATGGGCTATCCCGTGGTCAATGGAGCCGTGGACACCAATGCGCCGCTGGCGCCGATCCAACTCCCGGTGAACCAGTCGGAGCAGCCGGCGGCCACGCAAAATATGTCGATTACCGCCAACCTGGACTCCTCGGCAGCGGTGGGAACAACCGTGCCCGCCCAGGTCAAGTTGTATGATTCGCTGGGCAATCCGCAGGAGGCGACGGTGACCTTCACCAACGCCGGAGGCGGCACCTGGAACTACAGCATCGCGCTTCCCGCAGGAGCCGCGACCGGAGGTACTGGCCTGACCGGCACGCTTGCCTTCGACGCGAACGGCAACCTCACCACCACTCCAACCACTCTGCCGATCAGCTTTACCGGACTCTCCGACGGCGCGAGCAATATGAACTTCAACTGGAACCTGGCGAACGCCAGCGGGCGGCCGACCATCAGCCAGTTCTCCGGAAATGGCTCGGGATCCGATGTGACTGCGACCAACCAGGATGGGTACGCGAGCGGCCAATACTCGGGATTTACCGTCTCCTCCGCCGGGGTGATCTCGGCGACGTTCAGCAACGGTTTGTCGTCGCCCGTAGGCCAGGTGGCGCTGGCGAACGTGATCAATCCCGAAGGCCTGAATGTCGAAGGAGGCAATCTCTATCAGACAACGCTGGCCTCTGGAACCGCCAGTGTGGGCGTGGCCGGAACCGGCGGCCTGGGTACGATTCAGGATGAGGCGCTGGAGGCGTCGAATGTGAACATCTCGACCGAATTCTCCAACCTCATCATCGCGCAGCAGGCCTACGAGGCCAGCTCCAAAGCCATCACCACCTTCGATACCGTCTCGCAGGACACCATCAACATGATTCACTAATCCAGCCACGCCGGAGGGCAGCGCAAAGCCCTCCGGCGGCCGATTCTTAATTTTCTCTAATCTTCTCTGTTCCATTTCCGGTCATCGAACTGCACCTTTCCGGGCATCATGCCCGACGAAACCACGTCCTCTCTCTCTCCCGGCAACGCAACCGAAGGGGCCAGCTCCGTCCACACGGGCTCTGCGCTTCTGGTGCAAGGCGAGGCCCCGGGTGGCATCAAAGACCTATCCCGCCCAACCACCAGGCCGCTGGCCGAAGGGTCGCCCCTGGCCGGTCTCCCCATGCAGTTGGACGTGACCATCCCTATCCCCTCCTTCCGGGTTCAGGATCTGCTCGCACTCGAAAAGGGCACCGTTCTTGAAAGCCGCTGGCCACACGCCGAAGACGTGCCGGTATGGTGCGGGGGCGTTCAACTGGTTTGGACCGAATTTGAAGTTGTCGACCAAAAGCTGGCAGTGCGCGTTACGCGCCTCGGCTAAAAAACAGGAACAGGAAGAAGAAAATGTCCGCAAAAACCATGGCCGCACAACTGCCGAACTTCGCCGGAGACTCGCCGCTGGCGCAGCACCTCCGGAAGGCTGTTCTCGGGCTGCTCAAAATATTCGCGTCCTCCACCGACGCTGCCGAGCGCGCCCTCGCAGTCGAAGAGCGGGTAACGATCGGGCCTAAAAAATCTCTGCTGGTCGTGCGCTGTCACGGTCAGCGTTTTCTCGTCGCCACGGCCGGCGATACCATCGGGCCTCTGGTGGAAATCTCCTCTCCCAGGGCGGTTCGCCGCTCTCGCAAAGAGCGTGAAGCATGAGCGTTCTGCTTGCAATGAAGGCGGCCAGCCTGCTTCCGCTTCCCGGCCTCGACGGCCATGCGCTGAGCAACAACTCCATTCCCTGGACCATTGTCTTCACGCTCACGCTGCTCACGCTGCTGCCCGCCATCGTCTTGTCGATGACGCCGATGGTGCGCCTGCTGGTGGTCTTCCACTTCCTGCGTCAGGCGCTGGGCACGCAGACCGCGCCCAGCAATCAGGTGCTGATGGGCCTCGGCCTGATGATGACCTGGTTTCTCATGCAGCCCGTGCTGCTCGACGTGCACCATCAGGCGGTCGAACCTTTTCAGCAGGGAAAGATCTCGGGATGGGAGGCCATCGAGCGCGGCGTCCGATCCGCCGCAGGCTCTACATGCTGCATTACGCGCGGGAGAAGGACCTCGCTCTGTTCACCTCGGCGGCGCATGCGTCGGGCGCCCGAAAAAGCCGCGACGACCTGCCGCTGCGTGTGGTGGTTCCGGCCTACATGCTGTCGGAGCTGAAGGCCGGCTTTGAGATCGGAGCGGTTCTCTTTCTGCCATTTCTGCTGGTGGATATGGTCGTCGCCTCCATCACCACCTCGATCGGCATGTACCAGTTGCCGCCGGTCGTCATCTCGACGCCGCTCAAGATTCTGCTCTTTGTCATGGCCGACGGCTGGCACTTGCTGGCCGGCTCGCTGCTCAAAAGTTTTTAGAAAGTTTTCCAACCGACTTAAGAAGCTTTGAACGAAAAGAGGTTTATGGGAACCGATCAGGCCGTGAACTCATGCGAAATCTGCTGCGCGAGGCCCTTCTCGTAAGCGCGCCGGTGTTGATCGCCGCCAGCCTCACCAGCTTCGTGCTCAGTCTCTTTCAAACGCTCACCTCGCTCCAGGAGCAGACGCTGACTACCGTGCCGCGCCTGTTGATCGTCGTCACGCTGACGCTGGTCGCGCTGCCCTGGTTTGCCCGGCGGCTGGTCGAATACACCGTGCAGCTCTTCACCGATTTTCACCGCTATCTGGGATAACCGATGCCGACCGCGCCGCTGCTGCAAAACCCCGACTGGCCGCGCTTTCTCTCCGCGATGGTGCTGGTCATCGTGCGCCTCAGTGGCCTCATGATCTTTGCGCCGGTATTCTCCTCCGACGCCATCCCGGCGCGCGTCAAAGTGGTCTTCGTGCTCGCCGTGTCCTTTCTGCTCGCCC
Organism: uncultured Acidobacteriaceae bacterium; assembly: GCA_963783805.1. Classification (GTDB taxonomy): domain Bacteria; phylum Acidobacteriota; class Terriglobia; order Terriglobales; family Acidobacteriaceae; genus Silvibacterium. Next base: position 63,887 of record CAWAPC010000014.1, on the reverse strand, counting down.
CGGTGGTTTCGGCTCTGCCTCTTGCGCACGTCGAACTGGGAGTCATGCCGGTGCTGGGGGAGCTGGCCGTGGGCTTTGTTTTCGGATTGGGACTCAGCCTTCTGAATGAAATTCTGCTCTTTACCGGACAACTGCTCGGCTTTCAGTTCAGCTTCTCGCTGGTCAACCTGCTCGATCCCAACTCGCAGATTCAGACGCCGCTGCTCGGGCAGATGTTCACCCTGCTGGGAACGCTGGTCGTGCTTGGAGCGGGGCTGCATCGCACCATGCTGCTCGCCTTTCTGCGCAGCTTCCGCGACGCGCCCGTAGGCGATCTTTTCTTCAACGCCCATGCCGGGCTCGCGATGGTGACCGCAATGAGCGGAGTCTTCTTCGCCAGCCTGCAACTGGCCGCCCCGGTCATGGCTGCGACTCTGCTGGTCGAAGTCGTCATCTCGGTGGTGGGCAAGCTCTCGCCGCAGTTGCCGGTCATGATGATCGCGGTTCCGGCGAAGACCATGCTCGGGTACGTCGTGCTGATCGGCTCGCTGGCGCTCTGGCCGCGCTTTCTCGAATCGCGTTTTTCTCTCCTGCTCGACGGAGTCGAGCAACTGCTGCGCCACGCGGTGACGGTGCGATGAGCGACGACCGCACAGAAAAAGCCACTCCGCGAAGGCGGCAGCAGGCGGCGGAGAAGGGAGATCGCGTCCGCAGCCGCGAGCTCGTCGGCGCTTCGGGAACCATCGCCGGAGTTCTCGCGCTGGGCCAGCTTACGGAAAAGTGGTCTGGCAGCTGGGCTGCTCTGTATCAAACCTTCCTCGACCTCGGCATGCCGAACGCGTGGACAGACGACCGTGCGGCGCAGACTATGCTCGCCATTCGTCACGGGATGGTCATTCTGCTCTCCCCGCTGCTTCTGCTCTTCGGCTTTGTTACCGGAGCAACGCTGCTGGTCGGCATCGCGCAGGGCGGTGGCGTGCAATTTCAGGCCGAGGCGCTGCAGCCGAAGTGGGAGCGCATCAATCCCGCCACCAATCTCAAGAATCTCTTCTCGCTGCGCGGCCTCACCCGTTTGGCCAAATCTCTCATACCCGCAGCCATTCTGCTCGCGCTTGCCATTCGCAAAGTGCAGAATCAGGCCCTCATCCCTCCCATGAGCGTCGAGCGGCTGCCCACCATGTTCTCGACCGTCTACGGCATTCTGCTCGATACCTCCTGCGTTCTATTCGCATGGTCGGCGGTCGATTATCTGGTCGAGTGGCGAAGCTGGGAGAGCCGCCTCAAGATGTCGCGCCAGGAGATGCGCGAGGAGTACAAGCAGACGGAAGGCAATCCGCAGATTCGCGGCAAAATTCGCTCCCTGCGCCGCCAGATGCGCCGCCGCCAGAGAAAGGCCGATGTAAGCCGCGCCTCCGTTGTTATCACCAATCCAACCCACTACGCCGTCGCCCTGAGTTTCGACTTTGACACCATGGAGCCGCCCCGGGTACTGGCCAAGGGGCGCGACCTGCTGGCCGAGCAGATCAAGAGCGATGCCCGCTGGGCCGGCGTTCCCATCATCGAAAATCCGCCGCTCGCCCGCTCCCTCTATCGCCACGTCGAAGAGGGACGAGCCATCCCATTCGATCTCTATTCCGCAGTCGCCGCCATCCTCGCCTACCTCTACCGGCAGCAGGTCGAGGAGCGAGTCAGACGCGAGCAGGCACGGCAGAAGGCACCGACCCCGCCGGCCGCAGCCGCGACCACGTCGCGCAAGGAGAAGTCGTGACCCCAACCAACCCGCTTTCACCCACCGCCGCGGCAGGAAACGCAGCGCCCATCGGCCCGATCCACGCCGCAAGAACACCCGGAGCAGCACAAGGAGAAGCTATGAGCACCACAACTACCTCGGCACCAGCGGGCGCAGCGAAGACACCGCAAAGGACCGCCTATGCTCCTTCCTCCGCCGGACGAGGCTCCGGCTTGATGAGCCGCTTCAAAGAGCTGGCCCTGCCGATCGGCGCCATCAGCATCATCTTCGTGATGCTGGTACCTGTGCCCGCTTTCCTCATGGATATGTTGCTGGCCTGTTCGATGGCCGCTTCGGTGCTGGTTTTTCTTTCCGCTGTGCAGGTGCGCAAAGCCGTCGATTTCTCCGTCTTTCCCACGCTGCTGCTTCTGCTCACTCTCTTCCGGCTCTCGCTCAACATCGCCTCCAGCCGCCGCATTCTGCTGCACGGCAGCGAAGGCACGGCGGCGGCGGGAAATGTCATCGAGGCCTTCGGACAGTTTGTAGTCGGCGGCAACTACGTTGTCGGATTCGTGCTCTTTCTCGCGCTGATCGCCATCCAGTTTCTGGTCGTGAGCCACGGCGCCGTCCGCACCGCGGAAGTCACCGCGCGCTTTACCCTCGATGCGCTTGCCCGGCAAGCAGATGGCCATCGACGCCGACATGAATGCCGGCCTGATCGACGAGGCCACGGCGCGCAAGCGCCGGCAGGCCATCGCGCAGGAAGCCGAGTTCTACGGCGCGATGGACGGCGCGGCGCGCTTCAGCCAGCGCGACTCGCTGGCCACCATCCTCATCACCGCCATCAACATCATCGCCGGACTGCTCATCGGAACCATCCAGCAGGGCGTCGCGCTCAGCGAGGCCGTCCGCACCTACACCATCCTCACCGTAGGCGACGGTCTGGTCACCATGATCCCGTCGCTGCTGGTCTCGGTCGCCGGAGGCATCGTGCTGACCCGCGCCTCCTCCGCCGGAGCCCTGAGCACGGAATTGGGCGCGCAGCTCTTCCGCAAGGGCACCACTCTCTATGTCGCCAGCGGCGTGATGGCCGCGTTGTGCCTCGTTCCCGGCCTGCCGAAAATCGTCTTTCTTCTGTTCGCCGTCGCACTGGCGTGGCTGGGAAGACGCATGAGCAAAGCCGCGCCCGCCTGCGGCCGCAACCTCCGAGGCAGGGCAGAAAGCCGCCGACAAGACACAGGCGGAGAACCTCGCCGGACTGCTCAAGATGGACGACCTCAGCCTCGAAATCGGCTTTCAGCTCATCCCGCTGGTCGATGAAAAACAGGGCGGCCAGATGCTTGCCCGGGTCCGCACGCTGCGCCGTCATCTGGCCGGCGAGCTGGGCTTTCTGGTGCCCCCCATTCACATCTCCGACAATCTGCGCCTCAAGCCGCGCGAGTATGTCTTCTCCGTGCGCGGCACTCGAGATCGGGCGCTGGCAGACCGAGGGCAACTCCCTTCTGGCAGTGAGCGCCGAGGCCACGACGCACCCCTTGCCCGGCAAGGAGACGCGCGAGCCGGCCTTCGGCGTCGCCGCGCGCTGGATCGCGCCCGCGCTCGAAGATCAGGCCATGGCCGCCGGTTACTCAGTCGTCGACACCGTCACCGCGATCAGCACCCATCATCGCCGAGATGATTCGCCATCACGCCTATGAGCTGTTGAGCCGCGCCGAGACCAAGCGGCTGCTCGATTCGATGAACGACACCCATCCCAAGCTGGTCGAAGAGCTGGTGCCCAAGCTGCTCACGCTCGGGCGAAGTCCAGAGCGTCCTGCAGCAGTTGCTGCGCGAGCAGGTTTCGATCCGCGACCTGGGCACCATCCTCGAAGCTGCTGGTCGAAACCGCGGCGAACACCAAGAGCCTGCCGCAGCTGGTCGAAGCCGCGCGCCAGGCATTGGGCCGCCGCGTCCTGCAGCCGCTGCTCGATCCCGACGGAAGCCTGCGCGTATGGATGCTCGACCCCGCAATCGAAGAAGAGATCGTGACCACATTTCAACTCGACAATCCCGCGCGCCTGCTCAACGACGGCCGCCCGCAGTCTGCGCCGCTGCTGCGCCGCCTCACCGATTCTTTGAAGCAGCTAATGGGGCCGCATGCCGCTTCGGCCTCTCCCGTGCTTCTCTGTCAGAGTCCGGCGCGCTATCACCTGCGTCGATGGCTTGAACCGATCCTTCCCCGGGTCACAGTCATCGCGCCTTCAGAGATTCCTCCGGACATTCATCTTCGCCCAGCCGGCGTGGTTCGTTGAGCGGGCGAAAAGTTCGGGACGAGATGCCGGGAAAAGGATCGGGAAAGGGAACCACAGATATGCAGAACATGGAATTTCGCCGCGAAGAATCACCCAAACGGGACGCGATCGAAGTGCTTTGCGCCGCGCCACCGAGCGCGCTTCCTGAGACAGCGGCGACGGCGAGCGCGGTCTACGCAAAAGCAGAAAGGAATGGAGAGATGACGCCCGAGCAGGAGCGATTGATGATCGAACATCTTCCCACGGTGCGCTATCTCGCGCGCCGCATCCACGAGCGTCTGCCGCAGCATGTCGAGATCGACGATCTGGTCTCTGCCGGGGTGCTGGGGCTGATCGACGCCTTCCGCAAGTTTGATCCGGAGAAGAAAGTTCAGTTCCGCAGCTACGCGCAGTTCCGCATTCGCGGCGCGATTCTCGACAGTCTCCGCACGCTTGACTGGAGTCCGCGCGACCTGCGCCGCAAAGGCCGGGCGATCGAAGAGGCGATCCGCGCACTGACTGTGCGCATGGGACGCGCGCCGTCAGAGCCGGAGATCGCCGCCGAAATGGAGATGGACCTCGGTGAATATCAGCAGTTGCTGGGCGAGTTGAAAGGTCTCGAGATTGGAACCCTGCACGTCGAGCGTTCCGAAGACTCAGGCGAAGAGGAGCTCGCCTACATCCCCAACAAGCCGGAAGAAGATCCGCTCTTCTGTTGCCTCAAAAGCGAGATGCAGACCCGTCTCGCCGATGCCGTCGATCAGCTGCCGGAACGGGAGCGGCTGGTGATGACGCTCTACTACTACGAAGAGATGACGATGAAGGAGATCGGCCTCACGCTGGGCGTGGTCGAGTCGCGCGTCTCGCAGATTCACGCCTCGGCGGTTCTTCATCTGCGTTCGCTGCTCGCCTCCTCGGCGCCTGAGAATCGGGTCGAAGATCCCCGTCAGGGTAAGAAGAAACGCTGAGAGAAACCATGGAAAAGACACTCAAGCAGGACGAAATCGACGCGCTCTTTCAGGCGGCCCGCGCTAAAAAGAATGCCGCCGCCACCGACGGCCGCCCAGGGTGCAGCCCTACAGCTTCGCCCGCTCCGGCCAGATCAGCAACGAGCAGATGAGGGCCATCAGCCTGTTGAATGACATCTTCGCGCGCAACCTCACGCACAATCTCGGAGCGTGGCTGCGCAGCAGCTTTGAAGTCAACCTGGTCTCCGCCGAGCAGATGCCCTTCAGCGAGTTCATGCTTCGCATTCCGGAGCTGGCCTATGTCTGCTCAGTGCGCCTCGAACCGTTGCGCGCCATCTCCGTCATGCAGATGGATCTCGCGCCCGCGCCGGCCATGATCGACCTGCTGCTCGGCGGCGAGGGCGCTTCAGGCGAGCTGCGCGAGCTGACCGATATCGAGGAGTCCATCCTGTCCAGCGTCGCCGAGGCCATCTGCCGCGAACTCAGCGCTGCCTGGCAGCAGGTGGGGCTCAGCTTTCATTTCGAGCAGCGCCAGATGCACACCCAGATTGCGCGCCTGATGCCGGTGTCGGAGAAGACGCTCTGCCTGAGCTTTGAAATTCGCATGCCCGGAGCCAGCGGTCTGCTCAATCTCGCCTTTCCGGCCGTCGTCTCGAACACCATCCTGCACCGGTTGGTGGGCGACTGGACGCGACAGCGGCGGCATGCTCCGGAGACGCGGCAAAGGATTCTCGACCGGGCCGGAAAAGCAAAGGTCGGAGCCGCACTTCAACTGGCCCCAACCCGCGTCCCTGCGCGCGAGATCGAGGCCCTTCAGGCGGGATCCGTACTCCGTCTCAACATGTCCGCGCACCAGGCCGCGGAGCTGCGCGTCGCCGGAGTTCCGCTCTTCGCCGCCTCGCCCGTAAGCTGCGGCGAGCACCGCGGAGCGCATCTCGGTACGCCCCTGCAATAGACGTTGGCTCGCGCCTTGCGAAGGGGACACACAGAAAGAACGTAGCGAAGAAAGAAAACGGCAGCCGGGAACTGCGCATGAAAAAGCCGAAAGGGAAAACAGAGGATGAAATCATTTCTTACCGCATGGCTCGCTGAAGCCCCCAAAGTTCTCGGGCGCGAGCTCTCAGCTTCGCTCGAATTGCTTCCCTCCGCGCGTCTGCCCGAGCCCGAGGCAGCCGTAAGCCTGAGCGTCACCGTCAGCGGTCCAGCCAACGGACGTTTTCTCGTCATCGCCGATCGCGCTGCGCTGCATGAGTTGTTTGTCGCAGCCCGTGTCACCGCCGGCGACGCTGACGAACCGCGCGACCGCGAGCTCTGGCGCGGGATCCTTCAACAGACGGCAGAACAAATCGCAGCCCAAATCACAGCCCAGACCGCTGCAACCGCGGCGCAATCGGTCGATGGCGCTCGCGCCGCAGCTCTCTCCGTCTCCGTTGAAGACGCGTCGTGGACGCTGGGCCTTCCCTCGGCCGCCTATGAGCTGCGCTTCGGCGACACCGTCATGCTGCTGGCATTTGCTGACGAGGTAAAGATCTCCGAAGCCGCCGCTCCAAAAGCCGCACGCACATCGGCCCAGACGTCTACCACCGCGGCCTATTCGAGTCCTGCTACTGGAGCAAAGGTCTCGCCGGGGGGCATCGACCTCCTGCTCGACGTGGAGCTCGAAACATCGCTTCGCTTCGGCTCCCGCGAGATGCCGCTCAATGAGCTGCTGGAGCTGGGAGCGGGCGATGTGGTCGAACTCGACCGCCACGTCTCTGATCCCGTCGATCTGCTGGTGGGCGACAAGATTGTCGCGCGCGGCGAAGTGGTGCTTATCAACGGCAGCTTCGGCTTGCGCGTGCTCGAAGTGGCCGAACCGAAGAAATGCCTCGAGAGTATCCGATGCCTGTTCTAGCCACGCAAACCGCTGCTCCATTCGCAGAACCTTCCCGCGCGCGCCGCAACGGGCGGACGTTTCCAGCGTGCGCCAATCCTCGCTGCGGGAGCGGGTGGCTCCAGCTGTGGCGCAGGCGGCGCGTTCCCGTCGTCGAAGGCGGCTGGTTATGCAGCCCGGCCTGCACCCGCGCGCGCATCGAGGAGCTTCTCCGGCGCGAGCAGTCCGGGGCGCATCCAGCGGCCGCGCACCGTCATCGCGTACCCATCGGGCTCGTCCTCTTGACGCAAGGCTGGATCACGCACGCGCAGCTCAAGCAGGCACTCGAGGCGCAGCGCAACGGCTCCGGGATGAGGCTCGGTGAGTGGCTGGTCGCGCATCATGGGCTGGACGAGACACGGCTGACCCAGGCGCTGGGTCTGCAATGGAGTTGCCCTGTTTTCTCGTTTGAAAAGCACGGCAGCGGCCTTCCCGTAACGGTCCTGCCCCGGCTCCTTGCCCGAGAGCTTCGGCTTTGTACCCCTGCGGCTCACTCCCTCCGGCATTCTCTATCTGGCCTTCGAGGACCGCATCGATCACAGCCTGGCGCTGGCGCTCGAACGCATGACCGGCCTGAGAGTCGAGAGCGGCCTGTTAAGCGCGCCCGAATTTCATCAGGCACAGGAACGGCTCCAGCAGGGCCGCTTCGCGCGCGCCCGCCTGATCGAGGCGGGAAACCTCGATCTGCTCGCCGAGGCCTTCACGCGCCACGTCGAGAAAGAGAAGCCGGCGGAGGCGCGGCTGGTGCGCGTCCACGATCTCTTCTGGCTCCGGCTTTGGCATCAGGCCGAGAGACGGAAACCCCGATCCGACGCAAAGCCAGGGAGTCGAAGACGTGATCGGCGCGGTAACGCAGTTCGCATAGGCGCGGATCCAGAACGTTCGCGGACGCAAAAATAGCCAGGTCATAAATCAAATGCGTCCAACTCCCTGAACCCTGACTGAACCCGAACCCTGAACCCTGAACCCTGAACACCCGAAGCCCTGAACCCCGAACCCTGAGAACCCTGAGCCCCGAGCCCTGAGCCCTGAGCCCTGAATTACAGTTCCTTCGCTATGCGCCGATAAGTCCAGTACTGCGAGGGAATCTGCAATGTGTGAAATTTCTGCCCTGATCGTCGACGACTCTTCCGTCATGCGCAAGATCGTGGAACGGGCGCTGCGCCAGGCGGGCTTGACGATTACCAATGTGTTACGAGGCTTCGAGTGGCAGTCGAGGCGCTGGAGGTGCTGCGCCAGCATCGCGTCGATCTGATCCTGTCCGACATCAACATGCCCAACATGGACGGTCTCGAATTTCTGCGCCAGTTGCGCGCGCAAAACCTCGCCCCCGACGTTCCGGTCGTCATGATTACGACCGAAAGCAGCGAAGACCATGTGCGCGAGGCCATCCTCGCCGGAGCGCAGGGCTACATCCGCAAGCCCTTCACCGCCGAGCAGGTCAAGGAGCGGGTGTTGCCGCTGGTCGAAGCGTAGAGATTTTCAAGAGAGATTCTTTAGCAGGCAACCTACACCCAGGAGAACGGCTTATGGCGTCAGCAGCAAAAGAGATTGACCCGGTCAGCGTCTACGGACACTCGTGGACGAGGCGGTCGAGGAAGTTTTCAGCCTGATGATGGGGATGTCGTGCGCGCCTGTCGAAGATTGCCCGGTCGACGAGCCGGAGACCATCTCAGCGGTGATCGGCCTCGCCGGAGCCATGAGCGGGACCTGCGTGCTGCGCAGCGGCGAGCGGACCGCCATGCGCATGGCCGGCGCGCTGACCGGGATCGCGATGGATCTCGCTCGACGACACCGTCAAGGACGCCATCGGAGAGATCTGCAACATGGTCGCCGGAGCCTGGAAGGGAAAACTTCCGGCTCTGGCCTCCGGCTGCATGTTGTCCACGCCGACTGTAGTCACCGGAACGCAACTATCAGCTACACACCCAGCGGCCCGAGTTCCGCATCGAGCGCTACTACCGTTTCGAGACGCTGACCTTCGTCGTCACACTCGTCTGCGAGTCGATGCAATAGACTCGCCCCGGGCCTGTTACCGCGGAAGTGTTAGCAGGCCCTAATCTTCGCACTGGTTTTTGGCCCTCCTGTTGCTCCTTCTATCGCCAGAAGGAGACAAGACAGTGAGTAGCGGCTTATACGCGGCATTTTCCGGCTGGCTGGCGCGCTCCGAGGCGCTTGATTCGGCGGCCAGCAATCTGGCCAACGCCGGAACTCAGGGATTTCGCGCCGAGCGCGAATACTTTCGCTCCGCCATTATGGGCCCCGACGCTCAAGGCGACCAGCTCGACCGCACCGTAAACAATTTCGGAGTGCTCGGCGGCAACCAGCTGGATCTCGGCCAGGGTGCGCTCACCACCACCGGCAATCCTCTTGACGTGGCCATCGAGGGTCAGGGTTTCTTCGCCATTCAGACGAAAAACGGCATTCGCTACACGCGCGACGGCAGCTTTCAGCGTGCCCGCGACGGAACGCTCATCACCGCGCAGGGCGAGCCGGTTCTGAACGCGCAGAACCAGCCCATCCGCATTCCTACGGGCGACATCACCATCGGCTCCGACGGCGTGATCTCGGTCGATGGAGCGCGTCGCCGGCAATCTTGGCGTCTTCACCTTCGCCTCGGCAACGTCCATCACGCCGGAAGGCGCCAACCGCTACGCCCCGGTCAATGGCGCCAAGCCTCAGCGTGCAACCGACGGCGGCGCTTCATCAGGGCGCGCTCGAAGGCTCCAATCAGGACGTGATTCAGGGCACGCATGCAGCTCATCCTGGCGCAGCGCCAGGCGGAGATGATGCAGAAGGCGCTCACCGTCTTCGACAACGATTTCGACAAAACGGCCAGCGAGCACCTGCCCAAAGTTTAAGTCAGCATAAGCTTTTTTGAAGATAGGAGAAGCACCCATGATCCGAGCACTCTATACGGCCGCCAGCGGCATGAGCGCGCAGCAGTTGAACCTCGACACCATCGCCAACAATCTGGCCAACTCCTCGACCGTCGGCTTCCGCCAGCGCGTCCTGCAGTTTCAGGACATGATCTACCAGAACCTCGTCACGCCGGGCGCGGCGCAGAGCCAGCAGACGGTCTCCGCCGGACTGCAGATCGGCCTCGGCACCAAGTCCGCGGCCAGCGAAATCATCATGACGCAGGGCGACATGAACCAGACCAACAATCCCACTCGATCTCGCGATTCAGGGCAACGGATTCTTCCAGGTGCAGCGCCCCGACGGCACCATCGCTTATACGCGCGCCGGGAATCTTCTATCTCAACAATCAGGGCACCATGGTGACGCGCACGGCGATCCAGCTGATTCCCGACCATCACGATTCCGCAGAATGCAACCGCCATCACCATCACGCCATATGGAGTGGTGAACGCCACGCTTCCCGGCCAGCAGAATCCGCAGCAGCTGGGACAGATTCAGCTCGCGACCTTCGCCAATCCCGGCGGCCTCGACAGCGTCGGGCTCGAACCTCTTCACCGCGACGCTCTCCTCCGGCGACGCCGTGCTCGGCAATCCCGGCGGCACCGAAGGGCTGGGCACGCTGCAGCAGGGCTATCTCGAAAACTCCAACGTCGACGTGGTACCGAGTTCGTGCAGATGGTGCTGGCGCAGCGCGCCTATGAGAGCAACTCCAAGGTCATTACGCGCCGCCGACGACATGTACAGCCAAGTCAACAACATGGTGAAGTAGCAACATGCGCTCGTTCGCCCATTCTCGTTTTCGTCGCATTCACCGCTCGCCGCCTTTCTGCGCGCGCCTCGTCTGCACATACGTCGGCTGCCGGAAAGCCCCCGGCTGCAGACAGCAAAGCCGCATCTGGAGTTCTCGACCACTACGTCTACGACGCCATCACTCCATCAGGACTGGGCGGTCCTCGTGGACTGCAGCCATCCAGCGGCCCCGGCCAGAATGACATGCCGCGCAGAACACCCAAAGCCGGGAGCACGAGGAGCCGAGCCCAGTCAGCAGCGATCGCCGCGTCCGCTTCCAGGCTGCAACGCGTCAAGGCCGGAACCACAGTCGAGGTCTTGAATGGCGCGACGATCCGGCCAGCATTCGAGCTTGTCGGGAACCGCGCTGGAGACGGCATTCGTCGGCCAGCCCATCCGCGTGCGCCTGGCGCAAGCGGCAATTTTCTGCGCGGCGCTGGTGCGCGGAGCCGCATTCGGTCGAACTGATCGTCCATCGCAAAACCGCTCTGGGGAGAGCAATGAAGCCATCTCGCAAAGAAAAATTCGTGCGGCATTGGCATCTGTCTGCTGGCCCTCGCTTCTTCGCCTCTCCCGCGCAGAGCCGTCGCATCGAAGAAAAAAGCCTCTGCAGCCCAAGGCCAGCCCGCCCGACGCCGCGCTCAACGCCTACATCGCGCGCGTGCATGCCGAAAATGCAGCCGAGGTGCGCACGCCCGGCTCCATCTGGATCGATGACGGCCTGCTCACCCGCCTTAACACCGATGTAAAAGCCACGCACGTCCATGATCCGATCTCGGTCGTGGTGGTCGAAGCCTCTCCGCCTCAACCGACGGAACGGTGAAGAACTCGCGCGCCTCGAATGCCAGCTCGCAGATCTCGGCGCTTTTCGGCAAGCTTTCCGCCGGAAACGCCCTCAATAACCTGCTCAATCAAACTTCAAGTTCGGGTTTAACTGCGCAGGGCCAGAGCGTCACCGATTCCAGCCTCACCACCACGCTCGGCGGCGAGGTTGAAGACGTTCTTCCCAACGGCATGCTGGTGATTCAGGCCGTTCGTCAGGTTTCCTTCAATCAGCAGACGGAGCTCATCCGGCTGCGCGGGCTTGTCCGGCCCGCCGACATCAACGCGCAGAACCAGGTGCTTTCGACCACCATCACCAGCCTCGAGCTTGAGGTTGTAGGCAAGGGCATCATCAACGACTACACCTACCGTCAGAACGCGGTGGTCCGCTTTATCGAAAAGCTGCTGGTCTTCTAAGGATTCCCGTGACTCGCTTCGTCTCCAATCTCGTCTGCCGCGCTCTCCCGCTCGCCGTCCTCGCCGCTGTCGCTGCCGCTCTCCGCGGACACGCCATCGTCCGAGCTCTCCCGCATCAAGGACGTGGCGACCGTCGAAGGCATACGCGACAACCAGCTCATCGGCTACGGAATCGTCGTCGGTCTGCGCGGCACGGGAGACAGTTCGCAGACCGTCTTTCCCTATCAAACGCTGGTCTCGACGCTCGAACGCATGGGCGTCAACCTGCCCCAGGGGCAGGCCACCTCCTCACTTCAGGTTCGGAACATGGCCGCGGTCTTCATTGCCGCCACGCTGCCGCCCTTCGCGCGGCCCGGCAACAAAATCGACGTCACCGTCTCCTCCGCCGGAGACGCGCGCAGCATCGAAGGCGGCCTCCTGCTGATGACCCCGCTCTACGGGCCCGACGGCCAGATCTACGCTCAGGCGCAGGGCCCTCTCATCCTCGGCGGCTATTCAGTGCAGAGCAATGGCAGCAGCAAGTCGGTCAACCATCCCACCACGGGCCGCATTCCCGACGGCGGAATCGTCGAGCGCGCCGTACTGCTCGACCTTGCGCACCTGCGCCCGCTCTCGCTCCTGCTCAACGATCCCGACTTCCGCACTGCGGAGCTGGTGGCCGCGTCCGTCAACAAAACCCTCGGCAGCAATGTAGCCCATGCCGTCGACAGCCGCCGCATCGAAATCGCCACCACGCCGGACGAGGACATTCCCGAGCTGCTCGCGCGCGTCGAGGCCATCGAAGTCCAGGTGTTCCCTCGCGCCCGGGTCGTCGTGAACGAACGAACGGGAACCATCGTCATCGGCGGCCAGGTGCGATTGCAGCCCGTCTCAATCCTTCACGGCGGTCTCGTGGTCGACGTGATCAGCCAGACCCAGGTCTCGCAGCCCAACGCCTTCGGACAGGGCACCACGCAGGTCGTGCAGCAAACCACGATTCAGGCGCAGGACAAGCCGGCCAATCGCATCGAACTGCGCGAAGGCGCGACGGTGGACGATCTGGTGCAGAGCCTCCAGCAGATCGGAGCCACGGCCCGCGACATCATCTCCATCCTGCAAGCCATGAAAGAGGCCGGCGCACTCGAAGCCGACCTGGAAGTCATGTGAGGCAACCGGAGGAAACAGAATGAACATAGCCAGTCTTCAAAGCCCGCTCACCCCACCGGCTCCCATGAGCGCCGACAATCCAAAGCTGAAATCGGCAGCCCACGAATTCGAGGCCAGCCTGATGCAGGAGTTTCTGAAGCCTCTGCAACACGATTCGCTCTTCTCGCCGGACAAGCCAGACGGCTCCAGCAGTGACTCCGACGACGACCAGGGAAGCTCCGGAGCCCTCATGAGCTTCGGCTCTGAAGCTATGGCGAAGGCCATCTCCGAGCGCGGCGGCTTCGGTATCGCGACCAAAATACTGGATCATTTCAAGACAGAAAGCAAAACCGCAAATCCCGCAAATTCGGCGAATTCTAAGTAATTTCTAACAGTTGCGCAGTTTCCGAAAACTAAAGTGCTCGCCTTTTTGGCCGATGGATTCAAGTGAGGAGAACCGTAAGGCATGAACATACGCAACGATTTTCAAAGTTTGCAGCCTATTCCCGGCGAGACGCAGGTTTCCGGGGTTGAAAAGGCCTCCACCACTTCGACCGCCGCCCCAGCTGCGGCGGGCAGTGATGAAGCGCATCTGAGCAGCGCGGCCAGCCTTGCCAGCCACGCGGCCTCTCTGCCCGATGTCCGCACAGAAAAGGTGCAGTCCGTTCAGGCAGCGATTGCAAGTGGCGGCTACAACGTCAGCGCCTCCGATGTCGCCCAGTCGCTGATGGGCCACATGCTCAGCAACAAGGACTAAGCAAGGAAAGTGAAATTACTGGAGCAACAATGGAACAGGGCATAACGGCAACGGCACAAATCCCGGCGGACCAATTTCTCGATCAGGCCATCATCGCGCTAACCGCCGCGGATGCCTCCGCGCTTCGGCAATTGGAGGGCGTGGCTCACACCGTGGCCGCGCCGTGCAATCGCGCCGAATACGTGGTCAGGCGCGCAGTTTTGGCCGCACTGCTCAATGCCACCGCCCGCAACCTGCGCTTCCTCCACCGCGTCGCCGGAAAGCAATCGTCCGGCTTCTACGCGGCCGGCCCACGATAACGACAAGGCAAATCCCGCAAAGGACTCCTCCTCCGATGGCGACGTTAAATACAGCTTTCAACATTGCAACCGGCGCACTCAATGCCGATCAGGCGGCGCTCACCGTCGTCTCCAACAACGTTGCCAACGCAAACACAACGGGATACACGCGCGAAGTGGCCAGTTGGCAGGAGAACGATCCGGTCACCATCAACGGTCAGAGCTACGGGGAAGGCGTAACCATGACCGGACCGGTTTCGCAGCGCGACCTGGCCCTTGAGCAGGCATTGCAGCAGCAGGGGCAGGTAGCCAGTGCCTCCGGCGCGCGGCTCACCGCGCTCCAGCAGGTGCAGACTATTTTCAATCAAGTCACAACGGCGAACTCCGGCAGCTCAAGCAGCGCCACCAACGGCATCGAGCAGGACATGTCGCAGTTCTTCGATTCGCTTTCTTCGCTTGAATCGAGCCCCGCCGATACCGCCCTGCGCCAGCAGGTGCTCACCAGCGCAACCAATCTCGCCGGCGATTTCCAGACCGCCTCCTCGCAGCTTTCCGTGCAGCAGACCTCGCTCGACCAGCAGACCGGCGGCCTGGTCACCCAGGTTAACTCGCTCACGCAGTCGCTCGCCGGGCTCAATCAGCAGATCCAGTCCGCCAGCCCCAACTCTGACGCGGGAACGCTCGAAGACCAGCGCCAGCAGGACCTTCAGCAACTTTCGCAGCTCGTCGGCATTCATCAAATCCAGACCGAGAGCAACGGCCTTGAAATCACCACCTCCAATGGAGCCCTGCTCGTCTCAGGCAATCAATCGTTCTCGCTTTCGACCGCCTCAGTAAGCGGCTCGCTCCAGGTCTACGATTCGGAAGGCAACGACATCACCACCAGCCTCACCTCCGGCGGAGGTCAGATCGGGGGCCTGCTCACCGTGCGCGATCAGGACATTCCGCAGATGCAAAGCGCGCTCGACACGATGGCCTTCGATCTCGGCACTCGGATCAATACGCAAAATCAAGCTGGCTCGGACGCCAACGGCAATCCCGGCGTCGCCATCTTCAACCTGCCCGCAAGCGCAACGGGAGCCGCAGCCCAAATCTCCGTCGCCATTACCGATCCCTCGCAGATCGCCGCCGCTGCCAGCGGAGCCGGCTCCTCGGACGACACCAATCTGCTGGCGATGGCCAGCCTGCAAAACCAGGGCATCGTCGCCGGCGACACACCTTCGAATTATTATTCCGATTTCGTCACTACTGTCGGAAGCCTGGTTTCCGGCGTCTCTACGCAAAACGCAGCGCAGCAGGCTTCGGTCTCGCAATTGCAGAACCAGATCGGCTCGCTGTCCTCCGTCAATCTCAACGAAGAGGCCTCGTCGCTTGAAACCTTCGAGCAGTCCTACCAGTCGGCCTCGAAGGTCTTCACCATCCTCGACGAGGTGATGACAGCGGCTCTCAACCTCGGCGTTGAAACCACCTACACCGGCTAGCACGAAACCACAGGAAAAAACCATGCGCGTGAATCCCGATTACGTGACCAATCTCGTAGGCTCGCTCGACCAGGTGACTGCCAGCGAGCAGACTCTAACCAATGAGCTTTCGACCGGCGTCAGAGTCAACTCCCTGAGCGACGACCCGGCCGCAGCGGGCGAGAATGTTCTGCTCACCACGCAGTTGAACGCCGACGACACCTTCTCGCAGACGGCAAGCTCCACCGAAAGCCTTCTCCAGGTCGGCGACTCTGCGCTCGGCAACGTGGTCACCCAGCTTACCTCAGCAATCTCGCTCGCCACCCAGGCCAATAACGGAACTCTGAATCCGAGCAACGAACAATCCATCGCCACGCAGCTCACCGGCATCCGCGACGAGGTGATGTCGCTCGCGAACTCGTCCTACATGGGGCAATACATCTTCGCCGGAAGTCAGGGCGGCGCCCCACCTTTCAGCATCGACACTACTACCTCGCCCGCCACTGTCACCTACAGCGGCGATAACGACGTCAGCTACGTCCAGACGCCATCCGGGCAGCAGATTCAAACCAACGTGCCCGGCGACCAGATCTTTACCGCCGCCGGAGCCAATGTTCTCGGCACGCTCAACAATCTCATCGCCGACTTCGCGAGCGGGACCCCCTCCGCATCCTCAGTCTCCGATCTCACCAGTCTGAATACCGCGCTCAATTACGTGAGCCAGCAGCGCGTCGTCCTCGACGACTCCATCACCCGCCTCACCGCGGCCGGTAACTATAACACCAGCGAATCAACGCAGTTGCAGTCCGCGCAAGACACTCTGCTTCAGACCGACACCGCCCAGGTAGCCAGTCAGCTCAGCTCCGCGGAGACTCAGCAGTCCGCCCTCACTCAGGTCATCGCCGCCATCGACCAGCAGGGCACTCTCTTCAATGATTTGCAGTAAAACGGCCCTGGCCATTAGGGATTCAGACTCAGGCTGGCGTTGACGCCTCTCTGCCCCAGCCTCAAATTCCACGACCAGCGGGAGTGGCCACGCGAAACCGGGGTCCCCATCGTGCGCGACGTTCGCGGGATGGGGTAGGAAGCAGTTGCCAGGAGGGCGAGTGCGCTACTTTTGCACTCCTTCGGCATCTATAGTTAGGTAGACTGTTTCGAGTGGATTCCGGCAAACCAACGCCGTGAACCGTGAACTCAGGCAGGGAATTCAAGGAGGAATATGGCAGGACAGGGAGTGATTGAGGTAAGTGATGCAACCTTCGACCAGGAGGTATTGCAGTCCGATCAGCCCGTTCTGGTCGATTTCTGGGCGGCATGGTGCGGCCCCTGCAAAGCGCTCGGCCCCATTGTTGATGAGGTCGCAACCGAGTACAACGGCAGGCTCAAAGTCACCAAAATGGACGTGGACCGCAATCAGGCCACGCCCGGACGCTACGGAATCCGCGGCATCCCCGCGCTGCTCTTCTTCAAGGGCGGCAAGGTCGCCGATCAGATCGTCGGCTATGTTCCCAAGGACACCATCGAAAAGAGCATCGCGCGCATTGTAGACGCAGCTGAAGTTGCTCCCGCGAACAAGTAGCCATCGTAAAGCTGATCTTCAGTCCGGAAACACAGGGGCCGCCTATACGGCCCCTTTTTCCGTTGCGCAAAAAGAATTGATTCATTCGCCGGATTTTGCCGATACACAGGGAAAGCCGTTCCGGGGTAAATGGCCGTGGAAAATCAACCCGCATCAGTCGCGCAGTCAACTGCACAAACATCCGCTATGAATGCGCCGCCAACGAACCGCCGCCGTCATCCCCGCTACGCCTGCCAAGGCCACGCCGAGGTGTATCTTCCTCAGGGAGGCCTGCTGCTCCGCGGCAGGATTTTGGATCTGAGTCTCTCCGGATGCTTCATCGAGACGTCCGCCATCAATCTGGAACGGGGAACCCACGTCGAGATTTATTTCACCACTCGCCAGCTTCAGTTCCGCGTTGCAGGCAACATCGCTGTGTTGCACCGGAAGCGGGGCGCAGGCATTGCCTTCCAGAGTCTGAGTCCGCGGAATGCCCGGCAGATTTCCGAACTGGTCCATGAATTAAAGGAGCTTGCGGCCATGGCCTGAAGATGCATCGTTTTTTCCCAAAAACATGTTCCCAAAAACAAAGGCCCGCATTTTATGCGGGCCTTTGCGTTGACGCGGAAAACTCTACGCTCCGTTTCCTGAGGTTGCCTGTACATGCTGGCCCGGATGGTTCCCGTGCGGGACCGCTGCCGCGCAGGTTGGTTGTCCAGCCGTCGGATAGGGAGAATTCTCGGTTCCTGTAAGTGCGCCGTTGTTGATATTCAGCTTGTAACCCGTCACTGAAGAGTCCAGGAAGTTCGAGGTATAGAGGAAGGTTCCGAATGCCGGATCCACCAGAACGCAGGTGGGTCCGGTCTTGGTGCCGTAGGTGCCGGAGCCCGCCAGCGCTGAAGGCGTCCCCGTTCCCTGATCGATCTGGTAGGCGCTGATGTCGTTCGAGTTGTAATTTGCCACGTAGATAAACATGCCGTTGGGGTTGATCGTGATCGCGTCCGGGTAAACATCGGTCTTGAACGGCCCGTTGGTCAGGGGAGTCAGCGTGCCGGTTGACAATATCGTATAGGCATAAAGCTGATTCGACGCCGCATCAGTCACATACAGGAAGCGTTCCGTGGGATCGCTTGCGCTGGCCGATGGCTTCACGCCCGCATAAGGCAGGGGTGTGGTTGCGGAATATACCGGAGTCAAAACGCCCCCGCCGCTAGGCACGCAGGTTCCCGGCACGATGGGGAAAGAGAACCCTGAGATGGTGCCGCGTTGACCGGCTGCAATCGGATTGTTGGTATTTGCGTTGGCCACATAGACGAAGTCAAGCGTCGTGCCGCTGCCAGCCGTTCCAGAGCAGCCTTGTGGTGTCGTAACGTTGATGGTGCTCGGGGCGAATTCCACCGGCCAGTAGGGCAGGCTGCCATTGGCCACATTGGTGCCCAGGCTGCCATCGGAATTGATGGGGAAGACCACCAGAGCTCCGGGGCCCGGATTCGCGTCGCTGTATGTCGCCTGATAGGTATCGAGCACAAAAAGGAGCGTTCCGGTGGAGTTGATAGCGATGGCGTTGGGCTCGGTGCCCGGTGTCTGATATGTGTGCTGCGGGTACAACTTGGCGTCGGTGCCGATGGCGAACTCGACCACGGTATTGTCGTCGTGATTTACCACGTACAGATCCGCGCCGTTGGGAGAAGTAACTTCGGCTACGGGGTTGCGTCCGCCCGAAGGATAAGGCGAGTCCTGGATCTGGGTTATCGCTCCTGATTCCTGATCCACGCGGTAGACGCTGATCTGGCCCGGATTATTCTTGGAGGCAGTCACATAGAGGTAATCAATCGTATTGCTTTGACCACATGAGGTAATTCCAAGTGCTATGCCGATAGAGACTGCAGCGGTCAAGAGAGCCTGACCCGTTTTGCTGAACTTCATGCGCTTCCTTCGTCCTGGCCAGTGGCACAGGCTGCGATTTTTGGGGATCGCTCCCGCTTGAATTGTAAAAGCTTGCGCCGCTTTAAGCTACAGGGACCCGCGAACGGTATACCCCTCCAGCGTCACACAGCGCAGCGGTCTCAGAGTTCAGGACCAGATTGAATTCTGTGCCCTGAGCCCTGATCCCTCTGCCTTGTCTTAGTCTGTATGCCCGCTCGCTACGCACCAGGTCGGATGGCCGACCGTAGGATAACTGGTCTGGTTACGCATGTTGGTCAGCACCCCGGAGTTCGGATCGAGCACATGGCCCGTCACCGTATTGGTGTTGTAATCCGCAGTGAAAAGGTACTGGTTCGAGGGATCTTCCAGGATGCACTGTGGTCCTGATCCGGTGCCGAAAGGCGCGCCCCCCACAGCCGCCAGTACGCCGTTCGTAGCGATGGTGTAGGCGCTGATATCGCTGCTCGGCTGCCCTATGCCCAAAGACGGCCCGGCATTGGCGACATACAGGAATTTCGATTTGCTGTCGGATGTTAGTTGGATCGGATTCCCGGATACCGACTGTGAATTGCTCGTAGGACTGCCGTTAACCGCCTGCAGCAGGCCATTCGTCCCGACTGTGTAGTAGTAAATATTGTCGCCGACCGGATCGAGGATATAGATAAAGCTCTGCGCCGCCGTGCTGCCGATAGCGCTGATGCTTGCTGCTCCCGTAACAAACTCGGTATTCTGCGTCGTGGTCAGCTGCCCGCTGGAAATGTTGTAGGAGTACGGGTAGACAGTGTTCTTGTTCCCGGTTAACGGATCGGAAGTGTCAGCAGTCAGCACATACGCGCCCGTCACCTTGAAATCCACGGGCCCGCAGCCTACCGGAAAGTAAGTGAGCTGTCCGCCGCTCGGGTTCTGTATCTGATTGTTGGTAATCAGCGAAAGCCGGCCGGTGTTGCCGTCCACCGAGAAGGCTGTGACATCGCCTGTCGGATGATAGATGCCGGAGGAGTCCTGGCACGCCAACCCAGCCTGCGGCGTATTCGAGCCGAGAGTGTATCCCCCTCCGGCGATCGGTTGCGAAGGCGCATATTCATCCAGAACGTAAAGAAAGGAGCCGGTCGTGCTGAACGCAATGCGACCCGTACCAAAGCCCTGGCTTTGGTAGCTCTGCTGGAAAGCCAGCACGCCGTTGCCGCCGATCGAATAGACCGAGATGTTCGCTCCCGAGTAGGTGAAGTTTCCGCTCGCGTCAGGCGTGGTCGCCTGACCTGCGTTCAACACATAAAGGTAGCGTCCGGTCGTGGAGACGATAGCGCGAATAGGATTGGTCCCGCTCGAACCAAAGGGCGAGCCGGGAATTCCCGAAAGGTTCCCAGTGTTGTTGGCAATTTTGAAAGCGCCAATTTGGTTGTACTGCCCGCCGGTCACGTAAAAATACGCAACTGTGTAGTCATTTGCACAGGATGTAAGGCCAAAACCGAGACCGAGGGATACAAACAGGGCCAGAAGAATCTGGCCGGATTTCTTGAACTTCATGCGCTTCCTTCATCCTGGCACGGGTCGCGGCCAGGGACTGGATCGGGAATTCACTCCCGCTTTGCATTGTAAAAGGTGGAGAGGGTTTCCGCTATAGGGCGACGAGAACTGTACAACAAACAGGGCGCAGAGCAACGCGCGCAGGGCACAAAAAAGCGAATTGCAACGAACCATTACCTTCGGAACTTCAGGAAAGCAACAATTCCGTGCATACTCAGCGGGAAGTGTCCGAACGATGGCAAATTCATATCGCGATTTGGTGGCATGGCAACGCGCAGTGGACTTATCTGTGGAAATCTATAGATTCACCAGCGACTTTCCCCGCGCAGAGATATACGGGATCACCGCGCAGATGCGCAGATCTGCAGTCTCCATAGCCAGCAATATCGCTGAAGGATACGGACGCAATTCCAGAAACGAGTACAGGCATTTCCTGGGCGTTGCCCGCGGTTCAATCCTCGAATTACAAACACAACTCGCCATCGCAAGAAAGCTCGGGTTCGGAAAACCCGAGCTTCTCGAAAAAACAGAAAACTTATCGGAAGAAACAGGAAAAATCATCTGGGCCATCATCAAGAAGCTTGACTGCGGATCACCACGGCCTCAGCCTTCAACTGAGCCCTGAGCCCTGAGCCCTGAGCCCTGAGCCCTGAGCCCTGAGCCCTGAGCCCTGAGCCCCGAGCCCTGGGCCCTGTACCCCGAACTACCAGACCACGCAAGGATCATCCGGCATCATAGGCTGTCCCTTCTTGCAGCCGAAAGCCTTGCCGAAGGCGTCGAAATTCTGCACCGCTCCATTCGCGCGAAAACGCCCCGGAGAGTGCGGATCGACGTGCGCTGCGACACGCGCATATTGTTCGCGCGTGTTCTCGCACCACACCTGAGCGAATGAGATGAAGTAGCGCTGGTCCGGCGTGTATCCGTCGATCTTCTTCGTCGCCGCATCGTCGCCTTCGCTCGCCAGCACGCTCTGCAGCGCCTGGTATGCAATGCGCAGCCCGCCATTGTCCGCCGTGTTTTCACCCAGCGTCAGCTTGCCGTTCAGCTTCTGTCCGGGAACCGGCTCGAAGTTCCCGTACTCCTTCACTTCGCACCCGGTGCGCTCGTCAAACGCCGATTTATCCGCCGGAGTCCACCAGTTCTTCACATTGCCGTGCGCATCGTATTTGCTGCCCTGATCATCGAAGCCATGCGTCATCTCGTGGCCGATCACCACCCCGATCGCTCCGAAGTTGACCGCGGGATCCTTGTTGTAGTCGTAGAAGGGCGGCTGCAGAATCCCGGCCGGGAAGTTGATGTCGTTGTTGCTCGGGTCATAGTAGGCATTGACCGTTGGCGGCGTCATGGTCCACTCTTTTTCGTCCACTGGCTTGCCGATCTTATGCAGATCATAAGCCGTCTGGAAATCCGCAGCGCGATGGATGTTGCCCACCAGGTCGTCGCGCTTGACCTCCAGCGTTGAGTAGTCGCGCCATTTCTCCGGATAGCCAATCTTCTGGCGGAACGCGGCCAGCTTTGCCTCTGCCTGCTCCTTCGTCGCCGGAGTCATCCACGCCAGGTTCTGAATATCCTCATTCAGAGATTTCTCCAGCGCCGCCACCAGCTTCTCCATGTTGGCCTTGGCCTGCGGCGGAAAATTCTCCTTCACCCAGTCCTGCCCCACGGCCTCGCCCATCGCGCGATCCGTCAGAGTCGTGCAGCGCTTCCATCGCGCCGTCTGCTCCGATTGGCCAACCAGCGTTTTCTGAAAGAACCCGAAGTTAAGATCCACAAAGTTACTCGAAAGCCACGGAGCCGCGTTGTTCAATGCGTGAAAGCGAAGGTAGCTCTTAATATTGTCCAGGCTCTGCTTATCAATAACAGCGTTCATCGCCTTGAAGAAATCCGGGGTGGCCACATTGAGCTTCTGGATCGCCGGTGCCGGCATCCCCGCAAAGAACGCACTCCATTCAAAGTTCGGAGCCAGCGTTTGCAGGTCGGAAAGCGACAGGAAATGGTAAACCTTATCGGGGTCGCGCATGTCCACGCGCGGCATCGATCCCTGCGCCAGCGCCGTCTCGATCGTCAGCACGGCATCGGCTTCGCTCGCTGACTTCTCGTCGGTGTCTCCCGCAAGTTTGAACAGCGCCGTTACGTACTCCTTGTATTGCTTGCGGATCTCAGTCATCCGCGCGTCATCTACCAGGTAGTAATCGCGGTCGGGCAGCGAAAGGCCGCCCTGATACAAGCCCCCGATCTGCTGCGTCGCGTCCTTTTCATCCTGCTCCGATGCAAAGTTGAGGAACGTGCGCGTGCCGTCGTTGACCGTGAGCTGCGCCACCAGCGCGGCCAGGTTCTGCTTGCTCGTGAGCGCGTCGATCTTTGCCAGAGCCGGCTCTATCGGCTTCTCGCCAAGCTGATCGGCAAGATCGGTATTCATGCAGGCGGCGTAAAAATCGCCGTACTTGCGCTGCAGCGGAGTCGTCGGATTATCCGCCGCCTTCTTCAAATCCACATAAAGTAGATAGCGGTCGCGCTCGCCCAGTTCATTGAAGCGTCCCCAGCGAACCTGGTCGGCGGGAATCGGATTGTCCTTGCGCCAGTTCCCGCATGCGTAAGCGTAGAAGTCGGTGCAGGGATCAACGCTCTTGTCGATCGCGTTCACGTCAAAGCTCTGCGGAGCCTTCGGCGCCACAGGTGTCGTATCGGAAGGTTTGGCTGCCGTTTGCGCGAACGCAACACCGCCGCAAAAAAGAAGGGCACAGGAGATGCGGGCTATATGCATGTTTTTTCCTCGAAGGTCGCTGGCGCCGAGTGGGCCGGGGCCATAATCATGGGCGTGACAACGTGCGCGCGCTCACAGGAAAAGGTAGCACGGGACACCAGGATTGCGTCAGATACCTGCCTTGGAATTTCGACCTGCCCCAAATCGGCCTTCTTACCCCACCCTCTTGATGGTCTAATAGGCCATGCCCGTTCTCGTGTGCCTCAATTTCCGCAGGAATCTCGCCTTCGCCGTGTGCCTGGCCCTGAGCGTGGCGGGAAATGGCTGCAAAGCGCAGACTCCGCCGCCGCAGGCGCAACAGACCATACCCGCGTCCGATGCCGCCGCGATATCCTCGCGCCTCCAGTCAATCGCCGCCGCCGGAAAGCTGGCCGATCTGCGCTGGCCCGACTTTTCCGACTACCGCGTGCATTTCCAGAACGTATATCAAACATCGAACTACGCACCCGTCTGGCTCAATAATGGCCAGCCCACTCCGCAGGCGCTCGCCGTCATTCAGGCGCTCGAGGCCAGCCGGGCAAAAGGGTCTGAACCCTGACGACTATGACGCCTCGCTTTGGCCCGGTCGCCTCAACGCCCTCAAGAACTCCGCCAGTCCGGATACGCAGGCGAGCTTCGATGCCGCTCTTACCGTCGGAGCCATGCGCTATATCTCTGACTTGCACATAGGCCGTGTCGATCCGAAGCATTTCAAATTCGGCATCGAGATCGAGCAGAACAAATACAACCTGCCCCAGTTCGTAACGCAGGATGTCATCCATGCGTCCGATATCCAGGCCGTTCTCGCCGACGTAGAGCCTCCTTACCCCGGTTACAAGAGAACGGAAATCGCCCTCCAGCATTACCTGCAACTAGCCGCGAAAGGAGATGGGCCTCCGGTTCCCGATGTGCCGAAGACGATCGCACCCGGCGATTCCTACGCGGGAGACAGCCAACTCGCCCAGCGACTGCAACTGCTCGGAGACCTTCCTGCCTCCGTGGTCATCGACCCAAATTCGCAGCGGTACGCCGGCCCACTGGTCGACGCGGTCAAACTCTTTCAGGCGCGCCACGGCCTCGATCCCGACGGCAAGCTGGGCAAAGGCACCATTCGTCAATTGAACCTGCCGCTCTCCATGCGCGTCCGCCAGTTGCAGGACGCACTGGAGCGTTGGCGCTGGCTGCCTCCCCAATTTCCTCAGCCGCCCGTCGTCGTGAATGTGCCTGAGTTTGTGTTGCGCGTATTTACCAGCGATCACAAGGTCGCGTTGCGCATGAACGTAGTGGTGGGCAAGGCCCTCCGCCATCAGACGCCGGTGTTCGCCCAGGACATGCGGTACATCGTCTTCCGTCCTTACTGGAACGTCCCGTCCAGCATCCTCCGCGGCGAGATCGTTCCGTCCATCGAGAAGAACAGAAACTACATTGCCAGTAAGGGTTTTGAAGTCACTGATCTTAGCGGAAAGGTCGTTACTGACGGGCCCATTAGCGATGCAGTGCTCGCGCAACTGCGCGCCGGTCGCCTCGCAGTCCGTCAAAAGCCCGGACCGAACAATTCCCTCGGCCTCGTGAAGTTCATCTTTCCCAACGAGCACAGCGTTTACCTGCACAGCACGCCGGCGCAACAGTTGTTTTCGCAGTCCCGCCGAGACTTTAGCCATGGATGCATTCGAGTGCAGAAGCCGGCCGATCTGGCCGCCTATCTCCTCCGCAACCAGCCGTCCTGGACGCTTGAAAAAGTGCAGGCCGCCATGCAGTCAGGCCCCGACAATCAGCAGGTAAACCTTGCCACTCCGGTTCCCGTGCTCATCCTCTATGACACCGCGGTAGTAGAAGAAGACGGCTCAGTGCACTTCTTCGATGACATCTATGGGCACGACAAATCGCTCGAAGCGGTGCTCGCCAAAGGACAGCCCTACCCGCGCTAGGCACTCCCGATCCCGACGTCCCGACCAGCGGGAGAGCCACAAAAATATCCTCAGAATGGCGCTGAAAGCGCGTGTGCCTGGACGGCCAGTCCTCACCAGCGGCGAACGGGACCTACGTCAACATGCACGAAGTTCGATTCCTGGTAATAACCCACTCCGCCGCGATGCAGAGACAGCGCCGCATCGCGCACCTCCGCGGTCGGCACGCCGGGAACGCGAATGTCGATGGCCTTGGCTTCCATATGCTGGCTGTGCAGCGCAACGCCGTGTCCGTGCTCGCGCAGGTAATTGTTGCTCCACGGAGTGCGGTAGCCGCACACGATGTCGATCTCCCCATCCGGACGGCCCAGTCTCGCCATCAGATCGTGCAGAAGATCGAATTCCTTCACGTCGTAGTCTTTTTCATCTCCGGTGCGATGATCGCGCAAAAAGTGGTCCAGTTCCGCTACAGCATCCGGCAGATAGTGGTCCCCGATGCGATACACCACATCAATATGCTCGCCCGTATGCAGGTGATAGAGCCGAAGCCTGTACTGTTCCGGATTTGTCGTCGCGTCAGCGGCAGCAGCGGACAGAGTGCCCGCGAAGAGCGCAAGAACAGCAGCCCCCGCGAATAGTGTTCTCTTAAACATTGCTCTTTAAGTATAAATGTCGGTCGAGGACGCGCGTTGCGCAAGGTCAAGGAAATGTCCTCGCGACGTGGCTGCAGGCTCTAAAAAACCTTCAACCGAATCGTCAGATACTTCTTGGGATCTTTCCGGATCGCCTGAATCAGATCTGAAGAACTTATCATGACCTGGTCCGTATGGTTGTAAAGAGCCGGATCCTTTAGCAGTTTGCCGATTGACCCTTGACCGCTGTCCACCTGGGTCAGAACTGAATTCAGCTTCGTGATCGTGTCGTTCAGCTTGTTGGCAAATTCCTGGTTCTTGGTCAGCATTCCAATCGAGCCCTTGCCGGAATTGATCTGCGCCAGAATCTCGTTGAGGTTTTGCGTCGACTGCTTCAGGTTGTTGTACACAGCGTCATCTTTCAGCAGTTTGCCCACCGACCCGTGCCCTTTGTCCAGTTCATCGGCAATGTGCTCCAGCTTGCCCACCGTGTCATTAGCCCGGTTGTAGAGCGTGTCGTCCGACACCAGCTTGCCAATCGATCCCTTGCCGCTGGTCACCGTATCTACCAGCCCCTGCAACTGGTTCAAGGTAAGTAGCGCCTTGTTATAAAGCGTCGGATCGTTAATAAGCTGGCCAATCGAGCCTTTGCCGCTGTTCAGTGAATCCACCAGGTTGTCTACTTTGCCCAGGATCGTATTCAGTTGCTCGATCGTTCCCTGGCTCGACTTGATCACGTCCGACAGGTTCGGACTCTCAGTGGTCTGCAACTCGCCCCCGTTCTGGACCATGCCGCCCTTGGCAAATTTGCTGTCGATATCCACCACCGTATCGCCAAGCACGCCAATCGTATCCAGGCTCGATTTGGAGTCAGCTGTGCAGCGCAGACTGAAAATTCTTGCCGATTTTCATCGTCACTTCGACCGGAGTGAGTTGCCGCGCCGGCACAATCCGAATCGCCTTCACGGTGCCAATCGTGACCCCTTCAAGGTTCACCGGAGCGCCCACCTTCAGACCAGCCGAATTCTCAAAATAAGATTTCACGGTAATTTTGCCCGTGAAGAAACCACCGCCCGTGGTCCCCGACATCAGGAACACCAGCGCGGTCAGGGCCACCAGGGCTACCAGGACCAGCACTCCGACCTTCAATTGGGACCATTGAACTTGTTGCTGGCTAGGCAAAAGCTTCCTCGGGCGAAAATCCGGGTGGATTGAAAACCGGGTCTGACAGTGAGAATACCAAACCAACCATGGGAAGTCCCATCAACCACCGGCTTGGATGCGCCGGCATCAAAAGCCGTTGCAGAAACATGATCGCAAGACATGTATTCGTCCCCAAGCTTGCACCATGAGCCCTGAGCCCGCAGGGAGTGAGGTACGCCGGACGGCCGCTAATCCTCCAAATGCACCGACGCCAACGCCGTCGTTCTGCCGTGCGTAATCGACAAGGAAACCCGCCGAGCCCCAAGCCTCTCGGCCATCTCCAGAGCCCGTCCCGAGAAGTGCAGCGTAGGCCGCTGTCCCGGCGCGCGCCGCACCTCTATTTCGGTCCAGGTAATCCCGCGCTGAATGCCGGTGCCAAGTGCCTTCGCTCCGGCCTCCTTCGCGGCAAAGCGCGCGGCAAAGCTCTCGGCGGAGTTTTTTTTGCGCTGGCAGTAAGCAATCTCCCCGGCCGTAAAGACACGGCTCAGGAAACGCATCCCGTACCGCTCAATCGAAGCAGCGATCCGCTCGATCTCGACTACATCGATTCCCGTCCCAACCAGCATGATGGCAACTTAAATGATTTTCGCCGGATCCGAAACCCAGACAACAGATTATCTCTACGTCCCTTAGCCCTTGAACCGGCCGAATGCGAACTTCTCATAACGACTGATTCGCTTCTTTCATATAGTATTGATTTTTTCCGGTGCCCCATGGCTACCTGAAAAACTGGTACAGGAAGATTTTCGGATTAGCTGCCGGATAGGGCTCAAACTCCATGGTGGATTCCAGTAAGCTCCAGCGCAAGCTTGAGCTGGTTGTCGAGACCGGCTTGCTGCTGACCAGGACTCTCGACCTGCAGGCGATCGTGCAATCGGCTACTGACGCAGGCTTACAGCTCTGCGGTGCCCAGTTTGGCGCCTTCTTTTATAACGTCGTGAACGCGGAAGGCGAAAGCTATCGTCTCTACACTCTCTCCGGAGTCGATCGCGAAAAATTTGCCAATTTTCCCACGCCTCGGAACACCCTGGTCTTTGGTCCCACGTTTGAAGGCATGGCCACCGTACGCTCCGGGGACATTACAAAAGACCCGAGGTACGGCCGCAATTCTCCATACCACGGCATTCCCGAAGGGCATCTTCCCGTCCGCAGCTACCTGGCGATTCCCGTTAAGGCTCAAAACGGCGACGTTCTTGGAGGCCTGTTCTACGGTCACGAGCAGGCCTACGTTTTTGACCAGAACTCCGAAAATCTCGTGGCTATGGTCGCAGCGCAGGCAGCCATCGCAATCGAAAATACGAAACTCCGTGAGCAACTGACGATCAAGGTCATAGATTTGCAAAAAGCCGAGATGCGCCATAAAGAAGCTGCGAAGGGGCTCGGGGAGCTGGCCGCCATCGTTGAGTCTTCCGATGATGCGATTGTCGGCAAAGACCTCAACGGAATAATTACGAGTTGGAACAGCGCCGCCACCCGCATACTTGGATATTCCAGCGAAGAGATGATCGGCACTTCGATCCTCAGGCTCATTCCGAAGGAGCTGCACCCGGACGAAAGAACTATCCTCGCAAAAATTCAAAACGGCGAACGAATCGGCCATTTCGAAACCGTTCGCCTGACCAAGAAAGGCGAACGTCTCGACGTCTCGCTGACCATTTCTCCCGTAAGAGACGATTCCGGGAAGATCGTGGGCGCATCGAAAATTCTCCGTGACATCTCAATGAGGAAAGAGATGGAGAAGTCGATCCTCCAGTCAGAAAAGATTGCTGCGACGGGGAGAATGGCGGCAACCATCGCGCATGAGATCAACAATCCCTTGGAGGCAGTAGTGAACCTGCTGTTCCTGGCGCAGCAGACCGCCACGGACCCGACACAAATCGAGTACCTGAACGCAGCGGAGAGCGAGGTGGCCCGAGTATCGCATCTCGCAAAGCAGACTCTCGGCTATTACAGGGAACATGCGTCAGCGGTGAAGGCTTCGTTGTGCGAATTGGCGGCCAACGCGGTCAAAATCTATCAGCGAAAATGCGAAACCCTCGGTATACGAATTGAGACGCAACTCCAATCGTCCCACCTGGTCGTAATGCATAAGGGAGAGATGATGCAGGTCATCTCAAATCTCATCGCCAATTCGATCTATGCCATGCCTTCGGGCGGCGTTCTCTCGATTGCCGTCAATGACGCCGAGGATGGTGTAATGCTTTCCATCACGGACACCGGAGTCGGCATTCCGGCAGAGGTGATGCCGAGGATATTTGAAGCGTTCTTCACTACGGGCAATACCATCGGAACTGGTATCGGCCTGTTTGTGGCCAGAAAATTCGTGGAAGGGCACGGAGGGAAGATCGAAGTTCAAAGCAGCATCGACCCCGAGTCGCATGGCACAAAGATCACTATCTTCCTGCCGCTGCAAAGTCCCTATTCCCGCACCTGAGGACTCTCAGCGTCGGAATGCCGCGCCCGCGTCTCGTTCTTGCCCGCACCTCATTCTTGCCCACGTGTCAATCCTGATAGCCAAGTGCGTGGCAGGAAAGCGCGAGATGGGCCCCGACACCCACTCCATCTGAGCCCTTGACTCGCCCGAGAATCAAAATTTCGATTCCGCATCGTCCAACTAAACGCCGCGACTCTGCATCACGTCCGCCATACAGGCCCCTCGCATCCTCAAGCGAGAAGTGGTAATGGCCGCTCGATGACCCTCCCACCCGCCTGAAGGGAGAAAACCCATGTCTACATTTTTGCCACCCATCCGTGCGCTTCGCGCGTCCGCATGCCTTGTGTTCTCAACCGCCTTAATCCTCTGCCTGGCCCTCACCTGCCACGCACAAAACAGCGCCGTCAGCTTCACCGCCGCCCAGCCCGTCGCGCTTCCGCCGCTCTCCAATGGCGGATTTTTTGTGAATGAGACGTCGCCTGAGCCCGCCTGCAGCGGCCTCTACGCAGCCAAATTCCACCACAGCTCCAAAATGGATTTCCTCGCGACTTGCTACTTTCCCGACCCCAACCCCCTCGCTAATCCCACGACTTGGGCGCTGCTGAATCAGGGAAATGGCACCTATACACCGGTCGATGACTCAGCCAGCGACGCCGCCGGCGAGGAAGCTGTCCTCTCGGTCGACCTGAACGGTGACGGGTTCGATGATTTGGTCCTGCTTAGCCAACCGACCTTCGGCGTGCCCGGATTCGCCGTGCAGTTGAGTAATGGAGACGGCACGTTCAAGGCGCCCGTTTATTACGCCCAGAGCATGTATTTTGCTCAAGCTTCTACTACCGCGACATCGTCGCCGGCGACTTCGAGGACAACGGAAGGATGGATATCGCCTGCGCTCAGCACCAGCCTTGTCATCTTCCACAACGATGGAAGCGGCATGTTCACGCAGGTCGCCAGCTATCCCCTCAGCTCCAGCCCGAGCACGCCCCCACCTCCTCGTCGCCGGTGACCTCAACGGAGACCACAAGACCGATCTCGCCGTCGTCTATGGCGGGCCCGCCGGAACCGTCACTCCATACATCTCCGAGGGCAACGGCCAATTCATCAAGGGAGGTTCCTACAGCGTCGGAACCAGTCCCATCTCCGCCGCCATCGGCAACTTTACCAGTGATGCTTACGGCGACATCGCCGTAGCCAATTCAACCGGCGTCACCGTCCTGCTTGGCAGCAGCAGCGGCGCCTTCTCAACTTCGAAATCCACTCCTTATCCGTCTCCCCTCGCAGGCTTCCAGACCGGCGCAAATATGGTGACCGGCGACTTCGACAAGGACGGAAATCTTGACCTTGCATTCACCACCAGCGCCCCCTCGGTGATCGTCTTCTGGGGAGCAGGCAATGGTTCATTTCCCAGCGCCTCTGCCGAAAGCATTCCCGCCCTGCCCGCCTTTCCCGTCGCTCTCGTCTCCACGGACATCAATGGCGACGGCCGTCAGGACCTCGCTGTCGCCGGGTTCGACGGAAGCGTCAACCTTCTTTACAACCTCGGAGGCCGCACCTTCCGCGCCGCTCCAAACACCCACTCCCCATACTCCGCTGGCATAGTCGCGGCAGACTTCAACCGAGACGGCAAAAAAGATGTCGCTGTGGTCAACACACCCTCCTGCGCGGCGCCCTGCGATGGCACCGTAACCGTCTTTCCCGGCGAGGGCAGCTACTTCAATCCCGGAAAGGCCTACCCCATCGGCATGCACGGTTCAGCCATTGCGGTTGGTGACATCAACGGTGACGGGATTCTTGACCTCGTCGTCACCAACGCCACCGCCGGGGACCACGCTGACACCAGCATCCTGCTCGGCATTAAAGGAGGCGGCTTCGAGCCGGCCCACAACATCGCTCTCGGCGCGCTCAGCAACGACGCCTTCCTCGTCGACGTCAACGGAGACGGCAAGCTCGACCTGGTCGAAGACGGAGGCGTCGCCCTCGGCGATGGCAAGGGCGACTTCGGCAGCCTGATTCCATTCCCCGACGGGATCACCTTCAGCCGTCCGGAACCGGATGAGTTCAACACGCACATCGCCGTTGCCGACTTCAATGGCGACGGCCATCCCGACGTGTTCGCCGTCTTCACCCCATCGGGCGCCTCGCAGCAGCAGGCCGACGTGCTGATCAACAATGGCAAGGGCGATTTCACCGCCACTCCGCTTAACGGCTTCGACCAGTTGGCCGAAAACGGCTTCGGAGCTGACGGCGTCACCGCCGGTCCACTCCACGGCGCGGGCATTAACGATATCGTGGTCACCGGTGTTGGCATTGTGGGGCAGCAAGGCGGTTCCGGTGGCCCCGCCGTAGAGGCCTACTCCTTCCTCAACAACGGCAAGGGCAGTTTCACTCTGGCCAGCAGCTTCGTCGTTCAGAATTCATTCATTACTGGTACTGGCGGTGCCGTGGCCATCGCCGACTTCAACCACGACGGCTACCCCGACTTCGGATTCTCATCCGGGAACGAGTTCTTCGTTTCCACCGGGCCAAACTTCAACACTCCCACGCTCGTCTTTGCCGGATCCAGTCCCTCAACAACCAACCCTGACGCAAACCTCGTCGTCGCCGACTTCAATAATGACGGCTGGCCCGACGTAGTCTTCACCAACTCCTACGGCATCTCGCGCCTCTACAACGTCCCTGTGCCGACAGTCACGCCCGCGGCCCTCGTCTGGACGGCGGCTGGCACGCAAAAAGTCACCATCAAAAACACTACGAAAACCGCGCAGTCCATCGAGATTGCCCTCTCTACTTCTTCTCCGCCCCCATTCAAAATCGCCTCCAACACCTGCTCCAGCTCGCTCGCCGTTGGAGCCTCCTGCACCATCAGCGTGGAATATTCCGGCGCCCCCCTCTCCGGCGGAAGCCTCTACATCAGCGCCAACGGCGCCTTGATCGACATCCTCGGGCTCAACGTGAATTGAAGGCATAACAATACCCGCACCTGCGCCGGATGACTCAAAGCCAACCCGCTTGAGTCATCCGGCGCAACGTGCGCCCTTACCTTCGCCGCCCGACCATCCCATGCGTGTCCGAATTACGATGCTTTTCCATCAAGAGCCTCCCGAGTACACTGAGGGACGAGAGGCACAATGCTACCCGGAGACACATCGAGCAATCCAAATCACTCGGGTATGTCCTGGATACCCGGCGGCACTTTCGGCATGGGTTCCGAAGACTTCTATCCCGAAGAGCGGCCAGTTCACGAAGTCAGCGTGGACGGCTTCTGGATCGATCGCCACGAAGTCACCAACGAACAGTTCGCGCAGTTTGTGGACGCGACCGGCTACATCACGGTCGCCGAACGCCCGATCAACGCCGCAGACTTTCCGGGCGCCCCTCCTGAGAATCTCGTGCCCGGCTCCTTGCTCTTTCGCAAGACCACAGGGCCGGTCGATTTAGACAATTACTTCAACTGGTGGACCTGGGCGCCCGGAACAAGTTGGCGTCATCCACTGGGGCCGCAGTCCTCGCTCGAAGGACGCTCGCAATACCCCGTGGTTCACGTCGCCTACGAGGACGCCGAGACTTTCGCAAAATGGGCAGGGAAAGAGCTGCCGACCGAAGCGGAGTGGGAATTTGCCGCTCGCGGCGGCCTTGAGGGAAAGAATTTCACCTGGGGCGACGACGATTCTCCGGTCGACAAGCCGATGGCCAACAGCTGGCAGGGAGAGTTTCCCTGGCAAAACCTGCTCCACGACGGCTACGAAGAGGCTGCACCCGTAGGATCCTTCCCGCCGAACGGTTACGGTCTGTATGACATGGCGGGCAACGTATGGGAGTGGACCAGCGATTGGTTTGTCCAGCGCCACGCGGACGAAATAGTGAAGGCCTGCTGCGGCCCGGCAGAGAACCCGCGCATTCTCTCGCCGGACAAGAGCTACGATCCCGCTCAGGCGCAGTTCCGCATTCCGCGCAGGGTTGTCAAAGGCGGCTCGCATCTGTGCGCGCCCAACTACTGCCTGCGTTACCGCCCCGCGGCACGCCAGCCGCAAATGATCGACACCAGCATGAACCACCTCGGCTTCCGCTGCATCGCCCGCAATCCGGACTAGCAGAGGCTTTCGGCTCTGCCTTAAGCCCCATTCCGAAGCAATCCCTTCGCCACAAACCCGATAGCTTCGTCTCAAAACGATCTTGCCGGCCGGCCCGCCGGAGGTATCATTGGGATTCGCAACGTTCCGTTGATGAAGATGCCCCCGCCTTCAGGAAGGGATTTCCGTGTTCTCGTCCACCGTCTTCTGGCTCTCTTTCGCAGGATCGCTCACACTCATCCTCGGCTTCATCCTCTACCGGCGAGACATCGCCTCCGCCCGCGGCCTCGATAAGCTCATCGTCCTCGGCCCCGTTTTCGTCGCTGCCCCCCTTGCCACCTTCGGCGCGGAGCATCTCAGGGCCGGCCGTCTCATGGCAGGCATGGTCCCGCACTGGATACCCTGGCATGTCTTCTGGATCTACTTCGTCGGCCTGTCCCTCATCGCCGCTGCCCTCAGCTTCACCTTCCGCCGGTGTCTGCTCTGGTCCGCGTCCCTGCTGGCCATTCTCTTTCTCATCTTTGTGTCCACAATGGACCTGCCGGGCGCGATCGCACAACCGAACCGGATCAACTGGGTGCTCCTTTTCCGCGAAACCTCATTCGGCTGCGGCGCGCTCGCTCTCACCGGAACCCTGCTCCAGCAAAAATCCGCTCAGCTCTCGAAAATACTTATCTTCGTCGCCCGCATCCTCATCGGAGTCACGCTGGTCCTCTACGGAGTCCAGCACTTCCTCCATCCCGAGTGCGTAATCGGAGTCCCGCTCGAAAAAATCACCCCCGCATGGATTCCCATCCACGCCTTCTGGGCCGACATCGTCGGAGCCATCCTCCTCGTCGCCGGCATCGCCCTGCTCATCAACAGGCGAGCCCGCTTCGCCGCAGCCGTCGTCGGCCTCGTCTATGGCTCTGGTGACCATCTTTTTCTACTGCCCCATCCTCGCCACCGACAGGGGAACCGATCAGCTCGTCGAAGGCATCAACTACGTCTTCGACACCCTCCTCTACGCAGGAACCGTATTACTCCTGGCCGCAGCCCTGCCGCGAACCAATGCACAGCGCCCCCGCCTCAACCTGCATGACGACAATTGAAATGATTTTTCAGGCAGCACAAACGCAGCAGGCCAATATCCAGATCGACGACAATCCTGAAGCTGAATGGCGACAACGGCATTTACCGTTATTAATCCCTTCGGAAGCCCTGGATCGAAGATGGATGAGTGCTAGGGCCTGTTATCAACAGCTGAGGCTTGACTTCCGAACTGCG
Organism: uncultured Acidobacteriaceae bacterium; assembly: GCA_963783805.1. Classification (GTDB taxonomy): domain Bacteria; phylum Acidobacteriota; class Terriglobia; order Terriglobales; family Acidobacteriaceae; genus Silvibacterium. The sequence goes on along the minus strand of CAWAPC010000014.1, from coordinate 29,193 downwards.
GTCACTCAGCAGTGGTTTCCTGAGCCGCAGCAACTTCTCTCATACGCTCCGTCCAGCGTTGTGCGGTCCTTTTTATTTGCTCACAGTCCTGCCATAGGGAAGCGATCCATCCGCAATCCATCCCATCGCAAATATTTCACGAGCTGCATGGACAAGCCGAGATATCTTGTGGCAAACTTCTCCTGTTTCGCAGCTGAGTAACTCGCGACGGCCTAATTTCAGCCCTGGGCAATCCTCGTTTGGGAGAAGAAATCATGCCACGCAGACCCGTTTTCGCAGCGCCTCTGCTTTGTCTACTCTTTGCCATCCTCATGAACACTGCTGCAAGCGCCCAATCGGCCGACGCCATGGGTGGAAATGGCAAACCGGATCATTCTGGCAAGCCCGCACCTCCGAACATTCTCTTCATCATCATGGACGATGTGGGGATCGATCAGATGCAGATCTTCGGCTACGGGGGTGGAACTGCGCCTTTAACGCCGAATATCAATGCGATCGCGCAGGCTGGCGTGCGCTTCCGCAATGTCTGGTCCATGCCCGAGTGTTCCCCTAGCCGCGCGATTTTCTTTGAAGGACGCTATCCGCTCCGCACCAACGTCTTCAATGCCATTCTCAGCGATGACCTGGCTAATTCACAAGTGTCGCCGTTCGAGGTGACGACGCCGCGAGTCTTGCAAACGAAGAAATATACCAGTGGGCTCTTTGGAAAATTTCACCTGGCCGGACCGAGCAACAACGAATTTACCAATATGACGCCCCACGTCCTGGGCTGGGATTACTTCGATGGGTTCCTCGAAGGTTCGCCGCATCCGATCGATACCACACTCGGCGGTCAGCCCGACACGACTGATGCCATGGGCAACCCCCTCTACACCTGCGGATTTGTTCCCAACACATCACAGTCCCCAAATGGGGCCGATAGCGGAGCATGCGTCAAACAAAACGGCTCCTGCGCCGAATTAACCAGAAGCGCGACCTTGGAGACGCCGGGCTTCACCTGCCTGCAACAAGGCGGCATTTTCGTGAAGAACCAGGCTTGCAGCACCGCGGTCAACGAAAACCTGGCCTTCGGCAATGACAATGCATATTATGTGTGGAACCGCGTCGTCAATGATCCCAATGGACGCGTCTTCACGGAAACCGCGAGAGGCTATGTCTCAGAAGCGACGTGGAAGACAGCCGCTAAATGGATCAAGCAGCAAAACGCGACGAAGAACCCCTGGATGAGCACAGTCGCCTTCGCCAATGTGCACACACCGTATCAGCAGCCTCCCCGGTTTCTGTTAAACAGCTCCGTACCGGACACCACAGGCTTAGCCTGCACCGGAGATACTCTTGCGAATGTGGCTGCCACGCGCATCATCAGCAACCAGATGATCGAGGCGATGGATTCTGAGATTGGCGATTTGATGGTGTCCACTGGCCTTGCCGGCCGAAAAGCCGATGGAAGCCTTGATTACCATCCGGAAAACACCAATACGATGGTGATCATTATTGGAGACAATGGCACCTACGCTCCCGGGGTCAAGCTGCCATTTGACCCGACTCGTGCAAAGGGCTTTGTATATCAGACCGGTGTTTGGGTGCCGCTGATTGTTGCCGGTCCTTTGGTGGTATCGCCGAATCGGGAAGTGACCAGCATGGTCAATGTTGCTGACCTTTTCCAACTCTTCGGCGAAATTGCCGGCATTGACGTGCACAAAGTCGTTCCCAGGTCACACATCCTGGATTCACAGTCGATGCTGCCCTACCTGACCAATCCCAATCAGCCCAGCATTCGCACAACGAACTTCACGCAGTCGGGAAACAACATCCACATGGACGTGCCCCCGCCGTGTGTCCTTGTGACTGCTGGCACGAACACCTGTATCCAGCTGTTCAACCTAAAGGCGATCTGTAGTTTTGAAGGAGGGCAATGGTACGGCCCCATATCCCGATGGCGGCACTCAATATAACAGCTGCTGCGATGTAGTGCGCGCAGGGGTCTATCCTGAAGGGAAACTGGATATTTACCCCGTCGCCCAGGCAGCCACTCGCGATGACGACTTCAAACTGGTAAGAAAACAGGTTGACGTCTGTGGAGCGTCGTCTGCGGACGATACGGTCCAGACTCAGAACGAGTTTTATCAGATCAATGAGGACAAAATTAAGCCCTGCCCTCGACAAAGATGGTACGGCCTTGTGTGAGGGAACTGCCTGCCCAGCCGGGCTCACATCGGAGCAGACAGCAATCTATAACAGCTCACATCGTCCATGAATGCCACGCTCGGTTCTGAGCCGGCTTGCCCAGGTGACGGAAATGAAGACAAAGTCGTGAATGGACAGGATATTCAGGCCTGGCGGTACTTCAGCACGCACGGCGTACCGGTGGAAGGCCAGCCTCCCAATACTTCAAGCTGGTATGACTTCAACCACGATGGATACACCAACCAACTGGATTTGAATATGTATATTCTCCCGAACCTCGGAAGCCATTGTCTGAAGAAGTAATGCCGGAACGGCCGGCCCTGAGACACAATGATCGCAGGACATTCTCTAGGCGAATCGCGCAGAAGTTCTGCATCGTGATTCTCACGACGCTTGTGTCGATTACCGCCGCTCTTGCTCAGAAACCAGCGGCTGGTTTCGGACCCACAGTTCCCAATACCAGCCCCGTACCGCAGAAGGCCCCGGTCGGCATGGTTTGGATTCCCGGCGGGGAATTCTCGATGGGAGCTCAGGATCCTCCAGGCATGAACGATGTAGGCATGAAAGCCACCGTCGATTCCCGCCCGGTGCACCGGGTCTATGTCGATGGATTCTTCATGGACAAGACCGATGTCACGAACGCTCAGTTTGAAAAATTTGTAAAGGCCACTGGATATTTAACCGTTGCAGAACGAAAGCCTCGTGCAGAAGACTATCCTGGCGCGCCGCCGGAGAATTTGGTGGCTGGGTCAGTCGTCTTTGCGCCGCCCGACCATCCTGTTCCCCTCGATGACTATTTGCAATGGTGGACGTACGTTCCGGGTGCGAACTGGCGTCATCCCCTTGGACCGAGCAGCAGCATCGTCGGCAAGGATAACTACCCCGTAGTTCACATCGCCTATGAGGATGCTCAGTCCTATGCGAAATGGGCAGGCAAACGACTCCCTACCGAAGCCGAGTGGGAGTTCGCGGCCAGAGGCGGTCTTGCCGGCAAGCTTTATGCGTGGGGAAATGAATTTCGTCCAAATGGCAAGTGGATGGCAAATACATATCAGGGGCATTTCCCCGACAAAGATACGGGCGACGATGGCTACGTCGGATATGCTCCCGTGGCAAAGTTTCCTCCAAACGGATACGGACTTTACGACATGTCGGGCAACGTGTGGCAGTGGACCACCGACTGGTATCGTCCGGATTATTATGCCCGGCTTGCGGCTGCCGGTGGCGTGGCGCGCAACCCTCAAGGTCCGGATTCAGCTTACGATCCAGCGGAGCCCGGACTCGCAAAGAAAGTGCATCGCGGGGGCTCATTTCTCTGCACCGATCAATACTGCTCACGCTACATGGTAGGCACGCGCGGCAAGGGCGATGTCGATACCGGAACGAATCACTTGGGATTTCGCTGCGTCATGACGCTTCCGCAATGGAAATCGGCGCAGAAAACACAAAACAATTCTGCGCACGGCGGCCGGTAATTGCCACCATGAGCGCTAAATCGCCGATTCACTCAGCGAGCAGCGGATTAGCAATGTGACGTCGGCATACAAGAAGTAATCCGCGCAACTAATTTCACACGGGTTCCAGGTCGCTCCCGCTGACGGGCAATCCGAAAGTTGGATCACTAGCCAGTCCCCAGTCCCACCCCGATACACCCTAATCTCAACCCTCGCCCGATCCGATCAACCCAGTGTGACCCACGCAAACGATCCTGAAGGATGGAGCTTGAAACTCACCGCCCTCAGCGCCGACCAGCCCGACCGTCTCGTGCGCTACCTCACCGGAGCCCTCCTCGCCTGCGGCGGATGGGTGCTCACCCGCACCACCCAGGGAAATCAGGCCGCCGAGCTCGACTTCGAGTTCGCCCGCGCCTCCTGTGTCGAGATCTACGCCGTCCTCATCGCCGCCGGACTCGAACTCAGCCGCGACTCCCATCTCCAGATGACCGAACTCTGCCACTGCACCAAAAACCTCATCGAAAGCAAAGCCTTCGACATCGCCCGCGCCGACCTCGTCGTCTACAACGACAACGCAAAACAGGCCCGCGCCGAATACGAACCAGCCCTCGTCGGCTGACTGCGCCCACCAAACGAGACGGCGGCCATTCAGCACTTGCCTTTATCCGTCCACCGGCTAACTGTCGCCACCGCCGCCGCCAAATTCGCCCCAGCGTCGTGCAACTAAACGCCGCGACTCTGCATCTCTGTCCGCCATACAGGCCCCTCGCCATTCTCCAACGAGAAGTGGTAATGGCCGCTCGATGACCCTCCCACCCGCCTGAAGGGAGAAACTCCATGTCTACATTTTTGCCGCCCGCCCGTGCGCTTCGCGCGTCCGCATGCCTTGTGTTCTCAAGCGCCTTAATCCTCTGCCTGGCCCTCACCTGCCACGCGCAAAACAGCGCCGTCAGCTTCACCGCCGCCCAGCCCATCGCGCTTCCGCAAATCAATGCCGGACTCCCTTATCCCGGCGTAGAGCCTGAGCCTGCCTGCACCAGCCTCTTCGCAGGCAAATTCCACCACAGCTCCAAAATGGATTTCCTCGCGACCTGCCAGGCCGATAGCATTGCTAATACGGTCACTTCGGCGCTGCTGAATCAGGGAAATGGCACCTATACACTCGTCGATGACTCCGCCGGCGAAGCCGCCGGCTACCTCGCTGCCCTTTCGGTCGACCTCAACGGAGACGGGTTCGACGATTTGGTCCTGCTTATCTCGCCGAACAACGGCACGGGCCCATTCGGCGTCCAGTTGAGCAATGGAGACGGCACCTTCAAGGCGCCCGTCTATTACGCCCCAAACGTGATCCTGCTCACGCATCGTCGCCGGCGACTTCGAGGACAACGGAAGGATGGATATCGCCTGCCTCAGCAGCAGCCTTGTCATCTTCCACAACAACGGAAGCGGCGTGTTCACCCAGGTCGCCAGCTATCCTCTCAGCTCCAGCCAGGCCTCCATCCTCGTCGCGGGTGACCTCAATGGAGACCACAAGACCGATCTCGCCGTCGTCTATGGCGGGACCACCGGAACCGTCACTCCGTATATCTCTGAGGGCAACGGCAAATTCACCAAGGGAGGCTCCTACAGCGTCGGGTCCAATCCCATTTCAGCCGCCATCGGCAACTTCGACACCAGTTCCGCTTACGGTGACATTGCCGTAGCCAATTCAACCGGCGTAACCGTCCTGCTTGGCAGCAGCAGCGGCGCCTTCTCAACTTCGAAATCCACTCCTTATCCGTCTCCCCTCGCGGGCTTCGGAACAGGAAGATTTATGGTGACCGGCGACTTCGACAAGGACGGAAATCTCGACGTCGCCCTGGCCACCTCCGGCCCCGTGATCGTCTTCTGGGGAGCGGGAAATGGTTCGTTTCCCAGCTACTCTGCCGAGAGCATTCCTATCTCCCCCGTCGCTCTCGTCTCCACGGACATCAATGACGACGGCCGTCAGGACCTCGCTGTCGCCGGGCAAGACGGAAGCGTCAACCTTCTTTACAACCTCGGTGGCCGCACCTTCCGCGCCGCTCCAAACACCCACTCGCCAAACGCCACCGGCATAGTCGCGGCAGACTTCAACGGCGATGGCAAGAAAGACATCGCTGTGGTCAATACACCCTCCTGCGCGGCGCCCTGCGATGGCACCGTAACCGTCTTTCCCGGCGAGGGTAGCTACTTCAATCCCGGAAAGACCTACACCATCGGCATGCACGGTTCAGCCATTGCGGTGGGAGACATCAACGGCGACGGCGTCCTCGACCTCGTCGTCACCAACGGCACTGCCGGAGACAGCGCCGACACCAGCATCCTGCTCGGCATTAAAGGAGGCGGCTTCGAGCCGGCTCACAACATCAAGCTCGGCGCTCTCAGCAACGACGCCTTCCTCGTTGATATGAACGGCGACGGCAAGCTCGACCTGGTCGAAGACAGCGGCGTCGCCCTCGGCGATGGCAAAGGCGACTTCGGCAGCCTGATTCCATTCCCCGACGGATTCGTCGCCACTTCCGTCGCCGTCGCCGACTTCAACGGAGATGGTCACCCTGACGTGGTCGCCATCTCTTACCTCTTCAATCAGCCGTTTCAGGGGGGCGCCGTGTTCATCAATAACGGCAAGGGAGATTTCACCGCCACTCCACTCCCCTTGGACGATCTGCCCGGCTATATCGGCACCGTCACTGCCGGCCCGCTGAAGAGCGGCGGATTCAACGATATCGTTATCACCGGCGGTACAACTGGCAATGTGAGTGACTTTACCGGGATCTTCGCCTTCGTCTTCCTCAACGACGGCAAGGGCAATTTCACCCCGGCGAACTCTATCAATGCCGACCAGCTCGGCTTGGATCTCGCCGGATTTAACTCGGCGGTCACCATCGCCGACTTCAACCACGACGGCTACCCTGACATCGGCTTCTCCATGGGGAACGAGTTCTTCGTTTCCACCGGCCCGGACTTCAACAATGTCAGCCAGATCTATGCCGAATCCAGTGGCACAATCACCGACCTCAACGCAAAAAACTTCGCCGTCGCCGACTTCAATAATGACGGCTGGCCCGACGTGGTCTTCACCAGCTCTTACGGCATCTCGCGCCTCTACAACGTCCCTGTGCCAACCGTTACACCCGCCTCGCTTACTTGGACCTCGGCAGGCACGAAGAAAGTCACCATCAAAAACACTACGAAAACCGCGCAGTCCATCGCGATTGCCCTCTCTACTTCTACTGGCGGGCCAGCCCCCCCCAATTCAAAGTCACCTCCAACACCTGCCCCAGCTCGCTCGCCGTGGGAGCCTCCTGCACCATCAGCGTGGAATATTCCAGCGCCGCTAGCAACGGGGCGACCCTCTACATCAACGCCAACGGCGCCTTCATCGACGAAGTCGGCCTTAATGAATAATTAAAGGCAAAACAATACCCGCACCTGCGCCGCATGACTCAAAGCCAACCCGCTTGAGTCATCCGGCGCAGTGCGCACGTCTCATGTAACCGCCGCAAGCTCTTGCTGACGTGCGGTTCTTTCATCGGCACCTATGACCGGGGCGAAAAAGGCCCATGTCAACCCCCAAAAGCCAATATTCCCCGCAAACCCCTCATTCCAGAGATCAAAATTATGCCGCAGAAGTGCAGATGAATTTCCCGAACTCGCTAAATTAGATATAGGAGACTTTTAAGAAGAAGCTTGGCGTCGCGTCGCGCCTGAGCAAAGAGCTCACGGCAAAATGGCGTTGGCTCCGAAGAGGGAAGTTCATACTTAACTCTTTTGTTTATTCTGGCTTTAAGCAACTTAAGTTATTCTTCAATAGATCATAACAGATTCAATGGTGCAACGGCCAAAAGGTTTCAATTTCTGGAGCTAGCTTTAAGCTCTCTGTTTTTGTAACTCGCCTAGGAATAGATTTCCTCAAATCTCTTCATTTTCAATAACATGGAGAAAACGCGCAAAAATCAAAATGGGGACAGGCTGTCAAGCCTCGACCAGCCCATAACGACGCTGCCAGGCCTCTTTCAACCGGCTCCGGACGCGCTGCTTTTCCACCTCCGTGCCCTCCGGTGTCTCAACGAACTCGCGCCGACTCTTCCTTGGCCAGCTCCAGCAGAGCCCGGTCGCGCAGCAGGTTGGCCACGCGAAAGTCGGGAAGCCCGGCCTGCCGGGTGCCGAAAAATTCGCCCGGCCCGCGAAGCTGAAGGTCCAGCTCGGCCAGCTCAAACCCGTTCTGGGTCCGGACCATCGCCGCCAGCCGCTCCTCGGCCGCCGGAGAAATCCGTCCGCCGGTCATCAGGATGCAGTAAGACTTTGCCGCCCCGCGCCCCACGCGGCCGCGAAGCTGGTGCAGCTGCGACAGCCCGAACCGTTCGGCGTGCTCGATCACCATAACGCTGGCATTCGGAACATCCACGCCCACCTCGATCACGGTGGTGGCGATCAAAACGTCGATCTCGCCCCGCTGAAAACGCCGCATGATGACCTCCTTGTCATCCGCCCCCAGCCGCCCATGCAGCAGACCCAACCCGGAGCCCCTTCAGCTCACCCGACCGCAGACTCTCATACATCTCCGTGGCCGACTTCAACGTCGGCTTCTCAAACAGCCGTATCTCTTTTGTTTTGTATGAACTACCTTTTTTCTTCTTGCCCTTTTTCGCTGGCTTAGCCTCAACTCTTCCGGCTCCACTGGAGCAAAGTCCAGCTCCGGCTGATCGTCCTTCGCGCCCTCAATCACCGGATAAACCACATACGCCTGATGACCCTTCTTCACCTGATCGCGCACCAGCTTCCAGACGTCCTCCGCCCGCTCATCCGGAACCTGCTTCGTGATCACGGGAGTTCGTCCCGGAGGCAGCTCGTCCAGCACGCTCAGGTCAAGATCCCCATAGATCGAAAGCGCCAAAGTCCGCGGAATCGGAGTCGCCGTCATCACCAGTGTGTCCGGCTCGCACGCATTCGGCTTCTTCATCAGCCGAAACCGCTGCAGCACTCCAAACCGATGCTGCTCGTCCACCACCACCAGCCCAAGGTTGCCGAACTCCACCTTCTCCTCAATCAGCGCATGCGTTCCGATCACCAGATCAGCCTCGCCATGAAAGATCCGCCGCCGCGCCAGCTTCTTCGTGCGCGTCATCGAGCGAGCCGGTAAGCAGCGTAATCCGGTATCGCCGCGAAGACCGCTCCAGCAGCTTGCGCGCCGCCAGATAGTGCTGCGTAGCCAGAATCTCCGTCGGAGCCATCAGCGCCGCCTGATAGCCGTTCTCGATCACCACCAGCATCGCCTGCAGCGCGACAATCGTCTTGCCCGATCCAACGTCGCCCTGCAGCAGCCGCCGCATCGGCGAAGGCTTCCGCATGTCGCCAACAATCTCGCCGAGCGCCGTCTTCTGCGCCTTGGTCGGATGAAACGGCAGCACCTGACGAATGGCCTCGCGAACCTTGTCATTCGTCTCAAAGGCAAAGCCCGCGCGCTGCTGCAGCCGGCGACGCTTCAGCTCCAGCCCGCATTCAAGGTAGAAAAGCTCCTCGAAGATCAGCCGCCGATGCGCCGCCGTGCCCGAAGCCTGAAGCTGCGCCATCGGCGTTCCTGCAACAGGGAAGTGAACCGCCGCGCAAAGCCTCTTCGCGGCCCGGCAAACCCAGCCGCGCCAGCATCGCCGCAGGCAACGTCTCCGGAATCTGCCCGCGCAACTCTTCAAGCAGGTTGTAAATAATCCGCCGAATCCATCGCGAAGCCAGGCGGCTGCCGCTCAGCGACTCATAAACAGGAGTAATCCGTCCAACCTCCAGCAGATGCGATCTCGTCGTCCGAGTCCTCCGGCAGAATCTCAAACTGCGGCTGGATCATCTTGAAGTTCCGCGTCGAGCGCGAAGGCTCCACCTTGCCGTAAAGCGCAACCATCTGACCCGGCTTGAACTTCCCCTCCAGATAAGTGCCGTGAAACCACATGCACTTCATCACGGAGAGATTCTGCCCGACGGTCATCTCGAAGATCGGCATGGACCGCGTCCGCAGCAGAGCCGACCCGCGCACCTCGGCGATCACGCTGGCCATCTCTCCCGCCTTCAGATCGGCAAGAGCGCGCGGATTCAGCCGGTCTTCATAGCGGAACGGCAGATGAAACAAGCAGGTCTTCGACGGTTGCAATGCGCTTTTCCGCAAGCGTCTTCGCGATCTGCGGACCGATGCCTTTGACGAACTGAACGGGAGTATCAAGCTGAACCACATTGCGATGCTAGCAGGTGCTCGCCGCACGGGCCGAGCCTGCCCTGAGCGAAGTCGAATGGCGCTTCGCGCCTTCCGGAGTCCGACGTCCAAATCATTGCGTCTGGAATTAGCGGAGAGCCTGAACGCTGATCGCTGAACGCTGTACCCTGCTTTGAACCGCCTGATAGACTCTTGAGGAATCTGGAGAAAAGTGGAAATGCCCTCGGTTGTAGCGCCAGTCGTGGCATTAGATCGAATCTCAAAAGCCTACGAAAACAAAATTGCTGTCCAGGATCTCAGCCTGCAGATCGAAGCCGGAACCATGTTCGGCCTGCTCGGCCCGAATGGTTCCGGCAAAACTTCGACCATTCGCATGATGATCGGCATCACCATGCCGGACTCAGGCTCAGTGACCATGTTTGGCAAGCCTTATGCGCGCGAGAGCCTCCGGCGCGTCGGCTATCTGCCCGAAGAACGTGGCCTGTACAAAAAGATGAAGGTCATGGAGCAGCTCGTTTTCATGGGCCAGTTGCGCGGTCTCGATCCAGCGCGTGGCCAGCCGCCGCGCGCACGAGTGGTGTGAGCGACTGCAGATTCTCGATGCCGCGCAGAAGAAAACCGAAGAGCTATCCAAGGGAATGCAGCAGAAAATCCAGTTCATCGCCACGCTGATGCACGATCCCGAACTCGTCGTCATGGACGAGCCATTCTCCGGCCTCGATCCCGTAAATACCGCACTGCTTCAGGACACGCTGATCGAACTGAAAAAAACCGGAAAGGCAATCCTGTTTTCAACGCACCGCATGGATCAGGTAGAAAAGCTGTGCGATTCCATCTGTCTCATCCATCGCGGGCACGCTGTCCTCTCCGGAGGCATGCGCGAGGTAAAGTCGCGCTACGAACGCGATCGCGTCATCATAAACTTTGAAGGCGACGCCTCGTTCCTGCAGCATCCCGCCATTAAGAGCTTCAAAAACTACGCGGGCCAGGCCGAAATTCAGTTGAATCCTCACGCCAACGCGCAGGACCTGCTGCGGGCAGCAATGCGAGAAGGCATCCATCCACAGATTTGAGCTGATGGAGCCATCGCTTGAGGAAATCTTCATTCGCACCGTGGGGGAAAAGATCGATGCATAGCATTTGGTTAATTGCCCGGCGCGAATACCTTGAGCAGATTCGCGGCAAAGCCTTCAAGGTTACGACCATTCTCATTCCCGCTCGTTTTCATCGGCATCATGGCTGTGGCGATCCTGCCCAGCAAGTATTGGGGCACGGGCAAGCACATCGTGGTCGCAGCGGAAAATCCGGCGCTGGCCGCGCGTCTTCGCGATCAGCTCACTCGCCGACAAAGACGCAAAAATGACCGTCGATACACTAGCCCCCGCCAGCTGCCGCCGACCGCGATATGCTCCACGCAGAGATGGACCGCAAACAGATCGACGGCTTTGTGTGGGTCGATGTCCCTGCGGCGGCAAGGAGCAGGTTACCTACGTCTCGCGTTCCGCTGGAGACTTTACGACGCAGGACCAGCTGGATTCCGCGGTCAACCACGCTCTTGTCGAACAAAGGCTTGTAAAGCAAGATATTCCCGCCGCCGATGTTGATCCGCTGACCGGAAAGCGTGGACATCAACACCATGCTCTACCGCAACGGAAAGGAATCGCCCTCAAGCGCCCTCAGCACGCTCTTTTTCGGAGAGGCAATGGCCTTTCTGCTCACGTTCACAGTCGTGATGTATGGCATGAACGTGGGGCGCTCGGTGATTCAGGAAAAGACCTCGCGCATCTTTGAAGTCATGCTCGCCACCGTGAAGGCCAGTGATATGCTCGCCGGAAAGCTCATCGGAATCGGCGCCGTCGGCCTGACTCAGATTGCGATCTGGATTGTACTGGGCGCCGTCCTGCGCAGCTCCGCGTTCGCCGAAAACTGGATGGCGGGCACCGCAAAGCCGCAGGTTTCCGTTTCGAAATGGTGTTGCTTTGCGTTTACTTCGTTCTGGGATACGCGCTCTACAGCACATTCTTCGCCGGACTGGCCGCAACCTGCGACACCGAACAGGAGTTGCAGCAATATGCGCCGCTCGCCGCAGTGCCGGTCTGGTTCAGCTTCGGAATGTTCGTGTTCATCATGAGTAATCCGAATTCGATCTGGTCGATTCTCATCTCCATGTTCCCGCCCTGCGCGCCGATCACCATGGCCTTCCGGTTTACGGCGCAATTTCCGCCCGCATGGCAAATCGCTCTGTCGCTCGCGTTGATGGTGCTCTCGATCTACGTAGTGCTGTGGCTCTCCTCGCGCATCTATCGCGTGGGCATCCTCATGTACGGCAAGCGCGCCACTCTGCCAGAGATGCTCCGCTGGCTGCGGTACAGCTAGAGGCCGTGAACGGACAGAGGCTTTTCCTTCGGCCAGCGCATCGCGCTCTGGATCGTGCCGCGCCTGACCGCGCTGATGCTGGCTGTGATTGGTAGCAACCCTGCGCTTTGAGGTCATTGCCGAAGAAGGCGCAATCCCGGAGACCCCTGCCGGCCAAAGGAATCTTCTGTTTCTGGCATCGCTGCACGCTGCCCTGCGGATGGTATTTCCGCAACTTCCGGTGCTCAATTCTGATCAGCCAGAGCTTCGATGGAGAGCTGATCGCACGCACACTGGGCCTGCTCGGCTACAACAGCGTGCGCGGATCAAGCTCACGCGGCGGCGCAGCAGGTCTTCTGGCCTTGCAAGACGTACTCGAAAGCGGATTGCCCGTCGTCTTCACAGCCGACGGCCCGCGCGGCCCGATCTACCAGACCAAGATCGGTCCTGTAAAACTGGCGCAGATGACGGGCGAATCCATGGGCAGCTTCTATCTGCTGCCTGAGCGTGCGTGGGTGCTGAAATCGTGGGACCAGTTTCTGATTCCCAAAGCCGTTTTCCCGCGTAGCCGTCAGCTGGGCACGACCTGTCCCTGCTCCATCAAGAGAATGCAGATGCGGAAGCGCTCGAAGCTGCGAGACTGGAATTAAATAATGCGCTGGAGCGGGCCCGCTTGCAGGCAGAAGCATACTTCATAAGGTAGGGTCGCCAATTGCTGGTATCCGACTTCAATTACGAGCTGCCCGGAGAGTTGATTGCGCAGCAGCCCCCCGCGGAGCGTTCCGGCGCGCGCATGCTCACACTCAACCGCGCAACCGGAGAATGCCGGGACCGCATGTTTCGGGACTTTCCGGACCTGCTGAATGACGGCGACCTGCTGGTGCTGAATGACAGTCGCGTAATTCCAGCTCGACTCTTCGCCCGCCGCGAAAAATCACACGGACGCACTCCGAAGGAAATCGGCAAATCGCCAACCGGCCGCATTCAGATTTTCTTGACCGAGCAGAAAAGCGAATGGGAGTGGAACGCGCTCGTCCGTCCCGGCAGAAAAGTGCTGACGGGAGAAACCCTCATCTTTGAAAAGCCCGGCGGCGAAGAAAAGCTCCGCGCCGAGGTCACAGCGCATGGCGAATTTGGCGAGCGCACGCTGCGCTTTGAGCCCGTGGAAGACTTCTTCGGCACGCTCGAAGCCCTGGGCCACATTCCGCTGCCGCCCTACATTCACCGCGAAGATGCGGATACTGATCGCGAGCGCTACCAGACCGTATTCGCGCACCAGCGAGGCTCGGTGGCCGCTCCCACCGCAGGGCTGCACTTCACGCCGGAGATTCTCGACCGAATCCGCGCCCGCGGAATTCGAGTCGCTTACCTTACCCTGCATGTCGGGTTAGGAACATTCCAACCCGTCCGCGTCGAGCGCGTCGAGGACATTCATCTGCACACGGAGCACTACACATTGCCGGCGGAAACAGCAATCGAGTTGAATGCGGCATTGCGAGAAGGTCGCCGTATCGTAGCGGCAGGTACAACCACGGTAAGAACGCTGGAGCACTGCGCGCTCCAGGGAGAATTCGCGCCGCACTCCGGCAGCACGAATATTTTCATAGCGCCCGGCTTCAAGTTTCGCGCCGTAAAGGCGCTATTGACCAATTTCCACCTGCCGCAATCCACGCTGCTCATGCTGGTAAGCGCATTCGGAGGCCAGAGAACGTGCTCGCCGCCTATCGCCACGCGGTCGCGGATCGATACAGATTTTTCTCCTATGGCGACTGCATGTTTCTCTCCTAGTGCATTGAGGCAGTAGACTCGACTCGATGCCTTCAACCGCGACTAAGCCGCCTGTCTTCCTGCTCGATTCCATGTCCTTCATCTTCCGCGCGTATCACGCCATGCAGCGGCAGAGGCCCATGTCCACGCGCACCGGAGTACCGACCGCCGCGACTTACGTCTTCGTGAACATGATCAACAAGCTGCGCCGCGACTTCCAGCCGGAATTATTCGCCGCTGTCTTTGACGTAAGCGCTCCGGTATTTCGCGACGAGCGCGCGCGGACCATGACCACGATCCGCAAGTTCAACATCAAGACGCAGACCTTTGATGAGGTCGATTACGGCGGGTACAAAGCCAATCGCACCGAGATGCCGCCGGATCTCGTGCAGCAGTTGCCCTATATCCGCCGCGCGCTGGAGGCCTTTCACATTCCCATCCTGCAGGCCGAGGGCTTTGAGGCCGACGATGTCATCGGCACGCTGGCCGCGCAGGCGGCGAAGGCGGGGCATCCGGTCTATGTCGTCTCCAACGACAAGGACATGCTGCAACTCGTAACGGATCAGGTGAAGGTACTGAATCCCGCGAAAGACAATCTGGTTCTTGACCGCGAAAAAGTGACCGAAACGCTGGGCGTGCCGCCGGAAAAAGTGATCGACGTAATGGCCCTGCGCGGCGACTCCATCGACAATATTCCCGGAGCGCCGGGCATCGGCGACAAAGGCTCGGTCGAGCTGATCCAGCAATTCGGAAGCCTCGACGCCGCGCTCGACCGCGCCAGCGAAGTAAAGCGCAAGACCTATCGCGAATCGCTCGAAAACAATCGCGACAACATTCTGTTGAGCAAAGAACTGGTGACGATTCACTGCGAAGTTCCGCTCGAACTCGATCTCGAAGCAATGCGTACCCAGCCGCCCGATGCCAACGCCTGCCGCGCGCTCTTTACCGAGCTCGAGTTCACGACGCTGCTCAAAGAGCTGGCTCCCACGGAAGAGAAGCGTACCGCGCAATACCTGAACGAGCCGACTGCAGAGGAAGCTAAAGAGTTTATCCGCCAGGCACGAACGAACGGCTTCGCGATGGCAGTTCCGTCGTCGGAACTGGAGGCGGTATCCGAGCAGGTAAGTGAGCAGGAGTCGGAATCGCTCGAAGAACGTGAGCCGGAGCTAAAATCCATGTCGCTGCTCGATCTGATGGACGCCGCAGAACAGGCCTCCACGCCGGAGCGGTCCGCGAGCGTATACAAAATCGCCGTAGCCGGCAATCCGGAAAAGATCTTGCTCTTGCCGCTTGAAGAAATCCGCGCGTTGCTCGAAGACGAAACTGTGCCCAAGCGAGTGCATGACCTGAAAGGAACGCTGCGCGCCCTCGAATTACGCGGCATCACGCTGCGAGGTGCGCACGACGACCTGATGCTTTACTCCTACCTCATCAACCCCACGCACGCGTCGCACCGATTGAGCGACGTGGCCGCGCGCTTCAGCAAGTACCCGCTCAAGGAAACTGGAGACCGGCTTCTACTGGAATCGGCGCACGCCATCGAATCGCTGGCGCCCGTACTGCGTGAAGACGTGAAGACGTTGGAGGCGACCAAAGTGTACGAGACCATCGACCTGCCTTTGGTTCCCGTGCTGCTGCGCATGGAAATGGTTGGCGTCCGCATAGACTCTGCCGTGCTGAATGCAATGTCTGAAAAGCTGTCGTCGGAGATGCAGCGCGTAGGCGAGGCGATTTACGCCTGCTGTGGCCATCGCTTCAACATCAACTCGCCGAAGCAGCTCGGCGACGTGCTCTTCAACAAGATGGGTTTGCCGAAACCCATGAAATACGGCAAGGGCAAAGTCGTCTCAACCGCGCAGGATGTACTGGAAGAGCTGGCCGCGCATCACGACGCTCCGCGCATGGTTCTTGAGTATCGCCAGCTTGCCAAGCTGAAGTCGAACTATGTGGATTCGCTGCCGCTGCTTGCCGACTCCGAAGGCCGTGTCCATACCACCTTCAACCAGGTAGGCACGGCAACCGGACGCCTGTCGTCCACAAATCCGAATCTGCAGAACATTCCTATTCGCACTGAGCTTGGACGCGAGATTCGCGCTGCCTTCATCGCCGCGCCCGGCCACAAGCTTCTTTCGGCGGACTACTCGCAGATCGAGCTGCGCCTGATGGCGCATTTCTCCGCCGATCCGCTTCTGACGAATGCTTATGCTACCGGACAGGACATTCACACGCTCACTGCATCCGAGGTCTTCGGCGTCCCGCCTGAGAACATGAGCAAGGAAACGCGCAACCGCGCCAAAGCCGTGAACTTCGGTATCGTATACGGCATTTCTCCTTTCGGACTGGCGCAGCAGTTAGGCATTGACCAGCATGAGGCGCGGCTCTACATCGAAACCTATTTCGAGCGATATAAGGGAGTCCGCGCATTTATCGATCGTCTGCTTGAGGAAACGCGCCGCGAGCAGAAAGTAAGGACGATGTTCGGACGGGTGCGGCCCATCCCCGACATTCAAAGCCGCAACGCCAACCTGCGCGGCTTTGCCGAGCGCACGGCAGTGAATACTCCATTGCAGGGAACGGCAGCGGACCTGATCAAGCTGGCTATGATCCGCATCGAAAAGCTCCTCGAAACAAAAAAACTCAAGACGCGCATGACGCTCCAGGTGCATGACGAACTGCTTTTCGATGTTCCGGAATCAGAAGTGGCTGAAGTTCGCGAGCTGGTGCAGCATGAGATGGAGAGCGTGGTCGAGTTGAGTGTGCCGCTGGTCGCCGATGTAGGAGTGGGGGCAAATTGGAGAGATCTCGAGTAACGAAGCCCGTACACATTCCATCAGAGAAAAAGCGCTTATTTGCGGTCGGGAAGCAGCTTCCATATTGCCGGATCTTCGTTTCCGAGCACCCAGGAGCAAAAGCCTTCAAGTCCGCGCTCCTGCGCAAGCTTATAGCGGTCTTCAAAGGTGCGTGTGTCGGTGTAAAAGACCCATTCGCGCATCTGGTCGCGATAAATGTAAAACCATGCAGTGTGGTCGACGGGGTCCCATTGCGGAGTCCCTTTGTATTCCTGCGCCAGCAGCATGGCGTCGGGCTCGCTAATATAGTTTGCGGTCGAATTCGGCCTCTCCTCATCTTTAATCAGCGGATTGCCCGCGAACCAATGGTAGCCATACAAAGGAATGCCGAGCGACAGCTTCTGCGGCGGCACAAACTGTAGCGCGTAGTTAAGGTTATCAACCGTCCATTGCCAGCCTGCTACCGGACCCGGCGTAGTCCAGCGCGTGTGCTGGTCATAGGTCATCAGGCAGATCAGATCGACGGACTGCGCAAGCGCCTTCAGATCGTAGGCTCCGCGCCAGTCGGCATATATCCACCGCGCAAAAGCGCCCGCGCCGGGGTAGCCGGGAGCATTGGGCACGGTAGCGATGCTGAGTTGCAATCCTGCGGCATGCATCGCGTCGGCGGATTCTTTCACCAGGGCGGACAGCGCATCGCGGTCCGTCCACGAGATATCTTCAAAATCGAACTGAATGCCCGAGTAGCCGTGCAGTTTCGCTTGCTGCAGAAGCGAAGCAATCATCACTTTCTGCGCGATGGGGCTGAGAAGCAGCGTATGAAAAGCAGCCTTGCCTGCGCTGGTAATAATCGGCATAACCGGCAGATGCTGTTGCTGCGCCACCTCCATCACTTCTGGATTGGGTCCGCCGGAGACGAGGCCATTCGCGTCGACGGAATACCAGGTAGGCACGAGAATGCCAATCTTTGCCGAGTGGGCGAGAAAAGACCGCACCGAATCGGGGTTGTCAGTCATGTAAAAGAGCGCGACAAGGCGGTTCTGCGCATGCCCGAAAACAGCCGCGCCAACGAAGAAGCTTAAACCCAATAAAACTCTGAGGCGATATCCCACGCGCAATTTCATGGCAGTCCCGGTGCTGAATTTTGCTCAGCACATTTATACCGTACTAAAGCTCCTTCGATGGTCGCAGCAATCCGGGTTGCCGGCCTGCGCATTGACCGAATCCAGGTTCAGGGATCGGAGGGGGCAGTCCAACCTAAGCCCCCAACGCATCACGGATCGCGCCGGCGATTGCGTCCGCATGACGGCGCATGATCTCCTCCGATTCCGCCTCGATCATTACGCGCGCCAATGGCTCCGTTCCGGAATACCGTATGACAACCCGGCCATTACTCTTCAATTCCTCTTCAGCGTCGCGAATGCTGGCCGCGACCGATGCAATCGCATCGAGCGGCTTCTTCTCCTTTACGCGAACATTGACGATGACTTGCGGAAATACCTTCAGGTCCGAGACAAGCTCGTGAAGTGCCTTTCCTGAACGACGAATTACATCGAGCACCACCAATGCGGTCAGCACTCCATCGCCAGTAGTTGCGAGATGCGGAAAAAGGACGTGTCCCGATTGCTCCCCGCCGATGGATGCGGAATTCGCCTGCATCATTTCGAGAACGTATTTATCGCCGACAGGGGCGCGCAGCATCTTGATGGCGTCGCGCCGCAGAGCAGCTTCCAGCCCCATGTTAGACATGGTTGTGGCGACCACAAGATCGCCGTGGAGAAGTTTGCGTCTTTTCAGGTCGCGCGCTGCAAGCAGAAGGACGGCATCGCCGTTGACGACGTTGCCGTTGGCATCCGCAAAGAGCGCGCGGTCAGCGTCCCCGTCGAAGGTGATGCCGATATCGGCGTGATGCGCTTTAGTTTCTGCGGCGACAATCTCTGGATGCAGCGCTCCGCATTCGGCATTAATGTTGCGGCCGTTTGGATGAACATGCGTGAAATGAACCTTACCGCCAAGCCGAGAGAACAATTCCGGAGCAATGGCTGATGCTGCTCCGTTGGCGCAGTCGAGGACAAGCTTCAGCCCATCCAGTTCGAGATTCGGCACCGCAGTCAGGAGGAAGGCTTCATAATCAGCGCGGAATTTTTCGTTGACGGATGGCGCGGAAAGCATTGCCGCATCGGGTGCGGCGACCGATTCAAGCTGGCGGAAAATCTCTTCTTCAATACGGAGTTCGATCGCATCGGGCAGCTTGTAGCCGTCCGCCGCCGAAGATCTTGATGCCATTGTCGTGCCAGGGATTGTGCGAAGCCGAGATAACTACGCCGGCCGTGAAGCCATGTTTGCGCGCCAGGTAAGCGATGGCGGGCGTGGTGATGACGCCTGCGCTTTGAACGGTAGCGCCCGCGTCTGACAATCCGGCCGAGAGAGCTGCCGCGATCCAGTTTCCGGACTCGCGAGTATCCATTCCGAGAATAACGGATGGTTGCGCTGCGTTTGCCCTGAGCTGATGCGCGAGTGCGATGCCTACCGCATAAATTGTCTTTGCATCCAGCGGCGGCTCACCTGCCACGGCGCGAATTCCATCTGTTCCAAAGAGTTTTCTCATGCTTCCTTTATTCCAGCGTGGCTTTCGTTACACGACTCTCAACGGTTCCGTTGGCGAGCCGGGTGGAGAGAAGTTGTCCCGGCGTGGCGTTTGCTGCGCTTTTCAACAACGCGCCTGTTTCGTCGTAGACGAGCGCGTATCCGCGGTTGAGCACGGCCAGTGGCGACAGCGAGATCAGTTGCCGTTCGAGCGACTGAAGGCTTGCGCGGCGGTTCCTATTCAAGAGGGTTTGCGAACGTGTCAATCGGACGAAAGATTTTCCAGCCGTTCGCGCAGGAACCCAATGCGCTGCGCTGTGTCATTTCGCAGAATGGCCGATGCAAACGATTGCAGGCGTTGCATCTTCTCATGCGAAAGTGCGCGCCAAGCCGCTTCCATCCGGAAACACAGTTCGTCGATGCGCTGCTGCCTCCGGTTAAAGTTGTCTCCGGCACGCGCCAGCGCCGCATCAATAGAAACTTGTGAGAAGCGTTCACGCGCTTGCATTACGACGTAGCGCGCCGCCGCGATGAAGGCGTTGCAGAAGCTGCTCCAGATATTCTCTCGATCTGTTCTGTGCGGTCGTAATGAGTTCCGCCGCCGCCGAGGGCGTTGGAGCGCGCAAGTCGGCGACGAAGTCGGCGATGGTGAAGTCAGTCTCATGGCCAACGGCGGAGACGACAGGCAACTCCGAGTCCGCAATCGCGCGGGCCAGGGACTCCGTGTTGAAGGGAGCGAGATCTTCGAGCGATCCTCCGCCGCGCGCGATTACGATGAGATCGACTTCGCGCGTTTCGTTGAAATACGCGATGCCCTTTGCGATCTCAGCGGCTGCGGCTTCGCCCTGAACCAGGGCCGGGTACAAGAGTATTTCGAGCGCGGCATGGCGACGGTTTACTACCGTTATGAAGTCGCGAATGACTGCCCCGGAAGGCGATGTTACGATGCCCACGCAACGCGGAAAAGCGGGAAGAGTCTTTTTGCGCTCCGCATCGAAAAGCCCTTCCTGCTGGAGCCGGCGCTTAACCTGCTCGAAGGCAAGTTGCAGAGAGCCCGCTCCCATCGGTTCAAGATGTTCGGCGACGATCTGTACTTGTCCGCGCTGTTCGTAAAGGGACAGCTTTCCACGCAACAAGACATACAGCCCGTTTTCCGGGCGAAAGCGCAGGAGCGACGCCTGACGGCGAAATAGAACTGCGGAGAGCTGGCCGGATTCGTCCTTAAGTGTGAAGTAAATGTGACCGGAGGCGGCTGGCCGAAGATCGCAGATTTCTCCCTCGATCCAGAGATCGGAGAATTCGCGCTCTATATCGGCGCGCAATTCCCCCACCAGCTCGCTCACTTTCCAGACGCGGCGCTGCGGCGACTGGCGTCGCTTCAAAGCTGAAGCCTAGCTGGCCTGCTGCGGTCAACGATTTCTCCGGACTCTCCACAATTTCCCAGTCTACATGCAGTTAGCGGCGGAAACGCGAGAGGAGGTAAAGGATGAGCGTCAGCAAAAGGCTGAGCAGAATCGACGTTCCGAGCGGAAAATAAACGGAAACATTCTTGCGGCGCCATGCAAAATCGCCGGGCAGGTGTCCGAAGGAGATGCCCAGGCGTCCGAGCAGATAAACTACGCCGCCTGCGAGAAGGAGCAGCAGGCCAAATTTCACAAGCAGACGGGCGAGTCCGAACATCTCTCCCAGATTACGCCCAGTATACGCAGATCGCGGTTGACGTGCATGCCCCGCTCCTGTTTTGCTGCAATAGAAGAGGAGTCCCGACGTGCATATCGTCTTATTCTGCGCCGGAATTGCCTGCATCTTCACTGCGTTGCTGGATTCGTTCCAGACGGTGATTCTGCCGCGTCGCGCAACGGGGCGGTTTCGCATCACGCGCATTTTCTACATCCTCACATGGTGGCCGTGGTCGCATGTAGCGGCGTGCATTCGCGACGCGCGCAAACGGGAGACGGCATTCAGTTATTATGGGCCGCTATCCCTGCTGCTGCTCATTGTGATATGGGCCGCATCGCTTGTGCTCGGCTTTGCTCTGATCCTGTTTTCGCTGCGCTTGCCTTTCAACGACCCATTGCATGTCCATGCCAACTTTGCCTCCGATGTTTATTTGAGCGGCACTACGATTTTTACGCTGGGGATTGGCGACATCACCCCGCATTCGACCGCCGCGCGCTTTCTGATCGTGCTGGAATCGGGCATGGGACTCGGGTTTCTCGCTATGGTCATTAGCTACTTTCCCGTTCTCTATGGTGCTTTTTCGCGGCGCGAGGTTACGATCTCTTTGCTCGATGCGCGCGCCGGATCGCCGCCCACAGCTGCCGAATTGATGCGGCGGCACGAATTCGAGGGCGGCAGCGAGGCGCTGAACCTGCTGCTGGTAGAGTGGGAGCGCTGGTCGGCGGAACTGCTGGAGAGCCATATCTCCTATCCGCTGCTTTGTTACTTTCGCTCGCAGCATTCCAACCAAAGCTGGCTGGCGGCTCTTACGGCGGTCCTCGACGCTTGCGCTTTGATGATTGCCGGCGTTCAGGACCACGCCGCGCGCCAGGCGCAATTGACCTTCGCGATGGCGCGTCACGCGATGGTTGATCTTGCCCAGGTGTTTTCCCAGAAGCCGGTTACGAACAGCGAAGACCGTCTGCCGCCGGAGCGTTTTCAAGTGCTTTATCAGGGGCTTTGCGAATCGGGCATTCGCATTTGCCGCGATGCCGATTCGATGGAGCGTCTCAATAAAATGCGACTGCTCTACGAGGGATACGCGGTTGCGTTAAGCCGCTACTTCCGCATGCCCTTGCCGCCCTGGGTGGCTGAGTTTCCACACAAGGACAACTGGCTCTCGGTGGCGCGTGTGCGAACGGCTACCGAGGCTGTTGCCATGGAAGACAGCCGCCGCTCAAAGCTGGCCGAAGCCCTCGTCGATGATGCCGAACATCATTTGTTCTAAGGAATTGTGACCTGAATTGGTTAGCTAAACTGCACGAACAATCAAATTCTGACACCTTTTCGCATGCTTAACTTGATGCCACGCTCGAAAGGGATGACGTTGGATTGCCGCTGCACGCGACGGTCCTTCGTCCTATCCAGAACGGATGACCGGCAGAGCGACCAGAACCATGCGAAAGATACCAGGTACAAGGCAGAAATTATCTCAATTGTCAGCCACACACAGATGCTCCAAAAAGAATTCAATCGGGCCCGGGGGAGGAATTGGGTTTCATATTATCCCAGTTCTTTTTTGCGACAAAGAGAAATCCATAAAATATTTTTATGTGGTTGATTTTCAACGGAAATGAGGGGGCGGATGCCCCCTCATTTCTGCATTCGGAGTAGCGATTGACTACGCGGTAACAGGATCGAGCACGCGCGACCAGTGGCGGCTTTGCCGCGCGGCGTGAGCTCTCTTGTGGTACGCGTATCCGGCGATAAGCGGCAGCGCCAGCGTGGCTTCGCTGTAGACCATCTGCTCGAAGGTGGTGTCCACCTTGCCCCATGAGCTGGCTTCCTTAAGGGTGCTTGAAGATAATGCGCCATCGCGGACATCGGCGACGGTGATCTGTATCGCGTACTTGTGCATGGGCGCTTCGGAGCCGAGGATGTCCGCTGCTACCACGATGTCCTGCGCGAAGTTCTTGGGCACGCCGCCGCCGATCATCAGCAGTCCGGTGGTGGGGTTGGCGATTTTCAACTGCGTCAGCTCATAGAAGTCCTTTACTGAGTCGATCGAGACCTTTGGCTTGTCCTGGCGGGCGTGCTGGTGGGCTACGAGTCCGAAGCCGGCGGAGCAGTCGCTGAAGGCGGGACAGAAGATGGGCACGTCGTTCTGATAGGCCGCATAGACGATGGAGTCCGCGCCTCCTTTGGCTGGAGTTTTGCCTTCCTGCTCGAGATACGCACCCATGGCGCGGATGAATTCGCGCGAGCTGTAGGGGCGGGGATCGAGCGAGTTGGCGATCTTCTCGGTGGTCTCGTCGCAGAGCCGCAATTCTTCTTCGTCGATGAGCGTGTCGTAGATGCGGTCGATCATCAGCTCGCGGAGGGTTGCGTCTTCGGTGCCCTGCTTGAGGAGATCGTCGGCGATGTAGTGTTTAAAGCCGAGCGCCTCGAAGAAGTCCTGATCGACGATGTTTGCGCCGGTCGATACTACGGCGTCGACCATGTGGTTGCGGATGAGATCGACGAAGACCTGCTTGAGTCCGGCGCTGATGAGAGAGCCGGCGAGGCACAGGATGACGCCGCACTCCTGATCGCGCAACATGCGCTCGTAGATCGACGCGGCCCGGGCGAGGTCACGGGAGCTGTAGGCCATGTGCTGCATGGCGTCGACGAGGGCAACGACATTGTGCTGCTTGATGTCGATGTGCTGAATGGGCTGCTTTAGAAGTTCCTGTTTCGTAGGCATATCTCCTTCAGGATACCAATGATTTCCTGCGCTTCTGCAGGGGAATATGTGAATTTTCGGCATGCGCGCGGGAGCTGCTGCGGACGTGCGTTTATACTCGCGGGATGAACAGAAACCTGTCTGTCTGCCTGCGCCGTGTTGCGGTCTTTACGTTGCTGCCACTGCTTGCCGTGCCTCCCTCTTTTGGGTGGGGAGATACGGGGCACAAGATGATCAATCGGCTGGGCGCGGAGAGTCTGCCGTCGGATGTTCCGGCGTTTCTGCGCACGCCGGGAGCGATCGACGAGATCGAGTATCTTGGGCCGGAACCTGATCGCTGGCGTTCGCCTGCGCGAGCCGGAGCTGAATGCGGCGCAGGCTCCGGACCACTTTATCGACCTTGAATACGCCGACATGATCGGCCCGCTGCCGCGTCGCCGGTACGACTATATTGCCGCGCTTACTGCGGCGGAGATTACGCATCCGGATATTGCGCGCGAGCTGCAGCCGGATAAGGTTGGCTTTCAGCCTTACATCACGAATGAAATCTGGGAGCGGCTGAAGTCGGCGATGCGCAACTATCGCGAGCTCACGGCGCAGCATGCGGACACCAAGCCGGTTGAGGCCGCGATCCTGTTCTACGCGGGATGGATGGGCCATTATGTGGCCGACGGATCGCAGCCGCTGCATGTGACGCGGGACTACGACGGCTGGGTTGAGAAAGACAATCCCAACGGTTACACGACGCAGCACGGGATCCACTCGAAGTTCGAGAGCTACGTTTGTCACCGCGAATCTGACGGCTGCGGATGTGCGTCCTTTGATGACTCCGGTGCATCCGGTGAGCGATGAGTGGGACGCGTATCTGGCCTATCTGCGCCACACCGGATCGCTTACGGAGCGCGTGTACCAGCTTGACAAAGAACATGGCTTCGATGGCGCGGGCACTCCGGAGGGGAAGCAGTTTACGGCGGAGCGGCTGGCGGCTGGGGCGAGCATGCTTCGCGATCTGATTTACTCGGCGTGGATTGCGAGCGCGCAGCCGGTGCCGCAGTGGCATGCAAATGAGCGATCGGGTTCGGCGATCAGTTTCGGCGATCAGCGTTCAGGCCATCTCCACGACCAGCGGGAGTGGCCGCCAGCGCTCGCGTTGAGTTGGCGCGAAGCGCGTGTGCCCGTGCGGCCAGCACATGGCGGCTAAGCCGCGTGTGCCCGTGCGGCCAGCACCTAGCCGCCGATGTGGACCATGCTGCGTGAGGGTTTGAGGAAGTCGGGCTCGCCGATGTGGTGGCGGGCCTCTTTTTTTGCGATGGTGCGCTGGATGAAGGCGACGAGGTCGGCGTCAGTGCCTCCGCGCCGCATGACTCCGTAGAGGTCGTGGTCGGACTGCGAGAAGAGGCAGGTGCGGATCTTTCCGTCGGACGTGAGGCGGACGCGGCTGCACTGGCCGCAGAAGGCCTGCGAGACGGGCGCGATGATGCCGATTTCTCCTATGCCGTCGTCGAAGGTGTAGCGGACGGCGGTTTCGCTGAGCGTGTTCGGCTGCAGTGCGAACTACGGGGCGAAAGGTTTCGAGCTGCGCGATGACCTCGCGAATGGGGACAACGGTTTGCGGCGTCCAGAGTGCGGTCTTCTTCGAGCGGCATGAACTCGATGAAGCGGACGATGACGTTTTCTTCGCGGGCGAACTGGGCGAAGAGAGGAATCTGATCGTCGTTGAAGCCACGCAGCAGAACGCAGTTGACCTTGATCGGTCCGAGGCCGGCGCGCTGGGCGGCGCGGATGCCGCGCAGCACGTGCTGAAAGCTGCCGGGGACGCGGGTGATGCGCTCGAAGGTCGCGGCGTCGACGGCGTCCATGCTGACGGTGATGCGGCTGAGGCCGGCTTCTTTCAACTGGGCCGCCTGAGCTTCGAGCAGATGGCCGTTGGTGGTGAGGGCCAGGTCGAGTTTTTCCCCGTCGCTGGTTCTCAGCTTTGCCAGCTCGCGGATCAGGTCGGTGAGTCCTTTGCGAAGCAGGGGTTCGCCGCCGGTGAGGCGAACCTTTTCGATGCCCAGGCCGACGAAGACGCGCACCAGTGCGGAGGTAATCGGCGATGGGCAGCTCGGCGTACTGGGCTCCCTCGTTGCCGGTGCGGCAGTAGACGCAGCGGTAGTTGCAGCGGTCGGTGATGGAGACGCGCAGATCGGTAATGGCGCGGCCGTGGCTGTCGCGCAATGCGCTTTCGCCGACCGTGGTCAGACCGTTCTGCGGTGCTTCCGCGATGTTGGACTGAGATGGCATGTCGCTATGACTACTCTATTGGATGCGCCGGGGCGGTGTCAGCTTCAGGGGACTGGCCGTCCAGGCATACGCGCTTCGCGCCATCTTTGAACGCTCTTTGGGACTGCGCGTCCAGCGACACGCGCTTCGGGTAGTGGGTCAGTTTGAATCCATTAGGTTCCGAATGGCCGACTATCCAACCAGAGACGGATACTGGGATTGTGGGCCCCTGAAACAAGCGGCCCGCAAGCCTCAATCCAATGACGACTCGCTCCTAGCTGTGCACCGCAGCTTCGGATGCGGCTTTGGCCTTTTGGTCCTCCGGCATCAACTCCTCCGGCCCGAGCTTGAAGGTGAGCTTGTCGATCTTGCCGGTGAAGCGGAACGGCACCTGATAGTCCTTGTCGTCCACCGGCGTGCGAGTGTCGATGCCGACGTCGAAGGTCTCGTCGATGGACATGAGGAACGGAATGGTGTGCGGGATCGTTTGGCTGGCGACTTCCTTGCCGTCCACCGACAGGACGCCGGTGCCGCCCTTGCCGAGGCCGGGTCCGTCGTATTTGAAGTCAAACACGATGGTGTGCTTGCCCGGCGTGAGCGCCTGCCTGCGCCTTCCCAGCGGAACCGCTCCAGGTCGAGGAGGTTGTAGGTGAAGACCGGCTTGCCCTTGAGCAGGTAAAGACCATAGCCGCCGAAGCGGCCACCCAGGGTGACGAGCATTCCCTCGCGCGCCGCCTTGCGGGATTTCCACCTCGGCGGTGATGGTGTAGGACTTGTTCAGGATGCTGGGTGCGTTGCCGACGGGAAGGCCGGCCATCTCACCCGAGTAGGTGAAGAGAGTCCGCCCGGCGGTCGCGCTCGGCCGCGGCGTGATGATGCGCGGTGAGGACCGAATTGTCCAATGGGAACACGTTATATTTCGTCGCCTCCACCAGGAAGAGCTCCTGCAACTCGCGCAGCTTGTCGGGGATACTTGGCCGCGAGGTCGTTGTTCTCCGAGTAATCTTCGGCGATGTTGTAAAGCTCCCATTTGTAGCCGTTGACCACCTCGGGCAGCTTTACCGTGCCCATCAGCCAAGGCGGAGCCGGCGGCGGCGTGGCGGCGATCCAGCCATCGTGGTAGATCGCGCGGTTGCCGAACATCTCGAAATACTGCGTCTCGCGCTTCGACGGCGCATTGGCGTTGGCCTTGTCGAAGGTGTAAGCCATGCTCACGCCTTCGATTGGTTTCTGGCAACGCCGTTGACCATCAATGGCGCTTGGATGCCCGCCGCTTCGAGGATCGTCGGCACAATGTCGATCATGTGGTGGAACTGGGTGCGGACGCCGCCGGCGTCCTTGATATGGCTCGGCCACGAGATGACCATGCCCTGCCGAGTGCCGCCGAAGTACGACGCCACCTGCTTGGTCCACTTGAAGGGCGTATCGAACGCCCAGGACCACGCCACCGACATATGCGGATAGGTCGCTTCCGAGCCCCAGGCATCGTAAGACTTCATCTGCTCGGCGATGGGAATATCGAGGATGGCGTTGTAAGCGGTCATCTGGTTGAATGTGCCGACGAGAGTGCCTTCTGCGCTGGTGCCGTTGTCGCCGCTGATGTAGATGATCAGTGTGTTGTCGAGCTTTCCCATGTCTTCGACCGCCTGAATGACGCGGCCAATCTCATGGTCGGTGTAGGCGGCGTAGGCGGCAAACACTTCCGCCTGGTGGGCAAACAGCTTCTTATTCTCGGCGGGGAGCGTGTCCCACTTCGGCAGGACATCTGGCCAAGGGGTGAGTTGCGTACTCGCCGGGATCACGCCGAGCCGCTTCTGGTTGGCGAAAATCTGCTCTCGCAGCTGATTCCAGCCCATGTCAAACTTGCCCTTGAACTTGTCGATCCACTCCTTGCGTGGGCTGGTGCGGCGAGTGGGTGCCCCCGGGAACGTAGTAAAGGAAGAATGGTTTGTCGGGCGCGGCCGCATTCAACTCGCTCATGTACTTGATTGCCTCGTCCGCCATGTCCGTAGTGAGGTTGTAGCCGGGTTTTCCGACCCACGGAAAGACTTGGTTGTGTTCCGGAAAAGGTATGGCGTCCATTGGTCGGTCTCGCCGCCCATGAATCCGTAGAAGTACTCGAAGCCCATCCCGACGGGCCACTGGTCAAAGGGCCCCGCGGTGCTGTATTGATAGGTCGGAGTGTTGTGATTCTTGCCGAACCACGACGTGGCGTAGCCGTTCTCCTTCAGAATCTCACCGATGGTGGCACTCTCTGGACCGATGACGGAGTCGTAGCCCGGGTAGCCCGTGGACAGCTCCCCGATAACTCCGTAAGCCCACCGAGTGGTGGTTGCGGCCGGTGATCAGTGCGGCGCGCGTGGGCGAGCAGAGCGCGGTGGAGTGGAACTGGGTGTAGCGCAGGCCCATCTTTGGCGATCCGGTCCATCGCTGGCGTCGGAATGACGCCGCCGAATGTGCCGGACACGCCGTAGCCCTGGTCGTCGGTCATGATCAACAGCACGTTGGGCGCGCCTTTAGGCGGCACCACCTGGGCGGCCAGTACGGCTTGGAGTCTGTAGCGTCAGGTTGATCACGCCGCCGAATTTCGGTGGCGGCGGGAGATACTTCCCGTCG
Organism: uncultured Acidobacteriaceae bacterium; assembly: GCA_963783805.1. Taxonomy (GTDB): domain Bacteria; phylum Acidobacteriota; class Terriglobia; order Terriglobales; family Acidobacteriaceae; genus Silvibacterium. The sequence continues at coordinate 573 of CAWAPC010000014.1, read as the reverse complement.
ATAGTTGTGGTCGCGCTGGGTGAACCGGGCGCTGCTGGTGTCTGCTCTGCGGGGGCTTTCGGCCCCGTACCGTCAATTTGTGCCATTGTCTCCTCCAACGCCTTATTTCAGTTCCTGGGGCCGGGTTCATCTTCTGCCGCCTGGTTGGTTTGGGAAACGGCAACGGAATATGTATCGCGCGCCCGGAAACCCTGGGCGAAGATCCCGCGGAGGAGCATTCTGCGCTCTCCTGGTGCGGGTAACTACAAGGCGCAGTCTAAGAGCACCGCACCGAGCATGCCACTGTCAGAAGTGACAGTCGCGCCCGTAAGTATTCTGAGACTCGCGGGATTGTCCCGAGTCACGAGCAATCCGGAAGCTGTGGATTCAAACTGACCCATTGCCGCGCTTCGCGCCAGTCGAATTTTTCACCACAGGTCTGGGTTGATTTCTGGTGGTTGGCTGGCGAAGGCTATTCTGGCTTCTTCTTTGAGACTGATGGGTTTGTAGGTTGGGTCGAATTCGCGGTTGATAGACGCTGCTTTTGTTTCTTCGAGCGGCTCTTCTTTTCCAAACCTTCTTTCCCAGATTTCT
>CAWAPC010000013.1:0-3103 GCA_963783805.1 uncultured Acidobacteriaceae bacterium | reverse complement strand
TCGCGGAGGATGGTTGTCAGTTGTGGAAAGGGTTGGAAATCGGTTTCCCTCGGGCCCTCCGCCCTTCAGTCCGGCCATATTCTTGCGGATCAGGGTTTGCGCACTTTGGGCGGAGCCGCTGCTTTCAGCGGAATCTGGAGCGTGCCGAGGCGTCCGCTCGCCATATCCCAAACAGCAACGTACAGGTAGTTCTGGCCCTTTCGCAGGTTGATCTGCTGATGGACGGTCAGGAGAGCATGCGGGGAACGCCGGAGCTGGTCTCCATTTACGGTAATTGTGAACCTGTCGGCCACCCGCGCCACGGGTGAACCATCCTCATTGAAGGCGAAGACAGCGACTCCGGCTGTGATCTGCGGGTTGCCATTGGCCATTGTCGGAATGAAGGAATCGGCGGGCAGCGAGTATTGAATGGAATAAGGGCTGGTTCCCTTCTTCGGAGGCTTAGCAGCAGGAGTAGCGAACCGGCCTCGGCCGAATCAGGCGGGGCATCCCACGCGGGCACGACGCGGGCCTGGAAGATGAGGGGAATACTGCGCACGTCGGGTTCTGTGACAGTTTCTCCGCCCGCGAGCAGCCGTGTCCGCGGCGTCTTTGGCTGCTGGACGCTGCCCACGCTTCCATCGGCGAAGTATCCTTGGCGATAGCTGAGAGTGTAGTTGGATCCGTCAGCATTGAGCTTGACCCGCACTTTGTGCCACTTGTTGTCGAAGCGAAAATCGCTGGGCGATTAGCTGAGTGAATAAAAGCTGCCGCCGTTGTCGACCCAATGAGCGGCGACCAGGTCAAGGCCATTGTCGTTGTAGAACGCGCGGCCGCCTGTGGCCTCGGCGATGTCACTCATTAGCGCGTGCTGATTCCACATAGCAGGACCCGCGGTCAAGGTGAGGCCGCGGGCATCGACGGGATAGATTGCGATGCGGCCGGCTTCGAGCTTGTCGTAGACATGGCGGAGCTGATCCCGGTCTTCGAAGATCGTGGCGTCACGGCGCAGAAAAAGCGTGGAGCCTCCCGAAAACCAGAGGATGTTTTTGCGTCCCGGGAATTGTCCCAGGTCGAGAGCGATCTGATGCAGAGTCGAAAAGTCAGTGTAGTATTCGCGGCCAGTGGGCGGGAAATGCGGGATGGCTTCGCGAATAGCGGCCAGCAGCAGAGCATGGTCTGATGTGAAGCTCTGAAGCAGAATGCTGGAGGGTCCGGTATGCCAGTAGATGGCGAGAGGCCGGCCGGGCGGTAGATTTTTGACAAACCGCGACAGTTCGTAATTGAGGTACATCTGGTCGACGATCTCGAGATTGTCGATATCGATGACGATGATGTTGAGAACCGGAGGCAGGTGCAACAAAAAGCTGTTGCTGTAGACGCCGGGTGCGGTTGAGGTTTGCGGAAACGGCGCAACAGGAGCGGTGGCGTGTTCTTCAAACGACGCGAGCACCTGAGGCTTGTTGTTGTCGAAGATGTGGAAGTCCGAAGCCCTGAGGCCGTGAACGGGGTTCCCCTTTTTGTCGGTCACTGTGACATCAGTCAGGACGATGCGGTACCGGCTTGAAATGTATAGCCGGGCTGCTGCGCGGCGGCAGTGCCGCCCGCTGATTGCGCGTGAACAGAGCCCTGAATCGTCACCAGCAGGCAGGAAAGAGCAAAAACCGCAGGGAAAGATTGCGAGACCATCGGCGACCCGAACCGGGGCCGCATTTCAAATGCCGCCCGTACCTCTTTATACGGCCAGCTACGAAAGTAAGTTGCGGAAACGGGCCCAATCGACGAGAAATCGTTCGCTCTTTGCTGACCATTCGCTGACAACCTGCCCGAAACTTTAGCGCCTCACATGCTGATTCGTGACGGGCCGCGCCTAAATAGGAGGGCTGTTCATTACAGAGACCTTCAGCAGCGCGGAAACTTTGCCCGCAACACGAGAGGCCTTAATCTGAAGCGTGGACGAGTTTGAACCTGTTTCTCCGCTTGCGGGGGCGAATCCTGCGATTGAGAGCGTTGAGCAGCGGCTGCCTCCGCCGGATACGGCGGGGCTCGGCTCCTTTCGCGCGGTCGCGGCAGTCTGCCTTTGCGGAGTCTTCGCATTTCTGAATCTCTACGTCACGCAGCCCATGCTGCCGCTGCTGGAGCACATCTTTCACGCGTCGAAATCCGTTGTCGGCCTTACCGTCAGCTCGTCTACCTTGGGCGTTGCGCTGTCGGCTCCCATTTTGGGCGCGCTTGCGGAGCAGATGAATCGCAAGCGCGTGATTGTGGCCTCCACGCTCCTACTGTCCGTGCCAACCCTGCTGGCGGCGACTTCGCCAGGTCTCCATGCGCTCATCTTCTGGCGCTTTTTGCAGGGGCTTATCCTGCCCGGCGTCTTTGCCATCACCATTACCTACATCGGCGAGGAGTGGGAGCACCACGCCGTTCCCATTGTGATGAGCATTTATGTGAGCGGCACGGCGCTGGGTGGATTCTTGGGCCGGATTACGGCGGGCATCGCCGCCGAACGGCTGAACTGGCGATGGTCGTTCTTGCTGCTCGGCGCGCTGACACTCATCGGCGCAGCAGCCATCGCGCGCTGGCTGCCGGAGGAGAAGCGCCCCATGCCGCCAGAACACCGGTCCAATTCCATCGCGCAGCTTGGCGCAATGCTCGCGCACTTTCGCAATCCGCGGCTGCTGGCGACGTTTGCCGTGGGCTGCGGCATGCTGTTCGCGCTCGTGGGGACGTTCACGTACATCACCTTCTATCTGGCCGACGCGCCGTTTCATCTCTCCACCGAGGCCCTCAGTTACCTCTTTGCGATTTATCTGATCGGCCTTGTGGTTACGCCTGGAGGAGGCTATCTGGTGACGCGCATCGGAATGCGCGCAGGAATTGCCTTCGCCATCGGAGCATGTCTGCTGGGCGCATTCATCACGCTCAGCCACTCCTTATGGATAGTGGTCTTCGCCGGGCTGGGACTTGTATGCACCGGAGTCTTCGTCGCCCAGGCCACGGCGAACAGCTTTCTCCGCATCGCGGCCCCGCCGGGCGGCCGCGCATCGGCGGCCGGCCTCTACATCTGCTGCTACTACATTGGAGGAACGGCCGGCGGCGTCATCCCAGCCTACATGTGGTCGCT
>CAWAPC010000012.1:0-115487 GCA_963783805.1 uncultured Acidobacteriaceae bacterium | reverse complement strand
GTAATTCATAAGTAATTCGCGTTACAAATCTCGCTTGGTGCATAATCGCCAATGCACGCTTCGAGATATTGCGAGTCTGGATGAGTGCATTGGCCCGTAACGCTCATTGAGGGTTCCTCGATGACTAAAACTTCTATGTGACCGGCAAATCGCCGAGTCGTTGGATTGCTGTAAGCCAGCTCGGGCTCAAAGAAGGATATTCGCTGTCACGCAGTATCCCAAGCAGCTATGCAGGACGGGGGCAACTGTGGGGACATCTTATCGGGAAGCAACTTAGACTTAGTCATTGTTATCAATCGCTTGATGCTTGTATTCGGTAGCCGCCGGCAAATAGCAACATTTTTGCGTCTCTGCGTCCGAGCGGGATGGATCACGCAAAATCCGACCGACCGAATGGGTGAATTACGATCGCTTAGGCACCAACCGTTAAGGCCTCCTTGATGTAGATGGAATGCGACGCGCGGCGGACGCTGCGCCTGCGTTGGCGCAACGATTTTGAATTTACTTGAGCAGTGCATGATGCTCATCAGGTAAAGCATGCCGTCGTAGTAGCGGTTTTGGCCGCTTGGTATCGGGGCGTTCCACAAGGCTTCCACAAATTGCCTGGAATTAGTGTGATTCTGCGCGGCGAGACTGGCCACCGCGTTTGTACCCATTAGTCCAATCGGGTGGTCTTCGAATGCGTGAGTCCGGGAGTTGCTCCGAGAGGCTTGCCGTCCAGCGTATATACCGGACCATATCTGGCAATGCCTTGCGATAGAAAAAACTTCTGGATACGATCGCTCAACGCTTGCTCCGCCGGGGCTTTATGCCATCAAGACCAATCAACAGACCAGTTGGAAGCAACTCGCCACGCGTCGTATCCAAACTCTCCAGACTGCGGGAAACGCGTCCTATGCGGCGTGCCGTCAAAGTTGGCATAGTCAGGGGCTAGTCCCGTGGTGGGGTTGGTTGTTTTCTCGAAGAATTGCCGGCTGACATCCGCCGCCTGCCTCCAGAAATCACTGTCTTCCGGCGGTCCCCAGAGAGCAAAGAGTTCGTAGAAGGCAGGGAGGTGATACGAGGGATCGTGAATGGATGCGGCATAGTGCCAGGCACAAACAAAACCATGGAATGTTGTTTGTCCATTTCTGGCCCGACGGTGCGCGGACCAAAACGCGTCATGGCGGAGAGCACCTCGCGATGCACCATGGCATGCAGCAGAGCTTCCGCGCGCGCGTGATAGTCATATATGTCGACTCCGCCGGGCCATCGGTTTCCGGCGAACAGCAGGGCCATCGCAAAATATTCTTCGCCATCGGGCGCCGGAGTTTCCTCATTCGGCGTGCCGTCAGTCTTGCATGACCAGGAAAAATAGCCATGGGACGAATGCTTGGGATCTGGCAAATACATGTACGTCATTGCCCAGTTCCACAGCGAATCAAAGACCTCCTTATCGCCCAACTGAACGGCAACCATCATTCCATAACTCATGCCTTCTGTGCGTACGTCATGATTGGCCCAGTCGGTGATGTAAGCAAGCTTACCGTTGGCGTTTTTCCCGGCCTCGAAGTAGACCGCCTGGGTTTGCGGATCGCCGTGAAAGAGCTGTTGGTACGCAGCATGGATTTTCCCGGTCCACTTCATTCTGCGGATGCCCACCTTCTGCAAACAGATTGCGATAATGGTGGACGCCATCCCGGCTTGCAGCAACAGATGTCTTCGGCCGCGCCTGTTCAGCAAAGCCAATGGCATTCACACCCGCCGATGAAAGGATGCAGCAGAGAAGCAAAGACAAAACTCGCACGAAAAACTCCTCCAATCGCACACCAAAATGGATCGCGCTTCGATTCGCGGGTAAGGCTTGACCACCCAAGCCAGGCTCTACGGCTGACCGGCAGCATGGCCAATAAAGTGATCCGCCCATTGGACGAAGTACTTCATGTTTGGCGCGTCTGTGTGGCCGCCATCATGCTGACGCCAGTCCAGTTGGCCATTCAGAAGGCCTTGGTTCACCGGAGGCATTTTCGCCGTGTGGTAGTCTCCCTGCACGCCGAGCCCTTTCGCGCCAAGCAGATCGAACACTCGACTGGCGTCCACAGTAGCCATAAAGCTGCCCTCGTGATCGAGCCAGTGCGCATCACCTTTTTCAGGAATGCCGTAACTGATAAACGTCAGGCGCGGAGCACAGAGCGCAATGAACTCGTTTGAATCGACCGGAATGTTACCGGGGTTCATGCTTCCAAAGGTGGCGTCCGACGCTCCATACTTCATGAAGTTCCCGGCCATCCAGTAATACTCGCCGCCTGTCAGGCTTTCGACGGCTTCACCGTAGTTTCGGCGCAAAGGCGTCGCTCCGCCCTTTCCGGGTGAGCCGACAAGCACCATGGCAAAACGCTGATCAAAGGCCATGGTGACCAGTGCCGCTTTTCCGTAGCGTGAGACCCCCTCCATGCCGACGTGTTTCGCATCGACGGCGGGATCGGTCTCAAGATAATCAAGGCCGCGCCCGGCTCCTCATGCCTACGCGCGCAGGGCTCCCCAGTCTTCAGGATGGCGCGGCTGCCCCTTGTTCACCAGGCCAATGATGCCTCTGGTAAGGAGGGCGCCATCGTCTGCCTGCACGCTGGCCGGGTCAAAGAGGGCGAAGCCCCAGCCATCGGCGATCAGCTGCCAGGTATTCGGCAGGCCGCCGTCCGCGTTGAGCTGCGGAAACTGAAAGGGCGTGTTCTTTACGGGATGCCATGCGGGATGCTGCTCGAACATTTCTTTGAGCGACGGGTCCTGCTGAACCAGCAGCGACTCCCACGCTTTGTTGATGCGATCCAGCTCCTCGTTCGAGGGTTCATTCGGAGCAGGGAACCCGGCGCGACCAAACATCATCAGAACGGGCACGGGGCCCTTTGCGTCGGCGGGCGTTACCAGCGTCATGTGAATGTTGACGCTGATCTCGAGATACGACGAGTTGTCCGCCCCATCAGGTCTTTCGCGATGACCGGCCGGAACCCGATCATTTCATGGTCGACAGTCTTGACGGTCCACGTCACGCGAGGCACATGCGCGGGAACGCGTCCATCGACATACTTCTCATACATGTCCACGATTTCCGGACGCCTCTGGTTCCACCAAATCGCAGGCGTAGTCACCTTCTGACCATTGTTCAACGTCAGAGGGTCGGGAAGATTCGGAAAGGGGTTTGCCTTCGACTCGCGGTAGTTGGCGTGATTCGGTGCCGTCTCATCGCCGCTCGGGCCCGTGCGCAGGGCCTTGATGCCCAGTTGGTCCATCATGTTTTGATGATCCTGATCGGCGGTGAAAGTCACAGGCGGCGGAGCCGAACTGGACGCTGGATTCTGGCTATAGGCGGCTTGCTGGCAGGTATTGCGAACCCAAGGCAGAGCAGACCGAGAAGAGGCTTGAGAGAGAAACGCACGTGTCCCCCTTGCTGGTATTCTTGCAACGTTGTCGCTACAGAATTATTCCGGGACCAATACTAAATCCAGAACCATGAGACGCGCACGGATAGATTGCAAACTTTTGTTCTTCTTCTAACACTTGTATTTGCCGCGGGGCATATGCAGGCCCAGACTGCCGCCAGTCCCCAGGTGTGGATCGCCACATGGGGAGCGTCGCAGCAGATTCCCGAGCCTCAAAACGCGCTTCCGGGTGAAGACCTCCGCGACTCGATCCTGCGACAAATCTTTCATCTGTCAGCTGGAGGTCAGATGCTGCGAGTACACGTCTCGAATGTGTTCGGCGTTGAGGCGCTGCACTTCACGTCGGTACATATTGCGCGGCCAATCGCGCCCGGCTCATCGGACATTGATCCGGCGAGCGACAGGCCGTTAAGCTTCGCCGGAGCAGCCGACGTGACGGTGCCCCCCGGTGCGGAGTTTGTGTCAGACCCGATTCATTATCCAATTCGCGCTTTGTCCGACCTGGCCGTCACGTTTCACCTCGATGACGCTCCGGCACAGGAGACAGGACATCCAGGATCGCGCGCCACGTCTTACTTTGTGCACGGAGACGTTGTGGGCGCCGTGACCCTGGCCTCCCCGGACAAGGTGGATCACTGGTATCAGGTCTCGGAAATTGACGTGCAGAGTGCGCCGGGAGCCGCTTCGATTGTAGCGCTGGGCGACTCGATTACCGACGGTCACGGAGCGACGACGAATGGAAACGATCGGTGGACCGATGTGCTGGCGTCTCGGCTGCAGCAGTCGGCTGCAGGCCGGAACATCGGAGTTGTCAACGAGGGGATCGGCGGGAATCATCTTCTCACGGACGGGCTGGGGCCGAACGTACTGGCGCGCTTCGATCGCGATGTACTCGCGCCCCCCGGCGTCCGCTGGCTCATCGTATTTGAGGGCGTCAACGATCTGGGCGGGCTGACGCGGACGGGCGAAGTAATTCCGGAGGAACATACGCTTTGGTACATAGGGTGATCGCGGCCTACCAACAGATCATCATGCGCGCCCATGCTCACGGAATCCGGGTAATCGGGGCGACCATCACGCCCTATATGGGTTCGGACTACTACCACCCCGGCCCCTTGAGCGAGGCAGACCGGCAGACCATGAATGACTGGATTCGAGCAGCCGGACACTTCGATGCTGTGATCGATTTTGATGCCGTGGTGCGAGACCCTCACCAGCGACAGCGCCTGCTGCCCGCCTACGATTGCGGCGACCACCTGCATCCATCGGCCGCCGGCTATCGGGTGATGGGCGAGGCGATTCCGCTCTCGTTGTTTACGCAGTGATACCGGCTGAATTTGCTATATTCTGCAATGCCGTGAGGACGGAGGAGATTTTGAACACCATGCAACCGTTCGCTGTCGCGGTGCTGCTAGCCGTATTCTCCGCAGCAGCAATGTCGACGGCCCAGGAAGTGCCTACGATCCGAAGCCAGAACGGCATATCCCAACTTAACGTCCACGGAAAGCAACTTCTGATTCTGGGCGGCGAAGCTACGGCTGAATGGCGACCAAAGCGATCAGGGCCGCGCGCTCCTGATGGACCCGCATAAATTCCAGATCTATAGAGTAAAGCTCTTAACGTATCCCGGACACTGAACGCGCCGAAGACCGTGCGGTGCGGGTTGATTCAGGCATGCCGAATGGGTCGTCGAATTAATGATTGATTGCCGAAGGCGTTCATCGACATCAGGCCGGCATCTTTGCGCTTGGCGGCTCAGCAGCGGGAGCCGCGCGGCGTACTTCGCGCTTAAAGGCAAGCGCAGCCGCACCGCGGAGCCGGGCAATTTCTCCTTCATGGGTAGGCCGAATCAGAGGCGCGCTACCGGCCAGTGTGAGACCGGCCACCTCCTTCTCGATCACCGGGCCGAAGCGATGCCACGCGGAGATGAATGTCGCAAGAGACCTGGCCAATAAAACGCTGGCGCAGGATAAGAGTAAGCTAGCGGGACTGATGGACACGTCGGGATCGCAGGGCATTCCAGTAACTTCGGCACACCCCGCAACATCTTCTCCTGCCACAGCGGACCCGGCCGCATTGCGCAAGGTCGAAGCGATGAGAGAGCAAGTCGGACCGGCGGTGGCCGACAGCTATAACAATCTGGGTGCGATCGCCGCAACGAACAATGACTATTCCGCCGCGGTCACATACTTTGAGCGTGCCGCCTTGTGGAACCCGTCGCTCGAGGGACTCGACTATAACTGGGGACGAGCGGCATTCGCGGGGTCGCAATTTGCGGATGCCGTTACGCCGCTGTCGCGCTATCTGAGCTTGCACCCGGACGATACCGGGGCGCGCAGCATGCTTGCTCTGAGTCAATTTATGATCGGGAACTATCCTGGTTGCATTGAGACGCTTCAATCCGTGATCGGAAAGAACGACCTCGTTTTGCAGGTGGAATATGCCTATGCGGAGTCAATGATTAAGATCGGGCAAATCGACAATGGCGCGAAACGGCTGGAGGCGCTGGAGAAGCTGCATCCGGAGATTCCGGATGTCCATCGCTCTATGGGAGAAGTGCTGGGGAGTCAGGGAGAGAAGCAAGAGGCGTTAGAGGAGTTCAGGATTGCGGTCCAGCTCCGCCCGGGTGACGCCGATTCGAACTACGATCTCGGCAAGATCGAGCTCGAGAACGGAAAGACTACGGCCGCGATTCGAGAGCTTGAAACTGCGGTGCGATTATCGCCGAACAATGAGAAATTCCATCAGGAATTGGCAGATGCGTCCACGGCGGCTCTTCGTCCGGCGAAAGCGCAGAAAGAGATGGAAACCTACAACCTGCTGCGGGCGCGCGCAAAAAACAACGCTTTATCGCATCAAGATGCCGGTCCTGAGCAATAAGTCTAAGCCGAGCATGGTCTCCAGGCAGAATTACAGTGCCGTAGCGAGGAGCCCGCTACGAGGTGGCATAGCCGGGTTGGATCATCCGTTCTGTGACAATTCCAGAATCCCCGTGTACTTGTAGCGTACTTCAGAAGCGCATTTTGGCCGTTTCGCGCGTTTTGAGTGGCTTTTTTTTCAAGGGCAGTCGTTAAACCGACTCCCGCCGCCTCCGCCGTACTTTCCATCTATAGACTTTTCTGATTTTTGCTGTGAGCTTTATCGTGGAACCAGCGTGGTGTTGGCCGGGAGCGAGGCGATGTCATCGGATTCGGTTCCGTCACCGAGCCCGCCATAGCGGCGCTCGCGGCGCTGGTAGTCCTCGATTGCCTCAAGCATGTGGCTGCCGCGGAAGTCGGGCCAAAGGCGATCGGTTACGAAAATCTCAGAGTAGGCGATCTGCCAGAGCAGATAATTCGATACGCGCATTTCGCCGGAGGTGCGGATAAGCAGGTCGGGGTCAGGCATGTGCGCGGTGTACAAATGGCGCTGGATGTCCTGCTCGGTGAGGTCTTCGAGGCGGAGCTCTTTGCGTTCGATCTCGGCTTGCAGCGCCTTGAAGGCGTCAACCAGTTCCGAGCGTGAGCCATAATTGAGCGCGAGAGTGAGAACGGTCCCGGTGTTGAGCTTCGTGGCCTCGGAAGCCCATTCCATGCGTTCCCGGACATCCTCTTCCAATTCGTGCGTACGCCCAATGTATTGAATGCGGACATTGTTGTCATTCATCCGCTGCACATTATTGGTGAGATAGGTACGGAGCAGGCGCATGAGGAAGCTGACTTCGGACTTTGGGCGCTTGAGGTTATTTTCGAGCGAGAAGGCATAAAGGGTGAGCCAGGGAAGTCCGATACGGGAGGCAGTTTCAACCACGTACTGCACGGATTCGGCACCCTGCTGGTGACCGAGGAAGCGCTTGAGGCTGCGCTTGCCGGCCCAACGGCCATTGCCATCCATAATGATGGCGACGTGCTTCGGCAAACGCATCGGATCCAGCCGACGATAGATCGCCGATTCGTCCGGAGGCAGTTCGTGAACGCGACTGAAGTTGGGAGACAACGACATGACTCTTAGTTCGACCCTAGCACGACGGCATAGGCAGCCGCAATGCTTAAGCCTCTAAGAGTCATTTGGGGCGAGCTAGGTCGAAACAGTCGCGGGTGCGGGTGAAGGTGGGTCCGCCCATGCGTCCGACGGCTTTGAGCTTTTCGGGGTCGATTTTGTAGTCGTCCCCGTTTCCATAAAGGATGGCCTCGTCTACGTGGAATCGAAGGACGTTCCCGAAAACGATGGTGTTGGTCGCGCCCGCTTCATTGCTGATGGGAAGAGTTTGGCGCAAACGGCACTCCATGTGCGCATGACTTTCGGCGACACGGGGCGCCTGGACCAGTTCGCTTCTCAGCGGCGTGAGGCCGGAGATGACGAATTCGTCAACCTCCGGGCTAACTTCTGCGGAAGTGAGATTCATCTTGTCGGCGAATTCCTCGGAGACAATGTTTACGACAAATTCTTTCGTGGCGAGGATATTGGTCAGGGTGTCTTTGGCTGGTAAGGGGCCGGAGCGATGCGAGGCGACGAAGCAGATCACCGGCGGATCCGCTGAACACGCCATGAAATAACTGAAGGGCGCGAGGTTGCGTATTCCATGTTCGTCGACGCTGGAGACGAAGGCGATAGGCCGCGGTACGACCATGCCAATCATGAGCTTATAGAGGTTGGCTGGCGAGTCTTTTCCCGGCTCAAAACGAAGCATAGATTTCCTGTCGGATTCCAGGAATCAGGAACACAGCAATGCGATGCGCTCTATGTACGTGACGGTTGCGTGAGATGCGCCTACGCCATGCGTCTCACGCGGCCCGATGCCATTTCTCGAACCTGGTTGAGGAACATCGCACGCTGGAAACCGTCAAGGCTCGAAGCCAGCGAGGCGATCTCCGCCAGAAAGGGATCGGACATGATGGAATGAATATCGGCGTGTCTGCGACTCCGCGCATCGCGCAGGAGAACGCAGATATCCACTTCAAGCGCGCGCGCGAGCCGTTCGAGCGAACTGAGCGTAGGCATGGCTTTGCCATTCTCGATCTTTGAGATGTAGGTGCGGGGAACGCCCATGCGCCCCGCGAGCTGACGCTGGCTCAGACTCTTTGAACCGCGCATATCGCGAACGGCGCGAGCCACGTCAATGCCTTCGGCTTCCGATTCCGGAGACGGTACCACCAATTGCGGCTGCAGGGTCTCCGGTTCTTCTATCTCAAGAGGTTTGTGACAGCGGCGGCAGAGTGCATTTGCAGTGCGAAACTGCACCAGACTGCAATGGTCACACCGAAGTACTTCACGTGCCTCGACGGTTGCCAGGTTAGTTGCCATAGTGTTGTTACGGAGTGCCAGAGCGGGCTCTCCAGCGAGAGGGAGATGCGAATTATATTCGCACTCCGGTATCGCTATTTGTGAGGTTGCATCCGAGGCAACTTTCCTGTCAAGGGAAAACTGAGAGTCAGCGGAAAAAAACCGGAAGAAACCGGAAAAAACCGGAATGAACTGTCTTGAGCGCGTTTCAAGAACTCAGGCCATGTTCAAGCCGCAATCTCGCATTTGTATGCGATGTTCAATCTCGTGGCATCAGAAATGGAAGCGATAGCGAAGCTCTCCATAGATTTGCCGTGGATCGTTGTAGTGGAAGCCTCCGAAGGTAAGACTGTTGTCGAGGAGCACGCGTGTATTGGCGACGTTGAGGACGTTCACTGCGAGCGTATAGTTTTCTCCAAAACCCTTGCCAAGGCTCAGGTCTGCGGTTGTGTGCGCGGGCAGATAGGCGCCGGTGTACGGCGATGGGGGGTCCTGATACCCGTTTGAAAATCCCGATCCGTAGTAGACATTGAAGGAGCCGTAAGCGTGGTAGGGAAGGTTGCCATTAAACCCGACGTTCAGCGTATTGCGCTGATCGTGGTCGAGGGCGGAATAACCGGGCGCAACCTCGCAGGCGCTCGGGTCGCTGGGATCGTAGCAGATAAGTCCGCCGGTGATGGGGCCCCTCTGCTGGGCGATCTGGTTGGAATAGGCGAGATGGACTTGCCCGAACCTCCATTGGAGGGGTGAGCGAAGTGTGGTTTCCCAGCCCTGAATGAGTGCACCCTGCACGGTGACGGGGATGAAGATGCTGGATTCGCCAATGTTGCTGTGGTCGAGGAAATTGTTGGCTCGCGTCTGGAAGGTGTCGGCGTCGAGCAGCCACCCGTGGAAGGGAATCTGCACGCCGAACTGATGCTCCTCGTCGCGCTCGCCGGCTAAGGCTACAAAGCTGGTGTTCGTGCCGTTCGCGTAGGCCAACGCCGGTCCGGAGATGCTAGTGAGTGGCGGCGGCTGATAGAAGTGTCCGTAAAAGCCGCGGAAGACCCAGTTGAGTTTGGGAACCTGCACGGCGGCTCCGATACGAGGATAAATCGCATTCTCACTGATAGCCGCCTGGAAATGCGTCTGGCGCTCGCCGCCGGTCAGCGTGAGCCACGATGTCGGCTTGTATTTGTCTTCGACGAAGGTTTCTTCGACGCCTCCTGTGACGCTTTGGTTTTGCGTGAAGTTGGAAGAGCTGCCATCGTTGAAGACTACGCCGAAGAGGTCGGCCTCATGCTGGCCGTATCCATAGACGCCTGCTGTTACGGAATTCTTTGCGATGGTGGTTGAGATCGAAGACTGCAGACCGGCATAGTTGCCTGTCTGATAGGACGTGGTGGCTGTGGGAAAGTCGTCGGGATTGGGTTCGTATTTCGCGCTGTTGTAGTGATAGAAGGGCGAAACCTGCAACAGCGTGGACGAATTGAAGGTATGCACCCAGGTGAAAGCTCCGTAGCCATCGGTCTCGTGCTCGCCGTCACGCAGTCCGCTGGAGTTATAGAGCTGGTTCTGCCAGTGTTGACATTAGGGTCGTAGGGGATCTGATAGTAGTCAGCTCGAAGCTGGGTGGCGAGGCGAAGCTGGTTCCGCGCATCGTGGTTGTAGATGAAGGAGCCAAAGCCTCCGTAGCCGTTTTCCGCGTCGTGGAAAGGCTGCTCGGTCGGCGGCTGCAGTCCGTAGTTGCTGCGGTTGCCGTTCGCGCTGGTGTACCACGCGAATTTCTCGGTGTGATCGCCGAGGCTTAACTGGTCGTTGGTTTGGTAATAGTTTCCGAAACTGGTGACAAGTTCACCTTCACGGTCGCGCTCGAACCCGCTGCGCGGGACCACGTCGAAGATGCCGTAGGTGCGATCGCCGAGGTCGGCCTCATAGCTGCCGCGCTCGGCCTGAACATAATCGATATCTTTAGGATCGATCTGTGGGCCGATGTTGCTGGCGATGTTGGTGTTCGGGATTGGCACACCGTCGATAAGCCAGCTCAGCTGGTGCCCTCCACGCATGTGCAGCATGTCATGGGTGACATAAGCGCCCGGTACGTAGTCGGTAATCATGGCAAGGCTGTTGGTACGGCTGGCTCCGGGCGTGTGTGCGATGTCCTCGCGGCTCACCAGCGTCGAGGGCGTGGCTGAGTCGGTATTGGTAATCTCCGGCTGCGCGGTTACGCGTGTGGACTGTTCGACGGTTGCGACCGCGAGCTGGAAGTGGAGAATATCCGACGAGCCGGACGCGACGGTGAGTTGCTGTTGCGCCGTGCCGAACCCGGGAGCCGCAATGGTGATCGTGTAATCGCCCAGCGGGATTGAAACAAAGGCGAATTCTCCGTCCTGATTGGTTGAGGAACTCTGAACGAATGCCGAGTGTGCCGCGCGCAGTGTAACCTCCGCGTTGGCGATAGGACGATGATGTGGATCGTGGACGATTCCCTCTACCTTGCCGAAGACCGAAGCCTGGGCAAGCGCCGCAGAAATGAGAAACAGCAGGACTGCAAATTTCGAGATCAAACCCAGGCCTCCTCGCCACAGAAAATTGCGGCGAATTCGTATCAGTTCTTGCTACGAAGGCAGAGCGAATGCGGCAGCATTGCGCTCATGCAGGATTGCGGACTAAGCAATCTGCGCGGGAGGGCCCCGTTTTTGGCGGGATAGGTCAAATGAGATGCGGCGTTTCGCCTCGGTTTGCGGAGCGACGGAGGGATGCCGCGCGATTCCCGCAAAGACCGATGCCGCTGTGGAAGGCTTAAAAGAGGACAGAATCGGGATCGCGGGCGGCGCGATCGAGTACGGGCACTTTTCGCTGACTTTGCCCATGGACGCACCTGGGGACGAGGCCGTATCGACCATGGCGCAGTGATGTTTGCCGTTTCTGCGGCAGCACTGAGGCAGGTTGGCCTCAGCTGCGCTTGTCCCGAAGAGGGGTAGCGCAAAAGGCATTCCAAAAAGCATCAGCAGCGAAATGGCCAGCAGGCGGCGCACAGAATCATTATGGCAGATACGGTGAGCCGCCGATTAAGTTGTCCACCTATTCTCCGGCGTAATAGCCCTGGCGTGTCTGCACGAAGAGGTCTTTCTTCTTCGCAGTGAGCGTGATCTTGTGGTATCCGGTGTCGGTGCTCTTCTTGTCGGGCGTGTAGCCGAGAATGTACTGCGCGCGCAACTCCTCGGCGATGCTTGAGTAAATCTGATCGACGGATTCTTTTTTCGTCACTTCGAACATACGTCCGCCGGTTTCTCCGCAGACTTGCTCCAGAACTTTCTTGCCGTCGATCTTGGAACCCTCGGTGGGTCGACTTCCGCCTCGATTACCGCCACCGCCGGGCCAGCCGCCACCGCCACCGGGATACCCACCGCCGGGATAACCGCCTCCCATGCCTCCGCGATGACCGCCCCCTGGGAATCCCCCATTATTGTTGTGACCCTCTTCGCCTTTGAAATAGATCGCGTAAACGACGGTATCCGCGCGCTGGGCGGCTTCGATTGCCGAGAACAGCGTCTCCTTGCTGCCGCGATCGACGCCGTCGGTGAGAACTACGAGCGCCTTGCGGCCCGACTGCTTTTTCATCAACTCATCGGAGGCGAGATAGATCGCGTCATACAGCATCGTTCCGCCGCCACCGATGCGATGACTTCCGCCGCTGGTGTCCTGCGAATCGCTGGCATTGCTGAACTGCGGCGCTCCGAGCTGATCGATGGCTGCACGCAGCTTGTTCTTGTCCGGAGACACGTCGGCGAGCAGATCGACTTCGCGGTCGAACTGGATCAGGAAGGCTTTGTCGCGGGTGTCAGTCAGCATCTGGTCGAGAAAATGCTGGCTGGCCGTTCGCTCGGCATCGAGAACGTTGCGCTGGCTCATGCTGGTGTCGACGAGCAGTCCCAACGTGAGGGGGAGATTGGTGTCCCGGTTGAAGTATTGGATGGTCTGCGGACGGCCATCCTCGGCGAGCGCAAAGTCATCCTTGGTGAGGTTGGGAACGATGGCTCCATGCTTGTCGCGCACCGTGACGGCCATGGTCACTACTTTGACATTTACATGCAATGTGGTTGCCGGTGCTTGCTGGCTTTGAGCAAACAGCGGGCTGGCGAATAGAGGCGCAATGAGGAGAGAAACTATCTGACTGGTCTGGCGAAAAGTCATCATAAGTGTAATGAATGCGCCATAGAGCGGCGCACTCATTAGACGGTAATCCTGCAGGATTGGCCGCGCAAAGCACGGCCTTTGTGGCTGGAAGAACTATTAATTCTGAATGACGTGAGTTGAAGCCAGGGTGTCGGGCGCGGCCGCCGAACTTGCGGGCGACGAAGCAGCTGCCGTCGCAGCGATCGGGCTTGCTTCCGTGGCATGGTCAGGTCCGAGACCGAGCATGATGAGCGCACGGGAGTCAGGAGTAAGCTTGGTTTGCCAACCGTGGTCTGCCTGGTACTTCAGCATCGCGCTTTCGGTTTCGGCGTCCCACTGGCCGCTCGGCGTGCCGGTCATATATTTCTGGCGGATGAGCGCCGCTTGAATTTCAGTGGCGCGCTCCGGGTCGATGCCGCGCTGGCCCTGGACGACGTGGTGGTGAACTTTTTTTGTATGGGCTGTGTGATGATGACCTGAAGTAGGGGCCCGGTGCGTGCGGCTGGCTAAAGCAGGGGTCGCCACCAGCGCGGTTATCAGCAAAAATGACGGGCAAGCTCGAACAGAAAGCATGCAAAACCTCAAGGGGAATTTTTCGACTCGATCTATCTCTTAATCATACCGGACCTGCGATAGGCCCGAGGCTAATGGGATCCGTAATAGAATGCAACATAAAAATACTGGCTCCTGTCACTTTCCCAGGAGCCAGTATCAATCATGGCTCATTCCGTAACTTAGGGAAGTGTTCCGCCTCTGTAGAAGCTTCCTCCATTCGGCTGTTGAGGATCGACAATCTCGAATGCGACATCGTCCCCGGATTTTAGTCCCGCAACAATGGCCCGGAAATCATTGAGGCTGTGCACTGGATGCCGGTTGATGGAGACGATTACTGCCCCCTCCGCCAGTCCAATTTCATCCGCGAAAGAGCCCGGCTTTACTGATTGAATCAGGACGCCGTGCAATCCAGCCGGTGCGCCCTGGGGCAGGTCGCTTACGGAGATGCCGATTTTAGCTTGCGCATTCTCCGAGTTTTGGCCCTCGCTCGGGTTGTTCCCGTTGCTTTGGTTATTATTGAGCGACTCCATCATCTTGGTGCGGTCGCCGATGGTTACGGTTGCGGTCGCCTGTTTACCGTCGCGGATATAGCCGAGCTGAATGGTCGATCCGGGCTTGCGCGCGGAGATATCGTTCACCAGATCGTCCCCGTCTTTTACGGGACGTCCGTCGATGGTGGTGATCACGTCGCCGGCCTTCAATCCGGCCTTGTCGGCGTCGAAGCCAGGCTGCACACTGCTGACCAACACGCCATTCTTGAACCCGTAGACGTGGGCCACGGCGGGCGGCAGATTGGGCTGGAAGGTAATTCCGATGCTGCCGCGAACGACCTTGTGCTCAGGGCTGATCAAGTCATTGTAGATGTCGACAATCGTGTTCGCGGGCATGGCGAAACCAATGCCGGCATAAGTGCCGGATTCGGTATAGATCGCGGTGTTCATGCCAATGACTTCACCGGCCATGTTCAGCAGCGGGCCGCCGGAGTTGCCCGGATTGATAGCCGCATCGGTCTGGATAAAGTGCTGATATTGGCCCGCGGTTGTCTGGTCAATCGTGCGATTCTTGGCCGATACGATGCCGGCCGTGACCGTCTGCGAAAGCGTGAACGGGCTGCCGATGGCGATGACCCAGTCGCCGACCTGCGCGCCGTCGGAGTTGCCAAGTTTCACTGTAGGCAACGGATGGTCGGTCTGAATTTTTAGGACGGCGATGTCAGTAGCCTTGTCAAAGCCAACGACCGTCGCGGGACGGCCCTGCATGAATCCGTTGTCGGGGTCGGTGGAAAGCCTGACCCAAATCTTGTCGGCTTTTTCGATGACGTGGTTGTTGGTGATGATGTAGCCGCGTGGATCGACAATGAAGCCGGAGCCGAGTGATTCGCGCTCTTGGCCGGCTTCATCCTGTCCCCGCCCACACCGGGACCACCGCCAAAGAAGTGGTTGAAGAAGTCCTGGAAGTTACCTTGGCCCTGGCCCTGACCCTGATCGCCCTGATCATCGTCATCGCCGCCGTCGGGCGGTTGCTGCTGCTGGAACGGAGAGCCATTGAAGTTATGTCCGTGGCGCGGTCTTTCAGATTTGGGCAAAGTGACGGTGCTGATATTCACAACCGCCGGACCCACTTCCTTCGCGATGCGGGTGAAGTCGGTTGAGAGGTCACGCGGTGCCGGGACCTTGAGCGGGGTCGCATCCGACGTGTCAATCTTCTGGGTCTGCTTCGACTCCTGGCCGTGGACGCCATGTGCAACAACGGAGCCGATGAGAATCCCGGCTGAAAGAGTCGCGAGAATGGTAAAGGTTGAAGCGAGACGGCGGTAGCGGAGCCGCCCTAAAAGGGATTTCATTTCTGGTCTAACCTCATGTCTTCAGTAGCAATAAGTCGACGTGCCATCGGACGCGGCGTTTCATCTTCCAGTATAAATCGACTGCATTTTGTCTGGGTTACTCTGCCTCTTGCGTTTTAGACGCAACTTAGGGCAAAACGGTCACAGTTTTTACGATGCGGGACCCGTCAGTGGCGCACCTTCGTGCGCTGTAGCTTGGATGCGCGAAGGTACGAGTTCGGTTATACCTATCCCCGCCAGAATCAGGAGCGCTCCAGCTCCAGAGCGCAGGCCGAGCCTCTCGCCGAGAATGACCCAGGAAGTCAGCCACGCGAAGACCGGCTCCAGAGTAAAAAGCACCGCTGTGTGCGTGGCGGGAAGGAACTGCTGCGCCCAGCTTTGGACGGTAAAGGCCACCGCCGTCGCGAGCACGGCGGCCACTGCCAGTGCGAGAACGACGCGAGCGCTCCAGTGAACGTAGGGCCGCTCGAATATGGGCAGACTGATGGCCATGAAAACGGCGGCAAAGCTCACCTGCAATAGCGCCAGTTGCTCGAACCGCATCCGGGGAGAAAAATGCGCCAACGCCAGCACATGGCAGGCGAATCCAAAAGCGCAGGCCAGCGTAAGCAAATCCCCGGCATTGACGGATCGGAAAGCGAAGCCGGTATGGGCCGGAACAGTGAGGAAGACGATCCCAATAAAAGCCAGCAAGGCTCCAACAAAGGCGTTCCAGCGTGGCGCGTGCGTGCCTGCCGGGCGCAGCCGGGGAAAGGCGATTAGCAATGGCACAAAGATCACCGTCATGCCGGTGATAAAGGCTGACTTAGACGGCGTGGTGAGGCGCAGCCCCGCCGTCTGGAATTGATACCCGGTAGCGAGAAACAAGCCGGCGACGGCTCCAAAGAGTAATGCGCGCCGGTCGACGTGGCCGATATGCCTGCGGTAAAGAACTCCCAGACAAAGAGCGGCGAGCGCCATGCGCATCAGGTTAAAAAGCAGCGGAGAAACGTCTGCCAGGGCATCTTTGACGAGAACAAATGTCGAGCCCCAGACGAAGACCACACCCAACAGCAGCAGATGCGCTTTTACCGACCGGGACATGGAAAAAGACTAGCAGGCCCGGAGGCGCGACTGAGGAATTCTGCGGCCGGCAAATAATGGTTGCGAATCCCGGCACGGCAATTGAGTAGAATCATCAGGAGTTCGCGGAGGCGGCTTTGCACGGAAAGCGGATGCTTCGATTTGGGTTTGTTTTCCTGGCGTGCATTGCAGGGACGGCTGTGGCCCAACTCCGGTACGAATCTAGAGCGCCTGTCATTCTGCATGAGGGTGCGGGGTCGGCGGAATTCACGCTGACCAATATTGGGAAAACTGTACTTCCGTTGGCCCTGAGAACCGGTTCCTTCACTGACGACACAACGCAAATGACGCTCGCCGCGCCGAAGGTCACGTTTCTGACGGATACAGGAGGAATCGTACCCACATATGTTCTTCCGGGACAGGTCCTCCGGATCGAGCTCAGCATCAGCGATCTGACCGGATCAAGCGCGGCCAGCGCAACGCTCTTCGATGGGATTACGGAAATTGGCAAATTGCAGGCGCTGGAAGGGGACGCTCGATTCGACGTTTCAATCAGCGGTAATGGAAGCCCCGATCAGAGGCTAATTTTGACGGATGGCGGCAGCGCGACCCTGATTCTGAAAAACGGCGATGCCGAGGCGTACCCGGTCGAATGGAGCTTTCAGATCGGCGGCCAGACACTTCAGAGCGGGGAACTGGAACTAGCTCCGCACGGCAGCTCGAACATCGATGTGATGCCGACAAGCGATCTTTTTTCATGGACAGATGGCGTGCGTCCGTCCAGGCGAACCGGACTTCTAATGCTGGCCGTACACGGGCCGCCCACGGTAGCGAAAGAGATTCTTCCGGCTCGAACACTGCCGGTGAGCCTTACGATGATGAAGCTGAGTCCCGCGTGGACCAGCTTCTGGTCTCATGCCTTTGTGACGCTGATTTTGCTGCTGGGCGGCCTGCTGTCGCTTATCGGGAATTCGGTTCTGCCGAATACCCTGAGGAAGATCAGCATGCGCAGGCAGATCAACGATCTTACTGACCGGGTAAACAGCGTAAGCACGCAGGTGGATACATATCTTCGAATGCTTCTGAAGCTGGAGCGCAAGAAAATCCATCTTCAGTTGAGAGGGGCATGGGCTTTTTCGCCGTCATCAGTAGAAACGCTGGACCAGATTTCGGTGGCCATCGACCGATTGAGCAAGCGATTGAAGGTGGCAGAGCGCCTGGACGAGTTGCGCCGCGGGCTTGAAGATGTTTCAGCGACTGCTCCGCCGTCGGTTGCGGACGATATTGACAGCAAGTTGCAGATGGCGCGCCTATCAGCTTTATCCATTTGCGCTGACCGAGGAGGAAGTGCATGCGGCAAACAAGTTTCTGGACGCGGCGGAAACTCCATTGGGAATGCTCGGCGATGCGGATGCTCTGGCCCAGTTGGTCGCCGCCAATTTTAGAGACCTGAAAGTTCGACAAAAGCTGCTCCCGTATGCGTATTACAACGACCTGAAGACCGCGCTTCCAGGACTCTTCGAGATGCTGAATCAGCCATTCGACGATTTCAGGAACATCACACGGACGATGATGTTTGCTATTGACTATGGGATCGCGGCGCTGCAAACGGCGTTCGATTTCGCGATTCTGAGGGCCAACGCCCCCGCGACAGCAATCGAGGCCACCTCTGATTCTGGTCCGGATCAGAGCGCCAGGGATCGCCTTCTCGCCCATCAGAAAGAATTAATCAACCTGCTCGGCACCTTATCGTGGGCAGCGCTGCGCGAGATGCGCGCCCTTGTGCAGGAAATGCGCGAAAATATCTATGAACGCGATGTGCTCGAAGAGATCGGAACCATAGGACAAGCGGAGATCGTGTTCAATCCGCGGACAGTCAGACCTTATCTGCCATTGCTCTTCTCGATCAGATTCAAGGATCCCCGATTCAATGATGCCGCGGCCATTCGGCGGCTGACCTTCAACTGGGATTTTCCTAATGAGTTGTTGGAACAGAACTGGAAAATTTGCCACTTTTTTCAGGGTAACGAACCGAAACGCGACGAGGGTCGGGACATAACGGTCTCCGTAAGGGTCGAAAGCCAGAAGCATGCCGAACCCGCTGTTTCGATTCGACGGGAGATCGATTACTAGACCGCTCAGGAATGCACTTTCGACCACGGTCGAGATTCACCGGGCCGAGCGGCCTTCGTATTCACGCGCGCTTGCGGAAGCAGTGCGCTTTCTGATCGCATTCGGCGTCGCCCTGGCAGGATTGCTATCGGGCGCATTGCAACAGTTGGAAAAGCTCGACTTTCTCCCCGCGATGATCGCGGTCCTGGCCATAGGCTTCGGAGCAGATACGATCAAAAACCTGTTCACCCAGACATCGAAAAAGACCGCGATTTAGTCCGCGTCCGGTGCCTTGTACGGCACCTGCAAATAGTGCCGCGCCTCGTTCAGCGCGCCTGAAGTGTTGTCGTTGGTCTGAATCGCTTCGCGGTATTCGGTGATGGCGCGGTCTCTTTGGCCGGTAAGGTCGAAGATTTTCGCGATTTGAATATGACTCCAGACCTCAGTCCATTTGGGATCGTCGTCGCCGCGCAGGGCATCGCGATAGGCATTGACGGCGGCCTGCTCATTGCGTTGCGTGAAAAAGATTTCTCCGATGCGATAGCTGGCGAGGGAGCTTTGCGGGTTGGCCACCAGAGCCTTCTGGTATTCGGCGAGCCCTCCGGTCAGATCTCCCTGGGCTACCAGTTGCTGGCCCTTGAGGATGTCGATGCGGACAAGCATATCCGGCGTCGTTTTCAGCACCCAGTTGTCGGGGTCGATGAGCACGTGGCGTGGGCGGCCGAAGGTATCGACGACATACTGAGAGTCGGTGCCGACGACGGAGATGCGCCGGGATTCGGTTTTGCCGTCGGTCTCGATGCGCAGTTCGACCGGCATGTTGAACAGGTCGAGATCCTGCTGAATTTCGCCGATAGTGCGGAAGCCCTTTATTGTTGCCGAGGCGATAGACGGCGTATTTGTCGGTGAAGTCGGGCGCTCCGGTACCGTCGAGCCACTGTGAAAAGAAGGGGGTGAGCTGCTGCTGTGACTGGGCCTCTGCTACTTTCTCAAAATCGCTTGTTTTTATTGATTTATCTGTATATTGCGAAAGCGTTGCTCGAAGAATTTTGATGAAGCTGTCCTGGCCCACTTCCCAGCGAAGCATGTGGAACACCATGCCGCCCTTTATCAAGCGTCATCGACTGGAACTCGGGCGTAAAGGCGTTCAGCCGTCCGGCGCTGGTCAGCGGAATCGTGTCGTAGGCCAGATGCCGCCGGCGGAGACATCAAGGATCGCAGCCTGCATCGCTGCTTCTCCTGCGGAGTCCTGGAGGTACATCAGCTCGCCGTAGCGTGACATGCCATTGGTGATCCAGGCGTCGTCCTGCGGAGCGGGGCTGATCTCGCTGCCCCACCACTGATGCGCGATGGTGTTGGAGAGCAGACGGTAGGAAGTCTTTCCGGGGATGCGGTTTCCGGCAATCGCTGCGATCTCGGGCGCCCAGTAAGCGGGAACAGTGTCGTCGGGCAATTCGACGACATTGATGCGGGTCGATTCGGGCAGGCCGAAGGTCGAGGTGAAGTATGCGAAGATGCGCAGCGCGGACTGGGCGTAATCCTGAGCCTCCGCCTTGTGCGCCGCCGTGTTGTATAGAGATGAATGTTCGGAGCGGGCGAGGTCTCAGTGAACTTTCCGGCGATGATGGTTCCGGGAAAGCCCGGTTTGTCCCATTTGAAGTCGTGCTCTGTGGCGTCAGCCGGAGCGCGAGGCTGCTCCGCTGCCGATGACTGTGTACCCGGCGGGGATGTGAACATGGATGTCGGCGGTAAAGCGGTCGGTCTGATAGCCAGCCATAGGGAACCAGCGTCCCGCGTAGAGCAGGTAGGTGATGGGATCGCCGACGTAGGCCAGCTTGAGTCCTGGGACGGGCCCTCCGGCGTCGCTGTCCAGCGCACCCGAATAATTAAACGTCCAGGTGTAGCTCTGTCCGACGGTGAGCGGAGCGGCAGGCGTGATCAAGACCGACGCATCCGGCCCGCGCTCGCCGTTAAGCGTGACCCCCTTTGCGTCGGTGACTTTGTCCACCTTCAGCGCGCCGTGAAGCTGAAACTCTGCCGTCTGGCACCGGCTGAAGCGCGGTAAAGGTGACCTGCGTGACGGCAGTGAGGGTGTGATCTTTGGGGCTGAGGGTCGCGTCGATCGAGTAGCCGGTGACGTTGAGCGGAGCCTTTCAGCTGGCGCGCGCGAATGGAGCGGTGACGACAAGGATGGCGAGGAAGGCGAAGGCGATTCGGGCGGCGTGGCGGATTTTCGTCATGGCGTTAATGAAGTTCTTGTGGGATTTTTGCTGATGCAGCATCTGGCTGGCTATCTCGGCTACGCGGTCGATTGCGCGACTTGGCCGGGATTGCCTTTGGCCTTGAGCATATCCGATATCTGGCGGAGGCTGGTCTGCATTTCGGCGCGGGCTCGCCTCGTCGTTCAGCAGAGGCTGCAAGTGTGAGACGAGGTTTTCCGCAGTAAAGTCGCCCTGGATTAGCTCGGGAACGGCCCGGCGGCCCGCAATTAAATTGACCATCGCAACATGGGGCACATCGACGACGCGCTGCGCGACCGAGTAAGTGAGCGGCGAGACGCGGTAGACGACAAGGAATGGATTGCCGATCAGCGCGGCCTCGACTGTGGCCGTTCCGCTGGCGACGATGCTGGCGCGCGCAGTGGTGAAGCGCGGCGCGGGCGTCATGCGTTACGGCAATTTTGGGGACCCCGGGAAGCGTGGCCTGAATTTCTCGCGCGCTGCGCTTTGGTCAGCGTCGGGGCGAGCGGGAGCAGAAATTCGTACTCGTTCCGGTGCTGCAAGGCTTGGGCGGCTTTGACCATTTCGGGCAGATTGAGGCGAACTTCTTTCGCGCGGCTGCCGGGTAGCAGGCCGATCCACTGTTTGGACGGGTCGAGACGATTTTCGCGAGCGAAGGCGTCGCGGCTGATCTGCCGGAAGCGGCAGATCGGCCAGCGGATGGCCGACGAAGATCAGCCTGAACCTTGCGGTTGAGATAGAACTGCTCCTCGAAGGGAAAGATCACCAGCATCCGATCCACATAGCGCTGCACATCGCGGATGCGGTACTTCTTCCACGCCCAGAGCTGCGGCGAGACGAAATAGAGGACCGGTACTCCGGCGCGCTTGAGATGCCGGGCGAGCGAGAGATTTACGTCGGGGAAGTCGATGAGGATGGCCAGGTCGGGACGCTCCCGCAGGATGCTGGCTTTGAGCTTCCGATATTCGCCATAGATGCGCGGCATGTGAAGGATCACTTCCGTGATGCCCATCACGGCCACGTCTTCAGCGCGGACGATGCGGCGGAAGCCGAGCGCCTCCATGCGCTGCCCGCCGAGGCCGAAGAATTCGGCATCGGGCACAAGCTGCCGGATGGCCGGGATGAGTGACGCGCCGTAATGTTCGCCGCTGGCTTCTCCGGCCGAGAGGAAGATGCGGGGCATCAGTCGGTTCCGACCGCCAGCGTTGGAGTCAGTCCCGAGCCGCGATCCCCAAGCTCCTGATCCTTATATTGAAGCTGATAAAGCTTCCAGTAGATTCCGCGGTGCGCCAGCAGCTCCTGATGGCTGCCCATTTCGCGAAGCTGGCCTTTGTGCATGACGAGGATCGTGTCGGCCCGCTGGACGGTGGACAGCCGGTGCGCGATGACGACCGAGGTGCGGCCCTCGATCATGCGCTCCAGCGCCATGCGAACGCGAATCTCTGTGTCGGTATCGACCGAAGAAGTGGCCTCATCGAGAATCAGGATGCGCGGGTTGTGCGCCAGCGCGCGGGCGAAGTTGATGAGCTGCTTCTGACCGGTGGAGAGCGAGTTGCCGCGCTCGCGCAGCGGCTCCTTGTATCCGCCCGGCAGCGACATGATGAAGTCGTGGACGTTGACCTGCTCGGCGGCCATCTGCATCCGGGCTTCGTAATCGTCGGTGGTGCCCATCCGGATGTTGTCCCCGATTGTGCCGCTGAACAGAAACGGATCCTGCAGGACCACGCCGAAATGCTGGCGCAGGCGGAGCAGGTCGTGTTCGCGGACATCGAGCCCGTCGATGAGGACCTGCCCGTGCTGGATGTCGTAGAAGCGCATCATCAGGCTGACGATGGTGGTTTTGCCCGCGCCGGTATGGCCGACGAATGGCCGCCGTCTGGTCCGGCTCGATTCTGAAGGACACGCCGCGCAGAATCCACTCGATATCTGGCATGGCTCCAAGTTCAGACGGCGTGCTGCGTGCGATGCGGGCCGCTGTCTCCGCGTCAAGGCGCTGGTAGGTGAACCAGACGTTGCGGAATTCGATGCTGCCCGAACCATCGCCGGTTTTGGCATGCGGCAGGCGAGACGATCTCCGGCTGCGCATCGAGGAGTTTGAAGACCCGCTCGCTGGCGGCCATCGCAGACTGCAGGATATTGTATTTTTCGCTGAGGTCCTGAATGGGGCGGAAGAAACGCAGCGCATACTGAATGAAGGCGACGAGCACGCCGACGGTGACAGCGTTGCGCATCACGCCGCGTCCGCCGACCCAGAGAACCAGCGCGATTGCCGTGGAGCTGAAGATTTCAACCGCCGGGTAATAGAGCGCGTAGGCCATGATCGAGTCCTTGAAGGCGATCATGTGCGTGCGGTTGATGTCCTCGAAGTCCTGGTAGGCGCGGTGCTGGCGGTTGAAGAGTTGCACCAGGCTCATGCCGGTGATGTGTTCCTGGGTAAAGCTGTTGATGCGGGCAATCGCGGAGCGGACGCGGCGGTAGGAGTCGCGCACATATTTTCTGAAGATAAGCGTCGCGATAAAGATCAGCGGCAGCACCGCAAAAGTGAGCAGCGCCAGCCACCAGTTCATGCGCAGCATGACCAGCACGATAAAGACGAGCGCGAAGACGTCCTCAAAAATGGCGACGACGCCTGAGGTGAACATCTCATTCAGCGCGTCGACGTCGCTGGTAAGTCGTGTGACCAGCCGTCCCACCGGATTGCGGTCGAAAAACCCGACGTGCATCCGCTGCAGGTGCGTGAAGATCTGGCGGCGAAGATCGAACATGATCTTCTGGCCGGTCCATTGCATGAGGTAGGTCTGGAGAAACTCGCAGACATACGAAATGACCAGTGCGACCATGTAGATCGTCGCGATCTGGGTAATGCCGTGCCACGGATTGGGGCTGAGCCAGCGCGCCAGCCATGCCGACTTGGCGGTGGGATGCCCAGTCATGTACCGGTCAATGGCCACAGCAATCAGGTATGGCCCGGACACGTCGCAGACCGCTTTGACGAGAATGGCGGCAATCGAGACGAAGGTGGCGAGTTTATAAGGAGCCAGATAAGTGAGCAGCCGCCGCATCAGGCGCGCATCATAGGCTTTGCCGATTATGTCGTCGTCCTGCGGCTGCTTCGTCTTGTCCTGGTCGGCCATTGATGCCTCTATTCTAACTTTCCTGCGTCACGGAAAAATTTCCCGCTAGTGATAACTGATGAGTTAACCGCCGGAAAGCTTCTGCATCTTACCGAGAGAACGCCATATACAGGAGTTTTTTATGAAGGCCGTCAGTTACGAAGGCAAACGCAAGATGGTTGTGTCTGACCATCCAAAACCAAAACTGGGCAAGCCAACCGACGCCCTGCTACGCGTAACAACCAGCGGAATTTGCGGCAGTGATCTGCACATGTATGACGGACGAACGCCGCTGAAAGCGGGCACCGTCGTGGGTCACGAGATTATGGGGGTGATTGAGGAAACGGGCGAAGCCGTGCAAAGCATAAAAAAGGGAGACCGCGTTGTGCTGCCGTTCAACGTTTCCTGCGGATTCTGCCATAACTGCGAGCGGGGCGACACGCATGCCTGTCTCACCATGAACCAGCAGCCCCACGCGGCCTATGGCTACGCCGGCATGGGCCCGTATCAAGGTGGACAGGCAGAGTATGTGCTTGTTCCTCACGCGGACTTTAATTGTCTGAAGCTTCCCGGTAAGCCTGGCGATGAATATGAAGATGACTTTCTGCTGCTCTCCGATGTCTTTCCCACGGGCTATCATGCGACGGAACTTGCCCAGGTTTCACCCGGGAAGACGGTGGCGATCTTCGGCGCAGGCCCGGTGGGGCTGCTTGCCGCGCACAGCGCGCTGATTCGCGGAGCCTCCGAGGTCTACGTGGTTGACCACATTCCCGAGAGGCTGGAGAAAGCGCGCGAACTCGGGGCGACGCCAATCAACTTTGTCGATGGCGACCCAGTCGAACAAATTCGCAATCTACGGAAGAAAGATAAGGTTCATCAATCGAGCCTGCGTCCGGGAGAGGCTGAAAAACTTACCGGAGTCGATTGCGTCATCGACGCCGTAGGCTATCAAGCGCATGATCAGGAAAATCCCGACAAAGAAAAGGCTACGCAAATCATCGAATACGCCAGCAAGCTGGTAAATCCCGCGGGGAATATCGCGCTCATCGGCGTGTACATCGCTCCCGATCCAGGCGCGAAAGGAGCTCCGGCGAAGAAGGGAATTTATCCTTTGCCGATTGCTGAATTGTTCGACAACGCTGTTACGATCGGGATGGGGCAGGCTCCAGTGAAGAAATATAACGAGTACCTGCGCGACCTCATCATTCAGGGCAAAGCGGCGCCGGGTAAGATCGTGAGCCACCACATCAAAATCGACAAGGCTCCTGAGGCCTACGACAAGTTCGATAAGCGGACTGACGGATACACCAAGGTCCTCATCCGCTTTGATGGCGCGATGGCGGCCTAATTAAGAACTGACGGGGCCGGGAAGACATCGGCCCCGCTTTTCCAAAAAGGATGCGATGGGTCAAAAAGAGAATATTGAAACGCAGACGAAGTGGGGTGAAGCGGTCAACACCGGGAAGCTGGAAGGTCTCCGTGAATTGATTGCCCCAAATTGCGTCGATCACGATTCGGCGCCCGGCCAGGTACAAGGTCCGGAGGGATTTATTCACTTCTTTACGCATTTCCGCGAGGCCTTTCCCGATCTGAAGGTCGAACCCGAAGCCCTGGTCGCCGACGAGAATAACATTTCGTTGGCTTACACGATTACAGGTACACACAAAGGCAGCTTTCATGGAATTTCGGCGACCGGGAAGAAGATCAAAGCGCGCGGCGTACAGATCGGCCGCTTTGAAAAGGGCAAGCTGGTCGAGCGGTGGGGCAGCTCTGACGAGTTGGGGATTCTGAAGGAAATCGGCGCATGGCGCGAAGGATAGTTTAAGCCGCATTTTTCGCCAGAATGACTTGAGATCGCAAATCAACGACAATGAAGTAGATGGACTCGCTCGGGCTGTATATTTCGATTCCGTTTTGCAGGTCGAAATGTACCTACTGTAATTTCGCATCGGGCGTGTTTCCGGCGCGCTACTTCGAGCGCTACGTTGAACGCCTCGAACACGACCTGCGCGGGATGCACGCGCAAGCCGCACTGTGGCAAGCAACGCTTCCTGATCATCTCGATACAATCTACTTTGGGGGCGGAACACCGTCGCTCCTGCCTGCTCCGCTGCTCACGCGCTTGTTTATTGCTGTCCGCGACGCGTTTTCCGTTGACGCCCGCGCGGAAATTACCGTCGAATGCGCACCCGGACAACTGGAGGACGAGACATTAGCGGCGATGGCCGAATGCGGCGTCAACCGCATCAGCTTCGGAGTGCAGTCTTTCGTTGACGACGAGGCCAAACATACCGGCAGGTTGCACACTCGCGCGATTGCGTTGCAAGACGTAGGCCGGATACGACAGGCGGGGATAACCCGCGTGAATCTGGACCTGATTGCCGGGCTGCCGGGCCAGACGCGGCCTTCGTGGCGCGAGTCGCTCGATGTCTTGTGTGGTGCTGCTCCCGATCACGCCAGCATTTACATGCTTGAGGTGGACGATGACTCGCGTCTGGGACGTGAGATCAATACTGGCGGATTGAAATACTATGCTCCGAGAGTCCCTGCCGATGACGCGATTGCCGAGATGTATGTTGAGGCCGCCGAGTTCCTGGCCGCGGGTGGCCTGGAGCAGTATGAGATCTCCAATTTTGCGCGGCCCGGCGCGGAGTCGCGGCATAATCTGAAATATTGGAAGCGCCAGCTCTATTTAGGTGTGGGTCTGGACGCGCATTCTATGCTGCGCGATGCCGAGGGCCGGGCTCTGCGCTTTGCCACGACCGATTCGCTGGAGCCGTTTCTCGAATCCGCCCGATGGAAAAGGCCCGCTCCATTAACCCGGGAAGAAGAGTTGGAGGAGGCATGGTTCCTCGGTCTGCGGTTGAATGCCGGGGTGAGTTTGCCTGCCTTGCGCGAAGAATTTGGCGTAGATGCGGCCTGCCAATTCGACTCCGCGATCGCGGAGCTGGCCTCCGACGGCCTGATCGAATGCCTTGACGAGCACGTCAGGCTGACGTTGCGCGGGCGTCTGCTCTCGAACGAAGTCTTTGCTCGTTTTCTCCGCGACCCTGTGAATGCTTAGAATCAGACCATGTCCCCAGAATTGACTACAGAGTTGAAAGTCGACCTGCGCAGTGACACCGTAACCAAACCTACGCCCGCTATGCGCGCGGCCATGGCCGACGCCGAAGTTGGCGACGACGTTTACGGCGAAGACCCCACGGTCAACCGACTCGAAGCGCGCGCGGCGGAGATATTCGGACGCGAAGGCGCAATCTTTGTTCCCACCGGCACCATGGGAAACCAGATCGCCATTCGGTTGCACACGCAACATGGGCAAGAAGTGATCTGCGAATCTCGAGCACACATTTTCGACTGGGAGATGGCGATGGTCTCCGCCTTCTCCGGCTGCCAGGCGAGAACGGTTGCTGGCGAGCGTGGCATTCTTACGTGGGACAAGATCAAGACCGCGCTGTCGCCGAAGCTTTATTACCGCGCGCAGACCGCCCTGATTGCGCTTGAAAATTCGCACAACATGGCCGGTGGGACCGTCACTCCGCTCGATGTTTATGACGAAATCTGGTCAGGGGCGCGCGACGCAGGTCTTCCCGTGCATCTCGACGGCGCCCGCATCTTCAATGCGTCGGTGGCGCTCGGTGTCCCGGTCGACGAGCTGACATCGGGTTTCTCCAGTGTGATGTTCTGCCTGTCAAAAGGATTGTGCGCTCCGATCGGATCGATGCTGTTGGGCAGCCGCAGGTTTATCGAGCGTGCCCGCACGGTTCGCAAAATGCTGGGCGGAGGAATGCGGCAGGCGGGTGTGCTGGCCGCTGCTGGTTTGATCGCTCTAGAGGAAATGCCGAAGCGGCTGGCCGAGGACCATGCCAACGCAAGATTGCTCGCAGACAGCATGGCCGCACTCAAGCAGGTAGAAATCGACCTCACCTGTGTGCAGACCAATATTGTCATCTTCAAACTGCGCGGCGTGACAGATGTGGCTCCGGTGCTGGCTGCGATGAAGAACCGCGGAGTGGTTGCGGGAACGGCGGCGACGGACCAGATACGTTTTGTAACGCACAAGGACGTGGACCGCGCTGCATGTGAGCGGGCCGCGAAGGTTGCAACTGAAATCATCGCGAGTCTTTGAAATATTGACGGGAATCGCTACCGGGGCATCGACTTCGCAGGCAAACCTACGACGGTCTTCAAAAAATCCGCCAATGTCTGTCCGGGCTGGGGCACAAAGGTCTCTTCAGCTACCGTCACCGTCTGCATTCGGTCGGCGCGAAAGGCGCGGAAGTCATTTCGAAGCTCGCACCATGCCACCAGCGTCCAGACCTCTCCCCAGAAATAAAGGCCCAGCGGGCGAACCCATCGGCTGCTCGTCTCAGAACCTTCGCGGACGTACTCCAGCTTCAGCAGGCGGCGTTCGAGCGCCGCTTTGTGAAGCGTATCGAGAGTGCGGCGCAGCGTTTGCGGTACTTTGTAGCCCGGCGCATAGAGCAGCACCTGGTCGATCTTTTCGCGCAGATCCAGCGGAAGCACTGCTTCGATCTTGCGCAATGCGTTGTTGGCCGCTTCAGCCATCTCCGTGCCGCCCCACGCTTTGACCATTCGCGCTCCAAAGACGAGAGCAGTGACTTCCTGGCGATCAAACATAAGCGGAGGAATGTCGAATTCGCGACGCAGCGTGTATCCCACGCCAGCCTCGCCCTCGATGGGAGTGCCCGCGAGTTGCAACTCCTGAATGTCGCGGTAGATAGTGCGCTCCGAGACTTCGAGCTTCTGCGCCAGGCTCCGCGCAGTGATCAAGCGGCCGGAACGCAGCAATTGCACGATGCGGAAAAGGCGGTCGGCGCGGCGCATATCGCATCTATCCTACCGCCTTCTCCGGGCTATGCGACCGCATGAAGCCCGACGCGGTTACCCTCGGAGTCGCGAATCTGCGCGACCCAGCCGATTCCAGGCAAGTGACTCTTCTCTTCGAGAACCGACCCGCCCGCATTTGTCAGCCGGGCCAGCAACGCGTCTAGCTTACCATCGCAGTTGAGGTAAACAACCACTCCATCTGTCGTGGGCTGGGCGTCTTTCGCAGCTACAACGGCTCCGGACACGCTGGGCTGTTCGTATGGGAAGATTGCCAGACCCGGCCATGCCAACTCGCGGCGAAGCCGGATTCCGAAGACGGCCTCGTAGAAATGCACGGCACGTTCAAAATCGGTTGCGGGGATCTCAAACCAGGTGGCGACATTGGAACGGATGTTAGCTGTGGAATTGGTTTCCGGCTGCGTTGCGGTTGCGCTCATTGTGTCTTCTCCTTCGGCGTGAACTGTCACGCTCAACTGCAGCCTACGGGAGTCCTGCTGACAGCGTGGTGTCAGCAGAGGTTCAGCCATGGCAAAATAGACGGCAGCAATGAAAACGTGTACATTGACGCGAAGATGCTCGCGTGAGCTCGCTGCTGCGCGTGTCCCGGCGTGCGGCCGGAATGGCATTGAGCGCAAAATATTCTTCCACGCGGAGTGGCATGCTGTGAGGATTTCTTTGGGAAGGCAGAACAGAGCACAGTGAATCTTACGACTATCGACTGGCTCATTATGCTTCTGTACTTCGTTTTTGTGCTGGGCATCGGCTTTGCACTCAAGCGGTACATGAAGACGAGCAAGGATTTCTTCCAGGCCGGACAGGCGCTCCCCGCGTGGATATGCGGACTGGCCTTCATTTCCGCCAACCTCGGTGCACAGGAAGTCATCGGGATGGGCGCTTCTGGCGCCAAGTACGGCATTGCGACCAGCCACTTTTACTGGATCGGCGCGATCCCGGCGATGATCTTCGTAGGCGTCTTCATGATGCCGTTTTACTACGGCTCGAAGGCGCGCTCGGTGCCTGAGTTTCTAAGGCTCAGGTTTGACGAGAAGACCCGTGCCTACAATGCCGGCTCGTTTGCCGTGATGACTCTCTTCTCATCCGGTATTTCGATGTACGCCATGGCGCGCTTGATCCAGGTGTTGCACATCTTCGATTCGCTGTTCCTATACTTCCACCTGCCGCTCGACTGGATCTTTCACTTCGCCATCATCCTTTCTGCGTTGATTGTGCTCGGCTATATCTTCCTGGGCGGGCTGACCAGCGCAATTTACAACGAGGTTCTTCAGTTCTTTCTGATCGTTGCCGGATTTTTGCCCCTGGTCTGGGTGGGCTTGAAGAATGTGGGCGGTTGGAGCGGGTTGAAGAAGGCGCTGCCTCTGGCGTACACGCATTCTTGGAAGGGAATGACGAACCCGCAGCACAATCCTTTAGGCGTGGAGTGGTTTGGACTCTCGATGGGTCTCGGCTTCGTGCTTTCCTTCGGTTACTGGTGTACGGATTTCCTCGTGATTCAGAGAGCGATGGCTTCAGACTCAGAGGAGTCCGCTCGTCGGGTTCCACTGATTGCAGCGCTGCCAAAAATGTTCTTTCCCTTTCTGGTAATCCTGCCCGGGCTGATCGCCATTGCAACGCCGGCGCTTACCCGGCACGTTACGGAACAGTCTATGCGCGGCGCGGCCACCGCGGGCGGGGCGGAAGCGACCACCGCCATGGGACAAGGCCTGATTCCCGTCAAGGTCGATCCCGTCAACGGCAAAATCATGCGCGATGAAAGGGGACAGCCCATCCTCGACTATGATCTTGCCATTCCGAATATGCTGCTCTACTACCTGCCGACAGGCATTCTCGGCCTGGGGCTCACGGCGCTGCTCGCCAGTTTCATGTCGGGCATGGCGGGCAATGTTACGGCATTCAATACCGTATGGACTTATGACCTCTATCAGTCCTACATCCACAAGAATGCGACCGATGCGCATTACCTGAAGATGGGGAGGTGGGCCACGGTCGGGGGCATTGTGCTTTCCATGGCGACCGCGTATGCCGCCATGGGATTCAATAACATCATGGACACGCTGCAACTGGTGTTCTCGTTTGTGAACGCGCCGCTGTTTGCGACCTTTCTGCTGGGCATGTTCTGGAAGCGCACAACAGGCCATGCGGCTTTCACGGGCCTGGTCAGCGGAACATTAGCGGCGATCGTGCATCACGGCCTGACGCTGCCTGCCGCCGCTCATCCGGGAATCCATGGCGGATGGATCGCCGTGGTTCACTCCTATCCGAGCGATATGGCGCAGAACTTCTGGACGGCCATCTGGGCGTTTTCCATCAACTTCATCGTCACGGTCGTGATCAGTCTCCTTACCAAGCCCAAGCCTGAGCCGGAATTGGTCGGGCTGGTCTATTCGCTCACCCCCAAGCCGGTCGAGCATAATATGGCCTGGTACGCGCGCCCCAAAATCATTGCCGTCGGACTGATCGCGCTACTGGTGACTCTAAACCTGATCTTCCGTTAAGCCTAAGGAGAACCGAATTTTATGAACCTCGATCTTCGCGTTCCACTCGGGCTGTTGTTCAGCATCGTCGGCGCCATGATGAGTGTCTACGGGTTCTTCACGCGCGGCAGCGCAATTTACGAGCGATCCGCAGACATGAACATCAACCTTATCTGGGGTCTGGTAATGCTGGCGTTTGGCGTGACGATGTTTTTCCTCGGACGCCGCGCGAGCAGGCGACCGGCCCGGAAGCCAGTGCAGGGAACTACCCGGCCAAACGGCCACTGATCGGATTAAGAATCCGCGTCCAACGCAGGCCGCGCGGATTCTTGTTATGCCTTGAGCTGAGCGCCCCGGCAGCCAGGATGGTCGCATTGGCAGGCCAGTTCGGTTACTTTCTTGGCCGATTCGCAGGCGGTACTGCAATACTTCTTTCCATCGGAAACTGAACAACTACAAGCTGAATGGGCGCATTTTTTCGTCTCGCTCATATTGGCATCTCCTTAACTTCTTCGTGAGTTGGATGCGCCGGAACGTGCTGCGGGCGACGCTGATTTTCCGGCAGATGCTTGCGGGGTAGTCCTGATGGAATTGATCTTTACAAGGAAATCCAGCACGGTCTTCAGGTCGCGCCCAGGATAGGCGGCGAGAAACGCGTCCAACTGCTTGTTAATGGAGTCGTAGTGAACGCCGATCTGGCTGAGGGTCTCCGGCTCCAGATGAATGAGTACGCTGCGCCGGTCCTGCGGGTTGCGCTCGCGGCGCACATACCCCGCCTTTTCCAGCCGGTCCAGCGCCACCGTAACTCCTCCGGTGGTAAGGCCGGTAGATTCGGACAGCCTGCCGGGAGTGAGAGGCCCCATTAACTCCAGCAGATGGATGCACTGCATATCGGTGGGGTTCATACCCAGCTTGTCGGCGACCTGCTGATTGTAGAGGATGACTCCGGCAATGAAGTGCCGGAGCTGATGGACAAGCGCAGGGATGACTGATTTTCTGTTTGACGGATTTGACATATTATCTTATTTTACATAATACTTATTTATTAAGGTACTTTCTTAAAAGGAGAAAAGCAAGTGGAAAAAGCATACAAGGGAATGGGTATGGAAGGCTCAATTGCGCGCTGGTATGAGAAGACGACGCGCAAGGATATGCCGGAATTTGTGCGCCTGGCGCGGCGGATCGACGCGATGGTTCCGGCAAATGCGAAGATTCTGGAGGTTGCGCCGGGTCCGGGATTTCTCTCGATAGAATTAGCGCGCGGCGGCCGGCATCGAGTAACCGGGCTCGACATCAGCCGTACATTTGTGGACATTGCGAACAAGAATGCCGTCGCAGCTGGAGTCCCGGTTGACTTCCAACAGGGAAATGCTTCGCAGATGCCGTTCGCTGAGAGCAGCTTCTACTTTGTCATATGCCGCGCTGCCTTCAAGAACTTTAGCGAGCCGCTCAAAGCCATCGCGGAGATGCAGAGAGTTTTGCGCCCGGGTTCCCAAGGAGTCATTATCGATCTGCGACGTGACGCGTCGATGCGCGACATCACCAATTATGTGGACTCGACGGACGCCAACATCGTCAATGGATTATTCATAAAGTTTACCTTTCAGTTTATGCTTTTGCCGCGCGCGTACACGGCGGAACAATTCAGGCAGATGCTGGCTCGAGTGCCGTTTGGGCGCACGTGGATCGAGGAGGCCGCGATGGGGCTGGAGGCGTGGTTCGAAAAATAATTTTTATACGGCGTTCGCGTTTTCGACATGCTTCATCGAATGTTGTTCGAGAGACGCTAAACTAGGGCTGGATGAAACATCGCACAATCAAGCATTACGAGCTTGTCCGGCGACTTGGCGCGGGCGGCAGTGGAGTGGTGTATCTCGCGAACGACACGCTTCTGATGCGTCCTGTTGTGCTCAAGGTGTTGAAGCGCGGCGCGCTCACCCTGGAGCAGATGCGGACGACAATTTTGCGTGAAGCGCGGATGGCGTCCGCCATCGAACATCCAAATGTCTGCGCGATTTACGAGGTCGGCGAAGAGGGCGAGGAAGCTTTCATCGTCATGCAGTATGTTCCGGGGGTGTCGCTGGACAAGCTGATTGCAAAGGGACCATCAAGTTTGCAGCTCATACTCTCGGTGGGTATCCAGATTGCCGACGGTCTCAGCGCTGCGCACTTATTGGGCATCTTTCATCGCGACCTGAAGCCTGCGAACGTAATGCTGACCGATGGCGGCCTTGCAAAAATCCTCGATTTTGGCCTGGCGCGGCGGCTCCGTCCGGAGGACGCCGAGTTCGACCCGGCAAAACCGGCGCAGCGCAAGACAGGAGCAGCCACCGCGACGTACACCGCGCGTGGAGGCACCATCGCCTACATGGCTCCCGAGCAGTTTGTCACCGGCCAGAGCAGTGTGCAGAGCGATCTTTGGGCGCTGGGAGTAATCCTGTATGAGCTGGTTTGCGGGCGGCATCCTTTTGCCCGCCCGGACGGTGACGAGTTCCAAAGCATTCGCGCGATTCAGTTCATCGATCCCGCTCCTCTCGACACACCTGCGGAGCTTAGCTCGGTAATTTTCAGGCTGCTGGAAAAAATTCCCGCGGAGCGATACTCGAGCGCGGCGGACGTGCGGGAGGCGCTCAAGACGATTATGAGGGTGCTCCACATCGAAACAGGAATTGTGCCAGGCGATGCGGGCGCAAAGCTACCGCCCTCGACCGCGGAGATGGAAAAGCGCACCACTGGTCTGCTTTCGATGCTTGCCGAACGTTTTCGCGAATCGGAAACCAGGGAAAAGCAGAGCACCATTCTGGTGCTGCCGTTTCAAAACCTCGGCCCCTCTGAAATCGCCCCTCTTTATGGATCTGCGCTTGCGGACGCGATTGCTGCACGCATTGCGCGCATGTCGTCGCTGGTGGTGCGCCCCTCAAGCGCGCTGATGAACATGTCTACCACGCAGATGGATCCGCTCGCCATCGGCCACAAGCTGCTGGTGGAGTGGGTGCTCGCCGGCAACTTCATCCGGTCTGAAGCGGGCTTCGATCTTAATTGGCAACTGCTCAATGTGCCGGGCGAAAGCGTTCGCGCAGGAGGATCGATTAGCGTTAGCTCCTTTGACCTGATCGCCGTGCAAACGGAGATATGCAATGAAGTGTTTGCGTCTCTGCAGGGACTGGGGCAACTACATCAGAGAAAGGATAGGAACCTCGTTCGCATCGAGCCGTTGGCAGAAGATTTATCGGAAGAATATCTCCAGGCGCGCGCCGTGCTGTCGGCGTTCATGCAGAGAACGGGCAGCCGCGCCGACCTCGACCACGCGCGAGACTTGTTTGAAAGCGTGGTAGAGAGGGAGACCGCATTTGCGCCGGCATGGACGGGGCTGGGAATCACCCACCTGCAGTATGTGCGGCACGGTTTGGGTGGACGCATGCACATCATGGCTGCGCGGCGAGCATTTGACCGCGCTCTTGAGCTTGATCCCGGGTCGATTGAGGCGAATCTTTATCGCGTTTACATGCTGCTTTCGCGCGGAGAAAAAGAGAGCGCACGGCACGGAATTGAAAATCTGCTGCACAGCGCCTCCAACGACTGGAATGTTCACATGGTCGCAGGCATCACCCTGCGGCTCGACGGAATGTATGAAGAGGCGCTCGATCAATTCAACCGCTCGTTGAGCCTGAATCCGTCAAATGCGCCGATGATCTACAACCATCGGGCACGCGTCTATCAGTATCAAAATCAGATCGAGCTGGCCGATGAAGAGCTGGCCAAGGGACTCACGCTGGAACCGAGGCACCCGCTGTTACGAACTTCAGTCGCTTACCAGCGTATGCGCCAGGGCGATTTGCGCGAGGCTATTCGCATCCTCGAAGAGGTCATCCGCGATGACAACAGTATGCGCATCGCCTATCCCACGCTGGCCATGTGCTACGCGCAGGCAGGCGAACGGGATCGCGCCTCCTCGCTTATTGAGGAAGACTCGATGGCAGCCGCCGAAGCCGACAGCGAGATGGCCTACCGGCTGGCGACGTATTTTGCCGTAGACGGAGATGAAAGTGAAGCGCTCCATTGGCTGCGCCGCGCAATTTATCTCGGCAACGAAAACTATCCCTGGTTTGCGATCAATCCGGCGTGGAACCGGGTACGTGGCCACGGCGACTTTGAGCGCATCCTTGAAGACCTGAAGAAGAGTTTTCGCCGCAACCAGAAAAACTGGAAGCGGCTGCTTGCAGCTAGAAACTAGCCGTGCTGTTCCAGTTCTTGTTTTGAAACGTCCTTAATATGGGTGCCGATGTACCACCTATATCCAAATGGGTCTAGCACGCCCGCCATGCGGTCACCGTAGAACTGATCGGTGGGTTCGCGCTCGCTCTTTGCGCCGGCGGCCAGAGCCTGCGCGTAGACCGCATCGCAGTCGCGGACATAAACCATCAAGCTGACGGGTGATCCGCCATAATGTTCGGGGCTGAATGCGCGCATCTCCGGGGTCTCGTCAGCCAACATAACGCACGAGTCGCCAATTTCTATCTCGGCATGATGTACGCGGCCATCTTTCTCCATGCGCAGGCGCTCCTTGGCGCCGAAGGCCTTAGTGTAGAAATCAATCGCACCGGCAGCATTCTTCACGATCAGATAAGGCTGCACGGAATGGTATCCGTCAGGTATGGGCTTGATGGTTGGCATGGAAATTCCTCGCTGCTGATTCGGGTTTTGAGAAGCAGCGCTATTCTAGCGGCTGGCGATGTCAATAAAAAAGAGGAGAGCCGATAGGCACTCCTCTTTTTCGCGGCATAGCTGTTTGTTTCGGCTTAATTTCGAGTCGGAGTTAAATCCATCGGTTCGGTCAGGCTGAAGACAATCTCAGAGCCGGCAGGAACCACGGCGGCCGTGGGGTGCTGCAGCAGGAGATGAGTTGTGACCATTCCTGCGCCTATGAGCGTACCGGCCAGCACGCCTGGAGGGCCTGCAAGCTGTCCGCCTACAAGCGCGCCTGTTCCTACGCCCACACCGTATTCGGCAGTCTTTTTCCACACATGCGCGGTTGGCTCAATTCCACCCTCGCTGCCCGTCCGGGTTCCGGCGGCCTGCGAACTCCGCACTTGCGCATGGAGGTGATAGGCGGTGCCGTCAGGAAGAATCACCATGTCGGGACGGAGCCGCAACGTCGCTGCCGGGCCGAAGTGATGTCCCTGGCTCACCTGCATGACGCGGCCGCGAAGAGTCGATCCCGCCGGGATGATGGTGGTGCCGTCTCTCGTCACGTCCGCCATGACCTGGCCCTGAAAAGACGAACCGGCGGTAGTTTGCGTGGTGGATAAGGTATTGCTGATGCGAACGCGAATGTCTGTGCCTTCGGGCAACTCATTCCATGGTCCGGGAACTTGCGTCACGATATCGGCATCGGAATCGTCCCGCGCATGAAGCACGGCGGTGTCGCCCGAGATCTGAAGGGATGGCGTCCCGGGAATGGTGACGATGCCGTAATCGGTATTGTCATAACGGCCATTGTCATCTGAAGGCCCGGTTGTAATGACGGGCACGCCAGGCTGAGATGTGGCGGCCGATGCTGTCGACGGCGGCGCAGGAGTCGCGGGTGAAGGTTTTGCATATACTGCGGGTTGCGCCGTATCCGGCGTCGTTACGATCGTGTCATCCGGCGGGGGTTGAGACACTCCCTGATAAGGATTGGAAGCGTCCGGCTGTTGCTGCGCAAAGGCAGCCGGAGTGGCCATAACCGCCAAGCCCAGGCAAGCAAGCGCCCATCGATTGCCATTGATTTTCATACCAGCTCCAGTGAATCCGCCGCGAACTCTTGTTCCAGCCGCAGCTGATTCTCATGATATTTCAAAGCCTGCCTATTGGACGCAAAGCGGACACAACACTCTTGCTGTGCGAACCACGGCGGTTACCCGCTTGAAGCGTTTCCTACCGTGTCCGGCTGCGTCGAAAACTGCCGGCCATTCTTTGTTAGAATTTGCAAGGAACCCAGGAAAAAATTGCGGAAGGCTACTGTTTCATCCCATGGCGAGCTTCATCGACACAATTAGCGGAACTGCCGGTGAAACCATCCTCGTCGACCGCCGCCCGAAACTCAAAGACCGCTTACAACACCAGATTTCAAGGAGTGATATGACGGAGATTGCTGCCATTCATGCGCGCGAGATTCTGGATTCGCGCGGAAACCCGACCGTAGAAGCCGATGTTGTTCTCGCGGGCGGCATAACGGGCCGCGCCGCTGTACCCAGTGGCGCATCCACCGGCGAGCATGAGGCCGTGGAGTTGCGCGACGGGGACAAGTCGCACTACCTCGGCAAGGGCGTGCTGCAGGCCGTCGAAAATATTGAAAGCGTGCTGGCTCCGGAGCTGGCAGGCATGGATGCCGCAAACCAGCGTCTGCTGGACGCCACCATGATCTCGCTCGACGGCACGCCGAACAAAGGGAACCTGGGCGCGAATGCGATCCTCGCCGTCTCGATGGCCGCCGCGCGCGCCTCGGCAAAGGCCGTAGGATTGCCGCTCTATCGCTACCTCGGCGGGGTGAATGCATCGGTGCTGCCCATGCCGATGATGAACATTCTCAACGGCGGCGCACATGCCGATAACAACGTCGATTTTCAGGAGTTCATGGTCATGCCGGTCGGCGCGGAGCGGTTTTCCGACGCGCTGCGCTGGGGCGCGGAGGTCTTCCACACGCTCAAGGGCGTGCTGAAGAAGCGGGGCTACAACACCGCCGTGGGCGATGAGGGCGGCTTTGCGCCTTCGCTCAAGTCGAACGTGGAAGCCATCGAAGTGATCCTGGAAGCCATCGAGCTGGCGGGATACAAGGCGGGCGAAGACATCGCCATTGCGCTCGACCCTGCGGCCAGCGAGTTCTACGACAAGGAGACGGGCAAGTACGTCTTCAAGAAGTCGGACAAAAGCGAGAAGACCAGCGAAGAGATGGCTCGCTTCTGGCAGAACTGGGCGCGGCAATATCCCATCGTGTCTCTCGAAGACGGACTGGCCGAAGACGATTGGGCACGGCTGGAAATTTCTGACCGAGTTGATGGGCGAGAACGTGCAGTTGGTGGGCGACGATCTGTTCGTGACCAACACGGAGCGGCTGCAGCGCGGCATTGAAGAGGGCATCGCCAATTCGATCCTGATCAAGGTGAACCAGATCGGCACCGTCAGCGAAACGCTCGAGGCGATTGAACTGGGTCGCCGCTACGGCTATACCTCTGTCATTTCGCACCGCAGCGGCGAGACAGAAGACACCTTCATTGCCGACCTGGCAGTGGCCACGGACGCGGGTCAGATCAAGACCGGCTCGGCTTCGCGCACCGACCGCATCGCCAAATACAACCAGTTGCTCCGCATCGAAGAAGAGCTGGGACAGGCCGCCGAGTTTCTCGGCCTGGAGTCGGTAAATTTCGGCGAGTAACTGTATAAATCTGCGGCGCAGCAGTCCCTAGGTTGTTGCG
Organism: uncultured Acidobacteriaceae bacterium; assembly: GCA_963783805.1. GTDB lineage: Bacteria > Acidobacteriota > Terriglobia > Terriglobales > Acidobacteriaceae > Silvibacterium. The sequence continues at coordinate 76,929 of CAWAPC010000012.1, read as the reverse complement.
AATTGTTGCGCCGTCACTTCTGCAAGAAAATCCGGAGTAACTGTGTCCATTCGCACCCGACCCATTGTTCTTACCATTCTGGATGGCTGGGGTTATCGCCCGCAGATTGAAAACAATGCCATCGCGCTCGCGCGCAAACCAATTTATGACAAGCTACTGGCCGAGTTTCCCAATACGCTGCTGCATGCCTCAGATCACTTCGTCGGCCTGCCCGATGGGCAGATGGGCAACAGCGAAGTGGGCCATCTGAATATCGGAGCGGGTCGCGTGGTGCACATGGACATCACGCGCATCGATGCATTGATCGCCAGCGGCGAATTCTTCTCTCATCCCACGATCGTCGAGGCGCTGAAGCATGCGGCGGAGGGCGGCCGCCAGCTTCATCTCTTCGGACTGCTCTCCGACGGCGGCGTCCACTCTCAACAGGACACCTCTATGCGCTACTCAAAGCTGCGAAACAGCAAGGAGTGGAGCGCGTCTTCGTTCACGCCTTTATGGATGGCCGCGACACGATGCCTACTTCGGGCGCAGACTACGTCGCCGCGCTCGAGCAGAAGATGCGCGAGTATGGAGTCGGCAAAATTGCCTCTGTCTCCGGGCGCTACTACGCGATGGATCGTGATCGTCGCTGGGAACGCGAAAAGCTCGCCTTCGATGCCATGGTCGCGGGCAAGGCAGAAGGCGGAGCCTACGTCGATCCGATCGCCCGCATAAAGGAGTCCTACCACAACGGCATCACGGATGAATTTATTGTGCCGTTCGTGGTCACCGACGAGCATGGCCACCCTAACGGAGTGATTGGCGACAGCGACGTCTGCATCTGTTCAATTACCGCGCCGATCGTGCCCGTCAGATTACGCGCGTCCTGGCACGCAACAGCGGCCTGACAAAGAATGAGGGTCGCGATCTGCCCGGGGCGGACGATCTCGACCTCACCATTCCGCGCAACAGCGTGCCCAAGGACCTGCACTATGTCTGCATGACGCAGTATGACAAGCTGTTCACGCTGCCCATGATTATCCTGCCGGAGTCGATGGAGAATCTGCTTGCCAATATGCTCGCCCAGGCGAACCTGCGCAATCTGCGCATCGCGGAAACGGAAAAATATGCGCACGTGACCTACTTCTTCAATGGCGGCATCGAAACGCCGTTTCCCGGCGAAGACCGTTTGCTGGTGCCCTCGCAGAAGGTTGCGACTTACGATCTCGCGCCGGAGATGTCGGCTGCCGGAATTGCCGACGTGGTCATCAAGGCTGTCGACGACGCCGCCTTCGATCTGCTGGTCGTCAATTTTGCCAATGCGGATATGGTGGGCCACTCCGGCAAGCTGGAGCCGACCATTAAGGGAGTGGAAACAGTGGACGCTTGCCTGGGCCGCATCTATCAGGCGATTCGCCAACACGGCGGTTCGATGCTGATTACCGCCGACCACGGCAACGCCGAGTTGATGGTCGATCCGGTCAGCGGCGGACCGCATACCGCACACACTACGAACCCCGTTCCCTTCATTTTTGTGAATGAAGACGCAAAGAATTACCGGCTGCGTGCCGACGGATCGCTGCGCGATATTTCGCCGACCGTGCTCGGACTGCTGGGGCTTGATCAGCCCACGCACATGTCCGGCGGAGATCTGCGCGTCCGCCTCAGATAGCCGTCCAGGTCAGAGCCGTCACAAAAATAAAAAGCCCTCATCGAAAGATGAGGGCTTTTCGTTGCGTCAGGTTTCAGAAAGTCTTTTGCCACTTTGGAAACCACGTGATCTGCGCCTGAATCGTCGTGTCGTGCTGGGGCCCGGGCTTGTAAAAGGGAGCCACCCAACGCTCATATTGCACCCAGCCGCGGAACTCGAAATCGCTCATAAAGCGTTTGGTCACCGCAAACTGATAATCGTTCTGCGTCGTGCCGAACGGAATAAATTTCGGGTCTACCTTTGTGTACTTATAGGAGAATTGAGCGTATTCGTGGGTGAAAGATGATAGGTCAGCCATGACTGGCCGCCTTTCGCGTCGCGGCCGATGGCGTCGGCGAACAGAAAGCCCTTGTTAGTTGTGCCCTGTTTTTGAACCGCTTCGTAATATAGGAACTGTCCGTTCTCGCCCTCGTTGCTCACCGGATCGGTCGAGACTCCCTCGACGCGCAAATCCAGATGGCTGAGAACAGGGAAGTGCGAGAGGTAGATTCCTGGGCGCACTCCTGCGCGGCGCGGCGCGGCGACCGGGCTTACGTCATCATGCACAATCGAATCCGTGTAGAGCGTGACCCAGTTGCGTAGGAAGGGCAGGCGATAGTCGAAGTCGAAGCTGCCGAAACGCGCTCCGGGATCATCGCGCGAATACTTTTCAGCTAAGGGCACGTTCGAGAAGCTGAAGAAACTCTTGAAAAACGTATGCAGCGTGATGGGCTGTTTGCAGGGGACGATTGTGTTCGTGCTGGGATCAAGGCAGCCGTGGTCGTCGCCGCCCCAGATGACCGTGCGCTCAAAGCCGAACTCAAGATTCTTTGTTGGCTTAAAGCTGATCTTTTCCATGTGCGTCCAGGGGGCGTTCGGATAAGTATGGCCCTTGAGGCTCCCCACAAAAAATTCATAGCGGAACGGTCCGGTCACACGCGACACCAAGGGAATCCGCAGCGGTTCCACGCGGTTAATCTCGAAAGTGTACGGATTCTCCGCATTCGTGCTCCACGACATGCTGCCGCCCAGCGCGGGACCGAGCCATTGATCATTCTTACCGAACGAAATTTCGTGGCCCAGCAGATGATAAGAGAAGCTCGCCTCAATCACGCGGAAATAATTTGCCGCATTGATCGGCCCCAGAGGAATTGTGTCCTGAACCGGGATTGGTCGCGAACGGGATGTTATCAACGGTCTGTGAGAGATACATGGCCATCGGCAGGGAATAGCCGGTTGCACTGGGCGCGTGCTGGTATTCTCCGCGGAAGTAAAGCGAAAAGCGACCTGCCTCGGCGCGCGTGCTGAACCCGGTGTAGTTGTTAAATCCCTCCTGATAGGGCCGTCCGTAATCGTTCACGATCGTTTGGCCAAGGTGGTAACTGTCGTTCAGCGGCGTGCCGATGATGCCGCGCAGGATGGAATATGTGCTCTCAAATTCAGCATGAACTGTGCGCTGGCTGTAAGGAGCGGCCTGATCGTTTGCGAATTCGTCCACGAGCGCAAGATAAAGCTCACGCGCCTCGTCATCGTTCGGGTTGTTATCGATCTTGTCCGCCGTCTCCTGCAGCATGTGAGCGATGCTCAGGCGCGTCCACGGACGCAATCCCAGAAAGGCCGTGTCCAGGTAGCCCATGCTGTGCAACCGATCCAGCGCTGGATAGACCCAGTTATCCATGGGGACATACGTCGAGCCGAGAGAACTGCTGTACACAATGGGAGAAGCTGGGTGATAGTTAGCTGGAAACGGCTGCTGCCACGCCGGAGCTTCGCTTGAAAATGCAACCTGTGGTGTCTGGTTCACGCTGCCGGATTGAGCCGTAACGGATTGAAGACCGGAACCCAGCATAATCAGCAAAATGATCGACGGAACAGTTCTCACTTACACCTCTGGGAATTAGGGGAAATATGCCAGGGCGGACATTAAAACCTGGCTGATTTTTGCATTCACGTACTCGATTTAGGCTACAGCATTTCTTAAGCAGGTGCACACCTGCTTCGATTGCCTCTTTCGTCACAAAATGTGACCGGCTTACTTCGAATCAATTCAAAGCCAGCGGTCTCTGCAGCTTCGTCCAGAGCCTCACTGTATTTTTTCTCCAGCCGCTGCTTCCAATCCTGCCGGAACAGCTTCTTGCCCGCCAAATAATGCTCCAGCTTCGCCAGCGGATCCTGCAGCTTGCTGTCGCCCGGCCATGCGGCGCATTCCATCACTGTCGGGCCCCCGCCATCGCGGGCTCGCGCAATCGATTCGTGTGCTACGCGGTAGACAGCGACTGCGTCTGAGCCATCAACGCGAATCACGGGGATGTATCCGCAGATTTCCGCCAGCCGCCGCGCTGCCCTCCAGGACATAAAGCACCGGCAGGCAGAACTCAGTTGCCGCCGCAAAAGCGTCTCGGGCTAAATGTGCAAGCACTCGTATTGGCAAATACCACGGCGATGTGGCCCAAACCTTCCAGCTTATGCCGTAGCGCATCGCCTGTTGCAATGGCCAGATGCGTCATCGCAGAGGATGCTGCGCGCCTGGAAGTGAGCGAAGCATTCTGGAGATAATTTGCCAGCTGGCCTCTCGGCGTCGGCGTCACAGAATCGCCGGATTGCAGGCACGTAATCACTCCCGCAGTGCTTGCTTCCCGCCCTGCCCATGCTTCGTAGCCGTCGGTCGTTTGCAGACGATCGTCGAGCATCTTGCATTGCAAAAGAGCAGCGTAAAGCTCCCGGAATGTTCCATCGCTGATCAGTGAAAAGCCATTTTTGCCTGCAACTCTGGCGGCCTGAGTCGTTTTAAGTCCGGTCATCGGTGATATGTTTTCTGCGATCAAGGCGATTGTATCGCACACATTCCTCTTCACAGAGCGTTCGCGTCGCGTCGATCTGCCCATCACAAGAAGTGCAACAGATTCGCGCAAAATCTCCTCCGAGAGGAAGAATTTTCCAGCTGGGTTTTTCAACAATTTTGTGAAAAACCCTGTGCATTTCGCGGGCCTGATGGCTTCATGTGCAGCATTGACGTGCATTCCGGCACTCTGCACTCATCCTGATGCACCGGTGCCTTGACCTGCGATGCTTGACCTGCGATGCTCGCGAGGACCGGTTGCGCTAGGACGGCCTCAGCAACCAATTCGCTCCGGCGGCTATCTCACAGTGGAGAGGAGCGTCATCCTATGAGTGCTGTTAAATTCTGGACCGTATTTGCCATTGGAGTGGCCGCAGGCGCAGCCGTTGCGTTAACTTACGCTCCCCAATCCGGAGTAAAAACACGCCGCCAGCTTCGGCGCGGATTGGAAGATGCCGGCGACTATCTTAAGAACGCCGCGGAAACAGTGAGCGGCCACACTGAGAAATACGTGAAGCGGGGGAAGGGTATGGTTGAGGACGTCGTGGATACAGCCTCGTCCGCCTATAGCGCAGCGCGAAAAGTCGTACCGATCTGACTCCGTTGCGGAAAAAATAATGAAGCCCTGCCTGAACTCAGGCAGGGCTTTCTAATTGAAATTAGCTATACAGCAGAACTCCCTCAGATTTCTCAGCGCCCTCTTGTGCGACTGGACGGTAGAAGAGCTGATTGTTCTCAAGGTAAACCTCAAGAAACGCTGGACGCTCGGTGATTCCACCCGCAATCAGAGCCTCTGACAGAGGATCTTCGACGTACCGCTGCAGCGCGCGGCGCAGCGGACGCGCCCCATAGCTGCGATCGATCAACGTCTTGTCCAGGATCCACTTCTTGGCATCGTGGGTTACGGAAATGGTAATCGCCTTCTGCACCAGATTTGCGTTGAGTTGCGCAAGCAACAGCTCCACAATCTGGATCAAGTCCGCATCTGTCAGCGACTGGAACAGGATGATCTCGTCGATACGGTTAAGGAACTCGGGGTTAAAGGTTCGTTTCACCTCGCCCTTCACCATCTCTTCGATCTTGTCCATCACCAGGTCTTCGCGGTCACTCTGGAAGCCCAGCCCCTGCTTGCGTTGCAGGTGCCGCGCGCCGATGTTCGAGGTCATGATAATGATCGTGTTTTTGAAGTCGACCGTGTTGCCGAGCCCATCCGTCAACTGGCCGTCCTCAAAGACCTGCAGCAGGATATTGAAGACATCCGGATGAGCTTTTTCGATTTCGTCGAGCAGAACGACGGAGTACGGCGACCGCTTGACGCGTTCCGTCAACTGACCGCCCTCCTCGTAGCCCACGTATCCCGGAGGCGAACCGATGAGCTTCGAGACCGAATGCTTCTCCATGAACTCCGACATATCGAAGCGGATAAGAGACTTTTCCGAGCCGAAGAGGAACTGCGCCAGCGTCCGAGCCATCTCAGTCTTGCCGACGCCGGTTGGGCCCAGGAACAGGAAGGATCCAATCGGACGATGCGGCGATTTAAGTCCCGCGCGCGACCGGCGAATCGCCCGCGCGAGCGCGGAAATCGCCTTGTCCTGCGAGATCACGCGCTTATGCAGCTCTTCTTCCACACGCAGCAGCTTTTGCGTCTCTTCTTCCTTGATCGATGTAATCGGCACGCCGGTCCAGCGGCTGACGACATCTTCAATGTCTTCGCGACTAACGATGCCTGCCGTCGAGTCGTCGAGGTGATACTTGTCGCGCAGACCGCGCAGATTCTCGCGTTCTTTGCGTTCCTCGTCCGAATAAAAGCGGGCTTTCTCGAACTCATGATTTGCAATGGCGTTTTCCATCCGATGCACGATGAACTTGATCCGCTTCTGCACCTCAGTAATCTCTTCGGGCAGCGAAGTCTGGCGCAGCTTGACGCGTGCTCCGGCTTCATCAATTAGATCGATGGCTTTATCCGGCAGGAAGCGATCCGGAATATAACGGTTCGAATGCGAGACAGCGAAATTGATCGAGTCATCGGTGTAGCTGACCGCATGAAACTTCTCATAACGGTCCTTGATACCCATGATGATCTTGATCGCGTCCTCCTCGTTCGGAGGCGGCACCTTTACGGCCTGGAAGCGCCGTTCGAGCGATCGGTCTTTCTCAATGGATTTGCGATATTCGGCCGGCGTGGTTGCGCCGATGCACTGAATTTCGCCGCGCGAGAGCGCCGGTTTGAGAATGTTCGCGGCGTCGAGCGAACCTTCTGCCGATCCCGCGCCTACCAGCGTGTGCAGCTCGTCGATAAACACGATGGAATTCTGATTCTCCATCAGCTCTTTCATGATTGTTTTCAGGCGTTCCTCGAACTGCCCGCGATATTTCGTTCCCGCGACAATCAGCGACAGGTCGAGCGCGAGCACCTTCTTTTCAGAGAGGAAACTGGGCACATCACCGTCGGAGATACGTTGCGCCAGGCCCTCGACGATAGCCGTTTTTCCTACGCCCGGCTCGCCGATCAGCACAGGATTGTTTTTGGTGCGACGGCACAGAATCTGTACCACGCGCTCCAGTTCGGCATCGCGTCCGACGAGCGGATCAAGCTGATTATCGAGCGCCGCCTGTGTCAGATCGCGCGAAAACTCGGCCAGCAGGCTCGATTCACGATTGCGTTGTTGCTGCGGAGCCTTGTCCTGCGTGGTCCGCGCTAGCTCCTCACGAATCGCGGCCAGCTTCAGCCCACGCTCGTGAAGAATTTCCGCCGCAAAGCATTTTTCTTCGCGCAGAAGACCCAGCAGCAAATGTTCCGTACCTATGTGTTTGTGAGAGAGCCGCTCCGCCTCCTCGGCTGCGTATGCCAGAACGCGCTTGCATTCATTCGAGAGAGGGAGATCGACCGAAGTCGAAACCTTCTCGCGAATCGTAGTGTGACCTTCAATCTGTTTCCGAATGGATTCAACAGATGCGTGCGAGCGAAGAAAGCGGTTGGTCAGCGCCTTGTCCTCGCGCAGGAGACCAAGCAGCAGATGTTCCGTCTCGATATAGGGTGAGCCGAACTGGCTTGCCTCATACCGGGCGAAGAAGATGACGCGCCGTGCCTTTTCCGTGTAGCGTTCGAACATATTCCCCCTCGAAAAGCTTTGATTGTCCGCCGATCCTGCCCGGGAGTTCCCGCCAGGTACGGAAAGCCTTCAAAGCCTTCGTCCGTAGCGCCGCTCCGGCCTAAAATCATGAGCCAGTACTGGAGCGGCCTTCGGGCTGGATGCGCTCTTCCGCATCCAATCCCGCAATTGCACGTGCTGCATTCCCCGCTCAATTTGCCAGCGGAAAAACTTCCTGCATGCGACCTTTTTCCAGTCGCAAAATCCTGCTACATCGCTGCGCCAAGGCTAAATTGTGCGTAACGATCACAGATGTTAGATGATGCGTTTGGTGAAGACGTTCCACCAGATCGAAGACAACTCCTGAAGTTCGGCTGTCGAGATCCCCCGTAGGCTCATCAGCCAGTAGGACTTTCGGCCCTGTTACCAGCGCGCGGGCTAACGAAACCCTCTGCTGCTCGCCGCCGGAAAGCTCACCGGCCCGGTGCTCGGCCCGGTCGCCCAACTCCACCTCATTCAGCCACTCGGCGGCTTTTTTCAGTGCGCTTACCTTTCCCTCGCCGCGCGCCAGCAGCGGCATCGCGACATTCTCGGCAGCCGTAAACTCCGGCAGCAAATAATGAAACTGCCAGACGTAGCCCACTTCCCGATTGCGAAAACGCGCGGCCTCTTTAATCGACAGATTTCTCAAGTGAATTGAGGCGCAGTATACGTCACCGCTCGAAGGGCTATCAAGAGCCCCCAGAATGTGCAAAAGCGTGCTTTTTCCCGCGCCTGACTCGCCGACGATAGCCAGCATTTCGCCTTCGGCCACGTCGAAACTCAAGCCGTCGAATAGTACGAGGCTGCCTCGTCCGGTCGAGTATTCCTTGCGCAGATCCTTGACTTGTATAAGGGAGGGATGCCTCAACGCCGCAGCTGGACTCAGACCGAGCTCAGCGGGTTGGTTTGGGGCGAGCGATACGGGCGAAAGCGACTCCATGACTATCTGTATCACCTCCATGAGACAAAATGGAAGCACAGAAATGCGGGCGCGTTAATTACTTTGAGCCAGAAGCGCAGGTACATCCCGTTCGGGGATGACCGGCATCGACTCCAGAATCGTCAATTGCTGCTGTACTCTGCGCCAGGCTCGCTTGTGTCTCTTGGTAGCGATCGGAGCATTCGGGTTGGAATAGTAAGCCTGGATATCCAGCTTCAAATTCACGGGAATCGGATCCTTGACTTCGACGATCATGCCCAGAAGCTTCGCATACGCCTCATCCATGAGGGGATAGGTACCCGGGATGGCCTTTTCCCCTGTATCGAGGTCGATGTTTTCAAGATTCATGGTAAGGCGCGGAGACGCTTTGGGATGCTTCGTCAGGGACGCCAGCAACTCTTCATACCGGGTGACCGTCTGGTTCACGCTTTCCACATATCTTTCTTCCGAGGAGGCTTGCGGCCCGCGAATCGCGAGGTCGGAAAACACCCCCACCTTAGGTGTGACCACAATCAGCGCCGCAATCAGATGGGTTCTGATTCCCGCCTTTTTCCGGTACTGCTCCCAGCCATTGTTGAAGTCAGCCTCGGAGAGCCTCTTTGCATATAGATCGAACTCCGGGCCGGGCGTGTCCGCCGGAAAATCCTTCCGGTGCAGCATCACCTCGCCGTAGGCCAGGTCCGGCAGAAAGGTGCGAACTGACCACCGGTAGGTTCCGACTGCCGCGCGCTCGTTGATCACCATGCTCCTCAGACGCAATCCATAAGTCTCGTAAAAGGCCCGTTCCAGAAGGGGAATCGGAACCTTCAAACCCTCATGCTTCCAATAGGCGGAGGGCGCGATTCGCTTTTTGCTGAGCTGGTCGATGTCGAAGGCGAACTCCGTCCGTACGTGCGCGTGGGGGCTCTCGTCATAGGTCACGACCGCGCCATACTTCGCTTTGAGCTTCGGAAACTCAACTGCTGTTGAAGGGTTGACGGCTTCGTGATGGCCAATGCTGTCGCCAAGATAGTGCGAGAGTGCGCCGAGGGCGAACGCCAGTTCATCCACATTGCGCGAATCCCGAATCAGGTTGGCGACGAAATCGCCTGATCGCACATAGTGGGTCAGGTTGCTCGACGTTGCATGGCCGAATGGATAATATCCTGCGTCCTGAATTGCACATCCGCCATAGGCATAGGCGTGTGCCTCTTTCAGTTCGGCGTTGGTCGCGTTCGGATAGCGGCTCAGCAGGAGTGGCCGAATCGAATCCTTCCATGCCAGATCGATGATTTGCTCATGTGTAAGTACCGAATATGCTCCAGCGGAGCGCGCAACCAAAGAGGCGACCAGCAACAGTGCAAGAATTCCGCGAATGACCATTCTATTCATAACGTAAAGCCTCGGCGGGCAGGACGCGTGCCGCGGAACTGGAGGGATAAATCGTGGCCAGCAGGGAAACTCCCAGCGAAACCGCTGCCACTGCCACTCCATGGATGGCGCGTGGCGCAAAGGGCAGATAGTCGATGGAATAAACATCAGCCGGAAGATGAATAAATCGGTAATGGCCGCCAAGCCACGCCAGCAGATAACCCAACAAGAGCCCGAGGCCAGTCCCCACCACACTGATCAAAAATCCCTGCATCAGGAAAATCCGCCGAATCTGTCCGGGCTCGACGCCCAGCGACATCAGTACGGCAATGTCCTTGGTCTTCTCCATCACCAACATGGTGAGAGCGATCAGAATGTTCAGCGCCGCAACGCAGACAATCAGCCCGATCACGATGAACGTGACCACTTGCTCCAGTGTAAGTGCGCGAAACAGCTCGCGGTTCTGCTCCATCCAGTTTGTCGTCTGAAATCCCGGCCCGGCGGCGGCTTCAATCGCCTTGCCTATCCGGTCGGCGTGGTTCAGGTCGTCCACCTTGAACGAAATCACGGAAATCACATCCGGCTCGCCGAAGAGCGTTTGCGCGTCTTTCAACCGGATGAAGCCGAAGCTCGAATCGTACTCGTAGAATCCGGAGTGGAAGATCCCCACGATCCGAAAGGGCTGGTATTTGGGAACCAGGCCATAGGGAGTGAGCTCGCCCTGCGGACTGATGACCATTACGGTCGATCCCACCTGAGCGTCGAGCGTGTTGGCCAGCTCATAGCCAAGAACCAGCGGTGGGATGGCTGCATTTGCGCCGCTCGCATCTTCCGGCTCCGACAGAGGAGTAGCCGAGCCGGAGGTAACACTTGAAAAGAGATTGCTGACGGTCTGTTCTTCGCTCGGGACAATGCCCTTGAGCATCGCGCCTCCGGATAGCGCGCCGCGCGCAACCAGCACCGGCTCGTAGAGCCCAGGTGAAGCCGCTGTAACGTGCGAAACATGCCTCAGGCGAATGAGGAGGGGGCGCCAATTCTTAATGCCGTCGTTCAACGTGCGCATCAGCTCGACGTGCGCGGTCGAGCTGACCAATCGGTCCTGCAAATCGCGTCGCATCCCGCTGGTAATAGCCAGCGCGATGATCAGCGAAGCCACGCCTACGGTCACTCCGGCGATGGAGATCGCGGTAATCGCGCCCACGACTGCCTGACGGCGCTTGGCCCTCAGATAACGCGCGGCGACAAAGAATTCAAAACGCATGCCTATCGAACGACCGCCTTCGCCGCGACCGCATTCTCATTCCGGTCGAACACGCGCACGGTAATCACATGCTCAGATGCGTCAACCGGGGCAGGAGTATCCGGCGGCAGCGCGCGGAACGGCGCATCGAAGGAAAATTTTTCCGTCGTCGAATCCGAGATATTTCCAACCGGCGCGATGTATTGCCACGGGCCTGCATCTACGGAGTACTCGGCGTGCGAAATCGGAGTTGTCGCGTCCGTGGCGGTCAATTCCGCATGAATCTTTCCGTCTACCAGGCGTGCGGTCATTCCGCTCACCACAGGAGGAGTTGTGTCGATCACAAACCGGTCGCTTACTCGCTCGCCAGTCAGCGCCTCGCCCAGGTTCTGCGAAGGAGCATCGCTGGCCACGACTTTCAGACGGTAAGGGCCGTCCGGCAGCAGCTCTGCGTCGAAGCTCAGGTACGGCTTCCGGATGTTCTTTTTCAGCAACTGCCAGTTCCGCTCGTCTTCGCCGCGATAGTAAACGGCAAACGTGAGCGCATCGCCATTATCGTCGTGCGCCAGCCAGCGCACAGTGACCGCTGACTTATCGCGCAGCCCCACCAGCGGCTCGCGCCCCGGCTCCTGCGTGAAGTTGATGACGCTGGGATTCTGCGGAGCAGGGAAGTTGATGGCGACCTGCTGCGCCTGCACGGCTTCCCCTGGCCCGGGATTCACACGCGCCCCCGGCTCAACAACAATCTCATCGACCACCGGAGCCACGTTCACCGGGAGGTAATTCAAGCCCACGGAAGCGATATCCGCGCCCGGATGCAAGACTGCCTTCCACTGCACAAAGCGCGCCGATTCGAGTCCAAGCGGCCCCGCCTCCGGGGTGACTTTTTTCCAGTCGCTCCAGGCCCGCTGCGGATTTTCAATATTTCCGACGCGCGCATAAAAATCGAAACTGCCCGAGCCTGGGCCGGTCTCAACTTCGGCGCGTCCCCATTGCGAAAACACGCCCGCGTCGAACACGTCGCTCAGGTATGTGCCTTCCGCGGCGTCGTCATGACTCAGCAGATAAACCTTGCCCGCATTCGCCGTGCTCACGTATATCCCATGCTCCGAATCGGCAAAGCCCGTCGCCTGCGAGGATTCGAGATGAGCCACGTCCGCATAAGAGCCGTCTTCCGCGATGCGATAAATCCGTCCGCGATTGCCGGTCGCCGCCAGCAGGCCGTTCTTCGTCCAGCGCAACGCATACACAATGTCATCGCGTCCGGCCCACAGCTTCCGCGGTGCGCCGTTAAGCGCAATTTCGTCGATTTCTGAACCATCCGGAATCAGCGTATTTGCGCTGAAGGCTCCCACCGAACCTGGCTGCACGATTTTGATGGTGACCGTGGCATTGCCCGTCACCGGCAGCGGAGGCAAAGTCTCGCGTCCTTTTTCGCCGACGGCAGCCGCGTAGATTGCGCCGTTCGCTCCCACGGCAACCGCGGTAATCTCACGCTTCGGGGCGTCAAAGATCACGTATCCTTTTCCACTCTTGTCGATGCGATACACCAGCCCCGTTCCGTCCGACCCGGCGATCAGATTTCCAGCCGCATCAAACGCCAGCGAGCGAATATGCTGTTCATCACTCTTGAAAAACAGCTCCGGCTTGCCACCGGGCGCAATGCGGTAGATGCCGGCCGGTCCTCCCGCGGCCACATAAAGCCGACCCTCCGCGTCAAAGACCATGTCCCAGACGTACTTCGGCTTTTCCGCAGTCGCCGCTGGATCGAACACGACTCTCGCGTTCTCGTCATTCAAGTCCGAAGCGCTGGGATCGAGCTTATAGACCTTCCCTGACGGCAGCGTGGCAGCATACACTGCGCCGTCTGGCCCCACGCGCACAACTTGCACGCTCAGGTCGTTGGACGAAAACATCTTCGTCAATTTTCCATCTGGAGTAACCCGCAGCACCGCCGCCGGGCTGCCGGTAGCCAGATACGCATTTCCAGTTTTGTCTGCGGCTACCGACCATACATAGGTGGCGGGAGTGGTGGCAATCACCGTGTTTGAAGGTCCGGCGATCAAACGCCCGTCGCTGGTAATCGCAACGCCGTTCGGCTTGCCGCGCTCCAGTTCCTCGAACTTCGATTGGGTCCACAGCCGCGTTCCCTGGCAACACGCCAGACCACTGGAAAACGCCACCAGACTAAGGGTCAGAAGAGTAAAAGAGCGCCGCATCATGCTGGGAACGAGTCTACTAGATACTGCATCTCATCCCTTACAATCATGCTTATGGATAAGCTTCTGGATAGGCCCCAATCCGACGCTCTCGTCTTTTTCGGCGCAACCGGCGACCTTGCGTACAAGCAGATTTTTCCGGCTCTTCAGCGCCTCGCGAAACGCGGCAAACTCAATGGCCCTGTCATCGGAGTGGCCAAGTCCGGGTGGAACCTCGATCAGTTCAAAGCGCGCGCCAAAGACAGCGTGGAAAAGAACGGAGGCGCCGACCCGGAGGGTCTGCCAAAGTTGCTGGAAAGGCTGCGCTATGTGGATGGAGACTACGCCGATGCCGCGACCTTCACTCAAGTCAGGAAGGAACTGGGTAGCGCCAAGCACCCGCTGCACTATCTGGCTATTCCTCCCAGCCTGTTTGCCGATGTCATCGAGAAGCTCAAGACATCGGGCAACGCCGAAGGCGCGCGCGTCGTCGTTGAAAAACCCTTCGGGCACGATCTGGCTTCTGCACGCGAACTCAATCGGGTCATTCACAGGGTTTTCGCCGAGCGCGATATCTTCCGTATCGATCATTACCTCGGCAAAAATGCCGTCCAGAACCTCATCTTCTTTCGTTTTTCCAATTCGTTCCTTGAGCCCATCTGGAACCGCCAGTATATCGAAAGCGTGCAGATTACCATGGCCGAAAAGTTCGGCATTCAGGGCCGGGGAGCGTTCTACGACAGCGTAGGCGCGCTGCGCGACGTGGTGCAGAACCACCTCATGCAGCTCGTCAGCAACATCGCGATGGAGCCGCCCCCCTGTCCCGATATCGAATCCATCCGCGACGAGCGCGTCAAAGTCCTCCGCAGCACGCAGTCGCTGGAGCCGGAAGACGTCGTGCTCGGGCAGTTCGCCGGCTACCATGATGAACCCGGCGTGAAGGCCGGTTCCAACACAGAAACCTTCGCCATGCTGCGCCTGCACATTAACTCCTGGCGCTGGCGCGACGTGCCCTTCTACATCCGCACCGGCAAGCTGCTGCCGGAAACGGCGACCGAGGTGATCGCGAAATTCTGCCAGACGCCGCCTGTGTTCTCTGAAGAGCTGACGCCGCAGAATTACGTTCGCTTCCGCGTCAGCCCTGTCCCGGCCATTGCCATTGGGGCTTCGGTGAAGCAGGCAGGCGACCGGCTGCTCGGCTGCATGACAGAGTTGGTGGTGGATCCAGGTTGTGGAACAGAGAACCTGCTGCCATACGAAGAACTATTGCAGGATGCAATGCAGGGCAATCAGACGTGGTTCGCCCGCGAAGATTACGTCGAGGAGTCCTGGCGGATTCTCGATCCTCTGCTGCAGAGCCACCACAAACCGCTGGTCTATCAGCCCGGAATCTGGGGACCGTCCGAGACGGGAAGTTTTCCTCCGCCGCCCGGAGGGTGGTCGAGCCCGCAGGAAATAGCTGGCGAGGCGTAAGAGCCCCAGAATCAGCTCAGACTGTTGCGCGGGTTCGCGAGCGCCTGGTCATAGCGATCAACAGGAGTGATGCCGGACGCACCGAATCGCGCCCGGCAGATTTTTTCTTATCGATTCCCCGCATCGGTGCTGCGGATAAACGCTGCCACATTGTCGTGTAACCGCTTGAGCGATTCATCGCGGACGTACACCATGTGTCCCGACTCATACCAGTCGTACTGAATGTTGTTCGCCAGGCTTGCTGAAATAGGCAGATGTTTGTCCTCGTACCATGCCGCATAGAATGGTGTCGCCAGATCGTAGTAGCCGCCGTTCACCAGCACCTTCAGCCGGGGATTGGTCTTCATGGCGGTGGCCAGGTCCCCGCTCACGTTCGTGTTGATGGGATTGCCGTTATGCTTCAAATCCCACTCGTGACCGTTGAACTGGGCCTCAGGCAGATAGGTCAGTCCGGCGCCGTACTTGAGATCGCGCCGCACATAATCGTTGAAAAGCGACACATATGCGGAGGAGATCGCCGAGCTTTGCGGATCGTATTCCGACTCCTCGCTCAGCGGGTTAAGCGATGGTCCGGAGAAGCGCGTGTCGAGCCTGCCGGTGGTGAGATCGCTGTCGATCTGCAGATTCTTGGTGAAGCCTCCGCCGCTGACTCGCAGATCGGCGCGCAGCAGATATTCGACGGAGAGACCAGTGTATTGGTGCAGCTTCTCGGCAATAGCCTGCTTCTCGCTCGCGGGAAGGTCGGTACCCTGTTGCAGCGCGTGGGCGTAATCGCCCATGGCAAAGGTTTCTACTTCTTTCAGGAATGGTTGAAGCTCGGCAGGCTGATTCGGCAGTTTATGGTGGTACCACGCGGTCGCAGCGTAGGTGGGTAGCCCGGTTTCAAAGGGAAGGTCAATGCCCGGATTCATGCGCGACGCGTCGATGTCCGACGTAAAATTGAAAATCTGAGAAAGAAGGATCACGCCGTTAAGGTCGATATCCTTCTCGTTTTCAAGGATGTTTGAGAGCACAGCCGACCGCGTCGTTCCGTAGCTCTCCCCAAATAAATATTTAGGAGAATTCCATCGGTTGTACTTGCTGATGAACCGCGCGATAAAACGCGCAAAGGCATGCCCATCCTCGTCAACACCCCAGAAGGCCTTTTCCGGGTCTTTCCCGTAGAACCGCCCAAAGCCGGTCCCGGGCATATCGATAAAGACCAGGTCGCTGGTGTCGAGCAGGCTGTTAGGGTTATCAAGCAGTTTGTAGGGGGCGCCGGCCAGATGCTGGTCGTCCGGAGTCTCCACATGCTTGGGACCGAACGAGCCCATATGCAGCCAGACGGTTGAGCTGCCTGGTCCGCCGTTGTAGAGAAATGTGATGGGGCGGCTCTCAGGGGCGGCGTCCTTCTTGAAATAAGCCACATAAAACATGCTGGCCGTGGGCGGTGCGTCCTTTGGATCCTTGACCAGAGCGGCACTGGAGCCGGGCTCGGGCTTGCCGTCCGGGCCAAGCTGCGAGTCCGCGTCTTCGGTTCCGCCCACCGTGATGGTTCCAGCCACGGCAGTGTACGCAATGTGCTCACCGCCGGCATTCAGCATGCCTTCCGTGGTTGAATCGGCGGAGACAGGGGCAGCGGGCTTGGCGGCGGCTTTGACGTCGTCCGCCGCGAAGGCAGGTATAGAAACAGTAGCTGCCAGCACCAGAGCAAGCAGCGAAGAGAATTTTTGCATCAGTCGGTCCTTCAGAAAGAGGAATGTAGAAGCGTTGAGACAGCAGTTCGTGTTGGGCGTAACCGAAAAGTATAGAACGGCGGATACGTATCGCGAACAAATTAAAGAGCCAATTTTTCGCAACTCCACGCCGTGCCCATGCGTCTCAAGGAACGCGTCTAATATAAATCGATGGCCGACCAACTCTATCTCAGCCTCTGGTATCCGAATTTTCGACTCATTGCGCTGCCCGCCGCGCTCGAAAAGGTCATGGATCTGTTTGGGACCGTCGCAGGCTCATCGCGGGTGAAAGCCGCAGTCGCTTACCCCATCTCATGGAACGAGCCTCCGGCCTATCAGCGCGTCTACGACGAAGAACATGAGCCCGATGTGGAGGCCTCTGAGCCGCGGCAGGCGATTTCGGCGGCGACTGAAATGCTGCACGAAGACTTCGCCTACGAATTCGAGCTGATCTGGGAGCTGTGGACGCCGGAGAGCGGCGGTGGTCTCGATCCCGTCTGGAGGAGGGAGCCATCCACCGTTCGAATCGTCGGTTATGGCCCCGAGTTTGACGAAGGAGCCTACGAGCAGAGCGGCCACATCCGCATCGATTTCGGCCCCGACACACCCTTTCTGCAGGAAGACGTGGACCTCGACGGCGATGCCGCTGAGCGCGTCAAGCAAAACGTGCAAATGCTGGTGGACTTTACGAACGCCATCCAGCAGCATGCGGGTATTTCTACGCGCCTGCTCTGGTCTGAATCCGGTGAAAGCCTGGCGCAGAAGCTGATTGCGCGATTGCAGAGCGTGAATTGACTCCAGCTGCGTCTGAGAAAATACTTCCATGCGCCTAACGATTGCGAGGCTGCGCCAGGGGATTCTGATTCTGGCCGGCCTGCTGGTAGCAGTTCTTATTGGCTTCTTTGCCTACGCGCATTACCGCCTCCGCCTCTTTGAGAAGGATCTGCCCGCCAGGCTCGGCATCAATATCCAGCAGACCGCAAACGGATACACATACTCACAATCGAGCAAAGGACACACGCTCTATACGATTCACGCGTCGAAGCTCATCCAGTACAAGGAGGGCGGTAACGCCACCCTGCATGATGTCGCTATCACACTGTACGGTCCGGTGGGATCCAACCGTACCGACAGGATCTACGGCTCCGACTTCGATTACGACGCGAAAAATCAGATCGTCAGTGCCCAGGGAACGGTGGTGATTGATCTCCAGGGCTTCGGCGATGAAAACGAAGCAGCCTCGCCGCAAAACACCATCCATGTAAAAACCAGCGGGCTCGTCTTCAACCAGCAGACCGGACAGGCCGACACCAGCCAGCACACCGAGTTCTCCTTCCCGAAAGCCTCAGGCAGTTCCACAGGCGCCCACTACAACAGCAAGACAGGCGTTCTCGTGCTTGATAGCCAGGTGGAGATGGCGACAACCACCAACGGCGACTCGGCCGTCGTCCACGCGTCGCACGCGCAGATCGTGCGGGACTCGAAGCAGGCGTTCCTGCTCAACCCCGAGACGGAATATCAATCGGAAAAAGGCTCCGCCGAGAGCGCGATCGTTTACTTCCGGCAGGATGGCTCGGCGCAGAGCATCAACGCGCAGGGCCATGTACGCGTCGTTACAGCCGACGGCGCCGTGATCACCGCGTCCAATTCCCAGACGCAGCTGGACCAGAGAAGCCAGCCAGTGCGGGCCGATCTTGGCGGGGGGTAAATTTCGTCTCGAACGCTCCGGACGAGAGTATGCACGGAACCGCTGTCTCCGGAACGTTGAGCTTCGGCAATAATTCAATGCTCAAGCACGCACAGTTCAGAGATGCTGTCAGTTTTGTCGATCAGGTGTTCAAGCTGGCGAACGACCCCAGAGGAACCGCATCGCGGCAGATGCAGGCCTCGAAGCTCGATGTGGACTTTGTCCCGGATCCGGACGCGAAAAAGGCAATCGCGCAAAAGCTCTCGCAAGCGGGAACGCTTCCGTGAATCTGCATACCATCCCCTCCAAAGGACCGCATGAGGTCACGAGGATCAGCGGAGACCAGCTGCTGGCGCTGCTCACCGCCGACGGCAAATCTATTCGACAACTGAATGGCACTGGTCATACCAGGATAGTTGACCTCGCCGGGGACGGCTCAACAAATACCAGCGCGGGCGATCGCCTGGAAGTCACATTCAATATGCAGAAGGCTGCTGAATCAGGGGTCGGGTCGAAAAAGAAACAGGATACTGCGACAACCGCCCAGGTCTCGCAGATCGAAACCGCCATTCAGGATGGCAATGTAGTTCTAACTCAAACACCACAGAAAAAGGCGGCAGAGACGGCGAACCCGGCGACGCTGACGGCCTGGGCGCAACACGCCGAGTATCACGCAACTGACCAGATTCTGCACCTTACGGGGAGTCCGCGCCTGTTCGACGGGCAATCGCTGCAAATAGCCGGCGCACGCATCGACTACCACCGTGATACGGGCGACGCTGGCGCGGCAGGGAACGTCAAGGCGACCTACACACAGCAAAAAGCACAAAACGGAGCGCCATCGACAAACGGCGGCCCCACGCTGGGAGGCAATGGACCGGTTTACATCACGGCGGACCACGCACTGCTGCGCCATGCCACGGATGTAAGCACCTTCTACGGGGAAGGCTCCGGTGCGACTGACGCGCGCATGTGGCAGGGGGCCAATTCCATCCAGGCGCCTGTGCTCGAGCTGAGTCGCAAGCCGCAGACCCTGAAGGCCTTTGGGTCTGGCGGGAGCACGGCTGCGGTGGTGAGTGCGAACCTGACTTCGGCGACGGGCGCAAATCATCAACAAAGCGCTGTGCGCGTTCACAGCCGGACGCTTTTCTATTCCGATGCGGATCGACGTGCTGACTTCCGCGGAACAGTGACCGCGTACGATTCGAATGGAGTGATACACGCGGATCAGGCAGAGGTTTACCTCACGTCGCCGCCGAAGATCGCCGGGGGTGAGAGGCAAACCAGCAGGCCCGGCTTGATCACATAGTTGCCACAGGCCATGTCGTCCTCACTCAGCCCGGGCGAAGGGGCGTTGGGGAAAAGCTCGTTTACACCGCGGACAACGGCCGATACGTGCTCACCGGATCGCCTGCAAACCCTCCACACATCGAGGATGCGGTAAAAGGTACCACCACCGGAGCAACGTTGATTTTCAATAGTCAGGATGATAGCGTCGTGGTGAGTGGAGGGCAGTCGAGCGCCGTCACTGAGACGCGCACTCCAAAATAGATGCAGAAGCTTTCAACCGACGAGATCGGCAAGTCCTACAAAGGACGACAGGTAGTCCGCGGCGTCAGCGTCGAAGTAAGCCAGGGAGAAGTGGTAGGACTGCTGGGGCCAAACGGCGCAGGCAAAACAACCAGCTTTTATATGATCGTCGGCCTCGTTGCTCCCGATTCAGGCCATATTCTGGCGGACGGCGAAGACATCACGCGCGTGCCCATGTATCTGCGCGCACGCCAGTACGGCATCAGCTATCTTCCGCAGGAGCCTTCGGTTTTTCGCAAGCTCACCGTCGAGGAGAACATCCTTGCCGTGCTCGAAGTCGCAGTGATCTCGCAGGAAATGCGCCGTTCACGGACTGAAAAGCTCATCGAGCAGCTTAATCTCGGACACGTTCGCAAGACCCGCGGATACGCGCTTTCCGGCGGCGAGCGGCGCCGAGTCGAAATTGCGCGATGCCTGTGCATCCAGCCGTCATTTATTTTGCTGGATGAGCCGTTTTCGGGAATCGATCCCATTGCGGTACTGGACCTGCAGGAAATTATCTTCGACCTCAAAGCCAGCGACATCGGCGTTCTGATTACGGACCATAATGTTCGCGAGACGCTCTCGGTGACCGATCGGGCATACATTATCAACGAGGGCAGAATCTTCGCCGACGGAACGCCGGAAAAACTGGGCAGCGATCCGGAGGTGCGGCGGTGTATCTGGGCGAGGGATTCTCGCTCGTCTGACGTAACGGGTGTTACTGCCAGATGACCTGAAAACGTGGCACGATCGAAATGCTTCTCTAAGAGGGACCGACTGGATGTAAACTGTGCAGTAACTACTCGGTAAATTCTTTAAGACAGGGTGCAATGGCTCTTCTTCAACCTAGACTGAGCTTGAAAGTAGCTCAACGGCAGATATTGACGCCTGGCCTCATGCAGATGGTCAGCGTGCTGGCGTTGAACAAGCTCGAATTGAAGGAGATGATCAACGCCGAAATCACCGAGAACCCGGTCCTTGAAGAGGTGGAAGAGAATGTTCCCTGTTCGACGAAGTAGCCGGAAAAGAAATTGAGCACGATCGCGCCACCGAAATGCGCGATAGCGCGGGCGAGCCGGAGAAGAAAACCGATCCTTTCGACGAAATCGATTTTGGGTCATATTTTCAGGATTACCTCGACCCGGGATTTCGCTCGCCCAGCAATTTCGAGCTCACCGAAACGCCGTCCCTTGAAAATTTCCTCTCGCAGCCGGGAACGCTTACCGATCACCTTTTCTGGCAGATCGGCGCTCTCAGCCTCAGTCCCGCCATCCGCGAGGCCTGCGAGTACATCATCGGCAACCTCAACGAAGATGGATACCTACGCAAGCGACGAGGAGTTGCTGGAAGGCTACCTGCAGGAGCAGCTTGACCCGGAGCCGGACGCCGAGGCGTCCAGAAAAAACGGCGGGTCCGCTCTTTCTCGAGTGACGCCGGCCATGGTCGATCGCGCCAAAGCGCATCTTGAGGCCGCGCTGGCCGTAATCCGGCAGCTTGACCCGGTGGGCATCGCCACCCGCGATCTGCGCGAGTGCCTGCTGGTGCAGGTGGAGGCGCAGCGCAAAGAGTTCGATCTGATTTTTTCCCGCCAGCACCACGAGGAACACCACAGCGCGGAAGAAGGCGTCGCAGGGGACGAAAACGGCGCGCTCGAAATAGCCGCCAGCAGCGCATCGTGTGCGAAGGCAGAGATATTCGACGCTGCAACCTGCATCATCGATAAGCATTTGCAATTGCTCCAGAAGCGCGATCCGCGAGAACTGGCAAGGATACTCGGCAAGACGGTCGAGGCTGCAACGCAGGCCATCGACTTTATCCGCACTCTCGATCCGCGTCCCGGCCAGCGGTACAACCGTTCCGACGCCAGATTGATCGAACCGGATGTGGCTTTCGTAAAGCGCGGAGAAGAATATGTCGTGGTAATGAACGAGGACGATTTGCCGACCCTCCGGCTGAACCAGGGATACCGCCGCATGTTGACCCAGCCTGGAGCAGAAAAGGAAGTCAAGGATTATGTGAAGGAGCGGTACCGCTCCGCGCTCCAGCTCATGCGCAACATCGAGCAGCGCAAGAACACCATCCTCCGCACCTGCGAAGCCATTGTTCGCCGGCAGCAGGACTTTCTGGAGAAAGGCGTGGAGGCGCTTCGCCCCATGATGATTAAGGAAGTTGCCGAAGAGATCGGCGTCCATCCCTCGACCGTAAGCCGCGCGGTTTCCAGTAAATATGTCCACACCGCACAGGGAGTCTTCGAGCTGCGCTTCTTCTTCTCCGAGGGAGTCAACGGCCCTGAGGGATCTGGAACTCCGCTGATGCTGTTGAAGCGCAAGGTGAAAAAGCTGATCGAAGAGGAGGATCCGAGCAAGCCGTTGACCGACGATCACATCGCGATCCTGTTGCAGGGACAGGGAATCGAAGTTACGCGACGCACGGTAGCCAAATATCGCGAAGACCTGCGAATCCCCAGCACTCATCAGCGCCGCATCCGAAAGTAGCTGCATCACCGGACCTGAAACGGGCTAAAATCGCAATTTCCAGCGGAACATCATTTCTGAAAGGAGCGTTTACGATGCAGATCGAGTACACGGGCAGACAGGTGACCGTTACACGCGCCCTCCGCACTTTGGCGGATGCGGCCATTGAGCGAATCGTAAAGATTCTTGGCAAGGCAACGAGCGCGCACATCATTCTAAGCGCCACAAAATATCGCCAGACGGCGGAAGTAACCATCAAAACCAGGCTGAGTAAAATTGTCGGTGTTTCTGAATCGACCAGCATGGAGAGCTCGCTGCGCGAAGCCCTCGAAAAAGCCGAAACCCAGGCCATCCGCTCCAGAAAAAAACTTCAGGCCAAAAAGCGCCAACCCAAGGAAGAAAAGCTTACCGTGGAACCGCAGCTTTCGCGCCCGCGCCGCCCCGCGAAGCCGCGTGTCGCCGAGGCAGCAGCCGCGCCGTCGGCAAAGGCCAATGGAAATGGCCGCAGCAAGCCGGTCATTCCGGTCACTGTGCATAGCTTCCCGGCAAAAACGCCTGTACAGGAACCGCACGTCGTCCGCTCCACCGATTCCGTCGCACTGCGCCCCATGACGCTCGAGGAGGCGGTGAAGGAAGCCGAGTTCCGTGACCGCGAGGTCTTCGTCTTCCGCGACAATGAGGGGGCCGTAAAGGTGCTGCACCGCAAGCGTGACGGCAAAATGGAACTGATTGAAGCTCCGTAGAGTCCGCTGATCAACAAGTCATTCTCGAAAGAGATTCATCACGGTAAGATTCCGTTTCGCGGAGCTGTGTTCGTTTTGCGGCTGCATCGCCAGCCCACGATGCTAGGATGAGCGCATGGCCGGGCCAAAGAAGACAGGTCGAAGCAACGCGTCCGGAAAAAAGAAGCGCGCCAAAGGCGCTGCAAAGCCGGCGGCTCCTCTTGCGTCCCATGCAGCACCGGCGATCTCCACCCATCCTGAAGCGATGCGCGAACTGGTCATCCTTACCGGTCTCTCCGGTTCCGGTAAGCTTTCCGCGCTCAAGGCCTTTGAGGATATGGGTTTTTACGCCGTGGACAACCTGCCCGTGGAGCTGCTTCCAAGCTTTGCCGAGCTGGTTTCGCAATCGGTAGAAATCACGCGCGCGGCCCTGGTGATCGATGCACGCGAAGGCCGCGGCCTCGAACGGTTCCCATCCATCTTGAAAGAGCTTCGCCGAATGCTTTCGGTCAAGGTCGTATATTTTGAGGCTTCAAAGGCCGCTCTACTGCGGCGGTTTTCCGAAACGCGACGTCCGCATCCTTTGGGGCAGGGAGAGATGGTCAGCAACGCCATCCAGGCCGAGCACAAACTCTTCGAGCCGCTTCGCAAGACGGCGGACATCCTCATCGACACAACCAATTTCAACGTTCACGAGCTGCGCGCCTACATCCAGAGCCAGTTTCGGCGTGACTCCAAAGGCAACAGCCTGCTGGTCTCATCCATCAGTTTCGGATACAAACACGGAGTCCCGCTCGAAGCAGATCTCGTCTTCGACGTGCGCTTTCTGCCCAATCCGCATTTTGTGCCCGGGTTCCGCAAGCTCACAGGACGCGATAAAAAAGTCATTGCTTACCTGAACCAGTTTCCGCAAACAAAGGAGTTTCTCGATCGTGTTACCGGCCTGCTGCTCTTCCTGTTGCCGCACTACATTCACGAGGGAAAGAGCTATCTGACCATTGCCTTCGGCTGCACTGGCGGCCAGCACAGGTCAGTCATGATCGCCGAGGAGGTGCGCCGGCGCCTGGAGAAAGAGGGCTATCAGGCAAAGACCGCGCACCGCGACATGCCGCGTTGATGGTCGTTTCAAGCGCCCGTCCAATTCCTTGCGGATTAGAGTCTATTTCGAACCTGCTGCCAATGAATCCCAATCCTTGCCGTTTGAATCTATCAAGGAACGACGGCGAGGAAGAAACCAATGGATTTTGGCTTAAGGGGCAAGCGTGCACTGGTAACCGGTTCAACCGCGGGCATCGGATTCGCCATCGCAAAGCTGCTCGCCCGAGAGGGAGCCTTCGTTTACGTCAACGGGCGCACCGAGCAGCGCGTGGAGAACGCGGTGAGCGAGATCGAAGGCAAAGCCGATGGCGTTGCCGCGGACCTGACTACAGAACGGGGGGCAGAGACGCTTTTTGCGCGGGTCGGGGAGCTCGACATCCTCGTGAACAATCTCGGCATTTTCGAGGTCAAACCATTCCTGGAAATTGACGACGCCGAATGGCGGCGTTTTTTCGAGGCGAACGTCCTCTCCGGCGTGCGCGTCACCCGCCACTATCTGCCGTTGATGCTCCGCAAAAAGTGGGGTCGCGTTATCTTCATCTCCAGCGAATCCGCGCTTCAAATTCCCGCCGAGATGGTCCATTACGGCATGACGAAAACCGCGCAGCTGGCTGTCGCCCGCGGCATCGCCGAGTCCTTCCCGGCCAGCGGAGTCACGGTGAACTCGGTGTTGGCCGGTCCAACCGAGAGTGAAGGCGTGTCCACTTTCCTCGACGGTATGGCGAGTCAGCAGGGCAAGACGAAAGAAGACATAGCTCGCGATTTCTTCGAGCACGGCCGCCCCAGCAGCCTCATCAAGCGGTTTGCTACAACTGAGGAGGTCGCCTCGATGGTCGTGTACCTGTGCAGCGAAGCAGCCTCAGCCACGACTGGCTCTGCCATACGCGTCGATGGCGGTGTGGTTCGCGCCATCGCGTAAGTGCCTTGAAACTTGGCATTGCGACGCTCTGCCGGACGAGCGGATCTGCTCGGTCCAACCGCGCCCGCTGTAAAATAGCGGGATGATCCCGCAATCTCCGCAATTTTCGGTGCTTTACCGATACCCGAAGCAGGATTGCGAATGAAACGAGCAGGCCGGCTGCTGCACTACGCGCGCCGATACTGGTGGCAGGCGCTGATTTCCGTTGTGCTCGCCGCAGGGGTAGGACTGTTCGACGCCTTCCGCATTCTCTTGATCATGCCGATCTTCGACAACGTGCTGCATCCGGGCGCGAATCACAGGCAGCTCACCATGTTTTCATGGTTGGGTGCACGCTACCGTATAAATCTCGACCGGTTGGCCCCGCCGCACTTTCATAATGACTGGACTGTTGTCGCTTACCTCTTCGTTGGCTCCACGCTGTTGAAGGGGGTCTGCGATTATGCCGGCACCTACCTGGCTAACTACGCGGGATTCGGAATGATCACCGACCTTCGCGACGATCTTTACGAAGCCATTCTGCGCCGATCCGTTTCCTTCTTTCAAAAGCATGCCACCGGAACCCTGCTCTCGGCCCTCATCAACGACATCGAACGCGTCCAGTATGCCATGGCCTCCGTGCTCTCCGATTTCCTCCAGCAGGTCTTCACCCTGATTTTCATGATTGGCGTGGTGATTGCGGTCGGTGGCAAGCTTGCCTGGATTCTGCTCATCTTTGTACCGGTAGTCATAAGCTCCATGCGCCGTATCGGGCGCGGGGTGCGCCGCACCACACGCAAGGGTCAGGACAAGCTCGCCGAAATCCAGAACATTTTGCACGAAACCATCACCGGCAACCCCATCGTGAAGGCGTTCAACATGGAGTTCTGGGAGTTGCTGCGTTTCCGTAAGGCCGCGCGCCGCCTGTTCCGCGCCAACCTGAGCACCGTGCGTGCGCAGGCCATCAGTTCGCCTCTGATGGACCTCATTGGTGCCGTCGCTATTGCGGGCCTGCTGTTGCTGGGGCGCGGAGAAATCAACAGTCGTGCGATGACCACGAGCATGTTCTTTACCTTCATCGTGGCGCTTTTCAAGCTCTACGATCCGGTGCGTAAGTTTGCCATGTATTACAACAGTTTCCAGCAGGCCGTCGGAGCCTCATCGGCTATCTTCGATTTCATGGACGACCAGGATCCAATTCTCGAAAAGAAGCATGCGTACACATTAAAGGAATTTCGGCAGAGCATTCGACTCGAAAATGTAGGCTTCGCTTACAGCACCAGTGAAGGCGAAAAAGAGGTCCTGCACAACATCGATCTCGACATTCGCCACGGAGAGGTCATCGCGCTCGTCGGTCCCAGCGGGGCCGGCAAATCAACGATGGTCAATCTCATTCCTCGCTTTTTCGACGTGACTACAGGACGCGTGCTGATCGACGGACATGACCTGCGCGACGTAAGCCTCAAATCGCTGCGCGAGCAGATCGGCAAAGTCACCCAGGAGACCATCCTTTTCAACGACACCGTGCGCAACAACATCGCCTATGGTCAGCCGGACATCCCGTTATCCAGGGTGGTGGATGCAGCGAAAGCCGCGCTCGCCCATGACTTCATCCTGGGAATGCCCGAGGGCTACGACACAATTATCGGAGAGAAGGGCTTTCGTCTGTCCGGAGGCGAGCGGCAGCGTCTGGCCATCGCCCGCGCCATCCTGAAAAATGCGCCCGTTCTCATTCTCGACGAAGCCACGTCCGCGCTCGATTCAGAAAGCGAATCGCTGGTGCAGGCGGCCCTCAGCAACCTGATGGCCGGTCGGACGGTTGTTGTCATTGCACACCGCCTGTCTACCGTGCGCCGCGCAACACGCATTGCGGTGCTGGAGAGGGGACGCATCACCGCCATCGGCTCGCACGATGAGCTGCTGCGAATTTCCCCTATCTATCAGAAGCTCTACAAATTGCAATTCATGGATGCGCCGGAATTCGATCTACATGAACCCGCGCTTACCGGAAAGACGGACGCATGAGCGCTTCAGCTCCCATATCATTCCCCGCTGTCACAAACAAACAGGATGCTGTACGTTCCATGACAGGTTTTGCGCGGATATCCAGCCGCCTTACCGATACGCTTGGCTTTACTCTGAGTCTCAAGAGCGTGAATCATCGCTTTCTCGATCTGCATCTGCGGCTGCCCGCAGGCATGGATGCGCTGGAGATGCAACTGCGCCGTCTGCTCAAGCAGCAGCTCGTGCGCGGTCACGTTGAGGTCACACTAAACCTTGACCGCGGGCATCGAAACGAAACCAGCTACGACGCGGAGCTCATCGCCAGCTATATTGAAGCCTTTCGCGAAGTTGCCGCAAGGCACCGGCTCAACTGCGAACCGGACCTGAATGCGATCTTTCGTCTCCCCGGCGTCTTCAGCGGCGATGGACGATCTTCGTCGAATAACTCAGAGCGCGGCTCCGAGTTGGAGATGCAAGCGCTCGAAGCCGCTGTACTGCAGGAAATTGCTCCGCTGGTCGAGTCGCTGAACACCATGCGTGCGCAGGAAGGGGACTCGCTCGCAAAGGAATTGCTGGCAGGGTTGGATCGCCTTCGCAAGCTCGTCAATGAAGCTGCGGACCTGCGGGAAGATGTGCAACAGGCGTACTTTGAGCGCATCAGCCAGCGACTCACCGCGATGCTCGACAACTCTTTCGACCGCGACCGTGTTCTTCAGGAAGCAGCGCTGATAGCCGAGCGAAGCGATGTGGATGAAGAGGTGACGCGGCTGCGCACCCACATCGATCACTTCCGCGCGATGATTGACAGCGGAGGCGAGATTGGGAAAAAGCTTGACTTTCTGATGCAGGAAATGAACCGTGAGGCCAACACGTTGCTCTCAAAAACCGGAGGAATTGCCGGAAATGGCCCGCGCATTACCGAACTTGGTCTAAGCATGAAATCTGAAATCGAGAAACTGCGCGAACAGGTTCAGAATCTCGAATAAACAATCGCAAACATCGTCACAGGCACAAGGAGAACATCAGCGTTTTGGCCGGCATTCTGTTTCTCATTTCGGCGCCCTCCGGTTCGGGCAAGTCCACTCTGGTGAACCAGCTGCGCTCGCTGGTTGAAAATCTTGAGTTTTCCGTTTCCTGGACCACGCGCACGCCGCGCGGCTCCGAGCAGGAGGCCCGCGAGTATCACTTTATCTCGCGCAATGAATTTCAGCAGATGATCGATGCCGGCGAATTCCTCGAATACGCTGATGTCTTCGGCAACTATTATGGGACTGCGCGCCGCTCGCTGAACGACGCCTTCAGCAAGGGCAAAGATCTTCTGCTCGACATCGACGTGCAGGGCGCCGCGCAGGTGCGCGGCAAAATGCCCGATGCCGTCACCATCTTTCTCATGCCCCCCTCCCCGGAGATTCTCGCCACCCGCCTGCGCAATCGCAGCCGTGCGGAAGGCGCTGTGCAGGAACAGGTTATCGACCTCCGGCTGGCGAAGGCCCGACAGGAGATTGAGAATTACCGCGAATATGGCTATATTCTCGTCAACGACATCCTCGATCGAGCGGTCGAGGAAATGGCAGCCATCGTCGCCTCTGAGCGAATCCTCCGGTCATCCGGTCCGGTAAGCTCTCAGAACGAGGAGCTGCTGGCCATGGCGGAAAAATGCCGCCAGCGAAACTCTGAGGCACGCATTCAACCGGTGCTTCAGGCTTTCGGAGTCATCAACGCCGGGACTGCTGAAAGGTAGGCCAGGGCAAAGATGTTTTCTTGAGGAGAAGCCATGAGTGTTGAGCAAGAGTTCGAAAGCAATTTTCGCTACGTAATGGTTGCCGCACGACGAGCGCGTCAGCTTCAAAACGGTTCGCAGCCGCTGGTCACATCCCGTTCCGGAAAGGCCTGCAAGGTAGCGCAGGACGAAATCGCCGCGGGCAAAGTCGGCTACATTCGAGAGGAAGCGCCGGTTTTGAAGCCCGAAGTCGCCGCACCTGATATCCCAAAATTCGCCATCTCCTGAACTGATTTCAAGGTCTCAACGGAAGTTCGCAAGCAGCTCGTAGCACTGCTCGCGAACTCCCGTAGAATGTCCCTATGAAGGTCACAGTCGGAGTCTCAGGTGGAATCGCCGCATACAAGGCGGCGGAACTGGTACGCGCTCTTCAGCAGCATGCGCTTGATGTTCATGTCGTAATGACCGAAGCGGCAAAGCAGTTCATCCAGCCCCTTACCTTCGCCTCGCTGACCGGACACAAAGTCATCTCCAGCCTCTGGGCGGAATCCGCCGCGGATTCCGAGGACAACCTTGCCTCCGCCATCGAACACATCGACGTGGCGCAGACCACGGATGCGCTCGTAGTCGCTCCGGCTACGGCCAGCACGCTGGCGAAGTTCGCGCACGGCATCGCCGACGATTTTCTAAGCACGCTCTATCTCGCCACCACTGCACCCGTCATCGTCGCGCCAACTATGAACGTGAATATGTGGCAACATCCGGCCACCCAAGCCAACCTTGAAACGCTGGCCGGTCGCAATGTTCGCATCGTGCCGCCCGGCAGCGGATACCTCGCCTGTGGCATGACCGGAGCAGGCCGCCTCGCCGAAACCGGCGCGATCGTTGAAGCTGTTCTCGCCACGCTGCATCATCGCAACGATCTTAGCGGAGAAACCGTTCTTATCACCGCCGGAGGAACGCGCGAAGCTCTCGACCCGGTACGCTTTCTCGGCAACCGCTCCAGCGGAAAGATGGGCTACGCCCTCGCCGAAGCCGCCGAACGCCGCGGAGCCCGTGTCATCCTGGTGACTGCGCCGACAGCCTTGCGGCCGCCCGCGAACTGTGAAGTGGTCCCCGTCATTACTACTGCCGAAATGCGCGAAGCCGTCCTGAGCCGCATCGATCAGGCTAGCATTATCATTAAAGCCGCAGCCGTAGCCGACTATCGCCCGATCAAACAGTCCGAGCAGAAGATGAAGCGCACCGGCCCGCTTACGATTGACCTGGAGCCGACAGAAGACATCCTCGCCGAGGTGGTAGCGCGCCGCCATACCGGCCAGTTGATCATCGGCTTCGCCGCCGAGACCGAGAACGCAGTCGCGCACGGACGTGACAAGCTCCTGCGCAAAGGGGCCGATGCCATCGTGCTCAATGACGTTTCCCGCGAAGGCGTGGGTTTCGATTCCGACCGCAACGCCGTAACATTGCTGACTCCCGACACTGCGCTCGACCTTCCCGAGATGTCCAAGCGCGACCTCGCAGACCGTATTCTCGAAGAGATTCTCGCCCTGCGTCGTCCACAGCTGGTCGTCACGGAGACTGGTCCGGTCTTCGAGTAATGCCGATACTCAACCCCGAACTTGAAACGGCGCTTCAGGCGCGATTGCGCTATTACCGCGACCTCGGCATCTACAATCTCTACCGTCGCTGCGAGCCCGACCCAGGCCAGCTCGAACTTTCAACCGCACCTGTCACAGCATCCGAACCGGAGCCTGCCATTCCACCGCGTAAGTCAGTCCCCCTCCCGCCAGTCGTCCCCAGCGTAGCAGTACCGGCAGAGCAGCGCGCCGCCGCGCTTGAGGCCATCCGCGCCGATATTGGAGACTGTACCCGCTGTCCCCTTGCCTCCCAGGGAAGGCACCAGATAGTCTTTGGCGACGGTGACCCCAACGCCCGCTTGATGTTCGTAGGCGAAGGCCCCGGCGCCGATGAAGATGCGCAGGGGCTGCCCTTCGTAGGCCGCGCCGGACAGCTCCTCAATAACATGATCAACGCAATGGGCCTGAAGCGGGAGCAGGTTTACATCGCGAACGTCGTCAAATGCCGTCCGCCGCAAAACCGCACGCCGGAGCCGGTAGAAGCCAACACCTGCATGCAGTTTCTCTGGAAGCAGATCGACGTCGTGCACCCGGAAGTGATTGTCGCACTCGGCGCGACGGCTGCAACCTATCTGCTGGGTGGCAAAGCCTCCTTGGCCAGCCTGCGCGGACGCATCCACAGCCTGCGCGACTCGAAGCTGATCGTTACCTATCATCCGGCCTACCTGCTGCGCGACCCGCGGCAGAAGGTCGAAGCATGGAAGGATCTGCAGATCGCCATGAAGGAACTCGGGCTGAAAGCGCCCGCGCGCCCGGCGAGCTGATTCAGTCAAACGCCAGTACGTCCAGCGAAAGCGGCATCGCGCGCTTGAGGCTCTTCGCGTCTTTCCTGTCGACCGGAACTGGAGCATCCTTCTTCACCGCCAAATCGTCCAGCTCTTGCAAACTCAGAGGAATCCGGCCCTCCAGCTGCATCCGGTCAAAGACAAAGGGCAGCGACGATCCATCCAGGCTCGATGGGCGGTCCATGATTTGAAAGTGCAAATGAGGCGCGTCCGAATTGCCGCTGTCGCCCAGCAGGCCGATCTTCTGGCCCTGCCGCACATAGTCCCCCACATTCACCTTAGGGCTGTTCGGAACCAGGTGCTCATACTCCGCATAGCGCCCATCGCCCATGTCGATAATGACCCGGTTCCCGCCCACCTGTCCGATCGATAAATTGTCGGGCAGTTTGCCCGGAACTCCATCCGGCACGTCGCGCACCACTTCGACCACCGTTCCCTCGCCCACCGCCAGAACTTCTGCGCCATAGTCGTACCAGTTCTTCACATCTTTCGAATCGCCATGGAACATCCGCCCCTCCGCATCCACGCGAACCCAGTCTATGGCGAACTCTTCCGTAGGTCGCAGCGCTCCATTGATGGGATTCATCACGAACCGGTGCGGGCCAATCTCTTTGCAGCACCCGTTTGCGTCCACCCACCCACCGCCGGTGAAAGGCGGACGCAACACCATCGCCGCCTCGCAGTTCAGCGGCAGAGGCTCGCTCAAGATGGTCGCCTCCGCCGGCTTGCCGTTTCTGTCCTCCGCGCGAATGACTACTCGATGCGCAATCGCCGCCGGAAGCGTCGCGTCCTCCGCATAGCTCACGTCAAAATACATCACTGCCGATTGCCCGCCGGGGAGCTCAGTCGCAAAGTTTGACTTGTCTTGTGTCGTCGGGAGCGAAAGAAGCCGGAACTGCCCGGTAATGTCCTCATTTCGCATGCTAAGAACCTGATACTTTCCGGTCACCCCATTGCCCTTTGCTGGATCGACCACTTCAATCGACACCAGCGTCACAGGCCGGTTCCACGAATTTGTAAACAGCAGCGAATAGGCCACGTGCATCTGCCCATCCGAGCCCCGAACCGGCTGAATCGCGTCTCCCATCAGGCGCCACGTCAGCGGCCCAATCGTCAGTGGATAACGCAATCCATCGCCATCGGTGAGCGGCTTGAAGTATTTCTGTGCCAACCCCGCATCGCAATTCTGCGCGCAAGCCGCAGCGGGAAAAACAGGAACCAGAGCAGCCATTGCAAGGATCACCCACCGGATAGATCGCATCGGTCTCCTCCTCAAACGCTTGATTGAGCGGCAAAATCCCACTGCAAAACCGCCGCAACAGATTACACCCGGAAAGCCATGAGCAGGACCCTGACTGCTGAACCCTGTACCCTGTAACGAGTGCCCGCTTTCTGCGATGTCGCCCTGCCCGTCCCGCTCGATCGCGCCTTCACCTATGCAATTGAGCAGATAACGCCAGTCGTAGGCGCACGCGTTCTCGTGCCCTTCCGCAATGAAAAGCTGGCAGGAATCGTCCTTCGTGTCCATGACGATCCGCCGCCAGTCGAAGCCAAACCGGTCATCAACATTCTCGACGAGGAATCGATCCTTTCGCCCGAGCTTCTTGAGCTCGCGCAATGGATTGCCCTCTACTACATCGCGCCCATCGGCGAGGTCCTGCGCGCCATGCTGCCGCTCATGAGCGAGGTGAAGAAGCAGGTGCTCTTTCGCATCACGGATCAGGGCCGCGAGGCGCTCTTCAACGGAGCGCAGCAGGGTTCGTCGCGCCGGACACGCCGCTCACCCGAAGAGCAGGACACGGAATACAAAGTTCTTAACTATCTTGAAAACGGAGATGCCGCGCGCATGGCCACGCTACGCTCGGCAACCGGAGCAACGCGCGACCTGCTCACCGGTATGCTCCGCAAAAAATGGATCGCTCGCGAAACCAGCGCCGCGCCCCATGACGCTCGCCGCACCATCCGCTACGCCGTGTTGATCGAAGGTACCCGCCTTCCGAAGCTCAATGAAAATCAACAGACCATCCTTGCAGAACTCGCGGGTTCCGGCAATGAACTGCCCATAGCCGAGCTACGCCGTATCGCTGTGCCGCCATCCACGCTGGCCACGCTGGTCAGGAGGGAACTGGTCCGCATCGAAGAGCGTCCCGCCGACTTTCATCTGACGCAACCTCTCTTCGCTGCACCGGCAGACTCACACCCTCAACGCCGCGCAACAAGCGGCTCTAGACACCATCACCGCGGCCGTCCGGGCCGCAGAGTTCCGCCCGCATCTGCTGCATGGAGTCACCGGCTCCGGCAAAACCGCCGTCTATCTCGCCGCCATGCAGCGCACGCTTGAGCTGGGCAAGTCCGCCATTCTGCTCGTCCCGGAGATCGGACTCACGCCCGCAATGGCCGCGCAGCTCCATCACACCTTCGGCAGCGAAGTGGCGCTGCTGCACTCCGCGCTCACGCCCGAGGAGCGCAGCGAACAATGGCATCGCATCCGGCGCGGGGAAGCCCGCATCGTCGTTGGCACACGCTCCGCCATCTTCGCGCCGCTCGAAAACCTCGGCCTCATCATCGTCGATGAGGAACACGACTCCAGTTACAAGCAGGAATCGATGCCGCGCTACCACGCGCGCGACGCAGCGGTGATGCGCGCCAAGCTGGCGGCCGCAACCATCGTGCTCGGCTCCGCCACGCCCTCGCTCGAATCGTGGCACAACGCGCAGCAAGGGAGATACGCACTCATCGAGATACACGAGCGCGTCCAGCAGCGCCCGCTGCCGCTGGTCGAACTCGTCGACATGCGCCGTGAATTTCAGGAAACCGGCCAGGAGCATCTCTTCTCTCGCCATCTCATCGAAGAAACGCAGTCCACGCTGGATCGCGGCGAGCAAGCCATCATCCTGCTCAACCGCCGCGGCTATTCATTTGTCGTCATGTGCCGCGCCTGCGGCGAAAAACTCCAGTGCGAGAACTGCGCCATCTCGCTTACCTACCACAAACCCGTACTCGGCTCAGACGACCGCGCGCATGCCGGCCAGCGTCTCGAATGCCACTACTGCGGCTACAAACGCAATGTGCCCAAGCGCTGCCCTGAGTGCGACAGCGAGCAT
This sequence comes from uncultured Acidobacteriaceae bacterium, assembly GCA_963783805.1. Taxonomy (GTDB): domain Bacteria; phylum Acidobacteriota; class Terriglobia; order Terriglobales; family Acidobacteriaceae; genus Silvibacterium. Next base: position 42,667 of record CAWAPC010000012.1, on the reverse strand, counting down.
CTCTATTTCCTCGGCGCCGGATCACAGCAGGGCGAAGAACGCTTGCAGGAGATTTTCCCCAACGCGCGCATCGGCCGCATGGACCGCGACACCGTGAGCGGACGCAATGATATGGAGCGCCTGCTCATACGCCTGCATTCCGGCGAAATCAACCTGCTCGTCGGCACGCAAATGATCGCCAAGGGTCACGACATTCACGGCGTAACGCTGGTAGGCGTCGTCGGAGCGGACTTCGCCCTGAGCCTGCCCGACTTCCGTGCGGCCGAGCGCGTCTTTCAATTGCTCACGCAGGTTTCAGGCCGCGCCGGGCGAGGCGAACTTCCCGGCAAAGTTCTCGTGCAGACCTATCATCAGGATCACTACGCGATTCAGTACGCGGCGAAGCACGATTTTCACGCCTTCGTCGAAAAAGAGATGAAATACCGTAAGTGGATGCACTATCCGCCCTACACTGCGCTCGCCAACCTCGTCATCCAAAGCCCGCGTCTCGAAGAAGCGGCAGGCTGGGCCGCCGTCCTTGGGCGCTGGTTCCAGTCCACGCAGCTTAACGGAGTCCGCGTCTTAGGCCCGGCCACCGCGCCGCTCGCAAAGGTCAAGCGCATTTACCGCTTCCATCTGGTCTTGAAAGCCGAAAAGCGCCAGGCGCTCGCGCGAACGCTCCGTGCCGCTCTCACTCACGCCGAAGCCATCGGCATTCCGCGCCGAAATTTAATTCTGGATGTGGACGCAGTGAGCCTCATGTAAGTGCATCGTTAGCTGGCTCCTTCGTCGAATCGCATGGCGGACGTTTGTGGGCGGCCGACAACTCTCCGCGCGGCGCTAGTTTCTGCTTCACCCTGCCCACCGCAGTCGGGGATGGGAAAGACGCCCCAATGCATACCAACGTATGATTGCGCCGCCTTTATCAAGGGCGCATAGTTTCTCTTATGAGTCCTCGTAGTGAGAATAAATTCGCAGCGATCGTCGACGATGACGACTCGATGCGTGGCGCGTTGCAGGGCCTGCTGAAGGCGGTTGGATTCTCATCGCGGGCGTCCAGCTGACTTCGCCGCAGCGGCAACGTCTAACAATATGGCATCATAGAGGAAGATCGTGCATTCAAAGCCCATCCCGAGCAAGATGCGATTACCGTCGAAAAATTCGCGCAGATGGAAAATATTGGCTTTCTTCGTTCTAGGGTTGGCAATTGCTGTGTTTGCGTGGGGCTTGAGATATAAAGCTTCCCTCTACCAATCCGTTCCTGTGCAGTCACAGCACATGCTCGCCGCCAAGCTCCTCTCCGATCGCGAGCGTCCGGCGGACGCCGTAATTCAGATCGAGCGTGCGACGGCGCCTTCTCTCACCATTGTTTGTGTGGCGCTTACGCTTTTTGCAACCGTCTTCCTCGATCCAAAGCGTCAGTCGCGCTGGATATTGCAGCGGGCACAAAATCCTCAAAGACGCCCAATTCCCGCAGCGACTCCGCAAAGATCCTTGCGCCCTCCCCCATCGCGTCGTTAAACAAAATCTCATCTAATTAAAATCCGGCCCGTCCCGTTCCTCGCGGAACCTTTTCCAGCCATGTGGCTGCACTTCATTCACAGGTGTTTACGGAGTATGCGAAAGCGCTCGTCTCTCCTCATTGTTTCCGCCGTTGTCGCGGCGGTATTGATTGCGTGTGCCATCTGGCTCTCGCATCGCGATCGTTCTGAGTCCGTCTCCGCCAGCGCCGAGATCGTACCAACCGCCAACGTCCTGCCTGTTGAGCGAGGCTCCATCTCCCACTCCCTGAGCCTCGCCGGAGAGTTCCAGCCCTATCAGGTCGTGGATGTCCATGCCAAGGTCTCCGGCTATATCCGCCACATCTATGTCGATATCGGAGACAAGGTTCACGCCGGCGAAACGCTCGCCGTCCTCGAAGTGCCGGAACTCGACGCGCAGGTGATGGGAACAGTCGCCGAATTCGCGCGCAGCAAGGACGAAATCACGCGCGCTCAGCATGAAGTCGTGCGCGCACAGTCCGAGGCCCAGTCAATCCATGCCGATTACATCCGTCTCAAACAGGCTTCCGCCGCGCAGCCAGGACTCATCGCCCAGCAGGAACTGGACGACGCGCAATCAAAAGATCTCTCTTCAGCGGCGCAGGTTGATTCCGCAAAATCCGCGCTGGCAGCGGCTGAAAAACAGTCAGCCTATGCGGATGCCGACAATCAGCGCGTCCACGATCTCGAAGCCTATACCAATGTCATAGCGCCTCTGAACGGAGTTATCGTTTGGCGCTATGCCGATACCGGCGCGCTTATTCAGGCCGGCACGACGTCCGACGTTCAGTCGCTGCCCATCGTCAAGTTGTCGCAGTCGGACCTGCTCCGCCTGCGTCTGCCTGTTCCCGAAGACGCTGTGCAATACATTCATGAGGGCGACGAAGTTCAGGTTCGTGTTGATGCCGTTAACCGCACTTTCACCGGGAAAGTGGTCCGCTTCACGCGCAATGTGAGTACTGACACGCGCACTATGGAAACGGAAATCGACGTTCCCAACGCTGATCTCACGCTCACGCCCGGCATGTACGCGAACGCTACGCTTCAGCTTGATCACCACGACAACGTACTCAACATTCCGATACAGGCAGTCATCCAAAACGGCAATCAGGCTAGCGTTCTCATCGTCGATGCGCAGAATCGCGTGCAGGTTCGCCCCGTTCAACTAGGCATTCAAAGCTCGTCACGCGCGGAAGTAGTCAGCGGATTGCAGGAGGGCGATCGCGTTATCACCGGTGGCCAGAGCAACTACCAGCAGGACGAAAAAGTCAGGCCGCAGCAGGCGCAAGCCGAGCAGGAGGGCCAGTAGGAATGCCGAAGTTTGCCATCAAGTATCCCTACTTCATTATCATGCTCTGCCTGGTGATGGCCGTTATAGGCATTGCCACCATTGTGCAGATGCCGGTCGATCTGTTTCCAAAAATTGATCTTCCCGTCGTAGTCGTCGCCACATTTTATTCTGGTATGCCGCCCGAGCAGGTTGAGGCCGACATCACCGACACCTTCGAGCGATTCTTCACGCTGGGCAGCAACATCGATCACATCGAGTCGCGCTCGCTCACCGGCGTCAGCCTCATCAAAATTTATTTCCGCGCCGGAACTGATCCCAACGCCGCGCTCAGCAACATCGCAAACCTCGCCCTGGCCGACCTGCGACGATTGCCTCCCGGTACGCTGCCGCCCGTTGTCCTCAGTATGGACGCATCCAACCAGCCCGTTTGCCTTGTCACCCTCAAAGGCAAGGGGCTCAACGAAACCAACCTCAAGGATCTCGCGCAATTCCAAGTTCGCAATCAGATCGCAAATGTTCCCGGAGCCTCGGTTCCACAACCCTTTGGCGGGCGTTACCGCCAGATTATGGTCTATGTCGATCCGCTCAAGCTTGAGGCGCACAACCTCTCGCTTATGGACGTAGTTCATGCCGTAAACAACTCCAACCTCATTCTGCCTGCGGGCGATGTGCGCATCGGTCCCAAGGACTACAACATCTACGCCAACAGTCAGGCGCCCATCGACGAGATCAACTCCATGCCGCTCAAGTCTGTCGGCAACGCTTCCGTCATGGTCGCGGACATCGGCAAGGCCGAAGATTCAGGAACCCTGCAAACCAACATTGTCCGCATTGACGGCCAGCGCTCCGTCTATCTCCCAATTCTCAAGCAGGGCGGCGACAGCAATACCATCTCCATCGTCAACGGAATCCGCGCTGCTACTAAAGATCTGGTCGATATTCCGGCGTCTCTGAAAACAGCCGTCGTTTTCGATCAGTCCGTTTTCGTCAAAGTTGCAATCAAGAATTTATTGAAGGAAGCGATCATCGGCATGGTGCTCACCGGCATCATGATTCTGATCTTCCTCGGCAGCCCGCGCGCAACTTTCGCCGTACTGCTGTCGATCCCGCTCTCCGTGCTCATATGCATGATCATCGACCACGCCATGGACGGCTCCATCAATACCATGCTGCTGGGCGGAATCGCGCTAGTCTTCTCGCGCTTGATCGACAACGCGGTCATCGTGCTTGAAAACATCTTCCGCTATCTCGAAAGGGGTGAAGCTCCGGAAGTCGCCGCGGAACGCGGAGGCGACGAAGTCGCCCTCGCTGTGCTCGCCGCGACCTTCACCACCTCCATTGTCTTCTTTCCCGTCACGTTCTTTTATGGAGTCAGCAAGTATCTCTTTACCGATCTCGCTCTGGCCGTAGCTCTCTGCATCTTCGCCTCATACGCCTTTTCGATGACGGTCATTCCGCTCTACTGCGCCACATACATCAAATCTATTCACGGAGCCGAGCTGCCGCCGGACCACAAACCGTCGCTCTTTCAGCGCTTTGAAGCATGGTTCAACACGAACTACAACCGCATGTTGAGCAGCTACGAGGTCTACGTCAAACGCACTCTGCAACGCCCCGTCGCCACCACAGTTGTCATCAGCGTGGGCATGATCGTGGCGATTGTAGCGCTCTTTCCCTTCATCGGTACGTCATACTTTCCCCGTACCGACCCCGGACAATTCGTCATCAACGTCAAATGCCCTAGCGGAACGCGCATTGAAGTCAGCAATGACTATATTGCGCGCGTCGAAAACATCGTCCGTCAGCAGGTTACCGCGGGCGACCTCGGCATGATCGTCTCGAATATCGGTATCACGCCCGACCTGTCCGCAATCTACACCAGCAACTCGTCCATGGACACAGCCTTCGTGCAGGTCAGCCTCAAAGCCGATCATTCCAAAAGCAGCTTTTTCTACATGGATCGAGTCCGGAGCGCGCTCGCCAGTCAAATGCCGGAGCTGACCACCTACTTCAGGGGTGGTGGCCTGGTCAGCGCCGTCATCAACCAGGGCCTGCCCGCTCCCATCGATATTCAGGTCACCGGCAACAACATGGAGCGGTCTTTTGACATCGCGCAGACCATGGCGCAGAAGATTCGCGCCCTGCACGATGTCTCCGGCGTTTATATCCCGCAGGACCTGCGCTATCCCGGCCTTGAGCTGAACATCGACCGCGAGCGCGCCAGCCTCATTGGCCTTTCGCCCAAAGCGGTCGTCGACAATGTGATCACCGCACTCACCTCCAACGGCCAGATCGCGCCCAGTTACTGGATTGATCCCAAGACCGGAAACAACTACATGCTCACCGTGCAGTATTACGACAAGCAGATCGAAAACATGTCCATGGAAGACTTTCGGCAGATACCCTTGCGCGGCGACAATGTGACGGGCTACACGCCGCTGCAATCGGTTGCCGACATCAACCGTATCAACACGCCCACTGAAGTCGATCATTACCAGCTACAGCGCGCAATTGATGTGTATGTGCAGCCACGCGGCGTGGATTTGGGTCGCACCGGCCACGAGGTAGCCAAAATCGTAGCCAGCGTCAAAGTTCCCGGGAACACTCGCGTCAGTATTCGCGGAGCCGTCAATGGCATGAATGAATCTTTCAAGCGATTTGCCATCGGCATTCTGCTCGCTGTTGCGCTTGTCTACCTGATCCTCATGGCGCAATTCCGCTCTTTCACCGATCCTTTCATCATCCTCATGGCGATTCCGCCGGGAGTCGTTGGCGTGGCTCTTATTCTTTTCCTCACCGGAAGCACGCTCAACATCATGTCGCTGATGGGCGTCATGATGATGACCGGCATTGTCGTTTCGAACAGCATTCTCATTGTCGAATTCACGGGCACGCTGCACAAAGAGGGGTTGCCGCTGCTCGAAGCGGCGGTTGAAGCCTGCAAAGTGCGTCTGCGGCCCATCCTTATGACCTCGCTCGCCACCATTCTCGGCATGATTCCCATGGCGCTCGGCCTCGAAGCAGGCAGCGAGCAATACGCGCCGCTGGCCCGCGCCATCATTGGCGGACTCGGCGTTTCCGTCGTCATCACTGTCTTCCTGGTGCCGGCTATTTACCTCATCCTTCACAAGCCAGGCGAAGACAACGCCACCGCTCAGGAGGCAACAGCATGAAGCATCCTCTCGGCAGCATTTTTTTCGCAACCCTCATGCGTTCCGCTGGCGGCAATTGCGCAAAATGAACGGGCGGCTGTCATGCTTCCCAGCGCGCCCGCACCCACTCTCATTGCGCAGGCGAATGCTCAAGGTGTCGGCGCGCCCGCAACGCTCAGTCTCACGCGCGCGCAAGCGGAGGCGATGGCCATTCGCCAGAACCCGAACATCAGCGTCGGCAAACTACTGGCGCTCGCGCAGCATCAGGTCGTGCGCCAGGCCCGTTCGGCGGAGCTGCCGCTCCTGACCGGCGACATCACCGCGGAAGATGCCGAGGACGGCTCCCGCATCTCGGCAGGCTATCTCACGGGTTCTCGCGTCTTCACGCACGCGGGCGCTGGAGGCACCCTTTCCCAGCTCATCACAGATTTCGGGCGCACGCATAATCTCATCGCCTCCCAGAAGCTTGAGGAGCAGGCGCAGAACGCGAATGCTCTCGCAACGACTGAGGACATTGTTCTTGCAACCGACGAGGCCTTCTACAACGCTCTTGAGGCGCAGGCCCTGGTCCGCGTCGCCGGACAGACCGTCGATACTCGCCAGACCACTGAAAACCAGGTCAGTCAGATGACGCAGAATAAGCTCAAGTCCACGCTCGACCTGAGCTTTGCCGATGTCGATCTGTCACAGGGAAAGCTTCTCCAGCTTGACGCACAGAACAACGCCGACTCCGCCATGGCCGCGCTCGACGCAATTCTCGGCCTCGATCACCAGGCTCAATACAATCTCGTAGAAAGCAACCTGACCGCTCAGCCTCCGCCGGACGATGCGCAGCCGCTCATTCAACTTGCGCTTCAGCAGCGGCCTGATCTACAGGCGCTTGCCTACAACCAGCAGTCCGCGCAGAAGCTCGCGCGTGCCCAGCGCGAGCAGATGCTTCCGACCATCAGCGCGCTTGGCACAGCAGGCTCTGTTCCGATACGCCCAGCCGCATATTACAACCAGAACTGGTGGGCTGCTGCGGGAGTCAACATGAATGTCCCCATCTTCAATGGCTTCCTTTACAGTGCGCAGGCAAAGGAAACTACGCTGCGCGCCGAAGCGGAATCCGAACGAGCCCGCGCCCTGCGGGATCAGATTGTGCGCGATGTGCGCACCGCGTGGCTGGCCTCCAATACCGCATGGCAGCGCGTCTCTGTCACAGCGCAGCTGGTCAAGGAGGCCAACCTCGCCTTGCAACTTGCGCAAACCCGCTACAAGCTTGGCCTCAGTTCCATCGTTGAGCTAAGTCAGGCGCAGCTCCAGCAAACCCAGGCGGAGATCGGGAACACCAACGCGCAGTATCAGTACCGGCTCTCGCTGGCCACGCTCAATTACGAAACAGGAACGCAGCCATAAAAAGAGAAGGCATCCCCAGAGGGATGCCTTCTGTCCTGAACAGAATGGGTCTACGGAGCGCCCGATCCCACCGAGCGGCTCTGTATATTGTTATTCACTGAAGCCTGCGCGGCATACTGACTGCTGGTATGTAGATCCACCACATTGCCCTGAACCAGAATCTGGGCGGAGATAACATCCGTGTCCGTGCGGATAACGGTCACATAAGGGCTATTCTGAGCTGCCACGAAGACGTTGCCCGCAGGATAGTTGTAATTGGAGACGATCGAGCGAGGCTGCGCCGTCACGGTATTGTTAGGATCCGTTGGCGTGGGAGCTGGAACCGGCGGTAGCTGAATGGTGCTCAGCGGCGTGAAACTGGTCAGGCTCACCACCGTAACCGTGCCATCGAGTTCATTGGCAACATACGCACGGCTGCCATCCTGCAGCACCGACACCGCAGCCGGTCCGTGGCCCACCGGAATCGTAGCCACCACTTTGCCGAAGGTCGCGCTGTCGTTGCCGTAGATGTCCAGGCTGGTATCGATCACGCTGACCGTGTCGTTATCGTAGTTGGAAACCACCAGCAGGTTACCGGGCGTATAGAAGTCCGCGTAGACCGGCCCCGCATTGCATGGAGTGGCCCCGTTGCACAGGTTGATCGTGCCAGTCCCGTTCAGGTAAGTAGAAGCATTCACCGTGTCCAGTTGGTTCGTTTGGCTGTTGATTACGGTAATGGTCCCGCTGCCCCGGTTGAGAATGAAGGCTCGTCTGCCATCTTTGGAAGTAATGCCGTAGACCGGGCAAACTCCAAGCGGAATGCGCGAAGAAACGCTATTCGACGCAATCTCGATGCCGTCAGCCTCGCCATTGACACTCACCGCGGAGGGGCTGCCGCACGCGCCCCACGCCAATGCTCCTGCGGAGCTTAGAGAATTGCCCTGGCTAATCGAATAAATTCTTTGCGCCAGGGAAATGCCTGTAAGGTTGATCACGCTCGGAGCAATATTTGTAATCTCCACCTTCAATGCGGGAGGGCTGCCGCCCATCGCGGCAATCGCGTTGTGTCCCTGCTCAACGATGTACTGGCCGGTCGTCAGGACCAGCGCATTAATCGGCGCGGAGCCCGGTAACAATGTGCTGGTGGCCACATCTTTGCTCATCAGCGAGCCGTTGATCACCATTGAGCTCAACGTACCATCACAGTTTTCGCTGTACGCAGTCGCACCCGCTGGGTCCAGCGCAAAGGTCAGCGGACCATTACCCAGCGTAGCCTGAGCGGCAACGCTGTCACCCGAGGCATCCAGCACTGTGACTACACCCGGACTGGTGTACGCGGACGACGGGCAGGGAGGAGTCGTGGAATCAGCCGAACCGGCAACCAGCCCCGGTTGAGAGAATACCGCAACGAATGCCCCTGGCTGAGAAGGGGGACCAGTCTGGGTTATTGGATTGATGACGGGACGATACTGACTTCCGCAGCCGGTCATTCCAGCCAGGACCAGCAACGCTCCGGCTGCCGGCCATTTCATGCTCTGCACTCGCAAATACCTCACTCCACGATGAATCCTGTTACACCGGATTTCCTGTAGGTGTAGATCGGAGCCATGCCTTTTGCGTGGCCTTTTTCTTAAGAAAAGGACACACTGTAGGCGTTGTAAAGGCCACAGAAACAGGAAATCCGGTCGAAAGATGATTGTAAATCACCGACAGCCTTATCGCTGGGATTCCGCATGAGCCTGAAACGCCAATCCGCCGTTCGCCTGCGCTGGCAGTCGCAAGTTCCGCTGTTCCTCGTAGTTGTGCTCGGGACAGCCGGCATTGCGCTCCAATGCATTGTCTTTGCGTGGATGACTCCCATGCAGATCGTTCAGGCGTTCGGGCTGGGCGCATTCCTCGCCGTCCTCACTTGGCACCTTCGCGCCGCGACCGCCCCCGCTGCCGTTACAGGAGGCCTATGCGCGACGGCGCTCTCTTTTGCCACTCCGGGCTGGCGATCCGCGCTCTGGCCTCTGCTCGCGCTCCTGCTTCTTACACTGGCCGCGACGAGATTTGGCCGCGCGCACAAGGAAAAGCTTGGAGTTGGTGAAGGCCGACACGGACGCACGGCTTCGCAGGTCGCGGCAAATCTGGGAGTAGCGGTTTTGGCCGGCATTCCGCTCGGCTTCTCTCATTTTTTTGTTGTCACGCACATCCTCAACCCAGGCGCCCTGCAACTGGCGCTGGTGGCCGCGCTCGCCGAGGCCGCTGCTGACACATTGTCCTCCGAACTCGGAGAAGTTTTCGGAGGCGAGCCGCGTCTGATCACCAATCTCCGTCCCGTTCGCGCCGGTACAGATGGAGCCGTCAGTCTCGCCGGAACTCTGGCAGGGTGCGGCGGAGCGGCCGTAGTAACCTCAGTGGCTTCACTTGCATTACGCCTCACTCCCGCCGAGGCAGCCATCATCGCCTTCGCAGCCATCGCCGGATTTCTTGTGGATAGCCTGTTAGGAGCAACCTTCGAGAGAAGCGGATGGCTCAATAACGACGCCGTGAACTTTCTATCCACTCTGGCGGCGGCAATACTGGCCGCGGCGCTCAGCCGCCCGTCTTAAGAAATTCTTTCGAGGAGGGAATCAGTCATTCCCGGATTCCGAACACTCGCTTCACGCGCCAGAATGAATAGCTCAGAATCTCATGCAAGGTCCGCGTCAGGCGGTCACTGAAGGGACCTGTTCGCAGTTCCTGACGCGGCGAGGTGGCGACATTCAACCCCATACTCGAACAAAGAGCGTGGACCCGGAAAAGATGCGTGCCGTCGCTTACCACCACAATGTTCGTCAGATGATTTACACGGGCGATTGCTGCCAGCCGTCTTACTGATTCCTCCGTGTTGCCGCTCTCTGTCTCCGCGATAATGGCCGAGTCGGGAACGCCATGCGCCATCAGATAATCGCGCCCAACGCCCCCCTCGGAGTGCTGGTCCGTCGGATCGCCACCGCCCAGCGTAATAATCAGCGGAGCCAGTTTCTCCTGGTAGAGATCAAGCCCGTGATCGAGCCGCGCCCGCAACACCGGAGAAGGCCGTCCGTCGTACTCCGCGGCCCCGAACACCGCGATGGCATCGGACGCCCGCGACTCGTCATGCGTGGCATAGTAGCGAATCTGCGAATCCACCCAGGCCACCCAGGCCACGCCGGCAAATAGCAGGGCAATCGCGACGATCCACGCGAGAGCGTGGGTCTGCCTCCCGGAGTCGACGTGCTTTATCGAACGCAAATTGGAATCTGGAACGATCATCGCTTCATAACCGCCTCTATGACTGCAGCGTCAGAGCGATTTCATGCGTAGATATCGCGCCCTCGCGCAGGACCTGCCAGACCCCTTCGCCCTCTGACAGATCGACGATAGTCGTCGGCAGGCTGCGTCCCGTCGGGCCTCCATCCACAATCAGCGGAATTCGATTCCCAAGCTGCTCGCGCACTTCCGTCGCATTGGTGCATTCGGGCGTCCCCGCCAGGTTTGCGGAGGTCGCCGTAATTGGGAGCCCGAACGCCGCGACCACAGCGCGCGGAATCCCCGCGTCGGGCACGCGCAGCGCTACATTGCCGGTATTGGCCGTGCTGCGCAGGGGCAGCCGTGAGCTGGCCTTTACGATTACTGTTAGCGGTCCAGGCCAGAAACGTTCCGCCAGCCGGTCGAGGTTCGTGCCCAGATCGCGCGAAAGCTCATACGCCTGCGAGACGTTCGCAATCAATAGCGAAAGCGGCTTGTGTTTCAATCGGCTCTTGATCTCATATATCCGCTCCACTGCCCGTAGATTGACCGGATCTACCGCCAGGCCGTAGAAGGTGTCCGTCGGAATGCCGACCACTTTGCCGCTGCGCAAGCACGACACAACGTATTGCACGCGGTCCGGTTCCGGCTCGTCCGGATGAATGCGCAGAATCTCTGCTGACAATGTATCTCCACCTGAGAAACGTAGTCGCGATACGAAGCGCTTGACCACCCCAACACGCAAAGACCGTGTGTCGGAGTCCCGGTCGCGCGGCGAGAGGTTTAAAATCGCACCCATGCCGACCACTTTCAACCGCGCGCGCCTCATTCGAATTGTACAGAGTCGGCAAAACGCACGTGTGAAGGAATTGCGTGCCGCCTTCACCCGAGCCATACGGACCGAGCACGGACTGGTCGCCATTGAAGGAGAGCACCTGGTGCTCGAAGCCATCGCCAGCGGCCTTGAACTCGCCGTCGTCTTCATTCAGACCGGAAGCGAAGCGCTTCTCGACCGCCTCGGCGTCCCCGAAGAAACAGAAATTCTCGCGTTTCCTCCGGAGATTTTCTCAAGCGCCGTTCATACAGAATCCCCGCAGGGCATCGCAGCTCTCGTCAAACCGCCCGCCTTCACGCTCGAGCAGGTGTTGAGCGGCCCGCAGCCGCTCATACTGGTCGCCGCAGGTCTGCAGGACCCGGGCAATCTCGGAACGCTCATCCGTTCCGCCGAAGCCTTCGGTGCGACCGGCTACGTCACGCTCCCCGGAACCGTGAGCCTCGACAATCAGAAAACCCTCCGCGCCTCCGTCGGATCGATCTTTCGCCTTCCCGGAACTCCTGCCCGCGAAGACGAGCTCTTTGAGGCTCTGGCTCAACGGCAAATAAAGACCCTTGCAGCGGTAGCAACGCAAGGCGAATCGCTCGCACAACAAAATCTCACCCGGCCCTTCGCGCTGATCATAGGCAACGAGGGCAGCGGCATCCCGTCGGAAGTCCTCCGCCACGCCGTCGCCCGCGTGACCATTCCCACACCCGGTCCCGTCGAATCGCTCAACGCAGCCATCGCCGGAAGCATCCTTCTTTATGAGGCCGCGCGTCAGCGGGCGAAACCATGAGTCTCTTCAATCAAGTTCCGGAACCCGGCGCAGCCGCAGCAATCTCCGCCCCGCTCGCCGAGCGGATGCGCCCGCGCAGCCTCGACGAATACGTCGGCCAGCAGCATCTGCTTGCACGCGGCAAGCCGCTTCGCGTTCAGATCGAACGCGATGACACCGCCTCCATGATCTTCTGGGGACCCCCCGGAGTAGGGAAGACCACCCTCGCCAAGATCATCGCCGAAACCACGCGCGCCACCTTTATCCAGTTCTCCGCCGTCCTCTCCGGCATCAAGGAGATCAAGCAGGTTATGGCCGACGCGGAGAAGGCCGCGCACTACGGCTCGCGCACCATCCTGTTCATCGATGAGATCCATCGCTTCAACAAAGCCCAGCAGGATGCCTTTCTGCCTTACGTCGAGCACGGAACCATCCGCCTCATAGGAGCCACAACCGAAAATCCTTCGTTCGAGATCATCTCCGCGCTGCTCTCCCGCTGCCGCGTTTACACCCTGCATGCTTTGAGTGAAGACGAAATCGTAATCCTGCTCAAGCGCGCGCTGAACGACAAGGAGCGCGGTCTCGGCAACATGCAAATCACCGCGGAAGAAGAATCCCTGCGCATGTTGGCGTCCTACTCCAGCGGAGATGCCCGTAATGCTCTCAACGCGCTCGAAATTTCAGCCAAGCTCGCCGATGCGCGCGCCGGAAATACCATAACAACGGAGATTGCAACTGAAGCCCTCCAGCAAAGAACGCTTCTCTATGACAAGCAGGGGGAAGAGCATTACAACCTCATCTCGGCGCTCCACAAATCCATCCGCAATTCCGACGTAGACGCCTCGCTCTACTGGCTGGGGCGCATGCTGCAGTCCGGCGAAGACCCGATGTACGTGGCCCGCCGCGTCGTCCGCATGGCCGTTGAAGATATCGGCCTCGCCGCGCCCGAATCCCTGAATCTAACGCTCTCCGCGCGCGACGCCATGCACTTTCTCGGCTCGCCAGAAGGCGATCTCGCGCTGGCGCAGGCCGTCGCCTACCTCGCCCTCGCACCCAAATCGAACGCCATTTACACCGCATACGGAGACGTTCTTGCCGACATAGAAAACACCCGCGCCGAACCCGTGCCGCTGCATTTGAGAAATGCCCCAACCGGCTTGATGAAGTCGCTTGACTACGGCAAAGGCTATCAGTACGCCCATGACATCGAAGGCAAAGTAGCCGGCATGGATTGTCTGCCCGAGAGCCTCAAAGACCGCCGCTACTATCATCCAACTGCCGAAGGCCGCGAGAAGCTCCTTGCGCAGCGCATGGAAGAAATCCGCAAGATTCGCGCATCAAAGCAGGGCTGATAGAATTTTTTCAAGGCGACACCGAGGATCGCGGAAATATTGCATGTTGATCGACGGAGCATGGCCCCCACCGACTCTTGCCAAAAAGTTGCTGTCTCGGTTGTTAAGCATCTTTTTCTGCATTAGCATCTGTGCCGCGCAGACACCAGCGCAGGGGCAGCTTTCCGAAGTAACGCTGACAAACCTTCCCTCAGCGCCCGACTCCCATCTGACGCCCGGAATAGACGCTGAAAAAACCCGTGACCTGCGCAATGTCGAGCATCCTGTGTCCCTGCAGGATTGCCCCTATGACCAGACCCATGCCCGCGAATGCCGCGTTCACTGGCCCCAATTGCTCATCTCCTCGACCGTCTTTATTACTTTTCTCAACGCCGGAAATCTGTACACCGGCTACTGGTACCGCTACGAAACCACTCACGGCGACTGGTTTCAGCGCTGGATCGACTCTGCGGCCGACTGGAAATGGGGCCGGTGGGCGGATGACAACCCGTTTCTCGACGACTATATCGGCCACCCCATGATGGGCGCGATCACCAACTTTCTGTGGATTCAGAACGACCCAAAATCCATGACCCTCACGCAGTCCAACACATGGCCCTACTGGCGAAGAATGCTGCGCGCCACCGCCTTTACCACCGTCTATCACTTTGAGTGGAAGCTTGGCCCCATCGGCGAAGCCGGCTTCGGGCATAACGGCGACCACATTCAGGATGAGGCCAACGGCCAAACCACCTACGGCACCGGCGATGTCGAGATGGTTACCACACCCGTCGTCGGTGGCCTGTGGACCATGGCCGAAGACGCGCTCGACAAGCATGTCGTCACGCACCTCGAAGCAAAAAGCCACAATCCCTTCGCCTTGCTAGGCGACCAGTTTCTGAATCCCGCGCGAGCCACAGCCAATATCCTGCGCTTTCGTCCGCCCTGGTATCGAGACACCCGCACCGTCAAGGCCGACAGCTTTTGGAGCGACCCTCCCGGCGAAAGCGTGACCGAATCGACCGCGACTGCAGAGGCTGAAGCCGCGGAAACATCGGAAGGGCCGGCTCCGGTCCAACTCGCATCCGCGTCTCGTCTTCTGCCGGTATGGCCGCATCCGGGAGGGGTGCGTGAGTTCGGAGCCTGGTGGGGATTGTCGGTCATGACCGGTCACCTCTGGGGATCCGCCGGCGATGTGAAATACATGCCCATCGACGTGCGCGAGTCATACCTCTTCAGCCTCCACGATCACTGGGCCATGCGCTATTCGCCCGAAGTAACAGCGCTCGCCATGCTCGACGAGCCTGTACTCCACCCGACCAACGTCATGACGGAACGCAAACGCACCTATGGCAGCGGTCTCAGCCCCGTAGGACTCCAGTCCGACTTCTTTCCTTCAAGCCGCGTGCAGCCTTTCCTGAGCACCGACGAAGGATTGATTTATTTTTTTAGTCAGGTGCTTGGGCCGCAGGGCTCCAAGCTCCTTTACACTGCCGACTTCGGATGCGGTGTCAATATCTTCCGCAAACAGCGGCAGGCGGTTACCATCGGCTACCGTTATCAGCATTTAGCGAACGCCGATCTCGAGCAACAAGGCCCGGGAACAGACGCGAACACGTTCTATGTCTCCGTTTCCCGCTTCCGGACGAAGGGCTATCGATAAACCGGCTGAAAAGCACCGGAGGGCATTAGTGCCTGAACGCCAGCCGCCGCCCCTCGCCGCTTGACTCGCGCGCCAACTCAATCAGCCGGGTAGTTCTCCACGCCTGCTCCGGAGTCACCTCCAGCTTGGCGTGTCCCAACACCGCCTCGCGTATGTTCTCATAGAACCCGCGATAATTCCCGGCCGCCGTCTTTACCTTCTTCATCGGCTCGCCGGCAATGTGCAGCTCGCCCCAAAGCGGCTCGGGTTCCTCGCCAAACCCCGCGTCCGAGAACTTCGCACCCGCCTTCAGAGCATCTTCCTGCGGATCGAGCCCCCACTTTACAAAGCTGCCTTTAGTGCCAAGAACCACAAAGCGCGGACCCGCCGTCACCGCTGTCAGCGTTGAGCGCAGCAGTGCCGTAACCCTATCGAACTTCAGCAGCACATCGAAGGCATCGTCCACCGCCCCGCTGTCGCGGTCAATTCGCACATCGGCCCACACACTCTCTGGATTTCCAAAAAGCACCGTAGCCTGATCAATCAAATGCGGTCCCAGATCAAACAGAATTCCGCCGCCAGGCCCTCCGCTCTCACGCCATACGTCCGTCCGCGGAGCCGCTCGGAACCGGTCGAAGTGCGATTCATACGAGACCACGCGCCCCAGCGCGCCTGAAGCGATAACCTGCTTCAGCGTGACAAAATCGCCATCCCATCGACGGTTCTGGTAAGCCGTTACCAGCACGCCTTGCTCGCGCGCCAGGTCAATCAGTTCTCTGGCTTCATCAGAGGTCAGCGTAAACGGCTTGTCGACGATGACATTTCGTCCCGCGCGCAGGCACTCTGCAGCATTTTCGAAATGGGTATAGCTAGGAGTCGCCACTACCACAATCCGAATTGAGGCGTCACGCAGCATCTCCTCAATCGACCGGCAAATCTGTGTGCCCGGATGCGCCTTCGCTGCTTCCTCTCCATGCCGCTGCACAATGCAGGCCAGTTCCAATCCCGGAGTTTCAGCAATCACAGCCGTATGAAAAACTCGCCCGGCCAGCCCAAAACCAATCACGCCTACGCGAATATTCTTTGTCATGTAACCTTTTTAAGTTGTTATTAATCAGCCAAATACGGTAAACGTTTCAGCCAAAACTTGAAAGCTAGCGAACCCCCGCAAGCTGATCAGTTTTCTCCGAGGCTCCATAGCGCGTCCGAACATACTCGTCCAGAATCTTCTTGAAATCATGAACGATCGTGTCGCCGCGAAGCGTGGTCATTAGACGTCCGTCAACGTACACCGGCGCCTTCGGCTCCTCGAATGTTCCCGGCAGTGAGATACCAATGTTCGCGTGCTTCGACTCGCCCGGGCCGTTCACTACGCAGCCCATCACCGCCAGCTTCAGCTCTTCCACACCGGGATACTGCGCGCGCCACGCGGGCATCGAATCGCGCAGATAGTTTTGAATCTGCTGCGCCAGTTCCTGGAAGAACGTGCTCGTCGTGCGCCCGCATCCAGGGCAGGCCGTCACCTGCGGAGTAAAGCTGCGAATGCCCAGTGACTGCAAAATCTGCTGCCCGGTCAGGACCTCTTCGGTGCGGTCACCACCCGGCTTCGGTGTCAGCGAAACGCGAATCGTATCGCCGATGCCCTTCAGTAGCAGCGGAGCCAGCCCCGCCGTCGAAGCAACAATGCCCTTCATCCCCATGCCGGCTTCGGTCAGCCCGAGGTGCAGGGGATAATCGCAGCGCGAAGCAAGCATCTCGTACACGTCGATCAGGTCGTTCACGCCGCTCACTTTTCCGCTGATGATGATCTGGTCATGGCGTAGCCCGTACCGCTCGGCGGCGGCAGCGGAGTCCAGCGCGCTCCGGCACATCGCCTCCATCATCACGTCGCGCGCGTCGCGAGGCTCGGCCAGCTTCGAGTTTTCGTCCATCATGCGCGTCAACAGCGCTTGATCCAGTGATCCCCAGTTCACGCCGATCCGCACCGGCTTCTGGTTCTTCACCGCGACCTCGATCATCGCGCGAAAATTGTCGTCGTCCTTGCGTCCAATCGAGCAGTTGCCCGGATTGATGCGGTACTTCGCCAGCGCCCGCGCGCATTCCGGATACTTCGTCAGAAGCTGATGCCCGTTGTAGTGAAAATCGCCAATGATGGGCACATCCGTCCCAAGCTTCGCTAGCCCCTCGACGATGAAAGGAACCGCCTTCGCCGCCGCGTCATTGTTTACGGTAACGCGAACCAACTCGGACCCCGCCGTAGCCAGCGCCGCAACCTGTTGAATGGTTCCTTCAATATCGGCCGTGTCCGTATTCGTCATCGACTGCACAACGACAGACGCATCCGACCCGACGCGAACGTTGCCCACCGTGACCGTAACTGTCTTTCTGCGCTGAATTTCCGGCATAACTCCCTCACTACCAGTTTACAGGGGGCGCGCAACCGGCGCGACTCCAAAGCGCTACGCAGCAAGCCGCTATGATGAAATTGAACTTGTGAGGAAAGAACTGATGACTCGGGACGCCAATCACGACGCGAACCAGAAAACATGGACCGCGGTCGATGAATACATCAATAACCTGCTCGTACCGCACGATCCGATCCTCGAATCCGCGCTCCAGGCCAGTACCGCTGCCGGTCTGCCGGAGATCGCCGTCACGCCAAGCCAGGGCAAGCTTCTGCATCTGCTCGCCCGCAGCCAGAACGCGCGCAACATCCTCGAAATCGGCACCCTCGGCGCGTACAGCACCATCTGGCTGGCTAGAGCGCTACCCGCCGATGGACGCGTTATCACGCTGGAATTCAGCGCGAAACACGCCAAGGTCGCGCGCGCCAATATTGCCCGCGCCGGACTCTCAGACAGAGTGGAGCTGCGCGAAGGCCCTGCCCTCGAAACGTTGCCGCGGATCGCTGCGGAAGCCCGCACCCCTTTCGATCTGATCTTTATCGACGCCGACAAGGAGAACAACGCCAACTACTTCAACTGGGCGCTCAAACTCTCGCGTCCCGGCACTCTTATTTTCATCGACAACGTCGTCCGCGAAGGAGCCGTCATCGACGCAAAGAGCTCTGACCCAATGGTGCAAGGAGTGCGGCGTTTCAACGACCTTCTCACAAGTGAAACGCGCGTAATCGCCACGACCATTCAGACGGTGGGTAGCAAAGGCTACGACGGATTCACGCTCGCACTGGTCCTCGGTTAACTTTGAGCCCCCTCGCAACTTTGACACGCAGAGAGGCGCATGTCTGTGTTTTTCGCGAAGCGCGTACGCCTGGACGGCCAGTCCTTAACAAATCACCACGGCCGCGCCATCAATCGTCTCGCGGTAGACGGCATCCAGCGCACGATTCACCTCCGCCAGAGGAAAGCACGTAGTCATCGGACGAATCCTGATCTCTCGCGCCAGCTTTACGAAGTCGTGCGCATCTTCGCGTGTCATGTTTGCCACGCTGCGCAACTGGCGCTCGCCCCACAGCAGGCTGTCGTAATCAAACTCCGGCATGTGATCCAGATGAATCGCATTGATCGCGACCACTCCTCCCTTGCGTAGCGAAGCCAGCGCCGAAACCACCACGTCTCCACTCGGTGCAAAAGTGACAGCGCGGTCCAACGGCACAGGAGGTTTCTCCAGAGCATCGCCCACCCACACCGCGCCCAACTCGCGCGCCAGCCTCCGATGCGACTCGCCCCGTGTGGCCACATAAACCTCGCACCCCCATGCCTTCAGCACGTCGATCGTCAGATGTGCCGACGCCCCAAAGCCAAACAGTCCCACGCGATCTCCGCGCTCCACGCCCGCAACCCGCAGGCTGCGATATCCAATGATTCCCGCGCAGAGCAGAGGAGCCAATTCCTCAACGGCAGCGTCCTCAGGCAACGGGACACAAAAATCCGCCCGCGCCACAGCATACTCGGCATAACCGCCATTCACTGAATAGCCTGTAAACACCGGATGGTCGCAGAGATTTTCCATGCCCTTGCGGCAGAGCAGACAAGTCCCATCCACGCCGCCCAGCCATGAGACGCCAACCCGCCGCCCATCCATTCCCGCAGCCACGCCTTCGCCGAGTCGCTCCACGCGCCCCACAATCTGGTGGCCGGGAACAATCGCCTCATGCAGAGGCTTCAGCTCGCCCATCGTGATGTGAAGGTCCGTGCGGCAAACGCCGCAGGCCTCCACGCGCAGCAGCACTTCGCCCGCAGCCGGCTCAGGCACGGGCCACTCCTCAATCGTCAACGGAGAAGCGCTTTTAATCGCAGAGGAGTGAAAAACCGCAGCGCGCATAATGTTTACCCCTTCTTCGGCACTACCGTCTCACGATTTTGGCAATGCCGGATAAATCCTTCAGCAGTCTCGACACCGCATTCCATTCCGCGAAAGCGAGCCATTTTTTCATGCAGCGGCCAGAACGTAGTTTCAGGATCCTGGCTCGCGTGAGCAAAACACGCAGCCTGCTTCCGGCCCACGGCCTGCGAAATATCGACGTAGTCAGTCGGGTGAAAAATCTGCGTCTGTTCACCCTGGTCTACTTCGAAATAATAAAGATCGAATGTTCTGCCCCCCTGAATCCAGGCGTCGTAAGCGAGCAGCGATGCGGCGCGGTGGTCGCGGTGAGAATCAACAGGCCAATGTGTGAATACGATGGCGGGACGTTCAGCGTCCAGAATCTTTCGGAAGTCGGCGTATCGCGATTGATTCAGCTCCGTATCGCCATCGATCTGCCCTGCGAATACAGGCCGCGCATTCAATATGGCGCAGGCTTTTTCACACTCCGCCGTTCTGATAGCGGCCGCCTCCTGCATTGATTTCCCCGGTATGCCCGCTTCTCCGCGGGTAAGGTAGAGGATTGTAACGTTGTGGCCCTGATCAGAATAGAGGGCGATAGTGCCGCCGCATCCAGATTCAGGATCGTCCGGGTGACCTCCCACAATCACGATATTCAGCTTGCGGTTTTGTCCGCCCGGCTTGGCGTCTGTGACGGCCATTGGAAGTTTTACCCCCAATGACGCCGCCAAAAGGGAGGACCGTCCCAGCATTTCTCTTCGCGTAATTCTTCCCACCGTGCGCTCCCGGTTTTCCATCAGCCATTGATGGCACGCAACAAATCAACGTACGCGTCAACTCGATTCTGCGGTACCAGTATCGCCTGTCCAGGTGCAGATTGCATCGAGCCCCGTGAGATATCATCGTCAGAAGTGGCCCTGTAGCTCAGATGGATAGAGCAACGGTTTCCTAAACCGCAGGTCGGCTGTTCGAATCAGCCCAGGGTCACCACCCATCTTTGACTTTCCCCATCCGCCACCATATAAAAAAGAAATCCGCCGCAAAGTTCTGCGGCCCCCTGCCGCAAATTCCATCAGCCGCCTTACGCTGCTGGTTTGCGGTTCAACCATCACCAGCAACGCAACGGGATGCTCGGGAAGGCGGTGAAAATCCGCCACTGCCCCGCAACTGTAAGCGCACTCAGCCGCGTCTAGTTTTTAGAAAGTGGTTGAATTGGCCGGAAAGCACGCCCACTGGAGCCATGCTCTGGGAAGGGAATCCGGCCGGCGCAAGTCAGGAGACCGGTCCTGTCTGCTTCTACCCGCGTTCCGAGGGGAACGGAGGACCTATGTCTCTTTTTGAGCGGCTCCATCGCCGAGCCTTGCTACTCGCCAGCACCTTTGTTTTCGCATCCGCCTCCCACGCCGTCACCGTTCACGGAATCGTCACCGATACTGTAGGCCGCCCTGTGTCCAACGCTAACGTAGCCCTCATCCAGAACGGCGCGGTCATTCTCAGCGGAACGAGCCACTATGACGGCAGTTATCAACTCAGCGGCGGAGCCTCCGGCCAGTTCTACGTCCTCGCTGCTGGAACATCCTTCCGCCAGGTCAGCACCAAAGCCTTCTATGGCGGCGCGCTCGATGCCGTCGAACAAAATATAGTTTTGGAACCTGAATGGGTGCGTCAGTCCATCGTCGTCACCGCAACCGGAATGCCCACACCGCAGGCGCAGGTCAGCGCTTCCGTCACCACTATCCCGGCCACTGACTTCGCATACCATGCCGACATGGTCGATCCTCTTCGTCAGGTCGCCGGACTCGATGTCGTGCAGACCGGCCAGCGTGGCGGCGTCACATCCATGTTTATCCGCGGCGGAAATTCCGACGCGAACAAAATTCTCCTCGACGGCGTTTCCATCGAAGACGTCGGCGGAGTCTTCGACCTCGCTGGCCTCTCCACCACCGGCATCGCAAACGTCGAGGCCTATCGCGGCCCCAACAGCGTCCTCTACGGTTCTGACGCCGCCGCCGGAGTCGTCGCCTTCACCACGCCGCGCGGCAGTACATCCTTTCCCACGCTCATCTATCAGGGAGACCTCGGCAGCTTCGGAACCTACCGCAATGAAGTGCAGCTGGGCGGCACACACTCCAAATTCGATTACTACGGAGCCTTCGCCGATCTGCAAACGCAGAACTCCGTTCCCGCCGACGAGGCGCACAACATCGCCGAAGCCGCCAACATCGGCTACGCCTGGTCCAGCAAAACCGAAATCCGCGCCGCCGCACACAACAACGACAACGCCACCGACCTGCCCGGAACCTACGCCTTCTGGGGAATCCCCAACGACGGCAAGGAGTCCGACCAGAACATCTATCTCGCCGCCAGCATCGACCATAGCTTCAGCGACAACTGGCACGGCCTCGTCCGTTACGGCCTTGCGCGCAAAAGGGAAGAGTCCACGCAATGGTATCCCGCAGGCAATCTCATCGAGGGCAACTACTACGGCAACTACACAACCATTACTGGAGCCAACGGCTACGCCGCCAGCGGCCAGGCGCTCATGAACTATGCCGGAATCTACCCCTCCACCATCAACCTCGTCTCCAACCGCGACAACCTCTACGCGCAAACCGATTACAACGTCACTCCGCATCTCGGTGTAGTCGCCGGCTTCCGTTATGAAGATGAGCGCGGAGCCGAAAACGAGTGGGTCTACGGCTTCAACGAAACGCTTGAGCGTGCCAACTACGACTACATGGCTGCCATCAACGGAGACTTCAAGCAACGCGTCTTTTACTCGCTCGGCGGAGGCATCCAGCAGAACCAGCTCTACGGCACTCAAGGCACCCCGCGAGTCGGCGTGTCGTATTACCCTGTCCGTCCCGGCAAAGGCATCTTTCACGGAACCAAGCTCAACTTCAACTTCGCCAAAGGTGTGAAAGAGCCCAGCATCGACGACCAGTTCGGCTCGCTGTACACCTTCCTGCTCACCAACGGAGGTCAATCCACGGTCTCCCAGTACGGAATCCAGCCCATCGGCGCAGAACTATCCCGCACCTACGACGGAGGCGTCGAGCAAAGCCTCTTCAGCGAGCGCGTCACGCTGCGCGCAACCTATTTTCACAACGAATTCGGCAATCAGATCGAATACGTTCCGGCAAACATCGTCCCAACCTTGCTCCCAAATCTCACCCCCGCGCAGCAGCAAGCGCTCGAAGCCTTCCTTAACAGCGAAGAAGCCTTCGAACTCACTCTGAACTCGCTCGCTTTTCGCGCGCAGGGATTTGAAACCGAAGTCCAGTACGGACTGGGCCGCAGCATCTTCATCCGCGGCGGTTACACCTATCTCGATGCCGTCGTGCAGCATTCGTTCTCCGCGGACGCCATCGGGCCCAGCTACAATCCGCTGTTTCCCACCATTCCCATCGGAGACACTTCGCCGCTTCGCGGCGCGCGCCCGTTCCGCCGTCCGCCGCACATCGGATTCGCCAGCGTAAGCTACAACGCCAAACTGTTTACCCTTGTCGGCACGGGAGCCTTCGCCAGCCGCAGCGACGACTCAACCTACCTCGGCGGAGACACACCGAGCTTCGACAATACGCTCCTGCTACCCAATCGCAACCTGGACCACAGCTACGCCAAACTCGACCTGGGCGGAACATTCAAAGTCAATTCCTGGTTTGGCATCTACGCGCAGCTAAACAATTACCTGAGTCAGCAGCACATAACTCCCATCGGCTATACTTCGCTGCCATTCAACATGCGAGTCGGACTGCGCTTCACCCTCGGTCATCCGCCCAAGAACCAGTAAAGAAGCCGGGACGATAGCGTCGAACTCTATGCCTCGACGCTATCGGAAACCGGCCGCGCAAGATACGAGGTAGGCTCGCTGTTTTTAGGATGAACGCGGGGCAGGAGCTTTGCTCCTGAGTGGCCGACCACGAGATAGGCGCCAATCAGGAAAAGAACGATGGCCACTCCGCTAAGAATCACGATTAAGAGGAAGTTTGGGCCTTTTCGATGGGTGCGATCTCCGGGTGTGGATGTCTGCTGGGTCATATTTATTTGGATGCCCGGAAATTCGCATCCTGATTTTCGGACTGGGGAGTCACACCCGGATGTGTGGAAGCCTTGAGATTTTGATGACCCGCTGGGCTTTTTTCCCATTTTCCCGCCTTTGCCGTAGGCTCTCCAGCCCCTTTCAAAATGAGCTATTTGCCCAAATTTTGGCGAAAAAATGTCAAATTATTGCATTTATGAACAATGGTTTTGTACAAACTCGTCATACACATGATATTTTGATTGCGCATTTTTCTTGAAAGGAATGTGCCATGCGCAAAAAACCCTCCCTCATCCTTCGTGCAAGCCAGTTGGCCGCTACGCTTCCCACGCTCGCGATTCTTTCCGCTGGCCTCGGACAAGCTCAGGTAGTCATCGTTCCCACAACCCCGCAAATAGGATCATCGAATCCCATTACAGCGGAGCCCTCCGTTCCGCGCCCCGGTACTCATCCCTGCGTAGTTCAGTTGTTTCAAAACGTGGCTTTTGATAACTTCACGCCGGCTACCTTCAGTTACACGCCGCCTTCTGCATGTCCCGGACCCTGGGCGAAAGTCGTCTTTACCGCGGACTTCACCGTGACCGCTGGCAGGCAGTTCGATCGCACCGCTGCGTTTTATCTCGGTCACGCCAGCATCTATTACGGAACCACTTCCGAACCGCGCCACAACCTCAGCCCCTCCTGGCACGTTGAGCGCGACGTCACCGACCTGTCGCCCATCTTCAAGTTCGACCAGACCGGCGAAGCCAACATCGGCAATTTTGTCGGTGTCTCCGGCGGCGTCACCTACGACGGAATCATCTACTCCTCCGCCACGCTTGAGTTCTATCCGGCCTCTCCGAGCAATCCCGCGCCGCGCACTCCCGACATCGTCGTTCCCGTCAACGGATCGGGCGGCGACGCTGGTACGCTCAACACCACCACCGACCAGATCACGCAGACACTCGATCTCCCCACCAACGTCGAAAGCGTCTATCTCGACGTGATCGCGCAAAACCAGAGCAACGACGAATTCTTTTACTTCTGCGTGCCCAACGATCAAACCTCAAACCTGGAGAGCTGCGGCAACACCGCATTCCGTGAGACCGAAGTGACGATCGACGGCAACCCCGCCGGAGTCGCGCCTGTTTATCCCTGGATCTTCACCGGCGGCATCGACCCCTATCTATGGGAGCCAATCACCGGCATACAGACGCTCGACTTCAAGCCCTACCGCGTCGATCTCACACCCTTCGCCGGTCTACTCTCTGACGGCAACACGCACACTGTCGCCATCAGCGTCTTCAATGCCAACTCCTATTTCCTCGCTACGGCCAACCTGCTCGTCTACACCGACCACGGCAGCACGCACGACACCGGAGGCATCCTGAGCAACACGCTCTCCGCCGCACCCACGCCCACCGTCGATGAAAACATCAGCTACGATCCAACCACCCAGGCCTACACAGGCACCGTGGCCGTTGGCTCCAGCCGCGAGTTCACCATCAGCGGATGGCTGAACACCTCGCACGGACGCGTCGTCACCACCGTCCAACAGAACGTGAGCTTCCTCAACACCCAGACCTTCGACGTCACGCCCCTCATTGACGGGCAGAACGCCGTGCAGTCCACTACGGTCGACTCGCAGACCTCCACGCAGCAGGGGCCCATCACCACCACCAGTGATGAGCACTTCTCCTACCCGCTCACCATCGACTACACCTTCACCTACAATTCAGACTATTCGGGCGGGGCCCAGGTGGTCAGCGTCAACCAGCAATATCTGCACGACCTCGGCACGGGCTTCTTCGGACACCCCAACTACACCAGCCATGTCACGGAGCAGACCACTGCACAGGACACGCTCAACTTTGACTTCGTTGCCGGCACCGACACTCCGCAGGGAGCCACCACCAGCCAGAGCTACCGCTCCTACGACAACCGCGGAAACTGCTACAACGAAACCCTCACCGCCGCCAACAACGCGCTCACCGGAGTCTCCTCTACCCCCGGCTGCAGCGGCAACCACTGATAATTGAGTCGGGAAGCACACGCGAAAACCCCACGTTTCACAATTGAGACGTGGGGTCGATCGAACGGACAACCTCTTGAAACTTCACAGGTGGCCCACAAGTTGTCCTGAGCCCGCGAAGGATCTCGCCGTTTTCAAGATGTGGGGTAGCAGCACCTCTCGCGATCACGGCACAAAATTCACCCGCACCAACGTACTCACCTGCACCGGCTTCCCCCCTGCTTCATACGGCCGGAACTTCCACGTCTTCAACTTCTGCTCCTACCGAATCCACCAGCACTTTGGGCCCAACAACTCCCTGCGTCCCTACAACTCTGCCATTCGTATCGATATCCATGGACACGAGAACAAATGCAGCCAGTTTCTGGTCGCGTGCCTCCTTCGGATATTCCAGTCTGTCTCCGCTGATGAACCGCTTCGCCAACAAACGATACGGAATCGCCGGCCCAGCATCCTCCTTGACCGGAGCTTCATCCGGTTTCGGCATTTCCGCATCCGAAATCGACGCCGGAAACTCCAGTTGCTCCACATTCAGCACCACTACCTGCTGACCCGCGTCATACAGCACAATCTGCTTCGCGATGTAATGCCCGTCGTGCTCCATGATCTGGTTCATCGCGACAACCACGCCATCGCGCATAATCTCCATGCGCACCACAGGCAGTCCGTCGCTGAAGCATGTTGTCGGCACCCGATTCGCGTTCATCTCCAAGAGCGTCACTGAGTCGCCAAGCTGACTCACTTCCATCGATTGAGGCTGCAGGCACGTCAGTACGATCTCCCCCATCGTCCTTTGCTGCAACCGGTAGCTGGCATTGGCAGCCACGCCCGCGCGCGGCAGCGGAGTCCACAGGTAGTCCTCCACATGGTCAGCCAGTGCCTTGGCTACCGGCCAACCCGGGTCTCCCGTCAACTCCTCGGCCTTGCCATTGCGATACGTCGTCTGCCGGAAGCCCGGATAGGAATAGATGTATTTGTATTTCTTGTCCGATACCCACCACTCCTCAAGCTCCCCCTGGACCGCGGGCTTCAAGTCCATATCGAATGTCTGATAGGTCAGCTTCAGGTGATACGGACGATCGTTCAGGCCTGCCAGCCCGTTTGTCTTCGCCATCAATTCCATGATGGCAGACGGCTCCTTCGGCATCTTGGCAACGACCGCGCTGCGTTGCGCCATCGCTGAAACTGGCTGCACAGGATGAATAGTTTCGCTTGGGGTTTGAGCTTGAATCGGAGCCGCTAAAGAGAGACCAATCAGAAAAAGAGGGATTTGTCTTAGCATCGTGCAGAGTCTATCTGACCGCCTCCCAACTGTTCAATAAAAATCTCTGCCGGGCGCCCCACGTCTCGCTTTTCAGATGTGGATTCGATCGGTTCGAGCTATGCCCGCTTCAACTCCGCACTTCGTTCCGCGCCGCCCATCCGCACACTCACAATCTTGGACACACCCGGCTCCTGCATCGTAACGCCGTAAATCAAATCCGCAGCCGTCATCATCCGCTTCGAGTGGGTCACGATGAGGCACTGTGTCGTAGCCGACATCCCGCGCAGCATATCGGCCAGCCTGCCAACGTTGGATTCGTCCAGCGGTGCGTCGACCTCATCCAGCACGCAGAAGGGGCTCGGCTGATACTGGAAGATTCCCACCAGCAGCGACAGCGCCGTCAGCGCCTTCTCGCCGCCCGAGAGCAGCAGCACATTCTGCAGCTTCTTGCCCGGAGGCTGCGCCACAATATCGATGCCGCTGTCCGCCGCATTCTCCTCATCCGTAAGCCGCATGAACGCCTGTCCGCCGCCAAACAACTGCCCGAACGTCATACTGAAGTTCTCATTGATGCGCGCAAACGCCTCGTTGAACTTCGCGTACGAAATCTGGTCGATCTCCTTGATCGTCGCCTGCGTGTTCTCGATTGAGTCCAGCAGATCCTTGCGCTGCGTCTCCAGAAACTCATGCCGCTGCGCCGTCTCTTTGTACTCCTCCAGCGCCATCATGTTCACCGGACCCATCGCCTCAAGCTTCTGCTTCAATCCGCGGCACGCTTCGTCTTCCGCAACCAGCGGCTCGCCCTCAATGCGAGCAATCTCCGCATCGCCGCGCAGCGCAACCGCCTCCACGCCTAAATCGTTCACGCAGGTCTCTTCCAGATGCGTCAACTCCGCCGCCAGCGTCGCGCCGCGCGTGCTGCGTTCGCTGCGCGCATCGCGCAGCGCATCGGTCTCCGCGCGCAAGGTCTTCAGTTGTGCTTCCATCTCCGCAAGCTGAGCTCGCAACTGCGTCGCCTCTTCCGTCAGTCGCGCAACTTCTGCGAGAGCCTGTTCCCGAACCGCGGCCAGCCGCTCGCCATCCGCTGCAAGGTGCTCGTTCTCCCGCGCCCGCTGCTGCTGTTCCGCAGCCGCCGAGGCAAGTTGCCGTTCAATCTGCGCCACGCGCTGCGCCAGTTCGGAATACATCCGGTCGATGCGCGCAAACGCCGACTCCGCCCCGCGCCGCCGCTCCTCAAGTCCGGCAAGCTCCGCCGAAACCTGAGCCGCCTGCTGCTGCGCCTCCTCGCGCGCCTGCCGCAATTCTTCAACCGACCGCTGCAACTCACCTAGCCCGGCCTCTGCCTGCTCGTGCTGCACTTCGATCCGTTGCGCCTCGTCGAGCTTCTGTTCGATGAACGCCTGCTTCGCCGCGCGCGCATCCTTGTTGCGCTCGTTCTGCAGCATCCACTCCTGCAACCGCCGCTCTAATCTCTGCACCTCGGAGTCCATCTGCCGCAGAGCAGCCGACTGGTTCGCGCTCTCCCGCTCCGCCGTCGCGCAGCTCTTCGCTCTTGCCGTCCAGCAGCCGCGTCAGGTCCCCAAGTTCCTTCGCCAGCGCAGCCGCCAGAATCTCCGCCTGGCCCAGTTCCCGCTCCACCGAATCCAATTTCTGCTGCGACTCGCGCAACTCGCGCTTCAGCGCCAGCGGACCCTCCGCGCGCGGTTTGCCGCCCGTTACCGTGACGTTATGAAAGCACTCGCCCGTCGGAGCCAGAAAAAACGCATCCGGATTCTCCAGCGCCAGCGTCCGCGCTGTCGACGAATCGTCCGTCACATATCCGTCCCGCAGCTTCGGCAGAATCACCTCAAGTGACCGACCCAAAGCCATCCAGCACCCGAACGCACTCCTTCAGCCGAACCACGCCCTTATGCTGCTCATGGCCCGGAACATCCGGCTCTCCGGCAAACGAAAACTTCGCCTGCGAATCCTCCGGATGCACCAGAAACGTCGCGCGACCATCCACGCCTGTCTTCAGCAGCCGCATTCCTTCGTCCGCCGAATCCCAGCTCTTCACCACGATGTAATTCAGTTCATCGCGCAGAAACTCATCGACGACGCTTTCGTACTGCCCATTAACTTCCAGAAAATCCGCCAGCGTACCCACCGGAGCCAATCCACCGCCCAGCGAGTTCGACCGGAACAAATTCCGCACCGTGTCCGTCGAATAGCTGTGCTCGCGAATCAACGAGTCCAGGGAGTCACGCCGCCCGCTCAGCGTCGCCCGTTCCGCGCGAAGCTGGTCGCCGCGCCGCTTCGCCTCGGCTTCATCATTACGCTTGGCGGAAATCTCCGCGCGCAGCGTCTGCAATCTCACCTTCCAGCCGCTTCAGCGTGTCGGTTACCGACTCGAACTTCATCGAGACCTGCCCGCGCTCCGACGCCCAGCGCTTCCAGATCGCCCTTCGCCGAAGCCATCTCCGTGGCCAGTCGGTCCGCGTCCCGCTCCAGCGCCGCCAGAGACTCCTCGCTCTGCGCCGCCTGGTTGCGAACCTGACCCAGCTGCGACAGCAGCTGCATCGCCTGCCTGCCGTCCCGCCTCTAGCGCGCTGCTCCGCCGCCGACACCGCCGCAACCGCATCCCGCGCCTGCGCTGCCTCGCCTGCGCCTGCTCGCGGAAGCTCGCCGCCTCCGCCGCCGCCGTCTCCAGAAAACGTCCGCTGCGAGTCGCGCTCCGCCGTCAGGTTCCCGAGATGCTGCCGCGCCTGCTCCAGTTCCGCCGCACCCGCCGCTGCTCCGCGCTTCTAGTTCTGCGATTCGCTCCTGATTCGCATTCTGACGCGCAGCCGCGCGCTCCAGTTCGACCGCACGTCTGGCTGGCGCTGCGTCTGCGCTTCCTTTGCGCCGCCTTCCAGTTCGTACCCGCGCGCGCGTCCCGCGTTATGCTCGCCTTCCAGGGACTCCATCTTCGCGCTGTGTCCATCAATCTGCGCCGTTTAGCGCGGCAATCTCTGCAGCCAGCCTCTGCCTGCTCCGCAGTCCATCTGCGCGATCTTGCTCGCCAGCACCACGCGCAGCCGCGCACGCATCTCGTCGCGCAGCGCGCCATAGCGTTCGGCCTTCGCTGCCTGACGCTTCAGCGAACCCATCTGCCGCGTGACCTCTTCAAAAATGTCGTTGCACGCGCGCCAGGTTCTGCTTCGACTGCTCCAGCCGCAACTCTGCCAGCCGCTTCTTCGTCTTGAAGCGCGTAATTCCCGCAGCCTCTTCGATAATCGCGCGGCGGTCATGTGGCTTCGAGCTCAGCAGTTGGCCGATGCGCTCCTGGCCGATAATCGCGTACGACTCCGGCCCCAGCCCGGTGCCCATAAAGATGTCCTGAATATCGCGCAGCCGGCACAGCTTGCCATTCAGCAGATACTCGCTGTCTCCGGTGCGAAACAGCCGTCGCGTAACCATAATCTCGCCCTGCTGCGGAGTCTTCTGGAACTTGCGTCGCCGAATCTTCAGCACCACAGCGTTTCCAGCTTCGCCTTCAGCCACCGAAGCGGCTGCCGAAGCCTGCACTGCGCCTTCCTCTTCAATCGTCTGCCCCGGCTGCGACTCGGCAATGATCTCCTCAACCTCAGCCGCCCGCTCCACGCGCATTTTTTCTTCGTCCCAGTCCGCGCTGCTTTCGTCCTCGATCACCACGTCCGGCTCCAGCAACAGGGGACCGCCGTAGGCCTCCGGATCGATCAGAGTAATCGATACCTCGGCCATTCCCAGTGCTTTGCGGTCGCGCGTTCCCGGCAAAAATCACGTCCTCCATCTTGCCGCCGCGCAGCGATTTGGCGCTTTGCTCACCCAGCACCCAGCTCACCGCATCCAGAATGTTCGACTTGCCGCAGCCATTTGGCCCAACAACGATGGCTACTCCCTGGCCGGGCAGCGCGACCTCAGTCCGGTCGCAGAACGACTTGAAGCCCAGGATCTGGATTTTTTTGAGTTTCAGCATGAAGAATCACTCCTTGAGTTGTCAGCGAAGCCAATAAAAACGCTCCGCGCCATCAGCGTGGTTCAGAGAAAACTCTAGCTGCGGCAAGCAGCAGGGTCAACAGAAGCACCCCAACATCTTGTGGATAAGCCGTCCCTAACTCAATCTACAGTGCGGGGATGGAAATATCCATATAAAACAGGGTCCGGGTAGAGTTTTGGAAAGGAGGGTGTCGCAGAGAATCGCCATCTCCAAAGCTAGTCCCACCCGCCCCCGGAAGCAAGCGGATACCGCAGAAAAGGGAACCCGGCAAGGTACTCTGGTAGCGATGAAAACGCTGGCCAACGGATCAGACTCTAGCGCCCTCGCCAATCGGCTCGCTTCAGTCACAACGCAGGACACCGCCCGCTGGGGACGCATGAACGCCCATCAGACGATGAGGCATCTCGCCGATGCCTTGCGCGTCCCTCTGGGAGAAAAAAGAGTCAGCGAGCAATCCGGACTGTTCCAGCGCACGCTGATGAAGTGGGGTGCCCTCTGGTTTCCAGCGCCGTGGCCGAAAAGCTTCCCTACCCGCCCCGAGATCGATCAATGCCTTCTCGGCGTCTGCGACGGCGATTTCGAGGCCAGCCGTAAGGATGCACAGGAACAACTTGCCCGGCTCAGCCATGCCAAAGTCGAGGGGGCACGCCACCCCTACTTCGGTGCCATGAACCAGAAAGAATGGATGCGCTGGGCCTGGTTGCACACCGACCACCACCTGCGCCAGTTCGGCAGATAGATTCAGGAAGTATGTCAAGCCTCCGCCGCCGCACAATCCAGATAAGGCCTTCATAAAAAAGATCTTACCGAGGAACAAGAAGTGCATACGATTATGCCAGAAACCGCTAAAATAGAAACAGGACGCAAAAAGTCACAACCAGGACTTAAGCTCGTTCCGCTCGGTAAGAAAGCAAGAAAAGCTCTTTGTTTGGTGTGATTTAAGCAGCTAATGAGCAGGAAGGCTTTCTCTGTCGTATTGACTTAGGAGACCAGGCGCAAAACATAAAAAATCTTTTAGAATCAATGATGTAAAAAAATTTGCCGAGTTTTTTTGACCTGCACCCCCTCAGGCAGAAAGTAGAGTGAAGTCAACATGGAAAGTTGAAAAGGCGCTCACCGTTTCCGGCGAAGAGATCCCGGGAAAGATAAAGGGCCGGGACTCCCAAAGTACTCAGGCCAAATCCGAAAGGCAAGGCCCCATGAATCGAAAATCTCTTGTTTTGTAATTAACTTTCCATAAGTCATTTGTTATTAATCACATGAGCGAAAGATCGCTTTACTAAATTCATTAAAATCAATTAGATAACGATTTGGCCCACCAAAAGGGGTGGGGGTTACCCCCTCAAGGCTTGAACGTAGGCCGCAAAAGCACCTCGCTCACAAACGACTGAGGAGCCTGCGTAACCAGCATGGCCACCACGTTCGCTACGTCCTCCGGTTGAATTTTCTTGCTCCCGTCCTTGCCGCTGTTGACGCTGAAGCCGGTATTCACCGAGCCCGGAGCAATCGCCGACACCCGAATCCCGTACTCCCGCAGCTCTTCGGCGACCGAGTAGGTCAGACCATTCAGCCCCCACTTGGAGGCCGCATAAGCCGCGCCGTTCTTCAAAGGATTATGTCCGGCCAGAGAGGAGATGTTCACAATATGACCGCCTCGCGCAGCAATCATCATCGGAGCGAACGCCCGAATCATCAGGTAAGGGCCGCGCAGGTTCGTGCCCATCACTGCGTCCCAGGCGTCCGAAGACATTTCATGCAGCGGAGCGCCGATCTTACCCACTCCGGCATTGTTCACCAGGATGTCGCACCGTCCGTGTCGCTGTTGAAGCGAGCTCGCGAATTTCGCAATCTCTGTCTCGTTCCGCAGATCGAAGGCGGAGAATTCGGCCCTGCCGCCGGCGGCCTTGATCGCTTGCACGACCTGCTCCAGCCGCGCGGAATCGCGAGCCGTCAGGACAACAGCTGCGCCCATCGCCGCCAGGCGCTTGCCGATGGCCGCGCCAATGCCGCGCGCCGCCCCAGTAACCACAGCAATTTGTCCAGAAAGGTTCTCCATGCAATCTCCTCGCGCTCAAAGAGCGTCTTTGTCAAATTAAGATGAGCTGACCGCCAAAGACGGTTCCCGGTTGAGTATCCGGTAGTCATCAGATTCCTGCTCAAACTGCATCCGACGGATGTCGAAATTCTGCGATCGGCTAGAAATTATGAATGCGATTGCAATGCACGCTTGTCACAATGAGCTTCGGCTTTCTATAATCCAGCCATCGTCGCATCTTTCGCTGACCTCAATCATTATTGCTGAGAGGATTCAAACGATTCGATACCGACCGTGCGCGTCCCGCCAGGCTTGCACTCGTAGAGTTTAAATTTTCAAGGAATTCCTAGGAGCGTTGAATGAAGAAGGTTGTTTTTGCTTCCATGCTGGTTGCTGCCTCCATGGTTTCGGTCGCGGCTCCCTATGCTCTCGCGCAGGAACAGGGATCGCAGTCGAGCCAAATCACTATCAAAGATCCTGCCGAGTACAACGCTTACACGAACGCCATCGGCCAGTCGGCTCCAGCGGCCAAAGCGGCGGCCATTGAGGACTTTCTCCAGAAGTATCCCAACAGCGTCGTCAAGCAGGAGATGCTGGAACAATTGGTCGGCGCATACCAGGCTACCGGCGACACCGCGAAGACCTACGACGCGGCGAAGCGCCTTCTTCAGGTGGACCCCAGCAATCTTCGCGCCCTCACTTTCGTTGTCTACGTAGAAAAGGCGCAGGCCAACGGCGATCAAGCCAAGCTTGATGATGCCGCGGCAAATGCTCAGCGCGGATTGAGCGCAACCAAGCCGGCCGCTATGAGTCAGGCAGACTTCGACAAGTTGAAGTCCGTGGCAACGCCGATCTTCTACAACGCAATTGCCGCTGACGCTCTAGCCAAGAAAGACTACAAGGCTGCGATCTCAGCTCTCACCGCGGAGCTGAAATCCGTGCAGCCGGCCCAGACCACGCAGCAGCCCACCCTCGCCGATACCTACTATCTCGGAACTGCCTACGTGCAGGAAGATCCCAAGGATCTGGTGAATGGCATCTGGTTCCTCGCCCGCGCCGCGCAGTACTTGCCCGATCCTTATAAGACCACCGCCGAGAAGGCCGCAGAATACTGGTACAACAAGTACCATGGCAGCATGGATGGTTTCCCCCAAATCCAGCAGCTGGCCCACGACAACGTCTTTCCGCCGGACTCCTACAAGCCGGTGCCCGCGCCGCCGCCGCCATCACCGCAGGAGCTCGCGCATAACGCAGTCGCGAACACCCCCGACCTCAAAACACTCGCGTTGACCGACAAGGAGTTTGTCCTGGCCAACGGAAGTCCTGACGATGCACAGAAGGTTTGGGCTGTCCTTAACGGTGTAACCGCGGAAGTGCCGGGAACAGTGGTTACTGCAACAGCAGATTCGGTCCAACTCGCGGTCTCCGATGACGCCAAGCAATCCAACAAGGCCGACTTCACTATCAACATGAAGACTCCGCTCAAGGAAGTGCCGACGGCCGGGACGAATGTGACCTACATCGCCACCTTCGATTCCTACACGCAGAATCCTCCCATGATCATCATGAAGGATGGCGGACCGAAACCTCCTCCGGCCGTTCACCACACCGCCCCACACCATCACACCGGCGGAAAGTGATCCTTCGCCGAAAGCACCTCAGAAAGAACCGGGGGCAGCCACTGCGGCTGCCCTCGGTTTTTGACCAGAATGATAGAGTGAAATTGCGATGAAGAAGATATTTCCCCCATGGACATTTGCCGTGCTCGCGCTGGCATTGGCATTGTCCGTATCTCATTCCGCGAATGCCCAGCGACTCGAGTCGGATGCCATAAGCGCAGCGGACAGCGCCGCGCTTCACGCGCGCCAGGCTGAGATCACCGCGGCCGCTAGAATCTACGGTTACGACATTGAAGAAGCGAATTGGAGCTACCAGCAAGCCGTGTGTTCGCCAATGCCAGAGACCATCCTGCTGCGCTACATTCACAAATTTCCCGATGGAACTGAGTCTCTATTTGTGGCTGCCGTGCCGCGCAGCGCGGGACGCGTTCGCATCGTGCCGGCGCTCTACCGCAACGCGACGCCCTTTGTACCCGCTCCAAAGAACCCGCGCAATTTCGCGCTCTTCAATGATCTCGTACCGCAGGTCATCGCCCACGGCGGCACCGCACGCAATGACAACTGGCTGCGGCTAGGCGTTTGTTACGCGGAGCTAACCGGCGGCAGCGCCAGTGTTCCGACCGGCTCCGGCGGGGAACTCGCAATAGCCGGTGAGCCCCAGGCAACAATTCATCAGGACGTGCAGGACCACACAACCCGCGTTACGTTTGCAGGCAGCGAAGGCGCACGCGGCTACACAATATGGAGCGTGTCGTTCAACAAAAAAGGCAGGGTGATAGCTGCCGGGAGTGAAGATCATTCGGTTTATGTGGCAAAGGCTACGCCGCTGGTTCAGCCTGCTGTAACAGCAAGTATGCCGGAGGTAAACCGGGCTGAGGAAATTCCCGCAGAAAGCAAAGAACCCTCGGCAGCGAGTGCGCCGTCACCGGTGAATCCTGCGCGCGCGGGTTTGAATCCTGAGAGCGCGAGTGCGCTGCCGGCAGTAAATTCCGCCAGCGCCAGCGAACAGACATCCAAGCCAGGCTGGAGGGTGATGCCGCACCCGCCGGAGCCAGTCTGGAAAACGATGGCGCCTCCGTCTGCGCCGCCGGTAAAAGTCGTGGCCGAACCGGCGAACGCGTCCGATAACTCTGCTCCGCAAGATCAGTCGCCCCAGTAAAATTGGTTGCCGAATAATCGGCTGCGGCTTTGAGAGGGACTTCTCGGCAAGCCTTGCAAAATTCGCATCCGGGTGAGAAAACTCAGGCTATGAGCTTCGATGTCCTGCGCTCTCCGGTGCAATTTCTGCAGCAGGCGGGATCCCAGCAGATCAAGACTGGCTGCGAGAATACGAGGCGTGGTTCGAACGCGAAGGGCAGGGGATCTCAGACGCAGTGGACCGCGCCGGCACACCGTGGTTACGCATGTTCGATCGTCTGGGCGCGCGGGTGGATGAGATCCTTTACCCACCCGAATACTGGCGCATGCTGAAACATGGATACCGGGCAGGCGTGGTCTGGCGAGTTTTTGAGCAGAATTCGCTGATACCCTCTTACCTTCTTCTCTACGCTACGGCTTTCTATGACCCGGGCCTGGCGTGTCCGTACACGGTCTCTCTATCCACGGTTTCCTCGCTCTCCAAGTATGGAGAGGCGGAGTTGAAGGCACGGTTTTTGCCCAAAATGCTGCAGCGTGATGACAGTGTCTGGCAGGGAGCAACCTGGATGACGGAGATCAAGGGTGGTTCAGACCTGGGTGCGGCGGTGGAAACCGTAGCGCAACGGGATGGGAGTAAGTGGCGGCTAACCGGTGACAAGTACTTCGCGAGTAATGCCGGTGCCGAGTTGGCGGTGGTCGCGGCTCGGTGCGAGGGCGCACCGCAGAACGTGCGCGGGCTGAGTCTGTACCTGGTACCGCGTCACTGTGAGGACGGGCAGCTGAACTATCGGATACGCCGCCTCAAGGACAAGATCGCCACTCGCTCGGTACCAACCGGCGAGATCGAATTTCGTCACAGCGAGGGTTGGCTCCTCGGGCGAGCGGAACATGGAATCTATTTGATTCTCGAAGTGCTGAACCTCTCGCGCGTGGCTAACTGCGTGGGCAGCGTAGCGCTCGCACAAAGGGCCATTGCGGATGCCTGTTTCTTCGCTGAGCGGCGCACAGCCTTCGGCAAACCGATCCTCGAGCATCCGTTACTCCGGCGGCAGTTCGAGGATCGCCTTCGGGGGCTGAGCGCGGCTTGCAGGCTGGCCTGGGAAGCTGTGAGTCTGCTCGACAAGGTATGGCAGGAGAAGCCGCCGTATTCGGAGAGCTATCATTTGTTCCGGTTGATAGCTCATTTGGCAAAGTACTGGACAGCAGAGTTTGCTCTGCAGACGGCCAAATGGTCGATGGAAGTGCACGGCGGGGTGGGAACACTCCAGGAATATCGCGTGGAGCGCTGGCTACGCGAGGCGATGATTCTTGCGATCTGGGAGGGGACATTGCATCGCCAGATGCTGGATGGGCTGGAGGTCATGCAGCACAAAGGCGCGCACAGGTTGTTGTTCCGGCATCTTGCGGGGAAAGCTCCGGAGGCGCAGCTGCGCGAGATGGAAGCGCGGGTTGAGCGACAACTTGGTTTGCCCGAGGCTGACAGGGAAGGGACTTTGGAGAAGCTTTTTAACGATCTGGCTTCGCTCACCGCAGACGCGCTAGTAGGAAGCCGGGTTGACAGCGAATGATTTCGGCCCACTTTTCGGAGTTGCCGACCCACGATTCGACAAGCAAACCCGGAATTCGGGCCTTGACCAATCGATAGTCGTGTATCTACCATCATCTCCTATCGGAGGTCGGATATCTACCATGGCCAGGCGTACGCCGCAACGCGCGAATGTACTGCAGGGAACCCTGGACATGCTAATTCTGCGAACCCTTCTTTATGGTCGAGCGCATGGTCATGAAATTGGCAAGCATATTCAGCGGACCACCAATGACTTCCTTCAAATGCAGCATGGCTCTCTGTATCCTGCGCTGCACCGTCTGGAGGAAAAGGGATGGGTTGTTTCCAAATGGGAGACAGCTTCGGATCGCAATCGGGAGTTTAAGTATTACCGTTTGACCGTTAAAGGGAGAAAGCAGCTTGGGGTCGAGGAATCGCAGTGGAGGCAGATGGCTGAAGCTGTGGCACGCGTGATGTGGCCCGCCGCCGAGGAGAGCTGAAATGCAATGGTGGCAGACTAGGAAACGGAACGCGGACCTGGAGCGAGAGCTGCGCTCCGATATTGAACTGGAAGAAGAAGAGCAACGCGAAAATGGCCTCTCAGCGGAAGAGGCTCACTACGCCGCTCATCGCGCATTCGGCAATCCGACGCTGATAATGGAACATACTCACGAGGCCTGGGGCTGGACACCCTTCGAACGTTTGTTGCAGGACCTAAGCTACGCATTGCGACAGCTGTGGAGATCGCCTGGTTTTGCGTGCGTATGTCTGATCACACTCGCACTCGGCATCGGAGCGAACACAGCTATGTTCAGCGTCGTGCAGGGAGTGATTCTCGCGCCGCTCCCTTTCCCGCAGGCCAATCGCCTCGTGTTCCTCTGGGAGAAACGGCCCGGTGTCCCCCAACTCGATGTTTCCTATCCGAACTTCGAGGATTGGGAACGCACTTCGCGGTCGTTTGATGGCATGTCTGCGTTGACATTTCACAACTTCGATCTGACTGGCCGCGGAAGGGCCGAGCACCTCATG
This sequence comes from uncultured Acidobacteriaceae bacterium, assembly GCA_963783805.1. Lineage (GTDB taxonomy): Bacteria > Acidobacteriota > Terriglobia > Terriglobales > Acidobacteriaceae > Silvibacterium. Next base: position 4,543 of record CAWAPC010000012.1, on the reverse strand, counting down.
GGCATCCGGGCATCCTCAGGCCTTCTGAGGACCTTGGGCGTTAATCCGGCCATCGGACGGGATATCGCAGCATCGGAGGACCAGGCGAATGCTCCGCCTGTTGTCCTGATAAGTGCTCGCCTCTGGAAGGAACGGTTCGCGTCAAACCCGCGCGTGGTAGGACAATCCGTTGACCTCGACGGCGGGAGCTTCACTGTAATCGGGGTTCTGCCCGCCGGCTTCCGTTTCCTTGAGAACGCGGATGTAATCACGCCTCTGCGTCCTAACATGCCCGTCATCTACGCCGATCGTTCCGTGGATGCAGTAGCTGTACTGGCGCGCCTCAAATCGGGCGTGACGACGGGCGAGGCCGAAGCAGAGATCAACACGATTCAGCAGGAGCTCGACCGCCAGTATCCTGATGCCAACCGCGGCGTCGGCGTCACAGCGACTTCGCTGATGCAGCAAATTCTCGGCGACGTGAAGGGAACGATCCTGTTGCTGTTTGGAGCTGTCGGCCTGGTGCTGTTGATCGCGTGCGCCAATCTTGCCAACCTGCTGCTGGCGCGCTCCACTGCGCGTGCCCGTGAATTCGGCATCCGCGCGGCACTCGGCGCCAGTCGCGGACGTATGGTGAGGCAGTTGCTGACCGAAAGCGTTGTGCTGTCGCTCGCGGGCGGAGCATTTGGCGTCCTGCTCGCTGCCCTCGGGATGCGCGTTCTGCTCGCGGCACTGCCGCACACGCTGCCGCGCTCCGGAAACATCGGCCTTCACCTTCCGGTTCTCGCGTTCACATTGGTTGCTTCCATTGCCGTGGGGATTCTCTTCGGCCTCGCTCCGGCACTCCAATGTGCAAGCCCCGATGTACAGGGCGCTCTGCAAAAAGGCTCGAGGGGTACTGCAACCGGCCGGCATCGCCTGCTCAGCCGCCTCGTCATGGTGCAATTCGCGCTCACTCTCGTGCTGATGACGGGCGCAGGGCTGCTCCTGCGAAGTATCCACAAACTCTGGCATGTGAATCCCGGCTTCGATACGCGACACGTGATTTCGTTCCAGGTTGGCTTATCGCCATCTTTTACGAGCAGCCCCGGCTCGAACGCGCGCGGCCTATCAACAACTGCTAGCGCGCATTGTCGAGATACCGGGAGTGGAGGCAGCCGATCTCACCAATATCGTGCCGCTCACTGGCGCCGACAATAGCGGTCCTTTCTGGATCGGCACTAAGCAGCCCGCCTCACTGCAGGAAGCGCCTCACTCGCTCTACTTTTGGACCGGCCCCGACTATCTGAAGACGATGGGGATCCCATTGCTGCATGGCAGGTTCTTCACGCCCGAAGACCGAATCGGGTCCGACAAGGTTGTGGTAATTGACAGCGTTCTCGCGCATAACTTCTTCCCCAGTCAGAATCCTGTCGGACAGACGCTCACAGTCGGACATTGGGGAGCGGCCCGCATCGTCGGTGTGGTGGGACATGTGCGCCATTGGGGACTGGATGACCCCGGTACCTATCAACCAGCGCCAAATTTATATCCCCGTGTACCAGCTGCCAGACTCGATGGTCACGGACTTCTTCCGTACTCTCAAACTGCTTGTTCGCACAACGCTTCCCCCTGCAGATTTGATGCCTGCCATTCGGAAAGTTGTATACGCCTCTGCACCCGATCAACCGGTTTATGACGTCAGGACGATCGATGAGCTCGTATCTGAGTCGATGGCCACACGAAGCTTCCCTATTTTGCTCCTCGGCATCTTCGCTGGCCTGGCATTGCTGCTGTCCTCGGTCGGCATCTATGGGGTCGTGTCCTATTCGGTCATGCGGCGCACGCAGGAGATCGGGATTCGCATGGCTCTCGGCGCAGACAGGAACCGGGTCTTCCGCATGATCGTCGGCCAGGGAATTGGCATGGCCGGTGCAGGATTGGGCGTCGGTACTTTGGCAGCAGTTGGGCTCGTGCGCCTCCTGCCGAGTTTCTCTCATCTGCTGTACGGCGTAGGTCAAAGCGATCCGCTTACCCTGTTCTGCGTCTCCGCTGTATTGCTGCTGGTGGCCGCGGCTGCCTGTTATCTTCCGGCGCGCCGAGCCATGCGCAGCGATCCGATGAACTCCCTGCGTTGCGAATGAAAACACAACCTTCGAAAGGCAGAGACGGATGTCAGTGTCGACGTTCCGGACCGAATTCGTATTCGTAAACGAGAATCGCTTCGATCGATTCCCATTCCCACGGTACCGATTTTATATGAGAGGTAAATCGCCGATTCACTCATCGATCGCTTTATTGATTTTTTTCTGAAATGCCCACCCACCGACCCGGGCCGTCCGCGGAAACCCCGGTTCGCTTAGGATGACGACTCGTTACTGAGAGTTGATCTTCCCACCCTTCGCGAAAAGCGCCGCGAGCGATGGGCACCCGCGCAGGCTCTTAAAATGCGGTGATGCGGAACGCGGATTCGGTGCTACGGGGAGAACTTTACGGGTGAGGAGGCTTGGTCGGGTCGAGAGGTGGAAATCTGCTGCTGGTGAACTGTTCACCGCGCATAACGCTGCTCACAGCCGGCAAAAGATCGCGTGCAGCGTCGGATTTGATCACGAAACCCAACGCACCAATGCTCAAAGCCTCCTGCGCCAAATCGGCAGAGCCGTGCGAGGTCAAGAAGATGATCCTGGAGCCTGGCGAAACTTTACGAATCTGTCGAGCGGCCTCCAGACCACTGAGGTCGGGAAGCCCAATATCCAGCAGAACCAGGTCAGGTTGCAGTTCTGCACTTTTCCGAACTGCCTCTAAACCTTCCGAGCCTTCAAAGATCACTTCCAAACCTTTGTCTTGTCCGAGGATTGAGCGCACGGCGCGTCTCCACGGCTCAAAATCATCAACGATAAAAACGCGAACTGTCGCCAAGCTGCAGATGGCCTCCCTTAGGCAAACGTTCACCTACAGCCATGATTGGCGGTGCTGAACTGCTTAACGTGAAGATGACATGTCACGTTGGGTCAGTCGTTGCTCACGAGCAACGATCGAGCGCAGTGCAAGGGCAGAGGAGGAGGCGATCCGGGAACCGATCCGGGAATCAGGCTTCGCTCAACATCAGAGTTTCGGGCGAATGGAGCACGATCTTACCCCGGCGTTTTGTCAAGATGCCCTTACGCTGCCACTCACTCAAGAGGCGGCTCGCGGTAAATATCGTGATATTGGCCTCGTTGGCCAACTCCTCATTCCTGATATCGAGCTCGATTCCTTCCGTACTCCTGTGACCCATGCCCTTGGCGAGGTTACCCAGCGCCTGCGCCAGCCGTTGGCGGGCAGTGTGATAGGTCGCGGAGATGTGAAGAGCCCGATACGCCACAAGATAGTCGTATGCGACAGACAGCGCGTTCTCAACCAATTCCGGATATTGAGCACCAAGAGATCGGATCGTATTGCGGTCCCACGCCAAGGCGGTGCTGTTGTTCACAGCTTCTGTGCTCACAAGATACTCAAGAGGACTTGGGCAAGAGGGCCGTTACACCGCATACTTCGCCTGGCGGAAACCATAAAATCGGGACTTTTTCGCCCCTGGAAGTTGTGCAAAAACTACGGGCGCGTCCTGTGAGGATGAGAAATAAATGGCTGGCAGGATGTCCTTCATGCGCCATGACCGAATGTCGCGGAAATGCATGTCTGGTCGCTCGCGCGATGATCGAGGCAATGTCTGAAGAAGAGAGTCCTTCGAAGAATCTCGGCTTGAGTACTTTAATGAGCGCCATAATGTCAGTGGTAGCTAGCATCGATCTTTCCCTCGACTCTCTTTCGCATCAGGTTATGTATGTTCTCCCTGTGCAGCTTTACTACAGAATTACAGAGTATTCTCATGGAGGATCGTGACCTTGTGTTCTATGGAATATATTAGGGTAAGCGCTGCGTTGATGATCTCCGAAATCCATAAATGAAAAGCCGCCGATTCGGGATTTGACTGCTGCCAACAGATACTCTACGACCTTCTCGATGAGTGATAAATCGGCAATGCACCCATCGAGCAGGCGATTCGTAATGACAATGTATGGTCCGCCGCGCGACTGCAAGGGGGGCTATTAACGCGCGAGTCTGTGGTGTTGAACTCATCGACGGAAGTCTGTGAATTCCAAAGAACTGAGTTGAGGCTGTTCGCGATGTTTTCAGCCTTTGTAATATACGAGCTATCTCCCAGAACTTACGGCATGGAGGAGATCGGCTTCAATCGTGATGGCATTGTCGTACGTGACGTTGACGTTCTGCTTGCCGCTGCTCTCAATCTCCCAGATGTACAACCTGTTTCTCCTGAAGTGCCGACCATTGGCGCGTGGACTTATAGTCGGCATGTCGGACATGAAACCTCGTTCAACTGTTGAGAAGAGGGCTTAGCACCCACTGAGGCTTCGATCTCGTGGGCGTGGCAAGTCCGGAATTCGCTTATTCGGTAAACACAAACGCTTTCCCGGGACTAATCCGGCCTTCACCGCTGAGTTCAGAAGGTCTCAAAGAGTGATTCGGCGATTTTAGACTCATTGTTTACGTTTTCCGCCCGGATTTGCTTCCTATTTAGCCAACC
>CAWAPC010000011.1:0-539685 GCA_963783805.1 uncultured Acidobacteriaceae bacterium | reverse complement strand
GCACGCCGCCGGATTTTGCGACTCTGTCCGTCGCCTTGCAGGCGGTCAGGCGCCTCGCGCAGGATTGACCGCATGGTTCCGCCAGCCGCGAATTTCGGGCGCGACTATCTGCAGGAGCGCATCGGGCGGGAATTCCTGCTCGCGAGGCACATCGGCATCGTGGTCGAGTCGGCCGACGACGCCGCGTCGTGCTGCGTGCGCCGCTCGCGCCCAACGCCAATTACAAGGGCACCGCATTCGGCGGCAGCCTGTATTCGGTGGCGGTGCTCGCCGGGTGGGCCTGGGTTACCCGGTATCTCGAGACACGCGATCTGCGGGCCGACGTGGTGATCCAGGAATCGACCACGCGTTTTCTGGCGCCGGTTGAAGGCGAGTTGCGGTCCTGTGCCGCGGCGCCCTCGGCGGCACTGATCGCGAAATTTCGCAAGATGTTGCGACGTGCAGGCCGCGGGCGGATACGCCTGCGTGTGGAAGTAAAGTACGGCGAGACCCTGGCCACGCTGTTTGAAGGTGTGTTTGCCGCGGTCATGCGTCTAGGAGAGAAGGGTGCCCGGAAAACTGATCTTGGTTCGACACGGCCAGAGCATCTGGAACCTCGAGAATCTCTTCACCGGCTGGCATGACGTCGATTTGAGCGATCAGGGACGCGTGGAGGCGGCACAGGCGGGACGGGAACTGCTAGCGCGAGGGAATCGAGCCGCAAATCGCCTTCACGTCGGTGCTGAAGCGCGCGATCCGCACGCTTTGGCTGATTCTGGACACCACCGACCGCATGTGGATTCCGGTGGAACGCAGCTGGCGCCTCAATGAGCGCCACTACGGGGCGCTGCAGGGACTCAACAAGGCGCAGACGGTTGAGAAGCACGGCGACGCGCAGGTCAAGATCTGGCGCCGCAGCTACGATATTCCGCCGCCGCCCTTGGGGTGGGATGACCCGCGGCATCCGCGTTTCGACCCTCGGTATGCCGATGTCGGCGCGGCCTCGCTGCCCGCCGCCGAGTCGCTCAAGGACACCCTGTCGAGGGTACTGCCCTATTGGGAGTCGCGAGTCGTTCCGGAGCTTCGCGCCAACAAGAACGTGCTCATCGTCGCGCATGGAAATTCGCTGCGCGCCCTGGTCAAAATGCTCGACCTGATGTCGGAGAGCGACATCGTGGATTTCAACATCCCGACCGGCATTCCGATCCTCTACGAGTTGGACGAGCAGCTGCAGTCTCTCGGCCGCCGCTTTCTCGGCGATCAGCAGGCGATCGCCGCGGCGCAAGAGACGGTGCGCCGTCAAACCGAGAAGAAGTGAACGCCGGCCTACGCGCAGTGCGCCTGCGGCGCGGCTCCTAGGTATCCGGGGCGATGGCCACTTTGAGGCCGGACAGCGCTTCGGTGAAATCAACCTGGCACGACAGGCGCGAGGTGGCTTCTCGAAAGTCGGGAAGTTCCTTGAGCAATTCCAGCTCATCGCTTTGCGGCTTGGGCAGGCGGCCGGCCCAGCTTTCGTCCACGTACACGTGACAAGTGGCACAGGAGCAAAGGCCTCCGCAAATCGCGGCGACGCCGTAGTCGAGTTCGCGCAGAATCTCCATCACCTTCAAACCGGGCTTTGCCTCGATGTCATGCTCTTTCCCGTCCCGGTCCACTACGATCATCCGCGCCATTGAGATCTCCGTTAAGTTTCCCCTCGAGGGGGTCGTCGCTCAGCCGGCTAGTGTGCCGGAAGTTGTTCGGCGCGACTACTTGGATCTGCTTCGAGGCGCGCCGCGAGCAGCCGCGCTCGGGCCGCCACTGCCTGCGCGGCTCGCTCGGCCCGGCGTCGCGCTGCGGATTTAAGTAAAGTTCGCTCCACAGCAAGCAGACGTAGTCGTACAGCCAGCCCAATCGTCGCAGGCGCGAATATTCGCGCGGGTCGGCGGCCGGCCGATGTAGCTCGCCAGCAGATCGCGCTGCAGTCGGGTCGCCGAAATCGTTGTTGGCGCTCCAGCCCGCCAAATCCCAGAACGGATCCGCCGCGTGCGCGTACTCCCAGTCGAGCAACACCAACGAGTCGCCGCGGTCGATCAGATTCTAGGGTGTGCAAGTCGCTGTGGCACACCACCGGATCGACGCGTGGGCAGCGCCGCGAGCGCGCGCCAGTTGCGCACCGCGGCCGTGCCCGCAGGGGCGCTGCGGCGCTGCGGAGCCGCTGCCGTGAGTAGTAATCGATCCACCGTCGCGGGGCTCATGACGCGCGCCGGCACCGGCACGGCCAAGGCGTGGATGCGGCGCATGAGCTCGGCCATCCGGTCGAGATATCCGACCGCGCCGCCGCGCATCCGCCGGACTCCACGACCGGCCCTCCGCCCAACGCGCGATCAAAACTCCGCGCTTCGGATCGCAATACACGACGGCGGGCGCAAGATCCGCAGCGACGGCACTCTCGATCACCCGTGCCTCCCATTCGCGATCCACGCCGAGATCGCATGGATTCGCCGCCGCCACGCGCAGGGCGATAAGCTCGCCGTCGCGCAGCACCCGGTAAGTTTCATTGACCAGACCCTGCGCCACGCGCTTTATGTCGAGCTGTCCCTCGCCCGGCACGTAGCGGGCCGCCACGCGTCTCGAGTTCATCCGGCCGCATAGGCCGCCGACCGGCAGGCGTGCGGCGCCATTGCCGCATGCCGATCACGATCAAGCACCAGGTACGAAGCCGAACAGCAGCATGGTGAGATACAGGCGCCGGGTGAAGTACAGGCACAGGCTGACGGAATCGATCACCAGCCACCAATGCCAATTCTCGTACACCTTGCGCGCCACCAGAAAGGTGGCAAAGACGCTGGACCAGGTCACCATCGAATCCACCAAGGGCGATGCGGCCGGCGTGAACCGGCGCAGGAAATACGAATTGACCACCGACAGGCACACGATGCCCAAGACGCCCGTCACGTGGCGCGCGAGCGGCCAGCGGCACACCGCAAGAACGGCGCCGCCCCTGCCCCGCGCCATTGCCAGAATCCGTACACCGCCATGGCGGCGTAAAAGGCATTCAGCACGGACTCCATGTACAGGTGGGCGCCGAAAAACACCCAGACATACAGACAGGAGCTGACGAAGGCGGCGACCCAGCACTCGAGCCGCTGCCGAATCGCCAGCAGCAGATACGCCACCGCGAGCACGGCGGCGAGAATTTCGACCCAACTCGTGTCGCGCCATGCACTCACGAGTTGGATCGAAAGATCGCGGCGATCAGCGGGGGTGCCAGGCCCGGCAAGCACCTTCATGACGAACACCAATTGCGGCGCACCGGCCGCGGCGGCGGAGCGCGTCATCTCCTCCGTCAGAATCGCCATGACTTGATCCAGCGGACCCCAAATCTGGGTGGCCAGCGCATTGGTGCGCACGATCGAGCCGGGATGGGTATTCAGGCGATCGATGAAGGCTTGGATGGGCGACATGTATTCGCCCGGTCAACGGGTACATGCTGATTTCCACGGCCGCACGCATTTTATGATTCACCTACTCCCTACGCCGGCATTAACCGGGTCAGGTTCAACGGGTTCGCAGGTCAATCGAGGAGCCGATATCCCACGTCTCAGGCCTTAGAAAAGACCACCCCAGGGCTTAAGGAAGTGTAGCCTGCGGCGCGGATGCGTGCAAAACTCGTGCGATAGACTGCGGAGACACCCTTGCGCATTTTCCAGGTAGACGCATTTACCCCGACTCGCTTTACCGGCAATCCGGCAATCGTCGTGCTGGATGCGGACGGCCAGAGCGACGCCACCCTGCTCGCCGTCGCCCGCGAGTTCCCGCACGCGGAGGTGGCGTTCATGTTCGCGGCGAACGGCCCGGACCATGACGTTCGATTGCGCTTCTTCAATGCCCGCAAAGAAGCGCCGTTCGTGGGACACGCGACGGTGGCCGCACATGCGGTACTGCTCGCGCTGGGAAGGCGCGGCGCCGGCGTCATGCCGCCAACATTCCGGCACCGGCATCATCGAGGTCACCGCCCGGGTCGAGCAAGCCGACGCCGCGGCGCAAACCCTCGTGGAATTTCGCCAGACCGTACCGGAACTCGACCCCCCGCTGCCGTTCAAGACCACGCTGCGGGTCGCCGAGGCGCTGCGCCTGCCCGCGACGCATCTGCATGAAATCATGCCGGCGCGAATCGCCCGCAAGGGCAGCACCCGGCTGCTGGTGCCCATCGCCGATCCGCGCCATCTGGACGCCCTCGCGCCGAACGCCGACACGCTTCTGGCGCTCGGGACGGAGCTGGGCACGGACGGATTCTTTGTCTTTGCCGTGAATCGAAATTCCGACGAATTGTCGACCGACTCGCGCATGTTCTGCCCCGCGCTCGGCATCCCCGAGGATCCGGTCAGCGGCAACGCGCACGCCATGCTGGCGGCCTACCTCTGGGATCTCGGCCAGTTCGGCAAGAATTCAACGGCCTTCATCGGCCACCAGGGCCGTCAAATGAAGCGGCCGGGACAGGTTTACGTGAGGCTCGAGATCGATCAGGGTACCTGGTCGGCGGCGCACATCGGCGGTAGCGGCGGTCATCGTCAGCGAAGGCACCTTGGCTCTGTAAGCCTTCAAGCCGCGGCCAGCCGGCAGATCCAGCTTCAAGGAAGTCGCCAGGCGCTTCGATCTTTCGACTTCACATCTTTCGCGGTGCTTCACCGCCTCGTCCAGATTGCCTGCGGCAAACGCCGCCTGCGCCTTGGACCAGAGCGACAGTCGCGTCGCTGAGCGCGGCCTTCGCCGCGTCCAGATCGATGCCCGCCGCCAGCTTTCTTGCTGGATTTCTTGCTCAGAAGTTCGATGCGGCCCTGAATCGCGGTGACTTCGCTCGGGCACCGATCCGGCCAGGCCCGTCCATTGAGTCGTTGAGCGCCTTCAGGACTTCGTCCTTCTTGGCGGCTGCGGCCGTCGCCAGTCCCTGCGCCGCACTCAGCACCGCCGGCGCCCCCGTCACGACCGCGGCATAGTCCTGCTTGTCGAAGGAGGCCTTGAGGCCGCCGAGCTTGGATCTGCACGTCCGCCAACTGATCCGGCACGTACTTCGCAGCCTCGGTCGACGCCGCAATCACCGTCGCCTCGATGTCGCCGATGAGTTTCTGCGCGGGCTCCTTCTGGCCGGCGCATGCCGCCAGCATGATCGCCGCCAGGAAATCACGGCGTACGACCGACTCGTTTGATCAATTGCATGGGGATCTCCTTTCCTGATTGCCGATCACAGGCGAGCGGATTCTAGCTCAATTCGCGCCTGCGCGCGCTCCAGCCACTCGGCCTGCGCCCTGCGATAATGAGCGGGACCCAGCTTGGCGCCATCCAGCAAATCCTTGAGGACGCGATTGCGCCTCCGGCAATTTGCCGCGCCGCTTCAGCAGCAATCCGTAGCGCAACCGCGCTTCCGCGCCGGGATATCCGGGAGCCATCGCCGCATAGGCGCGTTCCGCCTCGTCAAGCGCGTTCTGCGCCTCGAGAGTCCGGGCATACAAGAGCTGCGCATCGCTGGATTTGAAATCGGGGTTGTGCTGCGTCAATCGTTCGAGCGCGGCGCGCGCCGCGGCGTAGTCCTTGCTTGCCGAATTGCGCCCGCGCCAATCCCAGCAACAAGGTCGGGTCGTGCTCGAAAATGCCCTTCAAGCCGCCTTGATAGACATCGATGGCGGCATCGAACTGGCTGCGCTCGAGCAATTCCTCGGCGAGCCTGCGCCGCGCATCCACATTGCCGGAAATTTCCACCTCGGCGCTGGCGCGGCGCAACTCGCGGTCCGGATCCATCATGCGCCGCACGCCCGATCTGGCGCGACGCGCCGTTGCGCCGCCCAATGCCTCGCGGCAGAATCTCCACCACGACATAGGCGAGGGTGCCGACCAGCGGCACGAGCGCGATGGCCAATGATCCACAGCATATTTCGTCCGGTCTTGATGACGTGCACGATCAATCCGGCCTGGACGGCGATGGACAGAATCGGAATGAGGTACAAAGGCGAGATCTCCGGATCGCGAAGCTTCTGCGAGCTTCGGGCCGCCTATTGTAGCCAGAACCGCCCCGGTCCGGCCCTCTCGCGCCGAGCGATGCTTGCGTTAGCGCTCTGCTACGCGAATCCGGCGCTCCACTTCGCGGCAGTTGGACCACCCGATGTTCGACAGGGAATACCCCAGCACGCGCTGCGAGCGTGCATCGACGGTGACTTCCATCTCGCAGCCGTGGAATCCGGTCGGAGCGCCGGGCAGGTTTCTGCGGAAGAAACCACACGTACACCCACTTCGTCGAGGTCTGGTCGATCTTGCGCGGCTCGCCGAACGCCTCCTGCAGTCGGCTCACCGGCTTTCCGACATTGTCCGCGGCTATGCTCGGCACCGATCGGACGGCATAGCCAGAGTGACCGCAGCCGGCCAGAGCCAGTATCCCAAGGGCGATCGCCAAAACCGTGGCACGCAACATAATCCCGTCCTGATGTCCGGCAATCGAGGGACCACAGTGTTGCCGCACTACGCGGAGCTCTTGCCGCGGACTCAGGTCGCAGAATAGGAATCTATCGGGTACGCGCGCCGATTATGTAAACGCAATTCGTGCGTCATGCCGCGCGGCAAGTCCTCCGGCATGATGCACGGCGATGACCAGCGTCACCTGTTTCATCAAGCGCTCCAGCAATCGTTTTATGATGGCGCGCTGCTTGGGATCGAGGCCGGTCAGCGGTTCGTCCAGCAGCAAGATGCGCGGGTCCGCCGCCATTGCGCGCGCAATGAGCGCGCGGCGCAGCTGCCCATAGGACAATTCCCGCGGCCGGCTCCTGGCGACCGACAGCAGGCCGAAAAATCGCAGCCAGCGCGCCGCCACTCTGCGATCTTGCGCGGTCGGTTCATCCACGAGACCGATGCTGGCGTATCGGCCGCTCGCCACCAGATCCAACAGCGCGACATCGACGGCATAGTCGCTTTGCAGTTCCGGAGAGACATAGCCGACCTGCCGCTTCCATTCGGCGATGGGGGTGCCCTTGGGAAACCCGCTGCGCTCGATCCGCCCGCCCAACGCGGGCGACAGATCGCCGTACAGCAGCTTGAGCAGGCTGGATTTTCCCGAGCCGTTGGCGCCGTACATCGCCCAATGCTCGCCCTCGCGCAATTGCCAGTCCAGATCTTGCAACACCGGCCGATAGTCGACGATACAAATCGACCCGCGGACAGGCGCACGAGCACCGGCGCGCCCGCTGCGCGCGGCTTTCGCCTGCCGCGGCAGTCGCCGCGCTCTCTTGCGCTCGCCTGCGCTCGGCGCGCGCGCCCTCTCCGCGCCCGCTCTGCGCAGACGCTCGAGGTCCGAGGCTGCATGCGCTTGACGGCATGCACCTTCCCCTCCGCGAGCTCCAGCATGCGCCGCGTTCCTCGGGGCACGTCGGCGCCCGATGGGCAGTCGCCACCCACGATTGGCCGCGGCGCACGCGCGGCCGCGAGCACGGCGTCGATGCGCCGCCGATAGGCGGCGTCGAGCCCGTTGTAGAGCTCGTCCAGCAACAGCCAGTCCGGATCCTGCACCAGGGCGCGCGCCAGCAGCGCGAGGCGCTTTTGCCCGTACGACAGGGACAGAAATTTGCGGCCCGCGTGGCGCAGCAAGCCGCAGGCCCGCAGAGCCGGCGGCCACCCGCCTGGCTTCGGCCGTCGTGACCGGCAGCAGCAACAGATCGGTGCGATGCAGTCCGGTCGCGACCAAGTCGCGCACGCGCAGGTTCCATCCGTAGCGCGCGTATTTGTCCTGCAGTTCGGCGCCCACGTAGGCAACCCGGCTTTTGGCGTCGATGAGATCGAGCGGCCGGCCGGCCCACGCGATAGCTTCGCCCGGCGGCATGCGGCTGCGAGCGGCGCGGTGACCGGGGGCCGCCGGGCGTCGGCCAGACATCGCCGCTCAGAAGCTTGAGCAGCTGCGTCTTGCCGGCGCCGTTGTCGCCGAGCAGCGCCCAGCGCTCGCCGGGTCGCAGCCGCCAGGAGATATCGCGCAACACCCATTTGCGGCCGCGCCGCACGCTGACCGCGTGCAGCAGGATCGAGAGCCGGCCCGTCATGGTTGCATGAGCCGCCAGAGGCCACCGCTGTTCGCCGGCGCGGCGTTCGCGCGCCAGCTTGATCAGATGCGCTTCCAAGGTCAGGCGCGCCCAGGGGTGCCGCTCCGCGCCCACGTCGTCGTAAACCACGGAGTGAGCTCATCGAGCGTCGCCGCGCCCAGGCGGCTCAATGTGCGCAGCACTTTCTCCTCGCGCGCCAGGCGATGCGCGCGCAGCGCAATCAGAATCTCCTTGCCGCGCTCCATGACGCCTCCGTGTCCCGGCGCAATGCGCTCGAAATCATAGGATTCCAGCTTGTCGAGTGAATGCAGATACGCCGCCATATCGCCGTCGGGCGGCAAGAATCACCGGCGACACGCCTTCGAGCACATGATCGCCGGTGAACAGCAGCCGTTCGCGCTCCAACAGGTAGCACACGCAATTGGAGGCGTGCCCGGGCGTATGAATCGCGACCAGCGAAACATCGCCCAGCAACAGGCGCTCGCCGTCGCCGGGCAGATGCTGGGGCGCGAAGGTCGCATCCTGCCTGCCGTCGTCGGGAGGCGGCAAGCCGATGATTCGAGCGCCGGTACGCTCGGCGAGGCGGCGCACCAGCGGCGAATGATCCGGATGCGAGTGCGTCACGATGATCCAACGGATGGCGGGACCGGCCGCCGCCAAGATGGCTTCCAAATGCCGCGCATCGTCGGGTCCCGGATCCAGCACCGCGATTTCGCGCAGTCCGAGCAAGTAGGTGTTGGTGCCGGGTCCCGTCATCAGGCCGGCATTGCCGGCGACGATTCGGCGCACGCCTGGCGCCACGGACACGCACTTCCCGGCAATGATCGTAGTATCCGAGCTTGCGGGCTGGATCGTCATCCATTTAAATTAAATTTTTTCGATGGATCGGCGCCCGCGCGCGCGCCAAAGGCCGGCGCGCGCGTTTTTGCGAATATTCCGCATGTCAGTGACGTCGGTCGCATTTTGACATAGTTGCGATGAGCGGCGGAGCCGCTACACTGGGCGACATGTCAAAGTCACCGAACGCCAGACGAATTGGTGGTCCTCTGTCTTGGGAACACATTGGCACGGCCCGATACGGAACAGTGCCAGCGATTCTTGGCCGAGTCTCTGTCTCTGCTGCTGGCCGATTTGCTGCGATCGGTGTTGTCGGATGCCAGCCCGGCCCTGCCGGCGGACGAAGCGGCGGTCGAACGCTATCGCAATCTCGCCGACTCCCTGGCAGATGGCGAATCGCGCCGCCGCACCAGCATCGGCATCACGCGCGCGGGACTCGCCAAGCGTTGCGTGACTTGGCTCAAATTGCTGCTGACCCCGCCGCCGAACGCCCCGTCCACCGCGCCAATGCGCGAATTCGTCGATGCCTTGGGGCTGTTCCCGGCGCTTTTCGACAGCGAGCCCTCGGCCCGTTCCCGGCGGGCCCGCCTGACGTGGCTGCTCACTCATGACCGGCGTCTGGACGCGAGCACCCGGGAGGCGGCCACCGCCCTGATCGAGGCCTGCGAGCACTTGGGGGTTCTCCTCTGGCCCGATGCCGAGACGGCCTGACTCAGCGCCCGACGCATTTCCGTGTCAATCGCCTGAACAGGCGTATAATACGGGGTTAACCCGTTGATCCTACGGGCCCGTAGGTTTTCGTGAAGGCCGGAGTCTTCGAATGCAAACCCCTCCCACACCCGAACCTGAAACCGCCGCAGCGCCCTCCGCCGACAAGTCGCGTTTCAAGTTTCAGAAATTGCTGCAGCCGTTCACCATCGAGCGCGGCATCGCCACGCCCGATCATTTGGTTCTTGCTGGATTGGCTGGTGCTCGGGCGTGTCGATCGCGAGCTTGCTGTTCGTGGAAGCCTGGTGGGTGAAAGTGTTCGCGTCGCTGGTGGCGGCGCTGTGGATCGCCCGCCTGTTCGTGATCGGCCACGATGCCTGCCACGGCTCTTACACGCCCAATAAGACGCTGAACAAATGGATCGGCAGAATCGCCTTCCTGCCCTCGCTGACGCCTTACAGCCTGTGGGAGATCGGCCATAATCTCGCGCATCACGGCTTCACCAATCTCAAGGGCCGCGACTACGTCTGGACCCCCTTCTCGCCCTCCGAATTTCGAGCCTGCCCTGGATCCGCCGCCGGTTGGAGCGCATGCCGAGTTTGAGTGCCGTGCGTTATCTGGCAGCTATTGGGCCGCCATAGCTCGTTGTTTGTTCCATTGCGGTCTGTCGAAATTATGGATGAAACCGAAGAAGTGGGAGGCAGTGATGAAGAAAATTGTGTACTGTGCCGATGGAACGTGGGATGGAAAATCCAGCGCTACGAACGTGTTCAAGCTATTCAGTGCTCTATCTGTTTCATCCGACCAGATGCCCTTCTATGACAGCGGGGTCGGAGCAGATGGAAATCCTCTTGAGAAATTTGCCGGGGGAGCGTTTGGCGCTGGTCTGTTCCAGAAGATCAAAGATGGATACACAAAAATCTCCCAGGTTTACGAAGCTGGAGACCAGGTCTTTCTCTTTGGCTTCAGCCGCGGCGCCTACACGGCGCGCAGTCTGGGGGGAATGATTGCGGCTTGTGGCCTGCCGTCGAAGAATTTCAATGATCAACTGGTGGAGAGTGCCTTTCAAGCTTACCGAAACAAAGGTCAGAGAGCTGCCATTCTTGCTACTCTATCCTCACAATATTCGATGTGCGATGCACAAATAACCATGGTTGGCGTCTGGGACACCGTAGGATCGCTTGGCATACCCGCAGTTTTTGGCGGAGTCGATCCCTCGATCTATGGATTTCTCGATACATCCCTTAACCCAAAAATCCAGAATGCCTTTCAAGCGCTCGCCATCGACGAGCGGCGCAAGGAGTTTCCGCCCACACTCTGGACATCGGCGCCCGCACCGGGGCAGACCCTTCAACAAGTGTGGTTTTGTGGAGTTCATAGCGATGTAGGTGGTGGCTATGACGCGGGCGCCGGCGCGACTGCTACAGCGCTATCGGATATCACTCTCAGCTGGATGATAAATAAGGCGCAGAGTCTTGGATTGGCATTTTCGCCGACGACTCTGGCCCAATATACCTATCCCCTTGACCCTACTTATGCGCTCGATCAACTTCACGATTCGTGGAGTCCGCTTTGGGGATTTCCCGTTCCAAGAAGCATCCCGCCAGCCTCGGTACTTGCCAACAGCGTTCTCATCCGCTGCCAGCATCATAATGGCTACAACCCCTCCAATCTTTCTTTGCAGGCGGGCATTCCGGCATCCACGTATCAGCTTTTTCAGGTCGTGGGGGCGCCTCCCGGCGCGACTTCGGCGAGTCCACCCGTAGCTGCGCCACTTGCAGCAGCGGGGAATTGATTATCGCCGAGCTGACCCACAGAAGCAGGTTTCGGAAGTAGTCGTTCAACAGGCGATTCTGCGGATCATATTGTTTTCGAGTTGCAGCCATTGACTTCGGCTTGTCTCCATATGCCTTCTGAAGGATCGGCAAGGTTAGCCCGAATGTCTGATTGAACAGCGCGCCGTTACGTTCACCACAAACTGGTTATAGACTGCAAGAAAGTCTTCCCGGCCACCGTATCCGGTCGAGGCGGGATCGATCGTCATTTACCGGTCCGCCCCCAGAATAGGAGAGAAGAGATTTCTGAGCCTGCGCGATGCGATAGCCCACGTATAGCAAGTTCGACCGGTATCCGCATGAACGCACCCTCTTGGGCGAGGTCGACATATTTTAAGAGTTGAACTAAACGCGACATCTCTCGATTTCACCTCAACGACGAACTTCTCTTTATGATGAAAAGTGTAGTTAGTATGGAGCGGTCTTATGCGGATTCTGAGTTTGCGATTGATCGTGGCGTTGATTGTCGGGATCACGCTCGTGTCGGTCGCATCGTCCTGGTATGAAGTCGGGACGGAAAAGGATTCGTTACGCCGCGATCTCGAACATAAAGCCGCGACCCTCGCCGAGAGCCTTGCAGGCAATGCGGAATCTTATCTGCAGGCCGGAAACAAAGCCGGGCTCGAGCAGATGGCTCGCCAATTCACCGACCGCGATCACCTGCTGGGAATCGGCGTCTATAGCGAGGACGGTTCCCCGCTGGCGGTGACTCCCGGTTTACGCTCCACCCTTTCTACTCCGCCACGGTTGCTCAAGGACGCGCTCGCGGACAATCGCGCGGAGAGCCGATCCCTGCTGTTGCACTTCAAGCAGGTTTACATACTGGCAGCCCCGTTGCACGACTCGAACAAGAGTGTGTCAGGAGGGATCCTTGTAGTTTATGAAACTGCATATATCCGTTCCGAAATTTTTCGCATCTGGGGCCG
Organism: uncultured Acidobacteriaceae bacterium; assembly: GCA_963783805.1. Classification (GTDB taxonomy): domain Bacteria; phylum Acidobacteriota; class Terriglobia; order Terriglobales; family Acidobacteriaceae; genus Silvibacterium. The sequence continues at coordinate 527,343 of CAWAPC010000011.1, read as the reverse complement.
TGCTTTTGTCCACATAGTGCTTCAGGTGCTGGTGATTGTTGCCATTACCCTCTTGATTGTGCGGTGGAGCCTTGCTGGGCCTATCGCGCGCGTGACGCAGTGGATGAAAGCACTACGCACCGACCGCCACGCCATTCAGCCGTCTGCAAATGATCTGGACTTCCTGTTGCCACTGGCACGAGAAGTGGCGCCACTGGCGGCAAGCATACAGCAGGCGCGAGCGGCGGCGGAGATGGAAGCGAGACTGCGAAACACCAACGAATCGGTGTGGACAGCGCAGCGACTGGCCGACCATGTGCGCAGCAAACTTGAGGGGAGCAACCTGTTCGTGGTTTCGAATCGCGAACCTTACATCCATAGCCGGCGGGGCAAGGACATTACGGTTTCCGTGCCTGCCAGCGGCCTGGTCACAGCGCTTGAGCCTATTCTTTGCGCCTGCAACGGGACCTGGATCGCCCACGGAAGCGGTGATGCGGATGTAGAAACGGTGGATAGCCACGATCGGCTGCAGGTTCCACCGGATGAACCGCGCTATACGCTGCGTCGCGTATGGCTCAGCGCCGAGGAGGAAGACGGATACTACTACGGTTTTGCCAATGAAGGTCTTTGGCCCCTCTGCCACATCGCACACACCCGCCCTATGTTTCGCGAATCGGACTGGGAACACTACAACGCCGTTAACGAGAAATTTGCTGATGCCGTAGTAGAGGAAATCGGGGGTGAAGATCATCCCGTGGTTTTGATTCAGGACTATCACTTTGCCCTGTTGCCGCGAATGCTGAAGGATCGGTTACCTCATGCGAGGGTCGCAATCTTCTGGCACATTCCGTGGCCCAACTCCGAGTCGTTTGGCATCTGCCCCCGGCAGCGGGAACTGCTGGATGGGCTACTGGGAGCGGACTTGATTGGATTTCATGTCCAGGCGCACTGCAACAACTTCCTCGATTCTGTCGATCGCTTACTTGAAGCCCGGATCGATTGGGAGCACTTCTCGGTCAACCGCAACAACCACGAGTGCCGCGTGCGCCCGTTCCCCATCAGCGTGGAGTTCCCTGAAAAAAGCGCCTATGCCCCGGATGGAATCGAAGACGATCGCAGCTCACTGCTCACTGAGTTGGGGATAGAAACAACTTTCCTTGGTGTGGGCGTCGATCGCGTGGACTATACCAAGGGAATCATTGAACGTTTTCAGTCAGTGGAGTTGTTTCTTGAGAGATACCCGCGCTATCAGGGAAAATTCACCTTCGTCCAGATCGGGGCGCCCACTCGTAGCCGCATCAAGCGATACGCGGATTTCCAGGCAGAAGTAGAGGCCGAAGCCAACCGGATCAACTCCCGCTTCAAACGCGGCAAGTGGAAGCCGATTGTCTTTCAAAACCGCCAGCATAGTCATCAGGAGGTTCAACGCTATTATCGTGCTGCACATCTGTGCGTCGTCACGTCTCTGCATGACGGTATGAATCTGGTCGCCAAGGAGTACGTTGCGGCACGTCACGATGAACGAGGCATACTGATCCTCAGTAAATTCACCGGCGCAGCACGGGAGTTGCATGACGCAATTCTCGTTAACCCATATGACATCCATGCAACTGCGGAAGCAATTGCGCAGGGCCTGGACATGAGCGTTGAAGAGATGGCCGACCGAATGCGGCGGATGCGGAGATCGGTGAAGGAACACAACATTTACTGGTGGGCAGCGGGTCTGATCGGAGAACTCTGCGACATTCGCCTGGACGAAAGAGAGAGCGCACTTCCCGGCAACAGGGCGCGAGGAAAGGGATAGCTTGCGGGATTCAGACGGAGAGACAGTCCTTTCTGAGTTTATGGAGCAACTGACTGCCGCACCGTCGTCGTTGCTGCTGCTGGACTACGACGGAACGCTGGCTCCGTTTCAAGCCGAACGACAGCTCGCTTTTCCCTACCCTCGGGTTGTACCGCTTCTGCAAAGCATTCTCGAGTGCGGGAAATCGAGAGTCGTCATCATCACGGGGCGCCCGGTCGCCGAAATGGGTCCGCTGCTTCATCCCTTGCATGACATTGAAATATGGGGCTGCCATGGCCTGGAGTATCTGCTGGCAGATGGAACTTACCGCCAGACTGCGATCGCTCCGGAAACAGCGGCATTGCTTTCACGGGCGAAGTCATGGTTGATTGCGGCGGAGCTGGCTTCGAGGATGGAAATCAAGCCGGGCAGCATTGCCGTTCATTGGCGGGGCGCGCCGGACGCGGAGGCGGAGCGGATTCACGCGCGCGCCCATAAAGGCTTGAGCGCTTTTCTGGAGCGGTCGGAACTGGAACTTCTGGAATTTGAGGGAGGCGTGGAACTTCGTGTCGCTCGCCCCAACAAAGGGGATGCGGTCACCTCGATTCTGAGCACCTCAGATCATCGCGCGCAGATTGCTTATCTCGGCGACGATGAGACAGATGAATACGCCTTTCGCGCTTTGAATTCTCACGGCCTCGGCGTTCTCGTCCGCCCTGGATATCGAGAAACAAATGCACGAATCTGGCTCCGGCCTCCAGAAGAATTGATTAGCTTTCTGGAACGATGGTTGAACAGCGTATCCGCATAACATAACGACTGCCAGCTCATTCGCTTCGGCAGGTGACGCAAGTATGAAGCGGTGAGCAACTCCGAATCAGTTAGGGTTAGATAGCTTAATAAACCGCTGACTTATCGGGCCTGTAGTCTTCGCCAAACTTGTTTTTATGGGGCCTAGTTATCCCGTCTTTTACAAGTTGGATGCTGCCAAGATTGGCCTGCGACGGAGAGACGCGCACCCGCCGAGTGAGCGCATACAATCAACAGGCTCAGCACAGCCACGCCCAAGGAAACAGACAGGAGACACAAAAGCAGCGTCGTTCGCGTGCGCATTGCCACTCACGTTCTGCCTCCCCTTCTTCAGCCGGACTCACATCTGAGGTGACTGCATGAATTTGTACCCTGCTCCATGGACCGTACAAAAGTGTGCAGGCTCGGCAGGATTCGCTTCGAGCTTCTGACGCAATTTCAATATCTGGTTATCGACAGTTCTGGTAGAAGGATAGAAGTTATAGCCCCATAAGTCGTTCAAAAGCTCCTCGCGACTGAGTACCCGCTCAGGATTATCGAGAAAGAAACGAAGCAGTGAATTCATGTGCGGTGAGTGAAACTCGTTTTCCATTCCTTGTCACCTGCATCCTTGCGAAATCCACCCGCACATCGCCGAAGGATGCTAATGCATTGGATTGGGGATGGTTGGAACGCCGCATCGCCGCCTGGACCCGCGCCAACAGCTCTCTGGGACTGAAAGGCTTGGTTACGTAGTCATCCGCGCCGAGTTCCAAAAGGAGGACTTTATCCGCAACTTCAGAAATCGCGCTGAGAATAACTACCGGAGTGTCAGGAGAAGAGAGCTTCATCGATTTGCAGACTTCACGGCCTGACATACCAGGAAGCATCAGATCGAGGACAACCGCGTCGGGAGAAATGCTCCGAAAGGTCTCAAGGCCCTGCGAACCCTCGGAGGAACTCTTTGTCTCATAGCCCTCCGACGTAAACAAACGGTGCAGCGCCTTTTGTATTCGGACATCATCTTCAATTATCAGTATCGTATTCATCACCTTTATCCGTTGAAGACGAAAGTTGAGAAAGCCTCTTGAGACTGTCTATGATTGTCCTCCAATTTCATGGATTTGCAGAGAGCATCGACATTGGGGTCATCGACGGAGAGCAGACTACGTCAAAGGAGACCATACCGAACGACCGCCTCGTCGCCGTCGCCGAAACAGCTCACATGAATGGCATACCTGAGGCGACCCAAGGATCTCCCGAAGCAAGCGCTTAAAGAACTCGAAGAGTTCTTTGTCAATTACCACCGGCTTCAGGGGAAGACATACAACTTGGGTGTAAAGGCGAGACCACCGCGCTCAAACTGATCGATACCGCCCGAAAAAATGCCAAATGATGGCTCTAAGCCCGTTGGATCGCGCTTTCGCATGTCTAGATGGTCGTGGTTCGAGACACTACTTTAGCTCATGGATTAAGCGACGAGTCGGCTCTGCTCTTGCGGCCAATCCTGGTAAAAGCATTCTCGCGTCATCGGCAAACTACATTGCCCATCTTTGCGGCGACGGAAAAGTATCTGATAAATTGCGATGTCTCCGCAATCAAAGGCAAAAGCGCATCCGGCCATATATAAAAGCCAGGTTCGATATGTTTTCTTTGAACTTTTCTCCAATACACTTTCTAAATTCTGCTGAAGGCCTTCAATCCACAGGCGGAGTGTACGCGCATAATGCTCGCGAAGGTTGTCAACATCGCAAATCTCAAATCCAACAGATTCGGCCAATCGCATCGCCTGTGAAACGGGGACGAGTTGTCCATCCGGGAAAACATGCGCGTCCATAAAGGAATCTTTCCTGGGAGGAGAGCACGCGGAGCGTGCGATGCCATGATTCAGAAACAGACCTCCGGGCTTGAGCAAGTCGAAAATAATAGCAAAATAGCGCCTTAGATTCGCGAGCCCCACATGTTCAAACATGCCGACGCTCGCTATCTTGTCGAATGGGTCCCCGATGCTGGCCGCATCGCGATAGTCGCGAAACTCAACCGCGCAGCGCCGCGCGATCCCTGCATCGGTGATGCGTCGAGTCGCGACGGCTGCCTGAGAGCGGCTGAGCGTGATACCGCGCGCTTCTGCACCGTGTAATTGAGCGGCATGCAGGATCAAACTTCCCCACCCGCAACCTACGTCCAGAAAGCGATCAGTTGAACTCAGCCGTAATTTGCGACATATCAGTTCAAGCTTGTTTTCTTGTGCCACGTCAAGACTCTCGTCAGGACTCCGAAAGTATGCGCAGGAATAAGCAAGAGATTCTCCGAGCCATGGGCGGTAAAACTCAGCAGGTTGGTCATCATAATGTTGGGCGATTGCCGCCCGATCTCGTGCGACCGAATGCAGACGACCTCGCTTACAGTAACGCACAATATCCGAGACATAATGCTTCATCGCAATTGCAACTCGGCCCTCCAGGCTGCGGGGCAGGCTGAAGAGGTGATGCGCGACCGGGAAAACCGCGAAGATATCTCCCTCTACATCCAAATGATCATCAATAAACTCTTCTGCCAAAGTAAGTTCAGTAGGATCGTTGAGCAAAGCCCGCAAAGCCCCGGGCGTTTTGAGCACGATCGTACACTCTGGCTCTCGCGTCTCTGAGGATCGCCACCTCCAGCCGTCCAGAGTCCGAACGGCAAAAGGCGCGTTTCGATATCCATGAAACATCTGGTTCAACAGATTCGTGCGCTCAGAGTAAAACATTGAACTCCCTCCCTCCATTCAGGCTCCGGATTCTACTTGAATTAATGTGCGTCGTTCAGACGTAGCTCTCTTGCAATGGTTCCATTTTTCAGCAGGTTCTCAGCCTGCTCTGGACTAATGGAGTGCGGGCTGGGTTTGTAGTCGCTTGTCTCCTCATCCTGGTCTTCGCTGATGCTCTTGAAGATCAGAGCGTGCCCATGAATATGCACGCGTGTCGTGGTAATTTCCCATATCTTCGGGCCGATCTCCTGCCGCTCGACGTCAAAGGTTCCTCCCTTTTCGAGCTTGCCTAGTAGCCCATGGCCAAAGTCTACGTCTCGCGTAAGTTTTCCCTTCAACGACTCGATCCGCATCTGTTCCGTGTTCACTACCATGGTGCCTTCCATGGCAGCAAAAACTCGGGCTTCGCGCGTGGGTGGGTTGAATTTTGGATCAGGTTTAAACGTAAGAGTTGTCTCCGCGCCGCTCTGCCCTGTCTTCGTCCACAAAAATCCGGCTGGCAGCATGCGCGTTAATGCAGTTGCCTTTTCGTCGTCTTTTTGCTGATCGCGTTTCTGCTTCTGTCGCACGGCTGGATCGGTGATGAACTGATGCATCTTTTGCTCGTCCTCGCGTTGCTCCTGGGGCGGCGGCGGACGGTCATTTACCTCGACGAGCTTGGATATATCGCCCTGCGAGGTCTGAACCACCAAGGTGATAGTACTCTTGCCTCGAACTTTCTTGGCGTCGCGGAACATCCAGCGTGAATGGTCGTTTGCATCGGTTTTAAGTTCGCTGTTGACGATTGACTGCACAAGAGCCCGCCCAGTCGCCTCCTGACCAGACACCCACACCGACGCTAGAGACGCTACCCCACAAAGTATCGCGCCGGCGACGCGACAAAGAGACGACATTTAGGCTCTCCTGTCCCCTTTTCCCGAGTATCCCGAGCTCCTTGCAGCGCGCGGAAATTGAAACACCTGGTTACTACTAGAAGTCCACTCCTTGATAATCGGAATCCCCCTGTGAACGGTTGGTTGTCCCGGATTAAAACTTTAATCGCAATGCGATATAAAGAGACGCCATTTTAATCGCAATGCGATATAATAATTGCATGAGCCCCCATGCCTCCTCCACTGGGCGTTCTCGAGTCAAGGCTCAGGCTGCCTCCGAGGATGTCGTGCGCGATCTCGCGCGGTTTCGCTATGCGCTTCGCAAATTTCTGCGCTTTAGCGAGAACGCAGCCAGGCAATATGGAGTGACGCCGCAGCAGCATCAATTGATGCTTGGCGTAGCTGGATTCACCGGCCGGTCCTCCGCTACTGTCTCGGAACTCGCCGAGTTCCTGCAGGAACGGCATCACTCGGTGGTGGAACTGATCGAGCGTGCCGTCCAGAACGGGCTCGTTCAAAGGACGCAAGATATGTCGGACCGGCGAGTCGTTAATGTTTCCTTGACCCAGAACGGGCAAAAAATCCTGTCAGAGCTGGCCACGCTTCATCACGAAGAGGCTAAGCGAATACGGGATTTTGGCGATACGTATGGTCTCCCGCCTTTGTCTTTTGATGGCAGAAAGAAGACTGGCTGATTTGAAGGCCGGCTACGCATCTGTACCTGTCACGAACATTACTTTAAAGGGAGTGCTGCGATTCACGTGGAACGAATTCCGACAAGGCTACAGAAAAAGGGAGCGTGGGTATTACAGCATCCACTGCTTCACAAATACTTGCCGCTGGTTCACGAAGACCTTAATGCGGTTTATTCTCGCGACCTCCTGAAGTGGCTGCTCATTGCACCGATCATTGGCATAACAACGGGACTGACGATCACCGGAATTGCAGTCATCATTCTCGACAAGTTGTGGCCCGTGGTCCTTGGATATTATCTGCGGCATCACTGGGCAATCGTCCCAGGGCTGGGTCTGGGCTTCGCCGTTACCGGTCTCATCATGCAGTTTCTTACTTCGGACCCTGACGAACATTCCACAGAAGAGATCATCCGTTCCTACCACGAGCACCAGGGCGACATTGACATGAGGCCCTTCTTCCCCAAACTTATCGCTGCTATCACCACTGTAGGCTTTGGCGGAAGCGCGGCGTTAGAGGGGCCCAGTATTTATGGTGGAGCGGCTATCGGATCCTGGCTATGGACGAAGCTGCGGCGCTTGAACCTCGATGCTCGAGACCGCCGCATCATGCTGATCTGTGGGGCCGCAGCCGGAATGTCTGCCGTCTTTCGCGCACCACTTACGGGCATAGTGTTCGCCCTGGAGATGCCATATCGCGACGACCTCGCGCACGAAGCGTTGGTGCCTTCTCTGATCGCTTCTGTCGTCTCGTTCGTAACACTCAGCTCTTTTTTGGGGGCGTCGCCGCTGTTCAACTTTGTCCACGGCACGTCGTTCGCTCGCCACGATCTCTACTGGAGCGCGCTGCTCGGTCTGATCATAGGGCTCATCGCGATGGCATTTGTCGTTACCTTCCGGCGTGCCCGCGTCTTCTTTATCAAATGGTCGATACCGCACTGGACAAAGCTCGCCATCGGCGGCTTGCTGACAGGCTTATGCGGACTTCTGTTCCTGCTGGTTTATCACGGTGCTTTGATACCGATCGGTCCGAATTACGAGGCGGTCGGCCAGATTTTGGGCCAGCACCACACCACTCCTGAGCTTCTTAGTTTCAGCGCGCTCAAGCTGGCCGCTACCGTCTTCACGCTCGCATCCGGCGGAGTCAGCGCAATGTTCGTCCCGCTGTTTCTCACCGGCGGAGCGCTGGGTACCGCCTTTGCCCAGTCCGATCGTCCACAGCTCATCACTCGGGCTTTATGCCGCGGTTGGCATGGCTGCATTCATCTCGGCCGGCTACAAAACGCCGCTCGCGGCGGTGGTGTTCGTTGCGGAGGCGACCGGTGGCCATGCGTTCATCATTCCTGCGCTTATCGCCGCGGCAGTGGCGTATGCCGTCTCCGGCGATGCGTCTGCATCGGGAGATCAGCGACTGCATGAGGGCGTGAAATTGCAGGAATTGAGAAACGTTCCTGTCAGCGAAGTGATGCAGGAGCACATGATTTCCGCCCAGGCGTCTCATAGCGTGCATGAATTCATCAGCACGCTTTCACCCCATTCACGGCATGATGCCTTCCCGGTTTTCGACGGCAACAAGCTCCTTGGGGCAGTCACCCTCTGGTCGGTCACCCGGATCTCACCCGACAAATGGCGGACCACCATGATTCGCGAACTCGTTGAGAAAAGAATCCGTACGGTTTCCCCGGAAAGCGACGTTATGGAGGCGCTTCGCCTCCTGTTGAGCGAACATGGCCAGACCATCCTCCTCGTGGTTTCTGCTCAAGGGAAAATGAGAGGCGTGGTGACCAAGACTGATATTTTGCAGGCGTTGAACACTCGCAGACAAGGCGCGATGGAAGTTAGCTATGCGACAGATAGGAACGATTAGCAAACCGTCCTGCAGGCGTAAGCCGCCTGCGATTCCAGCTCTGCTGAACTCATGCCGACTTGTATCCAGTTTCCTCTCCCTCTCGAACGATCAGAAGCAGCGCTCCAGGAGGTAACTAGTGGCTGAATTTCCCATTCCTGAGATCGCATCAACCCCCGAGGCGCAATCCAATAAGAAGGGTCAATTCGGGGTCGCCCTCGAACCCGAGGTCGTCAAGGTTTGCGGATATGCGCTTATCGTCGGCGTGGTAAGCGGTCTTGTTGCGCAAGCCCTGCTCGAACTCATCTATCTCTTCACGAACATCTTCTTTTACGGACGGCTCTCTTTCGCCATCACAAATCCGGCCCACAACCATCTAGGTTTGTGGGTCATTCTCATTCCGCCGATCGGCGGGCTATTGGTGGGGATCATGGTTCATTACTGGGAACCTACACTGAAAGGGCACGGAATACCCGAGGCGATGGAGTCGGTTCTCTTCGGCCATAGCCGCATGCGGATTCGGGTGGCGATCCTGAAGCCGCTTGGCTACTGCCTTTGCCATTGGGACGGGCGGTCCGTTCGGAGCGGAAGGCCCCATCATTCAGACTGGCGCAGCGTTGGGATCGCTCTTCGGACAGGCGATCGGACTTAGCCCTTACTATCGGCGAGTCTTACTTGCTTCGGGAGCCGCTGCAGGAATGGCAGCCACATTTACGGCGCCGCTGGCGGGAATTCTGGTCGCTGTAGAACTCCTTCTCTTCGAGCTTCGCGCTCGATCCTTCATCCCCGTGGCTCTCGCAGCCGCTATCGCGACTGGGGTTCGCATTCATTTTGCCGGCTGGGCGCCCCTCTTTCCGACTCCGGCGTTCAGGCTGACCGGGATGAATGAGCTGTGGCTATTCGGCGTTCTGGGTATCCTCATGGGCATTGTCGGCATAGCCATGATCCGTGTGCTTTCATGGCTCGAAGACTTTTTCGATGACCTCCCGATCAAGCGCGCGCTGATTTGGTCGCCGGCCATCGGCGCGCTGATACTTGGCGTGATTGGATACTTCTATCCGCAGGTGCTCGGCACAAGCTACGACACGATACGGGACATGCTGAATAATCGGCTGCCCCCCGGAAAGCTTGTGGGGATCTCGCTCGCAAAGTTCTGGGCGCTGGTGATTTCCCTGGGTTCAGGAACTACCGGCGGCGTCTTCGCCCCTTCGCTGGTTGTCGGCGGAGGACTCGGTGCAGCGTTCGCTGTTGGCTGCCAACATCTGTTCCCAACCCTTGTCAGCAATCCGGCATTCTATGCGCTTGTAGCCATGGGAGCAGTGTTTGGAGGCATCGCGAGAGCGCCGTTCACCAGCATCGTATTCATGTTCGAGCTTAGCCATAATCCGAATTCATTGTTGCCGCTGATCGTTTGCGTCATGGTATCGGATGGTTTTGTGCGGCTGTTCAGCCGGGACTCCATCATGACCGTCAAGCTGGTCAAACGCGGTCTCATCGTCCTGCAGGACTACTCCGTACCGGTCCTGATGCGTGCCCGGATTGACCAGGTGATGCGAAAAGAATTCAACGTAGTCCAGGCGGAAGATGAGCTGCGAACTGTACTCGCAAACTTTGTGCCTGGCGAGGTAGGGCTGATTCCCGGTAGTTGAAAAAAATGGCTTGCTGGTCGGCATTGTCGAGCCCCATGATCTCCTGAGAGCCGAGCCTCCAGATCACCATTTCAAGATGCGAGAACTCGCGCGGCGCGACTTTATCCTCTCCTATGCCGGTGAATCGGTGGACCAGGTTCACCGTGACATGATGCTCAAAAATACTGAGAATGTTGTCGTCGTTGAATCGAACGGCGTTCGCAAACCCATCGGACTTGCCCGCGCCAATGACATCTTGCAACTGCGGCGTTGGCTGATGGAAGAAGAAACCCGCGAGCTGAAAACAGGCAATGGAGATAAGACACATAAGAAATGACCTTGCCTCGTCGCGTACCTGCTCTCACCTGTAGGTGATACTGACGGTTAGTTCTTCGCCCCTTCGCCCAACAATGCGGCACGAGGTCCTGTCGTCCTGGCGAAGAAAGTCCAGGTCCAGCCAGCTCTTGCCGACGCGAAGGTTACGTAGCTCAAGCAAGGTCAGGAACTTCGGCAGTCGTGGATTCTCGATCCTGAGCTCACCGTTGGGGGCATCTGGCCTCAGCCCCAAAAGCGCCGTCAGAATCACGAGAGGCGTCCCCGAAGCCCAGGCCTGCGGCGAACACGAGACTGGATACTGCACGGGCTCATCGCGATGATGCCGTTGGTTTCCGCAGAATAGCTCCGGCAAACGGTACTCGCGAAAGTGAAGCGATGCTTCGTATAGTGCGGAAAAAATCGTCGAAGCCTCTTGCTGATAGCCATAGCTCGCCATTCCATAGGCGATCAGCGAATTGTCGTGCGGCCACAGGGAACCGCGGTGGTAGCTCATCGGATTGTAGGTCTGCTCTTCCTCAGACAGGGTGCGAACGCCCCATCCTGAGTAAAGTCCATGTGCCATCAGCTTGGTCACCACGTCGCGCGCGCGGTCGTCGCTGATGGTGTGGGTGAAAAGCAGATGACCGGGATTAGACGAAATGACGGCGAGCGGTCGCTTGTCCCGGTCGAGAGCCATTGCATAATACGCACGCTCCGCAAGCCAGAACGACAGATCCAACTTCTGCATCAGCGTGTTCGAGCGTGCCATCAACTGGTCTGCCTGCTTCGGATCACCGAACACGCGCATGAGCGCGGCCGCGCGCCGAAAGGCATCGGCTGCATACCCTTGCTCCTCGACGAGCGCAATCGGCGCCTGCGCCAGAGTCCCATCGGCATGCGCCATGGCGTCGCCGGAATCTTTCCAACCCTGATTGAGCAGGCCTTTGTCGCTCATCCTCTGATACTCGATCAGGCCGTCGCCATCGATGTCGCCATATTCGATCAGCCAGCGAAGCGCGGCGGCGAGCGCAGGCCGCATCTCCTCCAGCAATTCCCGGTCTCCCGTCCACTTGAAGTACTCGCTCAACAGAATGATAAAGAGCGGCGTCGCATCGACCGAGCCATAATTCTTCCCGAACGCGACCTCGCCGGTCGCTGTCATCTCGCCAAAGCGCAGCTCATGCAGAATTTTGCCCGGCTGCTCGTCGTTTGCGGCGCATACTTCCTGTCCCTGGCGCGCCGCCAGAGAACGTAGCGTGCCGCACGCCAGCGACGGGTTTAAAACTAACGTCTGCAAGGAAGAAATCAGCGAGTCCCGGCCGAAGAGCGCGGCAAACCAGGGCACGCCCGCCGCGATCGCCTTGTTTGGGCCTTCGGGAATCTGCAGTGCATAAAAGTCGCGCATCGATGTGCTCAGCAGCGCATTGAAGATGTCATTGTTGGAATGGAACTGTGTGCATTCCTTCTCCCACGAAGCTAAAGCGCAATGCAGCTTCTCCTCGTGCTTCTCAACCCCTTCGCCCTCGCTCATCCAGGGGGGCGAAGGGAGACGGAGTTGTAAAGCTGGAAGGGAGCAGGTGCTTCGGAAGAGCCTGCGCAACAATCGTTGCGGCAATCTGCGTGTGGCCCCGGGGTTCGAGGTCGAGTTCCCATCGCGCGGTATGACCGGAAATCCTTGCTGGAGTGGGATCGAAGGAAAGCGCCGTTGTACGGACACGATCATCGAGACCTTCGTAGACAAAAGTCATCTGTGAGGCCGTGATCACCGGTTCAAAATAGCGCCCGCTCTTGCCGCGGATAATGCCGCGCACCTGGAAGATATCCATGAAATCGCAGCCGTAAGTGATCTCGACAACCAGATGCGCCTTTTCGCTATGAAAGTTCTGAATCTGAAGAATGTCATGTAAACCCTCACTTTCAAGGATCTGCTCGCGATGCACGAAGACGGTATTGACGGAATATCCAGGCCGTCACCGGGCACGCTGCCCTTCACTGTTAACTCCACCCGGTTAGCGTAAGCGCCTTCGGTCGTCGCGGAAAGAACAATAGGCGGATGGCCATTTACCAACAGTTCAATCTGGCTCAGGTAACGGGTATCTTCGCGAAAAAGACCCACGTGCGGAGCGCCCGGCGGCATCAGATTCCCGGAGAGATCGGAGACGAAAAACGTCCTTCCTCGAATCAGCGCGAGGCTTTCAACATTCGAGAGATGAGGTTCTGTGTAAAGAAATCTCGGTTCCGGAGGCGCCGAAATCGGGCGCAATCCCATGTCTTCCAGCCTGGCTTCCGCGGCAAGAGCGTCGTTCATGCCGCAACCTCTTTGTCGAGATCGAAAGGCCCGTCCGAACCGAGACTGTTGGTGAGAATCGATTCGTAGAGTTCGATATAGCGTTCCACCATGATCTCCACTGAAAACCGCTGTTCTGCCAAGGCGCGTACTTCCGTGGACTGCACTTCGTGTTTCTAACCGCATCCGCCATCTCTTCCACCGAGGAACTGATGGCGCCAGACACCCCTGGCAGAACGATTTCTGGCACCGAACCACCGGGAAACGCAAAAACGGGCGTCCCACAAGCCATGGCCTCGAGCATCACCAGGCCGAAGGGTTCGTCCCACTGGATGGGAAAGAGCATACCAAGGGAGCCGCCAAGCAGTTTGTTCTTCATCTTCAGATCCGCCTGTCCCACATATTCGATGAAGCGCCCATCGATGTGCGGTTTTATCATCGTGTCGAAATAATCGCTGGAAGATAGGCTGGATCTCTCCGGCGATTTTCAGCCGAATCCCCGCCCGCTTTGCAACTTCGATCGCGGTGTGTACGCCCTTAATCGGAGCGATCCTGCCCAGAAAGCAGAGATAGTCTTCCTTCCGGGTCTGGAGCCGGTACTGGGTCATGTCGATACCGTGATGAATCGTCGTAACTGCGAGCGTCGGATGAACGGAGGCCTGATGCTCGCTGATCGCAGTGTAGTGGATCTCTGGATAACGCTCATACATGCGCGCCAGGGCAACCTCATACGGATGATGCAAGGTACAGACGAAGGGTGTGGGTACGTATCTGGAATAGGTGATTGCGGGAGCACTATTGATGTGAATCAAATCGCAGGTTTCCGCAGCATCCTCAATCGACCACGACACATGATCGAGTTCCTTCAACATGCCGGATGTCTCCGTGGCCAGCGGCCACTCGGCCCTGGGATAGTACGCACGCTTTTCCGCTTTCACCCTGGACTCGCCATTGCAATACACCACCGCTTCGATCCCTTTTCTTTCCAAACCTTCTGCAAGATTCGCAATGAACAGTTCAGTGCCGCCGTAGCGGGCCGGCGGGACAGAGATGAACGGAGATGCGATCAGACCTATACGCATATCAAAATACCTCGGGCTTCCTTGTCTTCTTGCAGATGATGGAGACTCACAATGTAGTCTGTGGCACGAATATCCCGGCGCAACCAAAGTACGGTGGCAGAGCCTATCGTTATACACCTAGCTTCTCTATAGTTTGAGATGCCCTGAAGGTGCTTCTCTACAATTTGAGATGCCCTGAAGGTCGAAATCGTACAGATGGAATTGTGGCCATCGGGCTGAACGGAAAAGGTTGCCCGGGTTGCGGGTCGAAGAAAGATTCACCCGAATACGTGCGTTCTTCAACATACCCTGACGGCTTCAAACGTGTGCGCGCTTAGAATCAAACATTTATCGTGACAAAATCGCCGACCAATTTTACCGCACACGTTCATGTGCAATATGCCTTTTAAGAAATATTTAGTAAATTACCCCTGAAGGACTATCAAATCGAACAGGAGCGGGCTAACTATCGCCTAGCGTCCGGCTTCGGCGCCATTCTCTGAAAATTGCGATTGACATGGAACAACATCTGCAGAATTTTGCAGATTCGAGACCGCCGCCTTGCCACATCCTCCACATTTATCTGTATTTACCGATGCGTTCTTGGCATCACACGTGCATCTTCTGACTGACGTATCCCTATGCTGTTATTTCCCTGTGAGGCTGTATGGATTTCGTAACCTGGGTTTTACTTCGCCTTGATTCACTCATTGCAACCGCCGGCAAGAACCGAAAATGTGACCCTCAACCCATACCGAAACCGAACCGTGATTTGATTCTTCCGTTTGGTGCGGTGGAACCGCGCAAACGAACAGCTGACGCTTCCCCTCCACGGCCTGCCGCCTGACCGGCGCCTGGAGAACGGACCAAATTGTTTCTGAAGCCGTCGGCTGTTTTCTGCGCGCGGCAATCTCGTCCAAGGTTCAGCCGCATTGGAGGAAACGAAATTCGCAGCATTCCGGACACGGCGTCTGCATGACGGTCCGGTAACCACCAGCCACGCCGCAACCCATCTTCACACTATCTTCAGCAACCGAATATACGATGGATGTGCCGGGCCACCATGCAAGACAGTCGCAGCCGGCTGGAGGAAAGTGTGAGAAAAAGTTATAAGTCTCGATGGGCCCGTCTGCTGGCCACCAGTTTTCTTCTGTCCATGATCGCGGTGAGCGGGGCGGCCATGGCTCAGGGTCCGTACCATATCACAGCCCAATGGAAGATCGGTGGAGACAGCTTCTGGGATTACCTCGCCGTCGATCCCATGAGCAAACTGCTTTATATAACGCACGGCGATCATGTCGTCGTCCTGGATACCACTTCGGGCCAGATGAAAGCCGACATCACCGGCCTTAAGGCCATCCACGGAGTGGTGTTCGACACCAGCGGCAAGTTTGGATACATCAGCGACGGGGGCGCAAACGAGGTCGTCGTCTTCGACCGCAAAACCAATACCATCCTGCAGCGCGTACCCGCGGGAACCAATCCCGACGGCATGGTCTTCGAGCCCGTCACGCAGACCGTCTGGGCCTTCAACGGACGCAGCAAGAACGCCACAGTCATCGACGACGCCACTCATCAGGTCGTCGCCACAGTCCCCCTTCCCGGCAAGCCTGAGTTCCCCGTAGCCGACGGCAAAGGATCGATCTACGACAACATCGAAGACCTCAGCCAGATCGCCCACATCGATGCGAAGACCCATACGGTTCTCGCCGCATGGCCCATCGCTCCCTGCGAAGGTCCATCCGGTCTCGCCATCGACAGGAAACATGCCCGGCTCTTTGCCGTTTGTGACGGAAAGATGGCGGTCGTCGACGCGAACACCGGCAAAGTCGTAGCCACTCCCGCCATCGGAGATGGTCCCGACGCCGCCGGCTTTGACGCAACGCATCAGCTGGCCTTCAGCTCGAATGGCGAAGGGACGCTGACCGTAGTCCACGAGGATTCCCCCGATTCGTATTCCGTACTTCAGACTCTGCCAACGAAGCGCGGAGCACGCACCATGGCGCTCGATGAGGCTTCAGGCAAAGTCTACGTCGTCACTGCCGACTTCGGTCCTCGTCCTGCGGCCACAGCGGATCATCCGCATCCACGCCCTAGTATCTTGCCCGGCAGCTTTGTCGTGATCCAGATCAGCCGCTAATTCTTCAAAGCATTTCGCAATCGGGGCCGGTCAAAAACCCGCCCTTTTTATTGCATCGGTGAAGTCAGAAGCATTTGCAGAGGATGCAGTGTTTCATCAGGCCTTCGCGCCATTCAAAAAACGGCGGCCAAAAATGGGCAGAGATCGAATCATCCCGGGCATCTGACATGGAAGGGCTCCGTTTTTCATCGACCTCTGCGCGTCTGTTGCTGTTGTTGCTCTACCTGCTGCAATTGCAGAATAGGAGATGCCGGCGGAGGAGGTTCGAGCGCCCGCTCTATATGAACTGACCAGTCTTCCGGAATAGGCCAGTCCTCGTCCGTCTGCGGAGCTGTTTCATGTTCCGTCACCTGCACAGCCACTTGCAACTCGCTGGCAGTTCTGCCGCGGTACACCCCGCGCGTCGGCGGCACATCCTCATAGTCGCGCCCCAGCGCGGTCCGAATATGAGTCTCTCTGGCAAGCAGATCGTTGGTTGGGTCGAACCCCACCCAGCCGATGTGCGGCAGAAAAGCGTCCACCCACGCGTGGGTGGCACTTTCGGTCGAGCGCACGTGGTCCTGGTCACGATGATGCAGATACCCGCTGACGTAACGGCAAGGAATACCCATGTGGCGCACCAGGGCGATCATGATATGCGAAAAGTCCTGGCATACTCCCTCCCGGCTTTCCAGGGCTTCATCGATTGGCGAGTCGACCCGCGTGCTTTTCGGCACATACTTAATCGCATCATGCAGCCGCGTATTTAATTCGCGCAGCACGGTCAAAGGATCGTCGCGGCGCACGGCGCCGAGTTCAGCCGCCAGCTTCAACAGGGCCGGCGTTGGCGTGGCGAACTTGCTCGGCAGCAGCATCTCCCAGTAGTCGCCGTTGTAAACGATATTGTCCAGTTCCCTCCATGCGGACGGGCTGAGAGCCTCCGGGATGCGCGCCAGTCTTTGCAGCTCCACCAGCGTTCGGCCAATGATCACCAGCTCTTTATGCTGTCCCGGAATGTCGAAATGATGGACATTGTTTCCGAGATGATCCCGGTATGAAAACACCCGGCATCGCGGGCTGACCGAGAGCGAAAAGGTGAAGCAGCGCTGGTTTGCGTCAGTCCGCGGATGGATGCGTACCTCCATCAGCGATTCGCTGATCGGGTGCTCATATTCAAACCGCGTCATGTGCCGGATCGAGTAGAAATTCATCAAGGTCTCCGTTAAACCGTGAGCGCTGTATCCACCGAATAGCTGATGTAAAGCCGATAAATCAGTTCCTGAATAATGCGGCATTGCCCGAGCACATCGCGCAGATACCGCGCAGTATCCTGAGCCAGGATTTCATCGATCTGCGCGAAACCCAGGGAAGCCTGAAGTTTGCCGGCCGCGTCGCGACAGCTCTTCGGACGGAGAGCGTCTTCCTTCGCTTTGAATTCCGGCGAGCGCGTCAACCAGGCAATTGACCGAATAACGCAGGGAGTGAGGAAAGAGCGGATTGAGCAGCAGAAATTCCAGAACCCGTCCCGGAGTAAGGTCCGCCGTATAGACCGTTGCAGAAGGCTTCAAACGCGGTACAACTCCGCAGCAGCCCTACCCACTCCAGGTACTGTGCGGAATCGACCATTCCTTCAAGCTCGCTAAGCGGATACCGGTAATACAGCTCAAGCAACGTTGCGATTGCCGAAGACCGCTCCATGTACCGCCCCGCCCGGATGAATTGCCAGCCTTCACCGTGCGACATTGTGGTATCCGTCACGCCCTCGAAACAGGTGAACTCCGTCCAGCAAAGTCTGCAGCAAATCGGATACGGTAGCGTAGCTTTGTCGCGCCCGCATCTCCGCCATGCTGTGATAAAGGCTATTCAGCTTCTGCCATTGTTCGCTGCTGATTTCGTCCCGAACCTGGCGTGCATTTTCGCGCGCGGCGCCGATGCACGCGGCGACGGACCCGCCATTCGACATATCGAAACACATTGCGTCCACCAGATCGTCCAGCTTCCTATCGTGCAGGTCGCCCGGAACCGCCAGGGCGTGCATCGTCCTCTGCCATTGCGCTTCTGGCTTGATGGCCGGCCCTTCCAGCATTAAATTCAAATTTACGTCCAGCACGCGGATGGTATGCTCAGCGCGTTCCAGATAGCGTCCGGTCCAGTACAAGCTGTCTGCTACTCGTGAAAGCATCTCTGCGCCATCTCCTTTCTGCAGGCGTTCTCGTTACGATTCCAGCACCCACGTATCTTTACTGCCGCCCCCCTGCGATGAATTCACCACGAGAGAACCCTTTTGCAGCGCCACCCGCGTCAATCCGCCGGGAACGATGTTGATCTGGTCGCCATACAGGATGTAAGGCCGCAAGTCTACGTGACGGGGCTCGATGTCCTTGCCAATCAGGCAGGGAGCACGCGAAAAATTGAGCACCGGCTGCGCGATAAAATTTCGGGGCTCGGCCTGTATCGCCTCCGCGAACTTTCGGCGCTGTTCCCTCGTGCTGTGCGGCCCCACCAGCATGCCATATCCACCCGACTCGCCGACCGGTTTGACCACCATCGTTTCCAGATTTTCAATCACATGCTGCCGCTTCTTCGCGTCGGTGAGCACATAGGTCTTTACATTGGGTAGGATCGGATCTTCATCGAGGTAATAGTGAATGATGTCAGGAACCCATGCGTAAACTGCTTTATCGTCCGCCAACCCGGTGCCAAAGGCATTAGCCACTGTGACATTGCCCGAGCGATACGCATTCAGAAGGCCCGCGACTCCCAGAATCGAATCTGAGCGAAACACCAGGGGATCGCAGAAATCGTCGTCCACACGACGATAGATCACGTCCACGCGCCGCAACCCGGCCGTCGTCCGCATGTAGACGATGTTGTCATGCACAAGCAGGTCGCGGCCCTGAACAAGTTCCACGCCCATCTGGCGCGCGAGAGAGGTATGTTCGAAATACGCTGAGTTAAATACTCCCGGAGTAAGCAGGACGATAGTCGGCTCCGGCCTGCCCTCGGGAGCCAGAGACCGCAGCGTACTCAGCAGCAGTTGCGCATAGTGGTCAATCGGGCGAATGCGATGGCTGAGAAACAACTTCGGCAGCGTGCGCTTCATCGCGCGGCGGTTCGTGAGCATGTATGACACGCCGCTCGGCACTCGCAGATTATCTTCGAGCACGACGAATTCGCCATTACTCAGCCGTAGAAGATCCGTTCCGGTAATCGCAATGTAGATATTCCGCGGAACCTGTAATCCGCGCATCTCGCTCCGGAAGTGTTTGCAGGTGTACACCACTTCGCGGGGAACCACTCCGTCGCTAAGAATTTTCCCCTCGTGATACACATCCCGAAGAAACAGATTCAGCGCGGTGATTCGTTGTGCAAGGCCCTTTTCAATGTGCTCCCACTCTTTGCCCGTGATCAGCCTCGGAAGCAGGTCATAGGGAAAGATTCGTTCCGTACCCTCTTCGCGGCCATAAACGGTAAAGGTCACGCCCTGCGTCATGAATGACGCATCGGAGGAAAGCTTGCGAGCCTGCAGCTCTTCTGGCGGCATCTCCAGAAAAGCCTTTAGCAGAGCCTGATATTCCGGCCGCACCTGGCCGTCAGCTGCAAACATCTCGTCATACGCGTCATCGAGGTGGTAGCCCGGCAGAGCCCTATCATAAGGCGCCGGCAGCCTATGAGTTCCTGCGTCAGGATTGATCTCTGATCTCATCGCTCACCACGGTAAAGCCGGTCAATTTGGCGGGGCCAAAGGTCGTCGTAATCGCCGCATCGGCCGCGTCGCGCCCGGTGGCCATCAGCACGCGTCCAATGCGCGGGACGTTGTGTCGGGCATCAAAGGTCCACCAGCGGTCGCCCAGCCAGGCTTCAAACCACGCGCTGAAGTCCATGGGAGCCGGAGGCAGAGTAATCCCAATGTCTCCCAGATATCCTGCGGCATACCGCGCCGGAATATTAAGTGCGCGGCAAAATGTGATGGCGAGATGCTGAAAATCCCGGCAAACCCCCACTCGTTCCGTGTAGACATCAAGGGCCGTCTTCGTCGCGCGCGTCCTGGCGTAATCGAAGGCGACGTGAGTATTCACCCAGCTGCAGATGGCCTGCACCCGCGGCCATCCGGGCTGGACATGGCCAAAAAGCTCGAAGGCAACGGTCGATAGTAGATCCACTTCGCAGTACCGGCTGCTGATGAGAAAGCGCAACGTTTCCGCCGGCAGCTTGGTCAGCGCGATCTCAGGAGCATCAGGAGCGACGCGGTCCGGCTGTCCCGAATCCTCGATCACCACGTCAGTGCGGAGGCTCAGCGGTCCGGAACGTGCCAGAAAGCGGCTGCAGATATTGCCGAAACTGTCTCGATAGTCTTCCACCGGAGTGAATGGGTCCGTCAGGATGTCATCAGGCGAGCGAAGATCCTTTTGGCGAGAAGCATGAACGCGGAGCAGCGTCAGAAACGAAACATCCTGCGCCAGCTCAAAACGAATATCGTAGCCAATGCGAATCAACATCGCGGTATCCTGTCCCAAAGGAATATGAATGGTTCTGCCAAGGCTAAGATGATGAAAGTCCGCTAAGCGTTCAAACTTTAGTCGAACTCTAAAGGTGCAGCACAACCGGCCGAAGTGCAAGAAGATTCGGGAAAAGACAGGAGAAAATGACCTACTGCGTCGGAATTAAGACCCACGAGGGGCTGGTGTTAGCGGCGGATTCGCGAAGCAATGCCGGGCATGATCAGGTGAACGTGTGCCGCAAAATGTACACCTTTGCCAAGCCCGGGGAACGCGCGTTCGCGATTTTGGCCAGCGGAAGCCTGTCCCTCACGCAGTCCGCAATCACTCTTCTTCGGCAGGACTTCAACGCCGGCAAAGGCCTGGCGACAGCGGAAACCTTTTACGACGCAGTCCGAGCTGTCGGCGAATATGTCCGCAAGGTTGCTGAGATGGATCGCGCGGCTCTCGAAAAAGACGACTACAACTTCAATATCCATTTGATTATTGGTGGGCAGATTAAAGGCGAAGCTCCGCAGCTTTATTTGGTCTATCCCCAGGGCAATCCGCTCATGGTCACCAACGAAACGCCCTTTTTGCAAATCGGCGAATTCAAATATGGGCGGCCCATTCTTGAGAGGGGACTCGTCTATTCAAGAACCTCGCTCGAATCGGCAGCGCTCTATGCGCTGCTCTCCTTCGACGCGACATTGCGATCGAATGTCACCGTGGGACCGCCAATTGAGATCCTCATCTACCGTAATAACCAGCTCGAATTCGATGAATACTGCAGCTTCGAGGCGGACGACCCGCAGATGCTTGGCATTCACAAGCAATGGGAGCGTGCACTCAGAAGTGCGGTGGAAGCGCTCCCTGAAATTCAATTCAGCGCTTGCCTGCCGAATACGTAGCGTAATTTTCTGACTCCGTAGTCCTCCGCGGCACAAGACTCGAAGCCGCAGTGGATTTCGGAACCAGCTGCACCCAGTCGATTACCCACATCGGGTCCAGCGTTGGCCGTGTGAAGGTGAAACATAGATCGTGGGTGCCGCTCATGGCGGGCAGACTTGCGGCAAGCTTCGTCACCGCATCGCTGTGCGTCGCGGGCTCGAGCGGCAGAACCGCAATCGGTTTCCCCTTACAGGCTGTGTCGAAAACTTGCAGCTCCCCGTCTGCCGTGGAAGGCTTCCGTAAGGCAGGACCGCGGCTATTCCCCTCTGCGAAATTGAAGGGCAGTTGGCCAACCCCAGCTTCAATGCTCGCAATGCCGCTGAGATCGGCATCCTTATAAATCCAACAAGGGTTGAAGTAGTTCACGAGAAACACGGCGTGCTTCCCATTGAGCGGCGCGTCATCTTCAATCTCGAGGGCCGGGTCTTCACTGCAGAGCTGCAATTCCCGGCTGTTGCGCCGTCGCACGCTGAGAGAGTTCAGGGTCTCATCAATCGTCGGAGTAACCAGACTGCCGTTGTAAAACGTTCCCGCGCGAAGAACTGAGGGCAGCGGCAGCGTCACGGCCTCCGAGTACACCGGCGACTCCGATGTGACCGGAGTGCCGTCAGTGGTGAAGCGAATCTTGCCGAACTCTGCCTGGTTCGACAACGCAACATTGACATTGTCGTGGCTCGCCTCAAGTTGCTTCGACACTCTTACCTCAAAGACGCTATCTGCTGGATGAATACCTAGAGCCGCATAGCGCGAGAACTGGGGCACAAGACGCGTAAGGAAGTCTGGCCAGCTTAGTTGTGAAGGAGACGACCAGCCGACTTCAGCCAGGGCCGCCATGCGCGGAAAGAGCATGTGTTCAATCTGAGGATCGCTGCGTACATATTCCGTCCACAAGTTGGCTTGCACTCCAATAATGTGGGCACTCTGTTCGGGAGTGAGTTGATTCGGCGGAATAGGCTCGAAGGTGTAAACATCCTTCAACGTATTAAGTGGCGCGCGCCCCGCGGGCTCATCCGGAGCATCGCTCTGGCGATAATTCAGATAAAGTGGCCGCGCCGGTGACAACACCGCATCATGGCCGGCTTTGGCAGCGGTAATTCCTCCCTCTACGCCGCGCCATGACATCACCGTCGCATTCTGTGCAAGGCCGCCTTCCAGAATCTCATCCCATCCGATCAACCGGCGCTGATGCGCATTCAGGAACTTCTCAGCACGTTGAATGAAGTAACTCTGCAACGCATCTTCGTTCGCAATCCCCAGCTGATGCATCTTCGCCTGTATGGCGGGATTCGATTTCCACTGGTCCTTGACAGCTTCATCTCCTCCAACATGGATGTATTCACTCGGAAACAGAGCCATCACCTCGGTCAGCACGTTATCAAGGAAGGTGAAGGTCGAGTCATCGACGTTGTACAAGTTGAGGTGAACCCCGTAAGTGCTCGACGGAGCCGTCGGCGGCGTAGCGGTAGAACCGAGCTCTGGATACGCCGCAATGGACGCGGATTCATGCCCCGGCATCTCGATCTCAGGAACGATCGTGATATTGCGACGGCTGGCATAAGCCACAATCTCCCTTATCTGGTCCTGTGTGTAGTAGCCGCCATATAGGCGGGGCTTTCCAGTCGCTGGATCAATATCTGTCTGATTCGCATGGCCCGCTTCAACACGCCACGCGCCAATCTCGGTGAGTCGTGGATATTTCTTGATCTCGATTCGCCAACCCTGATCGTCTGTAAGGTGCCAGTGCAGCGTATTCAGCTTGTGCAACGCCATCCAGTCAATAATCTGTTCGACAAACTGCGCGCTCTGAAAGTGTCGCGCGGAATCAAGCATAAAACCGCGCCACGCGAAACGCGGCTCATCATGGATGTGCACAGCATTGAGCGTCACTGGACCGCGGTAGTCCGGCGTTTGCGTCAGGAGCTGCCATAGTGTCACCGCTCCATAGAACAAACCGGCCGTGGTTCGCGCGCGAATGACGATCCCCCCTAGGCGAAACGTCAAGATCGTAGCTTTCCTTAGCCTGCACCGAGAGCCCGGAAGATTGTTCGGGCGAAAGCATTAAAGTAATCCGAGGAGTCCCCGCTGCGCGATTTTCTTGAGACAGGAAAGCGATGTTTAAACCCGCGGTTCGCTGTAGGAGGTCGCTCAGGTAGCTCGCAATCCAGCTCGCCTCCGCGCGCTCCTGCTCCCTGATCGTGCCGGCGAGAGTGATGGTCATCCCGGAGCGGACCGTCAGATCTCCTGTTCTTGCCGCGACAGAGAGCGGTTCGGGGATCACGGAAACGCGCGCCTGCTGGCCCCGAACGGTTGGCGGAATGAGAAACGCGAAAGCCACGAAAGCCGAAACGGCGATGCACCATACGATAGGAGAGAGCGCAATCCAGCGATTACGGGTTGACGTCGAACCGCTGTTTCGTTGTAACTTTTCCAGACTGGATAGAATCAATCGTCGCATGCAATCGAGTCTAAATTGAACTGCCGAGAATGGTGAGATCGCAGCCGCCGGAGTCAAATCAATCAGACATAATGTGGAAAGGTCTCAAAAGATTCCAGCGGGCCGATCATAATCAATCTCAATCTACGTAGAATCGTCCCGCTTGGAGGTGGGACGGCCGATGAATGTGCAGGTCTTTACCGGACGCAACCCGGGCAATGGAACGCCGATCAAGCTGACCGTGGCGGATGGCATCGTGCAATCCATCGAGCCCAGTCAGCATGAGGACGACTCCTGGCTTGCACCTGGCCTGGTCGATCTGCAGGTAAATGGCTACGGCGGCGAAGATATCAACGCCGACACCCTCGAGCCGGAAGCCGTCGTTCGGCTTACCCGAAAAATTGTCGCAACCGGAGTGACAACCTTTCTGCCGACAATCATCACAGCTTCCGAAGAGAAAATCGTGGGAGCCCTGCGCGTGATAGCCGAGGCGCGGCGAAGCAACAGCCTGGTTTCCCATGTGGTCAATTCTGTTCACGTCGAAGGGCCACATATCAGCCCGGAGGACGGTTTCCGAGGCGCACATCCGCGCGAGCACGTACGTCCACCGACCCTCGCCGAATTCGACCGCTGGCAAACAGCTTGCGGAGGCGTCATCGGCATGGTGACAATGTCGCCCCACTACGCAAAATCCAATGAATATATTGTTGGGCTGGTTTCGCGTGGAGTGCATGTCGCAATTGGCCACACAACAGCAGATTCAAAGCAAATTAGCTCTGCGGTGGATGCGGGCGCGCGGTTGTCAACTCACTTGGGAAATGGAATCGCTAGTGAACTTCCCAGGCACCCGAACGCACTCTGGACACAGATGGCCGACGACCGGCTGACGGCTACACTTATTGCAGACGGACACCACCTCCCGCCGGATACGCTGAAGGTGATTGTCCGGGCAAAAGGCATTCATCGCTCAATTCTCGTGTCAGATTCGGTTGCGCTTGCCCGTATGCCGCCCGGATTGTATGAGACACCAGTAGGCGGGCGTGTCGAATTGCACGAGGATGGAAAACTGAATCTTGAAGGAACCAACTTCCTTGCCGGCGCAGTGCTTCCTCTGAAGGACGCGATCGCCAAGGCAATGAACATGTGCGGCTTCTCGTTAGCCGATGCTCTACGCATGGCGACAGAGAATCCGGGGCGTTTCGCCGGAGGGCGTGGGTCGCTGCGCGTAGGTGCTCCGGCAGATCTAGTTCGTTTCACCATGGAAGAGGGCCGGCCGCTGCAAATGCACACCGTGATCGTACAAGGCAAGGAATGGACATAGCGGCAGGAATGCACTCAATGGGACCTTTCCTCCAGCGTCGCATCGTCGATCCGCTTAAGCTACTACTGCTGCAGGGCATTACTCCGCAAAAGGTAGCTCTCAGCCTCGCGTGTGGCGTTGTCTGCGGACTCTTTCCGGTCCTGGGCGCAACTACCCTGCTCTGCGCCGTCGTGGCGCTCCTCTTCCGGTTGAACCTTCCAGCGGTGCAGTCGGTCAACTACTTGATCTACCCAGCGCAGCTCGCGCTCATCCTGCCTTTTATCCGCGCGGGCGAATTCATCCTGCGCACCGACCGTACAAAGCTTTCCCTGCCCCAGATGATTGCGCTCTTCGACAAGAGCCATGTCCAGGCGCTGCATGTGCTCTGGAGATTGGCGTTGCACGGCATCGTTGCATGGCTGGTGTTTGCGCCGGTGGCTTTTGTAATTCTGTACCGCATCTTTCTTCCCATGACGGTGCAACTGGCGAAAACCCTCCCTCGCCGCCGCCAGGCCACTATCGTGACGGAATGATTGCCTCTGCATTCCTGTTCGGATTTGCCGCCCACGACGCCAAACTATGCCGCGCCCAATTTGCGCATATAGTCCGCATCAATCTTTAAGGATTCCATCGGAGGAACATCAAATTCCTCCTGCTCGACAAAGCAATGCTTCACATGTCCACCTTTCACCGCTTCCGCAAAGATAGGGCGGTAATCAATCGTGCCCCGTCCCAGTTCCGTAGCCGGAGGCGGATTCGTAATCGATGCAGGACCGGTAGCAGCCTTGAAATCCTTCACGTGCAGCATAGTGATGCGTGTCGGATACTTCCGAAGATACTCAACCGGATTTCCGCCGCCGACAACCACCCATCCGCAATCCATCTCCATCGTGACCTTGGAAGGATCTGTCAGTCGCAGCAGCTCGACGTAAGGCACCACACCGTCTTGTTCATGAAATTCCATCGTGTGGTTGTGATACCCAAACCTCATGCCGGCAGCGTCTACCTTGTCTCCGAGCGCGTTGAACTGCTCCGCGTTCCATCGCCAGTCCTCCAGCGTGAACGCGTTAATCCTGTCTCGCGGACTCATATTTTTCAGCCGGGATGGGTCTTTGAAGCCAGGGAACGAGCAGATGATGTGACCTACTCCCAGTTCCTTGTTGAACGCGAGAATCTGATCCAACTGCGCATGCAGATCATTCAGGGAGTAATGTGCGCTGACCAGGCTCAACTTCGCGGCCTCCATCGCCTGCTTCACTTCTGCCGCGCTGTGATTGAAGTACCCGGCCGATTCCACCTCACGATAGCCCAGCGCTCCAACCTCTTTGAGCGTGCCGTCGTAGTCCTTGGGAAGCAGTTCCCGCACAGAATAAAGTTGAAGTCCCAGCGGCAAATTCAAAGTCTTTGCGTATAACTTGCTGCCGGAAAGAAGGGCTGAGCCATAGACCAGCGAAGCGGAACTGGCTTTGACAAAATCTCTGCGTGAATACTTCAAAATAGAAACCTCTTTCTTTAGGAGGAAAAACAGTGTGGGAGCCCGAACTCCAATTAAATTTCCCCTCGGCGCATCTGTTCTGCCAGATACTCCGAGGACCGCATGGCAAGCGACACGATCGTCATCGTCGGATTCTGCCATCCGGAACTCACAAAGCTGCTGCCATCCACCACGAAAAGATTCTTGAGATCGTGGCTCTGGTTCCATTTGTTCAGCACGCTGGTCTTCGCATCGTCCCCCATCCGGCATGTGCCAAGTTCGTGAATGCTATAACCGGGCGGATTTGGTTCGTAATTCTTTGAAAGAATTTCAAAGCCCGCGGCTTCCGCCAGTGCAATGCTCGTATCCACGGCATCGCGCGTCATGTTGAATTCGTTATCGGTGTACTGTGTCTCCACGTGCAGCACTGGAATGTTCCACGCATCCACCACATTCTTGTCGATGCTCACATGGTGCTCATAGCGCGCCAGGACCTCTCCCATAATCCCGGTCGAAAACCCGCTGCCGTTGTAGCTGTCCAGCTTCTTTTGCAGATCCTCTCCATACGCCGCGAAGTTGCGCGGATCCATCGGGTTCGTGCTGCTGTAAAGATTCAAAGCATAGCCGCGAATGAAATTCTTGGCCTTCGTATCGAGATTCCGAAAGCGCGGAATAAGCGCCTGGCCGCGCATCAGCTCCGGTGTCGACTTGCCATCGCGCGCCTCCGGCACGGAGCAGACGATGCCCGCCCCGTAAACCTGATCGATCAGATAGTGGCCCATCACCCCGCTCGAATTCGCCAGCTTTGAATTCAGCAACAGGCGCGTACTCTCCAGGGTTCCCGCCGCCAGCACAACCACGCGCGCCTTCACTGACATTTCCCGTCGCGACAGCCGATCGACAAAGTGTGCTTCGTTCACTATGCCGGTGTGTTTGTCCACGCTCAGTTCGCGCACCACCACATTCGGAATCGCTCGCAGCTTGCCGGTAGCGAACGCGTCCGGCAGCAGTAGATTCACCGAGCTGGCCAGCCCATCCACTCCCAGCGACTCGCGCGGCTTGCAGACCGGAATCCCCATCTGTGTGCCTGCAGTACTAAAGCGCTGCATACATCCCGCCCACGGAGAATCATCCGGAACGAAATTACCGTCGGGATACTGTGGCAATCCATCCGCATGTCCCCGCACTCTGAAAATCGCCTCTACCCGCGAGTAGTAAGGAGCCAGGTCTGCCAGGCTGATCGGCCAGTCATCGCCAAAACCGTCATGCGACTTGCCTTTGAATTCGTAGTCGCTCAGGCGGAATGATTGTCGCGACCAAAAAAGCGAGCGACCGCCGAACAGCCGAACCCGTACCCAGTTATAAGGATGCTGCGGGTCGAAGGTATAAGGAACTTCCTTCTCGTCGACCCACGTATTCGCATTGAACTCGTTCGATTGGAAAACATGCGGCAGACGGCCCGGCTGTTTGAACCCGCGAAAAGGCAACGCATAAGCCGGCTTTACTTCGGTATCTCTGTGAACGTCCGCGATCGGGCCCGCATTCAGCATCAGGCACGAAATGCCCTTCTCCGTCAAAATCTTCGCAGCCATCCCGCCTGAATGACCGGACCCAATAATTAAAACGTCAACTATTTCTTCTGCCATAACCTCTCAGTTTTCACTCCGCAAAGCAATATTCTTTGGCGCCAGCCCCAAGCCACTAAAACCCCATCAGGCAAGCAGACTTACTCGCATCAGGAAGGTCGTTGACCCCGGCCAGGCCGACGGACCGGCGCGGATTCTTCGCGATGAATGTCGGGTTCGACCGGAAACCAGTACAAGCCCACATCCGGAGTCCGTTGCTTCGCAGCATTCGCCGCCTCGCTCCAGGCTTGCGAGTTGATCGTGGCTGTACGGATATCGCTGTGCGCGATATTGATGAAATGCGCATACGGATCGGTCGGAGGATGATCTTCCATCCAGGTTCTCAACCAGGGCTGAAGCAATTGGTCCGCCTGCGCGGTCTGCACTTGCGCAAACGGCACGCCAAATTTCTTCCTCGCCTCCGCGTTAAGCCGGTCCAAACCCGATTGATACATCTGCTGGCGATCCACAGGTGAGACGCCGATCAGAAAATCCAGAAAATCCGGCGCGCCCACATCCACCGCTCCCGGATGACCATTGAGCGGAGGCAGCAGAATCTCGCACAACCGCCGCAACGTTGCAATCTGCTGGTCCGTGAAAAAATGCGCGTTAGTCTGTGCTACCGCATCGGCAACAAGCGGCGTCATTGGCAGCGGCTTCGCGTCCATCAGGCCTCGCATCCACGGCACCGGCCCCGGTGCGGTCGGGGCAGCTGGCGCTGCCGCCGCCGTAGGAGGCGGAGCGGACGGAGCCACCGAAGTCGCCGCCTGCTGCCCTAACATAGTCTTAGCGGTCACCGATGCTGCCAACATCGCCTTGACGAAATCACGCCGTTTCATATTTCTTGTCGCTCTCCTCAAAGGTTACTGACGAAGCCGCAGCACAAACTGCAACACTCACGCAGATTCAATTGCATGTTCGGAATTTAGACGTTCAATAACTTTTCGGATCATCCAGATGGTCAAATCGCGCCCGGTTGAAAAGGTAAAAGCCTCGATGCGGAATTGCAAGCGGAACCCACTTCTCAGCCGTCCAGCCACGCCTTCAGGTCCCTCAGCAGGTCGTCGCCCCTGGGAGTTCCATAGCCAGCGCACGCATTCCACCCCTTGCCGGCGCGATAGACGCCGTTGTCACCCTTCAGCACATGGCGCAGCGCGGTTCGGCGCTCTTTGCCCATGCGATAGATATGCGGATGAAGGTGCCCGCAGCGCTGGCCAAGCGCCTGATTCAACCTGGCTACCAAAGCCGCCCACAGCGGAGCCACCGCGCTCGTTCCCGCTGATGCGAACACTCGCCCTGCAACCAGCAATTCGCAGCCGTGGCGAGGATCGGCAAGCCCTGCTACGTCCGGCACTCCGCGGCCGTTCTTGCCGCCCGGCCCCACAGGAACCCGCGCATCCTCCTGCCATGCGGGCAACTGGAACAGCTCGCTGACTCCTCCACCGGAGGCGCCCTTGATTCCAAAATGCGTTGTGTTCCATACCACTTCTTCTTCAATCCCTTTCACGTCCATTGGTCCGCTGGTTCCCCCGCAGGCAAGACAATGGGGACTGCTGGCCGGATAGTTCACCGAGGGCTTTCCATCAGCCGAGCCATTCAGCGCGCCATCGTCCCCTGAGGACACACATATCGTCATCCCAAGGTGCGCAGCCTCGCTAAGCACACCTTCAATGGCATGGAGTTCAGACTTCGAAAGGGTGTGCTCGGGCACGCTCCAGCTCAGGGAGAGAATGCCCGGCTTATGCTGCTCATCGTGCACCGCCCGGCTGATCCCGTGGTAAAGCCCCTGCTCATCGCTCGACGCGAAGTAAACCACGATGTGCGCTCCGGGCGCCAGCGCCGCGAGGATCTCGAGATCCATGGTTACTTCTGTGGTGGACTGGGCCGCTACGAAAGGATCGTTCTGCTCCGACTTGGCGGCGAGGGTCAGTGTGCCACTAACCACATCCAGGAACTCGTGGACTTCGCGGCGGCTGGCAGGGCGGTTGGCCCCGCTGCCAACCTCAACCACCGTGATCCGCGGCGTGGCAACTCCCATTCCTGCGCAGAATTGTTTTATGTCCTCCGCATAAAACCCGCCGCCAAACTCGATCAGCCCAATCGTTTCACCCGATCCGTCCAGATTCGACGGAAACGCATACGCCTTGGCAAGAGCGTGCAAGCGCGTCGAAGTGGGTAGCCCGTGCACCACCGAGCGGCGTTGCGGCCATGCATGGCCCAAGGACTGCAAGCCCAGCACCGTTTCGACGACTCCGTTCCACTTCACAGGAATGCTCGGTGGGTGGACGGGCGCAAAGAATTTGTGGCCGTTCAGCTCAAACTCCTCAAAGCTCGTCTTGAAGGCTCTTCCTACATCCGCTGCACGTCCGCGTATCCTCGCGCTGCGCCGTTGCGGCGCCATCTCGATGATTTCGAGCCCGAACGTCTTCGCAAACGCCTCGACCAGCTCGACACCCCCCGCAATCGCCCCATAAGTCTGCCGGAGTTCCGCATGGCTAAGGTGTGCCCCTCGAGTGGCCCCGTGCGCAGCAGCGTCTCCGTGTCTCTCGGCGGAATGGATCGCCGGGAGAGGGGTCTTCGAGCATAGGACAACTGTGAAGTCGATACGGTGATTCGGGTCAAGATGACCGATCCGCGAAGCGTCCTTCGAAATCGTACTAACTTTGAACGTCACTTAAACCTCGAATTTTTCCCAAAGCTCCCGAGTGCGATGCAACAGATTCCGAAAGCCGGCATAACTCCGGACGCCAGCCAGCATCGGATCCCATCGCCCGATCATGGGATAGTTCAGGAAACCCTTATCCACAGCCTTCTGCAGCCATACCAGTGCGAGCTCCTGTTTGCCCAGCAGTGAATAGCACTCCGCCAGTACCCACGAATAGTGCGGGTCTGCCGCGGTAATCTCTTCGAAGCCCGGAGTGATTCGCTGCTCGGCTCGGGTTGCATCCTCACCCAATGCGGCCGTCAGAATGCCGCCGAGCTGGCAGAAGTAATGGTCCCCGCGATTCCGCCCCAGCGCTTCGAACTGGGCAATCGCTTCGTCGGTCTTTCCGTTGAGCGCCAACGCCTGCCCTCGAAGAAAAAGAAGCATCGGATTGCCAGGGTCCAGCCGAATCGCGTCATCAAACGAGGGAATCGCATCGGCAAACTCGCCCGCCATCAGCGACAGCAGCCCCGGCACAAACCGGTAGACCGGCGTAAGCGGGTCAATCTCAAGAATTCTTCGCGCCAGCGGCATCGCGGCATGCGCCTTGCCGCTCAGAGCGCACACTGCGGAGTACCAGCTCAAACTATCGGAGTCATTCGGGTCCGCAGCGATCGAGCGCTTCAGCAGCAAAGCCGCCTCCTGCATCTCACCCTCCTGCAGGCTGATCAGTCCCTGCAGTCTCAGCACGTGCGCCGACGCGGGTTCCAGCTCCGCCGCCTGGGCCGCGCACTGCTTCGCGCGCGTAAGATGCTCCGGATCTGAGCTGATCCCGGCATTCACAAACTGCCAGTAGACCTGGCCTCGTGT
The DNA here is from genome assembly GCA_963783805.1 of uncultured Acidobacteriaceae bacterium. Lineage (GTDB taxonomy): Bacteria > Acidobacteriota > Terriglobia > Terriglobales > Acidobacteriaceae > Silvibacterium. The sequence continues at coordinate 495,447 of CAWAPC010000011.1, read as the reverse complement.
CGACAGCAACAGAGCGTTGCTTCCCACCACCCGTTCGCCCATCTCCAGGTATTCGAGTGCCCTGTCCAACCCTTCGCGCGAATAGTTCAGAATCTCGTGCTTCGCTTTGACGTAAAACTGAACCGCGCGCATGTCCGGCAACGCTCGCGCCTCCAGTTGTCTGTTCTCCTCCGGGCTAAGAGTCACCTTCAGGGCCGCGACGATCTGGCGCGAGATGGTTTCCTGAATCGTGAAAACGTCTTCGGTCGTTCCCCGGTACTTGTCGCCCCAAATCAGGGAATCACTCCGCGGATCGATGAGTTGCGCGGTCACCCGGATGGCCCTCCCGCTCGGCTCCTGAGTGCCGGCTTGCCGCGCTGTGCCCCCCGCCGGTCCCAGCCGCACCGTGCCGCGCAGCACGTAGCGAACACCAAGCTCCTCGGCAATCTTTGCCGGAGATTGTGTCGAGTCTTTCAGCCGCATCGAGGACGTGCTGCAGATCGTCCGCAGAGAGTGTACGCCCGAGAGGTCTGTGATGATCTCGTCCGTAAGCCCGTCGCAAAAGTCGTTTGTCTCGTCGTCCCGCTCCGTGCTGGTAAAGGGCAACACCAGTAACGACCGCTCCACCGAAACAGCGCTGATGCGCAACTCCTCGGGCAGCACTGACTTATGTGTCGTGCGGAACAGATGTGTTTCGGAGGCTGGCCGGAGCGCCGCCAGAAATTCACCGGCAGTCTGAAAACGCTGCAGTATCTCCTTGTGTAGCGCTTTGTCGACCACCTCTTCCAGATGCGAAGGAACATGAGGCGCATGCTCCCGCAGCCGTCGCGGCTGCTTCTGCAGAATCGCCTCGAAGACACCGTAGGAACTCTCCGACGAGAACGGAAGCTTCCCGGATAACATCTCGTAAAGCACAACGCCGCAGGCCCATAGATCCGCTCGATGGTCCAGCGTCTGACACAAAACCTGTTCCGGGGACATATAACTCACCGTCCCCACCATCGCGCCCGTCATGGTCAGACCCTGGCCCGCGCCCGCATCCTTTGCCAGTCCGAAGTCGACGATCTTCACTACGCCCGTGTCGCACATGATCAGATTTGCAGGCTTCACGTCACGGTGGATCACTCCCCGCTCATGCGCATGTTCCAGCCCGGAAAGAACCTGCAACGCGACATCCACGGCAGCGTCAGGCTCAAGCGGGCCCCGGCTCAGCCTCTGCGCCAGCGTCTCGCCGTGGTAGAAGGCCATGACAATCACGATCTCTTGATCCGGCAGCTCCTCAACCTGGTAGATACTGCAGATGTTGGGATGGTCCAGTTGCGAGGCGGCTCTTGCCTCCTGTATCAGCCGCGCACGGAACTCTCCATTCCCGTCCTTCGCCGAAGCCAGCGACTTCAGGGCCACCAGTCGCATCAGCCGGGTGTCCTTCGCCTTCCAGACGACTCCCATTCCCCCGGAGCCGACCCGTTCGAGGACTTCGTAATGGGCGATCTTTGACCCCTCAAGCGCTGGCATGCCGCAGCTCCCTCTGCTGCCCGATCCCGTCGTCCGTCGTTCCCGCGCAATTCTCCAGCAACTCTTCGAACATTGCCGAAAGCCCCTCGATCGCAGCAAAAGCGCACATTCCCACGGCCCGCGCCTGTTCAACGCTCAGGGTCATGCCATCGAGCACCCTGTTCAGGTCCGCCAGGTGCTCCGGATCGTCGTCAGCATGTCTCATAAGGCACCGGAACGCGCTCACCGGGGCTCCCGTCCGCACCCTTATGTCCTCCAGTTGGGCTGCGAGCGGAGCATACCCTTCCATCAGGACGAGATACCCCATGATCGCGACCGGATGAACCTGCATCATCCAGAAATATTGCGCTCCCACCAGCTCTACTACGGCCGCGCACGGTTGAGCCTGAAGAATCTCCCGCTCCTCAATCCCGAGCGTGCGAATATCGTCAAACAGCCAGAGATCGTGGCCTAGCTCTTCCTCAAGATGCACCTGCAAATACGCTGCAAGGTCGCGCGCGACAGAATCTCCCGACTGCGCAAGCGCCCGCTCGCGCGCCACAGACATCAGCGTCAGCCCGCTCCGCATAAGAATATGTGCCTGGATAAGAAATCTGGGAAGCAGGACGGCCAGTTCGGAGTGGTTCCAGAAAACGTGCGTCGCCGCAAACAGCCGCCCCTCCGCAAGGTGAATCTTCCCCCAGAGGGCCTCACTATTCGTCGGACCTTCCATTGCACACTCCAACGCTTGACCCATTCTGTTCTCACTCGAAATACATCCGGGCAAGCACATTTCCTTATCGCTTGAGAGCGAAACAGTCGCAACAGAAATAGAGTCAACCGGCTCAGCTAGACACAGATGTTAGGACGCATGTGTCCCTTGCCTGTCGGAACATCGCCCAACTTCTTGCGTAGCTTGATTAGGACTTCTATCTCCTCGTCAGTGATCGCCTCGATCACTTTCTTGTCGCTCTCAGAAAAATTCTCCGCGACAATGATCCCGGCTGCGTGGAGCCGCTCCACATTACTCTCGCTGCTCATCAACTACCCTCCTGAATCGCTTGAAAACTCGGCCACGTAGGGAGCGCAGGCTCTGTCGTGTCGATTGTATAACGAAATATTGGTTTCACTCACTCCGGCGGGTTTAACATACCGCCATGCCGGATACTCCTTCCCAATCGTTTTCGTTGCTCCTCGCGCACGACGGCAAGGAGACGAGGATTGCCGCGCAGACCCCGTTCACCATTGGGCGCTCACCACATATGAATCTGGTGCTGCCCTACCCCTACATCTCCCGCCATCACGCCGATATTCAATTCGAGCCATCCGGCAGGCACCTCGAACTCGTCTGTGTTGGCAGCGACTGCTTTGTCAATGGAAATCGTGTCACCCGTCAACCACTTTCCCCTGGAGACAAGATCCGGCTTGGGTTCCTGCAAGGGCCGCTCCTGTCCGTCATCGAAACTTCCGACAGCCACCCCTCTCTTCGCGCAACTCTCGATCACCTCAAGGAACCCTCCGGTACCGATGCCGATCTGACCAGGCTCAGCTGGTTTGTGGACGCCGCGCGACGGCTCAACAATGTTGGAGCCGTCCAGGAGATCCTCGGCGCCTTGATTGAGACCACCCTCGAGTTGACCCGCGTTGAGCGCGGCTACGTCTTTCTCAGGAACGCCGCGGGAGAACTGCGTCTCGCCGCCGGGCGCACGCGCGGCGCCGAAACTCCTGACGATAGCTCCACCATCTCGCACTCCGCTATACGGCAGGCGATTGATGGCGGCTCCGAGTTCATCGTGACCGACACACTCTCTGCGGAAGCCGCAACGCCTACACACAGCGTCCTGATTCAAAGCATCCGGGCCATCATCTGCATCCCTCTGCGTAAGCGGTCACCCGGGGAAGATCCCACAAAATCTCCCGTGCTCGGAGTCCTTTACCTCGATAGCAGGCAGCAAAGAAGCCGCCTCACCCGCATGGACAACGACCTTCTGCGAACCATTGCGACCGAGGCCACCCTCCTGGTCGAGAACGCCACACTTGCGCAGGCGGAGGTCGCCGCGCGCCGCTATCGCGAAGAACTCGAAATCGCCTCCGAGATTCAGCAGGGCCTGATGTCGGTAAGAATTCCCGATCTGTCCTTCGCCAAAGTCGACGCCCACAGCATCCCCTGCACCGGCATCGGCGGAGATTTTTACGACGTTCTCTGCAATAACAACGCGCTCTACATCGCAGTTGCCGACATCTCCGGCAAGGGTGTCTCCGCCGCCGTCCTCGGTTCAACGCTGCAGGGCCTGATTCACGGGCAGATTCTCTCCGGCCTTTCGCTCGCTGAAATCGCGCTCTTTGCCAATCAGTACATCTGCCAGAGGAGCATCCGCAAATATGCTACGCTCCTCCTTCTCCGGCTCACACCCGACGGAACCGCCGAGTATGTAAACTGCGGGCACGTTCAGCCGCTGCTTCATGTCCCTAACGCTGGGTCGGCCGCCACGCTCATCGCTCCTGCGAATTGCAACCTTCCCATTGGCCTGTTCGAAGATGCCGTCTATACCTCTGAGGCTCTCCACCTCGAGCGTGGTCAGCGAATCTTCGTCCTCACCGATGGCATAACGGAGGCTGAAAATCCGTCAGGCCAGTGCTTCGGCGAGGGTCGTTTGCAATCGCTCATCACCGACGGGGCCAGGTTCAGCCAGATCTTCGCGGAACTCAAAACCTTCACCGCCGGAGCCGAACCCGAGGACGACTGCACCATGGTGGAAGTCCGCTATTGCCCGGTTAATCCCGGTTAATCCCGGATAATTCCGAGGCGCGACCTCCCGAATTCTCGGTTTGGCGCTGGACCAATGACCATCGCAGAATCAAACACGCAGTGAAATTTGATTCATCTCCGCCGGATCGCAGCTGAATAAATGTTCGCTGAGGACATGCGGGCGTTCACCAGCGCAGTATCTCCGGCGCAAGCCCGGCAAAGCGGTAATCCACCACGTCCGCTGAGCGCAGGTCGCGCAGTCCGGCAACGCGCTCCATGTGCCCGTCTGCCACCATCAATTTGTAGATCGGCTGGCCTTCCTGCACAAAATCATGGAAGAAGATCGCTCTGCCGTCATGCGACCAGACGGGGTCGGCGATGTTTTCCCGCGCCAGCGTCCGCCATGTCTGGGATCGCCCAAGGCCACGTCCGACGGCTACGGCTCCGTCGAAATGCGGCTCGCTCCGGAAGAGACAGCATCTATCTTATTCACTAACCGCGCCGGGAAAAACCCCGGTTTATCCACCCCTTCCACAGCTCTCCACAAAACATGCACCGCTCCTGCGCCTTGTTTCCCGATCACCCCGGAGAGTAGGGTCACGAAATGCCCTCCATCCCACTTCGAACCGCTCGCAAATTCATTTTGAAAGGCTTCCGGCCCCGCCCGGCTTGGGCTCCCGGGATTCTCCACAGGCGAACGCCCGAATTTGAAGCATTCGGTTACTGGTTTTCATCTAAAATACAAGATATTGTGGTTACAGCTTGACACGCACTATTAACAGCGGTACTTTGCCATCTGCGGCTCTTAAAAAACTTTGGCCGCAGACCTGGGAAAGTGGCATTTTTTACCGCTTCAACCTGACGTCTTCGGGAAGCGGAATGTTTTCCCCCGGCCTCTGTCTTATGAAGGATTTGGCGGCCGCGGCACCTTTTTAGCCGCCTCATCATACATACATAATCCCAATTTATAGCTCCTTTTGGAGGATCACCCATGGCCGAAGCCACCAGAAAATCCGTCGCAACCCCCTCCAGTTCCACCACCGGCGCGGGCCTTTCCGCTTCCAGCGCACTGCGTTTCAACCGCTTCTTCTCCAAGCCCAATGTCTCTCCCTACGACGACGTCCAGTGGGAGCGCCGCACCGCCCTCATCACCGACGCATCCGGGAAGGCAATCTTTGAGCAGAAGGACGTGGAAGTCCCTGTCGACTGGTCGATGACCGCCACCAACATCGTCGCCAGCAAATATCTCCACGGCCAGATGAACACCCCTGAGCGCGAGACCGGCGTCCGCCAGCTCGTCGCCCGCGTAGCCGAGACCGTTCGCGACTGGGGTCTCAATGGCGGCTACTTCTCGACACCCGAAGACGCCGCCATCTTCCACGATGAGCTCGTGCACCTGCTCGTAACGCAGAAAGCGGCCTTCAACTCGCCCGTCTGGTTCAACGTCGGCTGCGACCGGCTCGAGCCCAACTCCGACGCGCAGAACTGGCACTTCAACCAGCACACCTGCGCCATCGAGTTCTCCGTCACCGGCTACAGCACCCCGCAGTGCTCCGCCTGCTTCATCAACGCCGTCGACGACTCGCTCGACTCCATCCTCACCCTCGCCAAGACCGAAGGCATGCTCTTCAAGTGGGGATCGGGCACCGGCACCAATCTCTCCACCCTTCGCGGCTCGTCGGAGCTGCTCTCCGGCGGCGGCACCGCCTCCGGCCCGCTCAGCTTCATGCGCGGCTTTGATGCCTTCGCCGGAGTCATCAAGTCCGGCGGCAAAACCCGTCGCGCCGCCAAGATGGTCATCCTTAACGTCGACCACCCCGACATCGTAGACTTCGTCGAGTGCAAGATGAAGGAAGAAGCCAAGGCCTGGGCCCTCATGCGCGAGGGCTATGACGGCTCCTCCGGCCCCGACAGCGAAGCCTACTCCAGCATCTTCTTCCAGAACGCCAACAACTCCGTGCGCGTTACCGACGAGTTCATGCGCGCCTACGAAAAGGACAGCGACTTCACCACCTACACCGTCAAGGGTCACGAGCCGGTAAAGACCTACCGCGCCCGCGATCTCATGCACAAGATCGCCGAAGCCACATGGCAGTGCGGCGATCCCGGCATGCAGTACGACTCCACCATCAATCGCTGGCACACCTCGAAGAACACCGGACGCATCAATGCCTCGAACCCCTGCTCCGAGTACATGTTCCTCGACAACTCCGCCTGCAATCTGGCCAGCTTCAACCTGCTCAAGTTCGTCACGCCCGCCGGAACCTTCGACATCGAAGCCTACCGCGCCGCCATCGACATCCTGATCACGGCCATGGAGATCCTCGTCGACAACTCCGGTTATCCCACCGAGTCCATCGCCAAAAACTCGCACGACTACCGCCCGCTCGGCCTCGGCTACGCCAATCTCGGCGCGCTGCTCATGGCCTTCGGCCTTCCCTACGACTCCGACGCCGGACGCGACTTCGCCGCCACGCTCACCGCCATCATGTGCGGCGAAGCGTATCTGCAATCCTCGCGCATCGCCGAAAAATGCCCCGCCATGGCCTCCGCCACCCCGCTCACCGCATCGGTCGAGCACAATGGGGGAGCCTGCCCCGGCTTCTACGTCAACCGCGAGCCGTTCCTCGACGTCATCCGCATGCACCGCGCCGAGGTCAACAACATTGGCAAGTCCCGCACCGCCGGAGACAAGACCTTCGCCGTCCCGCAATTCGACGAGCTCCTCGACGCCAGCCGCGATTGCTGGGACAAGGCGCTCGCCCACGGCGAAAAATACGGCTACCGCAACTCGCAGGTTACGGTCCTCGCGCCTACCGGCACCATCGGCTTCATGATGGACTGCGACACCACCGGCATCGAGCCCGATCTCGCCCTCGTCAAGTACAAGAAGCTCGTCGGCGGAGGCATGATCAAGATCGTCAACAACACCGTGCCCGCCGCGCTCTTCAAGCTCGGCTACAACAACAATCAGGTTGACGTCATCGTCAGCTACATCGACGCCACCGGAACCATCGAAGGCGCGCCCGGCATCAAGCCCGAGCACCTCGCCGTCTTCGATTGCTCCTTCAAGCCCTCCAAGGGCACGCGCTCCATCAACTACATGGGCCACATCAAAATGATGGCCGCCGCGCAGCCCTTCCTCTCCGGAGCCATCTCCAAGACCGTCAACCTGCCTCACGACTGCTCCATCGACGACATCGCCGAGGCTTATGCCGAGTCCTGGCGTCAGGGCCTCAAGGCCGTAGCCATCTATCGCGACGGATCGAAGGGCGCGCAGCCCCTCAACGTCTCCGACGGCAACAAGGCCAAGGCCATCAAGGGAGCGGCCGCCGACGAAACCCTCACCGCCGCCGCCGACCGCGTCCTCGCCGCGCTCTCCACCGGAAAGGCCGCGCCCGAGGCCGACGTAAAAACCCTCGAAGCCAAGCTCTCCGACAAGATCGAGGTCACCGCCAAGTCCGTCACCAGCGCAGCCAGCGCCTTCACCTCGGCACTGGCCACAATCGCCACCAATCCGCAGGATCAGTCTGCGGATGCCCCGCCCCGCGCCGTGCGTCACCGTCTGCCCGAGGAGCGCGCCTCGCTCACCCACAAATTCGGCATCGCCGGACACGAGGGTTACATCACCGTAGGCCTCTACCCCAACGGACAGCCCGGCGAAATCTTCATCCGCATGGCCAAGGAAGGCTCAACCGTAGCCGGCCTCATGGACAGCTTCGCCACCGCCATCTCGCTCGCCCTCCAGCATGGAGTCCCGCTGCGCGTCCTGTGCGAGAAGTTCGCGCACAGCCGCTTCGAGCCCTCCGGATGGACCGGCAACGAGCAGATCGGCTACGCCAAATCCATCATGGATTACATCTTCCGCTGGCTCCAGCTGCGCTTCCTCTCCGGAACCCAGCTAAGCCTCTTCGCCGGACTCGCAGGCGCGGCAGCGGCCTCGACCTCTACAGCAGGTGCCATCACAGGCGAGCGCAATGAATCGAGGGACCAGCAGTTGTCCCCCGAGCAGCACGCGTCCACCCGAGGCATGGGAGCCACCAGCGCCCCGCAGGGAGGAATCCTTCCCGACCTGCAAGCCAGCGGCTACGAGTCAACAACCATGCCGGAGATGAAGGACCGAGGCGTCTACCACGCCGCCGACGCCATGAAAGAGATGTACGACATGGGAGACGCCCCAAGCTGCCACACCTGCGGAGCCATCATGGTAAGAAACGGAAGCTGCTACCGCTGCATGTCCTGCGGAAGCACCAGCGGCTGCAGCTAGTCGTTAGGAAATGAGCAAGAAAGTCCGCCTCCGCTGGACGGTCTCTCCGCTGAGGGCTTAAGAAGATCTGGACCGAAATACCTGAAGATGCGCAGCCCAGACCGACGGGTAACACTTGGTCGTGCTTCATTTACTTGATGTATCTGGATCTGCAGTATTCTTGGGATTGTCGTCCCTGCACTTGTACTTCCGCCTATAGTAGAGAGTCGCCACAAGCTTCGGATGCGCTTATCAGATGCCGTTAGAATTGGGCCTGTTACGGCTATCCTTGTCGCAGCGGCATGGCTAATGCCTAGCTCTGGCGACATTGACTCCGGAATTGGACGAAGACCTGTCGACGGAACGCAGATTCGTCGCAAAGGCAAACATGTCGCGGGACTTGCTGACGCTGGAATATCTTTTCGGTAGCAGATGAATTATTCGCGACCACCGGATTCAATGCGGCCAGCAGTTGACCTCGTCTAAAGAATTCGCTGCATCTACTCGTTTATATCTGGGTCGGCGCTGATAGCGAGTCACTCTGGAGACCGCAACCTCCGAATTCTCAGATGTCGAATCAAGATAGCTGGTCATTTCGCAGGCATGTAAAGACAGCCGTCTTACGATGTCGTCAACTTCCTAGACCAGCGTGACAGACCGAATTGCTTGTAGCCAAGTAACTTCGCTGAGCGTTCTCGACGGAATGATTCTCACTGAATCTGATCGGTCAAAGGATATCAATAACTTTTTCCTGTGCGGAAGCTCATTACCGCCGCATTGGCAAGCCTGCCGAACAATACGGAGCTGTCTGAACTTCGTCTAGTCTCAATAGATCTCCTCCTTTTCACCGTCTATGTTTTCACGAAGCAGGAAGCCGTGCTGGCGTTTGTATAATCACCGCAAAGGCCGGGTTGAACCTGATTCCCGCAACGTTTTTAGGTTGTATCCGGAAGTCACGGGTATTCTCTAATTCGGTCTACTCTGAACGGCTGCAATTTGAGCCATATCCTGTGAAACGCTGTCGACTAGGTCCATGAAATCCCTCGCGCGATCGTCTTCCAGCTCGAACATTTTAATGCCGTGAAGATCAACCGTATCTGATCTGAGAATGAAGATTCTTTTTGAACGCCAGGTCGGCGAGTATCAGGTACAGGTCTAGCAATTGATATGTGAGGACGATCTGGCCTAGACTGGAAGTCTGCGAACGAACTGCTGGACGTCCTTGCCAATGTTTCATGGAAAGACTGTCGAGATCGGTACTAAATAATAGGCGGAAATTAAAATCGGCAAGCGCAGAAAACTTACCTACACTTATCGAGTGATTCATCTGTCCAAAAGATCTTCCACCACGGCTATGTTCGACCTAAGGTTTATCTGCTATCACTGGTGGCGCGCGAGCCTGTAAAATAGTGCTTGCACCAAGATTGACTTACACATAGCTTATTGCAGCCAGACCATCTCACAAGGCGCATTGCGGCTTGTTGATCGCTTCTTAACAGATATCTGAGTCGTTCGAATCGACCAATGAGCGAACGCCAAATCAGCACTCGCTGAGTTGGGACATCTCAGACAGTCAAATGGCATATGCAAGCAGTTGATGTGATGTATCGTTCCCCGAATCCGCTGAGAAGCGCTGGAGATGGACTTGCGCGGAATCTGCGCAGGGATGAACCTGGCACAGATTAAATGATTCGCCGCATCTCCCTACGCGTCCACCCAATTGGAAATTCAAGGATTCTAGGGCGACGTTTACGAATACCTTAGAATTCCTTGATATGTTGGCAGGATGGCTTTCCACACCAAGCTTACCTCTGACATTGTGTTGGGGGCGTTGATCTGACGATCGCGCCCAGGGTAACTCATCTAGCTTAATTCGATCCCTAACATGTGGTAGCAGAGCGGCTACGCTGCGCATTGACCTACTGCGCACCAAAACTACGCACCACGAGCCTTCGCCTGCGGCTCATGCACCACACTTCGCAAGCCTGCTGCCCCATTAAAGGCGTGCATGCGCAGCCACATCCAGCGCACTGCTGATCCATATCGGCGATAAGCAATAGGCGCATCACCATCGACCTTCGGGTTGAACGTAAGATGACGCTGAGCTTATCGCTCCCACTTCCGGTCAGTAATGAAACGTCTGCGCATTGACATCCTCCAGGCTCGACGAGACGAGCTGCGACAACTCCCGGGTGGCCCACACAAGCTTCCTTAGCTTGTGTGGGGGCGATTCAAGGGGCGATCATAAAGGGTGGATGATTGCCGAGCCAATTTCTTGCAAGTCTAAAATCCATGTCGCGAACCTCACGCAGCCGCCCGAAAAGCTGGTCCGAACAACGCCAGAGAACCAGCGCGAGCTGGTTGCTGCCCTTTCAATAAACTGGAGTGGTATTTCTCCTGGGCCGCATGGGCCTTGAGCAACTGGGCCTTTCTCGAAGTGCTCGAATCGCTAAGCACGCTTTCTGTCCTCGTTGCCGTCGTCTTCTATTTTGCCGACAGCAGCAATCGCATCAAGCAGAAGCACTATCAGGCCTGGCAGGTCATCAACACTGCGCAGGGCAAGGGCGGCAGCGGTGGTCGCATCGAGGCCTTGCAGGAGTTGAACCATGACCACGTCCCTCTGATCGGAGTCGACGTCGGCTCCGCTTTCCTGCAGGGAATAAATCTGCGCGGAGCCCGGCTCAGCCGCTGCACCTTCCAATCCAGCGACCTGCGGAACAGCGACCTGACAAATGCCGACCTGACATTTTGTAATCTCCGCAGTGCGAACCTTCGCGGCAGCACTCTGAATCGGACGCAGATGCAGGATGCCGATCTGACCGACGCCGACCTGAACGGCAGCAATCTCTCAGGGGCAAAGCTGGACCGGGCCGATCTTACCCGCGCCGATCTTCGCAATGCCGATCTGAGCCAGGTCGAGTGGCAGCAGATCGCTTCCTTTCATTTGGCCAATATTTGGGGCGTGCGTAACCCTCCGAAAGCTTCATCGACTTCGCCCTTGCGCACGGCGCCGTTTCGCTGGCTTCCGATGAAGACTGGGCGAAGGCCGAGCAGTCTGCAAAGTAGACGACCGCCTCCGCGCCCTGTCAACCCCCGCGGGACCGCGGTCCTTTTCATTTTTCGGAGCCCGGAAAAAGCTACGCTTTTTCCTGACAGCACTATGCAATCAATCACGTGCAACAACAGCATTTTCTGACAACCAAACAGATTCAAAGACATGCAAAAAAGCATTTCCTGAGAACCCACTGGATTCAATGACCTGCGCCAAATTTGCAAACAAAATCGAAGGAATCTCGGCCGTTATAACCGCGGGTGGCTCACACAAGCTTCCTTTGCTTGTGTGGGGGCATTAATCTACGATCCGCTCGGACTCATCCAGCTTATTCGATCCCTACATGTGGGGCAGCACTCCACGGCGGCTCGCTCGTGTATACCCTACTGCGCTCCATAACTACGCCGATGAGCCTCCGCCTGCGGCTCATGCACCCACTTGGCAAGCTGCTCTCCATTAAGCTCCATGCGCACCACGTCCAGCTCACCGTGATCCAAATCGGCAATAAGCATCCGCATGCCCTTGCCATCGGGTTGAACGAAGATCACGCTGAGCTTATCGCTCCCCTCCCGGTCGGTAACAAAACGCTGCCATTCATCGCCCAGGCTCGCCGAGACGAGCTGTGACAACTCCTCGGTGCCAGCAATGTTGGCAACATGATCGAACTCGGCGATGCGCATGCCCTTTACGCCGCCGCCCGTAACCACATGCGCGCAAAAGCTGACCAAGCCCATCATCGGCACATGCTCCGCATGCACCTGGTAGCGATGCTCCACCGCCGATACCACAGCATCGAAATCATGACCGGAAGCGAAGCAGCTCACCACCGGAGCCGCAGCCAGAAGAGCAATGGAAAGAATCGGAGTAAGCTTCATTTCGCTGCCTCCTTCGCCGCACCCTTTCCGCCTTCTTCGCGGAGAGGCCGAGCTGCCTCGCGGAATCCCGAAGTTCCCGCTGATGTCAGAAAGATCCTCCGGGCGAATGGGGCCGGAGATGAAGACGAAATCAAGCTCCTTCGGTTCGGCGTTCAGGATGAACATTCCCTGCACCTCGCCATTGACCAGCTTCATGTAAATGTCAGAATCGCCCTCGCCGCTCTTCGAACGCGACCGCACCAGCGAGTTCCACTCCGAAGTTTGGAATTGCCTGCGGATGTTCTCCACGTCGGCAGCCGTGTATTGCCCCGGTTTATCGAACTCATAAGTGCGAACGTAGATGCCGTTCAGCTTCTGAATAATGCGGCGTCCCTCCGCATCGTCTTCCTTGTCCATAAATTTGCTGGCAAAATCCAGCATCTTGCGGTCGAGCGAGACCTCCGTGTAGTTGACGGCGCGTTCGGCAAGCTGCTTTTCCAGCGTCACCGGAAAAGGCGGCTGCGTGCTTTGCGCGAACGCGGGCAGCCCCAGAAACGACAGTACAAGCAGGAGTAAGTAGCATTTGATTTTCATGGTTCAACCTTCCTTGTGGTGCGGTCTTCGCTGATCTTGTGATCCACCGCCTGAAGCGTGGAGTTGGTAATGCGCAGAGCCAGCAAAACCTGCTGCCGCGCATGTTCCCCGGCAATTCTCTGCTCGTGCCGCTGCTCAACGCGCGCGCCAAGCACGGCGGCAACTACTACAGCCGCGGCCATAGCCCAACTCCAGATCGGCCAACGCATTGGTTGAGCTGCCTCGGTGCGGAATGCGGGACAGAACTTTGTCTGCGAAGCCTGCCGGAGCATTTCGTTGCCTCAGGCCCTGGCGCAGTTCCTCTTCGAATTCGTGATCGAAATCAACCACGGGTGTACTCCTTCAGCGTGCATTCAGCTTTCGCACGCAGGAATTTCAACGCCCGCTGTACGTGGCTTCTCACCGTCGCCACGGGCATAGCAAGCGTCTCGGCAATCTCCTCAGCTTCGAGGTCTTCCTGGTAGCGCAACAGCATCACGGAGCGCTGCGCGGGCGGCAGCGTCAGCAAAAGCTGCTCCACACGGTTCAACAGCGAGCACGGTGGCTGCTGTCTTCGAGGCACGACCGGCATCTCCTCGCAAAATTCCAGAGCGCCAATGTCGCGACGCACAGCTCTGCGACGCAACGCATCTGTTGCGCGATGGCAGGTGACACGGCGCAACCACGCGGCGACATGTTCTTCCGACTTAAGGCGAGCCAGGCTGCGGTGCAGTTCGAGAAACACATCCTGCGAGATCTCTTCAGCAGTACCGCTCTCGCCAATGATGCGGAAGGCGATGCTGAAGACCCGTGCCTGATGCTCCTCGACGATCTCTCGAAATATATCTCGCGGTACGTTCAAATCGGGACGCCTGAATCCGCCTGTACCCGCATATACGCAAACGGGCACAGGGAAAAATGCAAAAAATGAAAAAAGAATGGGGGGCTTGGCTGGTTTTGGATTTTGGCGTGTAGCTAAAAATCGACCTTCCGTCGCCGGCCAGAAAGCAGCCAATCGCTGGACAAAGGGGACCGGGAAGGCCCCCCAGAAGGTCGATCGTGATTAGCGCGCAACTATCTACGCACAGTTACGGAAGCGTGAAGGCATACACCTTGTTGTTGCCGGTGGATCCGTTGGCGCTATAACGCCGGTAGCCGGAGCCCCAATAGAGTACCCCGCTCACGATGGAAGGCGCGTCAATCACGGAGCCTCCGCTCGCGTAGCTCCATAACACCGCCCCTGTTGCCGCATTCAGGGCGTACATGTGCCCCGCCTTGTCGAGCGAGCCTACGTAAAGAACCCCATTCGCAACGCTGGCAGAAGACACATCCATCGATCCAGAGATGGGATCTGCGGTTTGCCACAGAATTTTCCCGGTCCGTGCGTTGACCGCACTCCATAAGCCCCAGCTGATCGACTTACCGGATGGAATCAGCTTGTACGTTTTGTGGTTGGACGGAGACGTGCCGTGATTAGGCTCGGAAATGGGAGCAGCCGACCAGAACGGTCTTCCTCCATGTACCTAACGAGATTGCTTGGCACATCGGATTGGTGGTGTTTCAGAATTTTTCCCGGATGTGATGCCATCGCAACTTCTTGAAGTAATCAAGTGAACGCGATCGGTCCCGACGTACAAGAGGGGCGCGCAGTCGAGGTCACGCGGAATCGCCGTCCAACATAAGTTCTTTCAGGATGAACAGCAAAGCCCGGGCTATCCATCTTCTTAAGGCCCGGCGGGTGTCCACTCAAGCAAAAGAAGCTTGAGTGGACACCCGCCAGTTTCAATTCACTGATTGCCCTGAAGGAACGCATCGATCCGCGCCAATTCCGTCTCGCTCAGCCGGAACGTAGCGGCGGGAAGTATCCCATCTACCTGATCCGGGCGGCGCGCCCCGACAATAGCAGCGGTCACCGCTGGCTTACGCAGCGTCCACGCGACCGCCACCACGCCCGGCTCGACGCCGTGCTGATTGCCAATCTCGCGCAGCAGCTCCACCAATTTCAGATTGCGCGACAGCTTCGGCTCCTTGAAATTCGCGCTGCGTTTGCGCCAGTCGTCTGCCGGCATCTTGGCGATGCGCTCTGCGGTCATCTTGCCCGTAAGCAGGCCAGACACCATCGGCGAGTAGTTGATGACGCCGATATGGTTCCGTTCGCAGAAGGGTAGAATCTCCGCTTCGATTCCGCGGTTCAACAAAGAATAGGGCGGCTGCAGAGAAGTAACCGGCGCGATCTTCTGCACACGCCTCAGCTGCTCCACATTAAAGTTGGACACGCCAAGATAGCGTACCTTGCCCTGCTTCTGGAAGCGGGCCAGCGTCTCCCATCCTTCTTCGATCTCGCCTTCGGGATTCGGCCAGTGAATCTGGTAAAGATCAATCGTCTCGACGTCCAGGCGTCGCAGCGACTGCTCCAGTTCCTCTTCGAGCGATGCGGCCTTCAGGCTGTGATAGATCTGGCGGTCTGCATCCCACCGCATCGAGCATTTGGTGAAGATATAAGGCCTTTTTCCGGAGCTCCTGAGCGCCTTAGCCACCACCTCTTCCGAGTGGCCGAGGCCGTAAATCGCCGCCGTGTCGATCCAGTTGATACCAGCGTCGAGTGCGCGTTTGATTGTGTTGACCGACTCATCATCATCCTGGGCGCCCCACGCAAACTCCCAGTTCCCGCCGCCGATGGCCCATGCCCCGTAACCAATCGGTGTGAGATGCAGATCCGAGTTGCCAAGTTGACGCGTTGCAAAAGAGGTTTCTAAAAAGGTAGTAGCCATAAATTTTGGATGCGTGGCTATTTCCGTAAGCTTCAGAAATTCGTGCCTGTCATTGCGGCAGTGAAGAACCGCCGCCCGCAGGCTGCACACTGCTCACCTGCCAGCCATTTGTCGACTTCGTCAGATTCGCAGTCGCCGTCTGCTGCCCATTCGATTCAGCGGCGATCTTCGGAAACGCCGTCTGCATCTCCGTTGACTTCGCCCAATCCGGCAGGCTCGTAACGCTGTAATGGTAGGTCACGCTATAAGTAGTCGCATCCGCGTTGTCGCTCGGCGTATAGCTGTCGATCGAAGTCACCTCAGAATGCCCGTAGCAGAAATTCCCGTACCCCGGCTGCGTCTGATCCGCAGTCCATGTCGAGCGGCCCTTGTCCGATACGTCATAATCGTTCACCTGCTTCGAGCCAACCAGAAAGCGCTTCTTCTCCGCCGACTTTCTCGTCAGCAGCCCCGCATCGGTCAGCGCGTCAAAGCCCTTCGTTTGGTCCTCGTTCGACGTATCCGCCTGCGCTGGAAATTTCACCGGATTCGACCATACGCAATCCTGCCGCGCGCTGTAATAATCGTTGATCGCGGACTTGAACGCGCTCT
The DNA here is from genome assembly GCA_963783805.1 of uncultured Acidobacteriaceae bacterium. Taxonomy (GTDB): domain Bacteria; phylum Acidobacteriota; class Terriglobia; order Terriglobales; family Acidobacteriaceae; genus Silvibacterium. The sequence continues at coordinate 479,138 of CAWAPC010000011.1, read as the reverse complement.
TATCGACCGTATTTGTTTTGCGGCACCCCGCCGCCACCAGCATCGCTGTACATATTGCCAGGCCCATCACTTGTTGACTACGCATGTTGAGTTGTTCTCCCGCCAAGTGAGATGCAGAATAGTGCGGAATATCGACAATGCAGCGCACAAAGGATCGAGCCCATGCAATGCCTCAAGCTGCTGAGAAAATCTTTTTGTATAAGGGCACGAGTTTACTCATGCCGCAGGCGGATGAAATGATTGCGCGCTTCAGCCCCTGCGCGATTCCGCATTATTCACAGAACCCTCAGTCAGCATTCTCAGACACCTATGCGGTGTCTCAGCATGAGCTTTCCGACCAAAGGGAGGGCCACGAAGGCAGATTCAGGAAGGCGCGAAGCGCGTATGCCTGGACGGCCAGCCCCTAATGCGGTTTGCGGTACTCGATCTCCTCGCCGCGCAGAAAATATTCCAGCGAGCAATTGTCTGATCCACAGATCATGGAATGAAGTCCGCCGAACTGCGCTCGCGTAATCAAGCCAAGCGCGCCGCAGCCCGGACACGCCAGCACCGCCCAGTACGGGTCCGTGGCGTCACCCAGCGATCCAGCGTTTTCCAGCAGAAAAAGCGTTCCCGGCTCCATCTGTTCGGGAATCCATTGTTCGAGCAATTGCAGTTCCGATGACATTGTGACTTCTCCTGTCTTCGTGTACGCCAATTGGTTGCGGCTCGAATGTGGGGAAATATCCGATCCGCCTCGGTGCGGGTGATCTCTGGGCCACTATGCGGTGGCGCGCTGATCCGCGTTCCTCCTCTGCCTGGATTGTCGGGTGAAAGTCGGTGCCGAACCGGCTGAGTGTCGCGCTGCCCGTCCCGCATCCGCGAGTGCGGATAGGGCAGTTTCCGTGGATGCGTGAGCGCTACGCTTGCGGTTCCACATTGGAAGGTCGCGGCAACGCGCCTTGCTGCCTCGCCGCTGCTTGCATCTTTGATGCGTGCGCGCCCGATGTCAAGAATGTAAGTGGTTACTCTTGTGATTCCCTGCCAATTTGGGACTTCATGGGGCGTGGTCACCCCGCAGAGGAAAACTCAGGCAGCGTCAGAAGTGCAAAGCAGTTTTTGCACTGTGTCCAGCAGAACCCTCGGCCCTTCCCAGGTGTCCAGCACGGCATCGTCATCTCCTGCCGCGCTCGCACAGATGGAGTCCTGCGCCGTGAGCACCAGCGTCTTGATTCCCGGCGAATTGAGATGCGCCACATCGAGAGCGCGCTCGCATTCCTCGCTGGATAGAGAATGGCACAGAATCATGACGTCGATTTGGCGCGTGGAGATAGTTTCATGCAGCGCGAGAAGGCTGGATACGGTTCGCACCTGAAAGTCACAGCCCTCCAGAATCCAACGGCGGGTTTCAAGGAGACGGGCATCATGACCATAGAGAAGAATGCTCGGCGAGGACACCATAAAGCTACCACCACGACTGGGATAAACGAAACAGTACTTTAGTTTGGGAGATGTTATTCCCAGCCCGTCTGTCTCTTACCCGACAGAACATCATTTTTATTCGGCGTATACTCTGTCTGCTGGCCGGAGTCTTGGCCAGTTCTCTTCAGAGACGTGATATGCAGCCGATGCCCTCCGCTTAATCCTAAACGGCCCTCCTTTGCGAACTGAAAGCAAAGGACCCTCATGCCTCCTGAAGGCGTCAATCTTCTTCTCAAAGCTCTTTCTCCCGAAAGCCGCAATCGTCTTCTTTCTCACGCCACAATGGTCACGTTACCCTTGAAGGCAGTGTTATATGAGCCGGAAGAGCAGCCGCGCTATGGATATTTCCTCACCGCCGGGGTCGCCTCCGTCGTCGCCTCCGTCGAAGAGGGAGGCACCGCAGAGGTCGGCATGATCGGCCTGGAGGGCGTCGCTGGCAGCGTCCAGCTTCTCGGTCCGGCACCCGTTCCAACCCAGTGCTTTATGCAGGCGACGGGAGCGGCCGTCAGGATACCCTTCATCGAACTCCGCAAAGCCTACCGGGAATCGGAGGAGATACGGGAGCGGATTCTGGAGTATGTCCAGACACAGGCCCTCGGCGCCAGCCAGATTTCCGGGTGCCATCGTCTCCATGACGCAGAGGCACGGCTCGCCCGCTGGCTGCTGATGATTCGTGACCGAATCCAGTCGGATAATTTAGGCCTCACGCAGGAGTTTCTGGCTCAGATGCTGGGCTCGCGCCGAACCACGGTCACTCTCGTAGCCGGTACCCTGCAGAAGAGCGGATTGATAGAGTACACGCGGGGACGGGTTCACGTCGTGAACGCCGAAAACCTCGAAAAAGCCGCGTGCAGTTGCTATCCCATTCTTCGAGATCTCGCTCGGAACCTGTACACTCACTCGATTCGGGATGGCCACGAATAGCCTCGCCGAAAGTTCGCCGCTCTATTTCTCGACTTCCACGCCGCGCCAGAAAGCGATGTGCCCCTTGATGTTGCGAGCAGCCGGTTTCGGATCCGGATAGTACCAGGCAGCATCCTGGTTCTCCTGCCCATCAATCAGCAGGGAATAATAGCGCGCCTGTCCCTTCCACGGACACGTCGACGTCGTCGAGCTGGGGCGGAGATATTCACGCTTCACCGAGCTGTCCGGGAAATACACATTTTCTTCAACTACCTGAGTCTTATCGCTTTCCGCGATCGTTACGCCATTCCAGACTGCCTTAGCCATGGTTCCCGGTCCTTCTTTGCGGTGAAATGTGACTCTCCACAATAACAGATGCAGGTCCGGTAGGAACAATCTAAGAGGTTTTATGAGCGATCTTAGGGGAAGGAGGGGTGCTGCTTCGAACCCACGCCAGCACTGGACGGGCCGCCAGAACAACCGCCAGAGCCACGGTGATTTCCATGGGAGTCCGGTCACCCTGCTTCACGCCCCACCAGTAATGCACCACCCCGGCAAGGGCCGACAGATACACCAGCCAATGCAACCGAGTCCAATTCTTCCCGCCCAGCTTCCGGATCGACCACGTCGTCGAAGTAAGCGCCAGCGGAACCATCAACACCCAGGCCACCACCCCGGCCACAATAAATCTCCGTCGGCTGATGTCGTCAACGATCGCCGCAAAGCTGAAACCGGCATAGAGCCAGAGGTAAGTCATCAGGTGCAGGCAGCCGTAAAAGAAGGCATATAGGCCCAGCACCCGGCGAAAGCGGATGATCCACGCCAGTTTCGGAGTCAGCCGCCGGACCGGCGTGATCGCCAGCGAAATCACCAGAAGCCGCAGCGTGCCGCGCCCGGTGAAGAAGGTCACGGTATGGGTAGGGTCGGGACCAAGGTTATTTTGGAAAAGATGAACCAGCAGCCATGCAATCGGAGCAAGGCAGGCAACATGAACCAGAACTTTCAGTGCAACAAGAACGCGCTTAGGCATCGGTTTCAGTATTTCATCTTGAAGTTGTAGCTCAGCGGTAAATTCCACGACCAACGGGAGTGGCCACGCGAAGAAGTGTGCCTGGACGGCGAGTCCCGTCCGGTTCAATAGTACTTTTTGAGGTCCATGCCGTTATAAAGGCTCGCCACCTGATCCGCATAGCCGTTAAACATCAGCGTAGCCTGGCGTTGTTTCCAGATCGGCGCGCCTATTACGCGCTCCGTCTTCTGGCTCCAGCGGGGATGGTCGACATTGGGGTTCACATTTGAGTAGAAGCCATATTCGTCCGACGCCATGTCGTTCCAGGTAGTGTGCGGCTGCTTGTCGACAAAGCGCACCTTCACAATCGACTTTGCCGACTTGAAACCGTACTTCCACGGCACCACCACGCGCACCGGAGCGCCATCCTGGTTGGGCAGCGTTTCGCCGTAAAGACCGAAGGTCAGCAAAGTCAGCGGATGCATCGCCTCATCCATGCGCAGCCCTTCGGAGTAGGGCCAGTCCAGCTCAACGTCTCGTATGCCGGGCTCCTCCCTCGAGTCGGCCAGCGAAAGGAACTGAACATATTTCGCCGAGGGCAGCGGATCGCACTGCTTGATAAACTCCGAGAGCGAATAGCCAACCCACGGAATCACCATGCTCCACGCTTCGACGCAGCGGAAGCGGTAAACGCGATCCTCGAGCGGGCGCAGTTTCATCAGCGCGTCGATATCGAAGGTCTTCTTGCTCTTCACAAGACCCTCGACCGCAACGCTCCACGGGCGGGTCTTCAGGCTGCCCGCATATTTCGCCGGATCGCCTTTGTCCGGCGCCGAATTCGTAGAAGTTGTTGTAATGCGTAATGTCGTCATAGGAGTCGGAGTAAGCCCTTTGGTCGAAAGCGCGCTTGGAACTGTGTTCAGCTTCACATCCGCCCGCACGCTGTCCGGACGCAGAACATGGGCTAGGCGCTCCGCAGCCAAAGCCGCCGCGCCCACCGCCCCCGCGGCCATAAAAGCCCGCCGGTTCATATAAGTGGAGCGGGGAGTAATCTCGGACGAAGGAATCGGACTAGAATCGGATTTGCCAATGAACATACGACTGTTGTTTCCCTGAGTATTCGACTCGTTTCTGGTGCTCTCTGGTTACAGTACGGGTAAACAAACCTCGCTGGATGCTTCACGAACGAGGCTTCGCGGAAAACCAATGCGCCGAATGCGTCCTCCAAACCATTGACAAATCAAGGATAAGGAGTGTAAAAACGATGGCGACAAGCGCAGCGGAGCACAAGATTTCGGCGTTGGACGATGACCGGATGCGGCAGGCGGCGGAAATTCTTCTCAGGGCGCGCCGCGAGGTAATGCCCATTCCCGATCTGCCTGTAAAGCTTCGCCCCCATACGCTCGACGAGGCCTACGACCTGCAAGACCGTCATGGCCGTGGCAATGGGGCCGATCGGAGGATGGAAGGTCGGCGCGCCAGCTCCCGACGCAACGCCCCTGTTCTCCGCGATGCCTCTATGGGGAGGGTTTGCCGCATCCGGCAGCCGCATCGCACCCTCGTTCAAACGCCTGCGCGGTGTCGAAGCCGAGATTGCATTTTGCCTCGGAAAAGACCTGCCGCCAAGAGCGAAACCGTACACGCGCGAGGAAGTCACCGAAGCAATCGCCAGCGCCCACCCCGCAATCGAGCTGCTGGAGTCGGCCTACATCGACCCCGATAAAGTCGACAGGTTTTCCATGATCGGCGATCTCCAGATGAATGGAGGCTTCGTCTACGGTGCCCGCCGTCGCGGAGTGGAAGAATTACGACCTCGCCGAGGAATCCGTAATCGTCACCATCGACGGAGCGGTTCGATTTGAAGGGAAAGCCTCAAACCCGGCAGGGACCGACCTGTTAAGGCTCGTCACCTGGCTGGCCAATGAAGGAAGTTACAGAACTGGAGGCCTGCAATCCGGCCAATGGATCACCACCGGAAGCTGGTCCGGCAAAGCTCTCGCCAGCGCCGGTTCACGAGTCGAAGTCAAGTTCTCCAGATTCGGAGAAGTAAACACAAAATTCGATTAAGATATTTATTATGAATAATTTATCGGCGAGAAACAGCTATTTCCCGAGCGCGCCCCTCAAAATACGAAAGCGAAAGCTGTAATCCTTCACGCAAAGGCACTTTAGGCGACCATCCCAGGATCTCGTTAGCCTTTGTTATGTCGGGCTTGCGCCGCGCCGGGTCATCGGTGGGCAAAGGCTCATGGCGAATCTTGCTCTTCGAACCGGTCACCGCCAGAACCTCTCTGGCGCATTCCATAATCGTCCACTCCACCGGATTGCCCAGGTTTACCGGCAGGTGCTCGTCCGACTTCGACAGCCGCACAATCCCGTCGATCAAGTCGGAAACATAGCAGAAACTCCGCGTCTGCGATCCCTCTCCAAAAACCGTGAGATCCTCACCCGAGAAGGGCCTGCATCATGAAATTGGAGATCACGCGCCCATCCGTAGGCTGAAGCCGCGGCCCGTAAGTATTGAAGATGCGGACCATCCGCGTATCCACGCCGTAATAGCGGTGGTACGCCATAACCGCAGCCTCTGAAAACCGCTTCGACTCGTCATAAACCGAACGCGGACCAATCGGGTTCACCCTGCCCCAATAGCTTTCCGGCTGGGGATGAACCTCGGGATCGCCATAACACTCTGAAGTAGAAGCCTGCAGAAACTTCGCGCCCGAGCTGCGGGCAATATCAAGCAGGTTAATGGTCCCGTAAGACCCAACCTTCAAAGTCTCCGGCCCAAGCCGGGCATAATCGGCAGGACTCGCCGGCGAAGCAAAGTTAAACACGTAATCGATCCGGTCGATCTTCAACGGCTCGCAGATATCGTGCTCAATAAAGCTGAATCCTGGCTCCTTATTGAGTTCCGCCAGATTCCCCGAGTTCCCGGTCGCATAGTTGTCGACGCCAACGACGCTGTGGCCCTCAGCAATCAATGCCTCGCAAAGATGGGAGCCAAGGAAGCCTGCCGCGCCGCTCACCAATACACGTTTTCCTGCCAATCGAGCGCTCCCCTTACTATGGGTTTCTGAGTGCCTGAACCCCGGCCGCAGGGTGCGGCCGCCCAACGCTGAAGTAAGTAAATCCCTTATCCAGCATCACATCGGGGTCGTACATATTTCTGCCGTCAATCACAATGGGATGCCGCAGCATATGACGCAACCGATCCAGATCGACCGTCGCGAATTCCCGCCAGTCGGTCAGAACCACCACCGCATGAGCATCCCTGGCGGCCTCGTAAATGTCGGCGGCATAACGCACGTGAGGGCCCGGCTCTAGAACCGTCTTCGCGCGTTCCATCGCTGCCGGATCGAACAGCGTGACGCAGCAGCCCTCTTTCAAAAGCATCTGCACTATCTCAATCGCCGGAGATTCCCGAATATCGTCCGTGCCGCCCTTGAAAGCAAGGCCAAACACCGCCAGATTCTTGCCGCGCAAAGTCCACAACGCGGAACGAATCTTTCTGAAAAACAAAATTTCTTCTGCTGATTGTTGATCTTCTCAACTTCCGCCAGCAGATCAAACTGCTGCCCAAGCTGCTCCGCCACCCAGCGAAAGGCCGCAATATCCTTCGGAAAGCAAGAACCCCCGTATCCAATGCCCGGCGCGCAGAAACTTCGGCCCGATACGGTCATCCATTCCAACGCCCTGCGGCTACCTCTTCAACGTTCACGCCTGCCGCGTCGCAGATGTTGGCAACCGCATTGATGAAAGAAATCTTCATCGCCAGAAACGCGTTGGTCGCGTGCTTGGTCATCTCCGCAGCCTTCGTCGACATCTTCAACAGAGCAGGAGGATTGCTCGAGCTGCGGCTCCCCGGAACAGCATGGGGCAAGTCGTAATATTCGCCCGAAGTCAGCGGCTCATAAATCTGTCGCATGACCTTGGCCGCGCGCTCGCTTTCAACGCCAATCACAATCCGGTTCGGATGCATGAAATCCGTCACGCCAGTGCCTTCACGCAGGAACTCAGGATTCGAGACCACATCAAACGTATCGCGGGAGGCGCCGTTGCGCTCAAGAATCCGCGTAATCCACTCATTCGTGTAAACCGGCACCGTGCTCTTTTCAACAATCACCTTGTAGTCATCGATGGAACGGGCGATTTCGCTCGCCACCGCATCCACATACGAAAGATCGGCGTCACCCGTATCCGACTGCGGAGTGCCCACGGCAATAAAAATAGCCTGCGCCTGTGTCGTAGCCGCGTGCAGATCGGTAGTAAATTCAATGCTCCCGCGATGGTGCCGCCCCAGCATCTCAGGAAGGTACTCTTCGTGAATTGGCACTCCGCCATCATTCAGCAGACGCACTTTTTCCTCATCGTTATCCACGCAAATCACGCGATGCCCTATTTCGGCAAAGCATGCCGCGGATACAAGCCCCACATACCCGGAACCCACAACCGCAATTACAGTTTGTTGCCTCATTCTTTACCCTTCAAAACGGTGACGTCGTGGACCGGCCAACCGCGGATGGCCAACCGTGAGGTTTCAATATCCCGCATCCGCCGCGACCGCACAAGCCCGCTGCAAGAGCAATCAGTATGGAGAAAAAATGTCGAATCGACTCTCTCCAGAATGCCTGATTTGCGACTCATAGTCGAGAGCACCCAGCCTGAGTAAGGTCTGTATATTCTCTGGTAACCGGGCAGGCAGTTGGAATCCGCGTAATCCCCCACCAACCCCACCGTCAGCAACGTTGAAGCCGTCCCCGTGTAGATGACCATGCACGGCTCTAGCGCGGCATGATCTTGACTGTCGCGGAGCGGGCGGCTTTGCCGATCATCGGGATGCCCGCAAAGCTCATCCCTCCAGTGAGCGAAAGCCACTATTCGGCTTGCCCTTAACGCATGATGAAGCCGCCGTCCACCGAGATTGACTGACCGGTCACATAGCTTGCAGCTTGACTGCAAAGCCACAGAACAGCATCAGCGATCTCCTCGGGGCGACCATACCTGCCCATGGGGACGCTCTTCAGCAATGTGTTGAGTGCCTCGGCCTGGCCAGAGGCGACCATCTGGTCGGACATCGGTGTCCAAATGAGCCCCGGGCATACGGCGTTAATCCGAATGCCTCGTGCCGCATACTCGAGAGCCGCGCTTTTGGTCAGCCCAAGTACTCCGTGCTTCGCGGCGTGATAGGTTCCACGCTCAGGGCCTCCCACGAGTCCTCCAAGCGAAGAGCAGTTGACGATGGCGCCACTTCCTCGCTCGCGCATATGTCGCAGCTCGAACTTCATGCAACTCCATACACCGCGCAGATTAATCGCCATCACCCGGTCATAATCTTCTCGGGGAGAATCAGCAGTCTCAGCAAGCACATTCTGAACGCCGGCATTGTTGTAGGCTGCATCGAGCCGCCCGAAGGTGGCGACAGTCTGCGCAACCATTGCCTCTACCTGGGCGTCATCAGCTACGTCGCAGTGGATAGCGAGTGCTTTGTGACCTTGGGCAGCTAGCTCCTCGGCCGCAGAACGGACTGCCTTCTGATTCCAGTCCGCCAACACCACTGAAGCCCCTGATTCAGCAAAAGCCTTGGCCGTCGCAAGGCCCAATCCAGATCCTGCGCCGGTAACGAGCGCAACTTTGTTTTCAAAAGATATGTTCACAGAGAGTTCCCCATTTTTCGAACGGGTTGTATCCCGGTTTCTTATAGAGCTTCGCGTTAATCAACGGAATTTGAGGCTAAGAGGAACTTCCCCACTCTTTCCTTCTCAACTCCAAGACTACTCTGACTTCTGCGCATCGATATTCACTCGCCCGAGTAACCCGCTATACTGCCGCTTGAGTCAGGTCGTTCCGGACGCGACACACCGGAGCCCCAGAGTCAGAACCAGGGTCAGATGAAGCTAATGTCCGTAAACACGGGGCTTCCCCGCGACGTGACGTGGCACGGGAGAACCGTCTCCACAGGAATCTTCAAGGAGCCGGTCCACACCCGCGTCCCTTTGCGCAAGCTTAATCTGGACGGCGACCGTCAAGCGGATCTCACTGTTCACGGCGGACCATATAAGGCCGTCTACTGCTACCCATTCGCACACTACGACGCTTGGAAAAGAGAATTGCCGGACCGTGAGCTGCCAATCGGCATCTTTGGGGAAAACTTCACACTCGATGGTTCGCTGGAAGAGCCGGTCCACCTTGGCGATCAGTTTTCCGTCGGCTCGGCAAAAGTGGTCGTGACCCAGCCTCGCCTCCCTTGCTACAAACTTGGCATAAGATTCGGAGCCGACGACATGGTAAAGCGCTTCTTCGTAAGCGGCCGCACAGGCTTCTACCTCGCCGTCACCAGCGAAGGAGAGGTCGGCGCAGGCGATGAGATGAAGCTCATCGGTGGCGACCCAAACAACGTCCCGGTTTCGGAGATCACCCGCCTGTATGCCGAGAAAAGATATAGCAACGCCGATGTGGCCTCGGTGCAGCAGGCCCTCCGCGTCGCAGCGTTTCCCGAAAGTTGGAAGGAGTACTTCCGCGAGCGGCTGAAGCAGATTCCGGCTTGAGGGGACAACGTGCCAACACTAACCTAGAAAACGCGGATAGATTCCGAGATGCCGGCATATCGGTACTAATCGGGTCCTCGATGAGCGACCTGGCGATTTTGCGTCGACCGGGGGAGCGGGTCCCGTTGCTCCAGATCTCAGAGTCACGACCTGGGCACTTCACATTCGATCCGCCGTTTTACCAAATTGATTCGGGGTAGCTGGTTTGCTACAGTCGTCGTCATGTCTGAGCGTTCCGCCGAGCAGATACGCGAATTGCTCGACTCCCTTTATCGCGTGGATTCGGGACGGATCCTGGCAACTCTGATCCGCTTGCTCGGTGATTTTGATCTTGCCGAGGAGGCGATGCACGAAGCCTTTGCCGCTGCGCTGAGCGCGTGGCCGAGGAGTGGAGTACCCGATAATCCGCGACCATGGTTGATTTCAACAGCCCGATTCAAAGCCATTGATACTCTGCGTCGACGGGCACGATTCGATGCGTCTCAAGACGAGCTCATGCGATACCTCGAAGCGCAATGGAGTGCAGCGGAAAAGTCCCCTGAGGAGGACAGCCTTGAAGACGACCGGTTGCGCCTGATTTTTACCTGCTGTCATCCATCTCTGGCACCGGAAGCGCGCGTTGCGCTCACCTTGCGTGAGGTGTGCGGGCTGACAACCGAGGAGATAGCAAAAGCCTTCCTCACCACTCCGCGTACGCTGGCGCAGCGCATTGTGCGCGCAAAGGCAAAGATTCGAGAGACACGGATTCCATACGAGGTGCCGACGCCGCAGGAATTGCCGGAGCGGCTCGGCGCGGTGCTTCAGGTCATCTATCTCGTCTTTAACGAGGGTTATTCGGCTGCGGCGGGAGCGGAGGTAACGCGGGCCGAGCTAACCGGCGAGGCGATTCGACTGGGCCGGTTGCTCACCGAACTCCAGCCGGAGCCGGAGGTGATAGGCCTGCTTTCCCTGATGTTGCTACAGGAATCCCGTCGCGCCGCGAGAACCTCTCCGACCGGAGAGCTGATTTTGCTGGAAAATCAAGACCGCGCGCTCTGGAACCGGGAGCAGATCGCGGAGGGAGTGGCATTGGTGGAGAAAGCCCTGAACTCCCGCCGCTTCGGTGCTTACACACTGCAGGCTGCGATTGCGGCCGTTCATGCGGAGGCGGAATCGGTCGCTGCGACCGACTGGCGGCAGATTGTCGCGCTCTACGACCGATTGGCACGAATTCAGCCTTCGCCAGTTGTACAGCTCAATCGTGCCGTGGCCATTGCCATGTGCGATGGTCCAGAGGCCGGTCTGGCGCATATCGACGCGGTGTTGGAACATGGCGAATTGGCAAATTACTACCTGGCGCATTCAGCCCGTGCGGATATGTGCCGCAGGCTCGGCAGGACCGCTGAGGCCCGGTCCTCGTATGAGAAAGCTCTGGCGCTGACCCAACAGGAACCGGAGCGGCATTTCCTCGCGAGGCGGCTCGAGGAATTGAAATAAAAAGCTACAACCCACCTCATAAATGTCTCTGGTAGTCAAAGCCTTGGGAGAATTACTTCTGTATTGCCGACGACTCGCCAGCTAGACGGTCAATGAGTGCTTCGACCTGAAGTCAACAGTTGACCAAGGGCCACTTAGCTGGAAAGGCGGCCAGGCGGCGAGAGGCTCGTTCTAACCAAGCCTCCGCCGTCTGCCTTAGCCATATCTCGCGCATGACGATCGTCAAAACTTCAGCTTCCTATTTCTCCTGCGCCAGCTCTGCAACAACGGCCGCAATTTTATCGAGTGTCTCAACCCAGCCCTCGAATTGACCGCTCTCTTTTGCGCTCTCCATGGGGTCATTTCCAATCAAGGTGAGCTTAGTCTGGCCGTTCCCAAAATCCTCAAAAATAACCACGTCGCGCGCATCGTCTATGGCCTCATGTTCTATTCCATACTCCTCAGGCTCAACCTTGTTTCCCTTCGAGTCGGAAAAGTACATGGAGTAAACGATCTTCTCGTGCAGAACAATCTCGTGGTATTCCCCAGCATTCCAACCCTCCTGCCCATCCGGTGTTCTCATGCAGTAGAGAAATTTTCCTCCTACGCGAAAATCAATCTCGCAAGCGGGGCAGCTAAAGCCTTTCGGCCCCCACCACTGCATCACGTATTTCGGGTCGGTCCACGCCTTCCAAACCAACTCGCGTGGGGCATCAAAAACTCTTGTAACGACCATCCGCTCAATTTCGCTAACCGTGTTTTCTGTCATCTCTGACCTCCTCTTTCTTCATTTGATTTACAACTACATCCAGTTTGTCGAAGCTCTCTTCCCAGAACCGGCGATAGCTAATCGCCCAGTCGCTGACTGTCTTAATCGCCTCTGGCCTAAGCGTGCACACACTCTCTCGTCCACGCTTCGTCTTGATCACAATCCGCGCCCGCACCAGGTAGGCAATATGTTTTGAAATCATCTGCTGTGAGAGTGCAAACGGTTCCGTCAATCCATGCACAGAGGCAGGCCCATGGGAGAGGCGTTCGATCATCGCTCGCCGGGTGGGATCGGACAAAGCCGCAAATGTTGTACCCAATCTATCCACAACCATATGGTAGTGTATTTTCCAGATGTGTCAAGGATCAATTTTGCGACCCCTGATTTCTGTTTCTTGATTTCTAATGGCAAGTGGTAAATCGCCAACGCACTCATCGACACAGCATTCTCGATGTATCACCGCCAATACGGGAGTTATCTGCAAATCACGTGCAAACCGGCTTCAGTGCATTTAATGAGATGGGTTGCAAATTGAAATAAAAATAATTCGTTGCTGCTGTCGATTTTCTCTCTGCCCGACGACTATAGGATGAAGCAGGCCGCAGAGAGGCTCCACGACGACCAGCGCGCGAGGCTGTGCTGCTGCCTCAAAAACCGTTATAGGAGAAAAAGTCATGCCACAGTATCTCGTTTGTAATTACCTCCCCGACGACTTCGACGCGTCCACCGTAACCGAAGCGATGATCGAAGAGATCCACGCGCTCAACCGCGAAATGATTGCTGCCGGCGTCAGGAAGTTCGCCTGCGGCATTTCCCCGGCCGCCAACGCCAAGACGGTGCGGAAGCAGTCCGACGGCACGGTGCTCGTCACCGACGGGCCGTACACCGAGACCAAGGAGCACATGGGCGGTTTTTGGATACTGGAAGCCGCCAATATGGACGAGGCGCTCGCGTGGGCGCGCAAGGGCTCCATCTCCTGCGATGCGGTGGGCGAGGTACGCGAACTTCTATTCTTCCCGGCTCCGGAACAAGGACCCGGCGAAAGCAAGTAAACAGCCCGTGCCGCTGCAACTTCGGAATATGCGCAGCAGCGGCCGCTCGCATATTTCCCGGTTTTTGAGTTTAGCCAACAAATAGCTAACCCCGAAAACAAGCCACCCAACCATCCCTCAACCCAAAGGAGATTTCGCAATGCGATTCATGGTCATCGTCAAAGCAACCCCAGAGTCAGAAAAAGAAGGCGCCCTCCCCGATCCACTGCTCATGGCCGAGATGGGCAAGTTCAACGAAGAGCTCATCAAGGCTGGCATCCTGCTCGCCATGGATGGCCTCCATCCCAGCTCCAAAGGCGCACGCGTCAAATTCTCCGGCAAGTCTCGTACCGTCGTCGACGGCCCCTTCACCGAGGCCAAGGAGCTCGTCGCCGGCTTCTGGATCTGGCAGGTCAAGTCCCTCGAGGAGGCCATCGAGTGGGTCAAGCGTTGCCCCAACCCCCACGCCGTCGACTCCGAAATCGAAATCCGCCAGGTCTTTGAGATGGAAGACTTCGCACCCATCCTGTCCGAAGAGGAGATCCAGTACAAAATAACGAAACGGGCTCAGTTGCCCAATCAGACCGCCAACAAATAGCCGCTCTTGCATCCACGGCTTTGCTGTCCGGCATCGTTAACAACTCCTACAAGGTCGCGGGGCCTTTGAAGACCGGATAGTTCGACGTCACGGTGGGGTAAGCCGACGTCAGAGATCATGAGGAAAGGGTCAGGGACAATCAGATGAGAAAGATAATCTTCGCAATCAACATTACCGTAGATGGCTGCTGCGACCACACCAAATTCAATCCTGATGAAGAAACGTTTGGGTATTTTATGCACCTAATGCGAGATGTTGACCTGCAGGTCTTCGGACGTAAAACCTATCAATTGATGGTTCCTTATTGGCCCGATGTGGCGAAAAACCCTTCCGGGCAGACAAAAGCAGACATCGAATTTGCTCGGGCCTTTGACTCCATCAAGAAAGTTGTTTTTTCACGATCATTGGACAGCACTGAAGATAAAAATACGAGAATTGTTCGTACGAATCTTCGCGACGAAATACTTAAATTGAAACAAGAACAAGGCAAAAATATTTTAGTCGGCGGTGTGGATATTCCTTCACAACTTATAGAGCTTGGTCTGGTTGATGAATATCGCTTTGTCGTTTCGCCAATCTTTGCAGGAGAAGGAAGACGGTTGTTGGAAGGTGTCAACTTGTCGGAGAAATTGCGATTAAAGCTTGTTGACACAAAGATTTTTAAATCAGGATCTGTCGCGCTTCGTTACTTGAAACAGTGACAGAAAAATCTGCGACTGCCGCACGCTGGCTTCCACCCAGAAGAGATGAAGGAGGAGAAGACCATGAAATACCTCTGTTTTGGCTACTACGACAAAGGCAAGTTCGATGGCATGGCTGAGAGCGAGCGAAACGCCATGTTCGATAAATGCTTTGAATATGACGAGCATCTTCGCGCCAACGGGCACTGGGCCGGTGGAGAAGCGCTTCAGGGGCCGGAGACCGCCCTGACCCTGTATTGGAAGAACGGCAAGGTGGCAACGACCGACGGCCCCTATGCCGAAACCAAAGAACAACTCGGCGGCATTCTCGTTCTTGAGGCGAGGGACATAAATCATGCTGTACAGCTCATCGGCCAGCATCCGGCGCTAACGTACGGCAACATTTTCGAGATTCGGCCAGCGGGGGACATGAGCGAAATCACGAAAGCAAGCGAACGGCGACGGCGAAAGGATACCTTGCGATGAGGGCGGCCACGAGGGAAAGAATGATCAGGGTCATGGTCAGGGGGCTTGGCCGCAATCATGCTTTTCAGTTGGCTTGGAAAAGCTGACGCTGGTGCAGCTTCAGACCAGAGCAGGAAGGCGGGCGAAATGGAAGTCAAGAAAGGCCACGCTCCGGTTGACGGCCTCAGAATTTGTTACGGGATTCAAAAAGAAGATTGGTAAGTCAACTTCGCAGATTTGGTAAAATAGAAGTAGAGTGAGAAGAATGGAAAAGGGACCGCCCACGCGGTCCCTTTCTCTTTGCATCGCCGCACCAAAGAAAACTTGTCAGAAAAGCTCGCCAAATCAATGACTTAGGCGGGATCTTAAATCGAGAAAACCCAATAGAATCAATGAATTAGCGCAAACACCCCTTTGAGAAAACTCAACCGAATGAATGATCTACAAAGAAACAGGCAAAAATAATCCGGGGGGGTGCCAGATCGCTTCACCAGCTTCCCAGGTCTGAAGCCAACAAATTTCCCGGAAACCTTCATCGAATCAATGAATTACCCAATTCAAGGAATCAAGAAAACCCAATGGAATCAATGAGCTAGGTCGATTCGCGTTCTATGAAAACTCAACCGAATGAATGATCTACACAGAAATGGGCAGGGAAAGGGGGTGGGGTATGGCTACCGCAACGCGACAAACGCCTTAACAGCATCGCATATCCTGTCCTGATCGTCGGCCGTCAGATAGGGATGCATCGGCAAACTCAGCACTCGGCCCGCAACCCTTTCAGCCACCGGAAAATCCCCGGAACCGCACCCCAAACCGCTGAACGCCGGCTGCAAATGAGCCGGAATCGGATAATGAATCGCCGTGGGAATCCCCCTTTGTTTCAATGAATTAGCCATGCCATCGCGGTCGTCTGCCTCAATCGTGTATTGCGCGTAAACACTGCGGTTTCCATCACTTACAAAGGGAGTCTGGACAACCTCCGCGAGCCGCTGCCTGTACCGGTCAGCCGCTTCCGAGCGTAGCGCCAGTTCCTGCTCGAAGACCTCAAGCTTCGCCAGCAGAACCGCCGCCTGGATCGTATCCAGCCGCCCGTTCAGTCCCAGACGGACATGATGATACCGGGAATCCTGCCCATGGTTGCGGATCTCCAGCATGATCGCAGCCAGATGATCGTCGTTCGTAAAACAAGCCCCTCCGTCCCCATAGCAACCAAGCGGCTTGGACGGAAAAAAGCTCGTGCAACCAATCGCGCTCAAGTTGCACGACTGGCGTCCCTTATAGGCCGCGCCAAAGCTCTGTGCCGCGTCTTCAACCACCGGCAAATCCCCGGCCGCATCCTGAATTGCGTCCATATCGGCGCACTGGCCATACAACGAAACCGGCATGACAGCGCGAGTCCGAGAGGTTATAGCAGCGGCAACGCGGGAAGGATCAAGATTGTAGGTGCGAGGATCGATATCAACAAAGACCGGAGTGGCGCCCAGCAGAACAATCATCTCGACCGTCGCAATGAAAGTGAAAGGCGAGGTAATGACCTCGTCTCCCGGCGAAATGCCCAGCGCCATGAGCGCAATCAAAAGCGCATCAGTGCCGCTCGCGCAGGAGATGCAGTGCTTGCTGCCGGTGCGCCGCGCCAGTTCACTTTCCAGTTGAGCCACTTCCGCACCAAGAATGAACTGCCCATGCTCCAGCACAGCGTGGATCCTGGCATCCACGCTGCCTTTAATGCCTTTGTACTGCGCTTTCAAATCAATGAATTCCATCAAAATGCCTAGCAATGAACGATCTTGTCTGACACGATTCCCTTTGTCGCGTTCCGCGTATCCACAACCAGCTTGGATTCAGCAACAATGCGCCGATAGTCGTAATCGGAATGATCTGTCACGATGAGGACGACATCATACTGTTCCAGATTTTCGAGCGGAGTATTTTCCATATCAAGATCGTAATGACGTCCACGCCCGACCCGGGCGAAATACGGATCGTTGTAGAAGACAACCGCTCCGCGCTTACGAAGCAGCTCGATAATGGTCAACGCGGGGGACTCGCGTAAATCGTCGACGTCTTTCTTGTAGGCCACGCCCAGGAGCAATACCTTCGAACCCTTAAGCGATTTTTCATGCTCATTCAGGGCAGCCATCGTCTGCTCAAGCACGAAATATGGCATGTTGCTGTTGACCTCACCCGCCAACTCAATAAAACGCGTATGAAAGTCGACCTCCTTGGCTTTCCAGGATAAGTAAAACGGATCGATGGGGATGCAATGTCCGCCCAGCCCCGGACCCGGATAAAACGCCTGAAATCCAAAGGGTTTTGTCTTGGCCGCGTCGATGACTTCGAACAAGTCGATGTTCATGCGCAGGCACAGCTGCTTCAACTCATTCACCAGCGCGATATTTACGCACCGATAGATGTTCTCAAGCAGCTTGGTCATCTCGGCCGCCGCAGGCGAGGATACTGGAACCGTACGATTAAAAATGCCCGCGTATACGGAGCACGCCAGCTCTAGCGCGACTGGCCCACATCCTCCAATAACCTTGGGAATATCGCGACGGGCAACCGTGTCATTGCCGGGATCTTCCCGTTCAGGCGAAAAGGCTACATAGAATCCCGGCGTTTGCTCATCTCGCGAAGCGCGCAGACCAACGGACATTTCCCTTTTCCAGCAAGGGAACCACAACCTCTTCCGTAGTTCCCGGGTAGGTTGTGCTCTCGAGGATAACAAGCTGGTCCTGACGCACATGAGGCGCCATGGCATGAAGCGTTCCGGTGATATAGCTGAGATCGGGCTCGTGATATTCATTCAGTGGAGTCGGCACGCATATGATGACCACATCCATCTGCGCAATCTCGCTGTAATCGGCTGTTGCACGAAAGCCATTTTTTTGGGCTTGCTGAACTTCCGCGCTCGAGATGCGAACGATGTAGGAGCCGCCCGCGTTCAGCGTATTTACTTTTTGCCTGTCGATGTCGAACCCGGTGACAGCGAACCGCTGCTCACTGAATAGCAACGCCAGCGGCAAGCCGACATAACCCATTCCGATAATGCCGATATTGGCTTTTCGGGTTTCGATCCTGCTCTTGAGTTCCGTTAGGGTCAGGGAGGTCGCGGTCACAAAGGATCTTTCTGGAGGGTGAGCATCTTAAATGGCGTCCCATTGCGCGATGAATCACAATCTCAAGCAAAATCGATAATCGGCTCGATGCGATTCAAACAACGGCATCTCTTCGCCGAAACCTGGCACTTGCTGCCGGGCAATTGCATTTGAGTTTAGCATGCGATTGGCATGACTCCGACCAAGCATTGCACCCGCCGATCTTCACCAGTAGATTAGATACAGCAGTTCAGTCGAAGTATGAGCAGAAACGCGAAAGTGGCGAAATTGGCAGACGCACCAGACTTAGGATCTGGCGGGGCAACCCGTGGGGGTTCAAATCCCCCCTTTCGCACCAGCCCTCCTCCTGGATTTTGCGATACCCTGTAGGCACAATGAATAGCAGCCCCTCCCAACCCAGGATCCAGATCAGTAAATCGCCGGATTATCGCGAAACCTATGCCAACAGCGTTCAGGTACGCGTAAGCGTTTGGGATTTCTTTCTCAATTTCGGCATCGTCCATCAAGAAACACCGGATCAGGTCACGATAGAGAATAGCCATGGTGTTTACTTGAGTCCACAGCAGGCCAAGGCACTTTTGAGTATGCTTGGCCAGAATCTCGCCCAGTACGAGCAGACGTTTGGAGCAATTGCGCTGGAACCTCAGGGTCATCCCATGCCTATGCCAACTGGCCCTATCCATTAGTCGGCCCGAATCCGGAGCTTGGTACACTGACGCGTGTCGAAATCGTCCCAGGCTGATACTGTGCGCATCCTGAACAATCCCCCATCCTGGGCGATTTTCTTCCTTACGTTCGCAGCGGTTTTTTTCGCCCATTGGCGTCTGCTGCGGCTTCCCTACTACTGGGATGAAGCGGGCTATTACATACCTGCGGCCTTCGATTTTTTTCGCACTGGCTCACTGATTCCTTTTTCCACTCTGTCGAACGCGCATCCCCCGCTGCCTTCGATTTATCTCGCGACATGCTGGAAGCTGTTTGGCTTTTCTCCTTTCGTTACACGCACGGCCATGTGTGCGATTGCTGCGCTCGCGCTCGCCGCTGCCTGGAGAATTACGGTCGCCGCTTCCGACCGGCGCACAATTGCGCTGGCAACGCTCGCGCTCACCGCAATGTACCCGGTTGTTTTTGCACAAAGCTCGCTCGCCCATGCTGACCTGTTCGCCGCCGCAGCTACGCTCTGGGCACTGGCATTCTTCATCGACGACCGTCACATGGGACCGGCCATCCTGTGCTTTTCGCTTGCGACGCTCTCAAAAGAGACCGCCATTGTCACTCCGCTCGCGCTCGCCGGATGGCAGGCATGGCTTGCGCTGCGAACTCGCTGCTCGAAGAATGCACGCATCGCAGCTCTTCTACTCGTACCGCTGCTCCCCCTCGGACTTTGGTACTTCTACCACTGGCACCGCACGGGATTCGTATTCGGAAATCCAGAGTATCTTCGCTACAATGCGACGGCCACGCTTACGCCGGTACGGGTGCTGATTGCATTCTGGCATCGCACCAATCAGATCACTCTGCATATGAATCTCTTTGTGCCGGTGCTGTTGGCGCTGGCCTGTCTTCTACTCGATCCATTGCCGGAGGGGGATGGCTCCCGGCGTCCGCCGATATCCCATGACAATCGCACTGCATTTCTCGTCGTAATTCTTGCAAACGTGGCTTTTTTTTCCATCCTGGGGGGCGCTTTACTCACACGATATCTGCTGCCGCTCTATCCTCTGGTGATCCTCCTGTGCGTAAATACCTTCCGAACGCGCTACCGGCGATGGACCTGGTTTGTGGCTCTCTCTGCGGTTGCCTTTCTCGCGGGGCTGTTCGTCAATCCGCCATACAGCTTTGCGCCGGAAGACAATCTCTCATACAGCGACATGATCCATCTACAACAGGATGCCATTGCGCAGATCATTATGCGCTATCCACACGAAACCGTGCTTACTGCATGGCCGGCGTCAGACGAACTTACAAAACCGGAACTGGGCTATGTCACCAAACCCATAAGCGTCGCAGCTATCGATGACTTCACCTTCGGGCAACTGCAGCATGCCGCCCAATCAGCCGAGCCTTACACTGTGGGGCTGATATTTTCAACGAAGTACGTCCCTCCAAAGTGGAGCCTCAACCTTGGACGCTACAACGAGAAAATGGACGCACGCTTTTTCGGCTTTCATCAGGACCTTAGTCCAGCAGCGATTGCACATCTGCTTGACGGTCATGTGGTCTGGCGTGAGCAGCGCAAGGGTGAATGGGCGGCAGTGCTCCATTTCGATCGTCCGGAGGAAGCGCAGCTCCGCCGGCCGTAAACGAGCAGTGCAAACGTGCGCCAACTATAATCCATCTTGTGCGGCAAATGTTTCGATTTCGGTGGCTTTGTCCGTGTCTACTCGCGGCTTCATTCGTTTTGTTACCGGGAGGGGCCCAGACTCAGCAATCCTCGGCTGAACCGACGTCGGAAGCGCAGGCGCCCGGCCGACTGTTGCTGGTATTACCGTTCGAAAACCATACTGGGCAGCCGAATCTCGATTGGATCGGCGAAGGCGCGGCGGATATTTTCAATCGCCGACTCGACGCAGCGGGCTTTCTGACGATCAGCCGCGCCGACCGACTCTATGCGCTGGATCGGCTGGGGCTGCCCTTGAATTTCCAGCCTTCACGCGCCACAACAATTCGCATTGCGCAGTTGCTTGATTCCGATGCCGTAATTGTCGGCACATATGCCGAAACAGGCGGCCGGCTCGAGGCCACGGCACAAATCCTCAACCTGCATCAATTAACCCTGAGCACTCCGATCCAGCAAGGAGCGGATCTTAAGAACCTTCTCGACACGCTCAATGGATTGGCATGGAATGTAGCTAGAAGACTCGATCCAAAGTATTCCGTAGCGGAGCAGACTTTTCTCGCAGCGGACGCGCCATTGCGCCCGGACGCATTTGAGAACTACATTCGCGGCATGATTGCCGAAGCGCCTGGGGACCGGATTGCCCATCTGCAGGAAGCGACAAAAATCAGTCCCAGTTTCGTTCCTGCGAGGCTGGCGCTTGGCAAGGCATACTTTGCGAATCAGGACTATGAGGCTGCGGCTGCTGTGTTTGGCCAGATGCCGAAAGACGATCCAAGTGCGCTTGAGGCCGACTTCGATCGCGGACTCGCGTTGTTCTACACTGCAAATTACCTGAAGGCCGAGGA
Organism: uncultured Acidobacteriaceae bacterium; assembly: GCA_963783805.1. GTDB lineage: Bacteria > Acidobacteriota > Terriglobia > Terriglobales > Acidobacteriaceae > Silvibacterium. The sequence goes on along the minus strand of CAWAPC010000011.1, from coordinate 457,917 downwards.
GGCATTCGCGTTTGTAGGTACCCAGCTGCCACTGCCCGAAGTGGTGAACAATGAGGGTGTAGCTGCAAGCCGCAGAGGCCACGACGGCGCGCCGCTTTTTCAGCAGTCTATCGCTTCCGATCCACGCGACGCTGATTACCACTTCAACCTCGCTGTTACACTGCGGAAACAAAACGATATCGCGGGGGCCAAACGCGAGATCGATGCGACGCTGAAACTGCGTCCCCAGGACACCGAAGCCCAGGCTTTCGCCACGGCGTTAAGACACCCGGCATCGGGTAACGAAAATTCCGCTAAAGGTGACCAAATACCCGATGATGCTCTACCTCTTGAGCGCATCAAACGCAGTTACAACGAAACTGAATTTCGCCAGGCTGCTTTTGAAATGGAACAGATACAAGCCCTGCGCCTCGCCGCACTTCCTGCAAAGGAACGGGCTGCGAAACTGGTCAGCGACGGAAATCAGTTTCTGAATCGCGGGCTGATTCTCGAAGCCGAGCGGGAATATCAGGCCGCCTTACAGGCCGATCCCTCCTCCGCGCTGGCCCACGCGGGCGTGGCCGAGGTTCGAGAACATAGCGAAGATCCGAAGGCCGCGCGCGCCGAGGCGCAACAGTCTTTAAACCTCGCCCCGAATGTCCCGGCGTATCTGGTGCTCGCACGGATGGATTTGCAGGCAAATCAGCTCCCCGCGGCGGCAATCGAGGTGAGCGCAGCACTGCGCATTGAGCCGGCGAATGCCAACGCACAAGGGATGAAGCAGGCCGTCGAAGCGAGAGGACAACAAGTTCAATGAGATGGCTCGCGGAGCGATTTGCACCTGGGTCTATGTCACGCTCTACGATGCGTGCGGTGAAGTGCGTCTCCACCTTTTGCCTTCTGATGGCAACTACTCTCACTTCAACTCAAAGCCGCGGCGTTTCTCCACAGGTAGTTGTGCTTCACCTCGACGATACGATCCAACCGGTGAGCGAGCAATATTTGGAACGTGGCCTTACGCAAGCGGCGCAAAACCATTCGGATGCCCTGCTGATTGACCTGAATACACCCGGCGGCCTTCTCGATACGACGCGCTCCATGGTGAGCAAAATTCTCGCCTCTTCCGTTCCGGTTATTGTGTATGTGGCGCCCTCCGGCAGCCGCGCCGGTTCAGCCGGCTTCTTTCTGCTCGAAGGGGCAGATATAGCTGCCATGGCTCCCGGAACGAACGCGGGCGCGTCGCATCCGGTAATCGAGGGCGGGAAACTCGATCCCATCATGAAGCAAAAACTTGAGAATGATACGACAGCCTTTCTGCGCTCCTTCGTATCGCGCCGCAATCGCAACACGGATGCGGCGCAAGACGCGGTGTTGAACTCGAAATCATACACGGAGCAAGAGGCCCTGCAATTACACATGATCGACCTGGTAGCGCCCAACAACCGCGCACTGCTCGATTCACTGGACGGACGCACTGTAACGCGCTTCGATGGCAGTTCGGTAACGCTGCACACGCGAGGAGCGAATCTAACTGATGTTGAACCGACCCTGCGCGAAAAGATCCTGGATCGAATGATGGACCCGAATCTCGCCGTGCTGATTCTGGTGATGGGGGGCCTGCTCATCTATCTCGAATTCAATTCACCCGGAACCATCATTCCAGGCGCCCTAGGAACGCTCCTGCTCCTAACGGCACTCTTTTCGCTAAACCTACTTCCCGTCCGCTATACCGCGATCATGCTGCTTCTCGGCGCATTCACCTTCCTGGTACTGGAAGCAAAGTTTCCGAGCCACGGCATCCTCGCAGGTGCCGGCATAATCGCTCTAATTTTCGGAACGCTCACTCTGGTAGACGGCCCGATTCCAGAATTGCGCGTGCGTCTGGCCACAGCCATAGCCTGCGGAGTCGCATTCGGGCTGATCACCTTATTCCTGGTTCGCATAGCCATCCGCGCGAGGCAAAATAAGGTGATGACCGGGCCTCAGGCGCTCCTTGGCGCAACTGGAGTGGCTCAGCAGCCACTGGCTCCTTATGGCCAGATCTTCGTGCATGGCGAACTCTGGCAGGCCGAATCGAACGTCCCCGTAAATCCTGGCGATCCGGTTCGGGTGTGCGGTGTGCGCGGCCTCACTCTATTGGTAGAGCGGGTTCCCGTGCCGCATCCCCCCTCCAATTAGCCAAAACCTGCTTTGCTCCAGTGCGATACAATCGCTTGCGGGTGAAGCCGCATGACAAGTGTTCCAGTACTGATCGTCGTTGCCGCAATTGTTCTCTACCTGCTCAATTCCATAAAAATTCTGCGCGAGTATGAACGCGGCGTTGTCTTTCGCCTGGGCCGTGCGTTGCCACAGCCGAAAGGTCCCGGGATCATCCTGGTTTTCAGGCCCCTTGATCAGATGGTGCGCATCTCGCTTCGGCAGGAAGTGTTGGAGGTGCCACCACAAGATGTCATTACGCGCGACAACGTGACGATCAAGGTAAATGCCGTGATTACACTTCGCGTTCTCGACCCCGCCAGGGCGGTCATCGAAGTTGCGAACTACGTCTACCAAACCTCCCAGTTCGCGCAGACGACGTTGCGTTCGGTATTAGGTGAGGTCGAACTCGACGGACTGCTCTCCCATCGAGACGCGCTGAACCAGCGCATTCAAACCATCATCGACCTGCGGACTGAGCCGTGGGGAGTAAAGGTGGTAAGCGTGGAAGTAAAACAAGTGGACCTGCCTGAGTCGATGCTGCGCGCCATGGCCAAGCAGGCCGAAGCCGAGCGCGAAAAGCGATCCAAGATCATCAATGCTGAGGGCGAGTTTGCTGCAGCACAACGCCTCGTGGAAGCAGCCAATCTTCTGGCGCAGCAACCGCTCACTATGCAACTGCGCTACCTGCAAACCCTCACTGACATCGGCACCGAAAAAAATACTACCGTCGTTTTCCCGCTACCGGTAGAGTTGATCTCTCTGCTCGGTAAGTTTGTTGCTCCTGTCAACACTCCCACTCCAGTTCAACCGCCGCAAAAACCCGAATGAAGACCTACGAAGAATCCGAAGAACTCCAACATTCCGATGCTGAAATCACGCTCGGGATGCGATCGATCCTGGGGATTTTTTTCGGTCTGGTGCTCGTCTGCGGAGTCTTCTTCGGATTCGGCTACTCGCTGGGGCGAGGCAACACAAGTAAAGTAACAGCGTCTGCGCAGGCGATATCGCAGCCGCTCGGGATTACGTCTCCTTCTGCGGTTAAGACAGTCGTCGAGGATTCGGATCCATCCAGCGCTCATGCATCCGGGAATGATCTGTCCACGGATGCTGCCGACTCAAGCGGTCCAACGCGCAAGCCCACACAGGCGCTGCTGCCGTCTAAGCCATCCGCAGCACCCTCTACATTACCGGTATCCAATGCGGCTGACGCCTTTCCGGAGAACGCCAGCAGCTCAAATGGATCCGAAGCCGCTAAGACTTTATATGGTGTCCCCGAACCTGGCAGAGCTTTTTCGCCATCTTTACCGGTTCAGGCATCTACCACGGCGACGGCTGCGATCATGGTCCAGATTGCAGCCGTTTCGCACCGTGAAGACGCTGATGTATTGGTGTCGGCGCTCAGCAAACTCGGATACAGCGCCTCCGTTCGCAGCGAAGCTGCAGATAAACTGCTCCATGTGCAAATTGGACCGTTTCCTACACTCGGTGAAGCGAAGATCATGCGTGCGAAGCTTCTCAATAATGGCTATAACGCGATTCTGAAATAACTGCGCTCCTGGCGTCGTTCGTGTGTCGACATCGTCTGGTTGCAAGACGCACAACTATACTCGTTTCTGGGCCATCCAAATAGTGACATCGACCTGATTCCATGAGTAAAAACCCTCAATCTAGCTCCCACAATGCGTGGGGCGACCGTATTCGCGCACTCCGCAACGTGCCCGCTGTGCTGCGTATTGTGTGGGATTCGGGACGCTCAGTCGTTACCTGGGGACTGGTGTTGCGAGTTGTTGTTCCGCTTTTGGGACTCCTTATTGGCATTGTTGCTGCCAAGATCATCACCGGCGTCGCACGCGCCCTTCAGCATCAGCCGCAGTTTCCACATTTCTGGTGGCTGGTCGCCTCAGAGGTTGGCCTCGCGCTCCTCACCGGTATTCTGAGCCGCTGCATCGATTACACCGACCAGTTATTGTCCGACCGTTACACCTATCACGTTAGCGTGAGGGTAATGCAGCAGGCAGCGCAGCTGGACCTTACAACTTACGAAGATCCCATCTTCTACGACCGGCTCGAACGCGCGCGCGCGCAGGCTACCGACCGCCTGGCAATGATCCAGCAGATGGGCCGCCTATTCCAATACGTCGTTCTGACTCTGATTTGGAGTGGAGTGCTCATTTATCGCTCGCCATGGATGATCCTCCTATTAATCGCCGGCGTCCTGCCAGCGTTCTTCGGAGAGACGCACTTCGCGTTCCTCGGCTACGCGAAGAACTTTCACCAGACGCCGGACAAGCGCCAGATGGATTACCTGCGGCAGCTGGGGGGCAGCAAGGAAGCCGCGAAGGAACTGAAGCTTTTCAATCTGAGCGATTACCTGACCAATCGCTTCAGATCTCTTTCAAGGAAGATATACGAGGAAGATGTTGCCCTCTCGCGTCGCAAGCTAACCTGGGGAGGGCTGCTTTCGCTCATCAGCACGCTTGGTTACTACGGTGCTTACGTGTTCGCGATCTTCGAAGCAGTGACAGGCCGTTATCCTACAATCGGCGTTTTCTCTCTGGTTACATTAGCCATTCAGCAGTCCAGCGGCAACTTTCAGCAGGCATTTTCGACGGCTTCCGGTATTGCCGATCAGGCGCTCTTTCTCACCGACCTCATTGCATTTTTTGACATGAAGCCGACGGTCACAACAAGGCCGGATGCGCTCCCGGCACCTCGACCAATTCAGCGCGGTTTCGAGTTCCGCAATGTCTCATTCGCCTATCCCGGCACCGGGCGCCGTGTGCTGAAGGACTTCAACTTTGTCCTCAGGCCCGGCGAGCGTATTGCCCTCATCGGGGAAAACGGCCAAGGCAAGACCACGGTCGTCAAGCTCATCACCCGTCTCTATGATCCGACGGGCGGCCAGATTCTTCTTGATGGCATCGACTTGCGCGATTATGACCTGGACGATTTACATAAGGAAATCGGGGTCATCTTTCAGGATTTCATGCGCTACGAAATGACCGCACGCGAAAACATCGCGATTGGCCGTGTTGAACTTCCGCATACAGAAGCAGAGATCGAAAGCGCCGCGCAGAAGAGCCTTGCGCAAGGTGTAATTGAAAAGATGCCGGGCGGCTACGATCAGATGCTGGGGCGCCGCTTTGAAGGCGGAGTTGATCTATCAGGCGGGGAATGGCAGAAGATTGCTTTGGCTCGTGCCTACCTGCGTGACGCGCAGTTGCTAGTGCTTGATGAACCTACTGCCGCGCTCGACGCAAAAAGTGAGCTCGAAGTTTTCGAGCGATTCGCGGAATTGACCGAGGGCAAGATGGCGCTGCTTATTTCGCATCGCTTTTCGACCGTCCGAATGGCTGACCGCATTGTCGTTCTTGAGGGCGGCCGACTCGTTGAAGAGGGCACACATCAGCAACTCGTGGCTCTCGGTGGACGCTATGCCGGAATGTTCGAGATGCAGGCGGCGAGCTATCGCTGATGGAGATCCATGACGTATCAGGTTCCTGAGATAGATCAGAACATTCTCGATAACGCTGGCATTTGCGCTGAAGACCTTCGCGCACACGCATGGCTAGCCTCTGCCAGTTGGAATACAGTGCATCGCGTCCGCGGACCGCTTCCATTCCTGGAACTGCGTCGATAGAGCGCAGATGGCACTCGACACGCTTTATCAGGAACTCGGTGCTCTTCCGGCTAACAGCCCCAGTCCTCTGCTGGAGCTACGCGAAAATCCTCGTCTTCTGCGTTCCGCAATTAATGAAATCTCTTCGATGCGCCGGAAAATTCTGCATCTGCCCGCGCTATGATGGACGAACCGCGAAATGCTGCGCTGGCCCACGCTTACCTTGACGCAGCACATTCCGTTTGGAATGGCTCGGCACTACGCATCTATGTTGAAGCGGCGCAACGTAACGACCCGCTAGAGTTGAGGGAGTTGTGGGCCCTTCCATCATTCATGAAATTCGCCCTCGTGGAACTGATTCTCCTGCAAGCCGATGCCATGCTGCACGCGCCGCAATCGCCGGAAGCAGCCACTCCAGAGCTCTTGACAGCACGCATCAAAAGCCTGCGTGAGTCTTGGCCATGCCGATTGGCTCTCGCTCATGGAGCCGCTGGTCGTCTTCGATGCCCTACTGCAGCAGGATCCCACGCGTGCCTATTCCCAGATGGACTTTGATAGCCGGGAAAACTATCGCAAGCGCATCGCTGAAATTGCCCATCATTCAGAATGCTCCGAAAGCCAGGTGGCTTCAGCGGCGCTCGAACTCGCCCGACAAGCCCAACGGCGGAAGATCGAAGACCCAAGACTCTACCTGCGGTACGCACATATCGGCTACTACCTTATTGATCGCGGCTTTCACTCCCTCATTGACAGCATCGGATATCACCCTCGCTTTGTTGACCGCGCTGCGCACCTTTGTGCGCCGCCATGCCGATGATTTCTACATCGGCGGAATCGAGATCCTCACCGTCCTGCTCATCGCCGCCATACTATTTCCCCTCATTCCGAATTACTCCATCTTCGGCGGACTCACATTTGCCTTCCTTGTTCTGCTGCTTCCTGCCACCCAAGGAGCAGTGGATTTCGTCAACAACACTATTACCGCCCTCTTCAAGGCATCCGCATTGCCTAAGCTTGACTTCACGAAAGGCATTCCCGCTGACTACATAACGCTCGTCACTGTACCCACGCTGTTGGTGAACGAAAAGCAGGTGCGTGAGTTAGTAGCGGAACTCGAAGTCCGCTTCCTCGCCAACCCCGACCCTAATCTGCATTTCGCCCTGCTTACCGATTTGCCTGATTCCGTCACGCGGCCGCGCGAGAATGACAGCGACCCGCTTGTCGATCTCGCCGTTCGCCTTATCAATGACCTCAATCTGCGCTATCCCACGTCGCCGAAACACGGATCATTCTTCCTGCTTCATCGCCATCGCATCTTCAATGCACGCCAGGGCGTTTGGATGGGATGGGAGCGCAAGCGCGGCAAGCTTCTCGACCTCAATAAGTATCTTCGCGGAGAATTCGACGCCTTTCCGGTAAAGACCGGCGATCTAACCACGCTTTCCCGGGTCAAATACATCATCACCCTCGATTCCGATACGCAATTGCCGCGCGGCACCGCCAGTGCGATGGTCGGCGCGATGGCCCATCCGTTAAACCGAGCCATCATCGATCCCGATCGCCGCATCGTGACCGCTGGCTATGGCATTCTGCAACCGCGTGTAGGACTGAGCGTGCATTCGGCGTCCCGTTCGCGACTCGCATCACTCTATTCCGGACAAACGGGTTTCGATATTTACACGCGAGCGGTCTCCGACGCCTATCAAGATCTTTATGGCGAGGGCAGCTTCACGGGCAAAGGAATTTACGAAGTCCACGCACTCCATACCGTGCTTGACAAGCGTTTCCCGCGCAACGCACTCCTCAGTCATGACCTCATCGAAGGGGCTTACGCGCGAGCCGGGCTGGCGACGGACATTGAAGTCATCGACGATTATCCGTCACACTACAGTGCCTATACTCGCCGCCAGCACCGCTGGGTGCGCGGTGATTGGCAGATCGCTCAATGGCTTTTTGCCCGCGTGCCGGACGAGTCAGGCCGCTTCGTGCGCAATCCAATTTCCACCATCTCCCGGTGGAAGATTTTTGATAATCTGCGCCGCTCGCTTGTCGAACCATTTACGCTCATTCTTCTAGTCGCCGGATGGCTTGGCCTGCCCGGAGGCGCGCTTTACTGGACCGCAGTCACTCTTTTCCTGCTTGTCGCTCCTACTCTAGTGCAGCTCGCCTTCGGTCTGGGGCGCGCCTTCTTAAGCGAACAACAAGGCAGTGTCGGCGAAGCACTCAACAGCTTCTGGCAAGCCATCTTCATTACACTGTTAAACCTTGCATTTCTTCCCCACCAAACAATGCTGTCGCTGGATGCAATTGTTCGTTCGCTCATTCGGCGCTTCATCACCGGCCAGCGTCTTCTCGAATGGGAGACGGCAGCGGAAGCTGAATCTTCCAAAGCAAAAATTACGCCCGTCGATCGCTACCTTGCGGCCACATCCGCCTTTGCGATCGCCGTTGCCATCGTGCTTGCCTTCACTCGGCTGCGGTCGCTCTTTATTGCTGCTCCTATTCTCATCCTATGGGGATTCGCGAACGGAATTACCCTCTGGCTGAACCGTCCGCCCGCGAACAGAAGCAACGCCTAAGCGTGCGCGAAGAAACCTTTTTACTTCAGCATGCATTGCGCGTGTGGCGCTTTTTCCAAGAGTATGGAGGGCTTCGCCATAACTTTCTGATTCCGGACAATGTGGAGGAAGAGGCGCTCTTTGAAGCCGGGCGCGTCTCCCCCACTAATTTTGGCCTCCTGCTCAACGCACGTCAGGCCGCGGTGAAATTCGGTTTCCTCACCGTACCTGAATTTTCGGAACTCACCCAGGAGAGCCTCGCGTCTATGGATCGGCTCTCAAAACACCGAGGCCACCTGTACAACTGGTACGACACGCAGACACTTCGGCCCCTTCAACCAATTACCGTGTCTTCCGTTGACAGTGGCAATCTGGCTGCATCGCTCTACACCCTGCGTACAGGAGCGGAAGCTTTACTACACACCTCACTTCTTTCTGCCGCGCTGTTCCGCGGTGTGGCAACGCATTGGCAACTGATGAATTCACAGAAAGACATCCCTGCTGAGATTGCAGCTCATGCTTTGCCTGCCGCCTACGCAAGCCTTGAGGATTGGTGTGCTTGGACATTCCAAACTGCCGAGTTGCCGGCTTTTGCGCGCATCCCTGATTACCAACAACCATCTCCTGACGAATCTATATGGTGGCTTAATGAAACACGGGCGCGCTTGCAGGCAATCACGTCGCTCATTGCCGACTTTTTGCCATGGCTCCTGCCAGAATTTACGCCACTCCGGCAGATTCCGGCTCTGGCTTTGCATCGGGATGATCTATTTCCCACGCTTGAAGACGCGGAAGGTTTTGCCGATCAGCTGGAACACCGACTCTCCCGCACCTGGGCTACTCTGAATGCGGCCAAAGATGAACTAGGCCAGAGTGTCCTCGTCGAAAAGCTGCGCTCCGAACTTCCAGCCACACGCGAACGCTTGAAAAAACTTGTGGCGAGAATCAGTACCATCTCCAGTGAGGCATTTCTCAAAGCGGAGGCGATGGATTTTGCTTTTCTGGTACAGAAAGATCGGCAACTCCTTTCCATCGGCTACGACGTCGAGACAGGAAAGCTTCACTCCGCCTGCTACGACATGCTGGCTTCGGAAGCCCGCATCGCTACCTTCATCGCAGTCTCGCGTGGCGAGCTTCCGCAGCAGGGATGGTTCAAAATGGCGCGAGCTCATACCTCAGGCTTTGGCCATTTCATCCTGCTTTCTTGGACTGGAACCATGTTTGAATACCTCATGCCCTCGCTGTGGATGCGGAGCTACCCCGATACTCTTATCGCGCGTTCGCTTGCGGCCGCTGTCGAGATCCAACGCCGTTTCACGCAATCGCTTAACATTCCCTGGGGCATTTCGGAGTCCGGCTATGGAAAAACAGATGAGGCTGGGCACTATCACTATCAGGCCTTCGGCATCCCGCAAATTTCGCTCAAGTGGGACGCCGTAGCCGGTCCAGTCATCTCGCCTTACTCCACATTTCTGGCGCTCGGTGTTGATTCGGCTGAGGCCCTTCGCAATCTGCATCGTATGGATGACTCCGGATGGAGTGGCGCCTACGGCTTTTACGAATCCGCCGACTTTTCAGAATCTGCCAAAACCCCTGTATTGGTCCGCGAATGGATGGCACACCATCAAGGCATGGCCATTCTTGCAATTCTCAATCTGCTTGAAGACAATGCGGTCCAGGAATGGTTCCACGCTAACCGCCAATTTCAAGCGAACGAACTCCTGCTCCATGAAAAAGCAATTCGCACAGCAGTCCTCAAAGCAGAAGAGAAACAGAACGTGCCGCGCCGAATAAAAGGTCGCAAACAGGCTTGAGACCACGGGAAGGTATTGCTCGTCCAGAGACCCTCTTATCGCTTCGACCATGTTGTCGCGCGCTGCTGCCGACTGAAGAACGCTTGCCAGCGATAAGTGTCTGAGGCTCGAATCGGGAGTTACTTGATCGAGTCGGAGTGCGCTGCCAGCTCGCCCGGCATACCCACATCGGGCACCAGCATGTCTTCCTTACGCATCACCAGATTGGTCGCATTCAGGCTGGCCAGTTCAAAACCATGTCCGTGCGTGATGGCGTCGGTCGGGCAGGCCTCGACGCAATAGCCGCAGAAGATGCAGCGGTTGTAGTCGATGTTATAGACCTTGGCATAGCGTTCGGCGCTTGAGATGCGCTTCTCAGCCGTGTTCTCGGCGGCTTCGATATAAATACAGTTTGATGGGCAGGCCGCCGCGCAAAGAAAGCACGCGACACATTTTTCCAGTCCATTTTCGTCGCGCTGCAAAACGTGCGCTCCACGAAAGCGCTCCTGCAGAACAGCTCCGCGCGTGGGACCGGGGCCATCCGGATAGTTCTCAACCTCAGTCGGCTGAAACATCTCCCTGAAGGTGATGCTCATACCCTTGCTGATGGCGGCGATATTTCGCACGATCGACATGGTTCAAGTATAACGTGACGACACGCCGGCCAAAAATTCGCGCGCGCCTCCTTAGCGCCATCACCGTCGCCGTCATCCTGAGCGCGGCAAGCGCGCTTTTTGCGCTGGCGAAATCGAAAGCCTGCCCTGAGCAAAGCCGAGGGGTATCCGCGGTGGGATCCAATCATGCAGGAAACTTTCGGGGCGCCATAGCGAGCCCTCAATTCCCAGTTTTTTCCGAATCGTATTCGCCTGCGCTTTGGTCGAGGCCCAACTTTGACCGCGTGCCCGTCGTCAACCAGGCAGCCCAGCCAATGCAGATAGCAATGACCACGGACAGAATCCGCACAAAACCAGAGAGGAAAATCAAACTTATATAGAACCCAACGAGTTGATACGCGAACAGCACCCATCCCAACGCGCCAATGGCTTGAGGCGTTGTTCGGGCCAAGGTGCCCAAATGCCAGGCCAGATATGCCCCGAACAGCACACACAAGAACAGAAGACTTCAAGCCCAAGAACAACCTGAGCGTAAGAAAAGCCGGAATGACCCCATGGGAAACGCACAGGGTTCATGGGTCCGGCAACGTGCCAGAAGTTCAAGAGCCCATAGGTGTTCCCTGCGGCAGCCGCAAAGAGCAGAACACCCGCAGTCCGGTAGAGCGCTATTGCTTTCATCAAATCTTCTCCCGCGAGGTCAAGCACAGGCACTGTGACTGGTACGGCAGGAGCATAGCACAGATCAACTGCCGTTGAACCATTTCGGTCAACTCGCTCGAGCCTCAGCCAAACGGAAACCGGTTATCCCTCAATCCCCAATTTTTTCCAGATCGAGTCAACGCGCGATTTTGTCGCGGCGTCCATTTCGATCATGGGCGGCCAGGATCTGTTGAAGCCTTCGGCAGCCCACTTGCGCGTCGCATCGATGCCCATCTTGCTGCCGTAGTTCGGCAGGCGCGAGGAGTGATCGAGCGAGTCCACCGGGCCGAGAGTGAACTGAATATCGCGCTCGGGGTCTATGTTGTTTGCTACACGCAGCGTGACCTCGCCCAAATCCTGCACGTCGCAGTCTTCGTCCACTACGATCACGCATTTCGTGAACATCGCCTGGCCCATTGACCAGATGCCATTCATCACTTTGCGCGTCTGCCCGGCGTAGCTCTTCTTCACCGATACGATCATCAGGTTGTGAAAGACGCCCTCTACCGGCAGATTGATATCCACGATCTCCGGCAGCGTGAGCCGCATGAGCGGCAGGAAGATGCGCTCGACCGCCTTGCCCATCCAGGCGTCTTCCATCGGCGGCTTTCCCACTATCGTCGAAGCGTAGACGGGATCTTTGCGGTGCGTGATGCAGGTGATGTGGAAGACCGGATACTCCTCTTCCATCGTGTAGTAGCCGGTGTGGTCGCCGAATGGGCCTTCGATTCGCAGCTCATCGAGCTTCACATAGCCTTCGAGCACAATCTCCGCGTGCGCGGGAACTTCGAGGTCGACCGTCTCGCACTTCACCAGTTCGACCGACTTCTGACGGAGGAATCCGGCGATCAGATACTCTTCCACCTCGGGCGGCGCTGGCACGATTGCGGCGAAAGTTGTTGCCGGGTCAGTTCCGATGGCTACGGCAACTTCCAGCCGGTCGTCCTTCACATTGCCGACCGCGATCTTTGTTGTTCCTCCCGCGGTTTCGGCCATCGCGTGAACGTGCTCAGCGGCTGTCGGACCTGAAGCTGCGCGCAGACGCTCGCGCAGATGCTCGGCGGCATTCTTCTGGCGCTGCCAGTGCATTCCCGTCGTCTGGCCGTCGTAGACCTGCATGCGGTACATACCAACGTTGCGCCTGCCCGTCTTCGGGTCGCGCGTGACGACGCAGGGCAACGTGATGAAGCGGCCTCCATCGAGCGGCCAGCATTGCAGCACGGGAAAGTCGAGCACGCTGAAGTTTTCGCGCAGGATTACCTGCTTGCAGGGCGCGTCTTTGGCCGCCACTGTCTTCGGAAAGAACTTTCCCACCTCGGCGAGCATGGGCAGCATCTTCAGCTTTTCGAGGAAGCCCTCGGGCGATTTCACTTCAAGCAGCGCTCGGATGCGCTGCGCGATCTCGTCAAGCGAATCTACGTTAAGCGCGAGCTTCATTCGGCGTTCGTTGCCGAACTGGTTCATCAGCACGCTGGTGCCAGGATAGCCCTTGACGTTTTCAAACAGCAGCGCCGGACCTCCGGGCTCATAGCCCTTCAGCCCCCGCTTCTTGCCAGCCTTTGAGGCACGGTCGGTGATCTCGGTGATTTCGAGCAGCGGGTCCACTTCGTGGCGCACGCGTTTCAGTTCGCCCGTCTTGTCCAGCTTCTTGATCCACTCCCTCAGGTCGTCGTATGCCAAAGTTGTCCCCGGCACTCCCTGAAGGGGAGCGCAACTCTTCATAGTAATGTGTTGGCTATTAGAGCGGTTGAATATCGCGAGGTCAGCTATAGTCCTGTCATTCGAAAAGCGCCCCGGCGATGAATTCCTTGAATTGCAGACTATAGCGGCAAACGAAGACAGGTAGGGCGCGCGCCTGCCAGCTAGCTTCCGGCGGTGCGCATCCAGCGATCGAGCAGGGTCTGGGCGCAGCGTGCTCCGCAGAGGTGCTTCGTACTGGCATCGTGCGAGAGAAAAACATTCCAGTGCGTCACCTTCAACACTGGCTGCTCCACTTCCGGGGTGGGCGAGATAGCTTCCCCCATGCCAGCCACCAGTCCTCCGCCTCTTCATTTTTTTCTTTGCCGCAAACGTCACAGGAATAAGTTTCGGTCCAGGCCATACGCGATGCTCCCTACGTTTGAGGAGAGTAGCACAGGGACTGGCCGTCCCGGCAACTGCTTCGCGTGCACCTTGCCGTTGGTCGCGGGATTTGGTGTCGAGGCATCGCGCCCTGCGCCCGTCCCAGTCCTTCCCCTCCCCATTTTCGCGATAACTCATTGATTTCGCTTGGCTTTAACGGAGATGAGCGTTCCTAATTCCCACTTGACTTTCTGAGATTTTATTTTCCGCAAATCATTAGCTCTGCATGGTTTTCCCGGTCCCGGGGAGCTCATGTCTGACAAAATTCTGTCCCCCCTTTGAGGATAGCAACTTCAGGGATAATTACGTGCATGCGGATGTTATTGAGCCGACTTGGTTTGCTACGGGCAGGGCTTGGCACGGCCGAGCGCTCACGGGAACTCTGCCACCCGGTGTCCGCTTCCGACTTGACGGCCTACCGCCTGAAGAATGTTTGCAGCGGTTCTCTCAGGCCGCAGCAGTTGGCCTTATCTCGACCAGCGGATAACCCAGCCGTTTCCATTCGTCAAAGCCGCCCAGCAGGGGCCGTACACGGAAAACTCCCAGCTTGCGGATGGTCAGGGCCATCTTGGCTGCCGTGGCTTCGCTGGGGCAGGTGCAGAAGAGCACCACGTCCCGGTCGCGGGGAATGTCGGCACAGTGCGCTACAAGCGTGTCTGGCGAGAGCAGGACGGCTCCCGGGAGGGTTCTGGGGTCGGGCAGATAATCAAGGGGATGGCGGAGATCGACGATGTAGACTGGCTGGCCGCGGTCAATCATTTCCTTCAGTTCCCTTGGGTCTAACCGGGCCATTCGAATCTCGCGGAGAAAGGCGCGCTGGCGGAAGAATCTCCAGATGAAGAAGGCCAGCAGCAGCAGCACGAAGAGCAGGAAGCCAAAACGCGCGACCCACGCCAGCGCGTTCGGATGGCGATTGAGAACGTCGCCGAAGAAACGTCCGCCGAGCGTGAAGGCGGCGGCCCACAACAGAATGCCAGCAGTGTCATAGATGGCGAACAGGCGATACTGCATGCCGGTCTGGCCGGCGATGGGCGCGGCCACAGAACCGAGGCCAGGGAGGAACTTGGCAACTACCAAAGCCCCGGCTCCATGCTTCGTGAAGTAGTTTTCGGTGCGACGCACGCAAGTGTTGCTTTCCATGGACAGGCGGCAGAGCAGTTTGACCACCGCGCCGCCATATTTTTTCCCCATCCAGTACCAGACGCTATCGCTGATCAGGCTGCCGAGAATGACAGCGATCAACACCAGCGGCAGACTCATTTTGTGGGTAGCTGTCAGCGTCCCGGCGGTGAGCAGTATAGGCACACTGGGAACGGGAGCTCCCAGCTGCTCGATGAGCACCCAGAGGAAAAGGATCCAATAGCCGTATTTGAGGAAGAAATCCAACGCAACCGGCATTTTGAGTGCTCCTCTCGCTCAAGGATAACTGTAGAGGAGATGCCGCCGGGCCGGAAAATGATTCTGTAGATATGGAAACGCCGGACCGTCTTTAAATGATCCGGCAGCTCATCGCGAACGTCTGCATTTGCTTTGAGGACGCGAGCGGCCCCTGCGTGAAGCCCGCGTCCGGTGGCGGAACGCGGGCGGCAAAGTCTAGTCCTTCACTCTTACCTTTGGCTCAACCGACATGCCGGGCCGTAACAGATGGTCTGCGATCTGGCTGGAGTTGGTGAAGTCGATGCGCACGGGAACGCGTTGCACTACCTTGACATAGTTGCCCGTCGCGTTTTCCGGAGGAAAGAGACTGAGCACGGAGCCGGTTGCGCCGCCGATCTGCGTGATCTTGGCGTCGTACTTGCGCCCACCGTAGGCATCCACTTCGATGACGACGTGCTGGCCGGCGCGCATGTGATCCAACTGCGTTTCCTTGAAGTTGGCCGTCACCCAGATGTCGTCGAGCGAGACCAGGGTCATCATGTTCTGGCCCACGCTCACGTTCTGGCCTAGTTCTACGCTCTTGCGGGTGATGATTCCGGCTTCAGGAGCGACGAGTTTGGTGTAGCTCAGGTTCAGCTTCGCTTGATCGAGCTGCGCCTGGGCCTGCTGCACCATAGCTGCCGCCTGATCGGCTTTTGCTTTCTGAATCGCGACCTGCTGCGGACCGGTTTGTGCGTTCTGCAGGCTTGCCTGCGCCTCAGCGACGCGGTCGTGCGCGATACGTATGCCGTCGCGCGCCCCTTGTAGATTCGCTTCTGCCTGAGCAAGCTGCGCCTTATTGGCGTCGGCTGCGGCCACCGCGGCGTCATATTGCTGCTTCGAGATTACGTCCTTCTCTACGAGCGGCGTGTAGCGATCCAAATCCAGTTGCGACTTGGTGGAGTTGGCCTTGGCCTGCGCGACGGCGGCCTGAGCAGCGTCAAGCTGCTGTTCCGCCTGGGCCACGGTGGATCGCGCGCTGGAGACATCGGCGCCTGCGGAGGACAAGGTTGAGCCCGTGTTTATGTGCGTGACGGGCACGTTAACGCGCGCGGCCTCGTAGGCGGCCTCGGCGCTAGCCAGGGTTGCCTCGTCCTGCTCGACCGCGGTCTGAAAATCCTTCGGATCGAGCTCCGCGATTACGGTGCCTGCATCGACATACTGGTTCTCGTCCACGTTGACCTTGACGACGTTGCCGGCGATGCGGGAGCTGATCTGGATGAGGTGTCCGTTCACCTGCGCGTCATCGGTGTCTTCGTAAAACGTGGAGTGCCACCAGAACAGCACCCCACCCACAACGAGGATGGCCACGACGCCTATGATAATGAACCTGCGGCGCGATTTCGTGCGCGGGTCAGTAGGCTCGGGCTCGGATTTCCCCGCGTTTTTCTGCGCGTCCTGATTTTGCGCCTTTTGATTCTGTGCCTTGTTATCCTGATCGGGAATATCGTCCGCCACAGTTACTTTCCTCCCACATATATCTTGTAATGATTGCCAGCCACACCCAGCGCGCGCGCCAACGAAAGCTTCGCGACATTGTGCTGATAGAGGCTCTTTACATATTGGTCGTTGGCTTGAGCAAGCGCCGTGAGGGCCTGTGAAACCGCTAGATTATCGTCTACGCCCGCTTTGTACCGCTCCTGCGATTCGGTGAGCGCCTCGCTGGCCAGTTCCACGTTGCTGCGCGATACTTCCACCTGCTTCTGCGCTGCCTGGATGTCGAGGATGCTGTCGCGCACGTCGGCGCCGATCTGGCCTTGCATATCGCTCAGCCGCGCTCGTTCCTGATTGAGCTGGGACTGCGCCTGCCCCGCATCGCCGCGCAGTTTGGCTTCTTCAAACACCGGCATGTCGAGCGTTCCAGTGGCGCTTCCTGTTCCGTGCGAATTCGCCACATTGACGCCGATATCGCCGTAATCTCCGCTGAAGCCGATAACCGGCAGACGTTCGTCAGTCGCGGCCTTGCGCGCATGTTCGGCTGCTGTCACCTGCTCGCCGAGGGCCTTCAAGTCGCTGCGGGCGGCGAGCGCCTGTTTCACCGCCGTATCCGGATCGAGGTCGTCGAGCGGCGCGTACGGAGCCTGATCGGTCAACTGGAATTTCTGCTCTAGCGACAGGCCGATGGCCCGCGCCAACGCAATGCGATCCTTGTCGTATGCGTTCTGCGCCGTGATCAGCGACTGCTGCTGCGTCTGATAATCGACGCGCGCCCGCAGCTCATCGAGCAGCGGTGCGGTGCCGGCCTGGTGGTTGTCGACGGCCTGATCGAGCGAAATCTTTGAACTGTTCACCTGCGCCTGCGTCGCGTCAATCAATCCCTTGTCGGCGATGCAGGTGAGGTAGGCATTGCCCACCGTGAGTACGACCATATCGCGTGCGTCATCGACCGAGAGCTTCGTGCCGGCGAAATTATGTTTCGACGCCAAATAGTTTTGCAGCGCAGACAGATTCAGCAGCGACCAGTTGAGCGAAGCGCGCAGGTCGGTATATCCGTAAGGCCCGATAATGGCCGGGAACCCCGGGGCGCGCAGGCCCTCGGCCTGAAGGTCTTGCTGCTGCACCGATTCTTTTATGGTGGCGTCTACGGTTGGCAGCAGCGCCTGCAACTCGTCCAACTGCTGGCCGCGCGCCGTAAGCCCGCTCTGGCTGGTCAGAATCAAGCCAAGGTTATGTTTCAGCCCAAGCGCGATGGCGTTATCGAGTGATAAAGGAAGAACGCCCGCGGTAGGCTTTCCCGTGGTTTCGCTTCCCTGAAATGTGGTGCTGTTGATCTGCGGCTGGATGACCTGAATAGGCGGCGCCGGCTGGGCGGAGCCTCCACCGCTCTGTCCAAACTGGAAAGCATGAGCCGCCGGGGCGGCCATTGCCAGCAGAATCGCGGCGGACGGCAGGCCGGAAAACACAAACGCTCGCCGGCTGCGAAGACTTGCCTTCAACACGAAACACTCCATCGCGGGGGAAATTTACCTGATTGAAAAAACTGAATTGCCTAAACGCTGTTTTCAGGTTACGTGGTTTTGGATGCCTAGGGCCCTGAAAGTATTCAAAAAAAAGAGCGACATCAGCGCCCTGGCCCGCATTTTTCGGGCAAAAGACATGGCCGGAGAATTCTGTCCCACCCGGCCGAGACCCGACTCAGGCCTTGACGGCTGCGGAGTGCACCAGCGACGTGGCCAGCGAGCACAATGCCTGGCGGAAGAGTTCGCTCACCTGCCGAGGTTGCCAATTGCGGGCACCCGCCCTGCTCAGGGAAGCAGCGGCGGCCGCATTATCCCATCCGAGTATGGCGCGCTCCACAAAAATCGCCCGCTGCGCCACAGGCAGCTTTTCCAGCCAATCACGCAGAGTGCGGCGGCCCGGATCGCTGACCATCCCGGCAAGTTGGCTGGCGGAGATTCCGGCTGAAGACAGGTCGTCGCCCTCGATGCAGCCGCCGCCGGCTTCGCCGGATGTGGCAGGAGCGTCGAAGGCTCGGGGATCGGCCTGGTTCAGACGCGCGAGCGCCGTCTCCACGAGATTGAGCCGGGCGGCACGGACGGAGGATTCGGCTTCCGCTTCGGCGCAGGGATCGATGTTCGTCTGTGCTACCGTGGCCTCGACCAGTTCCGCCGCCTGCGACTCATCGCTCAACATAAGCGCCGCAAGCTGATAAAGCTCAGCGGCGGCATCATGCACCCTTGAGCGTCCGCCTTCGCAATCGCTGTCCACCATTTCAGTTTCCTCCGCTGTTTTCTTCATCCTCATGCAGCGCCGCTCGGGAGTCAACTGGCGCCGTGCAGGTCAGCGTGCAGGACGCGGTTCCGGGGCCTCTTTTCACTTTCTATTGACATTGCAACGATAGAAAGACCGGTAGCTTTCCAGAAATCGCTAGACTAGAGTTTGGGACAGATCCCTGACCTCAGAACGCTGACGTTATGACTCGATCGCAAAGTGACAAGCAAAGCCGCTTTATTGGACGAGATCAGTCGTGGCTCGACTTTAACCGCCGCGTGCTGGAAGAGGCTCAGGATATGACGAATCCTTTGCTGGAGCGCGTGAAATTTCTGGCCATTACGGCCAGCAATCTCGATGAATTCGTCGAGATCCGCATCGCCAGCATTCTGCAGCGCATTGAAGACGGTTACTCCGAGACCGATGACGACGGTGTGACGCTGGAGCAATCGCTGGCGGCGATCAACCGGAATATGCACTCCTTCGTCGCGGCCCAGTATGACTGCTGGAACCAGCAGCTGCTGCCCGCGTTGCGCTCAGCTGGCGTGCGGGTGCTGACGTGGGACACGATGGACGGCGCGGCACGCGAGGCGGCCACCGCTTTTTATCAGCGCGAGGTCGACCCGCTGCTTACTCCCATCACCATAGACCCGGCGCATCCATTTCCGCGCGTTTTGAACAAGGCTCTTTGTATCGCACTGCTGCTGCGGCACAAACGCAAGGGTTCAGCCGGACCGGTGCTGGGGGTGGTCACCATTCCGCGTGCCGTGCCACGCCTGGTGCGGCTGCCTTCCATCTCAGGCACGCATGACTATGTATTTCTGCACGACTTGATTGAGCGCAACGCCGCAGGCATGTATCGTGGATATGAAATATTATCGAAGGCCGCATTTCGGGTCACGCGCAACAGCAATCTTTATTTTCAGGAAGAGGAATCGCGCACACTGCTGGAAACGGTGCGCGGAGAACTGCACAACCGCCGCAAGGGCGACGCGGTTCGGCTTGAAATCGAAAAATCCGCCGACGCTGAGATCGTCGACCGTCTGCGGATCAACTTCGAGCTGGATGATTCGCAGGTCTTTGGCACCGATGGCCCTGTGAATCTCTCGCGCCTGATGAATCTCTACAGCGACACGCCACGGCCGGACCTGAAATATCAGCCCTTCGTTCCGCGTGAACTGCGCCTGAATCGGAAATCGGCGGATCTCTTCGAAGAGTTGCGCCACCGCGATATTCTGCTGCACCATCCGTATGACTCCTATGACGGCGTGGTGAGCTTTATTGAAGCCGCCGCGCAGGACCCGAATGTCGTCTCCATCAAACAGACCCTCTACCGCACCAGCGCCGACTCGACCATCTTCAACGCCCTCACGGAAGCTTCGCAGAGCAAAGAAGTGACGGTCGTGGTGGAACTGACGGCACGATTCGATGAGGCCTCAAATATTCGCTGGGCACGCGACCTGGAAGACTCGGGCGTGCAGGTGTTTCACGGGATTGTAGGCCTGAAGACGCACTGCAAGCTGGCGCTGCTAGTGCGGCGCGACCCGGATGGCGTGACTCGCCGCTACGGGCACTTAGGCACTGGCAATTACAACCCGGTGACGGCGCGCTTTTATACCGACCTGAGCCTGCTCACGGCAGACCCGGAGATTACGGCGAGCATGCACGCGGTCTTCAACTATCTGACCGCGCACTCTGAGTCCGGCGATTACTCGCCACTGCTAGTGGCTCCCCTGACGCTGGCGGAAAATTTTATCCGCCTCATTCATCGCGAGACCGAACACGCCGATGCTGGCCGCCCGGCGCACATCATCGCCAAGATGAACTCACTTCTCGAACCCGGCATCGTCGAGGCGCTGTACGCCGCATCGCGAGCCGGAGTTGAGATCGACCTTATCGTGCGTGGCATCTGCTCGCTTCGCCCGGGAGTTAAAGGCATGAGTGAAAATATTCGAGTCCACTCTATCGTTGGCCGATTCCTCGAGCATAGCCGCATCTTTTACTTCATGAATGGCGGCCAGGGTGACATATATTGTGGGAGCGCAGACTGGATGCCGCGCAACCTGTTCGAGCGCTGCGAAGTCGTTTTCCCGATTCGCGATGCTCAGATTGGCGCGCGCATCCGCAACGAAATTCTCGCCGCTCTTCTCGCGGACCAGCTAAAGACGCGAGTCCTCAACGCATCGGGAGTCTATCAGCGCATTTCAAAACTAGACGCTCAACGCGGACAGCCGCTCTTTAGTGCGCAGGACTTCTTTATCCAAGTCGCTGAAGGAAAGGCGTCTCAGGAAAATATCCCGCCCGCGACGGCACGTAAGCTTCCTTCCGCCAATCCGGTCAAGCGCCGCAGAAGGAAGTACGTCGCAAAGACGTGAGAAGTCGGCACAAAAACTTAATTAATTGAAATTAGTTGGACGACGGGGCGGGGCCAGAAATCCTTAAGACATCCTTTTACACGGCTCATACATCATAGGGTATCCAGCGGGCCCTTCCATACAACTTTGATGCAAACGTCTGGCTTTTTGATGGCTGAGTAGTAATAATTTACCTCCGAAAGTTACTAAAAGTTACTAAAAAGTAGTTAAAGTTTTCAGGGTCGGCCATCTAAAGTCAAAGTGAGAAACCGATTTCCAACGCAAACTTGCAGAAAGCGTGCTATATGGGGTTACTCTCATATCACGCGCGATCCGCGCAAAAAGTACTCAGGAGAATACTTATGTCAAAGCTGTATGCCCGCTCAATATCCGTCGCTGCTGCTCTTTTGATTCCGGTTACATCCGCGCTGGCATTAAGCCCCGCCGCTCCGCGCCCGGTACCACCGCCTGCGCTGGCATTGAGTCCCGCTGCTCCGCGCCCGGTTCCGCCGCCTGCGCTGGCATTGAGTCCCGCTGCTCCGCGCCCGGTTCCGCCGCCTGCGCTGGCATTGAGCCCCGCTGCTCCGCGCCCGGTTCCGCCGCCTGCGCTGGCATTGAGTCCCGCCGCTCCGCGCCCGGTTCCGCCGCCAGCGCTGGCATTAAGCCCCGCTGCTCCGCGCCCGGTTCCGCCGCCCTTCGCTGTGACCAATGTTTCGACCAATGTTTTAGGATAGTAGTCGGCCGCCACATTTTTACCGCATCCCCGCGTCCTGCTGCTGTATGCTAACTGGCAGAAGGGCTTGAGGATGGATGTTTCAAGTCTAGACAACATATTTTGGGTCGCGGGTGTTGCTGGACATGTTCTACTGTTGGCGATACTGTTCAGGCGGCGCCTGTACCGGGTGTTTCCGGTATTCACGATATTTGTCTTCTGGGCGGTTATCTCCGATCCGCTGCTCTATCTCGTGCTGTCTGCGGGTCACGGCGGTTTCAACCACTACTACCTTCAGACGTACTATGCCTTCAGTATTCTTGAATATCTGCTTGAGTTAGGCGTCCTTTTGGAGATAGCCGCGAACGTGATCCGTCCGGCCAAACAATCTTTTTCGAGAGGAGTTCTTTATTTCTTTCTGGGAGCGATCCTGGTCATAGGCTTGGGCTCCTTCTTTTTCGCCGCACGCGCGAATGCGGTTACACTCTCCGACCACCGCACTTTTATTGTTATCGACACAGGATTCGCCATCCTGCGCCTAGTTATATTTCTTCTGATTGCTGGCTTTTCGCAAGTTCTGGGTCTTAACTGGAAGAATCATGTTCTCCAGTTAGCTACGGGCCTGGCCTTCTATTCTCTGGTAATGCTGGTAGGGGAACTCGCCCAAAGCCAGCTCCGCGCCGGGCCCATTTATACCGCTCAATACTCGTATTGGAGCAAAATGCAGGTCATTGGTTACCTTTGTACCCTGTACTTCTGGTGCTACGCTTTTGCGAAAAAAGAGGCTCCACGCAAAGAATTTAGTCCACAAATGACCCAAATTCTGGTATCACTATCTGGAAGCACAAAGAGGCAAGGATCTGTTTTTGCCCGCACACGTGATCACTAGCGCATGATTCTTCCCATTTTTTCCGTCGCGGTAGCAGCCATCCCGGCTGCTTATGCCATTTATTGGCGGCGTACGCAGATTCGACGCCGCAATGCGGACTGGAATTCAATTCTGGGCCGTCTACGCTCGAACAGCGAGTTTGGATTTGCCGAGATTTCCAAGCGCTATCTGTATAGTCCCGGTATCCAGGCCACCTCTCAGGATGTCTGGCCGCGGATTGATGGCGTCAACGGACTGTGGGCGATGTATGTGAATGCTGGCGTGCTGATGGAACTGGCACAGTATGCCTCCACGCACGGCCGCGAAGCCGTTCCCGAGATGCTGATTGAAGAATTGCGGAGCGATGCGATGCAGCTGCGCATCGCAGTACTGATCGCGATAGCCCGCTATGGCTTCTCGCGCTCTGGCGTTTCCGCCTCAGTAAACGCGCATCGTGCGGCCTGTGCTTACGGCTCCATGCTGGCGCATATGACCACCCTCTTTCAGGAGCACTCCGCGCTATTTTTCCCGAGATTCCTGGAAGCAATGTGAAGTAACTGTTGCAGTGGTTGGCTGTTAAGGTGGGCAACGAAAGTTTGGTCAGATAAAAAGCGGCGGGCGGACTCAATTCCGCTAAGTGCTTTTGTGTTTTCTGACGGCGTGTTCTCCCTGCGTCAAATGGCATTCCCGATCTGAATCAATCCGACAATTCCCGATCGCAACCCGCAGTAAATGTCCAGTCAACAGACTTCGGTGCCGTTTTACCAGCTGCCGCTTCACCAGCGAACAGGACTTTGGGGACTGCAAGCTACCCGTCACATGCCTGCGCGCATCCCTGTTGATTACGCGCAACAAAGGCTCGGCCATGCCTGCGGGGCGCGATCCAGAAAAAGGGCTGGCGTGGGGCGCAGGTTTTCGCGATTTCCTCTGCTTGCCATCGGCGAAGGAGAATCGCGGGCAGCCGGTGGACCCCCCAGCCTGAAAAGAGGAGGTAAAGATAGCTGAGACAAACCAGGGCGGAGTATCCCGCGCCGATATCTGGAAGACGCGATTGCGGCGAAGCACAATTTTGAGGCGGAGCTGAACGCCATGCCCGGGCAAGGCAACCTCCACACCAACCATTCGCGCAATATGCGGAGGAGACTCGATCTCAGCACCAGCGTCTGCGGGCCCGGCTGGGGGATCAGCGAAAACCATCGGGTTCAAGACGACGACCCGACACCTGTTCAATCTGATTCCGAAATCAGAACAACCAAGCGCACGATGGCGCTGGATATGTTTGTCGCAGTTCGAGGGCGTGTGCGATACTGCGATGAGGAGCTGATCGGCTCTGGCCCGCCCAACGCCGGGATGGCGGAACTGGCAGACGCAGCGGACTCAAAATCCGCCGACCCTTGCGGTCATGGGGGTTCGACCCCCCCTCCCGGCACCATAAAATAAAGGATTTAGACTGAATTGGCCTCTCAAAATCGGAGAGGCCAAAATCGTTTGGTGGCTGTATTAATGGCTGTTGGTTCCCTCAGTAGTGTGCGCGCAGAGCAAGCTAAGGAAAAGTAGGTTCAGTTGAATCTCAACGAGTGCCTCGGTCTGTTGGCAACATTGAGGCAAGAGTTACTTGTCCGGAAAGGCGTGCGAGTTCAACAGGTCGATGCTCTAACTGTTGCCGTCAAACCGGAAAGGAACCTTCCTTCCCTTATATCGCCTCAACGTACCGAAATGGCCTTTCTCCGTGGCTTTTCCAGAAGTACACGAGGATGATCACGCTTGCCACAGCCGCATAGGCGCACCACAGAGAGGTGAAGGCGTACCTCTTCACCGCCATCACCACCAGCAGAATCGCCAAATTTGCCAGGCCAAAAATCACCATGTCCTTGACCTTTGAGAAAAGGAGCGAACCGCATGTTGCGATGACATAAAAAAACGCAACAGCAGTATTGTTCGTCGCGGGATTGATGTACACGATGCTGTTGGCTTTGATGAAGGTCTGCGTTGGATAAGCAATCAGCGCCCAGAGTATATAGAGAGCCGTCAGGCATCCAACCACGAGAAACGTCCGCATGCGTCTACGGCTTCTGGCGTCAGGCTCGAACAGCAGCACGCTGAGCGGCAGCAGAAACGGGAGAAGTCCCTGCGCATAGAACATGAACGCTGCAGCCATGGCGTGTGTAACCGCGGGCGAGAGCACTCCATCCAGCCCCAGCCAGACGAATCCCTCCGTGAACTGGTGAATCGCAAAGAGGGTAGGGAGCGATGCGAAGAGCAATTCGCGCCTGTGTTTCACTCTCGTGAGAGTCAAGACTCCGATCGTGCCCAAGACTCCGCTGCCAGTAAAATTTGCCGCTGCAGAAAAACACACTCAGTCTTCCCCCGCCGCAATCGTTATTCAATCGCTATAGCTAGTCAATCATAGTCACGCTGACAAGAGCGGCGTAAAGGCCGACACAGTACTCAATGACTCATTAACCTCATGATGCGCCAACCGTGAGGAAGACGTCTACGAGTCGTAGCGAGGGGTAAGAATCGGCCCCACAGCGAACTCGGGATACCCGAGCTGGAGCACTCAAAAGCCCCTGTTCTCCTGAACCGAACTGGGTGAAGGGGATGCTGGATGTGTGGTTAACGGCATCAGGCATCGAAAGCGCCCGTTATTTCGATGTGTCTGTCGAGCACGCAAACTCTGGGGGCGTGGCATTTCAGAAAAGGCAATCTGGCACATTGTCAAGAAGACGGCCCGCGAGGTTGAACCCTCCACGGCTTGCGCCACATGATCTTCGTCGCTCGTGTGCGCGTTTCCCCGTTACCTATCCTGCTTTGGTCCAATGCAGGCTGACTCGACGAGTGACGGAGAATTGTAATTGCCGAAAATGCGACTTTGCAGGAATGGGCCCATTTCCATATGCCTTCGACTTGGCAACCTGTTAGACGCCGAATTGTCGCAGGTGATGGTCGACGTGTTTGTACATGAGAATCGCCCACTGTTGTGGTTTGAGCGGACCAAAGAAAGGATGTGGGTGTTTAGTGCAGCAAGCTGCGCCGGTGGTGACAAAGCTATCGATAGCTTTGATGAGCTGGGCGCGTTCGCGCTCGAATTCGCACTGTGTGGGGTCCGCCATGAAGAGTTCCGGCGAGGAGGGTGAGTTGCGACGTATCGGTTTGTCGTCGCCGAAGACCAGTGGCTTGATAAGCGGGCCGATGACGTTGGCAGGAAAGGATGCACGTTTGGGATTGATGGTGCCCACAGCCATCTGAAAACCAGAGGTGCAGTGCGCGAGCACCAGGGCGAGGGGCATTTTACCCCACCGTCTCTGGCTCTCAGGACGGAGGCACATGATGCGCCGCTTTACGTCTTCCACCAGTGTGGGGTCAAAGAGATTTTTCATGGTCGTTATTCATTCTTTTCTCTCTGCTCATTGCTGACTAGTCTACCTATCGACATATCAGCGCACTTCCTCAAACGCTGTTTCCGCAATTGCGAATGGTGTGGCCGGTCTGCGCTCCTATTCGATTGGTGACAAATCGCCAATGCACTCATTGAAGACGGATTGAGACGGATTACAGGCCTAACTGCCATTATGAATCGCTCGAGGTCCTTCGAGATCTGGACTAGGGCCCATAGCGACTCCTCCGGGGGTCCCACCACTCTCCACAGATTTCAGTCTAGCTTCCGACCCGGGCAAGAACTCGCATGCACAACTAAGCGCCACTCGCATCTTTCCCCTGACGGCGGAAATTCTTCAGCAGCCTGCCTAATGATCGAAACCGGCAAAAATAGCTAAGTTACTGACCAGAAAGCAGTTGATTTCTTTCTGAAGTTGTGGATCAATTTCTCCATCGAGAGTCCGTATTCACATCTCTCCGCCAGCGAGTCCTTCTCTCGCTGATTCCGGAACTTCTAAGCCTCGAAATCCCTGCATTTAGCCGCGAAATCGCGAATTCTGCTGAAGTCAGAGAATTGCTTTAGGCGGATCAGCGCCTGTAATGCCCATTTTTCTCTGCTGGGGTGGGTCGCAGTCCGGTTTTTCACCAGAAATTTCTCTGGGGTTCGAGATCTCGCTAGCCTGCCGTTTAGTCCAATGCGAACCACCTAGCAAGAGTTCTGTCTAGAGTTCGAGTGACTCTCTTCTCGCAAGAGGAGAGGATGTCGCGGTTCATGGATTAGCAAACCAAGGTGCACTGCGCGATCCAGGATTTCGTATCATGGCCGTCTGCACATATCCGGCCCGAGCCGCTGCGTTACACCGGAGCTCATTCAACAATCAAGGCAAAATTTACGTCAAGCGGGGCGAATGGGTGAACGACAATTCCAGAGAAGCGGAAACGATCGAAGCTATCTTTGCCTCGTTGGCCACGCTGTAATTACTCTTTCGACCATTGGAAAAGAGGCCCTTCCACATTTACGCGACGCAGGAGCCTGACAGAAAAGTCCTGTGATGGCGCCCGATAGCAGCCAACGCCAATACGCTCGTCATTCACGACAAGGCCCGTTCGACCGGGGCCTTGTCGTAAGTTAAGTTGCTCAGGCCGCGGACTTGAGTAGATTGTGCGGATCGATGACGAACTTCTTCGCTGCTCCACTGTCGAAGTCCTTGTAGCCCTGCGGAGCGTCGTCGAGGGTGATGACGGTTGCGTTGACGATCTTCGCAATGGGCAGACGGTCGTGCAGGATGGCCTGCATGAGTTGCCGGTTGTACTTGAGGACGGGGGTCTGGCCGGTGAAGAAGCGGAGCGACTTCGCCCAACCGAGGCCGAAGCGCATACTGAGGTTTCCGGTCTGGGCCGCCTTGTCGTGGGCGCCGGGGTCCTCGGTGACGTAGAGGCCGGGAATGCCGATCGAGCCGGCGGCGCGGGTGATGGACATGAGCGAATTGAGAACGGCTGCGGGCGCTTCCGTTGCGTTGTGTCCGTGCGACTTTGCCTCGAAGCCGACCGCGTCAATTGCAGCATCGACGTCGGGCTTGCCGACGATCTGGGCGATCTGATCTTCAAGCGAGGCGTCCCTGGTCAGGTCTATGGGCTCATAGCCGACAGCTTTGACGTGGGCGAGGCGCTCGGCATTCATGTCGCCGACCAGGACGACCGCGGCGCCGAGGATGTGGGCAGATGCCGCGGCAGCCATGCCGACCGGGCCCGCGCCGGCAACGTAGACGGTGGATCCGACACCGACGCCAGCGTTGATTGCCCCATGGAAGCCAGTGGGAAGGATGTCGGTGAGCATGGTGAGGTCCTTGATCTTCGCCATGGCCTGGGCTTTGTCGGGAAACGGGATGAGGTTGAAGTCGGCGTAGGGGACCATGACGTACTCGGCCTGGCCGCCGATCCATCCACCCATGTCGACGTAGCCGTACGCCCCACCGGCGCGGCCGGGGTTGACGTTGAGGCAGACTCCCGTCTCCTCGGAGCGGCAGGTGCGGCAGCGGCCGCAAGCGACGTTGAATGGGACAGTGACGAGGTCTCCTTTCCTGATGTACTCGACGTCGGAGCCGAGTTCGATGACTTCGCCAGTAATTTCGTGGCCGAGGACCATGCCGGCGGGCGCGGTGGTGCGGCCGCGGACCATGTGCTGATCGGAGCCGCAGATGTTGGTGGAGACGACCTTCAGAATGACACCATGATTGATCTTCTTTCCAGCAGGGTTTTCGAGCTTGGGGTAGTCGATAGATTGAACTTCGACATGATTGGGACCGAGAAAGACGACTCCGCGATTGGACGCCATAAGATCTCCTTTTCTGTTGTGAATGCGTGTTGATGTCTTGGCTGCATCAGGACCAATCCGCAGCGGCGGGATCGATCGAGAGATCAACCCAAGAGGTACTGCACCATGGGTGTGCTCAGAGTGCCGAGGCGCCAGCTTTCGCGACGGCATGATCCTGCTCGCCGCTGCCGCCTGAAACACCGATAGCACCGACGATGTTGCCATCTTTCATTAGAGGGATTCCGCCGGCAAAGATCATGACCTTGCCGTTGTTGGAGGCGTGAATTCCGAAGAATTGGTCGCCAGACTGGGAATTGGCGCCCAGGTCTTTGGTGGTGATATCGAAGGCCCGAGAGGTCCAAGCCTTTTTCTGGGCGATGTCGATGGATCCGAGCCAGGCGTTTGCCATTCGCTCGAAAGCTATGAGGTTGCCACCTTCATCGACCACAGCGACGTTCATGGGCTGCCCTATCTCTTCTGCTTTCTTCTCAGCGGCAGCGATAATACGCCGCGCATCCGCAAGTTTAATCATGGTTCCATTTCCCTCCGTGCGCTTGGGAGCCGCGCACAACGTTTTGATGTTTGAAGGCAGTATTCGGTGCGTGGCAGGGGCAATCTACCGATTTCTGAAACACCGACATCACGTTCACGCAGTCATCTAGCCCGGCTACGAAGCATTGCTCTGCCTTCTCGGGATTGGCCGTCAACAAAAAGAGAGGAGATAGAAGTGTTTGATGTTTTTTGCAAATAACTTTCGAAAATCCTCATACGTTGCGTAATCGCTCTTCGTGTTTACGACGGTCCAATGCGTAAGTTGGTCTTTCGCTCTGGGACCCTCCTTAACCGCAATCCAGGGTGCAATTCTGGTTCTCTTTCTTGTTCCTTCTTGCTCGCAATTGTGACCGCAAACGGAGTGCGAACGGTCGATTTGGTTAGCAGCAATTCCGGTGCCACGTGAATTCCGGCACAGGGATGGGCTCTAAGTTCTGTAAATCGACGCATAAGGTTTCACAGAAGGTTGCGGAGAGGCGAGATGTGTCAAAACTACGACACTAATTCCGACACTGTCAGAGTCGAACGACGGCCGGTCTGCGCCCCTATTCGATTGGCGAATCGCCAATGCGCTCATCGAGAACTTTGGGACGGGCGATCTGCGGGTTCCGGGCATATCGCGGGCTACTCTGACGTTATCGGATTAGGGAAGAGTAGCCGACAATACAGCCAGAACTTGGAAGACCTCAATGAGTGCATTAGCGTGATCACGAACTGAGAATTAAGGCACTTACCCGAGGCGCCAACTATACCGCCAGATGGATTATTTTCCATGGCTAACGAGCGAGCCGTTGACCCTTTCCGGTCGGCAGTTGAGGCCATCCTGATCGTTCGGGCTCCGGCAAAGTCCTCCGGGCGAGGGCGTCGGAGGCGCACGAGTGAGCAAGCGATCTGTACGTTGGTGCTTTTGGCGGCAATAGCGGTCGCGATCCGTTGATTCCACAAGAATGGCCTGTCCTCCATTGCGGCGAGCGTTGCACCGCTAAAGACCCCGGTTTTGGTAGTGGATCGACTTGAAGGCCTCCTGCCCTTCCCTGCCTTGACGTGGCTTCTGCGGCGTTCCTATACTTCTCTACGCTCGAAATGCCTGTCCAGGGAGGAAGTCTATGTTAAAGCGTTCGCTGATGCTCATTCTCTTGATTGCCACCGCCGGTACTGCCGGGCATGCACAGGACTCATGGAAAGGTCATCAACCCACCCTCATTCCACAGAAGAGCGGCACGACGCAGTTGTTGATTGCCGTTAGTCCGGTGAACTCTCAAATTGTTTGGGCAGCCGGAACCGGCGGTACGTACGTGGTTACGACCGACGGCGGTTCGACCTGGAAGTCCGGGGTCGTGCCGGGAGCCGAAAGCCTGCAATTCCGCGATGTGCAAGGCGTAAGCGATCGGGTCGCTTATCTGATGTCCATCGGGAACAACACCGGGGATTTTCGTGTCTACAAGACCGAAGACGGCGGCGCGCACTGGACCATTCAGTTTAAGAATGAGACGGTGAACGCTTTCTATGACTGCTTCGCGTTCTGGACGCCGGATCGCGGCGTCACGCACAGTGATTCGGTCGACGGAGTATTTCCCGACATTCGCACCACCGATGGCGCAACCTGGCAGTCGATCGCCGACAATATGCCATCCGCCTTGGCAGGCGAAGCTTCGTTCTCCTCGAGCGGAACCTGCATCACTACACAGGGGTGGCAACACGCCTGGATTACCACGGGCGGCTCAAGCATCGCACGGATACTGGCGACTCGCGATGGCGGCGACACTTGGAATGCGTATGACACTCCGCTCGTGAGCAACGCCAATGCGGGCGGCTTCTCGGTGGCGTTCCGCGATCCTTGGCATGGCATTGTGGGTGGCGGCGACTTGACCACGAACAGCGCTGCCCAGGCCGCAACCTCGGATGATGGCGGTCAAACATGGACGCTTACCAACAAGCCTCCTATTCCAGGATCGATCTTCTGTCTCGCCTATGCGCGTGGCCTTGAACACCACGGTGATAGGAGCAATCAAGACCACTCCGTCCATGATCACGATCGGACCGTCGTAATCACGACCGAGACGCAGCCGAACTTCGACTCCGGCGCAGCCGCTTGGACTCCCGATGAAGGACAAACCTGGTTCATATTGCCGCAGGTAAGCGGCTATTGGGCGGTCGCTTTTGCGAATCCGGAAGCCGGATGGTTCGTCGGCAACAACGGCCAGATTCTGAAGATCAGCTTCTAGTCTCCTGATTCTCTTTCACACGAGGCAAGCGCGCGTAGCCTGCTTGCAATTGTCGCGCAGCTCACCGGCGGCATGCGTGAGAAAGCAGGACATGAAATCGCAGAGCGCGAGGTCTGAACGGTGAAACTCTACCGCAGTAGTGGAGGAATTCTCGTCGAAGAGAAGGGCAGCTTTTACAGTGTCGAGGCTGAAGGCTGGGACGAGCTGTTATGCAGTGAGAAGTTGTTCGAAACCGTCCGCCATGCAACCAGGGGCGACGTTGTAAGCTTCGATCTGAACACGGCACTGGCGCCGATTGTTGGGCAGGAAGTATGGGCTGCGGGAGTGACCTACTATCGGAGCCGCAACGCCCGCATGGAGGAGAGCAAGGACGCTGGTGGAGGAACCTTCTACGATCGCGTCTACGCTGCCGAGCGGCCGGAGCTGTTCTTCAAGAGTGCAGGCTGGCGGGTCGTCGGACCCGGTCGTGCTGTGCGCATTCGTGATGATGCAAAGTGGTCGGTCCCTGAACCTGAGCTGACGCTGGTAATCAACGCGCGTGGGCAGCTTGTGGGATACACAATCGGCAACGATATGAGTTCCCGCGATATCGAAGGAGAGAATCCGCTCTACCTGCCGCAGGCCAAGGTTTACAACGGCAGCTGTGCGATTGGCCCCGCCGTATTGCTCGCAGAGAGGCCGCTGCCTAAAACGACGGTCATCCGACTGGAAATCTCTCACGCCGACGCGGTCGCATTCAGCGGCAACACAACTCTGTTGGAGCTGAAACGTGAACCGGAAGAGCTGATCGCATATCTGTTTCGTGAAGTGAGTTTTCCGCGCGGTGCTCTCCTTATGACCGGAACGGGAATCGTTCCTCCGGACAGTTTCACGCTGAAGAGCGGCGACGTGATTCGCATTAGCATCGACGAGCTGGGCACGCTTGAAAACCACGTCGCCTGAGATCTACTGCTGAGCTTCACGCGTGTAAATGCCATTCACGATTCGCATAACGCCAAGCGAGTTTGCCCGGCGAAGCTCTTCAGGAAGCGCTGAATCGGCGAAGTTCTGGTAACAGACGGGTCGCGTGAAGCGATAGATGGCCTGCGTACCGACGGAAGTCGAGCGCCCGTCTGAGGTAGCAGGAAATGGCCCGCCGTGGATCATCGCGTGGCTTACTTCAACGCCGGTGGGAAAGCCATTGAAGATCAACCGGCCCGCTTTCGTCTCAAGGATACGAACGAGCTCACCCGCGCCGGCAAGGTCTTCTTCCGTACCGTGGATAGTCGCCGTGAGATGACCGCGCAGTCTTCGCGCCACTTCAAGCAGATCATTCGTAGTGCCGTAATGAACAAGCAGCGTAGCCGGTCCGAAAATTTCCTCACCCAGATCCTCATGCGCAAGAAATTCCAGCATCGAGGTGCGAAATAGAGCGGGCGAGCCAACGGCTCCTGCAGCGTCCGAAACGTCTTGATCGCCGGCGAGCAGCTCGACGTTGTGTCGTTTGCGCGCATTGATCAGCTGGCCGTATTTGGATGCAATACCGGGCGTCAGCATTCTTTGACCCGTCAATGCAGAGACTCCCGTCCGCAGCGATTCGACAAAGCCGTCGCTCAAATCATCCGGCACAAAGACCATTCCCGGCTTGGTGCAAACCTGGCCCGACCACTGCGTGAAGGAAGTCTGCAGCCCCTGCGCGAGGCCCGCACTGCGTTCTTTCATGGCCCCCGGAAGGATGAAGATTGGATTAGTGCTACCCATCTCGGCGTAGCACGGTATGGGCTCCGGGCGCTCGTTGGCGAGCTTCATGAGCGCGGTCCCTCCGGCCACTGAGCCCGTAAACCCCACCGCTTTGACCGCGGGATGTTGAACCAGAGAGACTCCAACCTGAATGCCGTTGTCAAAGAGAAGAGAGAATATCCCGGCAGGCAAGCCACAGTCTTTCACGGCTTGAATAACGGCACCCGCGGCGAGCGCGCTCGTGCCCGGATGCGCGGGATGCGCCTTAACGACGACAGGATCGCCGCCCGCAAAAGCTGAGGCGGTGTCTCCGCCGGCAACTGAAAAGGCCAGTGGAAAATTGCTTGCCCCGAACACTGCAACTGGCCCCAGCGGACGCCGCATGGAGCGCAGGTCGGGCCTCGGCAACGGCTTTCGATCCGGCAGCGCTTCGTCAATGCGGGCATCCACCCAGGAGCCTTCCTCAATCAGCTCTGCAAAGAGCCTGAGCTGCCCCATCGTGCGGTTCAGCTCACCCTCAAGGCGAGGCAGTGGCAACCCCGTCTCAAGATTGGCCCGCTGAACGAGTTCGATTCCAATGCGCGCGAGCTCGTCGGCAATGCGCCGCAGAAACTCGGCGCGTTTGTGCCCGCTGAACGCGGAAAAAACGGGAAAAGCCTCAGTGGCAAGCTGGGCTGCGCGGTCGATATCTCCTACGGTGGCAGAGTAGAAATCCGGTTCCAGCTCCGTTCCGGTCGTGGGATTTATCGCCCGAAATACCGATTTCCCCGCCTCCGAGAGTTGGCCGCCTACAAGCGATCGCCCGCGAATCGCCGATGTGTCTAATGTCATCGAAAAGACCTCGCTCCAAACAGAATGACACTCCCCTGCTGCAGCGTGTCAACATCGGAGGATGGCCGACAAACCAACGCTGCTCGTCGTGGCGAAACAAAAAGATCCTGAATTCTCGATGCTGAACGGCGTGCCCTACGTTCTCGCAAGCGATCCCGCTGCCGGGAACATCGCGGCTGACGTGCCGGCAATTCTCTTCTGGTCCGGGAATCGAGAGATGTTGCGCGAGGCATTTCTGAAATGCAGTCGCTTGCGCTGGGTACATTCGCGCTGGGCGGGGCTGGACGCGCTTCTGTTTTCGGGGCCGGTAAACAGCGACACTAACGGCAAAGGAGTGTTCCCGTTGCCCTACAATGGATGCCCGCGGTAACAAAAACGTGCTATTCGTACTAAAAAGAAAGACAAGGATACAGTCGGGATGCAGCGGAGAGATTTTCTTAAAGGCTTTCTTGGCGGATTACGGGCTCTCTGGAACTAATCGGCTCGCCCAGCAGATCGGTACTGAGTAACTGCTTGTCTATTGAAAAGTGCTCAGTTCCCAAGTTGTCCTGTACACGAACTGACCCGGGCGGCCCGCTCCGGCTGGTGTCTAAGGGTTTTCTAGTGGCCCGGGAGCTGTCCGATAATTGACTATTGCGGTAATATTGCATGCTGTTTCGTGGCCCGACACGACGGTAAATGCTTGGGATCGCGCTCTAGCATCTCCCGTTTGAGGTTTGCTAAACCGTTGTAGGGTCAAAAGCTCTACCGGGGGTTCGAATCCCCCTCTCGTCCGCCATAACCCCACCCATTATAGTAAATACATCTAGTTAACTGATTCGCGATGGCTTAGTGGGGTTTCCGCACAGTCCATGTCCTGCTCGATATGGCACGGTTGCTAGCCATAGCAGGGCATAAGACTGAGGCCAAGCGGTCCGCCGCAATTGTGGCTTGCTGGTTTTCCAAGCTACGCTCCCCGCTTCTTCTCCGGCACAAATGACCCCAAATTGGTGGCGAGCATAACCGCTAAGGCCAGACAACTCATGGGGGAAATCTCCAAGACAGAGAAACGGTCAGTTCTCAAGCAAGAAGAGAACTGCATGAGCAGTCCGCTATTGCAGCCCGCTGATGACGGCTCAGCAATGCAGGAATATGCGACGGACGAGCAGTTGAAGGAAGCTCTGGAGGCGCACGAGAAGAGTGGCGACGCTCTGTTACAGCTCATCAAGAGAAACAGGGGAGCACGTTCCAACGAATACCCAACGCGCAACGAGCTTCAGAAGTTTCTGGAAGCGAAGAAGCGGAGTGGGAAGGCCGCGATTTTGGACCTACTAAATCGCAAGAGTTCCGAGGAGGCGATCGGGAAACGTATGTCGAATCCGAACACGCCCCCGGAGAAAAACTCGCACTAAGCAAGCCCGAAGAGTGTGCGGCAAGTGCAACCGCGCCCACTAGCAACGTGTGAGACTGCTCGGTTCAGCTATCATCGTTGCTTCCACGTTCTGATCACGCCCGCGGAATTTCGGCGCTTTCGCGAAGAACTCTTGGGGGCTCGAAGGCGCTCTAGTGCAGGTACGACAGACCCTGTGGAGCCGGGAGAAGTCGGACCGAATGGTTACAAGGTTGGATATACCAAAGAAGGCGATAAGGTTGAGTGGGTCCCGGATGACGAGAATCCGAGGAAAGAATGGCCGCTGCTGCTCCGCCGTAACGACAAAGCTATTTTCGCCGCCCACCAGGAATTTTGGGATAAGGTCTGGTGGAATCGCCACCAGAATTGGCTTTACCGGATCAAAACCGGAGAAGAACCCCTCACTCCGGCGTAGAAGCCTATCCTTGCGCGAGCGAAGAAAGCAGCGCGCCGCATCGAGCGAAAATAAGGCGGGAAGAAAAACCTTGGCTAGGATGATTTTGAATGGGTCCTGTTGAGCGGGCGATTGTCTGAGCTGTCATGGGTTATGGGCTCCGAATGGGAGGGGACTCCTCGAGTTTTCATTATGAACAAACCTATCTCCCTATTGTTCTGCCTGTTCGTATTGCCCGTTGTGTCCTACGCTCAGACCGGCTCTGTTACCGTCACCGGCTCCAACATCGTGGATTCCAGCGAAACGCCACTGGCGAACGGTACTATCTACTTCATTCCGGTCAACAACTCAGGCCAGTCCATTTCTT
This sequence comes from uncultured Acidobacteriaceae bacterium, assembly GCA_963783805.1. Lineage (GTDB taxonomy): Bacteria > Acidobacteriota > Terriglobia > Terriglobales > Acidobacteriaceae > Silvibacterium. The sequence goes on along the minus strand of CAWAPC010000011.1, from coordinate 422,104 downwards.
ACCGCATGGACGGTAGGGGTCAGGCGCTGAGTACGGTGGTTTCCGCCAATGTCGCAAATGGCGGATTCAGCATCACGCTCGCTGATACATCACTGACTAGCCCTGCCAATATCTGCTTTGCTGTTACCGTCATCAATAATGTGAGTGGTGACAGCGTACTAGGCCCCGGCTATGACTGCGTTCAACCAGCCTACAATACGACAACGCCGAACAACTGGTGTTCTGCTGGAAACTGCAATTTCGATAACTATCTACCGAACAGTGTATCGGGCGCGCTGGTTACGACAGGTCCACAAGGACCGACAGGACCGACTGGATCGATCAGTTTCGGTACTGTAACTGTAGGCACATCTGCGACACAGGCAAGTGTGACCAACTCGGGCACTCCGCAGAACGCCATTCTTAACTTTGTCCTCCCGTTAGCGCCCAGCGCTACGGATACGACGAAACTCCCGTTGGCTGGCGGGTCTCTCACGGGATCGCTCACCGTTCCGCTGACCAACAATGTGATTAACCCGACCCTTTACACCGGAGCCGACCTGGGAGCGCAGATCAACGGCGTCCAGTCCGGATCTCTTTGCTCATCGGCATGCACGATCAGCGTTCCACCGGGGCACTATTCTCTTGCCACTGAGATATCCATTACCAACGCGGATGTGAAGTTAATCGGCTTCGGAGCGGTCCTGACTGGCTCTTCCAGGTTGACCGCAATGCTGACCATATCTGGCAACAGGGATTTGGTGCAGGGATTCACTTTCGCCCTTAACAATTCGAGATACGGAATCATCTCTACCGGGGGCACGAATCAACAGATTCTCCAAAATAATTTCGGGGGCAAGGCGGCGCTATACGTTGCCGTTTCGGGTTCTCCTTCCGGGGACCTCATATCGAACAACTCCTTTGACGGCACGACGGGATGCGCGTTCCAGAACAATATCAGTGTGTTCGACAGTGCCCAGGTAGTCGTTTCTAATAATCGCGCCGTAAATACCTGTGGATTCGCCATCGAGAGTTCGGCATCGAACAACATCACGATTCAAGGAAACGCTGTTAGGCAAGATACGCAGATGCAGAGCATCGCTGCCACGTCCGGCCAAACCACCTTCGTATTCAACTGGCCGGGGACGATTCCCACAGTGAACCGAGTTTGGATACAGGCTAATGGCCAGCCAACCACGGCAACGAGCGTTACATATACAAGCGCTACGCAGACGACTGTAGTCATGCCCGCGCAGACTGCGGGGGCGGTGGTGACCGCTCTTGGATGGACCGGCCTTGAAAACATTCAGGCAAACTCGCAGAGCTTCAACGTAACTATCGATAACAACAATCTTTCAGGCGGAGGCGACGCCGGTATCGATGTTGTGTCTGACTACCACATGGTGAGCAATGGCTCGCAGACAGCCACTCTTAATCAAAGAATCTTCACTATTACCGCATCTCCGGGAATTACCGCGCAAGCGCTGCCGGTAATGAACGGGAGAGTATTAACTCCTGACCTCGCCTCAATCTCAATTGTGGGCTCGACGTACACGATTACGCTCAACTCTCCAGCGCCGACTGGAACCGTTGTGGGTCTAGTGGATTGGACGCTCAATACCGGGGCATCGGTGTCCACTGATTATCCGGGAAGCGTCACTATCCAAGGCAATGCGGTTAAAGATGTGGCCTCAGCATGTATTGCTCCGGAAGTGGGTGTGGTTGGAGTAGTCATTCAGGGCAACATAGTTCAGGACTGCGGACAGGGTGTATTCACGCCGTCGTACTCATCTGGGATTTTTACGGGTGGATCGACACAGCTTTCGGTGAAAAACAACACCATCATCAACAGTCTTCCAGTCCCTACCATGAGTTCGGCAATTTCCATTCAATGCGTCGCGTGCGAAACAGGAGCGATTGAGAAGCCGGTAGTAATAAGCGGCAATACTTACGTCGGCACATTCCTGGCAGGAAAGCTAAGTCTCCCCCCTTTTCGCCTCGCCAGTCCGGGATCAACATATCGGACGGCACAACCGTGGCTTATCCCGAGCAACCAAACTTCGATCAACCGTGGAGCGCTCCATCCCCAGGAAACACGCACAACTTGTCATACGCCTGCACGGGGCCGGGCATGAGCAGGAACACCACCAGCGTCATGGGAGGTGTAGCCTCCGCGACTATATCCAGCGGGAATTACTGCAATATTACGCCGACCGATCAAGTCTTCTTTTTCAACTCCATCATGCGCGTGTCGTTTTGGGCGCAGAAGGTTTCCGGAACGCCGTACGTTGAGTTGTTCAGTTCCTATCTCACAGCCGCTGGTGCTGTTACCGTGCCCATCACCTCTACCAATTGGCAACAGTACACAATCGACATGCCGACGCAGGGCCTGGACACGCCTCCTCAGTTGTTTCTACGGGTCGATGGAACCTCGGGAGTGATGAACATACAGAAGATAGATTTTCAGGCTACTCCGATTGGGACTGCAAGCACGACCGGAACGGGAACCAGCAGCAGCGTCGTAGCGTCTCAATACTTCGACGGCATAACGATAGGTTCAGGAGCAAACACTGTTTACCGCTGTACTACCGCTGGCACGCTCCCGGTGGGTGCTATGACTGTTACCGCCTCTGATTGTGATGCTTCCGTGGCAACGACATTGACGATCAATTAACTCGTGAAGCACAGGCTCATCACCAATGGCAACTCCTACGTCCGTCACATTTAGCAGCAACACGTACTCGCTCGTACAGATGCCCTCTACTCCTGGGCCAAAGAATACCGTCTTTGGCTATATGGACACGGTGGGTTAGACGGTATCTCATCCTCCGAAGGCCCTCGGCTTCGCGCCGCTGGGCTTGAGTGGAAGGGGTGCTCAGGTCTGAAATTATAGGTTCACCCCCCGGGAATTCTCCAACCGCTAAGGGGCGAACGTGAGAAACATCCATCAGTTCCGAAGTCAAACATTAACTCACTCTACCTGTTGTGACGTTGCTGTCCGTGTGCGCGTGGCGGCGCGGCGCTTTCAGTGCTCTCCGCGAACGATCCGTCGCATGATTCAAAACGGAGACCTTCCGGCGTACCGGATTAACCGTCGCGCCTGGTTGATACCTTCCACCGCAATCGCCGTGATGCTGGAAATGCGGAAGGTGTCATGTTTCAGGTAGAGATAGCCGTCATAGGACTTGGTAATTTGACTGCCATTGGCCGCATAACAGTCGATCCAAAAGTAGTTCTCGCGGCCCTCGCAATCATCAAAGTACTCTTTCTGCCCAAGTGAGAAAGCTCGTAATCTAAATCAATATCTGAAAAGAAAGCCTCGGCGATGAGCAGGGGCTTTCTCAATCCAGCACCTGAAAGCCTGCCGGTCATTCTTTCAGCCGTCTCCTCTTTTGTGGAGGAAGAGGCTGGTGGATTGGGCAGACATAGCCCTTCCCGTCTCGCACATAGAATCGACAAATCACGGGATTTTTCCTGCCAGCCTCCCGCAGTAGGGTCTGGACGAGTCGCTTCGGATGTCGAAGCTCTCAATCGGCTGGATGAAGCTCGAGATCGTGCATGAGCGCATTCAAGCGGGGCGACCGCAACAAAACGGTCGCCATGAGCGGATGCATCGCACGCTGAAGGAGGACACGACGAAGCCGCCTGCGGCATCGCTTCGCGCACAGCAGAGCCGCTTCGATAACTTTCGCTACGTGTTCAACAACAAGCGCGCCCGCATGAAGGTCTGAACAACCAAGTCCCGGCGAGTCTCTACCGCCCCAGTTCCGTCCGACTGCCGCGGAAGTTGCCGGAGTTCACGTGCCCGAAGGGTCTCCATCTGCGACGGGTGAATAATAGCGGCGACATCAGCTGGCACAAAAACAGAGTCTTCATCAGCGAAGTCTTCCGCTTCGAAGAGTTGGCATTTGAGTTGATCACACCAGGGTTTTATAGAGTCTTGTTTCGAGACATGGAGATCGGAGAACTCAATGTAGAAGAGCTACGCTTTAGAGCTGCACGGCGAGTGGCCTGAGTATGCCGATGAGTGCAGCCGGTTGGCATCAACAGAGATCTGGGCCGGATTAGGGGAACACTTGTCGGCTATCGAGACCAAACTGTGTGCCCCCATGCAATGGCTGCAAGCAAATGCAGGAATTTGGGCTCTACTTAGCCGACGCTTCGTCTTCGGACAAGACGCCTCTCAGATACATCGTCAGCAACTTCTTAAACTCAGCCACAACGAGGACTTTGCCTTTGGAATCTGCTTCCCCATAGAGTGTCATCATGCCTCTGACTATCTGGAGAGATAGGTTTGCAGCAAGTAGAGACTGTTCCTTTGAAAGCGACGGATTCTTTACCTGAAAGGCGTTTGCTATTGCGATTCGTAAAGCCTTCCGGGCTGCAGGGTCGCGGCGAAAGCGGATTGGCGCGGCCAACAAGCTCAGATAAGCGGGACGCTTCTGGACGAATTGGGTGATGCGCTCGATGAACAGACCGGCGAACTCCGCATGGGTCAGTATTTCCGCCTGTTTCATCAACGGTTTCCAATGCGCCTCCAGCTCTTGGGAATATTGATTTACCAGCGTGAACGCGATGGACTGTTTATCCGGAAAGTAGTTGTAGAGCGCGCCGATCGAAGACCCGCTTCGCTCCGCGACCGCCGTCATAGTCGCTGCTTCGTAGCCGACTTCGACAAAGAGTTCCGCGGCTGCGTCCAGAAAACCGGCCAGCCGGCGCATCGAGCGTTCCTGCTGCGGTGCGACGCGAACGGGATTTGACGAAATCGAGGGCATCCTCGTATTCTAAATCCAGAGAAATCGAGGCTGTCCTCGATTTTTAACATTTCCAACAAAGAGGAACCATGGCAGAACTTCAGCTCGACCCCAAAAAGACCGCACTTGTCGTCATCGACCTGCAGAATGCCATCGTCGGCATGAGCCCCGCGCCGCATAGCGCCGCACAGGTCGTCGAAAACTCCAAAAAACTTGCCGAAGCTTTTCGCACACACGGCGCTCCGGTCGTCTACGTTCGCGTTGACATGAACGACTTCATGAAGCTTCCGGTCGACCAGCCGTTCAACCTGGGCGACAAGCCGCTGCCCGCCGTTGCCTCGGAGATCGCTCCTTCCGCTGGCTTCCTGCCTGGCGACATCCTCGTCACCAAGCGCCATTGGGGCGCCTTCGCCGGCACCGATCTTGAGCAGCAGCTTAAATCCCGCGGCATCGACACGGTCGTGCTCACCGGCATCTCTACCAACGCCGGGGTCGAGTCCACGGCTCGCCAGGGCACCGGCCTCGGCTTTGCCTTTGTGCTCGTCGAAGATGCCTGCTCCAGCCAGAATGCCAATCATCACCGCTTCGCCTTTGAAAATACCTTTCCGCGTCTGGCCCGCGTTCGCACCACCGATGAGGTTCTAGCTTTCCTTGCCTAAGGCCGCCAGCGAATCCGGCGGGCTCGACCCATTGGTTTGGAAGATCACGACCGTTGCGGTGCTCGGCTCTTTTCTCTCGCAACTCGATGCAACCGTTGTCAATGTATCGCTCTCCAGTCTCGCCGTGGAGCTGCACAGCAGCCTCACGGCGATTCAATGGGTCACCAGCGGCTATCTTCTAGCGCTTGCTCTCATGCTCCCTCTCAATGGTTGGCTGGTTGAACGCATTGGAGCCAAATCTCTCTACCTCTGGTGCTTCTCAGCCTTCACGCTTGCCTCAGCCTTGTGCGGAGCGGCGTGGTCGGCGAACTCGCTGATCGCATTCCGCGTCCTGCAGGGCATGAGCGGCGGTCTGATGGCTCCGATGGCGCAGATGATGATCGCGCGCGCTGCCGGAAAGCATATGGCACGCATCATCGGCTACGCCGCTGTGCCCGTCATGCTTGGACCGATCCTCGGCCCGGTCATCGCCGGCGCCATTCTGCAACATGCCACCTGGCGCTGGCTCTTTCTGGTCAACCTGCCGGTTGGTCTATTGGCAATCGTATTGGCTGTTTTTTTTCTGCCCAATGATCGCGAAGAGACCAGATCAAGAGAGCTCGATCTTCCTGGCTTCGCCCTGCTCTCTCCTGGACTCGTGCTCTTCCTGTACGGATCGGATCATCTGGGCGAGCGCGTCGGTCTTACGACTCTTCTGATTTCCATCGTTCTGCTTGCGACCTTCTTCAGGATGGCCATTCGAAAAGGGGACAAGGCGCTGATCGATCTTCAGCTATTCAAGAGAAAAACCTTCTCTGCGTCCGCCACCACGCAGTTCATGACAAACGGAATCTCGTTCGCGGGCCAAATGCTGATTCCGATCTACCTTATCCGCGCCTGTGGCCAATCACCGAGTGCGACGGGTTGGTTGCTGGCTCCGCTTGGAGTGGGAATGATCTGTACCTATCCATGGATGGGAGCCCTGACGCAGCGGTTCGGGATACGAAGGGTATCAGCTGGAGGAGCATTTCTGGCCTTCGCAGCCACGCTGCCATTTATCTGGCTGGCCAGTCACGGACTTGTACTCACCGTGCTCGCGTGTGCTCTCTTTGTGCGTGGGATAGGCCTCAGCGCAGTCGGCATTCCCTCCATCTCGGCGGCATACGCTTCTGTGAGGAAACAGGACCTGCCAATGGCGACCACGTCGCTCAACATCGTGCAGCGTCTCGGCGGCCCAACGCTGACTACCCTCTGCGCAACCTTCCTGGGATGGAGGTTGGGGATGGCACAGTCCAGCGCTGGCCTCTCCGGCGCATTTACCGCGGCCTTTGTTCTTCTCTGCGGGCTACATGCTCTCCTGTTTGCCGCCGCGTTGAGACTTCCGTTTTCCATCGACAAAGCGATAGAACAACCCGTTGCCGAGGAACCGTCTGCCCTTCTGGAACTTATGTCCGAGTGATCGTCCGCTTCCATCTCGACGGTGAAGCGGTCACTCTCCAAACGAATGCATACATGCGATGTCGAAGCTTAACTACAGCAAAGCACGCTACTCATGTGGGTAGCCTCCTGGGGGAAGGGGATGCGTGCCTGAGCGTACTTCGCACTTGCGTTACAAAACAGACCAAGGACCTGCGTTACATAGGACGTGGAACCCCTTATGGTTCCTGGGCTTTGGTCTTACGCACGATGATGCGGTATGCCCTGGAAAGAGAGTCGTATCGTGGATCAACGTCTGCAGTTTCTGTCGAGCTACCAAAAGGAAGAAATGTCAGTTTCAGAACTTTGCCGCGAGTTCGGAGTGTCACGGCCAACTGGCTATCGATGGATTAATCGCTACAAAGAGAGTGGGCCCGAAGGGCTGCTAAATCTCAGCAGTAAGCCTCACAGCTGTTCGCATGCGACTCCTGAGACGATCGAGAATGCGATATTGGCACTGCGCGGCAAGTATCCTTCATGGGGAGCGAGAAAGCTTAAGGCGAGGCTAGAGCAGCTGGATTCGAGCGTGGAGTGGCCAGTACCTTCGGGAACATCCTTCAGCGAGCCGGACTCACAAGTCCAAAGCGCAAGAAGCGACGCACGACGCCATACTCGGAGCCATTCTCTGAGGTGACAGCCCCCAATCAACTCTGGTGCATGGATTTCAAGGGGTACTTCGTTTCGGGTGATGGCTCGCGTTGCGATCCGTTCACGATCACCGACGCGTGCAGTCGTTATCTGATCCGCTGTCAGATCGTCTCCCGAATGGACTTGAGTCGAGTTAGAGCCATCTGCGAGGTTTTTAGATTTGAGATTCTCGACTTCGAGCAGGTCGACGAAGACTTCTACAAGGTCTATTTTCGGGATGTTGAGATTGGTGAGTTTGACGCGCAAGCGCTTCGATTCCGGCCGGTGCAGGTCATGCGATGAATGCACGTTCGGAGTCAATTTCCGACAAGCCGTTTTTACAACCACTTGCTGAAGACACAGATTGATCTGAACCCCTGAATGAGTTCGTTGCCCTGTTATCTTCAATTCAGCCTGAGATCGGGAAACGGAAGACTTCCCGATACCCATCTCGACACGGACAGGCAGCAAGATTCATCTCCACTGTTTAACTGGCCGCTCCTCGCTTGGGAATCTGACGTACCGCCCTCGGGACTATCCGACACGAATTGACATATAATGCGTTTATTGTCACATTGCCTATATGCCAGCGACGATGACACACGACGCTGCTACCGCCCGCCGCGCGAAGATTCTGACCGTCGCGCGCTGGTGCTTCTTGAACTTCGGCTTTGCGAAGACGACGTTCGAGGACATCGCCAAGCGTGCCAACTTCTCGCGGACGCTGCTCTACCGGATCTTCAAAGACAAGGAAGAGATCTACCAGGCCGTCTTCGTTGACTGGCTGGTCTCCCGGAAGCCCGCTGCGAAGCAGGCCGCGAAGGCGCCAGGCAGCCCCTACGAGCGCTTGGTCACCGTGTGCCGTTTGTTGGCGCTCGAACCCTGGGCCGAGATGGTCGGCAAGCCCATGGGGAGCGAGTTTCTCGAAGTCTGTGAGCGGATCGCCCCGGAGAATGAGGCGATCTATCGCAAGTTCGCGCACGAATGCGTCGCTGAAATTTTGGGAGACGAAGCGAGCGCCGAAGTCTTCCTCCTCGCGTTGGACGGGTTGTTCACAGACCGGTCCTCGATGGAGGTCCTCGAGCAGCGGACGCAGCTCCTCGCGGCGCGCTTCGCCCCTCCTCGTTGAAGAAAGGAGCGCAGTCATGACAGAGTCCACTGAAATCCGAGAGATCGCCATTATAACGGGTGCATCTACCGGCATCGGCGCGGCCACGGCACGCGAACTTGCCCGGCAGGGGTTCCACGTCCTCGCGGGCGTCCGGCGCGACCAGGACGCCGACGCAATCCGGGGGCCGGGTATAGAGGCGCTGATCATCGACATCACCAACCCGGACCACATCCAGGCGCTAGTTGCTCGGGTGCGCGGGGACACGCAGGGCCGGGCAGTGCGGGCGCTGGTGAACAACGCCGGCATCGGCATCAACGTACCGTTCGAGGCCTTCGCGATCGACGAGTGGCGACGCCTGTTCGAGGTCAACCTCTTCGGCCACGTCGCCGTTACCCAGGCACTGCTGCCGGCCCTGATCCGCAGCAAAGGTCGCGTGGTCAACATCAGTTCCGTCGGCGGCAAGGTCGCCATGGCCACCTATGGTCCTTACGCGGCCACGAAGTTCGCGCTCGAAGCGGTCAGTGACTCCTTGCGACGCGAAATGGCCCCGTTCGGCGTCGGGGTGGTCGTTGTCGAACCGGGCGCCGTGCGTACGGAAATGCCCGGCCGGGCGATCGCCACCGCCCATGAGCTGGCGTCGGCCATGACGCCCGAGCAAAGCCAGCGCTACGGCGCGCTGGTGCACGCCATCACCGCGCAGACCGCGTCGCACACCACGTCGGGGTCGGGCCTGCCCGCCGACGCCGCGGCCAAGGTGATCGCCAAGGCAATCACGGCGCGCAAGCCGCGCACTCGCTACACCGTCGGCCGCGACGCCGCACTGATCACCCACTTGGCGCGCTTCCTGCCCGACCGGACACTCGACCGCGTCATTGCCGCCGCTCTGCGTCCCCACTTTGCCAAGGAGAGCAGATGAGCACCACGACTCTGATACCGCTCGCCGGTAAGACCGCGCTCGTCAGGAAAAAAAGAAAAATGTTCGATTTCCTATGTGCCTGCGAACGGCAGGCAATCCCTTTCGATCCCTGCACGATTCGGTTGTGCCCTAGTCAACTGGCGGATGTGCGGGGCGTGTGGAACGTGTCACGATAATTCCGCAATCAAAGGGGAATGTCGTGACAACTGGAACGGAAAAGTCAGTATGGACCCAACTTTCGGGTTCTTTTGCGGATACGATCGCGAATCTTGAGAACAGCATTGTGGCGATTGAAGGCGGAGTAAGGTCGAGTACAAGCGGCGTGGTTTGGCGGCCGGGCGTGATCGTGACGACGCACCACGGCCTTCGCCTTCGCGAGAACATCAAGATCATTCTCGCCGGAGAATCGCTAAGCGCACGTTTGATCGGGAGGGATGCGACAACCGACCTCGCCGTGCTGGGCATTGACTCGGATAAGTTGACGCCGGTTTCAAGTGCGAACGATCTCGTCATCCGCGCCGGAGAAGTTGTGCTGTCGATCGGGCGTTCCCGGTTGGGAGATATTTCTGCGACTTGCGGAATCATCGCCCGCACTGGCAGTGCCTGGCAAAGCTGGCGTGGAGGAGTGATCGATCGTCTCATTTGTCCGGACATTCGGCTTTACGTGGGTCAATCCGGCAGCGTACTCCTCAATGAACAGCGACAGGTGCTGGGCATCAATAGTCCGGCATTGGCCCGCCTGGCCGTTATTACTATTCCGGCGCAGACCATCAACCGGGTTGTCGATGCCCTCCTTGAACTTGGCCATGTGCCTCGTCCATTTCTTGGCGTCGCCATGCAGCCGATCCCCATACCCGATCCGGCGCGGGAGCTTCTTCCGGCTGACACAGAGGTAGTGCTCCTGGTAACGCATGTTGAGCCGAAGGCGCCTGCGTCCCTGGCAGGTGTGATGGTGGGAGACGTCATCGTCTTATTCAATGGAGAGCCAGTTCCTGGTTTGCGCGAAATTCTGCATCGGCTTCGTGGCTCGCGCATCGGAGACACTATCTCCCTGACCGTGTTCCGCGGAGGTGCAAGAGTGGATCTGACCTTGAGCGTCGCTGATCGCGGCTGATTCACGTGACCGATTCAACGCTCATGGCAAGCCAACGAGAACAGAGGTAGGCGTGATCGCCCCGTCCAAGCCCTTGCGAGTATTGCCCTGCGTTGACGCAATTGTGCGGATGCATTCGATCGCGGTTCTTCGATCGACGATGGGTGTCGAGCTGCTCGCGATTGCACTGGCTTCGACTCTCGTCTATCGTGCGCTGAACGATGATCCAGATGCGATCGTAATCGCCACGGAAGACTTCGGAACCATTGCCGGGCAGAACGACAGTGATTTGATAGAGGTGCTTTCCTCAACGCCGACTGTTCTGCTGAGCGGCCGAATCAATTCCGTTCTCAGGAAGCGAGCCGCAGCCTTTCATATTCGCTCCGTGCTTCCTCTGCAGGTGACATCGGAGCAATTGCTCGCCGCACTCCAGGCTACGGTGGCAGGCCTGGCAGTCACATTGGAGCCATTCCGACAAACGGAAGATGCATATGCCGCCTCAGACACGGCAGACGGAATCGGACTAGCAGGGAGACTTGTTGAGCATCTGACGGCACGAGAGACAGTGGTCTTGCGCCTGATGGCCCTCGGCCTCGGCAATAAAGAGATCGCTTCGCGACTTGATATTTCCGAACACACAGCGAAGTTTCACGTCAGCTCGATCCTGGCGAAACTCGGTGCAGCCAGCCGGACGGAGGCCGTCACCATCGGCATGACGCGGGGTCTAGTCGCGATTTAAGAAGCACAGCCCAAGAGAACTGACGTTCAAGGCTCTGTGAATGCATCTCTCCGACAGCTCTACAGCAGACGATTTCTCAACAACCGAGTTTCGCAGGACATCCCGCTGCATGCAGCCGTAACTTAACGAGTAGCCGGTTTTTCGGCCACTTGCCGAAGCGATGGATTCGCTCTGAATAGCTCAATGAGTGCTTTGCCCTGATATCGCCAGTCGAGAATCGAACTGGACGGATCGCTGGATGCTGCCCGACCGATCACGACTGATTGCCTTGGTCGCACCGCGCACGACGGACTCTGCTTGCAAAACTTCCGAGATTGCAGTGCTGTCGGACCCATTATCGCTATCACCTTGCCATTGGGAGCCCGACCCGACGCACGAGTTCGTCAAAGCGCGGATCAGAATGGAGCTTGTCCAAACGCTCATCCACCGTCAGATACGTGAGCAAATAGGATCGCTCATGATAAGCGCGATTGAGCCAGACAAATGCCTGATTCCTTTCTCCCATGTCCGCATAAATAACTGCGATATTGTAAGGAGCAAGGTATTCGTTAACCGAGAGTTCTCTAAGACGTTCGATGATCTTTTGCGCCTCTTCCCTGTTGCCCGACATCGCGTAGGCTTGTCCAAGACTGGACCAATACCTCAGTCGTGCCGTCGAGCGATATCGCCTTTTTAAATGGCCTCGGGGAATCTCCCCTTTTGCACATAAGCCCTACCCAGAAAATAGTGATCGAACCAATAATTTGGATCGAGATCGATGGATGAACGCAGTTGCTCGATCGCGTTGTCCCATTGATGCGTGAATACAAAAACAGAACCCAAGTTGCCGTTGAGGCCGGTCGAAATCGGATCGATTTGCAAACCACGTTTGGCTTCGGCGATCGCTTCATCACCGCGACCCATGATCGGCAGGAACCATGAATAATATCCGCGGGCATTACCATTGTCGGGATTGAGTTCAATGGCTCGTTTGAACTCGCGCTCAGCGCTAGCCCAGTTCCACTCGTACCATTGCGATTCGATAGCCAGCACGACATGAGCATCTGCGTTGCTTTTGTCAAGTTCCAGCGCCTTTTGGGCGGCTTCTTTGGCCTTTGGAGCAGCGATCTTCGGAACGATAAACCAATCGGCCTGATTGATGTAGTTATAAGCAAGTGCGCTGTAAGCCAGCGCATAGTTGGGATCAATGGCAATGGCTTGATTGAGATTATCGATTCCTTTGTCAAAGCCATCTTTGGTGAATTTCGATGTGTAATGCACACCCTTCAGATAGAGCTGATAGGCCTCTGGGTTTTGTGCGGAGCCCAAGGCCAGGTTTTGCCGGTCACCGGGGTGATTGATGCGAAGCAACCGCTGAGAAACTTCCCTGGCAATATCGCTTTCCACTCTCAGCAAATCGCTAACCTTGCCTGAGTATTGCTGGCCCCAGAGCTGTTTTCCATTGCGAACGTCATTGAGTTCAACGCCGATGCTGAGGTTGTCGCCATGTTGCGCAACACGGCCCGTAAGCAAAGTTTGAACTTGAAGTGCGTCGCCCGTCTTTTGGATGTCGACTGCGTTGCCTTTGTAATGGAGGGCTATGCTATAGGGAATTACCTTGACGTCCGACATCTGGGCCACGCTGTTGTTAATGCTTTCGGCGATGCCATCGGAAATGTAATCCCCTTCAGGATCGTTGCTGCGCATATCGAGCGGCAGAACGGCGATTGAATCAATCTGTCCAGGCTTGAGCTTCTTCCAATACATACCGCCTCCGACAGCAACAATCCCAAACAGCACCAGCAGAGCAATAGCGATCATCACTCGTTTCCGGTAAGGCGAGATTCGACCAACGACGCTGGAACCGCCTCTTATTGAGGCTTTCGTCAGGGCCGTCATGAGCTCAGCTGGGCTCTGGTAGCGCGCGTCGGGCGCTTTGGACAGGCACTTGAAGACAATTGAATTCAGCGCAGGAGGTGCGTTCAGGGGGCCGGGGTCTTATGCAAGATCGCGCCAAGAGTAGATGCGATGGAACTACCCGAAAAGGCACGACGTCCGGCGAGCATTTCGTAGAGCACTGCCCCGAACGGATATAAAAGATGGCCATATCTCGAAGAGGCAGGGTGCGCGCCCGTCGTTTGCCGTCTCAGCCCGAACCCAATAATCCCTTTCTGCACAAAAAGTTAGCCACTTGCCTAAAAACTAGACTTGAGTTATTCAGCAACTTCGTCCAAAATGGCGACTCGTTACACCTTCCGTGCTCCGGCCCGCTCAAACCAGTGCAGGCTCAAACACCGCGGTTCGAGTCACGGAAATAACGCTGATGTCGTCTTCCTGACCGAAGGATTGGGCGGCACTGGCGACCGCAGCGGCGGTCGTGGCAGTGCGCAGCAGTTCGTGAACGCGCTCGAAGCCAAATAGGTGGCCTTCGGCGTCGGCGGCTTCGTCGATGCCGTCGGACATGAGAACAAGCTTGTCGTCCTGCTTTAATTGAAAACACATGAGGGAAATCTCTGAGCCTTCAATCATGCCCAGCGGAGTCAATGCCGCGCTTCGGGCGCCGCCATGCGGTCAGAGAGCCTTGACACCGCCTGGCTGTGCCTCGGCAAATCATTCCAATATCAACGACGTGAAGACGGATTGACCATGGGAGCATCGGATATGAGATCAGTAGACGGCGAACAAAAGAAACTGCCCGCGAGAATCACTGTCGCAGTGGAAAGCAAAATCCTGGCGAGCCGCAGCCCGCCTATTAAACATCGTTGCGCGTTCGAGCATAGAATCGCTTAGCTTTGGAGCGATTGCCACAGAGTTGCATGTCGCACCACCGTCGCGAGTGGTTCCTGCTTCGATCCAGGAAGAGCCATCTACAGGTTTTCTCACTGCATTCGCGAACGTTGTCAATGTCCGATGAGGTAATCAGAACCACTGCGGCATGCTATGAGCTGGCGAAGGGGCCCATCAGGTCTCTCTGTAACATCAGGAAAGCTACGGACAAACCTGCGTTTATGCCACACAACCTCGTCCACGGTTCGCGCTTCGGAGAGAAACTTGTTGAGCGCTCGCAAATGCGATTCGTCGGGACTTCGACTATGGACCGCTGACAGAATTAAGAAGTAGAGGGTTTCGCGCAACTCGATGACGTCTTTGAGAACGCGTTGGGAGTCAAACTCACTCACGCCACCCAGAAGTTTGCGCATCTGTGCCGCTGTAATGACGCCTGACTGACGGCAAAAAGCAAGGAAACATTGATAGGTGGGGAGAAGATCGACGAGGCGATCCGGATCGTAGCGAAAGTCCAATGTATTGGCGAAATCAAGCGCCAAATGACCGGCAACGAGTTGAAAATCGGTTGCCATGCGCTTAGCACTGATTGTAACCGTCTTCGCGGCCGTTGACAGGTTATATCGCCGTTAATAGATTAACGGCCAGCGATACGCAGTTAAGGCGGTTATGAAGAGGCCAGGATCATTTTCTGAAAGCCAATGGGACCACTCAAAGCGAAACGAGGAGAAAGTGTGGAATCAAACGATCTGTATGAAGAGGTCTTAATGCAGGCGGCGGTACAGGCTCGGTGCTATCTCCGAACGATTCGAGAGCGTCACACTGGGGTGACACCGGAAGCGATCCAAGGCATGAGTGCGCTCGGCGGTCCGTTTCCTGTCCGGGGAGAGAATCCACTGGCAATCCTGAAACTGCTCGACGACGCCGGTTCGCCGGCCACGGTGGCGAGTATGGGTGGGCGTTTCTTCGGAGGAGTCATCGGCGGCGCTTTGCCAGTCAGCGTTGCGGCTCACTGGTTGGCCGATGCCTGGGATCAAAATGCGTGTCTGTATGATATTTCGCCTGTCGGAGCACATCTCGAAGACGTCGTTCTTCCGTGGATCTTCGAATTGCTGGGTCTGCCGCCAGACAGTGGCGGCGCGTTTGTAACCGGTACACAGATGGCTGATGTGACCGCTCTCGCTGCGGCGCGAAGCAGTGTCCTGCGGAAAGCGGGGTGGGATGTCGAACGGGACGGATTATTCGGAGCTCCTCCGGTCACCGTAATCGTCGGCGAAGAGGTTCACGCGACGATGTTCAAAGCCCTGGCGCTGCTCGGGTTCGGGAAAGGCCGAGTGCAAATCGTTCCCGCTGACTCTCAGGGGCGCATGAAGCCATCGCTTCTACCTCGCGTGTCTGGGCCGGCCATCGTTTGCGTCCAGGCCGGTAACGTTAATACAGGCGCCTGCGATCCAATCGGTGAGATCTGCGACATTGCGCACCAAATGGGCGCATGGGTGCATGTCGATGGCGCCTTCGGTCTCTGGGCTGCCGTTAGTTCTCTTCGAAAGCATTTAGTGGAGGGTGTTGCGCGGGCCGACTCCTGGGCGACCGATGCGCATAAATGGCTCAACGTGCCTCAGGATAGTGGAATTGCCATCGTAAAGGATGCGGAAGCCCTGGGTCGCTCGATGTCGATTGCAGCGGCTTATTACCCTCCGGATGCTGACGCGAAACGGCAGCCCATGCAATGGGGGCCTGAATCTTCGCGTCGCGCTCGAGTAGTTGAAATCTGGGCGGCACTGCGTTCCCTCGGAAAACAAGGTGTGGCCGACCTCATCGATCGTTGCTGTCAACACGCTGCAACATTCGCTGAAGCTCTTCGTGCCGGAGGGTGTGAGGTTCTTAACGACGTGGTGCTGAATCAAGTGCTGGTCTCTTTCGGAGACGACGAAATCAACACTAGGGTCATCGATGCTGTGCAGGCAGAAGGAACCTGTTGGTGTGGCGGCACCGTTTGGAGAGGGCGCAAAGCAATGCGAATCAGCGTGTCCTCATGGGCAACGACGGACCTCGACGTTAATCGCAGTGTGGCTGCAATCCTGAAGATTGCAGCAGATCAATCCTCGTCGCGCGTCAGGTTTGCGCGAACTTCTACAGGGGGTCAGACAGATAGCCGCTAATCTGAGTCGGCGTCACAACTGGCGCGTCATCGCCGAGTCGCTCATTGAAGCCGGATTAGTTATCTACAAGCCGGCTTCTCGTTACCGATCTAATCAAGCGCCAACCGAAAAAAACCGCCGACGTAGCCAAAATGCCACGTTCACCAGTCCGATAAGCGCCGGGACCTCGATCAATGGGCCAACCACCCCCACAAACGCCTCCCCAGAATTCAATCCAAAGACGGCTACAGCCACAGCAATCGCCAGTTCAAAGTTGTTCCCGGCAGCCGTGAAGGAAAGCGTGGCCGATCGTGCGTAATCCGCTCCAAGCTTCTTCCCCATCCAAAAGCTGACCAGAAACATGATGAGGAAGTAGATGACCAGAGGCACGGCAATCTTCACCACATCCAAAGGAAGCCGCACGATCAAGTCGCCCTTGAGGGAAAACATGACCAGAATGGTGAACAGCAGCGCGATCAGCGTTAGCGCGCTGATGCGGGGCACAAAGCGCACCCGATACCACTCCTCACCCTTCGCCCGTATGAGGGCGTAGCGGGTCAGGAAGCCAGCCACGAACGGCACACCAAGGTAGAATCCAACGCTCTTCGCAATCTGTCCGATGCCAATCTCTACGACGCTTCCCTGAAGCCCGAACCATTTGGGAAGCACAGTAAGAAACGCCCAGGCGTAGACGCTATAGAAGAGCACCTGAAAGACGCTGTTGATCGCGACCAACCCGGCGACGTAATCCGTATCACCTTCCGCAAGCTCATTCCAGACCAGGACCATCGCAATACAGCGGGCGATACCAATCAGGATCAGCCCCCGCATGTAGGCCGGTTCGCTGCGTAGGAAGACCACTGCAAGGGCGAACATCAGGGCTGGGCCGATCAACCAGTTCTGTACCAAAGACAGACCGAGCACACGTTTGTTGTGGAAGACCTCGCTCAACTTCTCGTATCGGACCTTCGCCAGTGGCGGGAACATCATGACGATCAGGCCAATCGCTATCGGGATATTCGTTGTGCCAGTCTGAAAGCGATTCACGAAGGCAGCCGAATTGGGAACGAAGTGGCCGATGCTAACTCCTACGGCCATTGCGAGAAATATCCAAAGAGTCAGATAGCGGTCAAGGAAGGACAACTTCTTTCGTTGCGCCGGAGCGCACACGCGGCCATGCGTCATTGTTGAGGCCATCAGCAAGCCCCGCAGCACTGGTCAGTGACAGTTGTGGGCAGCGGAGCGCCTTCGAGGGCGGCATACTTCGACGGCGAGCAACAAGCCTTTGTGAGACGCGCTCTGTCTGCCTGCATCACCTTATCTTCTTTCAGCCAATCGAGCGTCTGCCGGAGAATCTGTGTTGCTCCTATATGAGGCGGCATGACGATGCGGTAGTGCATCCATTTGCCCTCGCGTCGTGCTGAGACGATGCCAGCGTTTCGCAGGTAGGCCAAATGGCGTGAGATTTTCGGCTGAGGACCGCCCAGGATTTCTACGAAGTAGCAGACGCAAATCTCCTGGTCTCCCATGAGGTTGAGCAGGCGGAGGCGGGTGTTATCCCCCAGGGCTTGAAAGAACTGCTGCATATCGAATTGTTGCGCTCGTCTTGCCATAGAAAATGTATACGCCTTGACGAATGTGATTGCAATGGATATATTCAGCTTGACGAATGTGTCGTCCGAGGTGGTCACATGGCAGAGCAGATTCTCGATTCGGTCCGATCAAAGTATGGCGCGGTGGCCCAGAGCACTCTCTCAACCAACGACGCAGGAGTGAAGGCGGTTGCGGAGGCCTTCGGATACTCTGCAGAAGATCTGACCTCCATTCCGGCAGAGGCCAACATGGGTTTGTCCTGTGGCAATCCCACTGCGACCGCGCACATCCGGCCCGGTGAGGTGGTTGTGGATCTCGGCTCTGGCGGTGGGCTCGATGTCTTCCTGGCATCAAAGATGGTGGGACCGGAGGGCCGCGCCATCGGGATCGACATGACCCCAGCCATGATTGAGAGAGCGCGTGCGAACGCGCTGGCAGGCGGTTATTCGAACGTTGTGTTCTACCAGTCAACCATCGACCAGATTCCACTGCCCGATGCTTCGGTCGATTGCGTTATCTCGAATTGCGTACTGAACCTGGCACCGGACAAGGCCACGGTCTTTCGTGAGATTGCCCGCGTGCTCAAACCGGGCGGTCGCCTTGCCGTGAGCGACATCGCCCTCAAAGGAGAGTTGCCGCAAGCAGTCGCCCACAGTATGGCGGCCTACGTGGGCTGTATAGCTGGGGCGATCAAGGTCGACGACTACCGGGATGAATTACTCGCAGCAGGATTTGAACACGTCGAGATTGTGGACAGCGGGGCCGACCTCAATGCCTATGCCAAAGTCGAAAATCAGGCGGGATGCTGCTCTCCGTCGATGGACTCGGCCAGCGACCTGACGGTACTTGTAGGTTCCTGCTGCTCCAACGATGCACCTACATCCGCCAGCCTTCACGAGGACCTGACCAAGCTCTTCTCTGAATACGATGTCAATGCGGCTGCAGCGAGCGTGAAGGTGTATGCAGTCAAGCCGGGGGCTAAGCCCGCAAACGCCTGCTGCGGCCCAACCTGCTTGCTCGTGAAGGAATGCACGAACAAACTTAACTGACCACCATACTGTTCTTAGAAGGACATTCAATATGCACCGCTACAACGTGCTGTTTCTCTGCACTGGTAATTCTGCTCGGTCAATCATGGCTGAGGCGCTCATGAACAAAAAGAGCTTTCCAAACTTCACCGCGTACAGTGCCGGAAGCCATCCGTCAGGAAATGTACGCCCAGAGGCCATCCGCCAACTTGAAAAAGCTGGACTGAGCACGGCAAACCTCCGGAGTAAGTCCTGGGATGAGTTCTCCGGATTCGATGCACCGCCGCTCCACTTCGTGTTCACGGTCTGCGATAACGCGGCCAAAGAAGTCTGCCCTTTTTGGCCAGGACAGCCGATGACGGCACATTGGGGAGTTCCTGATCCAGCCGCAGTGAAAGGTACACCTGAAGAAATAGACCGAGCTTTTTCTGATGCCTTCTCCATTCTGGACCGGCGTATCAGCCTCTTTCTCTCCCTGCCGTTGGCAACTCTCGACAGTTTTGCCCTTCAACGGGAGATCGACAATATCGGGAAACAATAAGACCAGAAGTGCTGCCCATCATTGGCAACGATGCAGGATCCAAGGCCCGTCTTCGGGTTAACGTCGCAGTCGCGATGGGCGTTTACCGGTATTTGATTCTTAGTCATGCCGGACGGTCGACTCGAACAGGACAAATGACTCTTCAGGATCCGCGAAGGAACGCGGAGTTTGCTGGCTGGAAAAGTGCGATTGCCAAGAGTTGAATGAGGGCGCGGCTCATTCAATGCGCAAGGCCTGTACAGGATCGATGGAGGCGGCGCGCTTCGCGGGAATGATGCCGGCGATTGCGGCTGCGATGCCAAGAGTGACGATGGCGCCGGTCATGACCGCCAGGTTGACGCTGGTGATCTCATAAAGCTGCGACTTGACGTAGCGCACGCAGAGCATGGCGACTGGCGCGCCGATCGCGAGCCCGGCAAGCGCCTGAAGCATGGCGCCGCGCATCACCATTGCAATTACGCGCCCGCGCTCGGCGCCGAGCGCCATGCGGATGCCGATCTCCGGCGTGCGGCGGACGACGGTGTACGCAGTGACGCCGTAGAGGCCGATGGCGGCGAGCAGCAGGGCGAGCAGGCCGAAGAGCGAAGTGAGGCGCGCGATGAGGCGCTCCTCGATGAAGCGGTCGTCAATCTGCTGCTGGAAGGTCTGGAACTTCACGATGGTCAGGTTGGGGTTGATGCTCGCCAGCGTATCGCCGACGATCTTTTCAAACCCGGGGATGGGATGGGCGGTCTGGATGACCATGGCTCCCGCGTACATGGATTGGTCTTTGTCGATGGGATCGTTGGGATCGTTGGCGCTGCCGGCGCGCTGTGTGAGCGGCAGAAAGTACATGGCGTGGTTCTTCCAGTAGACGCTTGTGTAGGTGGTGTCTTCCACCACGCCGACGATCTCATGCGCTCCATCCATGCCGGTCTGGCCGGGCCGGAAAAGCCAAAACGATGGCCGATGGGATTGCGGTTGCCGAAGAACTGCTTCACAAATTCCTGGTTGACGACGGCGACGGGCGGCGCATTCAGCGTGTCCTGCGATGTGAAGCCGCGGCCCATAACCACGTGCGTGCCCACGGAATCGAAGTACTCCGGAGTGCCTTTCACCCAGGACGCGCCTTTATTGAGGTCCGGGCTCTCCCTGAATCTTTACGCCTGATCCCCAGTTGTTCGTCCTCCATGGGCGTGTAGGTGGCGAGGCCGACTTTGAGAACGCCGGGAATGGCATGGAAGCGGTCTTCGATGGTCTGGTAGAGGGGCTCGACCTCTGTGTTCTTGTAGCCGGCCGCCTGTGGATTAATGTGGGCGATGTAGCGGTTTGTTGCATCCAGCTTCATGTCGACGTTTTCGGCCTTGTTGAGGCTCTGTGCAAAGAGGCCCGCGGCGACGAGAAGCACGAGCGAGAGAGCGGCCTGCAGAACCACAAGCGCGCGCTGCAGGAAGGAAGCGCCGTGGGCGGTGGTGCGGGCGTTCGAGCGCAGGGCTTCAGCAGGCTGCGTGCGCGCGGCCATCAGCGCCGGGGCCAGGCCAAAGAGAACTCCCGTAAGCAGCGAAAGCGCAAAGGCAAAGCCGATGACCAGAGGCGAAGGCGAGGCATTGACCGGCATGTTGTGCTGGTCAGGGAAGGCGAGCGCCAGCAGCGCGTGTGCTCCGAGGTAGGAGATTGCCAGCCCGAGCAGGCCGCCCATGCCGGAAAGAAGCACGCTTTCGGTAAGCAGCTGGCGGACGATGCGGCTGCGCTGCGCGCCGAGGGCCGAGCGGATGGAGAGCTCCGCGCGGCGGCTCATGCCGCGGACGAGCAGAAGATTGGCGATGTTGGCGCAGGCGACGAGAAGCACGAGCGCGGCGATCCACTGCAGCAACTTGAGATGGTCCTTGTAACCGTCCTGCATGTTCTGGATGCCGCCGCCGCCCGGTGTCAGCACCACGTGTGTGCGGGGAAGGACCTTCTGGGCGCGCTGATCGGTAAATGTCTTGAGCGGCGCATATTCCTGTTTGAGCAGCGCGCTGGCCTTGGCCTGCAGCGCTGGGATGGAGGTTCCAGGCTTGACGCGGCCGATAATGTAAGCCCACTGGGTATCGGGGTCGTTAAAGTACGGCGCGCCGATGATTGGGTCCATCGCGTTCATAGGCAGGAAGTACTTGGGCGGATTGGTGTCGATGCGGTCGCCGTAGAAGCCCTTGGGAGCTACGCCGATGATGGTGGCTGGCTTTGTATTGATGTAAAAGGTGCTGCCGACAACGGTCGGGTCGCCTGCGTAATCCTGTTGCCAGGCGTCGTAGCTCATCACGGCGGTAATGGGCGCGCCCTTCTGGTCGTCGCCGTCCGAAAACAGGCGGCCTGCTGCCGGCGAAAGTCCGAAAACGCGGAAGTAGTTGCCGGAGACGAAGGTGCCCATGACAGATTTGGCCACGGTCTGCGGCCCCGCGCGGCGGACTGTGATCGGCCGCCATGCGTAGCCGGATTCCATAGCTGCAAGCTCTTCAAACTCCGGCAGGCTCTTCTTGAACATGTAATAGGTGTCTGTGGAGAAGAGCGAATAGTCCCCATTGTCGTGCCAGCCGCCGTTAACACAGCAATCATCTTGATCGCCAATGCGGATGAGGCTCCTGGGGTCGGTCACCGGCAGATTATGCAGCAGCACGGCGTTGACCAGCGTGAAGATCGCCGAGTTTGCACCGATGCCCAGCGCCAGTGTGAGCAGAACGGTGATGGTAAAGCCCGGCGTTTTGCGAAGCTGGCGCAGCGCGTAGGTTATATCCTGAAACAGAACCCGCATTG
The DNA here is from genome assembly GCA_963783805.1 of uncultured Acidobacteriaceae bacterium. Lineage (GTDB taxonomy): Bacteria > Acidobacteriota > Terriglobia > Terriglobales > Acidobacteriaceae > Silvibacterium. Next base: position 399,933 of record CAWAPC010000011.1, on the reverse strand, counting down.
ATCAACCTCCACACACTTCGGCTTCCACTGCGAGAAAGTATGTCACGTCACACAAGAATTCTATGTCAGTCCGGCGCTTGGTTTCGAATTGCGTTATGCGCCCTTATCTCCGTGATTCTCTTCACGCGGTTCGCGGTATCTCAGGCTGCTGCGCCCGCGACGTCTACGAGCCCGTCCCAGCAAGTTGCTTCCGCAACCGGCTCTGCCCAGACAGGAGGAACCGGCGAGTCGACTGCGCCTAAGCTAGCGACCACTTCCCGTCTCGCTGCCTTACCGGCGTCATTGCCTGCGTCTCTCACCGAGGGAATCGATGTGGATGCCCGTTCGAAAGCCATCCTCGCACACCTGAGTGAGGTAATCCGCTTCTATCGAATGACGGTGGGACCGATCCAGAAGGTCGGTGAACCCAGCGATATGCTCTACGCCGAACAGGCGCAGGCAGTGGCTACGCAGGTTGCACAACTTGCATTCCAGTCCGCTCGAGATGAAGCGGCCCTGCTTGCCCGCATTCAGGGAGAGCCCGGCATCAGCGGCCCGCAGCCGTCGAATACTGATACGCAGCGGCTGCTCTCCGCCCAGGTCAAAGCTGCGAAACAGATTGAAGACCTGCAAGTTCAAGCCGATGCCCTCGACAAACAGATAATGGCTGCCCATCCAGCTGCGCGCGCGGCACTTCAGCAACAGAAAGAGGATGTCGAGGGTCAACTGGAACTCACACACGCGATGTCTGAAGCGCTGGCCAAGGTCAGCGGTATATCGAGCTCGCAGGCCAACAGCGGCCTTCAGGGTGATATCAACCAGTTGCAGCAGGCTGTCCCGGAACTGGCGGACAACAAGATCAAGCCGGTTACAAACACCTTGGAGAGCATCGGCTCACTGCGAGACGCGGGTGTTAGCACCCAGGCCGTCGTGCTCTTTCAATTGATGGGCACCCGTAGCTCGATCGATCGGCTTATCCAACAGTCAGAGAAGCTCCGCGCTCAGGCTATCGACCTTCGAACACCTCTCGTAAAGATCCTCCGCGCAACGCTGGCTATCGGCCAAAACTTACCGAGCGCCTCCGCATCATCTACTCCGACCGGAGCACCCGCCATACCTTCGTCGAGGGGCGGCAAAAACGATCTAGCCGCCACAAAGAAAACCTACGACCAACTGACAGACGCGTTCAAGACGATTTCGGCCGTTTCCATTCCGATGAGCCAGGAAGCGTTGCTGCTCGAGCAGGCTCACGGCAATCTCCTGTCGTGGAGAGCGGCAGTGGACGCCGAACGCGCGACCATCGTTCATTCCCTGCTACTTCGGGTGGCTTTCATAGCGATCGCGCTTGCCTTGATCCTCGCATTGGGGGAGGTATGGCGCCGAGCCACGGCGCGCTATGTGCAGGATGTCCGCAGGCGCCGACAATTGTTGCTCATACGCCGCATGATTATCGGCTTTCTGAGCGGACTCGTACTCATCTTTGGCTTCGTCACCCAATTCAGCTCACTGGCAACTTTTGCTGGTTTCATAACGGCCGGTATTGCGGTAGGCTTGCAGACCATTCTGCTGTCGGTGGCAGCCTATTTCTTCATCGTGGGACGTTACGGAGTGCGGGTAGGCGATCGCATCACTGTAGCGAGTGTGACTGGAGATGTCGTGGAAGTGGGTCTCGTTCGCTTCTACATGATGGAACTGACCGGCAGCGGTACCGAGCTTCACCCCACAGGTCGGATTGCTGTATTCGCCAACTCTGTGCTCTTTCAAACGGGCACGCCACTGTACAAGCAGATTCCCGGCACGAATTACGCCTGGCATGAGATCACGATAAAGCTGAAGCCAGGAACCGATTATCATCCAGCGCTTGAGGCCATCCGAAATGCAGTCGAGAAGGTCTACAGCGGATATAAAGGACATATCGAGCAGCAGCACATGCAGGCAGAAACCTGGATGGACACCGCTGTGCAAGGTCCACGGATTGAGACTCGGCTACAACTCTCGGACGGCCTGCAGTATACGGTGCTTTATCCGGTGCAGATTTCCGATGCAGGCGCTACTGACGAGCGAATTGTTCAAGCGGTCATGGAGGCCATCACTAAGGACACAGCAATGGCGCAGGCGATCGATGGGCCCCCGTCCGTGCGCGCAGTCATCAAAAGCTAATTGCATTCAGATGTAACTGCATCACTACGGAATGTCTATGGCATGTGATTGCGATCGGTCTGCATCGTTCTCAGTGGAGCACCTGGATTCTGTCATTACCAACATTAGCAAACGAGGCGAGCACATCGAAGAGTCCTAAGTCGGCCGCTAGTCGTATTTCGTTTGTACCCTTTTCGACCTGACCGCCGTGGAAAGCATTTCTATCAAATTGTTACTCTCTAGAGCGAATCGCCAAGGTGCACATCAAAGCCATCCTTTATTGCGAGCAATCCGGGCCGCTTCCAACCGGCTGGAAGCGCGCAACTTGGAGATGGCCTCGGAGAGATAGTTTCGTACGGTCCCCTCTGTCAGTCGCAGCGAATGCGCCAGTTCAGCGGTAGTTTCACCGTCGCCAGCGCGGCGCAGGATCAATCGTTCTCTATCGGTGAGCGGGTCTTTTTCCGTGCTCCATATCTGCGAGGCCAGTTGGGGATCCACGATGCGAGCCCCGCGACTGACTTTCCGGACCGCGTCGGCAAGTTCTTCAGAGGGCCGATCCTTGAGAAGATATCCGGATGCTCCAGCGTCCAGCGCTCGCCGCAAGTATCCCGGACGCGCGAAGGTCGTGAGTATCAGGACGCGTGTGTCTGGGTAAAGCTCTCTTACGCGGGCGGTGAGTTCGAGCCCGCTCATCTTGGGCATCTCAATGTCTGCTACCAGAACCTCGGGCCGGTGCTTTCCCACTGCATGAAGGGCCTGCTCCCCATCAGAAAAAGATCCAAGCACCTCAATATCGGGTTCGATGGAGAGCAGCGCTGCGAGCGCTCCCCGCAACATGCTTTGGTCCTCTGCCAGCACCACGCGTATCTTTTGCGTCAAAGGATATCTGCCTCTCCCACAAATCGCGAAGCCGATTGTGCCGGAGATTCACAGTCCAGCGGCAAAATCAGCTCGAGGCTTGTTCCTCCATTTGCCAAAGCCGTCAGCTTCACGGCCCCGGCGATGGATTGAAGCCGCTCTCGCATGCCACGCAGACCATTGCCTTCACGAATCTGCCCGCCCAGCCCATTATCCTCAATCGTGAAATGAATAGTCCTGTCCTTTTCGAGAAGCGCCAGGTGGCAGACAGTTGCGTGAGCATGGCGGACGATGTTCGTTACTGCCTCGCGCAGGGCAACGCAAAGCACGGTGACCTGGCTCGATGAGAGATTCACCGGAGCGAGAGTGGTGGTGAGTTTGACATCGGCGGAGAGCAGGGTTCGCCGGGCGCGAGTGATCTCTGCGCCCTCCAACTTGGTGGGCGGGAAAGTAGAAAGGGTTCACAAACAGGAATCTCGATCCCGTGGGGATCGAGATTTATGTTCGTGCGGGGGTAAAGACTCCGGCACGTTTTTGTTGGTTTTTTTTTACGCTACGACGTCGACGCCCATGGAACGCGCCGTGCCCTTGATGCTCTTCACAGCGGCCTCGATGGAGGCGGCGTTCAGGTCGGGCATTTTTTGCTTGGCGATCTCGAGTACCTGGGCTTCAGTCACCGTTCCCACCTTGGTCTTGTTGGGCACGCCCGAACCCTTGGCGAGATTCGCGGCCTTCTTCAGCAGGATCGCCGCAGGGGGCGTCTTGGTGATAAAGGTGAAGCTGCGATCAACGTAAACGGTGATGACGACGGGGATGATGAGTCCGGCCATCTCCTTGTTCTGCGTGCGCGCGTTGAACTGCTTGCAGAACTCCATGATGTTGACCTGGGCCTGGCCAAGGGCCGGGCCCACCGGGGGCGCTGGCGTGGCCTTGCCCGCTTCAATCTGGAGTTTTACCTGCGTCTGTACTTTCTTTGTCGGTGGCATCTGCTTAAAAACCTTTCTTTTGCGGCAGCTATCAGCTTTCAGCTGCTAGCTCTTAGCCAAACTTTGTTTACTACTCAACTTTTTCAACTTTGCCGAACTCAAGCTCCACGGGAGTCGAGCGGCCAAAGATGGTTACCATTACCTTGACCGTCTCGCGGTCCTCGTTAACCTCGTCCACCAAGCCATTGAAGTTGGCGAACGGCCCTTCGGTGATCCGTACCGATTCGTTCTTCTCAAACTTGATCTTGAGCCGCGGCTTGTCCTTGGTAACTTCACTGCGGAAGAGAATTGAGCTGACCTCAGCTTCGCTCAACGCAACCGGTTTATCGCCTGTTCCCAGAAAGCCCGTCACGCGCGGGGTGTTCTTGATTACGTGCCAGAGGTCGTTGTCGAGTTCCATTTCGACCAGCACATAACCCGGTAGAAAGACCCGCTCCACAGTTCGCTTTTTGCCGTTGACGATCTCCGTGACCGGCTCGGTGGGAATCATTACGCGCCCAATACGGTTCTGCAACCCGAAGGCCTGCACTCGGCTCTCGAGCGATTCGCGCACCTTGCGCTCAAACCCGGAGTAAGCGTGGATGATGTACCACTTGAACTGCTCGTTGGCCGCCGGACTGAGTTGCTCCGTTGGAGTCTCAGTAGCCTCTGCAGCGTTGTCGTTTTGAATTTCTTCCGTCATTAAATCCTCTTGGCGCGCTCTCGTTATATGCTGCCCAGCCAGTGCAGCAACATACGAAGAGCGTGATCCAGCACCGAATCCACTACATAAAAGAACCCGGCAAAAGCGAATACGGTCACGAGAACGACCATCGTGGTGCTCTGCACCTCAGATCGCGTCGGCGTGACTACTTTACGCATCTCGCTGCGAACGTCTTTCAGAAAATCGCCGGAGCGGGTGATAAAACCCGACACCTGACCGATGCCCTGCTTCGCCGCGGAACGCTCCTGCTCCGGCGCTGTGATTGCCTTTGCCATAAAATCCTTCTTCTTCCGGAACGGCACTCTGCCGCTCCGCAACTCGGGGTCACCCAAGGGTATTTCCACGTCCAAACCTGGCAGGGGCGCTCGGATTCGAACCGAGAAGTTCGGTTTTGGAGACCGACAGTTTAACCGTTGAGCTTACGCCCCTGTATTCGCGATTCCGACTCCGCGTTTTCTGCCTGTGTCGAAACCCGATCGCCTTTACCGAACCATCCAGACATCACCCGCGAGGGCCTGGACGACAGTCCTACTTCGTTTCCTTATGCGCCGTGTGTTTGCGGCAGCGATTGCAGAACTTCGAGAACTCCAGACGGCCAGTGGTCGTCTTTTTGTTCTTCGTCGTCGAGTAATTGCGCTCCTTACATACGGGGCATTGCAACGTCACGATTTCACGCATCTTTTTATCCTAACCGATTGCCAGGACTTCTGTCCGGGCATTGTTTTCAACTCACTTCTGCCTTAATTCAAAATGTCGGTAATGGTGCCGGCGCCGACGGTGCGTCCGCCTTCGCGAATCGCGAACCGCAGGCCCTTTTCCATCGCCACCGGAGTGTGCAGTTCGATCTCCAGAGCAATATTGTCGCCCGGCATCACCATCTCCGTGCCTTCCGGAAGCTTCGCCGAGCCCGTCACGTCCGTCGTCCGGAAGTAAAACTGAGGACGATACCCGTTGAAGAACGGCGTATGACGCCCGCCCTCTTCCTTGCTCAACACATATATCTCGCCCTTGAACTTGGTGTGCGGCGTAATCGAGCCGGTCTTCGCCAGCACCATCCCCCGCTCCACGTCTTCCTTCGCAATGCCGCGCAGCAACAAGCCCGCGTTATCGCCCGCCAGACCCTCGTCCAGCTGCTTCTTGAACATCTCCACGCCCGTGACAACAGTCTTTCTGGTGTCGCGGAAACCCACAATCTCCGTCTCCTCGCCCACCTTCACCTTGCCACGCTCAATCCGGCCCGTAACTACCGTGCCGCGGCCCGAAATCGAGAAGATGTCTTCAATCGGCATCAGGAACGGCTGATCGATCGCGCGCGCCGGCAGCGGGACGTTCGCGTCCACCGCCGCCATCAGCTCGTCGATCTTGTCTTCCCACTGCTTCTCCCCGTTCAATCCGCCCAGCGCCGAGCCGCGGATCACCGGCACATCGTCGCCCGGATAGTTGTACTTCGACAACAGCTCCCTGACTTCCATCTCCACCAGGTCGATCAGCTCCGGATCCTCGACCGCATCGCACTTGTTCAGAAACACCACAATGTACGGCACCCCCACCTGGCGCGCCAGCAGAACGTGCTCCTTGGTCTGCGGCATCGGACCATCGGTCGCCGCCACCACCAGAATCGCGCCGTCCATCTGCGCCGCTCCGGTAATCATGTTCTTGATGTAATCGGCATGGCCCGGGCAGTCCACGTGCGCATAATGACGCTTCGCCGTCTCATATTCCACGTGCGCCGTCGCAATCGTGATGCCGCGCTCCCGCTCCTCAGGAGCGTTGTCAATCGTGTCGAACGAGCGGAACTTGTTGTTCGGGTTGTGCTTCGACAACACCTTCGTGATCGCCGCCGTCAACGTCGTCTTGCCGTGATCAATATGCCCAATCGTACCCACGTTCACATGTGGCTTCGACCGATCAAACTTCTCCTTCGCCATCTCTCTTCTCCTGAATACAAAAACTTTGTGCTGCGGCTACAGCCGCCTGAAATCTACCCTCAGTAATACGCGTATACCTTCAAAAACTTTGCACGAATCGCGGGATCGACTTTCTCAACCATACTCAGATACTGCTCGCGAACCTGTCCGCGATCCGCGTCGCCGAGCGTCGCGTATTTCGTCGCGGTCTCCGCGCCCAGCAGGCCGCTGGCCAGGACTGCTTCAAACTGTCGCGCGCGCAACTTCGCCTTTTGCACATTGCGCAGAAAATCTGCCACATGCTGCCGCGCAAAGGCCGCGTCCAGCGCGCTGTGCACTTCTGCAAAGGTCTTCTGGTCCTGTATTGCGAGCGCTGCTTGCTCGAACATCCTGCTACCCTCGTAAACGCGCAATCAATCTCTGGAGCGGGAGACGGGAATCGAACCCGCGACCAACAGCTTGGAAGGCTGTGACTCTACCACTGAGTTACTCCCGCCGGACGCTGCAGGGCCGACAGCGTCCGCCGTCGGCCTCGAACCATCCATAATGTCTGGAGCTGATGACCGGGATTGAACCGGTGACCTCTCCCTTACCAAGGGAGTGCTCTACCAACTGAGCTACATCAGCCAAACCTGAAACCCTGCTCCAAAACCTACTCGGGAGGCTCTCCTTTATCGTACCGCGAACGGTTACCGGTCATCGCGATGCGAAAAGCAAATCCACCCAACAAAATCATCACCAGCATGCGCGCCTTGCCCGCATCCATCGTGTACCAGGCCAGAGCCGCCAGGATTGCCAGCCCGGCCAGCGCGATTGCCTTGCGCCTTCCGCCTGCGACCGCCATCTGCGACGCCTCTACCCCTACAATCTTCTGGTGCACAGGGGAGGATTCGAACCTCCGTAGCTCCAAGGAGCGGCAGATTTACAGTCTGCTGCCATTAACCGCTCGGCCACCTGTGCACATCCTCGAGAGCCTCACACCACTCTCGTCTTCCCGACCTCTGTTCCCGTCTCTTCAGTGCCTGCAAGCCATTCCTGCCTCCTCACCAGAAAAGCGCCGCAAGGCATCACTGCCTGGACAGCCTGCCCTGAGTGAAGCCGAAGGGGCCAGTCCCCAGCATTCCGGAGGCAAACTCCGGTTAAAATGCACTGCGCTGGTTGAGGGATTTTCGCTCCGAAAGTGACCGGCAAACCCTGCTTACGTCCTGCTTTGTCCGCGTAGTCTGGAGCTGGCGAAGGGACTTGAACCCCCGACCGTCTGATTACAAATCAGATGCTCTACCAACTGAGCTACGCCAGCCCAAAACAGCCTGTACCTGAACCTGTTTCGGACACACGAAGGCGTTCGCAATCAGGGGGTACAGAATGAAAGTTTAGCATGGGCAGAGACGCTCCGCAAACCCGCGTTGCCCGGTCATTTCATTCCATCCGCAAAGCCTGCATCGGTTCGGTCGAAGCCGCCCTTCGTGCAGGCCACCATGCGGCAAACAGACCGGTTAACAACAATAAACCGCACATCGCCAGGAGCGTGACTGGATCGCGCGGAGCGACACCGAAGATCAAACTGCGGAGCAGCTGCGCGCCCGCGAGCGACGCGCCGATTCCCACAATCAGACCCAGCCCCACCAGCAGCCCCGCCTCACGTAGCACCATCCCCAGAATATCGCTGCGCTGCGCGCCAATCGCCATGCGTACTCCAATCTCTTTCGTCTGCCGCGCGACCGTGTAAGACAGCACCCCATAAAGCCCCGCCGCGCCAAGAATGAGCGAGATCAGTCCAAAACCGGAGAGAAGGACCATGTTGAAGCGCTGCTGCGCGACGGATGCACGAATGACCCCGTTGAGTGGTTCTACATTCAGCAAGGGCGCCTGCGCATTGTCCATAAAGATGCGCCGCGCCGGAGTGGCCACGTCGATCTGGGCGGACCTAGTGCGGACCACCCAGCTTGTACCCAGCAGACCGTTGCTCATCTGGGTCAGTTTGTCGGGTACTTGGGCAGCTGGCAGGTAAAGAACGCCTGGCGCATCCAAGCCGAGGCCCGTCTGCTTCACATCGCCCACCACGCCAACGATTTCGCGGACCGGATCTTCAAAACCGGGCCCCATGGCCGCGCCGATGCGGATGTGCTGACCGATGGGGTTCTCATCCTTAAAATAGGTGCGCGCGAACTGTTGATTGATTATAAGCACCGGAGCAGACCCATGCGCGTCAGACAGCGTGAAAGCCCGACCCGTGAGGACGGGAATGCTCAACGCATCGAAGTAGTGGGCCGTGATGGGAATATATTTCTCATCGCCCGAAGCGTCCTTGCGATCCGCCCCGCGCCCGATGATATCGAACGGAAAATCAGGCACAAGCTGGGTGGGAGGGTTACTGACCGCCGCAGCCGACTGCACTCCAGGGATGGCTTCGAGGCGCGCCGTCAGCTCGTTGAGGCGCAGGCCAAGCTGGGCGCTGCTTGCCGCCTGCTCATTGGAAAAGGTGTTCTTGAAGGTAAGCACGTTCTTCGTCGCAAAGCCCGGCGGAGCATGGACCAGCTTCCAGAAGCTGGTGAGCAGTAGCGCCGCAGCCACCATCAGCACCAGCGACACCGCGACCTCACTCACTACCAAAGCCCTTTGTGCCAGATTCCGCCCGGTTGCAATCTGCGTCGCGTTCACGCGCAGCGATTCATTGAGCTGTGTGCGACGGCTTTCATAAGCCGGAACCAGGCTGAAAACGAGCGCGCAGGCAAAAGTAAGCGCGACGGCAAAGCCCAGAGCCGCGCCGCCAAAGTCGAGCGAAGCGAAGCCCGGCAGTTCGATCGGACTCAGGCGCATCAACGCCGGCGCGGCAAACTCGGCCAGCAATACTCCTGCGATGCCACCGGCGATGCAGAGGATGGTGTTCTCCACGAGGAGCTGGCGCAGGATGCGCCAACCGGAAGCGCCCAGCGCCGCGCGCAGGCTCATCTCGCGTCGGCGCGCGATTGACCGCGTGAGCAGCAGGCTGAGGATATTCGCCGCGACGATCACCAGCAGTAGAAGGACCGCGCCCATCAGCATTTCCAGCGCCGGGCGCACGTCGCCCACCAGCGAGTCGTGGTAATCGACGACGCCCGCCGATTCCTGCTGACTCCACAGAACCGGATATGCGCTCTTGAATTCGAGCAGCACACGATTGAGATCATCCTGCGCCTGATTGCGCGTAACGCCGGCGCGCAACCTGGCTACGAAGTTGTACATATTGGCCCGATCGGTGGGCGATTCCGCAATTTGCAACGGCGTCCAGACATCCACCTTTGCGTCAAGGTGAAACTCGGGACGGGCAACGCCAATCACGGAATATTTCTGACTGCCGAGGGTTATGGAGCGGCCCAGAATGCTGGGTTCGGCAGAAAAGCGCTGATGCCATAGCGCATCGCTGATTACAACAACACCGGGCGCATTGGAAACCATGTCCGGCGCGCTGAAGCCGCGTCCGATGCGGGGCTGCATATCAAAAACCTTAAAGAAATCGGAGGTCGCGCGGAGGACTTTGATTGGAATTGCATCGTCTCCCTGAACGAGATTTACCGTGGCGGGGATGTAGTCGTATGCGGCGGACGATTCAAAGGTGCGACTGGCGCGGCGCATGAAAAGAAATTTGGTGCCGGAATACGCTGGATTGATATTTCCTGGATACGTGGCCTGCACACGCACAATCCGGTCGGGCTGCGGGAAGGGCAGAGGGCGCAGCAGAACCCCATACATCACCAGGAAAACGGTAAGATTCGCACCAATGCCAAGGGCCAACGTGAGCACAGCCGCCAGCGTAAAACCGCGGTTGCTCCGCAATTGCCGGACCGCATACCAGACGTCCTGTTTCAGAAAAGTCATGCTCGCCTCGCGGGAACATCGGTCCGGACAAAGTGAGCCAACCGTTCCCCATATCTTGCATCGGTATGTGCACCCGGAGGGCCAACAGTCGGTGCACCAAAAGAACTCTTATTCCCTACAACTTAAGTCTGTCCTGGCAAAAGAGGTTGCCTACTCAGTGTTCATATTCGGACAAGAATGTCCAATATCATGCATCTGAGCCAGCATCCGCAAACACGATTTCAGGGGCGGCGTTCGGCGTTGCACCAGCCAACCGCCAGAAAGCATACTGTTGAAGCATAGTTTGGGAGCCCGAGGAATGCGCAATGTCTAACTTCGCTACTGATGGCAACATGATCGACGATCTCGCCCGATTCAACCTTCAGCAAGAAATTGCGGCTTCGGAAAAGAAAAAACCGTGGCCATCTGGCATTTATGCCAAAACCCTCTTGAAAAAGCACGACTTCAGAGTGGTTCTCATCGCCATGGAAAAGGCCGCCAAGATGAAGGAGCATCACGCGGACGGCACCATTTCGGTGCAGGGCGTGAAAGGACACATTCGCTTTCATACGAAGGGACAGACCCACGAACTACAGGCCGGGCAAGTGTTGACTCTGGGCGCATCGATCAAGCACGACGTGGAGTCTTTGGAAGACTCCGCATTCCTGCTGACATTTGCGTGGCCCAGCAATCAGGATCTGCTCAAGATGCAGCACAGAGGATATGGCTCTTGAGGCAGGTCCGCTCTGATTCTTGACCAACCAACGATCCCCCTCTTCTCGCCCTGCTCGCTCATTTGCGAGCTGTTAGCCCGCGACTGGCCCACTGAATAGCGGACGCCCAGCAATCGTTCCGCGGGCTGCGCAATCCATTTCTTTCTTGCAGCGATTTCCCTCTTGACAAACCGCCCAAAAACGCTATATTTCCTTATATTAAATCGATTCAATACCGACACTCGCACCTGGATATCCCGGACGTTCCAGTGAATCGAAATGCGAACCTCCGCTGAAGACAGACGTACTCCCATTTCTGGAGGCTAGTTATGCAAATGAAGACGGGATCGGCAGGGAGAACTCCGAAAGGTGCTACGCAATGACTCGGGCAGCGGATTTCGTTTCGTCTTCAAGGGCTGCATTGAATCGGTCAAACAGTGGCGGCGGTGAATAATCGATTGACAAGTCGTAGATATCTGCCTAATATTCAATCGATTTAATATCCTACCGCGGAATTGCACGACCAGCCGTTGGTTTTGGCCCGTTATCCATGCGGCTTGAGTGCTCAAGGACTGGATTAGGGGGATGGCCATGAAAAACAGGGCTGCAGGCACGCCGCAGTTTCGGTTCCTTTTCATTTGTGTATTTGTGCTCTGCGCTTGCATTGGCGCTTTCGGCCAGGCTGGCAGGGGCGGCATAAGCGGCGTGGTCACCGACTCGGGCGGAGCCATTATCCCTGGTGCATCCGTCTCGGCGAAGAATGACGCTACGGGAACGACGCGCACTACGGTCAGCAACGCCGCGGGTTTGTACTCATTCGTCTCACTGTCGCCGGGATCATTTGACGTTTCTGCGATTGCCAAGGGCTTCGCTACCTCTGTCCAGCAAAATGTCAGCGTCACGGTGGACCAGGTCTCCACGATAAACTTCAAGCTCAACGTTGGATCGGTCAACCAGGTCGTTACCGTCACCAGCGCTACGGAACTGGTGGACACGAGCAACTCCACGGTCGGCCAGCTCATTGGTTCCGCGACCATTGATCGTGTTCCACTGCTTACCCGCAACGTTTACGATCTCATTCAATTGAGCGCCGGCGTCACGCCTGCGAACGGAGCTTCGAACTCCTCGAGTTCATACGATATCCAGAACATCTCCAGCGGGCGCCCGGGAGTCGATGTCTCGTCGTATACGGTTAACGGAGCCATCGAGGGATCTGTCTACTACATGGTCGATGGAAGTCCCGTCGGAATCGCCGAAAACAATGCCGCGGCCATCATCCCCGCGATGGATCTTCCTGAAGATGACGTCGATGAGATACGCGTTGAGACGCAGAATACCCCGGCCTCTTATCAGAGCGGCGCAGCAGGGGTAATCAGCGTTGCCACGAAATCCGGCGGCAATAACTTTCACGGCGATGTATTCGGCGTCTTTCGGCCTGACGCTCTTGCCGCAAACGAATACTTCAACAAGCAGTACGACGCACAGAATGACCTGCCCAATACTTCTCCATCGTTTCACCGATACCAGGAAGGAGCGGCGATTGGCGGCCCCATCCTGCACAAGAAGCTTTTTTTCTTTGGTGATTATGAGGCTACGCAGCAGGACCTATACGATGGCTCCAATCGATTTGTAGTGCCCACCACCGCGGAACGGAATGGAGATTTCTCGGCGGACCCATTCACGATCTACGATCCGACACAGCCCGATCTTGCCACCGGGCCGCTTGCCGGAACTCGTCAGCCTTTCGCGAACAACATGATTGCCAATCCCAATTCGATCGCAACCAAGTTTCTCTCCGAGATGCCCAAATGCAACCTGAGCAACATACCGGGCGTTCCCTGTGATCAGCAGTCGGACGACCTGACCCCGAATTATTTCCTGCCGGGCCTGGATCCCACGTCGGCGCAGAAGTTCGATATCCGCATTGATTGGGATCAGAGTGAAAAGCAACATATCTTCGGGCGTTTCTCCTTCGACAGGCTGTTCACCTCCACATTCAATTCATTTGGCAACATATGGGATCTGAACTATGCCCAGAATGTAACCAACGGGCGGAATATCCTCCTGGCGGACGACCTCACGATTAATCCGACCACGATCATCGAGCTTCGATACTCCTTTACGCGGCACTATGAAAATCAGGGCGGCGATCCGGGACAGGTGGGTTACGACATAACAACGCTGGGCTTTCCTGCTTCTCTGGCTGCGGAGGAGAATTACAAACTGCTTCCTTTCTTCAACTTCAACGACAACAACAGCGGAGTGGGCGGCACCGCCAACTACAACACGTTTGTCTTCGCCAGCGAAAACAGCGACGCGAGCGCGGCACTTACAAAGGTTTTCGGCAAGCACGAGATTTCAGCCGGTTTCGAATACATGAAGCGCTTCCTCAACGTCGGCCAGCCCATCGCGCCCTCGGGCTCATACGCGTTTGACATCTCGGCCACCGATCAAACTGTGAACACTGCCTCAGGGGGCAGCGACTTCGCTTCCGCACTGGTCGGGATGGGTACGGTGCCCGGCACAGAATCGAATAACTACCCCAACTTCTCCAAGGACTTGTTCGCCGCTGAGGCCAGCCCCTACTACGGCACGTTTGTTCAGGACACCTGGCACCCGATGCCGTCCCTCACCATTACCGCCGGTCTGCGATGGGATATTTTTGGCGGCCGCACCGAACGCCACAATCGTCTGGAGTATTTCGATCCGAGTATCCAGGCAAGCGAAAGCGGCGTCTCCTACACGGGGGCCGAGGTTTACGTAAATAGCAAGAATCGCTCTCCCTTCGAAACCAACCTGACCAACTTCGGTCCCCGTCTGGGGTTCGCATGGCAGCCTCAATCGCACCTGGTGTTCCGAGGCGGCGGTGGTTTCTATTACGGACCGAGTCCTCAGATGGTCGGCAGCGCTTCGCTCAACAGCGACGGCTTCGCCACCTACACTACCTGGAACGCGACCGCGTGGAATATGGACCCCAACACCATCGCATATGACTGTGCCACAGCAGGCGTTTGCGGCGGCCTGGGTAACACAGTGATCCTGAACTCCCTCAGTAATCCATTTCCCAGCGGTGTAATTCAACCGATCGCCTCGCCCACGGGATACGGAAATAACCTCGGGATCCAACTCGCTACCATGTTGCACTCGCAGCGCACGCCCACAACCTACAACTTCAATTTCGGTTGGGAATATCAGTTCCCGCATGAAGTCGTACTGAGCGCAGCCTACGTCGGCAGCCGCGGTCTGTTTCTTCCATTTAGTTCCGTCGATTTGAACCAGCTCGACCTTGGAACGATCAACCGCTACCAGGCCGGGCTGCTCAATAACCAGGTACCGAATCAGTGGGCGGCCATACAACCCGCGACGAACGCTAATTATGGCTCGGCCACTGTTCCCATGTTCGTAGCAGTCCAGCCGTATCCACAGTTCGGCAATGGCAGTTATGGTACCGGCAATGGCGTGATTGTGAATGGCTATCCCGGCGGAGACTCCGACTATAGCTCGTTGCAGACCAAGTTACAGAAGCGGCTGACGAATCACTTCACAACCCTCAGCAGCTTTACATGGGCCAAGCTGATCACCGACGACGGCAATCCGCCGCTGGGTTTTGTCGGCTCCCATCTGGGGATGCCTCAGGACTGGAGAAATCTGCAATTCGAACATTCGGTCAGCCCCCAGGACGTCGCATACCAGTTCACCGGCGAGGCTTCCTACGACCTGCCTGTCGGCAAGGACCGGGCTGTCCAATTGAACGGCGTCGCAAACGCTGTTCTGGGCGGCTGGACAACAAACGGAATCTTCTACTGGAGCAGCGGCATTCCTATTGCATCGCCCGTCGTTGGCGCCGGTACATCGTACTTCAATCAGCGGCCGGACCTCGCCTGCAACCCAGGCGTGGGCGCGCCGCACACCGTGAACACGTGGTTCAACCCAAACTGCTTTGTAAATCCATCCTCACCTTTCGTTCCCGGTAATGCTCCGGCATATCTTGACTCGGTGCGCGCCATGGGCTCAAAAAACGTGGACTTGTCCGTTTACAAGGTATTTACGTTCGGAGAATCAAGAACGCTTCGCTTCGACATTTCTTCGTACAACGTCGCCAATCGTCCCCAGTTCGGGATGCCCAATGTTCCCTCTCTCACGAATGTTCAGACACAGCCGGCCTCGGCGGTCCTCTTCGGCCAGATCACCTCGACCGTCAACTCCCCGCGACAGTTCCAGTTCGGAGCGCGGTTTGCGTTCTGATGGAACACGACGCCAACCAAATCACGAGCGCTGTGTTACGCTCCGCGCCCGATCAGGCGGGTGTAGCGTATCCTGCAAGCAATTGGTCCTGAAGTATAACTTGTAAAGCATGCGGTCCTGCGGTCTTGCGCAGGCCCTTCTCTTTTTCTCCATCGAGGATATGAATGTCCGCAGAATCCGCCGTCGTCGCCGGCAAGGTCACCTTAAAGCGCAGTCTCCGCTATTGGGATCTAGTACTTTACGGCATCATTCTTATCCAGCCTACGGCGCCCATGCCCAGCTTTGGGGTGATCTACAAGGACGCCCACGGCCACGTGGTCACCGCAATCCTTTGCGCGCTGGTCGCGATGCTCTTCACCTCCATCAGCTATGGACGCATGTCGCGCGAGTATCCTGAGGGCGGATCAGCGTTCACCTATGTGAGCCGCGAGTTGCATCCGGCCGCGGGCTATATGGCTGGATGGTGCATGGCGATGGACTACATCCTCAATCCTCTGATCTGCACCATCTGGTGCAGCAAGGCGGCAGAGAATTTTCTGCCCGGAGTTCCCTACTTCGCGTGGGCCATCTTCTTCGCGGCAATGTTTACTCTTCTCAACCTGAACGGTGTGGAAACTTCGGCGCGCATCAACACCATGATGGCGGCCGCGCTCGGTGTAGTCATAGTGCTGGTGGTCATCGCGTTTCTGCGATACCTCTTCCATATGACACATCAGCCTGCGTCGTTTTACGTGACTCCGTTTTACGACCGCTCCACATTTTCGTCCTCGGCGCTTTTTCGAGGCACATCAATCGCAGTGCTGACTTACATCGGCTTCGATGGCATTTCTACACTCTCCGACGAAGCCAAAGACCCCGGCCGCAGCATTCCCCGCGCGATTGTTGCCACCTGCCTGATCACCGGAATTCTCGCTTCTATCGAGGTCTACCTGGCACAACTGGTATGGCCGCGCGGACTTGCCTTCCCCGACATTGACACAGCCTACGTTCACATCTCAGGGCGCGCCGGCGGCCCGATTCTTTTCGCCATCGTCAACGGAGCGTTGCTGCTGGCGACCATCGGCAGCGGCATGGCATCGCAGCTCGGAGCATCGCGGCTCCTGCTGGCAATGGGTCAAGATGGCGCGATTCCCAAGAAGTTCTTTGGCCAGGTCTCCCGCAAGAACCGCATCCCCAGCAATAACGTCATCATGATCGGAGTCATCTGTCTCGCTGGCGCCCTGATGATGAGCTACGAGCGCGGCGCAGAGTTGTTGAATTATGGAGCACTGCTGGCGTTCATGGGAGTGAATCTCTCCTCTGCCGTGCTGGGCTGGCGGCAGGGCCGCGGCTCGCAGTGGTTCTGGATTCTGATTTCGCTGCTCGGCTTCGCCGTATGCGGGTTTATCTGGTTCAATCTGAACCGCCCAGCCCTGATTGCGGGCACTGCATGGGCAGTCTTCGGAGTCGTCGTGTGGTTGCTACACGGACGCAGGGCACGCACCCGCGCATAAAGTAATTCGACATAATCGTGACCGGCGTTTGGGAAATTTTGCCAGCGGGCTCTTCGACGAACTCTCCGGATGCTACAAGGGCTGCGAGCTATACAGACGCGCTTCAGCAAATCGCGGCAACTCGCGGTTGAATACCTCCATCCCAATTAAAAGGCAGGAGGTACATGCCGAATGAACAGCGAGCAGAAAAATCCGAGCGGGATGAGTGAGCACGAAAGGAAAAATGAAGGTGGCCGTGAATCTGGCCACGTACATGATCCGTCTCAGGCACAACAGGCTAGCAAGAATCAAGGTGTCGCTGGGAATCAGCCCCAGAGCGGCCAGCATCAAGGAACTGGTTCACAGCAAAGCGGTGCCGGAAGCCACCAGGGTACCGGCTCCCAACAAGGTAGCGGCCCCCAGCAGGGCAGCGGATCCCAGAAGGGAAAACCACCTGGGAACGTCGAACAGGAACAGAGAAAAGCGCAGCAGGGAGACAAAAAGTCAGCCTAATGAACGAAACATAACGCAAAAAAGCTGCGGCTCCAGCCGCAGCTTTTTTGTCGTAGCATTGGGCTACCAGGCTGGGTAAGCCGGGATCTTGTTAGTGGCAACAGCCTAAAGGCGTTGCATCCGCATCTCAAATACCTGTATGTATCTTTGGAGAACAATCCCCCTATGAGTAAGAGAAGTAAGAAGAAAGACCTCAAGTATCTCCCCGTTTATGCGGTAACCGTGGGCTTTTTAGCGCTTGGCGTTGCGGGTTGCCACAGCACCAATCCAACCCAGACACCGACCGCAACTGCTACCCAGGTTGCAGATGACAATCAGGATCCCGCGCAGCAGGCTAACCTTGCCCCGGCCGTTAACACGACACAGCGGACTTCGGACCAGCAGGCCGCACCGCCGCCACCGCCTGCCGATGAAACAGCCGGCCCGCAATCGACTGGCAACAATAATGATTACAGCTACAACGCTGTACCCCAGGACGAATCGTCAGCCGACGAGCCCGTAACCTATGCCCCACAGCCGCCGCCACCGCTGCCGGAATATGAGCAGCCGCAGTGCCCCGGCCCTGACTACCTCTGGACGCCAGGTTATTGGAGCTATGCACCCACCGGCTACTACTGGATTCCGGGTACGTGGGTCATTGCCCCTTACGTGGGCGCGCTCTGGACGCCGGGCTATTGGGGCTTTTACGGCGGCAGATATGGCTGGCATCACGGCTACTGGGGTCCGCACATCGGCTTTTACGGCGGCGTGAACTACGGCTACGGCTATGTGGGCGTCGGCTACGTGGGCGGCTACTGGCGTAACAATAACTTCATGTACAACACCTCCGTCACGCGAGTGAACACTACGATCGTTCGAAGCACGTATGTCCACAACGTGACTATCATCAATCGCACAAACGTTAGCTACAACGGTGGGCGCGGTGGTCTGGCCGCACGTCCGTTGCCTGCCGAGCAGGTGGCCCGCCAGGAGCGCCACATGGGGCCACTGCCCGCACAAGTGACGCAAAGACGTGAAGCCAGCACAAACCGTGCGCAGTTTGCGAGCGTCAACCGTGGACGCCCTGCAACCGTAGTTGCGGCGCGTCCCCTGGAAACGGGTTACCGCGCACCCGCTGCTATGCCTACCAATGTTCATGAGCAGGTCCAGCGCGAAGCAGCCGCACGTCCAGTCGCGCTTCATCCGGAATCTGCCGCAAGGCCCGAAACTCGTCCGGCCGAGCCCGCAGCACGGCCCGAGACCGGACGACCGGCGGCTCAGCCTGCAGCTCGCCCTGAGACAGGGCGCCCAGCAGCACGGCCCGAGACGGCTAGCCCCGTAGCCAAACCTGAAAGCCGCCCTGCGGCGCGTCCACAACCACAGCCACAGGGTCGGCCTGAGACACGCCCAGCGGCAAAGCCTGAAGCGCGTCCAGCACCGAAGCCCGCGGAACAACCCGAAGCGCGTCCGGTACCGAAACCGCAGGCCAGGCCGGAAACGAGACCCGCAAGCAAACCGGCTCCGGAACAGAAGGCGAAGCCCAGCCCCGACGACCGCAAGCCACAACACTAATAGCCAATAACGGGAAAGGGGAGAGGCCTTGGTGCGTTCTCCCCTTTTTATTGGAAATGTTCTTGATGAAAACGCCCGGAAAATCCGGTGAAATGGTCGGGACGGGCAGATTTGAACTGCCGACCCCTCGCACCCCAAGCGAGTGCTCTACCAGGCTGAGCCACGTCCCGACGACCAAGGGTTACTACTGAGCTAGTTTACATGAAGCGCCATTGAAGCGGTCAGCTCACGCACCCTAGTGGCTGGGTGGAACATACTCCCTGGGCAACGCCGCGCCTTCGCCAAAAAAGTACTGCTGCATCTGTTCAACAAGAAACTCCTGAGCCTGCGGAGTCCACGGTTGCAGGCGGTATTCGTTGAGCAACATCTTCTGGTGCTCAAGCCATTCGCCCCACGCTTTCTTCGATACATTGTGATAAATCTTGTGGCCAAAATCGCTGTCGAAGGGCGGCTCTTCGAGGCCCTCCATCTCCTGCTTGTAACGGGTGCAAAATACGGTATGCGGCATTCGTCTCTCTCTTGATCTTTATCTTTATTGTAAGCAAGAAGCCGGTTTGGTGCGCGCGGGGTTAACTCGACTTCGCCGACCGCAGAATCACCTGTTCCGAAAACCGCTCCATCTCTTCAAGCTGCGGACTCGATTGCAGCAGCACCAGATCCACCCCCACCGCGGAGAATTCCTCAAGACGCGCGCTTACCTGCTCCGGCGTGCCGATGAGCCCGCTGCGAAGACCCCGATTGGAAACTGAATAGTCCTCCAGTGAAATCTTCTGTTCCAGGTTCGAGCCAGTGATCCACTGCTGATAATTCGCATAGCCGCGCGCCGACTGTTGCACATTCGTGATGCGCTCCACTTCTTTCTTCGCCTCGGCCTCGGAGTCGCGCACAATCGAGTACCCGGCCACGCCAAAGACCAGCGGCGAAAGGCCCAGTTCGTCGCGGCGCTGGCGCATATCGGTAATCTTTCTGCCCACGGTCGCGGGATCATCTCCGTGCATCAGATATGCGTCGCATTTTTGCGCAATCAGGTTCTTCGCCGTCTCCGACTCACCGCCCGCATACAGCGTCGGGCGAGGCTGCGAAACCGGTTTGGGCGAAAGCACGTTATCGCGCACCTGATAATAGTTGCCGTTATAGTTGAAGCCCTGCTGCGACCAGCAGCCATCCACCACGTCCAGCCATTCCGAGGTACGGGCATAACGGTCATCATGTTGATCGAACGGAATCCCGTACTTTGTAGCCTCATCCGCCCACCAGCTTGACACCACGTTCAGCGTGATGCGGCCCTTGGAGATGTGATCGATATTCGCAGCCTGCTTGGCCAGCAGCGCGGGATTGTGAAACGTAGGACGCACCGCCACCATCAACTCCAGCTTCCGCGTGGCCGCGGCGAGCGCGGCCGCCGTAGACCAGGCGTCGAGCGAAGGCGCTTCGACACCCTTGATGTCATTGAGGTTCAACTCGGCGATCAGCGAGAGCGAATAGCCGAGCTCTTCAGCGCGCTGTGCAAGATGACACACGTACTCCCACGTCGGCTCCATGCGCTCGTCTTCCACGTTGCGGAGCCATCCGCCAAAGACCGGAAGCCAGAACCCATAGCGCATCAGCGCGCACCCGCAAGCGCGGGCTCCTGCACACGCGCATTCACGGTTGCGGCTTCCGCCTCGAACCAGTCCACCAGCTTCGTGAAAGGGTCGAACCCGATCACACGCGGCCCGTCAGCAACAAAATTGGAGAGCGCATTGATGTCGTAGTACAGCCGCTGCCCATCGCGGTCGTCCGTGATGTATTCGACGCCGCCAAGCTCGATCCCGGCATGGCTCATGATGCGCTCCACATCGTCGATCACTTCAGCAGGCGGCTGATAACCTTCCACGCTGATGCCGGTCTTCGGCGCATCGACCGGGCAGGCAACGCGATTCAAATCGACCCCGGCGGTTGTCTTGCAGATGTCGGCTGGACAGAGATCAAACGTTTCGCCGGTAATGTGTACTTTGATTGCATAGAGAAACTTCCCATTCAGTACTTCCACGCGCACAATATGCGAGTCGCGCGCCGGGATGAACTCCTGCACCAGCGCTGTCGAATCGAGACCAAAGGCCAGCTCATTCGCCGCGGCTGCCGCGGCCAGCGCCTCCGGAGTATCAAAGCGCTTCACCCCCGCGCCCGAGCCGCCGATATTCGGCTTGACGACAATCGGCCAGCGCAACCCCTTTGCGGCGGCCACGGCTTGGGAAGCGCGATGAATCACGCGCGCCTTGGGAAAGGGCAGCTCGAGCGAGTCGAGCAGTGACAGCTGCGCGGCCTTCGACAGCTCCGTGCGAAACGCCTTGAGGCCGTTGATGACGCGCACGCCGCGCCGCTCAAGATGATCGAGAAAGCCCAGCGTGTAAAAGATGCAATCGCCATGCTCGCGGTTCCACGCCGATGGGCTCATGCGATTCACCACGAGCGAGAAGTGCCGCTCGGGATGCTCCTCGATGGCATAGGCATGATCGACGGCGTCAATCTTCACGTATGGCGTGCCCCGCCGGTCAAGCTCGGCGAAGAGCGGCTTGAACCAGTGTTGCTGTTCGTAATAAATGGCGATAGGTTTCGGCATGGCGTTCTCGCGGGCCTCTACTACCTTTGTAACTCATCGCGCGATTGTGTGCGAAATGCCGCTCTACTTCCTGCGCAACAGTTCAACAACGCATTGGATGAGCGTAAAGACTGCGCTGATTGCCACGGCAAAGCCCTTGGCACGTTGAAGGCTCCGCTCATGCTGGTCCACTCGGTCTTCAATGACCGCTATACGTCCTGAATTGCCATCCCCGAGAAGTGTGTTCATCTGGTTTTTCATGACGGATAGATCCGCCAGCACCTGTGCTTCAAATTCCGTCATTCCATTTTCCCTGACTGGCTACGTTCCCACCCGCTTTCGGAACAGAAACGCGCCGGCTCATCTCTATAAGGCGACATTGACAAAGACCGCGCTCGAAAATCGCGAGTAATTGGGCGGAGTCGAGCCGTCATACATGCGGATGTAATACTGTTCCACTGCGGCTTCACGCGGAATGGTGAAGTTATTCACCGGGCTTCGCAGCACAAGGTCCGAATTCGCTCCCGGCCGGAAGGCCCAATCCCGTCGCCGCACCTCAAAACCGCCGTTCGTCGGGGGCACGGCAACGGCGTTCACCGTGATCGCGCTGCCCGTAACCGAAGAAATCGTCAACGTTGCCAGGTTCGCAAGCGGAGGTGTGGCCTCAGGCTGTTGCGGCAACCAGACATCCACCGGAACCGTCGTCGACGTCTTGATCGCCAGCGCGTCCGCCCAGTCATTCGCAAAGCTCACGACGTATTTCACCAGGCCGGGCGAACTGCAGGACAGTTCAAGCTCAACCGTGCGCACAACCAGATTCGCGTTCAGATTGGCCGAAGTTGAAGCCACCGACAGAACGTCCCCCGGCCAGACATCGCCCTGCGTTTCCATGTTCCACGCCGTGTATTTGCCTTTCCAGGCCGCACCGCGATTCGTCGCAAGATCCAGCAGCGCCGAAGCCGCGTTCTCACAATCAACCGAGCTGCGCGGCGCGGGACTGGTAACCGTTCCCAGCCATGCCGCCGTACCGGGAAGGACACCACCGTTGCTCTCCTGAGTGATGCTCGCCGCATTCGCCAATCGCGCCACCGCGCGGTGCGTTGTGCGGTAGGAGACCGCAATAAGTTCGCCGGACTGAGGGGTGCTTGCGGGATAGAAACGCAGTTTTCCGGTGCGCTCGATCCTGCAATCAGCTCCCTGCGCTACAATTCCCTCGCGCCCAATCACCCGTCGCGTCCGAATATCTATGCCGTCAATGCAGCCAACACACTGGTCTTCCGCTATGTCAGTTATGAAGCCAATCGACTCATCCTCAGGCCCCACGCGTTAGATTATCCGGTCGAATTGCTCAGAGTGAGCGCAGAGGAATCCCCCTCCGCCTCAATCGTCGGAAGGGTCTGCGTAACAATCGCCGAACTATAAAGAGGTCCAAAAGAAGAAAAAGGCGGCAAATAGCCGCCTTCTGAAAATTAATGACTGCTCTCTAATGGCTGTCCTTATTGCAACAGCGTTCCATTCTCCGGCTCAATCTTCGCCTCTTCCGGAGGAATCACCACCGCCGCCGCGACCTTGTCTTCTTCTTCAAGGTTCAGCAGCTTCACGCCCTGCGTCGAGCGCCCTGCTGCGCGAACCGTCTTCGTGTCGATGCGAATGATCTTCCCATACTGGCTGATGACCATAAGCTCCGAAGACTCATCCACAAGCTGAATCGAAGATACCTTCCCATTGCGGGCCGTCGTCTTCACGTTGATTACGCCCTTGCCGCCACGCGTCTGCAGACGATACTCGTCCACATCTGTGCGCTTGCCGAATCCATTCTCCGTAACCGAGAGAATCAGGCAATCGCAGTTTGCCCCTTCGCCGTCCTTCCGGCGCTCCTTCGGAGTCACCGCGATCCCGACCACATAGTCGTTCTTGCCGAGATCGATCCCACGCACGCCATACGCCGGACGCCCCATCGAACGCACGTCGTTCTCGTCAAAGCGAATCGCCATACCCTCGTGCGTCGCGATAAACACAACTTGGCTGCCGTCGGTAAGCCGCACGCCAATCAGCTCGTCGTCATCGTCAATGCCGATGGCAATAATGCCGCGTGACATCACATTCGAGAAATCCTTCAGCGGGGTCTTCTTCACCGTGCCCTTGCGTGTCGCGAAGAAGATGAACCGCCCCTCTTCCTCAAGATTACGGACAGGAAGAATGTTGCGAACCGTCTCGCCCGGCTGCAGATTCAATAGGCTCGCCATGGACTTGCCCTTACCCGCCGCGCCCACATCCGGAACCTCATAGACCTTCAACCAGTACACGCGTCCCGTGTTCGTAAAACACAGCAGGTACGCATGCGTCGAGTCGATGATGAGCTGCGAGACAAAATCCTCCTCGCGCGTCTTCATCCCCAGCCGCCCGGTTCCGCCACGACGTTGCTGCCGGTACGTCGAAATCGGAGTCCGTTTCAAATAGCTTGAGTGTGAAACGGTAACCGCAACCTGCTCATCGGCGATCAGGTCCTCAAGCTGCAACTCAGCCGTCTCGTCCAGAATCTCCGTGCGCCGCGCATCACCGTAATCTCTGCGAATCGCCTCCAGCTCCTTCACGATCACCGCGCGCAGCTTCTTCTCTGAAGCCAGAATCGACTCATACTCGGCAATCCGGTCCCGAACTTCAGTCAGTTCCTTCAGTAGTTCATCAATCGAAAGCTGGGTCAGGCGATACAGTTGCAATTCGAGGATGGCATCGATCTGTCGATAGCTCAGAATCAGAGTAGCTGTCTGCATCGTCGCCGGATCGATGCTGTACTTTGCCGGATCAAGCGTAATTCCAGCCAGCGCCTGTCCGCGCACCGTAATCGTGCGTCCTGAGAAGAACTGGAACAAATTCTCCCGCGCATCCGCACGCGACGAAGACCCGCGAATCGTCTTGATCACGTTGTCCAGATGATCCAACGCAATCTGGTACCCGAGCAGAATGTGCTCCCGCTCGCGAGCCTTGCGCAGCAGAAACGCTGTGCGCCGTCGCACCACATCCACGCGATGCTCGATGAAGTGCCGAATCGCATCCGGCAGCGGAAGCTCTTTCGGTTGGCCATTCACCACGGCCAGGAAAATCATCGAGAAGCTCTCCTGCATCTGCGTGTGCTTGTAGAGCTGGTTCAGCACAATCTGCGCCTCGGCTGCCGCGCTTCAGCTCAATCACAATCCGCATTCCGTCGCGGTCGCTCTCGTCGCGCACATCGGAGATATCGTCGATCGTCTTCTCGTTCACCAGTTCCGCGATACGCTTGATCAGTGTGTTCTTGTTGACCTGGTAGGGAATCTCGCTGACGATAATCGACTGCCGTCCCTGCGCCATCTGCTCGATCGCGCACCGCGCCCTCATTAGAAAGCGTCCGCGCCCCGTTTTGTACGCGTTGGCAATGCCGCTGCGCCCATAGATGAATCCGCCCGTCGGGAAATCAGGCCCCTGCACATGCTTCAGCACTTCAGCGAGACCCGCATGCGGATTGTTCACCATCTCAATCGCCGCGTTGATCACCTCGGTCAAATTGTGCGGAGGGATATTTGTAGCCATGCCCACCGCGATACCATTCGATCCGTTCACGATCAGGTTGGGAAAGCGCGTCGGCAGCACGGTGGGCTCAAACGTCGACTCGTCATAGTTCGGGATGAAGTCCACCGTCTCCATTTCGATGTCGTTCAGCATCTCCCCGGCAATGCGCGTCATGCGGCACTCCGTGTAACGCATCGCCGCCGGAGGGTCGCCGTCCACCGAGCCAAAGTTGCCCTGTCCGTCAATCATCGGATAGCGCAGACTGAAGGGCTGCGCCAGCCGCACCATCGTGTCATAAATCGCCGAGTCGCCGTGCGGATGGTAAACTCCCATCGCCTGACCCACGACCTTGGCGCATTTCGTGTACTTTTTGTTATGCTGCAATCCCATCTCATGCATCGCGAAGAGAATGCGGCGATGGACGGGCTTGAAACCGTCGCGCACATCGGGCAAAGCGCGGCCAATAATGACTGACATCGAATAGTCGAGATACGACCGGCGCATCTCGTCTTCAATGTTGATCGGAATAAGATTCGCAGCGCCCGGCCCAGTGGAACCCGGACCCGAACCACCCGGCGTATCGCCGCCGTTGCTATTGCCAAGAGGAAGCTGAGGATTTTGTTCGTCTGCCATAAATTAAGTGCGGTCGTCAGTGCTCTCGATCTTGAAATCTGCAACTGTGCAGAAAGCTATATGGATTAGCCTATGAGCGACCTAAATATATGATACTGAATTACTTACTGCGAAGCAATGGCAGTTTTCCCAATGGATTCAGCGGCTTGGAAACCCTGCCGAATGTCCATCCGTCATTTGTCCAAAAACCTGGCGGCAAACGAGCCCGCGGCGCTCAGAAGCTCCTTTCTCGTCCAGCACCAAAAACGTCATCCACGACCAAAAGAAGTGGTCACGCGAGCAGTCCGCCTGAGAGCCTGCCCTGAGCGAAGTCGAAGGGGCCAGACCTACCGTTTACACTTACACTTGACCGTCCAGACCAGCTCTCCGCGAACGATGCCCCAGCCCATCCACCATCTGCGTAAATTCCGATTCAATCGCCCGCAAAAGATCGCCGCAGTCTTACTCGCGCTCCTGCTCGCGCAGTGCTTATGGGTCATTCGCCACCAATCTCTCTCTGACACCGACTATGCCTACGCCCGATGCGGCCGGGAAATGTGGGAGAAACCCTCCCCGCTCGCCGGGTACTTCACCACCTGCGGCAATATCCATGACGGAACACTGGCCTATCGCGCCGCCGGCCTTCCGCTGACCATCGAGCGCATCTTCGCCGGCCAGGCCTCCACCACGTCCACCTGGGAAATGCGCCACGAGGTCCGTCACATCAACCTGCTCCTGCGCCTGCCCTTCGTCTTCGCCGCGCTCGCGCTCGGAGCCTGCCTCTGGTGGGTCACTCGCCGCCTCTACGGCAACACCGGCGGATACATCGCCCTCGGTCTCTACTGCTTTGCGCCACCCATCGTCGCCGCCGCCACATCGCCCAACAATGAGATATGGGCAGCCTTAGGACTCTTCGCCGCCGTTTACACCGCCATCGGGGTCGCGCACGCCCTGCAGGGACCAAGAAAAAAGTGGCGTCCACGCATAATTCTGCTTACCGTGATTCTGGGAGTCCTGGCGGCCGCACACGTTTCCGCCTTCATCCTCGCGCTTCTATTCACCATAGCCTTCATCGCCTATCTGGCAGAGAGCAGGCGCGCCTATCTGCCCACGCTTCTCATCGTCTGGGTGTCTGGGAGCCATCCTCATCCTCTTCGCCTCCTACGCTTTCCGCCCTGACGCTTTCAGCTACGTCTTCCGCAGCCAGGCCGCCAAAGTCAGTTTCTCGCTCGAACCGGCGCACGTTCTCTTTGCCACGCTCACCAACGCCGGAATCACCATTGCCGCCTTGGCAGCTCTCGCGTTTTACGCCGCCATGCGCCGCGCCCGCTATTTCGGAAATACCGCGCCGCTCATCGTCACCGCAATTCTCCTGCTGCTCATCACCACCGCGGTTCCCAGTCAGCCGCGACTCTGGGCCGTCCCGTTCCTCTTGGCCTTTACCGGCGGAGTCTTCGCCGACATCCTCGAAACCCGCTACCGCCGCTGGTTCCTCTGGATCACGGGCGCTCTGCTCCTCGCACAGGCCGCCCTCTGCGTGGCCGGATTACCCCTGCTCATCCAGTAGACCCACATTTGACTTGCCATCCCATGCTGTCAGGGATCAAGATATTCGCCGGATTCCTGTCAATAGGCTCACGGATCCCAAATTTCTCTCAAAAGAAAGAAGATGTCTATGAAAGTACGCGCACTCAAGTTTTGCCTCATTACAGCCCTATCCTGCGTCACCGCTGCAGCCATGGCGGAAAACCCCTTCGTCGGAACCTGGAAAATCGACTATTCGCAGAGCACACTAACTGGCCGTACCGTCACGTTCACACCTGAAGCTGCGGACAAAGTTCGTCTCACCGCGGGTGGCCGCTCCTACTCCTTCAAATTGGACGGCAGCGATGCCACCAACACCTTCGGAGAGACGGAGCAATGGACCAAGGTTGACGACCACACCTGGAAGACCGTCACCAAAGCTGGACCCGAGACTGACACCGACACCTGGAAGTTGAGCGACGATGGAAAAACGCTCGATGTATCCACCACCGGCACAAAGCCCAATGGCGATCCAGTCAACGAGAGCGACTCATTTACGCGCATCGCTCCGGGCAAAGGATTCTTCGGCAAATGGAAGAGTACGAAAGTGTCCGACAGCACCCCGAATACAAGGGTTTTCGAAGCCAATGGCGATAACGGTCTCATCTGGAGCATTCCGGAAATGAAAGCCTCTTTAACCCTCACTTTTGACGGCAAGGATGTAGCGCCCGTCGGGCCCACGGTGCCCGATGGTCTGACCCTCGCAGCCACAAAATTGGGCCCGCGCAGTTTTGAGCTGACGGAGAAAATGAAGGGAAAAGTAGTGCTTAAAGGACACTTCACCGTATCAGCCGACGGAAAAACCATGACCGAGGTCGGTGGCGCTCCCGGCGTCAACGAACCGGAGAAAGCGGTTTACAAGAAGTCGTAAATTGACGCGGGCAGAGGCCCAACCTCTGCCCGCGCAACCCGCTCTCGCCTATCCTCGTCGTCGCGTTGCATCCTTCGGCAGCGTAGGCGGGGATTAGAACCGCAGCACCGGCCCTACCTGGTACACCCAATTCTCGTTGGTCATAAACGTTGCTTTGGAAAGCCAGTTAATGTAGGGCGGTTTACCAATCCCTTCGTAGGGAAGGTAGGCATAAAAATAGCGCACCGGAGTGTTTCCAAAGGTTCCGCGGATCGCAATGTTGCGGGTAATCGCGTAGTCCCCATTTATCGCAAGGGCGGTTGCAAAGTGCGTCACGCGCCCAATCCCAGGCGCGGGAGTCGTCGATGAGGGTATCGCGAAGTACGCATGGTCATAGCTCACAAAACCTGGACGAATCGAAGCCTTCAGAGAATAGTGGGGCGTAGCGATGCCGGAGCGGAAGCCAAACGTAGCGCTGATAACGCTGCCGCCTGCCCGGGCGGAAGGCAGCGGGCTGGCATTCGGCTGGTAATTCATGTCCGAATCGAAATCCACCCAGCGTGACAGGCGAGCCGAAAAGCCAACTCCTGGTCCAGTCGTCCATTTCCGGCAATTCGTGCACGCTGGCGTGTTCACCGGAAGCGAAAAAGCGTTGAAGTGCGGAAAAATCTCGTATCGCGGCAAATGTCGAATCGCGTCTGCATCGTCGCGCTCAAAGTGCACCGCGCCCGACCCCGGAGCATCAGGATGCTGGAAATCGCGATACCAGGGGCTCTTGCCGCGCAACGCATTGGCCATTGTACGAGTTGGGTTCAGCGATCCGCGCACTATCTTTGGAAAAAGGCGATTCGGGTAGGCGTTCTGCAAGCGATCGCTGATGAAGCGATCGATCGCGTCTTCTCCAACTATCCACAGGGTGCCGCCTACGGGCGTCATAATGAAGTCGGTCCAGCCAGTGTTGTTGGTGTATTCCGCATGGGGATTCGTGCAGGGAAAGGCACAATGGAGCGGATACGTATAGCCGCCAGCGTTTCCAAGCGCAGCCTCACCCAAAGGACCAATTTTCTGCTGGATGCTGTAAACATTGGCCCACATCATGGCGACAAAGCGGCTTTTCCAGTACGCCGATGAAGTCCCAATGCGCAATCTTTTGCGCGCCGGGACTGTTCTGAATTTCAATAAATCCAGACACCGCTCCCTGCATGGGATGGCCAATATCATCAACCAGGAAGTCGTCGCCATCTGACCAGCGAGTCATGTCCCAGTGCTGCATCGAAATCCCATAATTGCGCCAATACGGCCCTGAAGCGACGAGGTGCCGCATATAGGAATCTGTAAAGAGCCGGTAAGTATTTTCAACTGCGATGAACCCTAGCGACTGCCACAACAGGCCCTTCCAGTGGTAGCCCTGAGGGATTGGGTTGTCTCCGAGGTCGGCAGACTGGTCCCCAGCCCCATGTTCAGCGACACTCGCATGCCATTTGGCGAACAACGGCAACAGCTCAAGATGCGCCTCGGCCGTCGACGGCGCTTGCCCTTCAGCCTCCCACTGCCCCGTAGCGTTTTGCGTCGGATTCGTCGCGGCGTCCACCGTTACCAGCGACGGAACTGAAATCGCCCGTCCAAACTGCGCTGGGAGACTGTCGGCCGCGGCAACCGTGACAGGAAGTTCAGGCGTCTCCCCTGTAGCGGTCGTCAGATATTTTGTGTTAGGTACCCACGCTTCGCTCGATTGCGCCCTGGCTGCGAAAGGGAGAGAAAAAAGCAGAATTCCCAGAGACAAACTCGAAAAGTTCACAGTACGCGACCACAAATGATAATTCCTCCGGTGCAGAATGGCGGACGGCAGTCAAGCAAGCGGTGACTCGGACTACCCGATAGTAACTTGAGCGGTACCAAAAAGAGAATCCCGAATCCGACGGCGAATCCACCAGCATCGCAACCGAGTTGCTCACCCTTTGCTTGCAGCGCGCTCACCCGGTAGACTCCCATTTAGACTTCCAGCAAAATGCCTTCGCATAAAGAAAATCCAAACACAATCCAGACCGGCTCGTCTCGGCAGTTCGCGCCGACGACGAAAGCTCCTTCGAGCTCAAGCTGCGCCCGCGCCTCCTCCAGGAATTCATTGGCCAGAACAAAGCAAAGGAACAATTGGCCATCGCCCTCGAAGCTGCCCGCTCCCGCGGCGAAGCTCTTGATCACGTCCTGCTCTTCGGCCCTCCCGGACTAGGCAAAACCACGCTCGCCACCATCATCGCCAACGAGTTGAACGTAGGCTTCCAGCAGACTTCCGGCCCAGCCCTGCAGATTCAGGGCGATCTCACCGCCATCCTGACCAACATCCGCGAGCGCCAGGTGCTGTTTCTCGACGAAATCCACCGCCTCCAACCCGTCCTCGAAGAAAAGCTCTACACCGCACTCGAGGACTACAAGCTCGACATCATCATCGGCCAGGGCCCCGGTGCGCGCACCCACGTCATGGACATCAAGCCCTTCACCTTCGTCGCCGCCACCACGCGCCCCGGCCTGCTGTCTTCGCCGCTCCGCTCTCGCTTCGGAATCCTGCTGCGGCTCGAATTCTATTCCGACGACGATCTCCGCTACGTCGTCGAGCGCTCCGCCGAAGTCCTCAACGTCCCCATCGACCAGGATGGCGCCGCCGAAATCGCCATGCGCTCCCGCGGAACTCCGCGCATCGCCAACCGCCTCCTGCGCCGCGTCCGCGACTACGCCCAGGTCCGCGGCACCGGCAATATCGACCGCGCCACCGCCGAATACGCGCTCAAAATGTTGGAAGTCGACGCCCACGGCTTCGACGAACTCGACCGCCGCCTGCTCAAGACCATCATTGAAAAGTATGACGGAGGCCCTGTAGGCCTCAACACGCTCGCCGCCACCCTCGCCGAAGAAGAGGACGCGCTGGAAGAGGTCTACGAACCGTTCCTCATCCAGCATGGCTTCCTCGACCGCACTCCGCGAGGCCGCGTCGCCACACGCCTCGCCTACGAACACTTCGGGCTCCCCCTGCCCCGCAAACAAACGCCATTGTTCTGATGTCGAAATCTGGAGGCTGACAGTTGCGCGCCGCAAGGATTCTCGTTGTTTCGCTTCTAGTCTGCGCCCAACTTTCTATAGCTGCGCCGGCTACGGCAGTAGCGCCCATCTATGGCGGCTTCGAACCGGGGCTGCTGGATTATCAGGGCACACTGGGAACCACCAGAATCGGTCTGACCTTCGCCATCGACGGCAATCCGACGGCGCACGGATCGTATTTCTACTTCAAGTACCTCAAGGACATTCCGCTCAAGGGCACATTTCAGCCGGATGGCTTCGAGCTTCGCGAACACGACAGTAGCGGAACAACCACTGGGACATTTCACTTGAAAATCTCTACGAAAGGCGTCCAGACAGATCGAAAAGCCGCTGACTCTGAGTAACACCTCCGTCCTCGCTGGAACATGGACGAGCGCCGACGGCTCGCGAACGCTGCCGGTTGAACTCAGGCAGATGGACTGGATGAGCGGTAGTGAAGGAAACCGCTATGGAGAGTTCGGCAGCGATGCGGATATCGAGCGCAAAGTGCGCCAGTTTTACGACGCCGTTCAAGAGGGCAATCGGGAGGCAGCGGCAAACGCCGTAGATTATCCCCTCCGCATAAATAGTCTTCACCTGCGCATCCGCGATAAACAGCAATTATTGGCGCATTACATGCAGATTTTTACTCCCGCGTTTGTCCGCTGCCTCGCGAACTATCCTCCGCACAACCTCTTCGTGAATGCACAAGGAATCATGCTGGGACGGGGAGAGCTCTGGTTTAACGAAAAAGGTGTAGTGAGCGTCAATCCATGTACTGCGCACTAAACGTCGTACGAATGAATTCCCCTCCGCTGCAACATCACGTGGAAACAAAAAACCCGGCACTTAGCCGGGCTTTTCTTTTTGCTTCGCGATCAGAGTTGCAGCGACTTCAGATACTCCCGGAACGGCGGCCCCAGATCCTTCCGCTTCAACGCAAAATCCACTGTAGCCTTCAGCATCCCCAGCTTGTCTCCCGCATCATGCCGAACACCCTCAAAGTTGTACCCGTAAACCTTCTCTGTCTTGAGCAGCCCTTTAATTCCATCCGTCAGCTGCAACTCCCCGCCCGCGCCCGGAGTGAGATTCTCCAGCAGCTCAAAGATCGCCGGAGTCAGCAGATATCGCCCGATAATCGCATTCTTCGATGGAGCATCCTCCAGCTTCGGCTTCTCCACCATCCCGCGCGCTTCAATAATCGCGCGGATTCGACTTGCAGCGGCGATCCGTCCAGCACCCCATACGCCGAAATCTCCGGCCCCTCCACCACCTGCGTCGCCAGAATCGACCCCTGTACCTTCTCAAACACGTCAATCATCTGCTTCAGGCACGGAACTCGGCGCGTCGATCACATCATCCGGCAGAAGCACCGCGAACGGCTCATCGCCCACCAGGTCCTTCGCCATCAGCACAGCATGGCCCAGCCCCTTGGCCTCCTTCTGCCGCACATAGGAAATCTGTACCATGTTGGAAATCCTGCGCGAGCACTCCAGCAGCTCCGTCTTGCCCCGCTTTTCCAGCGCCGTTTCCAGTTCATGGCTAATGTCGAAATGGTCTTCAATCGCAGACTTGCCGTGCGCGGTAATAATAATGATCTGCTCGCACCCCGCAGCCAGAGCCTCTTCAACGCCATACTGGATAATCGGCTTATCCACGACCGCGAGCATCTCTTTCGGAATTACTTTTGTGGCAGGAAGAAACCGGGTTCCAAAACCCGCCGCCGGAATCACAACTTTACGTACTTTTTTCATTGAACATCCTTGAAATAAATAGTGGTCTGTCAGATTTAGATGCAATCTATAAAACCGGCGAGTCGTCTCCCAGCATCGCGCGCCGCACAATTTTTATCGGAGCGCCTCCCTGCCGCATAAAGTCATCATGAAATTTCTGCAGTGAGAAATTCGCGCCCTCTTTCGCCTGCATATCAGCAGCGCAGCTTCATGATCTCCAGCTTGCCCAGCGTGTAATAAAGATAGGTAGGATCGGCAGTTCCGCGCTTCGTCTCAACATCCGCAATCGAAGGTGACTGATACCCCTCCGCAACGAAAAAAGCCCGCGCCTGGTCCAGAGTCATCTGCCCCGTGTGCATCTTAATTCCAACCACAAACCGCGCATCGCGCAGCAGTGCATCCTGCAACTGCCCCAGCCGAATCAGCTCCGCCTCGCGCGCATCCTTCGCGCCCGCACCCGGCTGCCCATAGCCCTCATCCAGCATCATCTGTTCGCAGTAGTGCGCCCAGCCCTCAACATTGGTATTCGAAGTAATCAGCTTGCGAACCGTACTCAACTCCGTGTGATTCACCCACAGAAACTGCACATAGTGCCCCGGAAAAGCCTCATGCACCGAAGTGCTGACAATCGTGCCCACATTGAATGCCGCCATGTGCTCGGCAATGTGCTCCGGCGTCCAGTCCTTCTCCGGCAGCGTCACATTGAAGTAAGCCGTAGTCGAATTCTTCTCGAACGGCCCCGGCGAATCCATGGAAGCCTGCGTCGTCGCCCGCATAAATGGAGGAGTCTCCTCCAGCACCGGCTGCACCGTCGAAGGAATCGTAATGATGTGATGCGAATTGATGAACGCCACCTCGCTGTTGAAGCGGTCGTGAAATGCCTGCAACAGCTTGTCCGGAGCAGGATGGTCCGCCGCCAGCTCCGCCAGAACCTCCTTCGGAGTCTTCGAAGGATCAACCTCCTTCGCAACCCGCGCAAACTCCGCCTGATTCTTATGCAGATCGGCGTACGCGATCTCCAGCAGTTTCGGCAGTGGAGTATCCACCATCTCGTCATACTCAAGCTTCTTCGAGAATGTATCCGCGCCAATCCGGAAATCCCCATGCGACCGCGGCAGCAGGTCCGTCTTCACCCACTGCTCATAATCGCGCAGAGCGTCAATCACCGCGGCATTCGTTTTATGAAACTCACCGATCGTAGCCGGATCCTTCGCATCAGAGAACGCCTGCGGCACATCGTTCTCAAAAAAGCTGATGATGTCCGGCAACTGCTCCAGCGCAATCTCGGTATAAATGCGCGGCGGATTCTGCAGATTCTTCCGCGCCTCCATCAGCGCAGCCGGCATCAGCTTCTCGCGCGCAATCAACGAGCGAAGCCGGTCATCCGGAGGAGCAAACTGCCGCTCCATCAGCGAAAACGCGCTTCCTGCAATCCCGCTCGAATAGTTATCCGGATCCTTCTCCCACCCCCGAATCGTCCCCAGTTCCAGCAGGTTCCCGCGAATGTTATTGCGGACCATCTCCAGGTCGCCCTGCGTGCTCAGATCGAGCTTTCCCTCGTCCACAGCATCGAACTTCGTGTCGTAATTTTTCAGCGCGGCCACTTCGCGCTCCACGCCCGCACGGCTGTAATCCTCAAGCAGCGAATCGTACTGGTGCAGCCCCGCCAGCGTTCCGCTCGTAGGCGCAAACCGGAACGTCACCTGCGAAAAATACTCATCCGCAAGATGCCGGAAGTTATCGCCCGCAGTTTGAGCGTTCGCTTGAGCAGCCATCAACCCTCCACACACCAGCACAGCCGCAATCATTTGACGATTCATTCAGCCCCGCTTCATCTGTAACTTCTACAGATACACATTAGACAGCCACTTCCCTCAACGCCAGTTGATCCAGCAGCACACGAACCTCCGCCAGCACATCATCCGGCTTGGGTGACGCTAGAGGATAACGCAACAAACCCTGCGGTGTGAACTGCGCGCCGCGCTTGGCGTTTTTCGCCACCAGCTTCATCAGCCGCCCCGGATCGATCCCCGCGTTCTCCGTAAATTTGATGTGCAACTGATCACGCTTGCGGTCCACCTGCGCCACGCCCATGCGCTCGCACTCAATCCGCAGCAACGCCGCATCCAGCAGATGCCGCACGCTCTCCGGCATCGGCCCATAGCGGTCCTCCAGCTCGGCGCGCACGTCAGCAATCTCGCCCTCGCCCTGCACGCCCGCAATCCTCTTGTACATCCGCAGCCGTTGGTTTTCTTCCGCGATATAGCTCTCGTCGATGCGCAGCCCAATGCCCAGGCTAAGCTGCGTCGTCGCGTGCTCCACGCGCTCCTCGCCCTTCAGCTTGCCCTACGGCCTCTTCCAGCATCGTCGTATAAAGCTCAAAGCCAACGGCCTCGATGTGCCCGCTCTGCTCGCCGCCCAGCATGTTGCCCGCGCCGCGCAACTCCAGATCAAGCGCCGCAATCTTGAAGCCCGCACCCAGATCCGAAAACTCCTTCAAAGCCGCCAGCCGCGCCCGCGCAATCGCCGTCAATTCCTGCTCCGGAGGAATCAGCAGATACGCATACGCCCGCCGATTCGACCGCCCCACGCGCCCGCGCAACTGATAGAGCTCCGACAACCCATGCCTGTCCGCGCGATTGATAATGATCGTGTTCGCCAGCGGAATATCCAGCCCGTTCTCAATAATCGTCGTCGCCACCAGGATGTCGTGCTCATGGTGCATGAACGAGAGCATCACCTTTTCCAGTTCGCCCTCGCCCATCTGCCCATGCCCAACCGTAATGCGCGCCGTCGGAACCAGCTCCTGCAGCTTCGCCGCCAGCTCGTAAATCGTCTCCACGCGGTTATGGACAAAATAAATCTGTCCGCCGCGCTCCAGTTCCACCTCAATCGCCGAGCGAATCAGTTTCTCATCGAACTTCGCCACCACCGTCTGAATCGCCATGCGATCCTTCGGCGGAGTCTCGATCACGCTCATATCGCGCAGTCCCACCATCGACATGTGCAAGGTGCGCGGAATCGGCGTAGCCGACATCGCCAGCACATCGATCTCGCGCCGCATCTGCTTCAGCCGCTCCTTGTGCCGCACGCCAAAGCGCTGCTCCTCGTCCACAACCAGCAATCCCAGATCGTGAAACTTCACATCCTTCGAGAGCAGCCGATGCGTGCCGATCACGATGTCCACTTTGCCCGCCTCGGCCTTCTCCACAACATGCTTCTGCTCTTTCTGCGTGCGAAAACGCGAGATCAACTCAATATTGATCGGAAACATCTTGAAGCGATTCTTGAACGTCTCGAAATGCTGGAAGCTCAACACCGTCGTCGGCGTCAGCACCGCCACCTGCTTGCCGTCCTGCACCGCCTTGAAGGCCGCGCGCATCGCCACTTCCGTCTTGCCGTAGCCCACATCGCCGCACAACAGGCGATCCATCGGCATCGTCGATTCCATGTCGCGCTTAATATCGTTGATCGCCGACATCTGGTCGTCGGTCTCGTTGTAATCGAAAGCGTCTTCAAATTCGCGCTGAAACTCATTGTCCGGAGTGAACGCATGCCCCTGCGCCGCCTTGCGCTGCGCATACAGCTTCAGCAGCTCATCGGCCATGTCCTGCATGGCCTTGCGAACCTTGGCCTTCGTCTTCGCCCACTGCTGCGACCCCAGCCGATTCAGCACCGGAGCCGGCCCCGCATCCGTCGAACGATACTTCTGAATCAGGTCCAGCCGCGTCAGCGGAACATACAGCCGCGTCTGTTCCGCAAACTCCAGCACCATGAACTCAATCGTCGCCGCGTCCTGCTCAATCTCCTTCAGACCCATGTACTGCGCAATGCCATGCTCCACATGCACCACATAGTCGCCAACCGTAAGGTCGCGAAAGTCCGAGACAAACGCCGCCGTCTTCGACTTGCGCGGAGCGGGCCGCGCCATCACATCCGCATCATCTGAAAAATCATTCGCGCCAAAGACAACAAGATTCGCCTCCGGCAGGCTCACCCCATTGGCCAGCGTGCTGCGCACCAGAATCGGCGTCCGCAAATTTCCCGCCAGATAGCTCGACTCGTCGTAAATGTTCTCGCTCCCCGCATGTTGCGCGCGGCTGCCCAGCCGATAGGGCAGCTCATACTCGCGCAGCAGATTCGCCAGCCGCTCCACTTCACCCTGGTTCGGAGCCGCCAGCACCATCCGCGTCTCCTGCGCCATCAGCGTCCGCACCTGCTCCAGAAACGCCGGAATCGATCCGTGAAACCGCAGCGTGGGCCGCGAGTTGAACACAATCTCGCCCAGCGTCGTGTCGTCTTCGAGAACATCCACCACGCCAAGCTGGTCTACATCCAGCCCCGGATGCGAAGCCAGTTGCGCCTCCAGAATCTCCGGCCGCAGATAGATATCCTCCGGCCGAATCAGCGATCCGATGCTCGCACCGCTCATGCCGCTGCTCAAGCTTGTTCCACCAGCGATCGATCTGGTTCTTCACCATCGCCGGCTCTTCCACAAACAGCGCGCAGCGCGGAATCAAATCCAGCAGCGTACCCGTCGAACCCGCCACGCCCGCAAAGAACTCCCAGCCCGGAAAGACGCTTACCCCTCCGGCCGCAACCGCCTGCTCCACCAGCTCCGCATCGTCGCCGGCCTCAACCCGCGCGCCGCTCAGTCGCGTATGAACCGCAGCCAGCAACCGCTCCGTACATCGGAATCTCCGTCAACGGCAGCAACAGCGCCTCATCCAAAGGAGTCGAAGACCGCTGCGTCTCCGGATCGAACTTGCGAATCGTCTCGATCTCATCGCCAAAAAATTCAAAGCGCACCGGGCGATCCGCCTCCGGCGAATACACATCCAAAATCCCGCCGCGCCGGGTGTATTGCCCCGGCATCTCGACAATATCCATCGGCGAATAGCCCACGCTCGCCAGGTGCGCCAGCAGCGTGTCTACGTCTACTTCCTCGCCGCGCCGCAGCACCTGCGCCAGCCCTGCATAGAACGGCCTCGGAAACAGCTTCATTGCCGCCGCTTCCACCGGAGCAATCACAATCGAAGCGCGACCTGAAGCCATTTTCCATAACGTCGTCGCGCGCGCCTCCTGGATCTCCGGGTGCGGCGACATATTTTCAAAAGGAAGCACGTCATGCGCCGGCAACTTCAGAACGCGGTTCGGAGCAATCGCCCCTGTCAGCTCGCATCCCGCGCGCAGCGCCATCTGCAGGGCGTCGGCAGCCTTGTTATCCGCAACCACAATGACCACGGGGACATTGGCAGCGCGCGCGAACAGCGGAATATACAGCGCGCGCGCCGTGGAAGTCAGTCCGGAGACACGACGACGCCCACGCGCGAGGGCCAGATGCCTCCGTGCCTGTTCAAATGAAGGAGAGTGCTCCAGGTCCGCAAGCAATTCGCGAACGAAAGGAAGAATCATGCAACTCCAGTCTACCGCCCCGAACCGAGATAACGTTCCCATAACCGGATTGGGAGTGTAGAGTGTTGCGGTAACGAAAATCCAAAAAAAGCCATGCATAAATCAATCGTTTTATCCGCCGCCGCCGTCGCCGCCTGCCTGTCTCTCAGCCTCAGCGCAAAAGCTCAACTCGAAGTTCCATTCACAACCCCCACGAACAACCCTCCCGTCTACGGCCCCTACAACGGAGCATTCCTCACCGGAGGCGATGGCCTCGAGAAAAAGATTACGGAAAATGACACGGTCCTCGAAGCCGATGCGCCCTGGACCCTCTTCGCCTGGGTGAATCTCAGCGAGGCTCCGACCGGCCGCGAACTCGTCGCCGGCTTTGGTAGCCCCGAAGACGAGTACTCCCGCTACCTCGCGCTCGCACCCGGCAAGCTCATCCTCTGGGGAGGTAAAAACAACAGCCTCGAAGCCAGCGTCACGCTCGCGCCCGGTCAGTGGCACTTCATCGCGGCCTCTTTCGATGGCCAG
This sequence comes from uncultured Acidobacteriaceae bacterium, assembly GCA_963783805.1. Lineage (GTDB taxonomy): Bacteria > Acidobacteriota > Terriglobia > Terriglobales > Acidobacteriaceae > Silvibacterium. The sequence continues at coordinate 361,121 of CAWAPC010000011.1, read as the reverse complement.
CAGTTCCATCTCTACAGCGACGGAGCCCAGGTAGCCACCGGCAGCCTCATCCTCGGCAGCGTCACCAACACGCTCGATCTCGCACCCGGCACACGCGAGCCCGGCTGGTCCCACTTCGGAGGCATAATCGCCGGGCTCACGCTCGCGCGCGAAGGCCTGACCGCCAACGCCATCGCCCAAATCAGCAGGAAGGGCGATGACTTTGCAACGGCAGTCTTCGAAGAAGGCTCCAAGCCCTGGCCCGTCCAGACCCGCGGCCAGGCCGGTTACCGGGCTCCGCAGGACGCCTCCGAGATGCCCCGTAGCAAAGCGCCCTTCACCGCGCCCGTAGCCATTCCCGTTCAGCAGTTCAAGCAGGCCGTCGAGCCTGACGGCGCAAACCACTGGACCATCGTCGGAGGATGGACCATGGCCGAAGCGCCCAAGGTCTCCGCCGAAGGCCCCGCCATCGCCAGCTCTGATTTCAGCGCCAAAACCTGGTACGCCGCCACCGTCCCCGGAACCGTCCTCACCACGCTCGTCGATCGCGGCGTCTATCCCGACCCGTACTATGGCCTCAACAACCTCGCCATTCCCGAAAGCCTCAACCGCCAGGACTACTGGTATCGCAACGAGTTCAAGGCTCCTGCAGACCTGAAGGGCAAGCGCCTCACCCTCACCTTCGAAGGCATCAACTACAAGGCTGAAGTCTGGCTCAACGGAAAATCCCTCGGCACCATCGTCGGAGCCTTCATCCGCGGCAACTTCGACGTCTCCGGCATCCTCAAACCCGGCGAAACCAACACCCTCGCCATCCGCATCTCGCCCCCGCCGCACCCCGGCATCCCGCAGGAGCAGTCCATTAAGGGAGGCCCCGGCGAAAACGGAGGTCTCATGTGCCTCGACGGCCCAACCTTCGTCGCCACCGAGGGCTGGGACTGGATTCCCGCCATCCGCGACCGCGACAGCGGAATCTGGCAGCCCGTTACCCTCACCGCCACCGACGCCATCAAAATCGGAGATCCGCAGGTCATTACCACCCTACCCCTGCCCGACACCAGCCGGGCAAATGTAGAAATCAACCTCCCGCTCACCAACACTTCTGACGCGCCCACGCAAGCCACGCTCAACGCCAGCTTTGAAGGGGTAATGGTCACGAAGCAGGTAACCCTCGCGCCCGGCGAAAACAACGTCAGCCTCACTCCAGCAGAATTCTCGCAGCTCACCGTGCAAAACCCGCGCCTCTGGTGGCCCAACGGCTACGGCAAGCCCGAACTCTACCACCTCAAACTCGCCGTCAACATCGGTAACGAAGTCTCTGACACCAAACAACTCCGCTTTGGCATCCGCGAAATCACCTACGAGCTAAGCCTGCTTGATTCGTCCGGCAGCCTTCGCCGCGTCGACTACACTCCCGCCGCCGACCGCGCCCACTTCGGCGAAATCGTCAACGTAACCCACGACGGAATGCGCAATATCCCGGCCGCCGATCCGATGCCGCCAAACTTCCCCGCGCAATATCGTGACTACTGGCGCTCTTTCGTCTCCTCGCTCTACCCCGGCGGCGAAAACTCACCCGCCATCCGCCCCAGCGATGACAACGGCACGGCGCCCTATCTTGTCGTCAAGATCAACGGAGTCCGCATCGTCTGCCGCGGCGGCAACTGGGGCATGGACGACGCCATGAAGCACGTCTCCCGCGAGCATCTCGAGCCCTACTTCCGTCTCGACCGCGACGCTCACCTCGACATCATCCGCAACTGGGTCGGGCAAAGCACCGAACAGACCTTTTACGATCTCGCCGACGAGTATGGAATGCTCATCTGGAACGACTTCTGGGAGTCCACGCAGGACTACAACATCGAAGCCCAGGACCCGCAACTATTCCTGAAGAACGTAGCGGACGTCATCTCCCGCTACCGCAACCACCCCTCCATCCTGCTCTGGTGCGGACGCAACGAAGGCGTACCCCAGCCCATCATCAATGAGGGAATCATCCACCTCGTGGCCAAACTCGACGGCACCCGCTACTACTCGCCCAGTTCCAACCGCGTCAACCTCCAGAACAGCGGCCCCTATTCGTTGCAGGATCCCGCGGCCTACTACACCACGCTCAACCACGGCTTCTCCGTCGAAACCGGAACGCCCTCCATGTCTACGCTTGAATCTTTCCGCGCATCGGTTCCCAAGCCCGACCAGTGGCCCATTGATGACGTCTGGGCCTACCATGACTGGCACGCAAAAGGAAACGGCGATACCCACCCGTTCATGATCGCCGTCCAAATCGAATTTGGAGCCGCCACCAGCCTCGCCGACTTTGAGCGCAAGGCGCAGATGCTCAACTACGTCAATCACCGCGCCATCTTTGAAGGCATGAACGCGCACCTCTGGTCGCCCAACAGCGGTCGCATGCTCTGGATGACCCAGCCCGCGTGGCCCAGCAACATGTGGGAGATTCTCAGTTCCGACTACGACACCCAGGCCTCGTTCTACGGAACCATGAAGGCCTGCGAGCCGCTGCACGTCCAGCTCGATCTCTCCAACTACAACGTCGAGCTTGTCAACACCACCAACACCGCGCTCGACAACGCCACCGTCTCCGCCGACGTCTACTCGCTCGACAACAAATCGCTCCTCCACCACGAAGCCCCAGCAACCTTAGCGGCGGATGGCTCCAGCGTAGCCTTCCCACTCGCGCTCGCGCCTCTCATGGCCCATCAAACCGTGCTGGTCAAACTCGAACTCAAATCACAAAATGGGGCTGTAATCTCGCAAAACCTCTATTGGCTCGCTGGCAAGAATGAAGACTACCGCGACCTCGACAATCTGCCACCCGCGCAGATTGCAGCCAGCGCGCACTTCGGGAAACAGGAAAACGGAGAAACCCGCATCGTCGTAGACCTCAAGAACAACGGCACGGCAGCCGCTCTCGAGAACAAGCTGACCCTGATCGACCAGAAAAGCGGAGAGAGAATCCTCCCGGCCTACTACAGCGACAACTACGTCTCCCTCTTGCCCGGAGAAACCAGAGAAATCACCATCGACTACCCGGCCGCAGAAGGACAGCAACCCGTTCTCGATCTACGGGGATGGAATCTCAAATCGCAAAGACTTGGATTCGGACAAGGAGCCTGAGGCTGACTTCATTGTGAAACCGCGTGCCCCGCATCTCAATCCTGAGAGGTGGGGCGCGCGTGAAGCGCGGTCGCCTGGACAACCTGCCCTGAGCGAAGCCGAAGGGGCAAGTCCTCAACCACCCACATTAAAATTCACAACCTGCCCCGCCGCCATATGGTGCACCTTGATCGACCCCACCGGCAGTTCCAGCACATACAGCGAAGTCTCATGGCCGCCATAAGAAGGACACGACTTCGCCAGCCCCTTGCACGGCGGCGTATCGGCAGATATCTCCACAATCCGGTGGTTCGGGTCCATCCAGATGATGTCCAGCCCAATCTTGCAGTGGTACATCCAGTAGGAATACCGGCCGGGTTGGTCGTGGATGAACAGCATCCCACGTCCCTGCGGCAGCGACGTGCGTCCCATCAGGCCATATTCGCGCTCTGCATCCGTCGTAGCCAGTTCCACATGCACGGTAGAGCCGTCTGGCAGCATCACTAACGTATCCGCTGCGCGCGGCGCAACCTTGGCGATCACCGGCTCCTGCGAGCAAGCTAAAACCCCCGGCCACAACAGAGCCAGACTCAACAAGTATCCTGCAAGCTTCCGCACTCTCACGCCTCCAGCTTCAACACCAGCACCGTCATGTCATCATGCTGCGGAGCGCCCGCCGTAAATGCGTCCGTGGCATCGAACAAATCCTTCAGCACCCCATCCGCCGTCTTGTCCCTGCACTTCTCCGCCGCCGCAATCATGCGCTCCTCGCCCCACTCCTCATCGTCGTGGGTCATCGCCTCGCTGATGCCATCCGTAAACATCAGGAACAGGTCGCCCGGCATCAGCACAACCGACTGCTCGGTATAGGGCGCAAATGGAAGCAGACCCACCACCGGCCCATCCGCCTCAAGCCGCAGCGTCTCCGTCTTTCCGTCCAGGCCGCAACGCAGCACCACCGGCGGATTATGCCCCGCATTCACGCAATCCAGCCGCCGCGTCGTCGGGTCGTAAGCCGCAAAGAAGAACGTCGCATAGCGATTGGAAGCTGACGACTCAAACACCAGCCGGTTGACCTTATCCATCAGCTTCGCAAAGTCTCGCGGATTATCCAGCGACACGCCCCGCAGCGAAGCCCGCAGGCTCGCCATCAACAGAGCCGCCGCAATCCCCTTGCCGCTCACATCGCCAATCGCCAGTCCCACCCGCCCGTCTTCCAGCGTGAAAACATCGTAGTAGTCCCCGCCCACTCCCAGCGCCGGCCTGCAATGCCCCGCAATCGTCGCTTCCGGGATCTCCGGCATCTCCTGCGGAAACAGCCGCTCCTGCACCTCGCGCGCAATTTCCATCTCGCGATTCACTCGCTCCCGTTGCGCCGCCTCCGCCGCCAGCGAATGCGCCAGTTCCGCCACCTCAATCGCCAAACCCGTCTGCGTCGCCAGGGTATGCAGCATATGCAGGTCCGCCGGAGTGTATGCCGCCTCCGAGCGCTTCGGCCCCAGCGCCATCAACCCCATTAAACGGTTGCGTCCCGGCAGCGGTAGCAGCAGCTCTGCATTGACCATGTCCAGCACCTGCCGCTCACCCAGTCCCGCCATCAGATACCACGCATCCGGATCGTCCCTGTACAGCCGTGCCGGCTCATTTGTCGCAGTTAAATAGCGCACCGACGAAGCCTGCGGCGGCAGTACCACAGCCCCATCCATCGCGACCCCGATCGCCTGCTGCAGATGGAAGGACTCGCCTCTCCGCAGCATCACCGCAATCTGATTCACATGCAGCGTTTCCGCCACTCGCCTCGCTACCGTCTCCAGCAGCGGAGCCGTCTCCGTAAATCGACGCACCTCATCCGACAATTCATTCAGAACAATTTCCGCGTCGTAAGCTTCGCGGAAAAACCGCCGGTCCAGCCACGCCTGCGCCCGCTTCCTCAAGCCCACGCGCAACACCACAACCAGCGCCAGAAAAACCAGCACTCCCACCAGGTCGGAGGCGTCACGCTGCTGCTTGTGCAGCGCCGGCAGCAGCAGTAGCCACGTGGCAAGTCCAATCAGTACTACCTGCAGCACCATCAGAACCGCCTTGGCCATCACGTACCGCGAGCCCATGCGCAGTATCACGCGGACATCCATCGCCCGCTGTACCAGCACCACGTAGGCCAGCGTGAACGGAGCGATCATGAACACAATGCCGCCCGCCAGCGTGATCCAGAACCCCTTCACCGAGTTGCGCTGAAAACCGAAGTGCGGCAGCAGGACGAACACCACCAGCAGCGCGCCTACTCCCAGCACCGTTCCCATCGTCAGCACGCGGAGCCTGCGCCGCGCGTCCGCAGTCGACGCCGACCGCAGCTTGTCCAGCGTAAGAATCAAATACAGAACAATGCACGCGAGGTTCAGCCCATTCAGAACTCTGGACGCGATCCCCATCGTCGCCAGCCACCGCAGCCCCGTCGGGCCTGCATAGTAAAGCCTGTAAAGATAGGGATAAACGATCGCCGCAAACCCCGCATACGGCGCCAACACTGCCCACTTGATCCACGGAGCCTTCCTGTCAATTCGCGACCGCTCCGGAAAATAGATCCCGAACAGCAGCAGCGCCGGAGAAGCCATCAGTTGGAGCGTGTCGTACCAGAACACCCGCAACAGCAGTCCCGTCCCCGTCGCCATCCCTTCGTTAATCCAAAGCACGCTCGGAAACGTAAGCAAAATCAGCAGCAGCCACGCATTCCGGTCCAGGGGCTTGGCTAGAACCACCCAATAGCCAAGCAAGAGGCATGCCAAGGGCATTAGCACGACCACAATTCCATCGCGCAACAGCGCTAACCAGTCGGCAATCCCGGCGTGGGGTGGCGCATGCCGTGCCAGCGCAATCGTGCCCATGCCGCGACTGCCATCCGGCCGCACAAACTCTACGTCCACCGTGTCGCCCGGCCGCGCCGTGTACAGGATCTCGTCAACCTGCGCATCGCCCGTATACGGAGCGCCGTTCAGCCCCGCAATCTTCACTCCCGGAGCGATTCCGACGGCCTTAGCTTCGGGCTGTACCGTATTCACAAAACCCGTATCGTCGTTATAGTCCAGAGGCGCGGCCACATGCTGGTCCGCATGCCGCTCCATCTCCCACGTATCCAGCACCCCAGCAATCCAATACGATAGGCTCGCCAGAAGAAATACTCCCAGCAGCGCACGCAGCAAATTCGGATGTGGATTTTTTTTCATTTCGTTCAGGCAACCATACTATCGTGAACTGTTGCGCTGGCCGCCAGCCCCAGCTATCCGTTCAGACAGCCCATCACAACTTCCGGGCATCCATTGAACTATGATTCGAAAACTAAAATCCGGAGAGTACCGCCTCTATTCGAGAAAGAAAAACCCATCAACAGGAAAGAAGCGCAACCTCGGAACCTTCGACTCGCTCGAAAAGGCCAAGCAACACGAGCGCGAAGTCCAGTACTTCAAGAGACACTAGAAATCCAGAGACATTGGAAGCCAGGTACCTAAAGAGATACTAGCGCCCTTAAGAATTAGGAAGGATACTTGCACACAAAGCACCCCAAATGGCAGCAATAACTACAGTAACGCTGGCACTTCCATACGCGATGTGGCAGGATATGGGCTCGAGTTTGGTCGAAATGGTAGCTTCCCCCGCGGTGACTGTATCCCCCGATGGACAAGAGGACGTGAATTGGAATGTTCGTCTTGTACCGCTTACCAATTTGTCGTCAATACAACCGTCTGTGGATTAGCGGATTGGACTCTATATCCTTTTTTCGAATCTTTTAGTCCTTGCATGCTGCCTCACCGCAGCTCCACCACTGTAGCCCCCGCCCCGCCTTCATTCTGCCCCGGCTCCGCAACGCTCGCCACTTGGGGATGCTTTTCCAGATACGCCCGCAGTGTCCTCCGCAAAACTCCCATCCCTGTTCCATGAATAATCCGCACGCGCGGCAATCCCGCCAGAAATGCCTTGTCCAGAAATTTCTCAACTTCGTCCCGAGCCTCATCCGCCGTACGCCCAATAACATTGATTTCCCAATGAAGGTTTTCATCCGGCTCCGCCGCCGTAACAGAAATCCCCTTCCGCGAGCGGGCTGCGGCAATTGGACTTTGCTCCGACGCCGCCTTAACCACTTCGGCAATCTCATCGCGAGCCACTCGCATCTTCATCAACCCAATCGAAACTTCAAAGGTTTTCTCGTCGATCTGCCGCTGCACCACCCCATCTTTTCCCAGTGAGCGCAGTCTCACCGTATCGCCCTCCGCCACGTGGCGCACAATATGTGGCTGCGCATTCGCATCGCCCTTGTCCGCGCCCGTGTGACCCGCAACGACCGACGTGTTAAAGCCTTCAGCAAACTCCCGCCGTAACCGTGCAATCCTCCGCTCGGCGTCTTTTGAAAGCTTCTGTTGCGCCGCCCGGTCGTCGATCGCGCGCACTGTCTCCCGCGCCTGGTACTCAAAATCCTTAAGCAGCGAAGCCAGCTTCTGCTCCATCTCGCGAACCTTCGCCCGCCACTCCTTCATGCCTTCAACGTCCAGCCGCTGCCGTTCCCGCGCCAGTTCGCCCTCCAGCTTCTGCACGCGCTCGCGCTCCGCAGTCAGGTCTCGCAGTTGTTCATGCAGTCGATTCAGGAACTTCCCAATTTCCTCAGTCTGCGATCCCACTCGCGCCCGCGCCGCCGCAACAATCTCCGCATTCAACCCCAGCCGAGCCGCAATGTTAATGCCCGCCGAAGCCCCCGGAACCCCTTGCCGCAATTCATACGTCGGAGCGAGCGTCACTTCGTCGAACCCCACCGCCGCATTCGCAACCCCCGGCGTATTCTCCGCATACACCTTCAGCGCCGTAAGGTGAGTCGAAAGAATCGTCCACGCGCCGGCGCGCAAAAAGTGCCCTGCAATCGCCACCGCCAGCGCCGAACCTTCATCCGGATCGGTAGCCGACCCCAACTCGTCCAGCAGCACCAGCGACAAGCCGCTCCGCGCGCTTCGCAATGCGATTCACATTCGCAATGTGCGCCGAAAATGTAGAAAGATTCTGCTCAATCGACTGCGCGTCCCCAATATCGGCCAGAAACGCGTCGAACAGCGGAAACACCGCCTCCTCCACCGGCACCGGAACCCCGCTCTGCGCAAGTATCGCCAGCAACCCCGACCGTCTTCAGCGAAACCGACTTCCCGCCCGTATTCGGCCCGCTGATCACAAGCTGCCGAACTTCACCTGTAAGCGAAAGGCCGATCGGAACAATCTCCATCCGCGAACTCTGCACCCGTTCCTGCATTTGCTGGGTGCCCCATCCTTGACGCGCGCCCTTTGCGCGGCAAGGATGGGAAGAGCGGAATCTTCGCGCAACCGCTTTTCCAGCAACGGATGCCGTGCCGCCTTCAAAATTAGCTCCGGCGCCATCAGCCGCCGCAAAGCGCGGAAGCACGCACCGGAACTCCGAAGCAAAACGCGCCCGCGCCAGCAGCGTGTCCACCTCGCACAAAACCTCCGCGCCCTTCAGAATCACGCCGGCATGCTGCGCGATCTGCCGCGTCATCGCCGCAAAAATCCGATGAATCTCCGCCTGCTCGTCTTCCAGCAAGCGAACCAGATCGTTATTCAGCTCAATCGTTTCGAGCGGTTCCACAAACACCGTCTGCCCACTGGAACTGGCCCCATGCACCACTCCCTGCACCCGCCGCTTCCACTCCGCCTTCACCGGAATCACGAATCGTTCGCCGCGAATCGTAATTAGCTCATCCTGTGCCCACCCGCTTCCAGACCCGCCCTCCGAGTACCGACGCAGCGCCGTTCGCAGGCTGTGCTCAATCGCGCGATGCTGCTGTTCCATTTCGCGCCGAATCCCCCGCAACTCCGGCGAAGCATCATCGGCCAGCGTCCCATCCGGCAAAAACCGACCACGCAACGAATCCACCAGCGGCTTCAGCGGAAGAGAAAGCACCTCTCCGAAAAGCTCACGCAACCGTGGCAGCCTGTCCTCCAGCCCACCCCCGGGCGTCAGCAGTAGTGCCGCCCACGCCGCAATCCCCTCCGCTAGGTCGGCCACCGAGCGAATCTCCTCTGCCTCCAGAGCCACACCCTCAATCCGCGCCTTGGCCAGCAAATCCGAAGGATCGAAAAGCAGCTGCAACCTCGGCAAAGCAGCCGGTCGACCGCCACCTTCGCCGCCGCCCAACAGCAGCCGCGTTTCATCCACTAGACTGTGTTCGCGATCAATCCACGCTGCGTCAGTAGAAGGACCCAGCTCCAGCAGCCACGCGTTGCCAACCGCCGACTGGGCATACCCGCCCAGTAAATCAAGAAAACGGTCCCACTCCAGTGCAGACCGGCTACAATCGCTCACACGTTGCGGAATGGGTCGAGTCAAGGGCACAGACTCAATCCTAACCGGTCACCTGCGGGAACAAGAACCGGTTCCGCTGCGTAGTTCTTAACAGTGCGCTCGCCTGTAAGGAGGGAATTCATGTATTGCAGCGGTTGCGGTCAACTCGTACCTCCCGGCCAGCAGTTCTGCCCCAACTGCGGACGCCCCGTTCTTCAGGCCGTCCCCAATGCCGTCGCACCCGCGCCCTACTTCTACACGCGCGTCCACCGCCACATTCAGTCCCTCTCGATTCTCTGGATCGCCTACGGCGTCTGGACCCTCTTCGGCTGGCTGATGACCATGTCGATCTTCAGCGGATTTTTCGGCGGCTACTTCGGCCACTGGAACCACGGCCCATGGGGAGAATTTCCCTTCGCCCACATGCCCTGGCTCATCCCGCTGATTACGACCATCCTCATCGGCCGCACTATCCTGTCGGTGGTAACCGGACTCGCGTTGGTCAACCGCGCACCCTGGGCCCGAATCCTGGCCATCGTGGCCGCCTTCCTGACCATCCTCAAGCCCATCACCGGAACCGCACTCGCCATCTACACCCTATGGGTGCTGCTGCCTGGCCCGTCAGCACAGGAATACGACCAGATCGCCCGCCCCTGAGAGAAGAGAGTGAGAGCAAAGCTCCGCGCCAACATGCTTCTCGAAGAGCGACACCATGCGCAGCAGCCGTTCTGATAACAAGGCCTGCCCCTATCGCCGCGGGCTGTCATGCTTCACTGCGCGAATGCCGAAGCACACCCCTCGTAAGTCCGAAGGCGTAGCGTCATTTAATTAACGGGGTGAAAAGTGAACATAATTGAACGGGGTGAAAAGTGAACATAATTGAACGGGGTGAAAGGTGAACATAATTGAACAGGTGAAAGGTGAACCGGTAGACGGCGGCGAACCGTCTTGCGGCAGCCGCCTTCATTTGGAATTGACAAGGAGATTCGCCCGAGCCGAAATTTCGGCCCGGCATCCACGCACAACAACTATATGATCTGCAATTTATGCCATTCGGATGCAACCTTCGCGTGGCATCCGACAAGCGTGAGGGGCCCGTGCCGGCTCAAGCAGCCCGGCCCGGATCCTGCATCTCGCCGCGCTCGATCTTCTCCTGGCACTCAATGCAGTATGGAGTCCACGGCAAAGCCTCTAGCCGCTTCGCTCCGATCTGCGTTCCGCAATGAACGCACTCACCGAAGCTGCCTTCCTTCAGACGAGCCAGCGCGCTGTTCACCATCGTCAGTTGCCCATGGTCGTGCGTGCCCCGCGTGAACAGCAATTCCTTCTGATAAGACAGCACCGCCTGGTCGGCGGAGTCTAGCGTGTCTTCGGGAACGGTCTCGCGGCCCTGCTCAACCGCAGTGAGAGTGGAACGTTCCAGCGACTTTTGCTGTTCAAGAAGACGTTCCTGGTAACGTCGTACAGTTTGAGAATTATTAGGCACTGCAACCACTCCTGTTTCTTGTAAAAGCGTAACGAGCATTAGCACATTAGGACGATAAAAGTTGGACGTAGGTTTGACCAAAACCGCTTCTTTTTTTTGACAATCGTCCGATTTTTCAAACCACATCAAATCAGTCTTCCGAATCAGCCTTTTAAACCAACTGCTCTTGCCTCGACGCCGGCCTCCCGTTACGCTGGAAGTAGCCATGTATGAAGACTTTCGCGTAACCGACCGCTGGACCGGTGATTCCCTGCACTGCCGGTGGACGGCAAACATCGTAGCCATCGCCACCCGCCACGCTGACGCCGTCGACATCCGCTTCGACGTAAACGGCCGTCCCGTCTGGATCGTCATGCCCTGCCTCGCCTGGGTCGAACAGAAAAAACGCACCGGCAACGTCATCACCGACGCCCTCGCCGCGCAGATCGCCGGCCGCTATCTGAAGCAGGCAATAGAATCCGGCTACGACAACGGACGCGAGATGTACACCATGAGCGTGGAAGAGGTTCTCGAACAGCTGGACGTCGTGCTGAAAGAATTCGGACACACTAGCAACATCCCCACCCTGATCCCGGCCACCGCCTCCGACGCCCAGCCCAATCCGTAGAGATCGCCGAGCCTCGAGCCCAAGGGCCAGACGAGAGGAATTCTCCATCCCCATAATGTGGAAAAAACCATTTTTCTAAGCTCCCGACCCGCGGGCTGGCCGCAGAAGCAGCATTCCAGAATGCGCGATCGCGTGTGCCTGGACAGCCTGCCCTGAGCGGAGTCGAAGGGGCGAGCCCCTTTGCCATATCTGCTACGACAGTGGGACAATACTTGGTTTCACTGAACAAGGAGCCGAGACCATGGCAGCAACCACCGTCACCCGCAACGAACAAACCCTGACGGAGGGACCGCACATTCACCGCAACCTCTCAACACCCCAGTTGGTTGAGGCAGCGTTGGCGCGCGGTGAGGCCAGTCTCGCCTCGAACGGTGCCCTCGTCGCGCTCACCGGCGCCCGCACCGGACGCTCGCCCCGCGATAAGTTCATCGTCGAGGACAATCTGACGAAAGACAGCGTCCACTGGGGCAAAGTCAATCAGCCATTCTCGCCTCAAAAGTTTCATGCGCTTCTCGACCGCGTGACACGCCACATGGCCGAACGCGATCTCTACGTCATGGATTTATGCGCCGGAGCGGACCCCGCGTACCGGCTTCCCATCACGGTGATCTGCGAATACGCCTGGCACGCGCTCTTCGTCAAACAGCTTTTCATCCGCCCCGATCTGAACCAACTTGCAACGCACGCGCCTGAATTCACCGTCATAGCCGCGCCCGAGTTTGAAGCGGTTCCCCAGCGCGATGGCACACGCTCGGGAACCTTCATCCTTGCCGACTTCACGCGCAAGATCGTCCTCATCGGTGGCACCAAATATGCCGGCGAAATGAAAAAATCCGTCTTCGGCGTAATGAATTATCTGCTGCCCGCGCGCGACGTCTTCCCCATGCACTGCTCTGCGAATATCGGACAGAACGGCGACACCGCGCTCTTCTTCGGCCTCTCCGGTACCGGCAAAACCACGCTCTCCGCCGATCCCCAGCGCCGCCTCATCGGCGACGACGAACACGGTTGGAGCCCGAATGGAGTCTTCAACTTCGAGGGCGGATGCTACGCCAAGTGCGTCGATCTCTCCGAAGAAAAAGAGCCGCAGATTTATAACGCCATCCGCTTCGGCTCCGTGCTTGAAAACGTGGTGATCGATGAGAAGACTGGCGATCCGGACTACTCTGACATTCGCCACACCGAGAACACCCGCGCCGCCTATCCCATCGAGTTCATCGCCAATGCTGTTGTCCCCGGCATCGGAGGCAATCCAAACAACGTCCTCTTCCTCACCGCCGACGCGTTCGGAGTCCTGCCGCCCATCGCAAAGCTCTCGCCCGAGCAAGCCATGTACCACTTCCTCTCCGGATACACCGCCAAACTCGCCGGAACCGAAGCCGGGCTCGGCAGCGAACCCGTGCCTGAATTCTCCACCTGCTTCGCTTCCCCCTTTCTGCCGCTCGCACCCAGGGTCTATGCGGAAATGTTGGGCAACCGCCTGCGCCAGCACTACGCCCAATGCTGGCTCGTCAATACTGGATGGACCGGTGGGGCCTTTGGCACCGGCACTCGCATGAAGTTGAGTGACACGCGCGCCATGGTCAACGCAGCGCTCGATGGCAGACTCGCACATGCGGAATACGTGACAGAAAACGCATTCGGCCTCAGCATTCCAACCTGGTGCCCCGACGTGCCCAGCGAAATTCTGCATCCCCGCAACGCCTGGGCCGATAAACATGCGTACGATGCTCAGGCGCAGCTGCTCGCCGCAAAGTTCGAGGAAAACTTCCGCAAATTCGATGCGCCCGAAGAAGTCCGCAACGCCGGGCCCCACGTTAAGAAATAAAACAGGAACAAGGTTTTCAACCAGGGCAGAGAGCAGAAAGAAAGCATGTTCGCACGCAAACTGCGAGTAGAACGCATCGAAGCCGAAGGACACGCCCGCAGCGCCCCTTGCCCTCTGAAGTGGCTCGACAGCTTCGCCATGCGCAATTTCACCAATGACGCCATCTTCGACGACACACTGCCCATAGCCGACGGCCTCCTCGAAGCCGGCTATCGCGTTCCTCTCGACAAACTCCAGGCCGCCATGCAGGACTGGTTCCGCCGCAAAGGCTATCTGAAACCGGGCGACACTCTACGCATTGAGCCAACCTTGAACAGTCAATCAGGCAAATATTGATTCGTGGCACGTGAATATGTATTTGGCGCTTCGGTTTTCTCTATCCATCCGATCCGATATGTGCGGCATGTCGCTCTGCGCACGCTCGTTGCATAAGAGAAGCTCCTGTCAGCCATGATCGCCGCCCATAACTCACATCTAACCGCTCCGCTTCGGTCGGCATCTCACTTACGGTACAGCAAGCAATCCCCCCAAAAACCGGAGTAAACGATGAAAATTGAAACCCTGCGCGAGCTATTAATCGACGAACTTCAGGATCTGTATTCTGCCGAACAGCAGATCACTAAAGCGCTTCCCAAACTCGCCAAAACCGCGCACGATCCCAACCTCAAAAAAGCCTTCGAGCATCACCTCGAAGAAACCAGAAATCATGTGACGCGCCTCGAGCAAATCTTCAAACGCTTCAAAGAAGAGCCCAAAGGAAAAACCTGTGAAGCCATGAAGGGCCTTCTGAAGGAAGGCGAAGAGCGCATCAGCGACGGCGGCGAAGCCGAAGTCCTCGATGCAGGCCTGATCGCTGCGGCGCAGCGCGTCGAACACTATGAGATTGCCGCCTACGGATCGGCCCGCACCTACGCCGAACTGCTCGGCGAGCAAGAAGCCGTTCGTCTTCTGGGCGAGACTCTCGCCGAGGAGAAGGCTGCCGATGCCAAACTCACTCAGGTCGCAAAGAGTGTCAACGTGGAAGCCAAAGCAGCTTGATCGTTTCGTGTCATGCGGACCCGGACACGTATGTTTCTGGGTCTGCATTTCGCGCGCGAAGCAAACCTTTTCCGCAGTTCGCCATCCGATGTGTCAGAGTGCCGTTGAATGCGCTCGAAAGAGAGGCGTTAAATGTTTCTCGCAATAGCGTTGTTGCTTCTGCTTGCTTGGATCGCAGGCTTCGTGGTCTTTCATGTTACTGCGTTTTTCATTCACATCCTGCTGATCCTCGCAGTGATTGCCATCATCGTCCATTTCACTCGCGGACGAAGCGTGGCAACTTAGCGAATCAAAACAAAATTGCGGACGCCCAAGAGGCGTCCGCAATTTTTCCCTCATTATTTTTATCTTTGAGCTATTCGTTGTAGTGCAGCAGGCTGAAGACGTCGTAATCCGGAAACCGTTCGCGCCCCTTCAAAAAATCAAGCTCCACGGCAAACGCCAGCCCTGCAATGTGGCCGCCTAGCTGCTGCACCAGCTTCACCGTCGCCTGCATTGTGCCCCCCGTGGCTAGCAGATCATCCACTAGCACAACGTTCTGACCGGGCTCAATCGCGTCCAGATGAATCTCCAGCATGTCTGTACCGTATTCAAGGTCATAGCTCACGCGAGCCGTAGGAGCAGGCAACTTCCGCGGCTTCCGCACCGGAACAAAACCCGCATTCAGCCGGTACGCCAGCGCCGGGCCAAAAATAAATCCGCGCGCCTCAATGCCCAGCACCAGGTCCACGTCCTTGCCGATATAGTGCGCCGCCAGCGCATCGATCAACTCTGCAAACCCCTTTTTGTCTTTCAGCAAAGTGGTGATGTCATAAAACAAAATTCCCGGCTTGGGAAAATCCGGAACGGTGCGGACAAGTTCCTTCAAAGGCTCGCAATTAATGGGTTGATGAGGTACCAAAATTTACCACTCCTTTTAATCCTGAAATTCGAACCACGCGCGCTACTCCACTCTTCACCACGCGCCATCGATCTGAAATGACCCAAGTCCCTCTGCTTCGCCGTCCGCCAGATCATGCTCAACCACTGCATCCACGCGGCTTCCGCGCGAACCCTTCTGCAAAGCCTGCCGCAACAACGCCAGATCTTCGTCATCGCCCGAAGCAACAACTTCCACATGGCCGTCCTCCGTATTGCGAACCCAGCCATGCAAACCAAGCGCGCCCGCCTCCCGATGCACAAACCACCGGAAGCCGACGCCCTGCACACGGCCTTTAACAAGATAATGACGAACCATAAATCAGACGATGCGGAGTTAGTGTGGCAGATGCCATGTTGCCACGCAAGCCAATATATAACGTGAACATGAAAAAATGGCGCAGCGATGCGACGCCGTTTCCAAAGGCTGCGGCTCAGTCTTTATGCACGCGAAAGATAAGCCCCCTCAGCCGTATCCACGCGAATCTTTTCACCCTCATTAATAAACGGAGGCACCTGCACCACCAGCCCCGTCTCCAGAGTCGCAGGCTTCGTTACCGAAGAGGCCGTAGCCGACTTCAGACCAGGCTCCGTCTCCACCACAGCCAGTTCCACCGTCTGCGGAAGTTCAATGCCCACAGCCACTCCATCGAAAAACGAAACCGTAATCTGCAGGTTGGCTGTAAGGTAGTCAACCGCGTCGCCCAGCGTATCGCGCTTCAGATGGGTCTGCTCGTAATTCTCCGTGTTCATAAAGTAGTAGTCATCGCCGTCGCTATACAGAAAATCCATCGCAACCTCGTCCACCACCACGCGTTCAATCGGGTCAGGAGACCGAAAGCGGTGTTCGAACATGGCACCGGTGCGCAGGTTTCTGAGTTTCGCTTGAATAAAAGCGCGCAGGTTGCCGGGCGTGCGGTGCTCCACCGAAAAGACGGCGTGCAGCTCGTTGTTGTGCTTGATGATCATGCCCGGGCGCATTTGTGTGGCGGGAATCGCCATAGAAAGAAAGCTCCTTGCTGTGTTCTAGGGGTTTTTTAGAGGTCAGCGCATAGGCTGATTCGGAAGACGCTCCAAACTCTCATTGTATCGTAGCCCCCGCAGAAGCCGATCTTCCGCTCTCTATAATCGGGCTATGCCGAAAGCGCCGCCGCAGACGATCAGGCAATCAAAACAAGAAACACCGCTTGAACAATTCGCATCCATCTGCGGCATATTCGTGCTGGGCCTCTTCGCACTGACTTTCGTCTTTCAGAATTATGAAATTCCATCCGGATCCATGATTCCAGCCATCCTCATCGGAGACCACGTCGTTGTGGATCGCATCACCTTCGAGAAGTCCTCACCGTGGTTTCCTGTTGTGCATCATCGCGCCATCCACGACGGCGACATCATCGTATTCATCAAGCCCGGCGAGCCGAATCTTACCTTGGTCAAGCGCGTCGTCGGTATTCCCGGCGACCGTATTCACCTTGAGGACGGAACCGTTTACCGCAACGGCCAGCCGCTGAATGAACCGCAGATTGTCAGGCGATCACCTGACGATTACGAGCCGTACCGGGACAACTTTCCCGCCATCCCGCCTTCAGAGTCCATCGGCGTAACTCCAGCCTGGGCCGCCGAAATGCCCGCATACATCAAGAATGGAGACATGGTCGTTCCTCCCGGCCATTACTTCGCCATGGGCGACAACCGCCCGAACAGCCTCGACAGCCGTTTTTGGGGATTCGTGCCGAAACAAAATATTCTGGGACGTCCGCTATTCGTCTACTGGTCATTCAAAACTCCCGAAGATCAGGTCGACAAAACCAGCATGGAGGACCGCGCCGCATTTTTTATCCACATCGTGACGCACTTTTTCAGCGACACCCGCTGGAGCCGAACTCTGCACATGGCGCGTTGAAAGCGGCCCTTACCCGCCAAACATGCGCGAGAAGAAATGACCGAAGGAATGAAAAAATCCGCCGCGTTTTTTCGGCGCTCCCTGCACAGGAGGAATCTCCGCATTCAGATCGGGCTCCGTGGGCATAGCGCTGTCAGCGCTTGTTGAGAGATTTGGGCAGCCCGGGCTTGCTGTGCTCTTGCATATTTTTGGTGCCGGTCCAGCCGCGCCCGGCCCCGCCGGATTCGGAGTCGCCGCAGCGTCATATGTAATCGGAGCCTGGACCTCAGCATGAGCGACGCCCACCGGCACAACAGGCGTCGTCGGAGCAGCCGGAGGGGGCTTCAGCCCCTCACTCTCCGCCAGAGGAAACGGATTTGCCGCCTCCGCCACCGTATTGCCGGTTTTCTGTCCCGGCCCAGCCGCCGTCGTCTTATCCGTAACGCCGCCGCTCGCTACCGACACCGGAGCAGCCGCCGAAACTGGAGTCTCCACAGGACACCCGCAAGGCTCGGCCTCGTTGTCCACCACCTGTTGCAGGCTTCCATGCTCGAACATCACACGCTGGTTCGCCTGCACGCGATACACTCCGCCCTCAAACTGGCTGGTCACCGTCACATAGGGCGCGCCCACCCCATGATTATCGACGCACGTGTCGCCCTTTTGATTCACGCGAATCTTCAAATCCGCCGTGCCCGGCCCTGAAATCAGAATCCGCAAGTCAGGAGTCAGGAGTACATCGGAATATTTTCCCGGAACATAGTTGGCCTCGATTGCGCCCCGGTCCAGCGCAATCATCAGCGCCGAATCGGACGCGTCCGCAACACTGGTGTCGCGCGACAGGTGCACTTTGGTTGATGCGCAGACCTCCATGTCGCCGCCGCGTGCCAGCTTCACCATCGCCGTTGAATCGCCTGCCGCAATCGTCCCGTCGTTCCCGATGCTCGCTCGGCCATTCTCAACAGACATGGAGCCTGAAATCGTAACGCCTGTCGTCGAAACATAGGCAATCGGCGTCTGCTGCGCAGCAAGCAGTTGCGCCGCAAACACCCCCGCGCCAATCGCCCACAAACGCCAAACCCGCATCGCCGCCACAGCAAAACCATGGAAGATATCCCTCGACGCCACGGATGCCAAGTCGACGCGACCCCCAGGGAGCGGCGACCTTGCGCTATCTATGCGAAACGCGGTGTCCATGGTTTTTCTCTTACAACTCCAAAAATTAAAGGTCGAGAAAATTTTGAATCAGCCGCTTGCCGTCGCCCGTAAGCACGCTCTCAGGATGAAACTGCACGCCCTCCACGGGATACTCGCGATGCCGCAGTCCCATGATCGTCCCATCCGCCGTGCGTGCCGAAACTTCAAGCTCCTTCGGAAGATTCTTCTCCGAGACAATCAAGGAGTGGTATCGCGTGCAGGTCATCGGAGTAGCGATCCCCGCAAATACAGTCTTACCGTCATGCTCCACTTCGCTCGTCTTGCCATGCATCAGCTTCGGGGCGCGCACCACGTCGCCGCCAAACGCCGCGCCAATCGCCTGATGCCCCAGGCAAACTCCCAGAATCGGAACCCGCCCCGCAAACCGCCGCACCAGATCAATGCTGATTCCGGCTTCCTGCGGCGTGCAGGGCCCCGGCGAAAGCACAATCCGCGCCGGCCCCAGCGCCTCAACCTCATCCACAGTCAGCTCATCGTTGCGCCGAATCACCATCTCCGCGCCCAACTCGCCCATGTATTGAACAAGGTTGTAGGTAAACGAATCGTAGTTGTCGAGAACAAAAACCATGAGCCTGTTTCCAGTGTAATCCTGCGACTGAGTGCAGTGAATTGGCCCTCAGTAAATCTGAATCATTTATAATCAATCTGATGAAAAAATCGTCAGCCTCAATCGGAAAGACAGAAAACCGGGTTCTCACGGCGCACATCCCGTCCTCACTCGCTCAGAAAGTGGATAGGCTTGCCGAGCGAATGGAGCGTTCCCGCGGTTGGGTCGTCAAGCAAGCCTTACTTGCCTGGGTAGAAGAAGAGGAAGAGCGCCATCGCATGACGCTTGAGGCTTTGGTAGATGTAGATACCGGAAGAGTCATTGATCATCAGTCAGTGCATGCGTGGGCCACCAGCCTTGGCACCCCAAAACCGCTGCGGCCGCCTACTCGATGAAGATAGTCTGGACAGAGAAGGCCCTTACCGATGTTGTGCGCCTGCACGACTTCCTCGCTCCGCTGAATCCTGCTGCGGCTGCAAGGATTGTGCAGAATCTCGTAACGACGGCGGGGCGGCTTCCTCGCTTTCCACGAATAGGTGAACGGCTTGATCTATACGATCCCCGCGAGGTGCGAAGAATCTTTGCAGGTCAGTATGAAATCCGCTACGAGATAACGCCGGAAGCCATAACAGTCCTCCGCATGTGGCATGGGCGGGAACGGCGATAGAGACTTTGGGCATGCTCGCCCATGCACCAGCTTTTCTTATCCCCTTGCCCTTTCAATCGCCCTCACCAGAGCGCGGGCCTTGTTCAAGCTCTCCTCGTACTCCTTTTCCGGAACCGAATCCGCCACGATCCCCGCCCCGGCCTGAATATGCCCCTGCTTGCCGCGCATCAGCAGCGTGCGAATCCCGATGCATGAGGTAAGGTTCCCGGAAAAATCCGCATAAAGTACGCTGCCGCCATAAATCCCACGCCGCGTCGGCTCCAGCTCCTCAATAATCTCCATCGCGCGAATCTTCGGAGCGCCGCTCAACGTCCCCGCCGGAAAACACGCCTTGAAAGCATCCACAGCCGTAAGCCCTTCACGCAAACGCCCTTCAATCGAGCTCACGAGGTGCATCACATGCGAGTAACGCTCAATAAACATCAGGTCCTTCACGCGCACCGACCCATATTCGCTCACCCGTCCCACATCATTTCGTCCCAGGTCGACCAACATTACGTGTTCGGCGCGCTCTTTCTCGTCATGCATCAGCCGGTCTTCAAGCCGCGCATCCTCCTCTTCATTCGCGCCGCGCGGCAGCGTTCCGGCAATGGGTCGATACTCCACTTTTCGTCCCTGGACCCGCACCAGCAGCTCTGGAGAGGACCCAACAATATGCGTGTCCGCCGCCTTGTCCAATCCAAACCGCAAAAAGTAGAGGTACGGCGAAGGATTCACAATCCGCAGCGCGCGATACACCTCGAAAGGATCTACCTCCGGCTTCACATCGAACCGCTGCGACACCACCACCTGAAATATGTCGCCCGCCGCAATATATTCCTTCGACCGCTTCACAGCCTTCAGAAAATCCTTCTTCTTCATCTGCGGCTCAATCTTCAGCTTGCCCGCAACCCTCTTCTGGCTGGTCTTCGGCAGCGGACGCGCCAGCCGCTTCTCAAAGCGCGCCAAACGTTTCACCGCATCCGCATACGCAGCCTGCGGCTTCTGCCTGCGAACGTCCGCCGTAACGATCAGCAGAATCTCTTTCTTCACATGATCGAAGGCCAGCACTTCGTCAAAGAACATCAGGCACGCATCCGGCAATCCCAGGTCATCCACCGTCTGCTCCGGCAGCCGCTCAATCTGCCGAACCACATCATAGGAAAAAAATCCCACCGCTCCGGCCGTAAACGGTGGCAGCCCGCTTACCCGCGCAGGGGAATGCCCTTCAATCGCCTCCTTCCAAAGCGAAAAAATATTCCCGTCAACGCGCCGCCTCCTGCCGCGCTCGGTAATCTCAATCGAAGTCCCGCGTGCCACAATCCGCCGATATGGCCGAATGCCGATAAACGTGTACCGGCCCACATTCTCTCCGCCCTCCACCGACTCCAGCATGAAGCACTCCGGCTCATCCGCCGCCAGCCGCAGAAAGGCCGTCACCGGAGTCTCCACATCCGCCGTAAGCGTGCTGTAGACCGGCACCAGAGTATGCGCGCGCGCCAGCTTCAAAAATTCAGAGCGTGAAGGAAGAGAAACAATTTCAGATCGCATAGCTTAACGAACATGGTAAATGCCGCGGCGACCAACTCCACGACCAACGGGAGTGGCCACAAAGCTCGGCATCAGCATGGCGCCGAAACCGGGGTCCCCGGCATGCGGGTCTTTCGCGTGCTGGGGTGGGAAGCGCGCGTCTGCCCGTGTTGCGGGCGCTTATTCTGTGCGAAGCACCCGCATCGGCTCTGTCGAGGCCGCGCGTCGCGCCGGCAAATAACACGCCAGCAGCGCCGCCGCCAGCAGAACAATCCCCACGGCGCAGAAAGCGCGAAAATCCAAAGCGCTTACACCATAAAGAGCGCTCTGCATGCCGCGCCCAATAAAGTACGCGCCAATCAGCCCCACGCCCAGCCCTATCGCCGCAAGAGTCAAACCCTCGCGCACCACCAGCGCGATAACCCTCCCTCGTGTAGCGCCCAACGCCATCCGCAGCGCAATCTCATGCGAGCGTTGCTCCACTGAGAAGGTCATCACGCCATAAATCCCCACCCCTGCCAGTAACAGCGCAATCGCCGCAAAGGTTCCAAACAGAATCAGGGTGAACCGGTCGCCCGCCAGCACCTCATCGCGCACCTGCTCCATCGTGCGCGGAGTATTCAGCGCAATCGTCGGATCAACCGAATGCACCGCTGCCGCAATACTCTTCGTCATCGCTCCCGGATCCTGCCGCCGTGCGCACCCCAATCCCTGCGCTCGGCCACGGAATCTGCCAGAATGGAATCTCAATCTCCGCATTATCCTCGCGCAGATCGTCGCGTACGTTGTGAAACACACCTACAATTTGCCACTCGACCGGCGGCCCTAGTGTCTGCACTCCGGGAATCAGTTGCTCCACCACCACGCGTTGTTGCAGCGGGTCCTTGCCGCTTAGAAATTTCTTGACGAACTCCTCGTTCACCATCGCCACCTTCGGGCTCGACGCAGTGTCCTGATCGGTAAACGAGCGCCCCTTCACCAGCCGGATGCCGAACGTCTTGAAATAGTCCGGAGTCACCATGCCAAAACTCGCACCCGGACGCTGCGAAGGATCCGAATAAGTCTGTCCGCCGGCAATAGTGAACGGCATCCCAAAACCCGATCCCTCAAGCGGAAGGCCCGTCTCAGCCGAAGCTGACGTCACTCCCGGCACTGCCGCGATGCTCGCCAGCATCTGCCGATAATAGGCTATGATCTTCGCCGGATCTTTTGGGCGCGAATCCGGAACCGAAAGACCGAACGTCAGAATATGATCTGTGCGCACACCCAGATCCACGCGCGTCAGATTCCAGAAGCTGTGAATCGCCAGCCCCGCCCCCGCCAGAAGCGCCAGCGCCAGCGCAAACTCGCCAACCACCAGAGCGCGCCGAAGGCGGTTGCGGCCCACGCCCGTTCCCGAGCGTCCACCCTCCTTTAGCGCCTCGGCAGGATCTACCCGCGAAGCGGACCACGCCGGAATGCATCCGAATAGCAGCCCCGCCAAGGTCGTCGCGGCCAGCGTGAACAGCAGAATCGGAATATTCAAACTCAGGTCCGCCTCGCTCGGAAGCGTGCCCTGCGGCATAACCGCAATCAACCCGCGCAGCATCGCGTAGCCCACGCCAACGCCGAGCGCGCCGCCAGCGACCGCCAGCATCAGGCTCTCCGTCAACAGCTGCGCAAAAATCGTCCTTGAGCTCGCGCCCAGCGACGCACGCACCGCCATTTCCTTTTGCCGCGCCATGCTCCGCGCCAGCAGCAGATTCGCGACATTCACGCACGCAATCAGCAGAACAAAGGCGACCGCGCCCAGCAGAATCCAAAGCGTTCGAATTTCTTCTTTAGGAAGAAAGTCATTCTTTAGCGGCTCTACGAACGCTCCCCAGCCTTTATCGCTCTTCGGATACGCCTGCGCGATATGCGCCGTCACCGAGTTCATATCCGCCTGCGCCTGCTTTTGCGTTACCCCTGGCTTCAGCCGGCCCATTACCAGCAGCCAGTGGAAGTCGTGGTTCAATTGCTCCGGCTTGAACGCCAGCGGCACGCTGATCTCGTTTTCCGCGCGGTCGTACACCCCCGGCGGCATTACGCCCACCACTGTGTAGGGCTCGTTATTCAGCTTCAGGGTCGTGCCGATAATCTGCATGTTCGATCCCAGCCGCTTCCACAGCCTGTTCGCCAGGATCACCTCGTGATCGCGCCCGGGCTGGCCCTCCTCGGGTAGAAAATCGCGCCCCAGGAAAAGCGGCACTCCCATCATCTTCACAAAACCGGGAGTGATGAGTCGTGCATTCACCTTGTCCGGCTGCTCTGCCGTGGCCATGTTAAAGCTGCTGCCCGTCCAGGCGTTCAAACTTTGGAACGTAGTGTTCTGGTTCTTCCAGTCCGTGTAATCGCCCGCTGAAACACCGTTGTGGTAAGTCTGAATCTTTGACCACACCATCATCAGCTGGTTTGGCTCGGCATAAGGCATCGGCTGCAGCATGGTGGCATAATCTACGGTAAAGATCGCCGTATTCGCGCCCACGCCCAGTGCCAGCGTCAGCAGAATCGTCAAAGAGATGCCGGGATTCCTAAGTAGCATCCGCCAGCTGAACCGCAAGTTGCGAAGCAGATTCGACATCAGATCCTCCAGTCAACCGACGCAACGGGAATAGGAATCGTTTATATCAGCAAGCGAGAAAAAAGGTGTCAAATCGCCGTCCATATTGGAAATTCCTGCCCGGAACGCCTTGGCCAGTAACTAACTTGGAAACCCGCCCCGCCACCGCTTGCCCACCGTCAATCTGCAGGCCTATACTCCATTGGTTTGGCCGAAATCCGTTTTTTCATGGACCGGCCACGAAGGAGCAAACAAACTTTTATGGCAACTATTACCCTCGAGCAGGAGATCAATCCGTGGGAAGCACAAGCTGCTCGATTCGACTTTGCGGCGCATAAACTCAACCTCGACGAAGGCATCTGGAAGCTTCTCCGCTATCCCTCCCGCGAAATCATCGTCCATTTTCCCGTGTCCATGGACGACGGACGCATCGAGGTCTTCACCGGCTTCCGTGTCCAGCACTCCCAGGCCCGCGGCCCCGGCAAAGGCGGCATTCGCTACTCGCCCGACGTCAACCTCGATGAAGTCCGCGCCCTCGCAAGCTGGATGACCTGGAAGTGCGCCGTCGTCAACATCCCCTTCGGCGGAGCCAAGGGCGGAGTCATCTGCGACCCCAAGAAAATGTCCATGGGTGAGCTCGAGCGCATGACGCGCCGCTACACCGCCGAAATCATCGAATTCCTCGGGCCGGAAAAAGACGTGCCCGCCCCCGACGTCAACACCAACGAGCAGGTCATGGCATGGATCATGGACACCTACTCCATGCACATGCGCCAGACCGTCACCAGCGTCGTAACCGGCAAGCCCATCAACATCGGCGGCTCCCGTGGCCGCCGCGAAGCCACTGGCCGCGGCGTCAGCATCGTCTGCGACGAAGCGCTCAAGCACCTCCACCTCCAGCGTGACGGCTGCCGCGTCATCGTTCAGGGTTTCGGCAACGTTGGCTCCAACGCCGCCAATCTCATGCAGGAGAAGGGCTACAAAATCATCGGCATCGTCGAATACGACGGCGCACTTTTCAATCCCAACGGAATTGATGTCTGCTCGCTGATCGATTACCGCCAGCGCAACGGCTCCGTGCTCGGCTTCAAAGGAGCCGAGGCCGCGGACCCCGACCAGCTCTTCACCTCCGAGTGCGAAATCCTCATCCCCGCAGCAACGGAAAACGTGATCACCAGCCGCAACGCCGAACGCATCCGCGCCAGGATCATCTGCGAAGGCGCCAACGGCCCAACCACCGCGGTAGCCGACGAAATCCTCTCTGACAAGCGAGTCTTCATCATCCCCGACATCCTCGCCAACGCCGGAGGCGTAACCGCCTCTTACTTCGAGTGGGTGCAGGACCGTCAGGGTTACTTCTGGAAGGAAGCCATCGTCAACGAGCAGCTCCAAAGCATCCTCTCCGAAAGCTTCGAAGACGTAGTCCGCTACTCCGAAGCCCACGGAGTCAACAACCGCATCGCCGCCTACATGCTCGCCATCGATCGAGTAGCCTTCACCATCAAACAACGCGGCATCTACGCCTAAGTCGACCCAGAGAAAGCATGGTATCCCATCATTTCGTGAACGTTGCAGAGAAAGCCTGAAAATTAAACATTTCGTGAAAGTGCTCGAATCAGGTGTTACGATCTCCCATCCTTTCGCGCACTTTGCGTCTGTCCTCTTCACTCCCTACGGCGACGACGTTCTCGCTTGGCGAGCCGGAGTAAATGCTCCCATTCTCGAGGTGCAG
Organism: uncultured Acidobacteriaceae bacterium; assembly: GCA_963783805.1. GTDB lineage: Bacteria > Acidobacteriota > Terriglobia > Terriglobales > Acidobacteriaceae > Silvibacterium. Next base: position 335,684 of record CAWAPC010000011.1, on the reverse strand, counting down.
CCCGGAGGAAGCGTTCGCGAGTTAAATATAGCCGCGCCTAGAGGATATGTGCTGGCGGATATGGTTCCATCCAATGATCGCTTGGTCGCACATTTCAAGCCGGCGGAGCCAGAGAACATGAATGTCGGCGTGGCTCAAAACCTGAGCGATTATGCCTATTATGAGGTCAATCCGAGTGATGGTAGCCTACTAAGCCGGCTAAGAGTTTCCGGCCACGCAGGCTCGATCGCGTGCGAACACGACGGCGAATATATCTCTTTTCAAACGAATCCAAAGGCCGAGCTGATCCGCTTGACCGCACAATAACAACTCGCGCGAGAGGCAGGATTGGGCATCGCTAGATCGAAATGGAACATATCCCGGAACCGGAACCGGCTGTCAAATGTTGCGCATCCTCCGAGACGCCAGCGCGTCTCATAAGCCGATGACCAACGCCACCCTCCCCACCCGCCAGCTAGGAACCAACGGTCCCACCGTCTCAGCCATAGCCCTCGGATGCATGGGCATGTCCGGAATGTACGGCCAGTCCGACGACAACGAATCCATCGCCACCATCCACGCCGCCCTCGACCGCGGCATCAACCTGCTCGACACCGGCGACTTCTACGGCATGGGCCACAATGAAATGCTCATCGGCCAGGCGCTGAAGGGAAGACGCGACCAGGCCCTCCTCTCCGTAAAGTTCGGAGCACTCCGCGCACCCGACAACTCATGGATCGGTGTCGACACCCGCCCCGCCGCCGTAAAAAACTTCCTCGCCTACAGCCTCAAGCGCCTCGGCGTCGATCACATCGACATCTACCGTCCCGCGCGCCTCGACCCCAAAGTTCCCATCGAAGACACCATCGGAGCCATCGCCGAGCTCATAACAGCCGGATACGTCCGCTACATCGGCCTCTCTGAAGTAGGCGTCGAAACCATCCGCCGCGCGCAATCTGTCCACCCCATCGCCGATCTGCAGATCGAATACGCGCTCGTCAGCCGCTCGCCCGAAGAAAAAATCTTCCCCGCATTAGAGGAAATGGGCATCGGAGTGACCGCCTACGGAGTTCTCTCGCGCGGCCTCCTGAGCGGATCAAAACCAAAAGACAAAGGCGACTTCCGCGCCTATCTCCCCCGCTATAAAGGAGACAACTACGAGCGCAATCAGCAGCTCATCGCGGAACTCAAATCCTTCGCCGACAGCAAAGGAGCCACACCCACCCAGCTGGCCATAAACTGGGTTCTGTCCAAAGGAATAAACATCGTACCCGTCATAGGAGCACGCAAGCGCACGCAGCTCGAAGAGTCCTTAGGCGCGCTCAATCTCCATCTCACTCCCACGCACATAGCCGAACTCGAAGCAAAAATCCCAGCCGAAGCCATAGCCGGAACCCGCTACGACGAACAACAGATGCAAATGCTCGACAGCGAAAAATAGCCCTAAACGAAGCACCCGAACAAAGGGAGTGCCCAAAAGCCACACTCAAAATGGCGCGAAGCGCGCGTCGCCGGACGCGGAGTTCTATTGCGGAACCTGCCATCCCGCCCCGGCCGTAGCCAGCATCATCTGCCCCGGTTGCGCGCCCGAGACATCCGCCGCCATCTTGGGAAAAGCCGCCGCCATCTGGTCCGTTTTGACCCAGATCGGCACGTCCATCATCGTCGCGTGGAAACTCGCCGTAGTCTCCACAAATCCACCCTGCTTCACCGGTGTCGGTGAACCCGTCCACGCTCGTCACCACCTTGTGCCCGTAGCAAAAGCGCGGAGCAACCCGCTGCCCCATCGGCGTCAGCGTATACCTTTCGACATGCGATCGCCAGGTCATCCTGCTGCTTAAGCAATCCCGCCTTTTCCATCGCATCCATGCGCGTCTTTTCGCTCTTCGCATCCACTCCCGGACTCACCTCGTAAGGAAACTTCATTCCCATCGGAAACAGGCACTCGTTGTGGTTCTCGAAATATGCGTTCAAGCCCTTCTCCAGCTTTGCATTCGTAGGCTTCAGGTCCGAACTGCAACCCGCCGCCAGCAAACCCAGGCAAACACATCCCAGAACCATCCGCGTCGCCGTGCAAATTGTCTTCATCTTTCCGTTCTCCTTGAAACCATCAGACATAAGAAGCAAAGAACGCGCAAACAGCAGCCTCAATGCGCCCTTCAATCAGAGAAAGGCAGCCGCGCGGAAAACCCGCCTGCACCGTCTAGTGCAATAATGACCATAAGAGCACAGCCGCAGACGAGCTGAATCCGTGAACCTGCCCAACTCCATCACGCTGAGCCGCATCTTCGCCGTACCCATCTTTATCTGGATGCTCTCTCCCCACTTCCCCCACAGCGGCTTCTACGGTGAGCAGGAGCTCGTAGCCGCGCTCTTCTTCATCCTCGTCTCCATCTCTGACGGAGTAGACGGCTACCTCGCCCGCAGCCGCGGCCAGATTACCACCATGGGCATGCTTCTCGACCCCCTCGCCGACAAGCTGCTCATCACCGCCGCCTACATCACTCTCGTCGAATACAACCCGCACGTCGTCAAGCCCTGGATCGCCGTCCTCGTCATCGGCCGCGAATTCCTCGTCAGCGGGCTCCGCTCCATCGCATCCGCCGAAGGCTTCACCATCGAGGCCAGCGACCTCGGCAAACTCAAAACCGTCATCCAGATCGCCTCCGTCATCGCCGCCATCCTCGCTCACGGCTGGCGCTACTGGCACATCGGATGGTTCATCATTCCGCTCGATCTCATCGCCGTGGTCGGTGTGTATTACATGGCGCTCATCTCTACCGTATCCGCCGTCGACTACTTCGTAGCCTTCTGGCAACGCATCGAGCACGCCTCCACCGGCAGCCGCAAACGAGACAACAGCTTCGTCCTCTCCCGCCGAAAAAACGTAACCAGTTAGGGACGGGCCGCCCGGCGATCATACTCATTGCCACTCTCGGAAACTGCACGCATTTGATGTCATCCTGAGCGGAGTTTGGCGCAGCATCTGCGCCAAACGCAGTCGAAGGACCTGCTGATTGTCTCGATCAACACGAAGAAATTAGTAACCACCGTGCTCAACCACCGGATGTCATTCTGAGCGAAGCGAAGAATCTGCGGTTCCTCAACCGAGCACCGAGCCTCAGCCCCACTCAAACGGAATCGAGGTCCCCCACTCAAGTAAAGAAGCTTGAGTGAGTCGTCCGCCTACCTTCACGATCTGCCATCCCGTTTTTCGATTGCCGCGCGGGCACCTTCTGGCAGCTTTTCATAGAGTGCCTCGATTTCCTTCGGCCGCGTAATGCGATCTTCTACGATGAAATTAATCATCTCGAAAAGGCGTTGTGCGATTTCAGGAGAGTCATTGAGGCTGATCTCGCCAGGATGAACCGCATTATTTCCCACCACCCTGCAATAATCCAGCGCCTTCTGAATCTGTGCTGGCAGTCCATTCGCAACAAGCGTCTTGATGTCATCGTTAATGTTTTTTCCAGCACCACCCAGATGAGGCATCAATTCTTGAATACAAAGCCGCAAAAGCGCAGCGGCAGCACGAGGTGATTTGCTGAATACATCTCGGGCCTCTTCGTATTCAGCCGTACAATCTGTGGGTAGATCGAGGTGTGCTATGGGAACTGGAGATTGCGAAGGAATTATGAGCACGCCATCGTACCAGAAGCTCCAATTACGACAATGTGAGCAGAATGATGCCTGGAACCTGGTGGCCTGCGCACCTCCTGAATGGATAAAGACAGGATTAAATGTCTGTTGGGCAAAGACCTGACACAAAGCACAGTGAAATTTTCCTGCCTGAAATTCTGGTGGATAATAACGATCAATCATTGGTTATTGTGCGCTCTCTTTGGATGTTCAACTCCGATTATCCACGAAGCCCAGCTAGGAAGAAATCGGCACTGTAAGAAAAATTGACCGATTCTGTAATATTGCATCGGCGGGTGGCCCACTCAAGCCTCATTTGCTTGAGTGGGGCAACTCAGACTGCCCCACTTCCTGCAGCCACACCCCCACTTCCCCCGCAAGAACCGGAGTGTTCCACGAATCCAATCATGGCATCCTCGATCTAAGTTCAAGGAGCGCATACCATGATGAGCAGCGCAATGTCTCAACCTCATTCCGAATTCGACGAAGCCTGGAGCCTCATCCAGAGCCGCGACACCCGCGCCGACGGCAAGCTCTTCTACGGAGTCCGCACCACCCGCATCTTCTGCCGCCCATCCTGCCCCAGCCGCCGCCCCGGACGCGACAACGTCGAGTTTTTCTCCGACCTCATCAACGCCCTCCGCGCCGGATACCGCCCCTGCAAACGCTGCAAGCCCTCCGGAATTCAGCCCGAAGCGCAAATCGTGCAAACTCTCTGCGCGCACCTCAATCAGAACTCCGATCGCCCGGTAAAACTCTCCGAACTCGCCCGCATGGCCGGACTCTCGCCCTTCACCGTACAGCGCCTCTTTCAGCGTGTCCTCGGAATCAGCTCAAACCAATACCAGTCGCAAAAGCGTGCAGTAGCCTTCCGCACCAGCCTCGCAAAACCCGACTCCCGCATCACTGATGCCATCTACGAAGCCGGATATTCCAGCCCATCCCGCGCCTACTCCGCCAAACAACTCGGCATGAAACCGCAGGACTACAAGAATCGAGGACGCGGCCAATCCATCGGCTACGCCACCGGGGCATCCCCGCTCGGCCAAATCCTGATCGCCGCTACCGGCAAGGGCTTATGCTCGGTCATCCCGGCAGCGACGGCTAACGAAGCCCTCACCCAGCTCCTGCAACAATTCCCCGCCGCCGAGCTCCAGCCCAATCCCGAACTCGCCCCCATGCTCAATCAAGTCCTCTCGCAGCTAACCGAACATCCCGCCGCGCTCGATCTCCCTTTCGATCTTCGCGCAACGGCGTTCCAAATGCGCGTCTGGCAGGCGCTCCGCACCATCCCACGCGGAGAAACCCGCACCTACGCCGAGCTCGCAAAGGAGATTGGCCAGCCTACAGCAGCAAGAGCAGTAGCGCGAGCCTGCGCCACCAACCCCGCCGCCGTAGTCATCCCCTGCCATCGAGTCATAGGAGCCAACGGCAACCTGACGGGATACCGCTGGGGCATAGAACGCAAAAGAACGCTACTGGAAATAGAGAAGGCAAGCGAAGCAGCCAACTAATTCTGGAATAGCGGGAAATCTCCCATCTCCGGCAAATCAAGAGCAAGTGGAATGAATTGCCGGCCCAATTCAATTCAGGGCCGGATAAATTCCGTTGCGGCGTGTGCGGAAAAGCGGTAATTTGGGCGCCTCCCCAGGTTGGGTCGATTCCCAGCGCTCAGAGGTCCCCAAATGTCCGGTCAGGATTTCAACGCCACTCCACGCACAGCGCGAATTCACTACGGCAATGTGACAGCTCCCGCCATACTGCCGGTTCGCGCAGCGCTGCTGGCGGAACCCATTCAGCCTATGCCGGCGGAAGCCGCCGATGGTCCGGTGGCCGTGCTGGTGTGTCACGGCATGGGTCAGCAGGTCCGGTTTGAAACGATTGGTCAGATCGCCGCGGCGATCCTAAAGCAGGCAGCAGCGCAAGGTTGTACCGGGCCGCACTCTGGAGTAGAGCTTGCATTTCAGAACGAAAGCTTTCTGGCCAGGGCCGAGCTCAACTGGACCAGGCCGGACGGGAAGCCACACTCGGTACACGTATACGAGGCCTACTGGGCTCCTGTTACGGAGGGTCAGGTCACCTATTGGGAGACGATCTCCTTCCTGTTCTCCGCCGCCTGGCAGGGCTTCAGGTCATCGAAATTCTTTAAGCCCTGTGACTTCCAACGATACCTGTTCGGTCAGTTGAGGAGTCTCAGCATTTACGCGCGGACGAAGATGGCGCTGCTTGTCGTGAGCCTGGTTCTGGCCGCGCAGGTAACAGCCATTGCTGTGGTGCTGGCAAAGCTGGTTGACCAGTTGAAGCAAATCCAGGCCTCGCACTTTGCGATAAAGCAGGTGCTGGTGGTTATCCTTCCTGGCATTCATCTGCTGAGGTCGGCGACGGCGAGTCCGGAACAGAAGTGGCTAACGGCCCTGGCACTTCTTGGCTGGTACCTGCTTGTGGCGGAGATATTCTTCGTCCGGTATTTCTTGATCGAGTATGCAGGAGACGTGGCAGCATACATCTCGCCCTACAAGGATTCTAAATTCGAGGATATCCGTACAAAGATACAGGCAATTGGATTGAATGTTGCGAAGGTAATTTACGGTTTTGGGAATGTGACGGCGGTGCCGGACTACAAGCGGATCGTGTTTGCCGGGCACTCGCTGGGGTCGGTACTGGCATACGACACGCTGAATGCCGTAATCAACCTCGACCTGACCTCGGAGACACCCGGCTCGAAGCGTGTGGCGGAGCGGACCGCCAAGCTGATTACCTTCGGCTCACCGCTGGACAAGACTGCATTCCTGTTTCGCAACCAGTCAAATCATGTAGAGGATCCACTCCGGGAACAAATGGCGTGCGCATTCCAGCCGTTGATTCTGGACTATGCAGTGTTTAGAAAGCCGCATCTCTGGACGAATCTGTGGTCACCGATGGACGTGATTTCCGGGAGTTTGGAGTACTACGATGTCCCAACAATTGCCCCCGGCCAGCCGCTCGATCCCGGGGAGCCGTTGGGTGCGGGATACCCGAGGCAAAAGGATGACCCCAGGCGGGTGGAAAATTTGAGGGATCCGGCGGCGACCATCCCGTTTGTGGCGCATGTGCAATATTGGTCGGGAAACCTGTTGGCGAAAACGCTGTACGACGCGGTGAAGTAGCGAGCCGAGCCAGGATTGCGCGCAACGCTACCCGGATCTTAGGTAAGCGTTTTCCGGTTGAAACTTTTTTGCCCCCCTCAATCGTCTCTGAATATAAGAGGTTCGCGCGGGCAACTCTTCCAGAGATTCCGTCGGTTCGTTCCTCCAAACGAAAGCCCCGGCGGTTCGTGGGTCCGCCGGGGCTTCTTTCTGCCAAAAAACAGAGCCGAACATTCTCGGCCCTGGGGTGCATAACACTTCAAAAGTTCAACTTAAGCACTCATGGCCTGTCCATGTGCCTGCGGTCGCGTCAACCGATGCACAAAGTGGTACGGAGGCCACGGACCTGAAAGCTGCATTTGGCAGTCCTTCAGCGTCACGCTCGCGCTTGAATACTTGTTCTGGTAGCGCTCCACGCCCTTATGGTCGATAAGATGAGCGATATCCAGCAGCATCTTGCCCGTCTCCGTCCGCTTGCATGAGATCTCCTCCGCCAGAGGAGAAAACATTCGGTGCATCTGCACCGAAACCGCGCGCGCCTTGGTCTGCCGCTCGCGTTGCAGCGACGCGCTCTCGCGCAGGTTCGTCAGGTACTCACGCCCCACCGTGCCCGCATCGGGAATCGCCCGCCGGATCTGCTCCCTGCAGCAATCGTCCAGCGTGACCTTCAAGTGCATCTCCGCCTTGCCGCGTAGCCGGTCGATATTGGTGACAAACTGTCGCTGATTTGACCGGATCGATCGTCGTAAAGCTTCGTCATCGGCAAACACCGTCCCAAACCGGAAGGGCAGTACGGTCGACGACTTAAAACAATCAGCGATCACACGCGCATGATCCATCGCCGCTTTCTGGTTTAAAGGATCAATAGGGGAATGTTCGCTGACGATAACTGCTAAATCACTGGCTGGATACAAAAAAACCTGATTGCCCTGAATGCCCGCAACCGATTCCAGAGGGATGGGTTTACGGTGACGTAGGAGTTCAGGAAAGGATTGTTTCTCGGTTATGCAGTAGGCGTACCATGCCATAGACAATTGCTCCGCGCTGGCTGTAAGAGGTTTTGGAACATAGGCATTGCAACAAAGGTTGACTGCATTCGGGTGGCGGCGTCGTGGCTGCCGCGTAGCAAGAACTGGAACGTATGCTAGTCCCGTGCATCAACAACTGGCAACAGCGCGACGCATCTCCATGGCAAAGTGAGCGGCCTGAGACGAATCTTGTTTTTATTGGGTGAAATATTATTTCGGCAAGATAAACATTTTAAGCGCAACAACCGATTCCGGGAAATCTAGCCGCATGGCTTCCGCCGCCCTACCGTGATCCGTGCGCCATAAGGATCGCCACCATCACGATCAGCACCAACAGCAGAGCCCCCACGCCTATCCCCATTAAACGCACCAGCTTAACAGTCGACTTTACGGTCGCGTCCAGACCCGATCTCTGAGACGAGTCCGGCTCCAGCGACTGGCGAATCCGGGTCAATTGATCTTCCACTCGCTTAAGTTGCAGCGATTGGTCTTGAACCGCAGTCCGAAGCTCATACTGCACCAGCCGCAAGTCCGCAACTTCGTGCCGCACTTCATGCGAAAGGCCCGTACTCTGGTCTTTTCCCACATTGCCTTCCAGCATCGGAAGCACGCGCACGAGCCAGGGCAGCACAGATCCAAGGCGCAACAGCGTCTTCACCGCTGCGTTCCAGCCTTCGGGCCTTCCTTCGAGTTGTTGCAGCTCTTTCGGGACCGGATACCGTCTTTCGGGCCCAGTGTAAGTATCCTCATCCCCGTCTACAGGCTTCCGGCGCTCGGGTCCCCACAGGAAGTCCTTGCGCGCGAAGACGCCCTCCGGCCCGTCAACCGCATCCGTCTTAGCCGCAATAGATTCAGGCTGCGGCTCATGCGATATATCAGCGTCGCTCTCCGGAGGCTCGATTGCACCAGTTCCAGCTTCATCCGAAGTCACCTCGGCTACCGCCGCGCTCACTTCGCTCCCCGCCGTATAAAAATCAGAGTCGCGAGAAATGTCTGCGGACGTAATTGCATGCGCCGGAGACTTAACCTCTTCCAGTTCAGGCTCCGGCGCAAATCCGCGGGAAATATCCTCGACTGCAACTTCGCTCCTTGGAGTCTCGACCTCCTCCGGTCCAGGCTGCGGCTCACGCCCCCGGGAGACATCCACTTCGGTGTCTCCACTCGTTCGAGCCTCAATCTGATCCGGTTCAGGCACTGGCTCACGCGACGCATCTTCAGCCGCAACTGAGCTCTCCGAAATCTCAGGCTCACGCCGGGCTTCTGCCACTGGAATCGCATTCTGCAGCGCCTCCGGTTCAGGGATTGCTGTCTCAAGCGACTCAGGCCGTTCCGTCTCAATAGGTTGGCTTCCAACGGAGACCGGTTCAGCCGCAACCGCGCTTTCCGGCGCGTCAGCAGCCTCGACCTTTGAGGCCAATTCCGCCTGCTCGCTCGCCTCTGCCTGCGCGTTCCCATTAAGGTGCAGCTCTACCGGTTTTCTCCCGGAAATGACCTGCATCAGCCAGTCAGACACAGATTTCTGTGCGGCTGGATCGACCGGGATGTCGTCGTCGGTTATATTGTCCTTCATCTTCTGCACCTGCCACCACTATAGAGTAGGAAAGGGCCCCACCACAGTTCCGGAAACATCCGAAATCTGTAGCGCGAATACAAGTAGCCATGATCACGTGCGCTGAAATTCTGGGAATAGAAAATTGAGATAATTTCTTGAAACACAGCGCGCATTTCTACGGGAAAATACTCTAACTCCTTGCCGCTTCCGCCTGTTGCCGCAGAGCATGAACCACCACTCGCAGCATCTCTTCTTCGGGAGCCGGTTTTCCCGTCCATATCTCAAATTGTCGCGCGCCTTGGTGGACAAACATCTCAACTCCGGTGATCACTGGGATACCTTTCTCCCGTGCCATCCGGATCAACGGCGTCTCCAGCGGATTATAGACCAGATCGAACACCAGTCGCGCATTCATTTCTTTCGGCTCCAGCAGGCACTGCGGTTTCACGCCAAGCATTCCCGCGGGAGTCGCATTCAGGATCACATCAAAGCTCGTCTTCGCCAGTTGATCGCGTTTGAACGTCTTGGCCTTCGCCTGACGCGCCAGTTTCTGCGCAGTTTCAGCCGTGCGGTTCATTACAAAGACGTCTGCGCCCTTGTCTTTCAGCCCAAACACCGCCGCTCGTGCCGCGCCCCCCGCGCCCATCACCAGAATCCTCGCACCCTTCAACGGCAGCCGCCGCTCCAGCGGACGAATCACCGCAGCCACATCCGTATTGAAGCCGTAAAGCTTCCCATCCTGCGACCGCACCACGGTATTGCAGGCGCCCACCTTAGCCGACAGCGGATCGGTCTTGGCCAGGTGCTTCAAAATCTCCTCCTTGAGCGGCATCGTCACCGCCAGCCCGCTGATCGGAACCTCGTTCACCAGCGTCAGAAGATCCGTCAGCTTGTTCGCCTGCAGCGCCAGAAAGACTCCGTTCACCGTCTCCCGCCGGAATGCCGTATTCATCATCAGCGGCGACAGCGAATGCTTGATCGGATTTCCGGCCACGCCATAAACTTTCGTCGCCGCGTCAAGCTGGTCAATCCGGTACGTCTCCTCCAGCGTCCGCGCCGCAATCTGCCCCGGCCCGGTCTCTTCGCCCACCGTGGCTGCCGCAAACGTGAAAACCGATCCCGCCCGCAAACCAAGCACCCGGCTGATAATCCCCTGGTCGCCCATCACAATTCCGACTACGCTCGCCAGATCGCGCGTCCGCTCCAGGAAACGCATCATCGTCACGTTGTCCGCCAGATGCTTGGCCGTCGAAACGACCTTGATGAACTCCGGCTCAAAGGGTCGGATGCGCTCAAAGACCTTGTCCAGGTCCTTCGTCGAGTCAAAGTCGTGATGGCTGATGATCAGAGCGGCGCCCTGCGATCGCAGCTTTTCCATCTGCGGCCGCTTCATCGACTCGGCCGTCTGCAACTCCACATCCACCAGGTGAAAGCCGGAGCTCGCCGCCTTCTCCAGCACCTCAAGTTCAGCCGCAATCGTGCCCTTGAACTTCCCGCCGGTCGAGGCGCGCCTGCACGTCGCAATCGCCGTAACTTCACTCCGTTCGCTGATGAACTGCTTCAACTTAGGCAGGGCCAGCAGTGGCTTCGGCAGATAGTCCAGCCGGAACTCAATAAACGGATTTTCTCGAACGGCCTCGGCGGCCTTTTCGACCATCTCCGCCGGAGTCGCTCCAATAATCGCCACGCAGACTTTGCCAATCCGCGACCGAATGAACTGAGGGGATAACGTCGTGACCGTTCGATCTTTCACAGTAGACAAGTGCTGCCCATCCTTATGTGTCGCTTTCATGTGTTTGTGGATCGCCTTTATGCCCACAATTGCGGCATCTTAACGGGTGCTGGCTCGGGATGCAACTTCTCTTTCTCCAATCGCTAAATCCAGCTGAACGAAGTCAATCCCCTGCGCAAAATGCACCACCTATCCGTCACATTCTAAGGCTAAATTAGGCTTAATTCCGCGTCTGGCCCAAAATGCCCGCGAATTTGAACCCTTCCAGCCAGCAACTACTCACTGGATTTAGATAAATTTCCCTGTAATCTCGCTTCAGCCACATTCTTCATCAAAAACGCAAAGGACCACCGTGACCGAAATCCCCATTCATCCCCCCGCTCATCTCCCCATTCATCCCTGGACAGCCGACCCCAATCTCACCCCCCAGGAGCTGGAAGCCTGGGTCCAAAGCCGTCTCGATCGTCACAAGCAGTCCATTGACCGGCTCCTCGCAGACCAGGGCCCCCGCACTCCGGAAACAACTCTCCGCGCCTACGACGACGCCGTCGCCGATCTTGTAGCCGCTGGTTCCCAGATCGGGCTCCTCGACAGCGTCCATCCCGACAAGGCCATCCGCGATACCGCCCAGGCCCAGGCCCAGAAAATCTCTCAGGCCGGAGTCGAATTGGGTCTGAACCAGAAGGTCTATCAGGCGCTCAACGAAATCGACTCTGAAGGTTCCGACGCGCCCACCCGCCACTACCTCGAGCGCACGTTGCTCCAGTACCGCCTCGCCGGAGTCGACAAGGACGAGCCCACCCGCAACCGCCTCAAAGAACTGCAGGACAAGGCCACCCTCCTCTCGCTCACCTTCAGCCGCAACGTGCAGGAGGGCGGAAACAAGGTGACAGTCGACAACCCGATCAGATCTCGACGGCCTGCCGCCCGACTTCCTCGAAACTCACAAACCAGCAGAAGACGGCAAAATCACTCTCACCACCGATTTTCCCGACTACCTCCCCGTCATGACCTTCGCCAGGTCCCATGCCCTGCGCGAGCGCATGTTCCTCGCCTACAACACCCGCGCCTACCCGCAGAACAAACAGATTCTCCTCGACCTGCTCGCCGTCCGCAAGGAGATCGCCCAGCTCCTCGGCTTCTCCAACTGGGCCAACCTCGCCACCGCCGACCAGATGATGGAATCCGCTGCCAACATGCAGGCGTTTTTGGATGAGTTGGACCACGCCTCCAAGGGCGGAGCCGAAAAAGAGTACGCCATGTTGCTCGAATTTTCCGGCCAGAGCCAGATTGACGCTGCCAGCCGCGGTTATTGGCTCGAACAGTACCGCCGCTCCGCCTTCGACTTCGACTCGCAATCCGTCCGTCCCTACTTCCCCTACGACCGCGTCGAGCAGGGAGTCCTCTCAACCGCCGCGCGCCTCTTTCAGGTCGAGTTCCACCCCGCGCCCGATGCCGAAACCTGGCATCCCGACGTCTGTCGCTTACGATGTCTACGATCGCAGCACCCACATCGGCCGCTTCTACCTCGACATGCACCCGCGTGAGGGCAAGGACAAATGGTTCTCCGCTCATCCGCTCATCCCCGGCATCGCAGAACACCCGGCGGGCCGCCAGATTCCCGAGGCCGCCCTCATCTGCAACTTCCCCGGAGGCCCATCCGCAAGCAAGTCCGGCGATCCGGGACTCATGCAGCACTCCGACGTAGTCACCTACTTCCACGAGTTCGGCCATCTCATGCACGCTCTTCTCGGAGGCCACCAGAACTGGGCCGGAATCAGCGGCATTGCCACCGAAGGCGATTTCGTCGAAGTCCCGTCGCAGATGCTCGAAGAATTCTTCCGCGATCCGCGCCTCCTCGCCACCTTCGCCCATCACTACGAGACCAACGAGCCAATCCCCGCCGATCTCGTCTTAAAGATGAACCGCGCTGGAGCCTTCGGACGCGCCGACGGTGTACGCACTCAGCTCTTCTACACCACCTGCTCGTTAAAGACGCACACCGACGATCCGGCAACACTCGATCTCGACGATCTCTTCAAGTCCCTCTACACCCGCTTCCTGCCTTACCAATGGATCGACGGCAACCGCATGTACGCCGCCTTCGGGCACCTCGTAGGCTACTCATCGAACTACTACACCTATCTCTACGACAAGGTAATCGCCCTCGACTTCTTCTCCCAGTTCGCAAGAACCAATCTCCTCGACGACCCCATCGCTATGAAGTACCGCCGAACCGTCCTCGACCCCGGAGGCTCGCTTCCCGGCAAAGACATCGTCCAGAGATTTTTAGGCAGAAGCCAGTCCACCGACGCCTTCACCGACTGGATAGGAGAAGAATTCCAGACTGCGGCTTCGGTGTACGAATAGGAGATCTGTAAACCGGCACAGGATATATTCCCTACAGAAGCCCCCGCCATATCGGAGGAGTTCCATGCAGTTGTCGCCGTCCCGTTGCCTGCCCGTTGTCCTGTTGACGACACTCGTGCTTTCCAGCGTCTCCTTCGCTCCGCTATCCCAGGCGCAGGTACTCACCATCCCAACCAAGCCCGCCCAGCAGCCAGCCCCAGCCGCTCAGTCCGCGGGACCTGACGCGCAGATCGATCCCCAGGCGGAGGCCAAAGTCATTGCCGACCTTCAGGCCAGGAACTTCGATGACGCGCTCCCCGGAGCCAAAGCGATTCTCGCCGCCAATCCCAATAGCCCCAAGGCGAACAAGCTCGTCGGCGTCGTGCTTCTCGATCAACAGAAGCCCGCCGACGCGCTGCCCTATTTCAAGAAAGCGCTCGATCTCGCGCCCAACGATCCCCTCAACGAACCACTCATCCACAGCCTTCTGCTCCAGGCCTACGCGGAATCCGGAAACAAAACGCAGCGCGACCAGCAACGCGCCATCCTGCGCGGCTATCACAGCGACGGCAAACATCCCGTCTTCGCAGAGATTCCCGCCTTCCTCATCGAAACTATCCCGGTGGGAGACAAAATCGTCCAGGCAACGGAATTCTACGAGCCCTCAGGAGAATTCCACTTCTACTACCGCTTCAACATCTTCGACGCCGGCGGAAAACTCCAGAGCTTCATCGCGCTCGAATCGGATGACTCCGATCAGGCCATGTATGCGCAGCAACACGCGAAGGAAGCCGCCGCCGGAGAGAGGCGCTTCTCGCTTGACGGCTATGCGCGAAGCGCCGACGGCCACGTAACGCAGGCCCTCTACAAATTCTTTGACGGCCAGCCCAGCTATGACGACGTCCGCGCCCTCGTCATCAAACTCGTGCAAACAGGAAAAGAGCCAGTCTCTGCCACAACAACACCCAGCGCACCTGCACCGCCCCTGACCCCAACCTCACCCAAATAAACTCCGCAGGTGCACTTGCTAATCCGGAGGCAATCCGCCCCACTGCCAGAAACCTGTCCACTGCGCTTTGGCAAGCAGAGCGGATAGCTGCGCGTCCGGAAACCGCTTCACATAAGGAACGGCCCAGCCGATATCCAGTCCGCTGTAAGGAAGCGAATACACCTGCGCCACTCCGGTACGCTTTTCAAGGATAGAAGGATCTTCAAGTCCGGCAATGCAGAATTTCACAAGCCGGTGAATTGCGCCACTATCTTCTGCGTACAGGTCCATTCCATTCGCCGCGCCGAACTCCGCCAGCATAACCAGCGGTCCCAGCGCGTACAGGTGATAGTGCAGCGCGCGCTGCCCGCGATTCATCTCGGCCGTGAGCGTGCCGTCAGGCTGAATCGCGTCGACTCCCATCTGGTAAGTCGCAATTCCCCACTTGAATCCATCGCGGTCGTTGTCCGCAACGCCCTCGGCAGCCAGCGCCAGGCCAGCCCAGTACACGTGGTTGTTGAATGCATCGCTTCCCGGCCTGGTTCTTTGCATGTCGAAGTAGTCGCGTACGCGTCCAGCCACCGTGGCAAACCATTTCTGTATCTCCGCATCTTGTTCGGGCGTGCCCACTCCGCTGTTCCGCACCTTGAGATACGAAATCGCCGTTCCGCTCAACATCCAGTTCTGCATGTAGACGCCCACCAGCTGCGGCATTTTTCCATCCCACGCATCGGCCCTGGCCGCAGCATCGAGCAGCGAGTAAACGCAAACCGCCGCGGCGCGGCTGCCTCTCGTGAGATAAGCGTCGGCGGCTTTAGTAGCGAACTGGCCAAGGTGCGTAGGGCCCTCAGACGCCTCATTAAACGCCTCCAGTTTCTTTGGGTCGATGATGGAATACTGCTTATCGATGTAGTAGCCGTCAACGTCCATCGTCTTGGCAAACACAGGCGGTGCAGGGCAAGCATAGGGCGCATCGGTCGATGAAGCACGCACCCCGTCCCAGGGCGATTTAAGTTTCCGTGTCTGCGCGCCCATCGCGACGCAAGCGATACCCACCAACACAAGCCAGATGATCCGCATTCTCCGCATTATGCCCGTATCTTTAGCCATTTCGTCGGCAGACCGTGGCCTGCGCCGGAGAAATTGCTCAAAATCCTGGCGATGCGAGGCGAGCTTGCGGAATGGGTCGGTTTGAATCCACAGTTTCCGGATTGCCGTCACTCGCTCGGCATCGGAAAGAGTGGAGTTCCCCCGGTGCACTTGGACAGCTCGCCGCCTGCATCGGCGATTCAGCACGCATGGATGTGACGCGGCACGCCAGCCGCATGCGGTTCACACCCACCAGTCTATGGGGCGGGTGGAGGCTGTAGTACGCGCCGGCTCAGACCCGGCTCTGGGTTGGGCTGAGCGGGGGCAGCTTCGATTTGTTGGCGGTCGATTTCGGCGCTGCCCATGCGCCCGCCGGGCTCGGTCTGGACGACGACACGAACGCTCCGGGTTTTGCGGGGGATGCGGAGAGTGAATGGGATACGGATGGGCCAGCCCGTGACGCGGGTGGCGTCGAGGGTGAGCGCGAGCTCGGTAGTGGTTTCGATCCTCGATGCGAGAGCACTTCTGTCCGCGCTCAGGCTGACCGCGGCCACTGACAGATTTGCGGAGAGCGTCCCATTAGCGCCGGAGAGCCAAGGGAGATTCTTCGGCTGGACAAACACGGTGAACTGCGCGGTGTGGACTTCAGGGTGCCGGACGAGGTTCCCGATAGAAATGTCGATGCCACTGAACGGGATCGTGGAGTAAGCTGCCTGGCTGAGTGCGACCAGACTCTGCTGCTGAGGATTGGTGCGGTCGTTCTTGTCGGGGGCGAAATAGCCGGTTTTGGTGATGGCGCGGAGATTAGGATTGCGCAAGGTCACGCGGATGCGGCGGAAGCGACCATCGTCATTGCCATCGCCAGGCTGGTAAGTGAGGGTGTAGTACTCGGAGCCAAGGGTCTGCGATTCGCGCATTTCTTTGTCAACGTCATTGCGGCCGTAAAAAAGCTTGCCGCCAGTTTCGTTGACGACGACGCCGAAGTTGATGTCGGTAGCAAAGGGGTCATTGTCGCCAGGGTCGACATAGGAATCAAACGCACTGCGGGAGGGGCCTCCGAGGCCGGGATAGATGACGAAGAGGCTTATGCGGTCGTCGACCAGCATGTTCGCGGTGTCGTGCAGGAGCTGCTGGATTTGCTCGGGAACGAAAGCAGAGTTGATGCCGGGGGTACCGTCGCCGACCCAAATGATGTTCTTGCGACCGGGGATCCCCTGGTTTTCTAGGGCGACCTGGTCGAGGGCGTTAAAAGACTGGGCGAAGCGCTCGACCCAGAAGGAGCCGTTCATTTCCTTATAGGGAAGCGCCTTCGGAATCTCGGCGAGGGCTTCAAGGAGGTCTTCGCGGTTGCGAGTCCAGCTCTGGACGAGTTGGAGAGACTGGTTGCCAACGACCAGGAGCTCTGCTGGAGCAGGGAGTTGGTGCGGCTGGGCCCGGAGATAGCGGCGAACCTCATAGCGGATGTAGGCGAAGTCCTCGAAGTTGGAGTTGAGCAGGTCTAAGACGAAGATGGTCAGGGGGGCTCGGCCATCGGGGTTATCGTTGGCGGGGTGAAGCTCGGTAGTGTGGACGTCGGGGGGTTCGAAGGAGAAGATGCGCTCAGGCTTCTTCTCCTCGGTAATGAAGAAGTCGTCTTTGGTGAGGCCCGTGACGACGGGGTGACCTTTTTTGTCGAGAACCGTGACGTCTAGGAAGACGAGACGAGAGGTGACTTCGAGGGTGGGGACAGCGGGCTGTTGCGGCGATGGGGGCGAGTGCTGTGTTTGGGCTATCGCGGAAGGAACGCGGAGAACTGTCAGCAGAACGGCTGCGTAAAGCAACGCTCGATTCATTAGGCTCTCACGCCGCGTCGAGACCAGCGGCATCGCTGGAACACGCCAGAGCCAACCCCGCGAGATCGCAATCCCAGTTTCTGATCGATCCATCCGGGCCGCAGTTGCGAACAAGATCTCCACTTCAATCGATGCCCGGTTATATATACGTCGCCCGCACCGATTTGGTCTCAACCTGCGTTGCTCGCAGATTCGATGCGTTCGCGCCACGCAGTTCCGGTCTGCCTCGACAGAGATTTCGGAGACTGAGTTCTCCACTGGCACTGACCGGCGAATTCTATCGTTCTCCCTTGTGCGTTCCCGGATTGTCGGCCATTCGGAACCTATGGATTCAAACTGACCCACTACCGATTTTGCACGATGGTTACTATCGTTATTGCCGAAAGACTATAATGCTCGCCCTGTTCTGATCATAAGAACGAGCGGAGGGGAAATGAACGTCAGAAGAAAGGCGCTTTCGGAAGGCTCGTCTGTTTGTGTAACTCTCGGCTTATTGAGGTCACGCACGTTAAAACTTGGGACGATCGCGGCATTTATGGCGATCGCGGTTCTCGTATTCGGCGGGAGAAACGCGACCGCTGCGAAGGTGAAGCTGCCGCCCCCGGCAATCGACTGCACGAACGGACAAACTCCCAATATGACGGTCGAAATTTACAACGACTCAAAGGACTTTAATATTTACCCGGTGCTGTTCGCCGGAGCGCCGAGTGATACGGATACTTGGATTCAAGCGTGCTTCGGGCTCACCGATGACCAGCTCACGGACAACCCGTATCCCAGGGCCACGCAATATCGCATGTACATCAATTGCTGCGCGAGCGGGGAGAACGGCATTCCGCCGGGCGGATCGGTGACGATCACTCTGCCGCTTTACTCGCCGTTGGTTGCCTCGATCAATCCGAAGATGTCGGGCCAACTGATTGACTGGTGGCAAGGCGGCGGCATTAATTTCTATCGGGCCCCGGCGATGGATACGTCGCCGCCAACGGCGCTGCAGCAGCACTGGGATGCAGACCAAAATACCAACGAGGTCATGCCGACCAGCAACAAGCCTGGTTGCAAAGGCTGCAACCTGCACTTCTTTAACGCACCCGCCTCGATCCCCAATAACGACCCCCAGCAGTTGACCGAACACACTCTCGGCGCTCAACCGATTAACCCCGATCATCTGAAGCCGAACCAACCGGCGCGTCTGTGGGTGCCAAACAACGTCGACTATGATGTTTCGTACGTTAATTACGTTTACATGCCGGCCGTGATGGAGCCTTACGGCAACCCGTTGATCGGGTATATCGGCTCGCCGAGCAGCATAAGCGCGTTCAATAAGGCCATCGACGACTGGTATGGTTCGTCGCTGGGCGCCGACTGGCCACTCTACAAGGGCGATGACGGCAATGTTGTTTCAGGAAAGATCCCTTCGGCTCTGGAAATTTTCCTGAATACTGCCGCTTTCGATAATACGAACGTGTTCGTTCCAGCGCCTGTGAAATCACAGCCCATAATGAACATGACGACAGAATGGGAAAGCTGTGTGAACAAAGCGGCTACTGACCCGATCTGCCCGCTGATTCGCTCGGTTACCGCTCTGCTTGACGCCAACTACGACAATTACCAAAGGGTGGGAACTCAGGACCGGAAGACTTGGAAGGACATATGGCAGTGCACGGGCGATCCTGTGGCGAAGACCGAGCGGTTATTGTTGGCGCATCTTTACGGCTGGACTCCGTTCCTGGAGAACTGCAAGAACACCGCGGCGAACCAGCTCTACAACACGCCCGGCTACGACGATCCGAAACAGCAGCTGAATTACGAACTTGTGAAGGCCGACTTCGACCAACTCCAGTACTGGGTTCACGTCCTGCAGGGTGAATATGGGGCATTCGACCCTTATGTGGCGCTCGTCCACGGCCCGGACTACATCAATGCGCCGTACACCTATGCATATTCCGTCGATGACGCGGTCGGCAATATGCAGACGGATGGCACCGGCCTGATCATTGCGGTCGGTGGGTCGGGGAGCCTGCCAAACCCGGACCACGCTACTCCAAATGTCAACTTCCCGTTTGGATACTCTTCGTCATATGACGGCGGTATCAACTTCACACAATACGGCCGCTGCACCACGACCCCCGACACTCCGACAGTTTCGTATTTCACCAGTTTTGCTGTGCCGGAAGGAATCGAGAATACGCCGAGCAGCGTCGTCAACTGTACACTCTCGATGCAGGACAGCAGAGGACGAATTTATCTCTTCAAACTCAAAGGCCTGCCGGAAGCCTTCCCATCTAATCCGTTTCCAACGCCGGATGAGCGAAAGATGGTCAATAGCCAGTTTATCGACTGCACCGGCAACACCGGTCAAGTGCTGAATTGGTGTCAGGATATATATCCATACCAGCAAATAGACCCAAATGATCCGCGGGCGAGGGTCAATTACTACGTTGTTATGGGGGCCCCGCCACCCCTCCATTAGGAACCACGTTCAGTCCCTTTCTCATCGGGGAGATCGGTGCGACAAACGCGAATCGGAATATTTCGCCAGTAGGTAAAATTGTTCAGGCACACATCCATTCTGTGTCGCCCCGGTCACCGGTCATGCCGTTCCCGCACCCTTTAGTTAAACGTTTGACTATTCTCTTCCCGCGCACGTACGATTGCTCCGTTCTGTGGGCTCTGCTTCGGTAAGCCCTAAATCCAAAGGAGAAGTACAGCTCATGAACTCCAGATTCTTTTCTCGGTCCGCGACCGCCGTCCTCGCGCTCGCCGTTTTCTGCGCGCCCGCGCTCCGCGCTCAGGAACCGCCGCATCCCGCGCCGCAGCATCATCCCTGGGACGACAAGTCGCTCTCGCCCGATCAGCGCGCCGACATGGTGCAAAAAGAAATGACCCTCGACGAGAAAATTCAGCTCGTCCACGGCACCGGCTGGGGAGCGCTCCGCCCCGGCGATCCCATCCCGCCCGGAGACAACTGGGGAGCCAGCTTTGTTCCCGGCATCGAGCGCCTCGGCATCCCAAGTATCAACATGCAGGACTCGGCTGTCGGAGTCCGCCTGTCCGCCATGATGGGCCGCTACTCTACGTTGCTGCCCTCCGCTCTCGGCGCGGCATCCAGCTGGGATCCTCAGGGCGCACAGCTTTACGGCGACGTCATCGGCCGCGAACTTCGCGCCCAGGGCTTCAACATGTCCATCGGCGGAGGCGTCGACATCACCCGCGAGCCGCGCAACGGACGCAACTTCGAATACGCCGGAGAAGACCCGCTCCTCGCCGGAACCATGACCGGCAACCTGATGAAGGGCCTCCAGGCCGAACACATCATGGGAGACATCAAGCATTACGCGTTCAACGATCAGGAAACCGGCCGCGACATTCTCAACGCCAACATCGAAAAGCGCGCCGCGCGCGAAAGCGATCTGCTCGCTTTTCAGATCGCCATCGGCATCGCCAATCCTTCCGGCGTCATGTGCGCTTACAACCGCGTCAACCAGGACTATTCCTGCGAGAATGACTGGCTCCTCAATGACGTCCTGAAGAAAGACTTCCAGTTCAAAGGCTGGGTGCTCTCCGACTGGGGCGGCACGCATTCAACGGTCAAGGCTGCGCTCGCCGGCCTCGATCAGGAAATGCCCGGCGACACGCTACTTCGGCGCCGACCTCAAGCAAGCTGTGCAGGACGGCAAAGTTCCCATGTCGCGCCTCGATGACATGGATCACCGCATCCTCCGCAGCATGTTCGCCGCAGGAGTCATCGATTACCCGGTCATGCCGCGCGATGTCGTCGATCCGTTCCGCGGACGCGATGACGCGCAGCACATCGCCGAAGAAAGCATCGTGCTCCTGAAGAACGCGAACAACATCCTGCCGCTCAACGCCGCCAGCATTCACTCCATCGCCCTCATCGGTTCGCATGCCGACGTTGGCGTGCTCTCCGGCGGAGGCTCAGCGCAGGTCGATGCTCCCGGCGGCAACGTCATCAACCCGCATCCCGGCGGCGCGAACTGGGGCGAGAGCGTCTACTTTCCCTCATCCCCGCTCCAATACATTCGCGAACACGCGCCCAGTGCCAAAGTGGAATTCAACGCCGGAACAGACAACGCCGCAGCCGCCTCCTTCGCAAAGTCCGCGGACGTAGCCATCGTCTTCGTCAATCAACCCATGCACGAAGGCATGGATCGTCCCACGCTCTCGCTGCCTGACGATCAGGACGCGCTCGTCTCAGCCGTAGCCGCCGCCAATCCGCACACCATCGTCGTTCTCGAAACCGGAGGCCCCGTCACCATGCCCTGGGCTGATAACGTGCAGGGCATCGTCGAAGCCTGGTATCCCGGTATCGGCGGAGCGCAGGCCCTGGCCAATCTTCTCTTCGGGACCGTAAATTTCACCGGCAAACTGCCCCTAACCTTCGCCAAAAGCGACGCGGATCTGCCCCACCCCGTAGTCGCCGGAATGAACCTCAAGCAGGTTCCACACGAAGTCGCCTCCATGAGAAACGGCAAACGCATCATGCACAATGAATGGCAGCTTCCGCCCTTCGATGTGAACTACACCGAAGGTGCCAAAGTCGGCTACAAATGGTACGAAGCCCAACACATTCAGCCGCTCTTCCCCTTCGGTTTTGGCCTCTCGTACACAACGTATGAATATTCTGATCTCAAGATCGGAAGCAACAACGGCGAAGTCACATTCACTGTAAAAAACACCGGCCAGCGTGCCGGAGCCGAAATCGCGCAGGTCTACGCCCAGCTGCCCCCGGCCGCCGGAGAACACTACATGCGCCTCGCAGCCTTCGATCGCGTCGATCTCGCACCCGGCGAATCAAAGACAATCACTCTCATCCTCGACCCGCTCTGTCTTTCCGTCTTCAATGTGGACAAGAACGCAATGGAGATGCTTCCCGGCGAATACAAAATCCTCGCCGGACCATCCTCCAGCGAAACCCCACTCACCGCCAGCTTCAATAAATAATTCACGCTGAATCGAACTTCGCAGGGGGTGCCATTGGCACTCCCTGAATTTTTATACGAGGAAATTCGGCTATCGCGTTACGCTAACATCTGGTAGCGGATGACGCGACTCGCGCCCAGCCATATCAGCCAAACCGCGGCGGCGAGAAAAACTGTGTTGCTGATGCGCATCCCCAGCAGTCCGCCGACCAGCGGCCTCTGAGTAAACGCGTGAATGCCGTAAGCCAGCGCCCCGCCGGCTGCCAGGCTCAGGACATGCAGCGCGCTCCATCCGGTTCGTCGCGAAAAGAACGTGACCAGAAGGAGGAAGACCGCGTCGACCGCCAGCAACGCACCCACCGCAGCCCAGCCCCACTTCGGCGGCGTATTCATAACTCCCATGCCCAGCACGAACGCAACGGCCCCGGTTATCCACTGACTCGGCACGCATACCGCCGGCCATGCACGATCTCCGCGCCGGAATCAGAAACGCAGAAACCATCAGCAACACGCTCAGCACTGCCGCGCTAAGAAGCTGTGCATCAGATGCCACGAAGTGGTTCTGCTTGAACCCGATGACGAAGTTCGCGGCTGTACCAAGCACGAACACGACAGCGATGACCGAATCACCAGCCGGCCCCAGCCACGGTGCTTCAGCCTCGTCAGGAAAGAGCGCCTCCACGAGCGCAATCGAAACGCCCATGCTCCAGAACGTGTGAAGGTTGAACATGAACAACGTCCACCACCCTCCGATGCCCAACGCCGGAACATAGGCATGGTCAAGCAGGTGCATGTGCATCTTCAGATAGTCGTGATTGAAGAGCGACTGCGTCACCAGGCCTTCGCCGATCAACGTGTAGGCCGCGCCCAGCAACAGCATCGTCGGCCAGCCGCGACCCGTTCGCCGCACTGTCTCGCGAATCAGTACCGCCCCGCCGCCGTATGCGGGTGCCAATACGATCAGTGCCGCCAGCAGCTTTAGCGGCAGGTCTCCCAGCAGATACTCCGCCACCAGCGGAGTTACAAAGAACAGGGTAATCACGGCGGAGATCTTTCTCTTGGGCGCGACCATCGTCCTCTCCTTGCAATCCGGACCATGCTACCGAATCAGGCCCATGGATCGCACGAATTGGCACTCCCTGAATTTTTTGTACACGAGGGAGCTCTCTATTCACCCAGAAGCCGCGGCATAAAAAAATCAAAGAATTTTTCTGAATCGGAGTGCAGGCAAACCTGAACATTGGGTGCGCCCGGCTCAGGTTTCGTGCTGCCCTGGTCATCTACACCAATACGCAACGGAGTCACCGGGCATAAGCTCGGATCAATGGCAAATCCAACCGCCATCGGATCAAACAAGGTCGGCGTCAATTGGCCCCACTGGTGATACAGAAGAACAAGCTGATCGGTGACCGGCGAGTCATGCTGAAATAAGAGCTCGCGCTTTACCTCATCCAGCTTCAACTGCGTCCCATCCAGAGGCATCATGTATACCGGAACCCCCGACGCAAGCAGCTTTCGCATACCCGGAATGGCATTGCGAACATTCCACTCTGGCTCAGGACCAGGTGGCTTCAAATATCCGGGTAAGCCCGCGCTGGCATATCCCTGATAGATCGACCCTCCCATCACAACCACCCGCTTAAGCTTGCGAAAAGTCGCCGGATCCTGATCGATCATCGCGCCAATGTTGACAAAGGGACCAATGCCGATCAGCGTAATCTCGCCGGGATACTTCCGAATCAACTCCAGCGTAGTTTGGATCGCGTCTCTTTTCGCAATTTGATCATCCCTCTCCCGCTCCGCATACCGCCGCTGCGTGAAATTGCTGGGAGCCGCAGTCTGAACGCCAACCGCAACCGGAATGTCCTCGCGTCCCACCGACTTCAGGAAACGTTCCAGCAGACGCGCACGCAAAGGAGTATTCCCAAAGTCTGCATTCACCTGCAGAATCTGAAGCTCAGGACTCCGCAGCGCGAGAGCCAGCGCGAACGCATCATCAATGTCGTCACCGATGTCGGTGTCCAGAATCACCTTCTGAGTCGTAGCAGACGCCGCCTGCGCTCGAACGCACGACGGCCACGCAAACAGCAGGACCGGGACAATTCCGAGACAGCACAGTCGTAACACTTCAACATTCCCAATGCGCTTCATAAGTAAGTAAGTGTAACCAGAATGATCAGGCAAGGAAATAAACCCCGTTTGCGTCCAACTATAACAAGCGAAAACACCTTCGAAGCCTGCAAATCGCTTGGGCCACGCCCTAGATTTGCCTGTCTTCCTTCGCGGCTAGTAGACTGCCTGCCGTGTCCCCAGCTAGGTCTAATCAACTCGTAAACAGGAGAAGTTATATGAGCGGTCTTTCACGTCGCAGTCTTTTTGGAATGGGAATCGGTGCAGTAGCAACAGCAGGGCTGGCCCCTCTCGCTTTCACCACGCAGGCGCACGCCAGCAGCGCAGCGACACCCGCCGTGCGCCCCAAGCTTCCAGACCCTCCAGGCACCTATGAGACCGCCATCCATAACGCCTTCACCTTCCAGAACACAATGATGGACGCCTACGCCACCGGAAACACCGTCCGCCTCACCCAGAGCTACTCCGATCAGAATGGCCTCGAGTCGACCGCCTTCACCTATGACAATGCTGTCTCCATTCACGCTTATCTCGTGCGCGGCGAAAAAGACGATCTCGCTCGCGCGGAAGTCCTCGGCAACGGCCTCATTGAGGCGCAAGCCACTAATTTTCCCTTCAATGACGGACGCTTCGCTCAGGCCTATTTCGTTAACGCACCGAACTCCGACGGAGCCTACATCACGCCGGCGGCCTTTCCGTTTTACTTCTATACCAGCGCCGTCGGCGACCAGGCATGGGCCGGTATGGCGCTCGCGCAGCTCTACCGCCGCACCGGACAAAGCAAGTATCTGGCCGCCGCGCTTAAAGTGGCAAACTGGATCGTAACTAACACCTACAACACGCTCGGACCCGGCGGCTACTCCTTCGGCACCAATATCAATCAATACAACCAATCCGTGCCATCGACCAACGGAAAGTCCACCGAGCACAACATCGACACCTATGCCTTCTTCACCATGCTTGACTCGCTCACACACCACGGCCGCGCTATCAACGGCGCGTCATGGTCCAGCCTGGCGCAGCACGCACTGGCCTTCGTGATCGCCATGTTCAATCAGGCAGCAGGCTACTTCTACACCGGAACCCTCGGCGATCAAATCACCATCAATCCCTACCCGGTCCCGGAAGATTGCCAGACCTGGTCCTATCTCGCCCTGCTCGACAATCGTTATAAGCAGACCATCGATTGGGCGCTCGCCAATCTCCAGACCACCGACACCGCATCCGCCCCGAACAGCAAACTCACCGGCACCGAGGCGATCTCCGGAATGGTCTTCGACAGCGCCAGCCTCGCCCCCACCATCCCCGGCTGCGATCCCAACGCTGTATGGCTCGAAGGCACATCCCACACCATCGCGGCGCTGGTTGCGCGCTCCATCGCCGGCAGAGACAACCTTCCCACCCTCTTCAAAGACCTTGAAACGGCGCTCGTGTTCGTCACCAATTGCCGGGCAGCGCAAGCCGAACTAGGAGCAGGCCAGACCGTCAACGGCCAGACCATCCCCGTTGGCCTCGGCCTCCTGGCCTCCACCAGCCTCATGGATACAGGCTTCGGATACACATACGGCCCGTCCCTCCACATCGGAGCCACAGGCTGGTATCTCGTCGCCGCTCTCGGTGGAAACCCATTCCAGCTCGGGTATGCCAGCAAACCTTGAATATCCGGCTCAACAGAGAAATTTGCGATTCGAGGGAGGGCCAGTTCACAGGCCCTCCCTCATTTTTGCAGTGCTGCCGATTCCCATCGCACAACCCATCCGTCCAACCCACCATTATCGACGTGAACTTTCACGCGCTTCCGGGCGTATAGATTGACGGTCGCGACTCGGAGCATTCCAGGAGCATTCGATGAGCAATCTGTGGAACGACATCAAGCACTCACTCCGCATGTTCGCGAAGAACCCCGGCTTCACCCTCGCCGCATTAGCCGCCCTCGCACTCGGCATCGGTGCGAACACCGCCATCTTCACCGTCGTCAACACCGTGCTGCTCAAGCCGCTCACCTATCCCGAACCCGACCGCATCGTCCAATTCCTGCTCACCTCGCCTCAGGGTAACGATGCCATCGCTTCCCCCACAAAGTTCAACGACTGGTTGCAACAAACCAGCGTCTTTCAGGACGTCTCCGCCTACGACTTTGGCGGACCCGGCTACAATCTCACCGGCGATCATCCCGAGCAGATCCATGGAATCCACGTCTCGCAGCAGTATTTCGCTCTCTTCGGCGCGCCCATCATGCTCGGGCGCACCTTCACTCCGCAGGAGGACACCCCTAACGGCGGCAAAGTCGTCGTGCTCAGTTACGGCCTGTGGCAGCGCCGCTTCGGAGGCAATCCCAAAATCGTCGGCACTTCGCTCTCGCTCGGCAATGAGCCGTACACCATCATCGGCGTGCTCGGAAAATCCTTCGTAAGCGATCCCGTGGCCGACATCTGGCTGCCCTTCCAGATCGATCCCAACAGCATCGACCAGGGCCATTACTTCCTCGCCGCCGCGCGCCTCAAGCCCGGAGTTACCCTCGCCCAGGCGAACGCGCAGCTAAAAGTCGCCGCCGACCAATTCCGTCGCCGCTATCCTGATCACCTCGGCCCGAAAGACGGCTTCGCCGTCCAGCCCCTGCGCGACGCCATCGTAAGCGACGTGCGCTCCTCCCTCTTCGTCCTCATCGGAGCCGTCAGCTTTGTCCTCCTCATCGCCTGCGCCAACGTGGCCAACCTGCTGCTGGTCCGCGCCACCGGACGCAGACGCGAGTTCGCCATCCGCGCCGCTATGGGCGCCGGCCGCGCCCGCATCATCCGCCAGTTGCTCACCGAAAGCATCCTGCTCTCCGTCACCGGAGGCATTCTCGGTCTCATCCTCGGCTTCGTGGGCGTTCGCGCGCTCCTGGCTCTCAACCCCGGAGATATCCCCCGCATCGGCGAAAACGGAGCCGCCGTCGGCATCGACTGGCGCGTGCTCGTCTTTACCCTCGGCGTCTCTCTGCTCACCGGAATCCTCTTCGGCCTCTTCCCCGCCCTCGGAGCCGCGCGTCCCGACCTCAACTCCACACTCAAGGAAAGCAGCAACCGCTCCGGCACCGGCTTCCGCCAAAGCAAAGCGCGCTCCCTGCTCGTCATTAGCGAAGTCTCGCTCGCCCTCATCCTGCTCATCGGCGCAGCGCTGCTCATCCGCACCTACGTCGCGCTTCGCGACGTCAATCCGGGCTTCAACCCGCACAACGTCCTCACCATGGAAATGTCTCTCACCGGCGACCGCTACCAGAAAACCGCCGGAGTCGCCCAGCTCATCCGCGACGCGCGCGAGCGCCTCAACGCCATTCCCGGCGTCGAAGCCTCCGCCTCAACCTGCTGCCTCCCGCTCGAAGGCGGCTTCGGCCTGCCCTTCAATATCATCGGCAGGCCCACCGGGAAAAGTCCCTACACCGGCGGAGCAGGATGGATGAGCGCGTCGCCCGGCTACTTCGAGCGTCTTCAAAATTCCCATCCTCCGCGGACGCGACTTCACTATACAGGACACAACCGGAGCCCCCGGAGTTGTCCTCATCAACCAGGCCATGGCCAAACAATACTGGCCCAATGAAAATCCGGTAGGCCAGCAGATCATCATCGGCAAAGGAGTAGGTCCGGAGTTTGAAGAGCCCGCGCGCCAGATCATCGGCGTTGTCGCCGACATTCACGACGGCGGCCTCAACCGCGATCCGCGCCCGCTCATGATCGTTCCTCAGTCGCAGGTGCCCGACGGCATGACCGCTCTCAACGCCCGCATTGGTCCCGTCGTCTGGCTCGTGCGCACCCGCACCGATCCGCACCAGTACATCTCCGCCATCACCGAGCAACTGCGCCAGGCCAGCGGAGGCTTCCCTGTAGCCCGAGTCCGCACCATGGATGAAGTCGTCATCCACTCCACCGCGCGCCAGGACTTCAACATGCTCCTGCTCACCATCTTCGGAGCCGCAGCGCTCATCCTCGCCGCCATCGGCATCTACGGCTTCATGGCCTACTCCGTGCAGCAGCGCACGCAGGAAATGGGAATCAGAATGGCGCTCGGCGCCGACCGGTCCAAAATTCGCAATCTAGTCGTCCGCCAGGGCATGGCCCTCGCACTCGCAGGCGTACTCATCGGAACAGGAGCAGCCTTCGGCCTCACCCGCCTCATAGCCAGCTTCCTCTTCGGAGTAAAATCCTGGGACCCAATCGTATTCGTAACCGTCCCGTTTCTATTAGCCGCCGTGGCCCTCGTAGCGGTATGGCTCCCAGCACAACGCGCCTCAAAACTAGACCCCATGGAAGCTCTGAGAGTGGAATAGGTGAGAGCCGGTATATCCGACGCACCGCGGTTCGGCTCGCTGCGAGAAAGTCTTCCCGCGACCGCCCTTACACGCAGGGTGTCCAAGTCAGCAATCGATTTTGCGTTTCGGTGCGGGGAGGCTTTTCCCGCACCGAAACGCTCAAGGCCCGTGCGGCGAGCACCGCCCGCCGCGAAGGCGCCGCCGGAGGCATTCTTCGCTTACGCAACTCACCACACGCGGCACGAATTCACCGGCATCATGGGCTGTCCCGGCTTGCAGCCGAAGGCCTGGCCCATCTCCGGCATATTCTGCACCACGCCATTCACACGAAACTCGCGCGGTGAATGGGGATCGGTCTGCACTTGGAGCCGTATTTGCGCGGGCCGTGTTTCGCCGCACCAGTTCTGCCCGTAGGACACGAAAAATTCCTGAATGGGCGTGTAGCCGTCTTTCTGCTTCGCATTCACGTCGATGCCTTTGCGTTGCGCGTCGGCAAGGAAAGCAAGATACGCCAGCCGTATCCCGCCATTGTCGGCGGTGTTCTCGCCCAGTGTAAGCTTGCCGTTGATCTTCACATCGTCGACAGCGGTGAAGCTGCCATACTCTTTCACTTCGCAATCGGTCTTCGCGTCGAATTTCTTCCCGTCTTCCGGAGTCCACCAGTCCACAAGGTTGCCATTGCCATCAAACAGCCGTCCCTGGTCGTCGAAACCATGCGTAAGCTCATGGCCGACAATCGAGCCTACGTGTCCATAATTCTCAGCGTCGTCGGCATTGGGGTCGTACAGCGGAGACTGAAGGATGCCCGCAGGAAAGTTGATGTCATTCATGCTCGGGTTGTAATACGCATCCACTGTCGCCGGGGTCATCATCCATTCACCGCGATCGACCGGCTTGCCGATCTTATCGAGCTCGCGATGGTTCTCAAACTCCGTCGCGCGCACCGCGTTGCCCAGCGCATCCCCGCGAACAATGTTCAGCTTCGAGTAATCGCGAAAATGGTCTGGATACCCGATCTTGTCCGCCACCAGATGCAGCTTCGCCTTGGCCTTGATCTTCGTCTCCGGGCTCATCCAATCCAGCGTGTCGATATTTTTGTCCATCGCCGCTTCAATATCGTGAACCATCTGCACCGTCCGCTCCTTGCTCTCGGCCGAGAAGTTCTGCTTCACATAGACTTCGCCCAGCGCCTCACCCAGCGCGCCGTCCGTAGCCTGCACGCAGCGCTTCCAGCGAGCCCGTTGCTGCGGTTGCCCGCTCAAATCGCGTCCATAAAACGCGAACGTCTCCTCATCCATTGCCTGCGGAAGCGCATAGCTGGGAGTAGCGTGAATCAGCTGCCAGCGCAAATAAGTCTTGATCGTGTCCAGATCGGTCGACTGCAGCAAAGAATTCATCCCTTTGAAAAAGTCAGGGTTCGCCACATTCAAATCCGTGAACGATGGCGTTCCCGTTTGCTCAAAAAACTCGCTCCACGCGATCTCCGGAGCTAGCCCGCTCAATTGCGAAACCGGCATCGGATGGTACACATTCTTCGGATCACGCTGCGACGTAATATCCATTGAAACCTTGGCCAGCGACGTCTCAAGCGCCATGATTTTCTGCGCGTCGCTCGCTGCCTTCTCCTCCGGCTCGCCCATCAGCTTCAGCATGTTCGTCACATGCTGCACGTACTGTTGCCGTGTCTTCTCGGCTGCCGCACCTGGCCGCAGATAATAGTCGCGCTCCGGCAATCCCAATCCGCCCTGATCGACAACGGCAATTTGTTTCTGCGCATCTTTGAAGTCCTGTTGCTCGCTGTAGTTGAAAAACGCGGTCACATTCATCAGCTGAAACTGCGCCAGGAGCGCCGTGAGCTGCTTCTTGTCCGTGAGCCCCGCAATGCGGTCCAGCTCCGGCTGCAACGGCTTTAACCCCGCCGCATGGATCGCATCCGTATCCATGCACGAGGCATAAAAGTCGCCAATCTTCTGCTCGTCCGGAGTGCGCGACGGATCGTCCGCCGCAACCTTCTCAAGCAGGGCGTGCAGCACAAACTCCGTATGGTTGAAAACCATCGCGCCCGTTCCAAACCCTGCCATGTCCGCCGGAATCGGATA
The DNA here is from genome assembly GCA_963783805.1 of uncultured Acidobacteriaceae bacterium. GTDB lineage: Bacteria > Acidobacteriota > Terriglobia > Terriglobales > Acidobacteriaceae > Silvibacterium. Next base: position 304,911 of record CAWAPC010000011.1, on the reverse strand, counting down.
AAGCTTCGTAAAATTCCCGCAAGCATACTTGAAAAAATTCGCGCACGGATCCGCGCTTCTGTCGATCAACTGCTCATCCAGACCCGGCAGTAGCTTGTAATCTTTATCCGAACTACCCGCCGCCTGCGCCTGCGCAAATCGAGCGCCCGCCCCGAACGACGCCACCACTATCAACCCGACTGCAAATATCGTTTTTTTCATCGAAACCTCGAAACTCCCGTTGCCCACTATACGTGATTCATGCGCTCCCCGTTCTCCCGGAATCGCCGTCCGTCACAAAAGCAGAATTTCTCTCTTGACAATTTTATAATTGTATTATTGTATTAGTACAAATGATGCATCACTCTTCAATCCGCGGCCAACTGGAGTTGCCCCTGAAGCAGACTCAGGATGGCGCCTGGACGGCTAGTCCATGATTGTGCGAGTCCATCCCGCTTCCGGCATTCCCCTTTACCTGCAAATCGAATCGCAGATGAAGCAGGCTATCGCCGCCCAGGCCGTGCGGCAGGACGATCCGCTGCCACCCGTGCGAAAACTCGCCGCCGAGCTGCGCATCAATCCCAACACCGTCGCCCGCGCCTACCAGAATCTCGAGCGCGACGGAGTCATCCGCACAGTTCAGGGCGGCGGTTGTTACGTAAACGGCCAGACACCCAAGCTGCTGAAGCCCGAGAAAATCCGCAGACTCCGGCCCCTCGCTACGCAACTCGCCGTAGAAGCTAAACAATTGATGCTGCCGCGCGAAGACACCCTGCGGCTGCTCGAAGAATCCATGAACGAATTGGAGAGACAACCATGAGCGAACTGGCCATCGAAACCCACGCGCTCGGCAAACGCTACGGAACCCTCGCCGCCCTCGACCGCGTGAATATCCATGTCGAGCGCGGCTCTGTCTACGGCTTCCTCGGCCGCAACGGAGCCGGCAAGACCACCGCCATCCGCATCCTGGCCGGCCTCTCGCCCGCCACCAGCGGCACGGCGCGCGTTCTCGGTTTTGAGGCCGGACCCGACCGCATCGCGATCCTCCAGCGCACCGGCTTCGTCATCGACAAGATGCTCCTGCCCTATATGACGGGCCGCGAGCTGCTGCGCTTCAACAAAGGATTCTTCCCCGCCTGGTCCGACGCAAGCGCCAGGCGCTATGCCGAAGCCCTCGAAATCCCCATGGACCGCAAGTTCAAAAAGCTCTCGCACGGCAACAAGACCAAGCTCTGCCTGCTGCTCGCCCTCGCGCAGAACCCCGAGCTGCTCATCCTCGACGAACCCACCGCCGGACTCGATCCCGTAGTCACCGATCAGCTCCTGCGCGTCCTCGTGGAAGACTTCGCCAACGACGGGCGCACTATCCTCATGTCCTCGCATCATCTCTCGGAGGTCGAGAAGATCGCCGACTGGGTCGGCATCCTCGACAACGGCAAGCTGCTGCTCGAAGCCCGCCTCGACGACATCCGCGCCAGCTACCGCCGCATCCGCGTCACCGGCGAGCGCGTTCCGTCGAAGTCGCCGGAGATTCTAACCACCAGCGCCTCCGAAGGAGTAACCGAATACGTCCTCTGCGCCGGAGAAGAACAATTCGCCGCCGACCTCCGCAACAACGGAGCCACCATCCTCGAAGTGCTGCCCATGAACCTCTCCGAGATTTTTCTCGAGCTGGCAGGAAAGGAGAACAACCATGTATCTGTGGAAGCAATGGCGTGAAAGCCGCATCATCTCTGGAATAGGCCTGCTGGGCCTGCTCCTTCTACTTATGCTGGTCGTAAAGGCCAACCTTAAGCTCGATTCCAGCCATGTCCAGGGAAATGACACCAACGCCTTCCCGGTGATGTTTATCGCGCTCTTCTATATCGAGTCCGTCCTCATCGCGTTCTGGGCCTGGTTGGCAGCCAGCATAGGCGTCGGAAAGAACCTCGGCGAAGACAGCGGATCATTCCTCTTCACCCGCCCGCGGTCCCGCGCATGGTTCATCTGGAACGACTGGGGCTTCGGCATGGCGCAACTTGTCATCATCATCCTGCTCGCAAATCTGATGATGGGTTGGTTGCTGCACCATATCCAGATGCTGATGCACCTTTCCGGAGGTGTCAGTTTCAACCGGTACGACAATCCGATTCCAGTGATCTTGGTTCTACTTCTGATCGGCTTAGGAGCGTTGCTCTTCAGCGGCCTCGTCTTCAGCCTCACATATTTCTTTTCGATTGTGACGAAGCGCATGAGCGGAGTCATCATCGGCGCAGGCGTTCTTGTCGGATACATCGTCCTCCGGCTTCTTATCGCCCACTATTACCCGTCGGTCCAGTTGCCGAGCCCCATTCCGAACCTGTTCAACTTTAGCCATCAGCTCGTTCAATGGTCTTTCCGGCCATCTAGGTCTGTCCATCCTTGCTCGTGGCGTCGTCGTGCTCCTATTCCCACTGGCCGCACAGGTGATCCTCGACCGATCAGAAATTTAGAGTCACAAAGGGACCTGCGGCTTCTAAAGCAGCCACCAACGATGGGTGCCCCATCCTATGCGCGTTCTTTGCGCATAGGGTGGGAAAGATCAAACCTCAACTGACTTGTCATCCTGAGCGAAGTTTGGCGCTTGCGCCAAATGAGTCGAAGGACCTGCGGTTTCTGTCCCGGCCACAACCGAAGTGCGGGACGGAGCGCCCTAGCTCCAGTAGCTCCTGTCTAAAGTTCGATACTGGATCGCCTCCGCAATATGCGCAACTGTAAGCGAAGCCGCTCCCTCAAGGTCGGCAATCGTGCGAGCCACCTTCAAGATGCGATCATGCGCGCGAGCCGTAAGCCCCTGTTGCTGCATCGCTCGCTCCAGCAGCTTCTCGGCATCCGCGCCCAGTTCGCAAAACGCGCGTATCTGCCGTGTGCCCATCTGCGCATTCGAGTAAATCTTCTCCTTCGCGCCTGAAAACCGCTCCCGCTGCAGCCCTCGCGCACGCAACACTCGCCCGCGAATCGCAGCCGAACTCTCGCTCGCCGCACCCCCGCGCAACTCCGCGATACTGCACCGCCGGAACCTCAATATGAATATCGATGCGGTCCAGCAGCGGCCCTGAAACCTTCGCCACATACCGCTGAATCAGCGGCGGAGTGCAATGGCACTCCCGCGACTTGTCATTGAAATATCCGCAAGGGCAAGGATTCATCGCCGCCGCCAGCATGAACGCCGCCGGAAAACTCAGCGACATCGACGCCCGCGCAATCGTAACGCTGCGATCCTCCAGCGGCTGCCGCATCACCTCCAGTACATTGCGCGGAAACTCCGGCAGCTCATCCAGAAACAGCACGCCGTTGTGCGCCAGCGAAACCTCGCCCGGCCGCGGCACCGCTCCGCCGCCAATCAGCCCCGCGTCGGAGATCGTATGGTGCGGCGCGCGAAACGGCCGCTGCGTAACCAGCCCCGCCTCCGCATCCAGCACGCCCGCGACAGAATGAATCTTCGTCGTCTCCAGCGCCTCTTCAAAACTCAGCGGAGCCAGAATCGAAGGCAGCCGCTTCGCCAGCATCGTCTTGCCCGACCCCGGCGGCCCGATCATCAAAATGTTATGCCCCCCCGCCGCCGCAACCTCCAGCGCGCGCTTCGCCGTCTGCTGCCCGCGCACATCGGCAAAGTCCAGCGAAAAATGCTGCTCCTCCTCCAGCACCAGCGCCGCCTGCACGCGGAATGGATCGCGTATGGATTCCGCCGTTCGCCGCCGCATTCAGCAGTTCCCGAACCTCCTGCAGCGAAGCCACCGGATAAACATTCACGCCCTCGACAACCGCCGCCTCGCGCGCATTCGCCTTGGGAATTATCAGATTCTGAATCCCGCGCTCCCGCGCCGCAACCGCAATCGGCAGCATCCCCGGAACCGCCCGAAGCCCTCCATCCAGCCCCAGCTCTCCGACCAGCAAAAACTGGCTCAGGTCGCGAATCTGCAATGCGCCATAAGCGCCAAGAATCCCGATCGCCATCGGCAAATCAAAACCCGAACCCTCTTTCTTAAGGTCCGCAGGCGCAAGATTGATTGTGATGTCCGTAGGCGGAATATCGAAGCCGGAGTTCTTGATCGCTGCGCGCACCCGGTCGCGGCTCTCGCGCACCGCGGCATCCGGCAGACCCACCGTATGAAAGTGGTCCTGGTCCGCCTTGCGTCCGGAAAAATCGACTTCCACGTCGATGATGTTTGCGTCGATGCCGTAGACAGCGGCGCTGAGGGCTTTAAAGAGCATAAGTCAGGGGAATGCCTGAAGTATAGAGTTCGAAACTCTCGGCGCAACAAAGAAACCGCCGCCACGCCGCCGCCGCACGTTCCCTAAGTAACGTGTGCGACCGGCGATCCGGCTCACGTCGTGCAAGTAAAAAACAGCTAGATCCCTCGCAACCAGAAGACAGAATCGATCAGGATCAACAGAATCAGGCTAATGCCGCCGCCGCCGTAATTCTTCAATTCGCCGGCCCGCATATCTTGTAACGCACGGCAAATCCAAACACTAAAACCAGAATAATCAGGATAATCAGCAGCATCTTTTCTCCTTTGCGTACTTTCGTACAGCTTATGTGCGTTTGAACAAACCATTCCGGCATCGCAGAATTGCAAAGCTCGTTTAAGCGTCGATCTCCGCAGAACCCTCATACCTCGCCCAAGCGTTTCGATCATTGAACAAGGCATGGTTTCAAGTTGCCCGCAATGTCGCAATTCCTTACCTCCTGCCACTCGGATCGGGAACGCCGCTGAAAGACGTTGTCTCCCGCTGCAATCTTTATCAGTCTGACATTGCACAACTATCGCGGATGAATTTCACCATCGAGATAACCAATCCCACACAACCCCGGCAAGAGTTACAGCAAGCGGAGAAATGCCCTACACTGATCAGTCGTGAAAACCAGTCTCTTCGATCTCTATAAAATCGGCATCGGACCCTCCAGCTCGCACACCATGGGCCCCATGCGCGCCGCTCGCCGCTTCGCGCGATCCCTGCACAGCTCCGGCCAGCTCGATCAGGTCGCCGCCATCCACACGAGTTGTACGGCTCCCTCGCTCTCACCGGACACGGCCACGGCACCGACCGCGCCGTCCTGCTCGGTCTCAGCGGAGAAGAGGCCGCAACCATCGACCCCGCCACCATCGACACAAAACTCGCCGCCATCCGCGCCTCAAAGACGCTGCCTCTCCTCGGCTCGCACACCATTCCCTTCAACGAAGCCGGACGACCTGCTCTTCCACCGCGACCAGATGTTTCCGCCCGGAGCAAAAACGCAGCATCCCAACGGCATCCGCTTCACCGCCTTCGATTCAAACGGCAAAGTCCTCGCCAGCGAAATCTACTTCTCCATCGGCGGAGGCTTCATCGTCGCCGACTCGGAGCCGAACGCGCGCGATTTCGCGCGCACGCATCGCCGCTGCATCAGCAGCCGCGCAGCCCTATCCATTCAAGAGCGCCGCCGACCTGCTGAAAATCGCGGCAGAAAATAATCTCGCCATCTGGCAGGTCATGCTCGCCAACGAGTGCGCGCTGCGAACCGAGCCCCCCAACCCGAAGCCGAGGTCCGCGCCGGCATCGCTGCACATCTGGCAAGTCATGCAGGGCTGCATCGAGCGCGGCATCGCAACCGAAGGCATTCTTCCCGGAGGCCTCGAAGTCCGCCGCCGCGCCCCGCGTCTTATCGCAGCGCCTGCGCGACAAGGAACGCGAAGGCAAAGCTAAAGCGCCCGCGGCCAGGCAAATAACGACCCGCTCGCCCCGCTCGACTGGGTCACCGTCTACGCCATGGCCGTCAACGAAGAAAACGCCGCCGGAGGCCGCGTCGTCACCGCACCCACCAACGGAGCCGCCGGAGTCATCCCCGCCGTCGCCCGCTACTATCAGAACTTCATCGACCGACGCCGACGAAGAAGGCATCCTCCGCTACTTCCTCACCTCCGCCGCCATCGGAGTCCTCTACAAAGAGAACGCCTCCATCAGCGGAGCCGAAGTCGGCTGTCAGGGAGAAGTCGGCGTAGCCTGCTCCATGGCCGCCGGAGGCCTCGCCGCCGCGCTCAACGGAACCAATGGTCAGGTCGAACACGCCGCCGAAATCGCCATGGAGCACAACCTCGGAATGACCTGCGATCCCATCGGCGGCCTCGTGCAGATCCCCTGCATCGAGCGCAACGCCATGGGCGCCGTCAAAGCCGTCCACGCCTGCCGCATCGCCATGAACGAAACCGAAGCCCACAAAGTCTCGCTCGATCAGGTCATCAAAACCATGTACCAAACCGGCCTCGACATGCAATCCCGCTACAAAGAAACCTCCCTCGCCGGCCTCGCCCTCAACATCATCGAGTGCTGACTGATCCGAGGGTGCCCGTGCATCGACCGCATTCGCCAAAGATATTGAAGAAGCGCAGCGACATCGGAAACTAGCGATGCGCGACAGCATCCCACGCTGCAATGGCGCTTGCCAATGACGCTGGTGCCAGATCCCCGCAAGGACCCATAACATTTTCGCGCTGTTGGCGTTCCACTTCCATTACTCGTCTCTGTAGCTCGGAATCTTCTGCTCTCAACGGCCTGACGAACTCTGACAGGTCCGCCCTTGATATCAACGCCCGTTCCCGGGATCCGCTTTTCAATTGGTCACCTTCAGAAGCCGTTTGGCCATGAGTGCTCCCTTCTCAGCGAAATCCATCCCTTGATGGCAGCCTCTTCGACATTCCCCAAAATACATGGCTGAAGGTTCCACTCAAACGCTCTTTGATTGAGTGACTTCCCTCACCTCGGGACCCCACCACACACCGCCGTCTCATACTCCATCCTCACCACACCATCCCGCGCATGACTCGCAAATAGCTCCCCCACCGCCTCCATCATCGCCGCATATTTCGCATCACCCTCCTGCGGCATATAAGAAGAAGACAGCACCCGGCCCCGCAATCCATCCAGCGTCAAGTCCTGAGCATTCGGTAAAGTCGCGCACTGCATCGCCACAGGCGCAAAAAATTCCGCAAGCCGATCCTCCGTCAGATGGCTGCCCTGCACCATTCCGTAATCCCGCCGAACTCCACCAGAATCCGCTCATAGCCCTCATGGAACGCATCGCCACGCATCTTCCGATGGTTGTAAACCACAACGCACCATCCGCCCGGACGCAGAATCCGCGCAAACTCCGCACGCGTCGCACCCAGATCGAACCAGTGCATCGCCTGACCCACTGTCACCATGTCTATGGAATGTTCGCGAGCCCGGTAGCCTCAGCCGTACCCTCCACGCAGGTCAGTTGCGGAAACTCCCCGCGCAACTCCTCGCATACGGCCCGCATAGCAGCATTCGGCTCAACCGCAATCACTCGATTTCCATCGGCCAGAAAAATCTCAGCCAGCAATCCGGTTCCGGCAGCGACATCCGCAATCACGGATTGCGAAGTCAATCCACAATCCCGCCGCAGCACATCAAGGATCGCGCGTGGATACCGGGGCCGATGCTCGCGATAAGCATCCACCCGCGTAGAAAACCTCTCCGTCGACTTCATCCACAGTCACCCACTAGAAAAATGATGTCATTCTGAGCGAGGGAAGCGAGCCGAAGAACCTGCGGTTTCCATCCACGCTTCCAATCTCAACTCCGCGACTAACAGGAGCGGCCCCTGATCCTGCAGGCGCCGAAGGCGCGTGTGCCTGGACGGCTAGTCCCGCTCCACCGCCATCGCCACCGAATTCCCCCCGCCCAGACAAAGCGCCGCGACCCCGCGCTTCGCATCCCGCCGAATCATCTCGTAGATCAGAGTAATCAGAACCCGTGCCCCACTCGCGCCAATCGGATGTCCAATCGCCACCGCACCACCATTTACATTGACCTTTTCGAGCGGCAGGCCCAGTTCGCGTATCAGCGCAATCGACTGCACCGAGAACGCCTCGTTCAACTCGAACAGGTCCACGCTGTCCGCCGACCACCCCGCGCGCTCCAGCACCTTCCTTACGCCCGTCACCGGAGCCATCATCACCCACTTCGGCTCAACGCCGCTCGTGGCCTGCGCTCGAATGCGAACCAGAGGAGTTAACCCCAGCGAAGCAGCCTTCGCGGCCGACATAACCACCACCGCAGCGCCCGCGTCGTTCACTCCCGGAGCATTCCCCGCCGTCACCGTCCCATCTTTCTTGAACGCCGGCTTCAGCCCGCGCAGCGCCTCCAGGCTCGCGTCCTCGCGAATCGATTCGTCCTGATCCACCACCACCGGCGCCTGACCCTTCTTCTTCGCCGGAATCTCCACCGGAACAATCTCCGCCGCAAAGCGTCCTTCGCGTCGCGCCGCCGCCGCCTTGCGGTGCGAGTTCAGCGCATACTCGTCCTGCTCCTCGCGCGTCACGCCGTACTTCTCCGCAACATTCTCGCCCGTCACGCCCATGTGATAGTCGTTGAACGCGTCCCACAACCCGTCATGCACCATCGAATCGACCACCACCGAATTGCCCATGCGAAAACCATTCCGCCCCTGCGGCAGCAGATAAGGCGCATTCGTCATCGACTCCATCCCGCCCGCAACCACAATCTCCGCATTGCCCGTCTGGATCGACTGCGCCGCCAGCCCCACCGCTTTCAGTCCCGACCCGCAGACCTTATTGATAGTCAGCGCGCTCACCTCTGGAGGCAGCCCGCCATGGAGCGCCGCCTGCCGTGCCGGATTCTGCCCCAGCCCCGCGGAAACAACATTCCCCATAATGCACTCGTCCACCATCGCCGGATCAAGCTTCGCCCGCTTCACCGCCTCGCGCACCGCAATCGCGCCCAGCTGCGTCGCCGACAACCCGGACAGCGCTCCCTGAAATTTCCCCACCGGCGTCCGCGCCGCCGAAACAATCACAACCTCTTCCATAGCTCCTCATCTCCTGTCTGTAGATTCGATGCACCCGATACACTCAAGATGCGAACTCATGAAGGTATCAGAGAACACAACCGGAGCACCATTCGCAACCGCCGCGCCCATCTGGCCCAATCGCCGTCAACCCATCGCACCCTGGTGGCATACAGCGATCCTCGCCTCCGTCATCGTCGGCATCTCCATTCTCAGCGGCCTGCAATCCAAGGCCGCAGGCTTCGGCGGCAGCCACATCGCGCGCTACGCGATCACCATCGCATGGGAGTGGGTTCTGGCGCTGCTCGCATGGTGGGGCCTGTGGATGCGCCGCACGCCGCTGCGCCAAATTCTCGGTCAGCGCCGCACCGGAATCAAAGAGTGGGCGCGCGACATCGGCATCGCGCTGCTCTTTTGGATCATGGCCATGCTCGTGCTCGCCGCCATCGCAACCGTGCTGCGCATGTTCCATCTCATCCAGGCGCAGAAGGCCATCATCGCCATCGCGCCCCAAAGCATCGCAGAGATCTTGCGTCTGGATCGCGCTCTGCGTCACCGCCGGCATCGTCGAAGAGTTTGTCTTTCGCGGCTACCTGCTCCAGCAGTTCTCTTCGCTTCGCGGCAATGTATGGATCGGCGTCGCGGCATCCTCGCTGCTCTTCGGCGCCGCGCATGGATACGAAGGCATCGGCGGAATGATCGCCATCACCGCGTATGGAGCGATGTTCTGCGTTCTCGCAATCCGTCGTCAGAGTTTGCGCGCAGGCATGATGGCGCATGCATGGCACGATTCGATCACCGGAATCGTCGCTCGCAATCGCAAAACATTCTCATCTGATCTGAAAAAAAGAGAACGAGCGACCGTCTGCGCGACCGCAAACCGGCAAAAAAATAATTCGAAAATGTGATTTTTTTCTTGACACTCTTTTTTCATGCTTCTATACATTCGTTAACTGCAACATTTGTGGTTGCAGAAAAAGGGAGAATAGAAAACTATGGCAACGAAAAAGGCAGCCAAAAAAGCGGCAAAGAAACCTGCAAAGAAGGCCGCAAAAAAGAAGTAAGCAATAATCATTAGGCAACACAAAAGGGGAGCGCGAAAGCGTTCCCCTTAGTGTTTTCAGGCATCCTACGCCTACTCTGAGAAAAAGTGCATTTGCGACAATAGTTTTATGACGCGCCGCCGCTGGATTGCCGATACCTGGGATGAAGCCACCGCATCACTGACCGGCGAGCAGGCCGCGCACCTCATGCGCGTGCTCCGCGCCCAGCCTGGCATGGAATTTGACCTCGTCGCCGGAGACCGCGTCTGGCACGCCGTCATCGCCGCCATCAGCGGAGATGCCGTCCGCTTCAACCTCCTCGCCGAGGTCGCATCCGATCCCGCGCTGCCCATCACCCTGCTGCTCTCCATTTTCAAATTCGACCGCATGGAGTGGACCATCGAGAAGGCAACCGAGCTGGGAGTCGAACGAATCATCCCCATCATCGCGCGCCGCAGCGAAAAGCATCTCGTCCAGGCCGCGCAGAATCGCGTCGAGCGCTGGCGCAAAATCGCTCGCGAGTCCGCAAAGCAGTCCCGCCGATCCGATTTTCCCGTAATCGAAGACGCAATCCCTCTGAAACCAGCCGCTGCCCGCGAAGGTGAAGCCGTCAAGCTGTTGCTCGCCGAGCAGGAGCGCTCCACCACGCTGCGCGCGGCGCTCGAAGAAGCCCTCAGAATTGCCGATGATGAATTTCCCGGGATCCGTCTGGCAATCGGTCCTGAAGGTGGATGGACGTCAGAAGAAGAAGCCCTCTTCGACGCGGATGGCTGGAAACCGGTAAGCCTCGGCCCCAGAATCCTGCGAGCCGAAACCGCAGCCATATCAGCCATGGCAATCACAGCCGCCATCCTCGAATAAAAGAAACCAGCCTGGTTGCTGATCCTGAATGGCTGCCGCTAAGAGAACATCTCCTTAACCTTGTCGAACAAGCCGCGCGGCGTCGGAGTATTCTCCACCGACATCGTCTCGCTCAAGCTGCCGCAGCAGTTCCTTCTGAACGCGCGTCAGCTTCTTCGGCGTCTGCACCGCAACCTGCACAATCAGATCGCCGCGCCCATGCTCATTCAGGTAAGGAACGCCCTTGCCACGCAAACGATATTCCTTGCCGCTCTGCGTGCCCTCGGTAATCTTCAGTGCCGCCGGTCCTTCCAGCGTCGGAATATTAATCTCCGCGCCCAGTGCCGCCTGCGTAAAAGAAATCGGGATCTGGCAGTGAAGGTCATGGCCGTCGCGTTCAAAGAACTTGTGCGGCCTCACCGCCAAAACTACATACAAATCACCTGAAGGGCCGCCGGCGCGACCGGCATCTCCCTCGCCCTGATAGCGAATCCGCGTTCCATCCTCAACTCCAGCCGGAATACTCACATTGATCGTATGTTCCCGCTCCACGCGCCCATCGCCGCGACAAGTTCTGCACGGGTCCGAGATCACCGATCCTGTGCCGCCGCAAACGCTGCATGTGCGCGCAATCGAAAAAAATCCCTGCTGGTAGCGAACCTGTCCCCGCCCCTGGCACTGCTGGCAGGTCGCCGGACCGCGCCCACTCGCTGTACCTAGCCCCCGGCAATCCACGCACGCCTCCATGCGGCGAATCGAAACCTCCGTTTCCTTGCCGAAGACAGCCTCTTCAAATTCAATCGTCTGGTCAAAGCGAAGGTCCCGGCCCTTCTGCGCCCGCGACTGTCTCCTGCCGCCGCCACCGCCGCCCACATTAAATCCAAACAGGTCGCCAAAAATATCGCCCAGGTCCTGGAAGTCGACAAACGGACTTCCCTGCTGCCCCGCGCCCGACACGCCCGCATGACCATAGCGGTCATACGCCGCGCGCTTATCCGGATCGCTCAACACCTGATAGGCTTCGCTGCACTGTTTGAACTTCTCTTCCGCGTGGTGGTCGTCCGGATTGCGGTCCGGATGATGCTGCATCGCCAGCTTGCGGTACGCGGCTTTCAACTCCTGGTCGGAGGCCGTGCGGCTCACACTCAACACTTCGTAGTAATCGGCTTTAGTCACGTTGGAGGTTGTACTCATGCTTCCTTCTGTTGCGGGTTGCTGGCGACGCGGACCATCGCCGGACGCAGCAGCCGCTCTTTGATGCGGTAGCCGCGCCGAACTTCATCAAATACCTGGTGGTCGGGAACGTCCGGCTTCTCTACCATCTCGATTGCCTCATGCACCCGCGGATCGAACTCCGCGCCCACGGCCTCAATCGGCTGCACGTTTAGCGAACGCAGCGCCTCTTCCATCTGCTTCACAATCAGCTCTACACCTGCGCGCAGTTGCTCCGCCGATCCGCTCGACTTCAGCGCAAGCTGAAAATTATCCAGCACCGGCAAAAACTGCTCCACCGCTCCGGCTACGGCAAAGTCGCGAAACTCATTCCGCTCCCGCGCCTCGCGCTTGCGGGCATTCTCAAACTCCGCCTGCAAACGAGCCAGCCGGTCCAGCAGCGAATCACGCTCCGCCTTCGCGCGGTCGTAATCCTCCTGCGAAACGCCAGTCGCCTCTGCAGGTAGAGTCTTCTCTGCAGATACTGATTCGGCAGAGTCCTGATTCGATTCAACCTCGGGGGCGGCTTCCAATGCTTCTTCATTCATTTTTTTATCGACAAAAATTCTTCGGGTCATATAAAAACTCGGTGTCTTTAACAGTTTATCGCGGCTGGGGATAATCCTTCTGCTTCTATCTGTTGGATCCGGCCAGCCGGAATCCCAACATACAATGCGCCCTCGTTGTCAGCTCGCGACCAAAGGGAGGGCAACTACGGCCGGGGCAGATTTGGCGGCATGAGCCGCGTGTGCCTGGACGGCTAGTCCTGGAAAATCCTGTCTGAAAGCTGCGCAATGTAGGCAACAGCGTTCATTGTCTCTTCGTATTGCATGCGAGTAGGCCCGATCACCGCGACCGTGCCTACATTCTCCGCGCCCATCCTCGCCGGCGATCCAATCAGCACAAGGTTATGCATCCCTGGAATCGCCTCTTCCAGACCCACCACCACGCGGACCGTCTGCTGCCGCGAATCCAGATAAGCATTTAGCAATTCGATCAACCGCTGCTTGGCCTCAAGCGCCGTCAGCATCATCCGCAGCCGTTCGCGATCTATCTCGCCCGCCAGCAGATTGGCGACGCCTTCCACAAAGATCACCGGACCCGAAGCATTCTCGCCCTCCAGCGCGCCCTTGCGATACAACTCGTTCACCGAAGCCATCAACCGGTCATATTCCGTGCGTTCCGACTCGATCCGCCGGTCGAGCTCCAAGCGAATCCGGTCGATCGACCATCCATGAAAATTCACATTCAAAAACCGGGCCGATGCCTCCAGTTCGTCCAGCCGAAGATCGCGATCCAGCAAAAGCACCCGGTCCTGAACCATGCCCGACGCCGTCACCACCACCGCCAGCACGCGGCCCACGGCCAACCGTGAGAAATGAATATGCTCCAGCACCTGCGCCTCCGGCGTCGAGGCCAGCGCCACGCCCACTCCGCTTGAAATCATCGCCAGCACATGCGAGGTGCGCTCCAGAAACTGCTGGCTCGATCCCACCCCCGTAAAGCTCTCGTCGATCTGCTCGCGACGCTCCTGCGTCAGGCTCGTCACGCGCGCCGGAGCAGCCAGCTGTTCCACATAAAATCGAAAAGCCCGCGCCGTAGGAATCCGCCCCGCCGAGCTATGCGCCTGATCCAGCAACCCCGCGTCGCCCAGCGCCGCCATCGTGTTGCGAATCGTCGCCGCAGACATCCCTTCCTGGTTTCCAAACTGCCGCGCAAGCGCCTGCGAAGCCACCGGCTCGCCCGTAGCAATGTAGTTTTCGATGATCGTAGTCAGAACCAGCCGCTCGCGCGCACCAATTCGCAGATCAGCAGACATCGAATTCACAGCCTCCCCAGCGCAGAGGCTCCTTTATACAAGTTTAGGTGCGGAGAAACCCCCGGTCAATCAACCGCGCTGAATACGCCAATGCCATTCCTGCTACTTCGCCTCAGCTTTATCCTTCACCGTCGCGCTCCACCGGAACCGGAGGCAAATCATAAACCTCAATCGCCCCGTCGCGCAGAATCGCAAACCGCCGCCCATCCGCCGACAGTGCAAAATTGTGAGCCCCGCTCAGAATCGGGGAAGCGTTCTTCACCACTTCCAGTTTCCCCGTCTCCGTATCGAACACGCCCACCGGCTGCGCCACCACGTCCGCTTCGCCAAACGCGTCCAGCCTGCCTATATCGCGATTCGTCTCCAGCGATCCATACGCGAAACGGCTGCCGTTCTCAGCAACTTCGAAGGAAGCCCAGATGTATTTCGATTGCCACAGGCCTTGCCACAGAACCTCTCCAGCCATCGAAAGCGCGCTCACCGCATAGCCATCCGCTCCGTTCACCGGACAGTTCTCAGACAGCGCCACATTCGCGCTCAGCGTCACAAGGTCCGGCCTGCACATCGATTTCACCTCGCCAATCTTTTCCGTGTCGCCGCCCGAGAGCTGTTTCTCGATCACCCATTCCTTAGGCTGCGTTCCCTCCAACGCGCCCAGAAACCCATCTTCCAGCAGCGGCAGGTCCATCGGATTCCGCATCTGCACCGCAGCCACAGCCTTCTTGTCGCCGGGATGCACCAGAACAAGCTCTGTGCGCTTCTGTCTCGTCGCGCCGGGTGAGACCAGCGACGGAGGCAGAAGTCCCGAAACATCTCCCAACGTATCGCTCTCTCCTGCGGCCGGAGCCAGAAACTTCACCATCTCAATCGCCATCAGAGTCCGCCCCGGAGAAACCTCAATCGCCTCGAGGTCCGTGTCAAACGTCAGATACGGCCGAAGCTCAAGGTTGCTGTCCGTCAGATATAGCGAATTCCGCTGCCGCACCAGAAACTTCCCGTCCTGCAAGGCCCACAGATAGCGTTGCCGGTCATGCATTCGCCAGTCCGCCTGCTGCGTTACTTTGCCGGTCGCAATCTCCAATACAACGGCGTGGATCATCTGGTCTTCATCGTCCGCGGGATCGCCCGGAATGCGCCGCATCAGGCCACTGCTGTGAAAGGTGAAAAGCAGGTGGCTATCGTCCACAAAATCCAGCGTAGCCCAGGCCATCCGGTGCTGAAGGTAAGCTTCGCTCGGCGCCATAAATCCCAGCGGACCCACCGCAATGCGAACCGTGGGAGTCACGGTGGGCGCGGCAGCAGCTTCGTGCTTTGTCGAGGCCTGCCCCGCGCTCACAATCAGCAGCAGCGGCGCAAACGCGATCAAATTCCATCTCCGGCACTTATCCCGCAAGGCCATCAGCAACATTCTCGTGACTTCGCCGCGCAAATTCAAATGCCGTCGCAAAACCAGCCAATAGCCAGGCCACCGGTCGCGCCTCGACAGACAGTCCCGACCAGCGGAAGTGGCCGAAAGCCAGCGTCAGGGAGGGCGCCGGACGCGCAGTCCCCGCTACACTGGAAGCAATGTCTCAACAGCTCCTGCCGCGCTCGCCATCGGCACCCGCATTCCTGGGCTACGGCTCTTGCGCCCTCGCCGGAACCTGCTGGGGCTCCGGCTTCTACTTCGGAAAAATCGCGCTCACTGAGTTAAGCGTGGGCCACATGGTGTTTTACCGATTCGCCTTCGCCTGCCTCGGCCTGTTGCCCATGCTGCGTCCCGCGCGCCTGTCCGGAAAAGACTGGCTTCTCCTGCTCCTCGCGTCGCTGCTCGGCATTCCGCTCCAGTTCTTGTTCCAGTTCTACGGCCTGTCACTCACCACGGTAAGCCATGGCGCACTTATGGTCGGAACCATGCCCGTCATTCTCGCCGTCGGCGCAACCGTCTTCACCCACGAGCGCCTCGACTGGAAGGGCTGGCTCGCGCTCGCCGGATCGACCTCCGGCGTCACCCTCATCACCCTCAGCGGAACCCAGCATCACCACGCGGCAGGCGGCCCCACCCTCGCTGGAGACATGCTCATCGTCTTCTCCCTGGTCATCGCGCTCGGCTGGGTTCTTCTCAATCGCCATCTCATGCACCGCCACTCGCCCACCACCATCACCGTCTACGGCATCCTCAGCGGATCACTCATGCTCGCCGTCTGGGTCTTCCTCGTCGACGGGCCTCCGCCGGTCTATGGGTTAAGCGCCAGAGTATGGTTCGCGTGTGCAGCCGGAGGCCTGCTCTGCACCTCGGCAGCAACCTTCCTGTGGAACTGGGGAATCCATCACGTCCCCGCATCCAGAGCCGGAGTCTTCCTCAACATAGAACCCGCCCTCGGCTCCATCCTCGGAGTCGAATTGCTCGGAGATAAGCTGGGCCCCGCAGCATGGCTCGGAGGCGCGCTCATCATAACCGCCGCCATCGTCCTCACCACCACCGGCAAAGTAGAAACCGAAATGGTTCTAGAGTAAGAGCTAAGAAATGACCGCAAGCGCAGCGCGAACACAGCTCGAAAAAGCTCTAAAAGCCGCAGCCGACCCAACGCGCGCCGTCTTTTCGGCCCGCTACTTCAAAACTGGAAAAGGCGAGTACGGCGAAGGAGACATATTTCCTCGGCATCACCGTCCCTGTCCTGCGTAAAACCGCTCTCAAATATCGAAATCTCTGGCTTGCCGACCTGAAAACACCGCTCGAATCCAGATTCCACGAATATCCTCGCCGGAAAATTTTAGTCAGCGCGTTAGGAACGAAATCCCACCAAACAGAACTTTTCCGGGAACAAACCTGATCCAGGCCATACAATCAAGCCCACGACCCTGATGTTCCCCCGGCCCCGGTGTTCCCCCGGAAAAGACGAAATCTATGTCGCTCGTCGAGCCTCAGCTTCCCGCGTCCGCGCTTTCCGCCGAAGACGCCCTCGGCCGCTCCGCAGTCCGCAAAGCCGGTTGGCGGCTGATCCCTCTAATCGCGCTCGGATACGGCACCGCCTTCATGGACCGTGTCAACATCAGTTTTGCTTCGCTGCAGATGAACCGCGACCTGCATTTCAGCGCGACCGTATACGGCCTCGGCGCCGGCCTCTTCTTCCTGAGCTACGCCGCCTGCGAGATTCCCTCAAACCTGCTTCTGTGCCGCTTCGGAGCGCGCCGCTGGCTCTCACGCATCATGATCACGTGGGGACTGCTGGCCATCGCCATGATGTTTGTGAAGACCCAGCGGCAGTTCTACGTCGTTCGCTTCCTGCTCGGCATGGCTGAGGCCGGGTTCTTTCCCGGAGTGGTCTTCTATCTCATGCAGTGGTTCCCGCCCAGCATGCGTGCGCGCGCCATCAGCCGCTTTTATATTTCCTTGCCGCTCAGCTCCGCGGTCATGGGCGCGATCGCCGGAGCCTTGCTCAACCTCAACGGACGTCTCGGCCTCGCAGGCTGGCAATGGCTCTTTCTGGTCGAAGGAGTTCCAGCGGTCTTGCTCAGTATCGCTTTTCTGGCGTGGCTGCCCGACACTCCCGCCGACGCCGCATGGCTTCTCCCTGAAGAGCGCCGCTGGCTGCTCGATCAGATCGAATCCGACGCCGCATGCAGCGGTCATCGTCACAACGTTGGCCGCGCCCTGCTCGACCCTCGCGTCTGGTTCATCGGCCTTGTCTTCTTCTGCATGCTCACCTCCTACTACGCCTTTGCCTTTTCGGCGCCAATTATTCTTCTCAAGCTCACCGGATTCAGCATTACGCAGGTAGGCTTTCTCATCACTGCCATCGGCTTGGTCTCCGCCGTCGCCATGATACTCAATGCCCAGCGGTCCGATCGCACCCGGGAGCGTTACTGGCATGCTGCAATACCGTATCTGATCATCGGCGGCGGATTCCTGATTGCCGGCCTGTCCATGTCGCCCTGGCTCGCCGTGCCCGCCCTGGCTGCGACGACCATCGCCAATGGCGCATTGCAGGGTCCGCAGTTGTCAATTCCTCCGATCTTCCTCAAGGGAAAGTCAATGGCCGCGGGAATCGCTACTATGAACACTGTCGGAATGATTGGAGGCTTCATCGGGCCGTACTGGATGGGAATTGCAAAGGACTTCACAGGCGACTATCAGCGCGGGCTCCTTACCCTCACCGTGCCCGCGCTTCTTGCGGCCGCCATCATACTGTGGATGCGCCGAACCTCGCGGAAACAACTTTCATCCGTCTGAGCTACGCGCGCCTCAACCAAACCGCGCCCGCCCAACATTCTGCCGAAAGTCCGCTCCATACATCTGGACAGTTACGCACATCTCCGCTAAGCGTGATTGCATGCGATCGCCGATACGGTCGCCTAGAGTCTTGTCACGCATTGCTTGCTGCGTCTCTTCGCGCAGCGTCCGCTGCGATGAGGCCGACGCGCTGACTGCCGGCTGATTGAGAAAGTTCGTCGTAATAATCGTCGTCCGCTTGTCGTTGTAGCGCGTGTTCAGAATGTGCGCCACCGTATCCCAAACCCACTCCGTCGGCTTTGACGCGCCCAGCTCATCCAGCACCAGCACCTCAGCCTCGAACACCGGCCGCAGAATCTCAAGCTCCGTCGTCAGTACCTGCGGATTGTACGAGTGTTGAATCTCCTTCAGCAGCTCGCGGTAATCGCAGAACAATCCATGCACACCCTTCTCGACAATCAGCGATTGCAGAATCCCCACCGCCAGATGCGTCTTGCCCACGCCAATCGATCCGGTAAGCAACAGCCCATGGCCCTCGGTCGTTACCGGATATCCATCCACAAACTTCCGAGCCGTTAAATGCGCCGCCGCCAGCGAAGCATCCGCTCCCGGAAAATTCGCCTCATAGCTCTCAAACGAGCAGTGCTGATACCGCCGCGGAATCCGCGCCCGCTCCAGCAAAGCCGAGACCCTCGCCTCATGACGGCAATCGCAGGCCTCAGCCGCAAACCGCCCATCGGGACGCCGCAACACCACCATCCCCATGCCATCACATTTGGAACAAACTTCAGTCATTGGTCGTTAGCTCAAGTATCGCAGATCATCGAACGCCCGCAGCCGGAGGAAAAAGCGGAACAAATGTGTATGACTATCCCAAAACGACGTTACGCAAACTCTGCTCCCACGACCAACGGGAGTGGCCACGCGAAAGCTATCGCCTGGACGGCGAGTCTCCCAGATGCGTATCAAAAAACTCAGCCATGATCTTGAACGCCTCGCGCGACTCAGGCAGAGAAACATCATTCCAGAATGCGTGCGATAGCCCCTCAAACACCACCATCGGCGACTCCACGCCCGCTTCATAAAAGTGCCGCTGCAATATCGTCGTGCCGCTTAACAGCATGTCCCGCGTGCTCGTAATAAACAGCGTCGGAGGAAACCCATGCACGTCCGCGAACAGCGGAGACAGCACCGGATCCGTCCTCACCGTCGACCCCACATATTCCGCGTCATGAACGCCATTGAGGGTCGGCGGATCCAGATGCCCCGGCCAGCCCGCCCAGCGCATACATCGCCTGCGAATCCCCGGCCCGGCTGAAATCCCCCATCCCCGAAAACACACCCAGCGCCGCCGGCAGCGGCAATCCCAGTTGCTTCAGCCGCACCGCAACTTCCGCCGTAAGAATCGCCCCCGCCGAAGTGCCATACAGCCCGATATTCTTCGGCTGATACGTCTTCAGCAGCTCCTTATAAACCGCAATCGTATCGTCCACGCCAGCCGGAAACGGATGCTCCGGAGCCAGCCGGTACAAAATTGAAACCACCTTCGTCTGCGTAAGATTCGCCATCGGAATGCTCTCCGTCAGCGATCCCGAATCCGAATTGAACCCGCCCCCGTGCACGTTGATCAGCACCCGGTCCTGCTTCTCCGCCGGAACCTCAAGCGGCATCACAATCCGCACCGGCACACCCGCAATCTTCGTCTCTGAAAGATTCACCGGATACACGGCCTTCATCGCCAGACCTGCGCGAGCCTGCCACGCGTCCGTGCCGCTGCGACGCTCGGCCAGCGTCTGCGGATTCGCCGCATCCGAAACCTGCCGCCCCACCATCTTCTGCGCCTGCGGGCTCAGCGTCTGCGGCACCGGAACCACGCGCGTAATGTGCGCCGTCCCATCCGCATCAATCACGCTGGTGTCGGTCTGCGGACCCGTCTGTTGTGCAACCATCAGCGAAGCAGGAACAAGCGTAAGCGCAAGGGCGTATGGGAACAGTTTCATCAGTGATCTCCGCAATCAAGGATCTCCGCATTCAAGCTCCTTGCGAGACTACCGCAGCCAGCGCAAAATCGCGAGTAACGCTGTCTTAACGCCCACGGGCGCAATCTATTGGTAAGGTGTCCTCATGAATAAGTTCGCTGGCCGTCCGTCGGCAGTCGCAGCATTCGCTTGCATCGCTCTCTCCGCAGCAGGCTCGGGACAAAGCATCAACCTGCCCACCAGCAAGCAGCTCCTCGAGCCCGTGCCCGGCAGCCCGCAAAGCATCAACAACCTTCCCATCTCCATGGCCCTCAGCCCTGACCGGCAATACGTCGTCACCGTGAACGCTGGCTACGGATCATTCGACTCCAACTACATGCAGTCGCTCACCGTGCTCGACACAAAAACCGGCAAGGTGTCTGACTTCCCCGACAACCGCACCTTCGTCGGAGCCAAACAGACGCTCTACTCCGGTCTCGCCTTCAGCCGCGACGGCCGCGAGCTTTACGTCAGCATGGACAGCCTCACCGACCCGCTCGGCAATAAAGCGAACGACGCCCCCGGCAAAGCAAACACCGACACCGGAAGCGGCATCGCCGTCTACTCCTTCCACGACGGAAAAATCGCACCCCTGCGCATGATGAAGATTCCCCTCCAGCAGCTCGCGCGCGGCCGTCATACCAAACTCATCGGCGAAGTGGACGGAAACCAGGGCGTCCCCTACCCCGCGTCCATCGCCGTCATCGGAGACGCAGGCCACGAGCAGTTACTCATCGCTGACAATCTCTCCGACGACGCTCTCCTTATGGACGCATCCACCGGAGCCATCCTCCATCGCTTCGATCTCTCCGAAAGCGACGCCGTCCCCGGAACCTACCCCATTGCCGTCGCCGCCACAAAAGACGGCAACCGCGCTTTCGTCGCTCTCTGGAACGCCAGCGAAATCGTAGAGCTCGACCTCGCGCACAACGCCATCGGGCGCAAGCTTCCCCTGCTCCGCCCAAAAAATCCAACCGTGCCCGGCACCCATCCCTGCGCTTTCGCACTCTCGCCCGACGAACGCACCCTCTACGTCGCGCTCGCCAATCGCGACGCAGTAGCCGCCGTCAACATCGCCGGAGATCAGTTCAGCGTCAAGGGCTATTACGACACGCGCCTGCCTCACCAGAGCTACTTCGGCGCCGAGCCTGACGCGCTCGCCGTCTCCGCCGATGGCCGCCACCTCTACGCCGCCAACATGGCCAGCGACGCCGTCGCCGTCATCGACACCACCAGACTCACGCCGCGCGCGGCGAAAAAAGGAATGGTCGAGCCCATCGGCTTTGTCCCCACCGAGTGGATGCCCGTAAGCATGGCCCTGAGCAACGGCCAGCTCTACGTCGCCACCGACAAAGGCCACGGCACCGGCCCCAACAATTTCCCCCAGCGTCAAACACCCGACCCGGCAGACAGCTACCGCCTGAAGAGCAGCTCCACCTACATCGCCACTCTCTTGCGCGGATCGCTCGCCACTCTCGACACCGACTCCGCCGGCCAAAACCTCCAGCAGTCGACAGAACAAGTCCTCGAATCCAACCGCATGAAGGCCGCGCAGGAGAAGATCGCCTTCACCGGCTCTTCCGAAAGCCGCATCAAGCACGTCATCTACATCATCAAAGAGAACCGCACCTACGATCAGCTCTTCGGCGACCTCACCTGGAACGGAAAGCCCGTAGGCAACGGCGATCCCGAGCCTCACCATGTACGGAGCCGACATCACCCCCAACCAGCACAAGCTCGCCCTGCAGTTCGGAGTGCTCGACAACTTCTTCGACTCAGGCGAAGTCTCCGGAGACGGCCACGTCTGGTCCAACGCCGCCATCGGAACCGACTACCTCGAAAAAACCTGGCAGCAGGCCTATCGCGGCAGCGAGCGCACCTACGACTATGAAGGCGTCGTCGCCGACGGCTATCCCCTCCTGCAAAACATCGCCGACGTAAACGAGCCCGCCAGCGGATACCTCTGGGGCGATCTCGCCCGTCACGGCAAAACCCTCTACCACTTCGGCGAATACATCTCGTCCATCTTCTGTAATGACAAAAATGTCGCCGTCGCGCCCAAGGCCGCCCAGCAAGGTCCCATGACCACCACCGAAGCCGCCTGCAACCCAAAACAGATCAACCCCGGCGATCCCATCCCCGCAGCATGGGGCGGAGGCATCAGCAAGTGGCCCTGGCCCATCCCCCTCGTCGCGCAGGACGTCGCCACCAAACCCGAGCTCGTCGGCCACTTTGCGCCCGAGTATCCCGACTTCAATCTCGATATTCCCGATCAGCTCCGCGCCAACATCTTCCTTCGGCACCTCAAAGGCTGGATCGCCGACCGCGAACGCGGCAATGACACCATGCCCAACTTCGTCAATCTCCGCCTCCCGAACGATCACACCGCCGGAACCACCCCCGGCGGCCCCACGCCCCGCTCCTCCGTCGCCGACAACGACCTCGCCATCGGACGGGCCATCGACGCCATCTCCCACTCCCCCTACTGGGACGACACCGCCTTCTTCATCCTCGAAGACGACGCGCAGAACGGAGCCGACCACGTCGACGCGCATCGCAGCATGGCCCTCATCATCAGCAAGTACGCGCCCCGCGCCGCCGACGGAGCGCAGCCTTTCGTAGACAGCCGCTTCTACTCAACCGTAAGCATGGTCCGCACCATGGAAAGCGTCCTCGGCCTGCCGCCCATGAATAACAACGACGCCTTCAGCTCCCTCATGGCGCCCGAGTTCTCCGGCCCCGGAACCCAGCCGCCCTTCACCGCCGACTACACCAACGAAGCCAACGGACTCATCTACCAGGCCAACCCGCCCCTCAAAGCCCTCGGCAACACCCCCGCCGCGCAAGGCGAACGCGAAAGCGCAAAGATGGATTTCACCCACGCCGACCGAGCCGACCCGCAAAAACTCAACGTCATCCTCTGGCAGAACGCCAAAGGAAACGCCCCCATCCCTGCCGAACTGCTGGCAAAACACCGCAAAGCAAAAAAGGATGATGACGATGATTAAGGCAGCAAGAATACCTTTCGCTCAGCGAGACTTACCGGAACAATCCGCAATTCATCTGCGTACCAATCAAACAGCGGAGCTTTCCGGGTCTGGGTAGACCAGGTCCGGTCATGGGCCCTCGGATGGATGTATGAGGAGCGATTATGCACAAACTTATTTCTTCTGCTGCTCTGGTCGGGCTGGTGCTGCTCACCGGTCTCCACGCAAATGCTGCTCCCGTTTCGAAAGAAGACGATGGCGCCATCGTCATCCACTTCAAGGACGGACATCAGCAAAGCATTCCTGTCTCAGCCATCGCGACCATGGAACTCAAATCGTCCTCAGGTATTACAACGCCGATCGCGATTCCAGAACGGATCGTGCCGAGCAAGCGCCATTTTGTGGGCAAATGGTTAGTAGGAGATGGAATGGGAGGTTCGTTCTACATCACCCTTGATGAGAATGGCGAGGCCACTAAGTCGATCGGAGCCGCCCATGGCTCATGGACCTACGTCGATGGGGAGGCGCGCATTGCTTGGGATGACGGCTGGCATGATGCCATCCGCAAGGTCGGAACTAAGCATGAGAAATTCGCTTACGCTCCGGGTAAGTCGTTTTCGGACGATCCATCGAACGTAACCGACGCCCGCAACCCCAATCCCCAGCCAATTTAACTCGCGGTAAACCTTTATATAATTGGTTGATGCACCTCGCCCAACTGCCCGCCATTCCGGGCCGGTGGTCTCCCTAATTTGAAGTTCGAATCCATTGCCAAACCCCCAAAATCCACATAAAATAAAAAGATTGCAGGAAAGGTTCTAACGAGTCATGCCGAAACCAGGAATTCATCCAAGCTACAACGAAATCAGGGTCATGTGCGCCTGTGGCGCAAGCTTCGCAACCCGTTCCACCCACAAGGGCGATATCCACGTCGAAATCTGCGCAAGCTGCCACCCCTTCTTCACCGGCAAGCAAAAGCTGGTCGACACCGCGGGTCGCGTCGAGCGCTTCCGCCGCAAGTACTCCAAAGCGGAGCCGGCAGCGAAGTAATCGCCGCCAACAGAATCACCGAAAGCCTCCGCTCTTGCGGGGGCTTTTATCATAGATTTGGATAATCCCGCGCGACCAACGGGAGCGGCCATCAACGATTCGTATCAGGAAGGCGCGAAGCGCGTATCGCAGGACGCGCAGTCCCGCGACCAACGGGAGCGGCCACGCGAAGCCATCGCCCGTGCGGAGAGCACCATGAAGAAGAACTGGGACAACCCGATCGAACACGCCATGCCGCACACGCGCGCGTGCCCGCGTCTAGTCGCATCGGCAGACGTCCACGTCGCTCCCGCCACCGTTCTCGCGCCCATGGCCGGAGTCACCGACACCGTCTTCCGCCGCTTCATCCGCAACGCCAGCTCTTCACCAGCGAAGCCACCGCTACCGCGTTCAGTCGACGCACCCGTCACCAACCAGCAATCCGGCTGCGGCCTCATCATGACCGAGTTCACCTCCGCCGACGGCCTCGCCCGCATGCGCGAATCCAAGCGCAAGCGCTACCTCACCTTCTACGACGACGAACACCCCATCGCCGCGCAGCTCTTCGGCTCCAACCCCGCCACCCTCGCCGAAGCCGCCCGCATCGTCCAGGACACCGGCTTCGACATGGTCGACCTCAACCTCGGCTGCCCCGCCAAGCGCGTCGTCGCCTGCAACGGAGGCAGCGGCCTGCTGCGCGACCTGCCGCTCATCGCCAACATCTTCGAGACCGTCCGCGCCGCCGTCACCATCCCTTTCACCGTAAAGTTCCGCCTCGGCTGGAACGACAACCACATCGTCTGCGTCGAGCTCGCGCGCCTCGCGCAGGAGTCCGGCCTCGCCGCCGTCGCCCTCCACGCCCGCACCCGCGAGCAGGGCTACACCGGCCAGGCGCGCTGGCAGTGGATCGCCGCCATCAAAGACGCCGTCACCATCCCCGTCATCGGCAACGGAGACGTCCGCACCCCCGAAGACGCCGCCGCCATGGTCGCCGAAACCGACTGCGACGCCGTGATGATCGGCCGCGCCGCGCCCGCCAACCCATGGATCTTCCGCCAGATCGCGCAGTACACCGCCACCGGCCGCTACGACCAGCCGACTGACCTCGACCGCTACCGCATGATCCGCATGTACTTCGAAATGCTGCTGTGCCGACACCGAAGCCGAAGGAAGCCCAGGGCAAGATGAAGCAGTTCGCCTCCTGGTTCACCCACGGAGTAGCCGGCGGAGCCGCCCTCCGCAAATCCATCTACGAATCAAAGACCGGCGAAGCCATCCTCGATGCCGTCGAGCGATTCTTTGAACCAAAAATAGCCGAACCCGCAGCCGTTTAACCCCATTGCGCAGATTTCGTGCGATCCATCCCGTTTCGCTGTAGCATCAAGACATGGCAAGAGGATGGGAAAGTAAATCCATAGAAGAACAAGTGGCCGAGAAACAGGCCGGAGCCGAAAACCCCGACGAAGCCGCCAAGGGGGTGCGCGCCGCGCATGCCCAGCATCAGCGCGAACGTCAGGGACTCGAACTCCAGCGCGAACGCATACTAAGCGAACGCACTTCCAATCCGCACCGTCGCGCCGCACTCGAGTCCGCGCTGGCCGACGTCGAAGCCAAACTCAAAGCAATTTCCTAAGAATCTTCTACTAAAGAGCAGCGAATTCGCCTGGTCCACCGGAGTCATCAACACCCGCGCGATGTTCACATGCGCCGGACGGGTCGCCGCCCACACAATCGCATCCGCCACATCCTCAGGCGTCAGCGGAGTCACGCCCTGATACACCTTCGCCGCCCGCTCCTCATCGCCGTGAAACCTCACCCGGCTGAAGTCCGTCTCCACCATCCCCGGATCAACCGACGTCACCCGCACCGCGGTCCCCAGCACGTCCTGCCTTAGCCCATCGTTGATCGCGCGCTCCGCCGCCTTGCTCGCGCAATACACCGCGCCGTTGGGATACGTCATCTCCCCCGCCGTCGACCCAAGATTAATCACATGCCCGCGGCCCCGCTCCACCATCCCCGGAACCACCGCCCGCGTCACGTAAAGCAATCCCTTCACGTTGGTGTCGATCATCTCTTCCCAGTCTTCCACCTTGCCCGCATACAACTTATCGAGGCCGCGGCTCAGCCCGGCGTTGTTCACCAGCACATCGATAGCCCGCCATTTTTCAGGCACCCCCCCAACGTCTTTTCAACCGCCGCCCGGTCACGCACATCCAGTCCCAGCGCGTGAAGATCCGCCGCGCCTGCCTCCGTCAGCTTCCCGCGGAGAGCCTCAATCCGCTCCACGCGTCGCGCCGCCAGCAGCAGCCGCGCCCCCTCAGCAGCAAACGCAAATGCACACGCCTTGCCAATACCGGCACTCGCGCCCGTAATCAAAACAACCGATCCGTTCAGCTTCATTGGGATTTCCCCCACCCATTCATCCTAAGTTATTCCGCCGCATGCATCCCCTTGCGCGCCAGCCGGTAATACCCCTCAGCCCAGTCCTGGTCCTGCATTCCCGCCTCCATCGCACGATCAAGATGCGCTTTAAAAACATCGGCCAGCGGAGTCTTCAGCTTCACGCCCTCCGCCGCCTCACAGAACAGCCGCATGTCCTTATCGCCAACCGCAATCGTTCCGCCCGCCCTCTCCGGAGGATCCAGCATCAGCTTCCCGTAGCTCTCATAAAACGGTGACCGAAACAGCGCAGCATTCACCGTCTCAAGAAACAATCCCGGCTCAATATCCAAATACTCGGCATACACAAAGCTCTCCGACAAGGACGCAATCATCGCCGTGATCAGAAAATTCCCGCCGATCTTCAACGCATGAGCCGCCGAAGGTTTCTCGGAAACAACCGTAACGCTGCGGCTAAAACACTCCAGCAGCGGCTGAACCTTCGTCACCGGCTCTCGCTCACCTGCAACCACCGTGGCCAGTTTTCCCGACTCGGCTACATTCGGCCGTCCAAACACAGGGGCCGCTACAAACGTCTGTCTTCCCGTGCGATGTAAAACCGTCAGCCGGTCTGACAGCGCCACGCTGATCGTGCTCAAGGAAACATGGGTTGCTCCCGGCGCCATAGCATCCAAAGCCCCGCCGCTGAACAGAACCTCCTCCAGCGCCGCATCGTCCATCACCATCGTGAAAACAACTTCGGCATCGGCTACTGCATCCGCAGGCGACCCCGCAGCCCGCGCCCCCTGCTTCACCAGAGCCTCAGCCTTAACGGGTGTCCTGTTCCACACCGTCAGCTCGTTTCCGGCCTCGATCAGATGCCGCGCAATTGCGGAGCCCATTTTCCCCAATCCTAAGAATGCAATGCGCATTAGCCACCCCTACCAACCTTAGGATGATGCCATCCGCCGCAACGGTTCCACAATTCCATTCGATTCTGCTTCATTGCTTGGTAAAGTAATCAGCGATGAACGACAATCCATCCGGCGATCTCGAAAAGCAGATCAGGGAGTTGCGCGCAAAGGTCGACCAATTGGAATCGGCAATGCGCCAGTATGGAATGGTCTCCGCAGCCGAAGCTTCACCGGCGCCCCGCGCAGAGCCACCGCCGCCACCCGCGCCAACAGCCCCGCCCGCCACTCAGCTGAGACCCGAGCCATTTCCGCCATCCTTCGCCCGGGATATCGCGCCATCCGCCCCCGATCACTCGCTTGAGAGCCGCATCGGTTCGCAGTGGTTCAACCGCATCGGAATCCTCGCCGTGCTCATCGGCATGGCCTGGTTCCTCAAGCTCGCCATCGACAATCACTGGATCGGCCCCGCCGGCCGTGTCCTCATCGGCCTCGCCGCCGGCGTAGCAATCATCGCCTGGTCCGAGCGCTTCCGCACACATGGCTATCCCGCCTTCTCCTGGTCGCTTAAAGCCGTCGGCAGCGGCATTCTGTATCTCTCACTCTGGGCAGCCTACTCGCTCTTCCAGCTCATTCCGTCGTCGGTGGCCTTCGCGGCCATGCTCCTCGTCACCGCCTTCAATGGCTTCATGGCCTGGTCCCAGGACTCCGAACTGCTCGCTCTCTACGCCCTCGTCGGCGGCTACAGCACACCCCTGCTGCTTTCCAATGGCGAGAATCACGAGATCGCGTTGTTCAGCTACCTGCTTCTGCTGAACCTCGCATGCCTCTTGCTCATTGCCCTGCGCCCGTGGTCGCGCCTTCTCCTCGGAGCCTTCGCCGGCACCGTCTTCTTCTTCGTAACCTGGTCCTTCCGGTTTTATTCCGACGCGGAATTCTCGACGACCGTCTTCTTTCTTTCCCTCTTCTTCCTCGTCTTCGCCTTCGCCCCGCATCTCGTCCGGCTGAAACAGGAGACTCAAGCCGATACGCTCGCCACCCGCGACACGCTCGCGCTCGTTCTTCTGCCGCTGGCCAACGCCGCGCTCGGATTCCTCGGCTTCTATCTCCTCATCGACAATTCCGGAGGATCATCAGCGCAGCCCTGGGTCGCCGTCGCCTTCGCCGCGTTCTATCTCCTGTTAATGCGCCTGCCCATCCTCCGTCCAGTTTTCCGCAATGACCACGCGGTTCCTCCCGCGCTCAAGTCTCTCGATCTCGTCATCGCAGTCGTCTTTTTGACCATCGCCATCCCGCTGAAAACCCACGGACGCTGGCTCACCATCGGCTGGCTCGTCGAAGGCGCTGCACTGCTCTGGCTCACCCGAATCGTTCCTCAGCGCCTGCTGCGCGGTCTTGCACTCATCGCGCTCGCGCTCGGCCTGGCCGCCCTGCTCGTCATCAACCCGCCTGCCTCCACCACCATCGTCTTCAACCAGCGCTTCGCCAGCTACCTCGCAGGCATCGCAGCCTTCGCCTTTGCAGCATGGATCGCCTACCACTCCTTCACAAATGAGGACAATGGATTCGCGCTTTCCTGGAAAACCACCGCTGCCATCTCCGTCTTGATCGTGAACGCGCTCATCCTCATCGCCATCGGGCAGGAAATTCACAACTACTGGTGGACCCTCCGCTACAGCGGCGACTACAGCCTCATCCACGACTACCGCATGTACGCGCAATTCACCTACTCAGCCTTCTTCATGCTCTTCGGAGCCATCCTTCTGGCGCTTGGCTTCGTCCAGCGTTCCGCATTTCTCCGCTGGCAGGCGCTGGTGTTGCTCGCCGTCTCCATCGGCAAAGTCTTTCTCGTCGATGTAAGCCAGCTCAGCCAGGGCTATCGCATCCTCAGCTTCCTCGGCCTCGGAGCGCTCCTGCTCGGTGTGAGCTTCGTCTACCAGCGCGACTGGCTCAACCTGCGCGGAGAGGAACAGCACAGCCAATGAGCCTTCGTGCCGGCGCCCTCCTGCTGCTGCTGATCGCCGCTTCACCGAACGTAGATTATTTCCGCTACGAGCGCCCCGTCCTCAACACGCCGGCGCAAAAACAGCAGACGTGCCTCACCCTCGACGCGACAACCTTTGCGCATGCCGGCCCGCAGCTCGCCAGCCTCCGCCTCTACAACGGAGACACCGAAACCCCTTACTCCGTCAGCGCCGCCCCGCCCATTCAATCATCGATCAATCGCACAGCGCCCCTGAACGCAGGCCTCACCAACGGAGCGGCGTCCTTCGACGCAGCTCTGCCCGACGGCATCTACAGCAATCTCGATCTCGCCATCGATGCGCACGACTTCATCGCCACCGTCCGAGTCTCCGGCAGCCAGACGCAAACCGCCGTCCACCCCACCAGCCTCGGCTCCTACACCATCTTCGATTTCACCCGCCAGAAGCTCGGCCGCAGCACCGTTCTCCATCTTCCAGAATCGAACTTCCGCTATCTGCACTTCCGCATCGACGGCCCCATTCGCCCCGAACAGATCACCGGACTCAGCATCGAGCGCCTTCCCGATAGCCGGCCGCAATACGTGACCGTAGCAACCTCCATCGACAATCCAGCAAAAAGACCGCGACTCGGTGATTGAGTTCTCAGTTCCCGCAAACGTCCCCGTGGACCGCATTCAGTTCGTGCCCGGCGCGCAGCCCGTCAACTTCAGCCGCGACGTCATCATCACCGTAGCGCCCGAGGCCGCGCGCCCAGCAACCGATGCCGAAGAACCTCCACCGCCCATCCCCTCCTATGGAAATTTGTTGCGGATTCACAGCACGCAAAACGGCCACAGGATTGACGAAGAGCATCTCGCGATCGATGCGCCGCAATCATTCGCGAACGCCACGACCCAATGGACCATCACCATCCACAACGGAGACGACGCTCCCATCGACCTTCAATCCGTCAGCCTGCAGATGGTCAAACGCACGCTCTGCTTCGACGCCCAGCCTGGCGCCGGCTACAAGTTGTATTACGGAGATGACACGCTCAACGCGCCTCGCTACGATTACGCGGAGCTTTTTTCTCTGGAGAAAAACGCAGCCCAGGCCACTCTCGGCCCCGAAAAACGAAATCCCAACTACCGAAGCCGTCCCGACACGCGGCCCTTCACCGAAAAACATCCGGCGCTTCTATGGATCGCACTGATTGCGGCAATCTTTCTTCTCGGAGTGATCGCGCTCCGCTCCAGCAAACAACTCAAACAGCCCTAGACATCAGGAAAGTGGATAAATCTCCAACCCGCGAATGGG
This sequence comes from uncultured Acidobacteriaceae bacterium, assembly GCA_963783805.1. GTDB lineage: Bacteria > Acidobacteriota > Terriglobia > Terriglobales > Acidobacteriaceae > Silvibacterium. Next base: position 274,367 of record CAWAPC010000011.1, on the reverse strand, counting down.
CCGGAAGTCTTTGCGATTGTCCGTCATCAATACCGATCCATGCGCTAGAGCCGTGGCTGCAATAATCATGTCAGCAAGGGAAAGGGTCTGGCCCTTCCGCGCCCGATCGCTCTTAAGCTTTCCCGCGCTACGCGCGATCGCCGCCGTCAGCGGAAAGCACTCCAGGCTTGAAAGCAAAATCTCGGTTCGCGCCTCCTCACCAGGACGCATCCCCGTATAGACCTCGCCAATGTTGATCGCCGCAGTCGCCATCGTATGACCGCTCTCGATCAACTCGGCCAGTAGAGCTCTCCGGTCTTTCCGGGCGCGCAGCACATCGATCAGGACAGTCGTATCGAGCAAAAAAATCACTTTGTTCGCTTCTCCGACCGTCGAGTGGCAGAAATACGCGCTTCACTCTCGCTGCGAAGTCTCTTGACCCAGGCTTCGGTGCCCGAAGCCAATTCAGGATGATCCTTAGCCATCCACGCGGGTTTGTCATCCCTCAGAAAGGAAAGCAACCGGCGTCGCCGCAGTTCGGACCAAGCGGTTTCCACCAGAAACGCGCTCCGCCCGCGAGGACCGACGAGCGAGTCGATCTCCTGAATCAATTCCTGAGGAAGAACAACGTGTGCTCTCTGTACGCCCATATAGATGTCCCACTCTAAGTGTGACATAGACTTGCCAACGCTACCAGCCCCCAAATAAAAAGCGCGGCCCCAATTGAAACCCGGGACCGCGCAAGAAAGCTCTCTACCGCAAAGCCGACTCAACCTCATTCAACCACTCGGGAGACTTCAAAATCTCCCGAGGCCGCGAACCATCCGCCGGACCTACAATCCCGTCCCGCTCCATCATGTCGATCAGGTGCGCCGCGCGCCCATACCCAATCCGCAGCCGCCGCTGCAAGCAGCGAAGTCGAGGCCTTCCCAAACTCCAGCACCAGCCGCACCGCATCCTGGAACAGCTCGTCGTTTGAGTCGTCGTCCTCGCCGTTCGCATCCGCGTCGCGTCCCGCCGCATCCTTCGGAGCCTCCAGGAATCCCGACACATACTCCGCCTGTCCCTGCTTCTTCCAGAACTCCACCACCGCCGCAATCTCCTGCTCCGTAACAAAAGGAGCATGCACCCGCTGCAGCCGCGAAGTACCCGGCGGCAGGAACAACATATCGCCGCGCCCCAGCAATGACTCCGCGCCATTCGAATCCAGAATCGTCCGCGAATCCACCTTCGTCGCCAGCCGGAAAGACATCCGCGTCGGCACATTCGCTTTGATCAGGCCCGTAATCACGTCCACCGAAGGCCGCTGCGTCGCCAGCACCAGATGTATGCCCACCGCGCGCGCCATCTGCGCCAGCCGCGTAATCGCCTCTTCAACGTTGGCCTTGTCCAGCATCATCAAATCGGCCAGCTCGTCGATAATGATGATGATGTAAGGCAGCGGCTCCTCATCCGGCGAGTCCTCAAACAAGCTCGGCGTCCCGCCATCGAACAGCCTGTTGTACTGCTCGATATTCCGCACGCTCCGCGACGCCAGCAGCTTCAGCCGCCGCTCCATCTCGCGCACCGCATTCCGCAGCGCATTCGCCGCCAGCTTCGGCTCTGTAATAATCGGCGTAAACAAGTGCGGAATCCCCTCATACATCCCCAGCTCCACGCGCTTCGGATCAACCAGAATCATCCTCACCTGCGCCGGAGTCGCCTTGAACAGCACCGACATAATCATCGCGTTGATCGCCACCGATTTGCCCGAGCCCGTCGATCCCGCAATCAGCACATGCGGCATCGTCGCCAGATCCGCCGTCACAATCGATCCGTTGATGTCCTTGCCCATCGCCAGCGTCAGCTTGCTCTTCGAGTTGCGGAAATGCTCCGCCTCCACCACATCCCGCAGCCAGATCGTCTCCCGGTTATGGTTCGGAACCTGCATCCCCACCGTGCTCTTGCCCGCCATGCGCTCAATCAAAATGCTCTCCGCGCTCATCGCCAGGCAAAGATCTTCCGCCAGCCCCGTCACGCGGCTGTACTTCACGCCCGCTTCCGGACGAAACTCAAACGTCGTCACCACCGGCCCCGGATTGATCCGCACCACCTGCCCGCGCACATCGAACTCCGCGCACTTCTCCACCAGCACCTGAGCCTCGTTGCGAAGCTCATCCTCGCGCACAATCTGCGCCTCATCGCTGCGGTGCAGCAGCGTGCTCGGCGGCAGCTTGAACCCGCTCACCGACTTCGGAGTTACCGTCACCGTCCGCGCTTCCACCTCCGCGCGCTCCGCAACCGAAATCGAAGCGCCCGCCTTCGCCTCTCCGCGCCACCAGTTGCGGCTTCAATACAGGAGCCTCTTCCATCACCGGCTCAGGTTCAGGGTCCGAAACCACCGCCCTCGGCATCTGCTCCCACAACGTCTGCGGAGTCGCCTCTTCGTCATACAAATCCGCAAACCCTCCGCGCCGCTGCCGGTCCGCCGGCTCGTCATCGTCCTCCATCGCCAGCGCCGGAACATCCTCTACGGCAGGCGCCCGCCTGCCCTGCTTCGCCGCCGCCTTACGCGCCTTTGCCAGTTCCTTCTCGCGAACCTTCTCCAGCCTGGCCTCTGCTCGCAATTCCTTCGCGCGAGCCCGCGCAAACCGCCAGTTCTGCCAGCGGTCGCGCCACGCCAGCACGAAGGCGAACCGCACCGCCAGCCATTCCCGCGCCGTGTTAAAGCTGAACGTCGTCGAAAGATAAATCGCAATCGCCACCGCGCATACCGCAACCACGCACGCGCCCGGATAATTCAGCCACGCCACCAGCGCGCCTGAAACCAGCAACCCGACCACCCCGGCAATCGGCAAACCATGCAGAAATTGAATATGCCCCGGCAAAAGCCCCGCCAGCGCCGGACCAAACACCAGGCAAAGAACCACCCCAATCAGCTTCGCGCCCGCAGAACCCGCCGGACGCGACTTCAGCCACGCCCATCCCAGCCCGCCAACCAGCAAGGGCAGCGCAAAAGCCGTCACGCCTTCAATCTGCAGCAGCAAATCCGAGATCCACGCGCCGATCAACCCAATCCAGTTGTAAGCAGGCCGTTCGCCCGGCCCAAAACCGCCCACAGTATTAAAGGAGGGATCCGTAGGACGATAAGAAACAAGAGAGAGAAAAAGGAGGATCGCAGCAGTCAGCGCCAGCAGCCCGATCAGCTCATTCAGCCGGCGGTTGCGAGTCGGCGTAGTAACCAGTTTAAGGGGCTTCATCAAGACGCGAAGCAGCGCCAGCCGCGCAACCCGAGCCCCCAGCACGCGACCTTTGCGTGTTGGGGTGGTCAGCGGCAAAACACGTCCAACACACCAGAGCATCTCCATTATCCCAGAACCCCCGCCCCTCACCCCGACAAAATCCAGGGGGGAATCGAACTGGAAACCATCAACCATCCGCTCTAGACCAGTCACAAACGATGGGTGCCCCATCCTTGACCGCTTTTCAGCGGCAAGGGTGGGAAAGATCAGTCCTCAACTTTTGTCATCCTGAGCGAAGCGAAGGACCTGCGGTTTCCTTCGAGCAGCACCGACCCTCCGGGGTGAATTCATCAGCTTGTTTGGGATAAAAGCTGAGAGATAGACTCACAAAATCAAGCAAGAACCACAGAAGCAGAGGAGTTTCTCGTATGGACAAATCAAAGCTTCCGCATAGAGCCATCGCACTTCTATTTCTCACAATCGCCGCACTCTGCACTACAGCCGCCGCCCAGACGACAGACTTGCAACCCGCCCAGAACTCAAATAGCGCATGCGCTTCCAAGCCTATTCCAGAGCCGCCGCATCCCGACATCCTCTCCACCATCTATACCCCGCCCAAACCAAAGCCCGATGCCGTCACCGCTCCCCGGCTCATATCCTCGGTAGAACCGCATTTTCCCTCCGATACACCACAAGGCCCGTTCTCCGGGATTACCAAAGTGGCTCTTCTCGTCGACACCGACGGCAAGCCGCAGCAAGTCCACGTTGAACAATCGCTCGGCCCCAGCTTCGACAAGAAAGCCGTCGCTGCTGTTTCACAATACCGGTTCCACCCCGCGCTCCAATACGGCAAACCCGTGCAGGTAAAAATTTGCGTCGAGATCAACTATCGCAAATAGTAGCGCCCGCCATTCCCCTGCATCCTCCCCACTCCCGCCCCTCTTACCGCACAACACCCTGTCCGGAACCGAACGGCACCGTTCGAATATGAACAGAGTAAGCACCGGCATGACCCTGCGAACGACTCATACCCTTCAATAACTTAGCCAAAAATCCCGCTCCCGGCCTCTGGCCCCTGGATTGCTCGAAATAATCTAGTTCGCTCTCTACCCGGGACCCCGGAGGCAAGCATGCCCGCACTCGCCAATGATCTTAGATACGCATTTCGCCAACTGAGAAAAACGCCCGGTTTCACCCTCGTCTGCGTGCTCACCCTCGCGCTCGGCATCGGAGCCAACACCGCCGTCTTCAGCGTCATGAATGCGGTGCTGCTGCGATCGCTGCCCGTAGCCGACCCGGCCCGCGTCGTGTACCTCAGGACTTCCAACCCGCCGAACAATACCGGCACCATAGACACGAACATGACCTTCTCCTATCCGGTTTATGATGCCCTGCGCCATCAGGCCCGAAGCCTTTCCACGCTGGTCGCCTACACGCCTCTGTCCGCAGGCAAGGTTGCCGTCCGCATCGGAGTGCAGCCGGAAGTGGCAGAAGGAGACATGGTCAGCGGAGCCTTTTTCTCCGGACTAGGCATCAAGCTGGCGCGCGGCCACGGCTTCACTGAGCAGGATGAGACAAACCACGCGCCCATCGCCGTGATCAGCTACAACTACTGGACCAGCCGCTTCGCACAGGACCCGGACATCCTCGGAAAAACGCTCTTCGTGAACGGCGTTCCCATCACCATCGTGGGCATCGCCTCGCAGGGATTCGAGGGCATCGAAGCCGGCGGTTCCACCGATTTCTGGATTCCATTGCAAAGTCGCGCCGAACTGAATGCGTGGGGAAATCCCCCGGAGGATGGCAAAACATACATCGCAGATCCAACCTGGTGGTGCCTGCAGCTCATTGGACGCCTCGCTCCCGGAGTAACCAAATCGCAGGCCGTCGCACAGATGCAGCCGACTTTCCAGGCTGCGGCTTATGTGGGCCTTGGCAATCCGCAGCCAGGCGAGAAAAAACCCACTCTCAGCCTGCAGGATTCCAAGGGCTTTCCCGGCCTCGAGGACGCCTACCGCAAACCGCTGCACATGCTCATGACTATGGTCGGCTTCGTCCTTCTCATCGCTCTCAGCAACGTAGTCATGCTGCTCATGGCGCGCAATGCAACCCGCCAGCGCGAGTTCTCTCTGCGGTTGGCGCTCGGAGCTGGATACAGCGAGTTATTTCGCCAGCTCTTTACCGAGAGCCTTCTCCTGGTCACCGCTGGAGGCGCGCTCGCATGGTTTTTCGCCGCCTCTGTAACCAAAGCGCTCGCAAGCTGGGCGCAGATTGAATCAAGCCTCGCTCCCGACAATACAGTTCTCTTTTTCACTTTGAGTATTCTGGTCCTGACCGCGCTCTTATTCGGCCTCGCGCCCCTGCGGTTTGCGCACTCCGCTGGCCCGGCGCTCGCACTCAAAACATCCTTAGCAACATCCAATACCGACGCAGGCAAAACCCGGGCAGGCAAAATCGTCGTCGCCCTCCAGATCGCACTCTGCGTCGTGCTGCTCGTAGGCGGAGGCCTGCTCACCCGCACCCTGCGCAATCTCCAGAACACTCCGCTGGGCTTTCCCGTCGATGGCCTGGTCGTCTTTGGGGTGAACCCGCATGTGACATCTCTTCCCCAGGGCAGGGCGTTCTATCAAAACCTCATAACCAGGCTGCGCGCCCTCCCCGGTGTCGAATCCGCAACCATCATGCAGGTGCGCCTTGGATCATGGGGGTCGAACAACAACAGCATGATGGTTGATGGCAAAATGCCGCAGGTCGCAAACGCAGCATCGGGAAACGTGCGCAGCAATGTGGCCGGACCCGACTTCTTCCGCTCCCTTGGAGTTCCGATTCTCGCCGGCCGCGATTTCAAGGATTCGGATACCGCTATGTCGCCCCGTGTGGGGATCATCAATGAGCTGTTTGCCAAGCGCTTCCTGCCCAATCAAAACCCGCTCGGACACAGTATTGGCACCCCCGACGGAAAATACCAGATGACCATCGTCGGCGTGGTGAAGGACCACAAGTACCGCAGCATCGATGAAGAGCCAACTCCCATGGCCTGGTTTATGTATGCCCAGATTCCGGTCCTTGGGGAAATGACAGGTGGAGCTGCGCGTACACGGCCTGCCGCTCGCCATCCTGCCCGCGGTGCGCAAAGTAGTGCAGCAGATCGATCCCAACCTGCCACTGATTCAACCCATAACCCAGCGCGCCCAGTATGAAACGACCATCTCCCAGCAACTGCTCTTCGCTCGACTCGCCGGATTCTTCGCGCTCCTTGCCGTAGTCCTCGTGGCTACCGGACTCTACGGAACCCTTGCCTATCGCGTAAACAACCGCACCGTCGAGATCGGCGTGCGCATGGCCGTAGGTGCGCAGCGCAAACAGGTGGTGTGGATGGTCCTCCGCGACAGCCTCATGCTGACAACATTTGGCGTAGCGCTTGGCCTTCCCCTCGCGTTTCTCGTAGGAAAGACGCTGGCGTCCACTCTTTACGGGGTCAAGCCGGATGACATTGCCAGCTTCGCATTCGCGGTACTGGGCGTGGCGGCGGTAGCGATTGCCGCAAGCGCAATTCCAGCGCGCCGCGCAGCGGGCATCGACCCGCTGACAGCGCTCCGGTCAGAATAAACTTCGCCGCCGAAGGAAAACTGCGACTAGAATTGTCCGAAGTCTCGGCTCTCAGGCAAAGAGTCCAGCTGCGATTTGAACTCCCGTCCAAAGATCGGATGATTTTATGCGCTTCAGGATAACGCTTCTATTGTTGCTTTCCTGCGTGCCACTCACCGCACGCGCAGACGACGCCTCGAAATTAGCCAAGATTCAGGAGTTCTTCAAGGTCGCGAAGCTGGATCAGCTGTCCAATCAGGGCATGAAGCAGGCCATAGACCAGGTGAACTCCGGAATAACGCAGCAGCTCCTCGGAGTGAAGTTAACCGCCGATCAGCAGAAGAGCTACGACGGGCTCACGAAGAAAGCGGAAACGATCATCTCAAACGCTCTGAGTTGGGACAAGCTCGAGCCGGAGTATGAAAAGCTATACGCCGCTGCCTACACCGAACCACAGTTGGATGACATTCTTGCCTTCTATAAGTCGCCGACCGGACGGGTAATGGTCGAGAAGACTCCAGTCCTGATCGCGCAGGCCAAAACCATCGCACAGCAAAGGCTGATGGACGCAGTCCCTCAGCTCCAGCAGTTAATGAAGGATTTTGCAGCGCAGCAAGCCACTCAAGCGCCCCACGCAAGCCAGACAAACCAGCCAAATCCGAAACAGTAGACCGGCCGGGTGGCACAACACCGGCGTCCCTCAATGCGCCCTCACCCATCCTCTGCATCTTCAACACCCTCCCGAGCCTCTAACCTGGAAAGGACATCATCAATGCAAACAAAAAACTAGGCCGCTCCGGCCTTTTCAACTTCATCGACACCGCCGACGTATACTCCCGCTGAAACCTCACCGGATGGACGCGCAAGTGCCCCATCCTATCGCGATCGTGCTGCGAAAGAATGGGGCACTCTGGTTTATCGGCTGGACTACTTCGCGAATGTGATAGTCCCGAACAATCCATTCGCGTAGTTATCCGGACCAGCGGTGAAGAAAAGCTGATTCGTAGCTCCGTTGTTGGCATTCCCCTGCCCGAACTGCAGAGCCCAGAGTTGGTTGATCTCGATGACGCGGCCACTGGCGTCACGAAGCGGCCCCAGGAATTTACCGTGTGAATCGAAGGCGTTGATCCGCCCCCGGGAGGTGTTGTTGCTGATCAGAATCGCGTTGCTCATCGGACCGAAGTTCGCCGGAGCCTTCGCGATACCCCATGGCGAATGCAGCGGTCCATGGACCGCGAAGTGTTTCACGAGGTTCCCCGCCGTGTCGAAGACATCGACGAATCCGCCCTGGGCTTTATTGAGCGCCGTAAAAGTAACCCAGATTTGCCCGTCGATTGCCTGAATCCCGTAAGGCGCAAAGTTCTCCGGAATCTCCGGATCGCTGAACGACTTTACAAAATTGAACGAGCTGTCGAACATATCGACCCTGCGATTCGGACCGTCATCTGCGGCATACAGAAAAGTCTTGTTTGATCCGTTCACCGCGATGGCCAGGCCCGTATAAACGGCGCCTACGTCCGATCGGTCAGCCGCAGTCGTGGCAACGCTAATGTGGCTTGTTGGGTCAACAGGATCAACCCCTGGGTTCCACGCGACGATCGTGCCGTCGGCGGTCGCAAAGATGAAGACAGCTGGAGCGGAATTGCTGCCGACCTTGAAGGTAAAGTCCGTGTTGATCGGGCTGATGTTTCCTACTATGCCGGTCGGTGTGCCAAGCTTCCCCGCCGGGGCCGAAGGGGCAGCGGGAACCGACACGAACAACGGAACCGGCGTACCAGCCGCGCTATACAAGGTTGAGAATCCGGTGCCGTTATCATTGACCCAGTACGGACTGGTGGGAAGTGCGACAAGACCCCACCCATTCACCAGGTGTTGATCTTGCACTGGCGCCGCTCCCGCCTGGTTCGATACCAGATCAGTGCGCTGGTATTGAGCCTGGGCCGAAGGTGCGAACATCGAGAGGCATAGGGACGCGACAACAACAGATGCGCCGCCGAATAAAGAAGAGATGAACTTGGACTGCACGCTGCGGACTGAGTACATCGTTTGCTCCTTGTTAAGAACGAGGTGTTGTTAAGAACGAGGCTGTTGAGTTGCATCGGATCGTGGGCGTGTGCTATCTCCCCTGATTTTGTGGAGAGGGGTCGCGCTTGCGCGAGATGACCTGAGCATTACGATAGGCGCGGCACATAACGATGCTTGTCAGGGAATTGTCAGCGAATTGTCTAGATTGGTAGGCATCCGCGAGGCGAGTTCGGAATCAGTTGAAAAAGGGTTTGTTAATGTTTTTGAATACGCCGCCAACGAGCGCACCCCGCGCGGCTTCCAGTAAAGTCTCTTAAATCATCGGAAATCGCAGCCCTGCCCGTGAAACCCTGCATCTTCGTCCCTCTCTGGCGCCTCTAACCAACTGGGCCCCATACCCCAAAAGGACTTCACTGATGCAGACAACTTCGCTGCCGTCACGAAAACTTGGCCACTCGAACCTTCAGGTAGCCCCGCTCATGCTCGGAGGCAACGTCTTCGGATGGACCATCGACGCCGCCACCAGCTTCACCATCCTCGACGCCTTCGTAGACCGCGGCTTCAACTTCATCGACACCGCCGACGTATACTCCCGCTGGATACCCGGCAACCACGGCGGCGAATCCGAGTCCATCCTCGGCCAGTGGTTCGCCCGCTCCGGCAAGCGCGACAAGGTCATCCTCGCCACCAAAGTCGGCATGGACATGGGCGACGGCAAAAAAGGACTCGCCCGCAACTACATCCTCAAAGCCGCCGAAGACTCGCTCCGCCGCCTCCAGACCAGCTACATCGATCTCTACCAGTCCCACACCGACGACCCGTCCACTCCCATCGACGAAACCCTCGAAGCCTACCAGCAGCTCATCCAGCAGGGAAAGGTCCGTCTTATCGGAGCCTCCAACTACAAAGCCCCGCGGCTCCGCGAAGCCATCGAGATCGCCAGGCGCGAAAACCTGCCCGTCTACCAGACCCTCCAGCCCGAATACAACCTCTACGACCGCGAGAAGTTTGAAACCGATCTCCAGTCCGCATCCAAAGAACTCTCGCTCGACGTCATCCCCTACTTCTCGCTCGCCAGCGGATTCCTCACCGGCAAATACAAATCGAAAGAGGACACCAAAGGAGCCAAACGCGAATCCCGCGTAGCAAAATTCTTCGATGAACGGGGCATGAAAATCCTCAAGGCCCTCGACGAGGTCGCCGCCGAAACCGGAGCCAATCAGGCCACCATCTCCCTCGCCTGGCTCCTCGCGCAGCCAACCATTCTCGCCCCTATCGCCAGCGCCACCAGCACCAAACAGCTCGACGCGCTACTCGACGCGCCCAGCCTCAAACTCAACGAAGCGCAAATCGCCAGGCTGACCAAAGCCAGCGCCTACTAACCGCGCACCGAGCCACGCAACCGGGCCATCCTTCGTATCTCATTTGCGACGGATGGCCCATTTTCATATCAACTCGAATCGGGATAAATGTCTTACTATTCATCATGCCCGCGCGAGTCTTCTTTCATGCTGTCTGCGCAGCGGCGTTTCTGCCGCTCCCACTCCTTGCCCAAACCGCAACCCCGGCCACCGCCCCGACAGCGCCAGTCATCCTCCACGCCGCCCACCTGCTCGACGTAGAAAAAGGCGCGCTCGTCTCTCCCGGAGAAATCCTCATCCAGGGCGATCACATCGCCGCCGTCGGCACCACCGTTTCGCATCCCGCAAACGCATCCATCATCGATCTCGGCGCCGCCACTCTCATGCCCGGCCTCATCGACGCGCACGTCCATCTCTTCCTGCATCCCGGCCTCGATGAAAATCTCCAGACCGTCGAAGAGTCGGTCCCCGAACGCACCATCACCGCCGCGCTTCAGGCCCGCGACGACCTCATGGCCGGATTCACCGCCGAGCGTGACATGGGCACCGAAGGCGCAGGCTCCGCCGACACCGCCGTGCGCAACGCCATCAACGCCGGCCTCATCCCCGGCCCTCGCATGCGCATCAGCGGCAACGCCATCAGCATCACCGGAGGCCACGAAGACGCCATCGGCTTCAACCCCTCTGAGCACATCTCCTCCAACGCCACCTATGCCGATAACACAGACCAGCTCATCCACGTCATGCGTTCCGAAATCAAACAGGGCGCGGACTTCATCAAGATCTACCAGACCGGCCACGACACCCTCATTAACGACAAACTCATCGCGCCCTATCAATTCACTGAAGCCCAGCTCGCCGCCGCCGTAGCCGAGGCCGCCCGCATGGGCACCCGCATCGGCGTCCACTGCACCACCGAGCCCGCCGCGCTCTACGCCGCGCAGGCCGGAGTCGCATCCATCGATCACGCCCTCTACCTCAGCCCCGAAACCGAAGAGCTGATGAAGCAGAAGCAGATCTACGCCGTCCCCACTCTCACCATCTTCGAATACTTCGCCGACCACGCCGACAATCCCGCAGCAGCAGCCCGCGAGCGCGCCATGTTCGACTTCCACGCCGCGCAGTTCAAAACGCAGGTCGCCGCCGGAGTCCCCATGGCCGTCGGCTCCGACGTAGGCCCCTTCCCGCACGGCACCCAGGCCCGCGAACTCGAACTTATGGTCAAGTACGGAATGCCCGCGCCCGATGTCCTCCGCGCCGACCTCATCAACGGAGCACGCCTCCTCGACTGGCAAGGAGAGATCGGCCAGCTCAAGCCCGGCTTCGACGCCGACGTCATCGCCGTCGACGGTGACCCGCTCACCGATATCTCCGCCGTAACTCGCGTCCACTTCGTCATGAAAAACGGAACCATTTTCCGCAACGATTCAAACAAAGGACCAACGCAGTGAAACACTACCCGCTCGCCATCCTGCTCACATTAGGTCTAACCATGTCCGCATCCGCCCAAAGCACCGCACCAGAAACAACCCAGCCTCACAAATGGGCCGTGGTCCTCCACGGCGGAGCAGGCGTCATCGAGCGCTCCTCCATGTCTCCCGAAGCCGAGCGCCAATACCGAGCCGGCCTCAACGAAGCCATCACCGCCGCCGGAGCCATCCTCGACAAAGGAGGCTCCGCCATCGACGCCGTCCAGGCTGCGATCGAAATCCTCGAAGACAATCCTCTCTTCAACGCCGGACGCGGCTCCGTCTTCGCCGCCGACGGCACCAATCAGATGGACGCCGCCATCATGGACGGTGCAACCCTCAAGGCCGGAGCCGTCGCCGACGTCCAGCACACCCGCCATCCCATCGCTCTCGCCCGCGCTGTCATGGACAAATCGCAAAACGTAATGATGATCGGCGCCGGAGCCGACGCCTTCTCCGTCCACATCGGCCTCCAGCAGGAGCCGCCCAGCTTCTTCTTCACCGAGCGCCGCTGGCAAAATCTCGTCCAGGAACTCAGGAAGGAAAACCTTCCCATCCCGCCGCGCCCCGCCGGAGCGCCGCCCGAACCAACCACGCAGGCCAGCTTCTTCGAGTCTCCCGAAGCTCATAAATATGGAACCGTAGGCGTAGTCGCCCTCGACCAGCAAGGCAACATCGCCGCCGGAACCTCCACCGGAGGCCTCACCGCAAAACGCTGGGACCGCGTCGGCGACTCGCCCATCATCGGAGCCGGAACCTACGCCTCCAACCAGTCCTGCGCCGTCTCCGCCACCGGAACCGGCGAGTACTTCATCCGCCTCACCGTAGCAAGAACCATCTGCGCCCTGGTTCAGTACAAAGGAATGAGCCTGCAACAAGCCGCCGACGAAGTGATCCAGCAAGTAGCAGCCATCCACGGAGACGGAGGCAGTAATCGCCATAACCCCCAACGGCCAACAAGCCTGGAGCTTCAACACCCCAGGAATGTTCCGAGCCAAACTAAAACAAGGCGGTAAACCAGAAATAGCAATCTACCGCGACGAACCATGATGATAGGCGCGTTTCTCATTGCTTATCCAACCAACAACTATGTCTTTCGATTGGCTTCAGATTCACGATAATTTGCGCCCATAAGGACCTGAATGCCGATTAAGGCCTACTACAACTCACCCGTATCGAGCTTTCTCGAAGGATGATAATGAACGCATTCTCGGTGTTCTGACAGCGAAGCATCATCACGCCCTGGAGGAGCAACAGCGTTGAGCTTGGCTTCAGCAGCTTTCGATCCTCAAGGCTGCCCTCGCCGGACAAACGGACGGGCGAATCTTTCTAGAGTTCTACATTCCAAGGATGGGTAAGCGCGCAGATGCCGTCCTGATCGCGGGAAACATCGTTTTTGTGATCGAGTTCAAGGTGGGAGCAAGCGCGCATGCATCAGCCGCCTTTGATCAAGTGCAAGACTATGCCCTCGATCTAAAGAATTTTCACGAAGGCAGCCATAGCGTTCCGATCGTTCCCGTGCTGGTCTCAACCAATGCTGAATCTCGGCCATTACCCGAGCTCAAGTTTGCCAACGACCTCGTCGCTTCGCCTGTCGGGACAAACAAGATCTGATCTGGGAGCTCTGCTCCGACGGTATTTGCGCCGCGCAAGCCTTTCCAGACTCTCAACATTGACGAGTGGATGGCCAAAGGCTACAGGCCGACGCCGACTATCGTTGAGGCAGCAGAAATCCTCTATCGCACCCATAGCGTGACCGACATCTCGCGAAAGGATGCTGGCGCAAAGAACCTCCAGGAGACAAGTGCCAGCGTCAGCGCAGTTATCGATCGAGCTCGCGAGAACCGCACGAAAGCAATCTGCTTCGTGACTGGCGTACCAGGCTCCGGTAAAACTCTTGCCGGGCTGAATTTCGCGACACAGCGCTCAGAAGAACATCGCGATGAACATGCCGTCTTTCTGTCTGGCAACGGGCCACTCGTTGAGGTCCTGCGAGAGGCTCTTACACGTGACAAAGCCAAGCGCGAAGGCGTCTCAAAGGAGGTGGCGGAGCGCCAGGTGCGCAGCTTTATCCAAAATATTCATCACTTTCAGAGATGATTACGTCGGCAACAACGCTATCCCTGTTGAGAAAGTTGTTGTCTTTGACGAAGCGCAACGCGCCTGGACCCGTAAGCAGGCAGCTAGCTTCATGCAGCGCAAGCGAGGGCAAGCAGACTTCAATATGTCAGAGCCAGAGTTCCTCATTAGCGTGATGGATCGGCATCCAGATTGGTGTACAGTCGTATGCCTTGTCGGCGGAGGCCAAGAGATCAATACAGGAGAGGCCGGCATAGCCGAATGGATCAGTGCTCTTAAAATTCGGTTTCCCCGTTGGGAGGTCCACATCTCGCCGCGCATGGCGCTTCCCGAGTACGGCTCTCAAAGCGACGTGGAGAAGTTTCTAACATCGCCGCGGGTTTGCTCTGACGAACACCTTCATCTCGCTGTTTCGATGCGCTCCTTTCGGGCAGAGGCGCTCTCAGATTTTGTCGGTCGCATCGTCGATAACGAGCCAGAAGCCGCGCGAACTATCTACAGAAACATAGAAGCTAACTATCCCATTTGCTTGACCCGCGATCTTAGCGCTGCAAGAGCCTGGTTACGTAGCAAGGCCCGCGGAACAGAGCGTTTTGGCTTGGTCGCCTCCTCAGGTGCTCAGCGCCTCCGACCAGAAGGGATTTACATTAAAGCGGAGATTGAGCCGGCGAACTGGTTTCTGAATGACAGCACAGATGTCAGATCCTCTTACTATCTAGAAGATGTCGCGAGCGAGTTTGTGGTCCAAGGTCTTGAACTGGATTGGGTCGGCGTATGTTGGGACGGAGACTTCCATTACAAGGACGGAACGTGGGTTTGCCAGGCCTTCAAAGGGACAAAGTGGCAATCCGTGAATGACGAGTCCAAGCGACTTTACCTAAAGAATGCTTATCGAGTGATTTTGACCCGAGCCCGGCAAGGGATGATCCTCTTTGTTCCGAAAGGCGATGAATTAGACCGCACGCGCCCTCCGTCTTTCTACGACGGCACGTTCGAGTATCTTCGCTCGTGCGGGATTCCCACGCTCGACTGAACCGATGACGGCACCAACCTCAGTACCTGTATGGCGGCTCCTGTTTACCCAAACAGACAATCCCCAGACCAAGCCATCTCCCCCATCGCCGAAGGATTTTCCGGAAACTCCGCAAACGGCACCAGCTCCGGAGGCAGCCGCTTCAATCCACCCGCCGCCTTCAGCTGCGATTCCGCCGCCACAGCCTTCCACTCATAAGCAGAAGAAACTCAAGCCTGGAGCTTCAACACCCCAGGAATGTTCCGAGCAAAACTAAAACAAGGCGGCAAAGTCCAGATCGGAATCTACCACGACGAACCATGACGCTTTGCCCCACTTGAAGTCGCGATCGCGAGTAGGTTATCCCTCTCGTCTGACTGGCCTTCGCGAATTGTTGACTTAAACATAGCGACCCTTCTCTCGAGCCAAGTGGCTGTGATCTAATTGGCCGCGTTAGCCAACTTCGTTAAAAGGAGCCCCCCATGCCCACCATCAAAACCAAAGACGGCGTCGAGATCTACTACAAGGACTGGGGATCAGGCCAGCCTATTGTGTTCAGTCATGGCTGGCCGCTTTCGGCAGATGATTGGGACAATCAGATGTTGTTCTTCCTGAAACAGGGCTATCGTGTGATCGCACATGACCGGCGCGGCCACGGTCGCTCAACGCAGACCGGGGATGGCCACGATATGGACCATTATGCGGACGACCTGGCTGCTCTTACCGCGCATCTCGACTTGAAGGATGCCATCCATGTCGGCCATTCCACCGGCGGCGGCGAGGTGACGCGCTATCTGGCACGGCGTGGCGAACGAGGAGTGGTCAAGGCAGCGCTAATCAGCGCGGTGCCGCCGCTCATGGTGAAGACGGCGGCCAACCCGCTCGGCCTCCCTAAGTCAGCGTTTGATGATCTCCAGGCCCAACTCGCAGCCAATCGTTCGCAGTTCTATCGCGACGTACCGGCGGGACCTTTCTATGGCTACAACCGGCCGGGCGCAAAGTCCTCGGAGGCGATCATCCAGAATTGGTGGCGCCAGGGAATGATGGGAGGCGCTAAGGCGCACTATGACGGCATTGTGGCCTTTTCTCAGACCGACTTTACAGAAGATCTCAAAAAGATCACCGTTCCGGTATTAGTGATGCATAGCGAAGACGACCAGATCGTGCCCTATGTAGCCTCCGGACCGCTGTCCGCAAAGCTGTTGAAGAACGGAACCCTGAAAACCTACAAGGACTTCCCGCACGGCATGCCAACAACGCATGCGGCCACCATCAATGCCGACCTGCTGGCATTCCTCAAGCGCTAAGACGGTGCTGGTGACCCACTCAAGCCTGAAGCTTCAACACCCCAGAAATGTTTTCCGGGCCACACTAAAAAAAGGCGGTAAAGTCCAAATAGGAATCTACCGCGACGAACCATAAGTGCCAGGCCTACTCTGATAAATTCACAACTGGGGGAGATCTTCGAAATGGGTCTGATTTTTCATGACGGAACGAACGCCGTATTGAGCGGCTATGCAAGCCAAAAGTGGAATGACGCGACATTGCTTGGAAATGTCGGCGCGTTCAGTTCTTACAACAGTGAAATTGGCATCGCCAAAATTCTGGATAACCCGAAATCGAAAACAACCTTCAAGACTCAGGTAATGATCGGAAAAAAGCCCACGGACCTGACCATAGATTTCAGAGAGATCAAGAAGCACGTAGGCGAACCGAATGCATTTGTAGTGAAGGGCGTTCACCAGGTCGGCGCTGGCATTATCGCCACGCCGCACATAAGCATCGCCTTCGAAGGCTTCATCTATCACATGGAAATGCTGAATGACAAGAAAGCCGGACTCGTCATTTTCAATATCACCCGAGGCCAGGAATACGAGGATGCCGAGGGATTCACAAAAGTTTAAGCCAACTTCATCTCAACCCGGAATCGCCACTTGGCGCCTGGACACTCCTAAGCAGAGTCCTCCGCAAGATGAGCCCCTTCAAACACCCGCCCTCCGGCAAGCCATTCCGCCGCCGCATCCGGTGAACTCAACGCGCTGACCACGGCAGCGCTAAGTTCGAGAGGAGCCGTATCCGATTCCGGCAGAGCTTCGCGTAGTCCTCGCGCCAGGCCGCTCCGAACCGCCTTGTAGACCAGCGTCCGCGCCTTCTCGCTGGTAATGCTCTTTGGCGTGAAGCCGACGCGGTAACCGCGTATACAGTCCTCTACGTTAAAGGACGTGAACCCCGCGCAACTTAGAGGCCGCACCGGATAGATTACGCAACGCCCGTCCCTGAGGAAGGCGCAAGGCAGTTGCAGCTCGGTCCGGGCCTTCGGACTCAGGCCGCGAGTTGTTCTGTCCAAATCGCGCACCTTTTCGACAACCTCTGTGCGCTCATCCACGTCCTCCATCCTCAGAAGGAACGCCGCAATACGGAAAGCTTCAGGCGCCGTTACAAGCACCGATTGATAACAGCACCAGGAACACCCCTCCTTGCACATGACCTGCGAAGTGCCGGGCTCGCGAATGCCCTCGTATGCGGTTTCTGCAAGTCCTTGAGAATTATCGATGATGCGGAAGACAGCTTTCGGGGAACGGTCCTTGGCCACGACGCTCTTGACTCCGTTGCATTCCGCCTCACGGAGCTGGGCCGAAAATAACCGCTCTCTCTCGCGTTGTTCCGCAGTGGTTGGAATGCTCACATGACCGGCCCGGTTAGACATATGCCTCCATTCCACGTCGCCCTCAGTCAGCGATAAGTTCAGCAAACTTAGTCCCGGCGCTGTTCCCGCCCAAACAGACAAACCCCCGACCAGGCCACATCCCCCATCGCCGAAGGATTCTCCGGGAACCCCGCAAAAGGCACCAGTTCCGGAGGCAGCCGCTTCAATTTATCCGCCGCCTTCAGCTGCGATTCAACCGCCGCACCCTTCCACCCATAAGCCAGAAAAAAGTCAGGCCCATTCGCAGGAGCGAACTTTAACTTCGCCACGCCCGACCCAAACTCTGCATCCGTATTTTGCAGCAGCATCTGCAAGAGCCCCGGCGACACGATATCCAGCACCCAGCTCACAAAAAACCGCGCATCGAATAAATCCTTAGCCAGATCCCCAGCCTCGTCCGCAGTCAAATAAATAATCAGGCCTTCGCTCAGCACCAGGCCCTTCTTCGCCCTCTCGCCCAGCGCATTGAACAACGCGCGCCGCGCATCGCCATCTGCCAAATCCAGCCGCACCCGCTCCAAAGCGCACGAAGGCTTCTCCCCTTCAATCAACCCTTCCTTGTAATCGAAGATCCCCGGCAGGTCGACCTCAACCCACTTCAGCCTCTTCGGCAGAGCCATCCGGTAAGGCCGCATATCAAGCCCCGCAGCCAGATTTACAACCATATCCACGCCATCTTCGATCTGCTCCGCGATGAATCGGTCGAACAAATACGTCCGCATCACCCACGACCACGAGTTCTGATCATGAAACGGCAACGCCGCTGCGATCTGCGCCCCGCGTTCGCCCGCAAGCCGCCTCGCAAACGGATCCCGAAAAAGAGCGTCAGCCCGCTCCGTCTCCGCTGCCCGATAAACCGCGGCCCACCGCGCAGTATCCGATATATGTTGAATCGCTGGCTGATTATTGCTCATCATTTCTCCTTCAATGGCGACGCGAATGCCACAGAGCGCCCACCGGCAACAGCACTCTTACTCCTCTTCCTCGACGAAATGAGCGCCTTCAAACACCGGCCTTCCGGCAAGCCAGTCCCTTAACGCTTCCGGAGAGCTTAATGCGTTGACTACAGCAGCGGTTAGTTCCAAAGGAGCCGTATCCGACTCCGGCAGAGCCTCGCGTAATCCCTTGGCCAGGCCGCTCCTGACCGCCCTGTAGACCAGCGTCCGGTTCCTCTCGCCGATGACGCGAGCGTGTAGGAAGCCCTCGTGATAACTCGCCTTGCAGTCCTCAACATTGAAAGATGTGAAGCCGGCGCAATTGAGCGGCCGCACCGGATAGATCATGCAGCGTCCATCACTCAGGAAAGGGCAAGGCGGCTTCTGTGCCGCCCGTTCCGCTGGACTCAGGCCACGGGTCCTTCTGTCCAACTCGCGCAGCCTGTCGACCGCCTCCGTCCGCGCGGTCTCTTCCAGAGCCATGAGAAATCCAGCAATTCGGAAAGCCTCAGGTGCCGATACATGCACCGATTGATAACAGCACCAGTTACACCCCTCCTTGCACACCACCCGCGAAGGGCCTGGACTATGATTCATCTCATACGCGGTTTCTGCGAACCCCTGTGCGTTATTGATGATGCGAAAGACGATCTTTGAGGAATGGTCGTCAGCGGCTAGCCTCTTTACTGCATTGCATTCTGCTTCTTGGATTTGCTGCGAGAAGACCTGTTCCTCCTCATCCCGCGTCATTTTGCTTGGGGAACTCGGAGGATCACTTCGGCTGAACATAGGTTTTCGCCCCTCTCTGCTCTTGAAAATCACGCATCCATCTCACATTTGTGCATCTTAAAAATGTACCGCGAACCCAAGCCGCGGGCGAATGGAGAAAGAAATGGCAAAGACTGTTCCAACCAAAGACTCAGACACGAAATTCACCCGCGAGAAATTCATCGCCGCGCTCAACGAAGATCTCTCTCGCGAATATCAGGCGATCATCGGCTACGTGAACTACTCGCAGGTGCTCAAGGGAGCGGCCTACATGAACATCGCCGACGAGCTCGCCGTCCATGCCGCCGAAGAGCTGAGCCACGCCCTGCAGGTCGCCAATCACATCGACTATCTCGGCGGAATGCCTTCCGTAACGCCCAAACCCGTCAAGACCTCCGAAAAAGCCGAGGACATGCTCCGCTTCGATCTCGAAAACGAGAAGGAAACCATCCGCCAGTACCGCCGCCGCATCAAGCAATCCGACGAGCTGAACGAATTCGCCATTACCGAAAGCCTGCGCAACATCATCGTGCAGGAGCAGGACCACCTCATCGCCTTAGCCACCGCCCTCGGCATCGACCCACCCAATCCCGGCATCGCGGACTAGGTTCCTCCGGCTAACCTGAAACCGGCTAACCTGAAACTGCCTAACCTGAAAGTAGATCGAACCATCCAGCAGCGAATGGGGTGAATGAATCAACCACGCGATCCCCATTCTGCTGCTCACCGCGGCCATCGCACGCCACAGAACGCCCGGTCGAAATCGAATTCAATCGCAGCCAGACTGAATTCGAATCCAACCCACCGCGGCTCGTCTACCGATGTGCTGATCAACATTTTCGGATCCGGCACGATACGGCACGCCTGCGACGCTCGCGGCTCCCAGTTCGAGCCATCCGCATAGCTCACGCTGTCCAGATCAATCGAATCCACCGCCGTCAGCCCGCTCACCCACACCACCGTATCCGCCGACTTCTGCGGACCAATGCTCACCGTCAGGTCCATTGTTCGGGAAGCATTCGCGTAACTCGAATTCGTCTCGGCCGCAGGCGCAGTCGATTTCGCAGGCAAGGTGCGGCCCGTACCGTCCCATCCATGGAACGTAATCCGAATCGCAGAAATCTCTGCCGGCTTTGGATTGTTCAACGTCAGTCGCAACGGCGTGCCAATTCCGCTGTGCGTTGCGCCGCCGCGCACCGCCATAAGACCGCCATCCGCGCCATACTGCGCCTGCATGGCAACCGGACAACTCACATTCCCAGCAGCGGGAAGAACGATAGTCTGCGTTGTTCCTGTCTGAGCGTGTCCCGGAGCCGCGGCAGCCAGACCAGCAAAGATAAAGGCGAAGGAGAACCTGGCGAAGGAAGTCATCTCATCCTCCTGATGCCCCAAACTATACGCCCGCCCATTCAGCCCCCGCAAACAACGAGCGCGAACAACCTACTCCCGGTCGCTCCCATAAACCGGAATCCCCGACTGCATCTTGTAAACCAGATCCGCGGCACGCGCTGCATACACTGAGTCCGGATACTTCGCCGCAAGCCGCCCCGCCAAATCCGTAGCGTGTCCCCGGTCCTCTTTTGCGCGATCCCCATTGCCGTCCGCGGTCCACATATCTCCCGCCGCCGCCAGCCGCCACGCCGCCTTGTACAAAGCCTCCGGAGCGCGCGGCGAATCCGCATAATCGTCCGCGTACTTCACATAAAACTCCGCCTCTTTCTCCGGACACTTCTCCGCACCCTGCCAGTCGCCGCACAATTTATTGTCGATCAGATCGTAAGCCGCAAAATCCGCCCACTTCGTATGCGGAAAATACTTCTCGATCTTCTTCATCTCGCCTTCGTCCATCTGTTCGCGCAGATAATTTTCCTTCTCGTGCGCCGAGGGCAGCGTCGCCGCGTCCGCCTTCTGCAACTGCCAGCGAATATCCGCCGCCCGCCACATCGCCTGCGGCGTCAGCGGAGACTGCGGAAACATTTCCACCACCCGCCTGTACAGCAGCCGCGCATCCTGCGCCGCCCGCGGAGGAGGGTGGTTCTGCGACGCCGCGTCTTCCGCATTTACCGCCTCGCCAAACAAAATCTGATCCCCATGCGGAGTGTTCACGTCGATCACGCCCTTGTCCACCATCCACCCCGACAGCGGAACCACTTCCTGATCCTGATCCAACTCCGGCATATCCGCCTGCCGCGACTCCGGCGCGTCGATATTGGCAAACACCCGCAGCCAATGCCCGCTGCGTTCCACAATCACCATCTCGCGTCCCGGCGTAATAATCGAAACCCGGTCCGCAGACTCATCCGGCTGCACATAAAGGTTCGCCTCGCGCACCAGCGTAGCCTTAGGCCCGTTCTTAGGAACATTTTCCTGCGGCATTTTGGATTTTCCAGGCACAGACTGCCCCTGCGCAACAAACGCCGAAGCGAGAAGAAGAGTGAGGAAAGGAGATCGAATTCGCATCGTAAGGATGAGACGAAAATCAACCGCAAAACGTCTCGCAGCCAGCATACGCCAAAACGCCCTGTACTCCTGAGTTCCGCCACGAATCTGGGTGCCCCATCCTTTCGCGCCGTTTGCGAAAGGGTGGGAGAACCAACGTTACTCCAAGATCCCCCGCAATGCTTCGGGCTCAATATTTCCCCCGCTCAAAATGGCCACCAGCTTGCGGTAAGGCAGCAGATCTTTCTCGTGAAACAGAACAGCCGCCGTAGTCACCGCACCGCTCGGCTCCGCCGTCAGCCCGGCCGAATACAGCACGCGCATCGCCTGCCGAACCTCATCTTCGCGAACGGTAAGAATGTCATCCACAAACGTGCGAATGTGCGAAAAATTCAGCTCGCCCAGGCTCTGCGTGCGCAGCCCATCGCACATTGTCCGCGTAGTCATTTCCGCCGGCCACGTCACCAGCGTGCCCCCGCGAAAGCTCTCCTGCGCATCGCCGGCCAGCTCCGGTTCAACTCCGATCACTCGCGCTTCCGGCCGCAAGTGCTTCACAGCCGCAGCTACTCCGCTCAACAATCCGCCACCGCTCACCGGAGCCAGCACCAGGTCCACATCCGGAAGCTGCTCCACAATCTCCAGTCCGCACGTTCCCTGCCCGGCAATAATCTGCGCATCGTCATAAGGAGGAACGATGACATACCCAAACTCAGCCGAAAGCTCCTCAGCCTTCTGTTTTCTTTCGAGACTCGACGGCCCCACCATAACAATCTCCGCGCCCAGAGCCGCCGTAGCTGCGCGTTTCACCGCCGAAGCATTCGACGGCATAACAACCACCGCCTTCGCGCCCAAAGCCCGGGCCGCATACGCCACGCCCTGGGCATGGTTGCCGCTCGAATAAGTAATCACGCCGCGCCCGCGTTCCTCCGCGGTCAACTGAGCAATCTTGTTGTAAGCCCCGCGCAGCTTAAAGCTACCCGTAGCCTGCAACCCCTCATTCTTAACGAAGACTTCGCCAGCCGCGCCTGAAAGCGGCAACGAGACCAAAGGAGTCCGCGCCGCAACGCCGCGAATCCTTTCCTGCGCGTCGCGAATGTCGTTAAGAGAAGTGAGTTTGTACGTTTCGGGCTCGGGCATTATCGGATATGGTTCTACTACTCCGCCACAAATAATCTTTTCGCTGACCGCATCTTAGCTGACCGCATCTTAGCTGACCGCGTCATAGCTACCCGCTTGTTCAGCCGCCCGCACTTTAGCTGTCTTTGTGCTATTCATGATTCTTTGGCAGGTATTGCGGCGGCATCGGCTCGGCAGGGCTCTCTGCTTCCCACAGAACCTGCGCGACCTTCCACTCATGGCCATCGTTCACGGCCTGAATGCTGTTTATCCCGCGCGCCGTCGCCTTGCCATCCGGAGTCGGACGGACCTCATAGGTGCTCCACAAATGCGCAATGTGGCCGTAAACATCGGAAGTGTATTTGACCTGCCGCTCATAGAACGCTTCGCTGCCGCGCTGCTTCACGCGCGCAATCCAATCCTCGACCGTCAGCGTTTTTGGAGCGAAATTACCATCAGGGCTTTTGACAAGCACGACTAGCCGCGCATCCGGCATAAAGAGCTGCCGCATGCAGGTGCGATCTTTATCACCGGGGCCACTCACAGCATCGTCGATCGCCGCATTCAGATCGCCGATCGTCTTTGTTGAAGGGCACACACTTGCAGGCGTCTGCGCGTGCGCGAAAGAAGCAAAGCAGGAAACTGCGACAATCGTGAGGCTGCAAGAAGCTTTCTTCACGCTTGGCTCCAGACCACCGTCAGATCTCCAGAATCACCGGCATAATCAAAGGTCTCCGGCTCGAATTCTTCTGGATATACCGCTTCAAATCGATCCGGATCTTCTCTTTGATCACGCCATAATCGGCCTTTTCCTCCGAACTCGAGCCTTCCAGCGTCTGCGTCACCACCTGCCGCGCCGCTTCCATCAGGCCCTCATCGGCAACAAAGCCGCGCGTAAACACTTCGGGCTGCTTCTCCACCTTGCCCGTCAGTTTATTGATGGTCAGGATCGGCATCACAAATCCGTCCTCCGACAAATGCTTCCGGTCGCGAATCACAATGTCTTCCACGACATCGCCCCCCGACCCGGAATCGATGCACACCCGCCCCGCCGTAACCTTGCCCGCCTTGCGCGCATTCGCGCGGTCCAGCTCCAGCACGTCGCCGTTTTCAATCACCAGCGCCAGATCGACCACTCCGATACTCTGCGCCAGCTCCGCATGCTTCTTCAGGTGGCGATAATCACCATGCACCGGGATAAAAAACTTCGGCTTCAGCAGATTGATCATCAACCGCTGCTCTTCCTGGCTCGCATGTCCGCTCACGTGGATCAGCCCCGAAGCCCCATCGTCATAAATCACGTGCGCATCGCGCCGGTACAGATGATCGATCACCCGAAAAATGCTCTTCTCGTTGCCCGGAATCACTCTCGAACTCAGAACCACCGTATCGCCCGGCATGATGCGCGCATGCTTGTGGTTATCCACCGCCGCCCTGCTCAGAGCGCTCATCGGCTCGCCTTGCGTCCCGCTGATCAACACCATCACGTCTTCCGGAGCCTGATCCCCAATCTGTCCCGGATGAATCAGCAGCCCCGGCGGAATGTCCAGATAGCCCAGGTCCTGCGCCACCTCCGACGACTCCACCATCGACCGTCCCACCACTGCAACCTTGCGTCCATGCGTATGCGCCAGATCAAGAGCAATGCGAATGCGGTAAATCGACGACGAAAAGCAGCTGAAGAACAGTTTCTTTTTCGTTCGCGAAAAAATCTCGTCCAGCCGCGGCTTCACCGACCACTCGCTCGGCGTATACCCCGGCCTGTCCACGTTGGTCGAGTCCTGCAGTAACGCCAGCACCCCGCGTTTGCCGTACTCGGCAAAGCGATGCAGGTCAAACGCCTTCCCATCCGGCGGCGACAGGTCAATCTTGAAGTCGCCCGTATGCACAATCACGCCTACCGGAGTCTCAATCGCCAGCGCCACGCAATCCACCAGGCTGTGCGTCACGCGAATCGCCTCAATCGTGAACGGCCCCAGTGCAAACTTCGCGCCCGGAGTAATCTCGTTCAGCTCCGTATCGTCGAGCATCTTGTGCTCTTCGAGTTTCCCTTCGACATACGCCAGCGTGAACTCCGTGCCATACACCGGCACATTCAGCTCCGAGAGAATCCACGGCAATCCGCCAATATGGTCCTCATGCCCGTGCGTCAGAATAATGGCGCGCACATGCTCTTTGTTCTCGACAAGGTAGGAAATGTCCGGGACCACAATATCGACGCCCAGCAACTCCGTCTCAGGAAACATAAGTCCGGCGTCGATAACAATAATGTCGTTTTGCCAGCGAATGGCGAGGCAGTTCATGCCAAACTCGCCCAGTCCACCCAGCGGAATAATCTGTAATTTTGCGTCAGCCATGGGAAACTACGATGCTAACAGGTACGACGCCCCGCTCAAAACTCGCATCTGGAAAGCGTTTACCCTCCGCTTTGCCGGCAATCCGCTCAGAACGCGCACAGCGCAAAACACACTTCCGCGTCACCCCAACAGCAACAACTCCACCACTCACACTGAAGAGCTTTCTAAGCTTTCGGCTGCGATCACGCTCCTGCTTTGCCGTACTTTTTCACGGCCTGCTCAATCCCCGGACCAGCCGCAGCGAGATCCTGCATAGTCATCGCAGGACGCACCGTAAGCTTCGCGTTGAACGCATGAAACCATGGCTCGGCAATCGCGGGTATCTGCGATGACTCCTTCATATCGAAGAATATGTACCCGGTCCGTTGGCCATTATCTTCGGCAAAGTATGCCGCTTCAGGCTTGAGATTATCGAGGATGCCTTTAATCGTGGTCCCTAAACTGCCATTGCGAGCCGCGGCATTGCCTGCTTCGACAGGGATTGAAACTTTCAGCATCATGCGCATCGGTTTGCCCTCCTAAGGCGAGAGCAGTATACGCGCATCAACAAACAGCCGACGTAAAGAATCTCGCCCGTCGCCGATCTAGCAGCAGTATAATTCCGGCGGTTTAAACCTGAGAAGGGAGATTCCACCAATTTCCTATTCCAATTACCCCGCGGCCTCCCCCTCGGGAGCATGCCATGGATTCGAAACGCCTGACCATTCTCTGCGTAACCATCACTCTCGCATTCGCAGGCTCCGCCGCCAATACACCCGCTATCTGCGATTCTTTCGCTTAGCGTCCACCTTCGCCCAATATTGAAACTCATCGGCATAAAGCTCGCCGTTAAGATCCGACACGCGCTGCTGCATGCGTGCCTGAGCATCCGCGATTGCCCGGTTGTAAATCGCCGGCCCCACTTCTTCCATGAAGAAGTTCAGCAGTAAGCCCGCGGGCAGCTCGCCAATCGTCCGCGCCGATTATCTCGCTTACACCGCAGAAAAAATTGACTGGTACGCCGCGCTCGACAGACGAGTATTCGGATATGAGCCGCCGAATGTCATGCTGTTACACGACAGCCAGTTGAATGCAGACACAATCGAAACAGTGATCTCCCTTTTCGAACAGCGCGGATACAAATTTGTCGGCTTGGCGGAAGCCCTGAAAGACCCCGCATACGCGGTTCCAGAAACCTATATCACCAGGTTCGGCCCCCATGTGGGGATACAGGTGGGCACGGGAGCTTCACGTAAACGTGGACGGACGCAATGAACCTGGTCCGCCGCCCTGGATCGATCGATATGCGAAAAATAATCTAATGGGTCAGTAGCCAGCTGAGGAGTCTGAGCGCCCTTTTAAGAGATGCCCTCACGGTGCAGCGGCCTTCTGGATCTCCGGCATCGGAGCCCCTTTCCTCAGAATCTGCCGAATGGCCGCCTCCAGCACTTCATCATGTCCTGCTCGAATTCCCGCAATACTCGGACGCGCCTCTACATCCGGAACAATTCCCACCCGCTGCGTCGGCCGCTTGTCCGGATAAAAAACGCCGATTCCGCTGATGAGAGTCCGTAAGCCGCCCGGCAACGGAATCTCCGAGACATTTCCGTCCGCTCCAGCGGTCATGCTGCCAACCACAATTGCATTGGGAGCAGCGCGGAGAGCCATCGCCGTGAATTCCGCCTGGCTCTGCGAAATCTCATCCACCAGAATCACAATCTTGCCCGAATAGTGCGGCAGAGCAGAGCTCAGAGACTCCGTGTGGTTCCAGTAAAACGCTCCCGGATTTGCAAGATCCGCATTCGTGAAGCGCGCAAAGGCAGTCTCGTGGTCGACTAGCAGGTCTCCCAGAGCGAACACCACAAACTCCGAAGGATAATTTCGGATGTCGATAATCAGCCCTTTGGTTCCCCTGGCTTGCTCAATGTAATTCGGAACATCGGCGGCTTTGATCGACGACAGCTTCATATAAGCAACGTCCTTCGACAGCAGTCGGAAAGTCGGCCCGGGCAAATCGTCCGTATAGCCATGGGTGTTCATGCTCGAAGCCGGCACGCGGAGCGGCTCAAGCGTTACGGCGCCATCCGGACGAAGCACCGAAACATGCGATGGCCCGCAATTGCCGTTTGTGATGGAGCGTGCCATGTCCCGCTGTCGCGCAGCTTCATTGGAATCGGCATAGAGCGGAGCCCACGCTTTCGTCAGGTCCCCGACTGAACGCCCATCGATCTGCTCGACAACGTCTCCCACCTTCAGTCCGGATGCAGCGCCCAGAGTTGTCGAAGCGTACCCGGTAACTACCAGCTTCCCTTCCACAAATCGCATATTCACAGGCATGCGGCACTCGCCAACCGGAGGCCTCAGATTCAGCGAACTCCAAAGGTTCGCGTGGGTGTCATGCGCCTTCGCAATCAAAGCCATCATTGCGAGCTGGTACTCGTCCTTATTCTTCGCCAGCGCAACCTTCGGAATGAACTCCCGCAGAACGTCAGGCCAGTTCTCGCCCGCAACATCGCGATTGGGCGACCAGTACTGCATGATGTTCCAGAAGCGATACAGCGCGAGAAGTTGAAAACCCGCATCCGGGAAAGTGATATTCGGATAAGCGCGCTCATGATCGAACCGGGGATTAAGAACACCCGGCGCCAGCGAGACATAAAACTGTTCTGAGGTAGGGCGTTTCGCATACACCGCCTGAAGCTGCTCGCTAAGCGTTCGGCCCAGCCTCTTCGTGTCCGCAATCCATGCAAGATCAGGCCCAAACTCCAGGTCCTTCGTATCCATCCGCGCCCGCGAGTCGTCGCCAGTCACCGGCCCGAGGCCTTCAATCCATTTCACCAGCGCCGCATTCGCATCCGCGCGGCTCTTGGCGGCTAGCACCTCCGGCAGAATGCGAAACAGCTCGTAGTCCCACTGCCGCTCGCCCGCAGCAACAACCGGATCGTGATACTTCAGAAATCCCCAAACCCTGCACACCGTCACAAGATTGTCGATCTGGATCGCGCTGAGCTGGTCCAGCGTAATGCGCGACCCGCCATCAAACTCATGGTCCCGGTCAAGAACGGTCGGTACTCTCTTTGGAGTGCGTGGAGCAGCCGCAACGGGCACTCCATCCACAAGCAGTTGCAGGTCATCTACCCAGACCGTGCCCGTGCCCCTGAGCAGCGCGCCGAAGGCAAGCGCAGTGGCTTTTGGGTCGAGTGGCAACTTGACCGAATATTCCGCCCAGTCCCGCGTGCCGCGCACGTTCTGGCCTTGCATGTTGTCAATTGAAATCATTCTGCCTTCGTCGCCGTCTTCGCGCAGCCAGATCTCCACGAATTGCTCAACTTTGTCGATCCGCAGATAGCCGCGCAGCTCAACCTGTTTCCCCGCAAAATCTACAGGCACGCTTTTGTACAATGCCGACGACGAACCCGGACTGTCCGCGCCTCGCGCCAGGCGAACCGACCACTTACCTGAATGGGCAACTTGATTGTCCGCCTGAACCGTTCCGGCCGGGCCGCCACCCCACCCCGGAGGAAGCGCAGAGCCATTCTCATTTTCAAAATCGAACACCCGGGGAAGCGAAGCCTGATCCGCTGCCTCATGAGAAGCGCTGCTGTTCTGAGCCCAGAGCGGAAAGGCCAGCAGCAGAAGAACCAAAGACCCAGGCGCGCGCATGGAAAGCGATTCTACCAAACGCATCGGCAGATCATCTCAATTGGACGTTTCAGAACGGCGCCGACACCGAGGTCCCCGGCGCGCGACTTTTGCGCGCTGGCGTGGGAAAGGCGCGATTGCCTGGACAGCCTGCCCTGAGCGAAACCGAATGGGCGAGTCCCTACCGCAGCAAATCCTCCAGAGCCGAACTCAACTCCGTCTTCTCATCCCGGTACTTCACGATCACCGGAGTATAAACACTCAAACCCCACTCCTGAGCCTTCCCCTTATTCACCGCGCGCGAACCCGGAACCACCACCGCGCCCTCAGGAATAATCAGCGGCGTCTCACCGTCCGCCCGCAAAACCTCGCCGCGCACAATATCGTAAACAGGCGTCCCGCGCGTCAAAATCGTTCCCGCCGCCAGCACCGCGCGCTTGCGCACAATCGTGCCTTCATACACGCCGCAGTTGCCGCCCACCAGCACGTCGTCCTCAAGAATCACCGGACTCGCGTTCACCGGCTCCAGCACGCCACCCACCTGCGCCGCCGCGCTCAGGTGCACGCGTTTGCCGATCTGCGCGCAGCTTCCCACCAGCGCATGAGAATCGACCATCGTGCCCTCATCCACATACGCGCCCGCATTTATATACATAGGAGGCATGCACACCACGCCTTTCGCCACATAAGCCCCGGCCCGTACCGCAGACCCTCCCGGAACCACGCGCACACCATCTTCAACGGCAAACCGCCGCGCCGGATAAGTATGCTTGTCCACAAAAGAAAGCCCGTCGCCCGAAGCCGCCAGATTCCCCAGCCGAAACCCCAGCAGAATCCCCCGCTTCACCCACGCGTTCGTCCGCCAACCCGTCGCAGACGAAGCATCCGGGTCAGCCGATCTAATCGCGCCTCTCTCCAGCGCTCCACGCAGCTCTTCGAAAGCAGCCATAGCGGCAGAAGAGCCGATAGCGTCGGCACCAGCCGCAAAATATTCCTCAATTCTTTGGGAAAGATCATCCGGGCTCACAACCGGAGTCTACCAAAACCGCTATCAGCGCTTAAGCTACCCGCTTCCCAGCGGTCTTTCATCTTTGCCTCCCGGCCAATCACCCACGATTGGAATCAACGGAAAGCAACCCTCAGAATCTGTGAGAAATTCCAGATATTGTGAAAGATTGTCCTTCTAGCGGAGACCCTGGCCCGTGCAAGCCCGTCTCACCTGCTTACTTCCCATCCTTGATCGCTGCCGCCCCAGCCCCAATCACCGCAATCTCCAGGTCCTCCGGCAAAATCTCCAGCGAGTACCCCTGCAGCGGACTCATCTTCACCATCCGGTAAAGTTGCTCTTTCAGCGACGCCAGATCGAGCCGCGCGATATCGCGCCCCGTAAAGTAAAACCGCCCCGGACCCTCCAGATGAATCTGCGTAGCCGTAGCTGCGGCCAGTGCGCGATGCCATAGCGCCACAAACTCCACGCAGCGCCGGTCTCCTTTGCGCGCATGGTCAAATATCTCGTCCGGCTCCAGATCGAGAAAACGCAGCCGCATCGCGCGATGCCCAATAATGCCTTCCAGGTGCCCTTTGCCGCCGCACGCGCAATAGTTTTCTTTGGGATCGAGCGTCACCACCGTGTGCCCGCCCTCCCATGGACCATCCGTATAAGGAAACCGCCCAAAGCCAATCCCGTTGCCGATCGTCCACACGCGCACCAGCCGGTCCAGTTGCCCGCGCGTCGCCGCCAGCCCCGCCGCCACCGCGTCCGCATCGTTCAGCGCGCAAACCGGATAATCAAGCCCCCGCGCGGCCAGCCCACTCCTGATCGCATCCCCGACCTTCGCGCCCTTCAGTTGCGGAAGATTCGGCGAGTCCTCAACCACTCCGTTGCGAATCATCCCCGGCATCGCCAGGCCCACAGCCTCTACGCCCGAACCCGCCGGAGCCAGCGCTGGCAATATGATCGCAAATCATCTCCCACAGCGAGTCGGCCGGCATCTCGATCAATCCCTCGCCGTGTTCAGCCTCGTCGTCCTGCTTTGCAGGAAAATGGCGCAGTTCGCCCGCAAGTTTGTGCCCGTCGATCAGGCCGGCAACAATCCGTTCTGTCATCACTACGCCGACCGTCTTCGCCATCGCATCTCTCCTCGCTACAGTGCCCATTAGTTCTCGAACCGCGCCAGCCGGTTAATGCCATTAAACGCCGCGGCCTTGTAGCACTCCGCCAGCGTCGGATAATTAAAGACCGTGTCGATGAAGTAGTCCACCACGCCGCCCAGCATCATCACCGCCTGGCCAATGTGCACCAGCTCCGCCGCGCCCTCGCCAATAATGTGCACGCCCAGAATCTGCCGCGTCTCGCGATGAAAAATCAGCTTAAGCCGCCCCGTCGTGTCGCCGCGAATCTGCCCGCGCGCAATCTCGCGGTAGTATGCCACGCCCACCTCATAAGGAACGTCCTCTTCCGTCAGCTGCTCCTCCGTCTTGCCGATAAACGAAATCTCCGGAATCGTATAAATCCCGTAAGGATAGAAACTCGGGTTCGACTGCACGCACTCATCGCCAAACGCCCGCTCCACCGCAATGCGCCCCTGCTCCATCGAAACCGAAGCCAGGCTCGGAAATCCAATCACGTCGCCCACCGCAAAAATATGCGGAACCTTCGTACGAAAATCCTTATCGACTGGAATCCTTCCGCGCGAATCGGCCTCAATGCCCGCGCCCGCCAGGTTCAGCTCGTCGATATTGCCCTGCCGTCCCACCGCATAAAGCAGAGCATCGCCCGAAATGCGTTTCTTGCTCTCCAGATTCGCAACCACCGTGCCATCCGCCAGCTCTTCCACGCTCTCGACCTCTTCATGCAGCCGCATCGTCACGCGGCTGTCGCGCAGGTGATAGCTCAACGCCTCCACAATCTCCTGGTCCGCAAACTCCAGCAGCCGGGGGCGCTTCTCCATCAGCGTCACCCGCACGCCCAGCGCCGAGAACATGCACGTATACTCCACGCCGATCACGCCGCCGCCCACAATAATCAGGGTCTTCGGCAGATTCTGCATCTCAAAAATCTGATCGCTGTTGATGATCGTCCGACCGTTCATCGGAACCTTCGGCGAATCCGCCGGCTTGGTGCCGACTGCGATCACAATCTTCGCCGCCTCCAGAACGTTCTCGCCATTCGGGCCGCAAACACGCACATGGTGGTCATCCACAAAGCTGGCCACGCCGGTAATCACATCCACGCCATTGCGCGAAAGCTGCGCCTCCGTCACGTCGATTTCCGTCTTGATCACATGCTGCACGCGAAAAGCAAGATCCGACATCGTGATCTTTTCCTTCACGCGATAATTCATGCCATAAATCGAGCGATAGTTGTAGCCGGAGAGGTGCAGCACCGCCTCGCGCATCGTCTTGCTGGGAATCGTGCCGGTGTTAATGCACACTCCGCCCACCACGCTTCGCATCTCGACCAGGGCCACCCGCTTGCCCTTCTTCACCGCCGAAACCGCGGCGCGCTGACCCGAAGGCCCCGAGCCGATCACCAGCAAATCATAAATAGCCATGTTGTCCCGAAGAACTCTCTCCTTAACCATACCCCCGCCTCATCTTAACCCCATGAAGGCGTGAGCAGGGAAATCGCGCGTGTGCCAATTCGGCGCGTATACCATTTTGATCTTGTCTAGACTAAGAAAGATGCAGCTCTACGCCATCACCAATCGAGATCTGCTCCCCGGAAGCGAAATTCAGCGCAGCGCTGCGCTCGTAAATTTGACGCGCAACTGGGCGCACAACGGCATGAACTACATCCAGATAAGAGAAAAAGACCTCGCCCCAGACGAGCTCCGCGCACTCACCACCGAAATCGTAGCCGCCGTGCGCAAAGAAAACCAAACCACCCGAGTCCTCCTCAACGGCCCGGCACAAATCGCCTTCGAATCCAAAGCCGACGGAGTCCACCTCCCTGCCAACGCCCCCACAAACGCAGCAGAACAAGCCCGCACTCTCTTCGCGGCATCAGGCGCGACGCGATCCTCAGCTACGCCTGCCATTCCCTCAAAGAAATCCTGAAAGCAAAAGAAGAATCGCAGCGAAACCCGCATGCAACCACCGGCAACACGCTCATCCTCTACGCACCCGTCTTCGAAAAAGTAACTCCAGAAGACAATCTCCCCGGCCTTGGCCTCGAAGCCCTCCGCGCCGCCGTCGATGCCGCACGCCCCATCCCCGTCTTCGCCCTCGGCGGAGTAACAAAACAAAACGCCCCGGCCTGCATAGAAGCCGGAGCCGCAGGCATAGCCGCCATCCGCCTGTTCTTAATCCACAATTGGCAAAGCCTCATCTTGAACGAATGAAATGATGTCATCCTGAGCGAATCGGGGTCCCCGGCACGCGGTCTTTGCGTGGTGGGGCGAAAAGCGAAGGACCTGCGGTTCGTTCCGCACAGCACAAATCGATGGGTGCCCCATCCTTTGCGCGGCTACTCGCGCAAAGGGTGGGAAAGATCGAATCTCAACCAGCCCTTTGGATTGAGCCAGCTCGCGATCAACGGGAGCACCACGCGACAGCATGTGCCCGTGACGGCCAGTCACAACTCAATCCGCGTCCCCAGCACCTTCAAAAACTGAGCCAGAAACGCCGGATGCGCAGGCCACGCAAACCCCGTCACAAAATTCCCATCCGTAAAAGCGCCATCCGGAGGCAGATCCACATACGTTCCCCCCGCCAGCCGCACCTCAGGCGCGCAAGCCGCATACGCCGAGATCTTCTTCCCGCGAATCACATCCGCCGCCGCCAGCAACTGGGCCGCATGGCAGATCGCCGCAATCGGCTTGCCCTTGCCCGCAAAGTCCCGCACAATCCCGAGCACCCCCTCATTCAGCCGCAGATACTCCGGAGCTCGCCCACCCGCAATCATCAGCGCGTCATAGTCCGCCTCGCGCGCCTCATCAAACGTCGCGTTCAGCGTGAACCGATGCCCCGGCTTCTCCGAGTAAGTCTGGTCGCCCTCAAAATCATGGATCGCCGTCTTGATCGTCTCCCCAGCCTTCTTCCCCGGACACACCGCATCCACACGATGCCCCACCGCCATCAAGGCCTGAAACGGAACCATCACCTCGTAGTCTTCAGCAAAATCTCCAACCAGAAAAAGAATCTTCTTCGCCGCCATAAATTCTCCTTAAAACCACCCTCCCTAAAAGATGCGCCGGATGATTACGGAGACGCAAACCAACCCACCTTGAAAAATATGAGGCTTTACGTCACTATTCGAGGCGAATCTTGATATGCGATTTCCTGGCTCATTTCCGCTTGCAATGATTTTTCTCGCCAGCGCCACCGTATGGGCATCGCCGCAGAAGTGCCCAACCGAAGACACCCGCGTTCCCGCATCCATCACCGGCACGCTCGAATACCATCCCGGCGTTTACGCCTGGTATGGAGTGCATCCGCCTGAGCCGGTCTGCGGCCAAAAAGTAATTCAGGTTGGGTTCAGCGAGCGCGCGGCTTTCCGTGAAACTCACCGCTTCATCGGCTGTGAAGTCACCGCAACAGGCAACCTGTTTGTTCCGGACACCGGATACTGGTCCACTTCTTTAGGCGTAAGTGACGCGCACATCCAACCCGGCAGCGCTTGCAAACAGGGCGACCCGCTTCCCGATTACTCCGCAATCCCCGTTCCATCAAGTGTGCGGAGTTACAAGGTAGCCGCAACCTACGACCCAAACACCTTCGACTTCTCCGCGCAGGTTCACGACGCCCCGTCAGGAAAATTACTCGCCCCATGGCAGCAATACGTCAGCGATGTAGGAAATGGCGCCCGCGACCTGCAACGCCTGTATTGTGCCGAGGGCTTCGTCGCGTCAAACCCCAAAGATGCCCTCGGCCAGCCCGATCTTCAGGCCAACATCGACCCCGATTCCCCCGACGCAATCGAGGTCGCCATCCCCAACGACTCCACCGTGCAGATGTCCTTCGTCTGCACCCGCTCCTCCTCACCGAAGGACAAGTGAACGGCGAAACGCGCACCATCCGTGCTACAATTAATTCACGCTCAGTTGTTTGGTTGTGAGCCGTTCTCGCCTTCATCCAGCAAGATACGCCCGCCACGAAGTAGTTTTCCCCAAGCCCCTCAGCGGAATGGCCTGATCGATTGTTCATCCGGCCAGGTTTGTCGCGCCCTATGCGCGACGAACCGAAGACGCAGCGTGCGGCCGAGCTGGAAACTCAGAACTCCCATACGTAAGAAAATTTCTTCCTTCCCGTCCCGCCAAAGGGCCCGTCCGGGAACCAGCCAATCCGGCTATCTCGTTTGTTTTGTATGAGATAAAAAAATTTAACGCGCCCGCCGGCTCAAGGATCAAGTGAACCAGTTTTCCGATTTCCAAATCTCCGCCAACCTCAAAAAGCAGTTGGCCACCGCAAATTTCATCACCCCCACCCCCGTACAGAGCGGAGCCATCCCTCCCGGCCTTGAAGGCCGCGACGTGCTCGCCACCGCGCAAACCGGCACCGGCAAAACCCTCAGCTTCCTCATCCCTCTCATCGAGCGGATGCCCCAAACCAGGAATGAGACCAAAGGCTGCAGCGCTCTCATCCTGCTGCCCACCCGCGAGCTCGCCATGCAGGTCGAACAGGTCTACCGCAAGCTCACCGGCAACTACAACTCCGTGGCCCTCGTCGTAGGAGGCATGGCCGAAGGGCCGCAGCTTCAAACCATCCGCCGCGGCGCGCGCGTCATCGTCGCCACTCCCGGACGCCTCGAAGACTACCTCCAGCGCAAGCTCGTCAACCTCAGCGGCGTAAAAATGCTCGTGCTCGACGAAGTCGACCGCATGCTCGACATGGGCTTCAAACCCGCCATCAAGCGCATCGCCTCCGCCCTGCCCGCTGATCGCCAGACCATGTGCTACTCCGCCACGCTCAGCCCGCAGATCAAGGAAGTCGTCCGCGACTACCTCAAGAATCCCGCGCGCATCGAGATCGGCTCCGTGCTCAAGCCCTGCGAGAACGTCGAACTTCAGACATTCGAAGTCGCCACCGAAAAGAAGCATGAGCTCCTCGAGCATCTGCTCGACCAGAGCAAGGGCCGCTTCCTCGTCTTCGTGCGCACCAAGCACGGAGCCGACCGCGTAGCCCGCCGCCTCGCTCGTTCCGGCCACACCGCCACCCAGATCCACGGAGACCGCTCCCAGTCGCAGCGCAACGCCGCGCTCAAGAGCTTCTCCCAGGGTCATCACCGCGTTCTCGTCGCAACTGACGTAGCCGCGCGCGGCATCGATGTGGTCGACGTAGCCCACGTCGTCAACTACGACATGCCTCGCGAAGCCGAAGACTTCGTCCATCGCATCGGACGCACCGGACGCAACTCCGCAAAAGGAATCGCCTCCACCTTCGCCGCTCCCGACGAGAAACACACCCTCCGCAAGATGGAGAAAACCCTCGCCATCAACATGAAGCGCTTCCGCGTAAAAACCAACCAGGCCGTAGCGCAGATGGCATAAAACCCGCCTGCGCAGCGGCGGTGCTTGCCGCACGGGCCTCGAGCGTGTGATTCCCAGGAGATGCCCCGGCGATCACATGCAGAAACCTGACCCTTGCAAGATACCGGTGCTGCGTGAGAGTGGAAGGCATGTGAGTTTCCAGTTACGCACGCAACGGAGGGCACAGCCACAAATCTTATGACAGCAAAAGAGCGAGGAGCTTTATCCCTCGCTCTTTTGCTGTCTCAAAGCCCGTGCGGCAAGCACCGCCCGCCGCGCAGGCGCCGCCGAAGGCATTTCCCGCTAAGCCGCCACGTCCCGCAGTTCCCGAACCCGTTCACCGATCGCATACTTCAGCTTCTCAATCCCCAATCCAGTTACAGCCGAAATCTCATAAAAATCCAGCTTCTTCCGCTTCGCCATCGCCTTCAGCTTCTTCAGCTTTTCAGGATTAGCAACATCCACCTTCGAAGCAACAACAATCATCGGCTTTTCATCGAGCCCATGGCCAAAGCTCTTCAGCTCGCCCATGATGACCTTGAAGTCTTCCACAGGATCAGGCCGCGCGCTCGAGTCCGACACATCCACCAGGTGAGCCAGCACCCGCGTGCGTTCAATGTGCCGCAGAAACTGCACGCCCAGCCCCGCGCCCAGATGCGCGCCTTCAATCAGCCCCGGAATATCCGCGACCACATAGCTCTCTTCATGCGGAGCCTCGCCAATCGACACCACGCCCAGGTTCGGCTGCAGCGTCGTAAAAGGATAGTCCGCAATCTTCGGCCGCGCCGCCGAGATGCGCGAGATCAGCGTCGATTTCCCCACATTGGGATAACCCACCAAGCCCACGTCCGCCAGCACCTTCAACTCCAGCCGGTAAACGCGCTCCTCGCCCGGCTTGCCCAGCTCATGTTCCCGCGGAGCCTGATGCGTCGACGTAGCAAAGTGCTGGTTGCCCCGCCCGCCGCGCCCTGCTTTGGCAATCACCACGCGCTCGTCGGGATGCGCGAAGTCATGAACCAGTTCGCCCGTCTCCGCGTCGTAGAGCTGCGTTCCCACCGGAACCTTCAGCACCACATCCTTACCCTCGCGCCCCGAGCAGTTTGACCCCATCCCGTGTTCGCCGCGTTCTCCCTTGTGCTCCGGATTGAACCGGAAGTACATCAGCGTGTTGTGGCGCTGCGTCGATTCCATAATCACATCGCCGCCTCTGCCCGCCGTCTCCGCCTGAAGGTCCGCCGCGCGGAACGAATTTCTCGCGACGGAAGGCCATACAGCCATTACCTCCGTCACCTGCTTTTACCCGAATTCTTGCTTCATCAATGAACATTTGTCTTTCCTAGTCTATCGAATCGAGTACGCTTCTCTCACCCATTCCAGAGATTTATGGGCAGGATGTGCGGGGCGGCAACGCCCGCATGTTCCCGGGAGGAGGGGAGCGGCCCCATCAGCTGGGGGCTCCCCTTTCCGGTGGACCTGTGTCCGCGCTACGCCGAGGAGGGAAATTGCATGAAGAATCGGCGTCCGCCGCCTACAGCGGTT
Organism: uncultured Acidobacteriaceae bacterium; assembly: GCA_963783805.1. GTDB lineage: Bacteria > Acidobacteriota > Terriglobia > Terriglobales > Acidobacteriaceae > Silvibacterium. The sequence goes on along the minus strand of CAWAPC010000011.1, from coordinate 236,682 downwards.
CAGCTCCTTTCTCCTCTGCTGTTCCCCTCGCCCGCCTCGCGCATCCGCAGTCAGACACCGGAGGCTCCATCGCCGGACAAATCTCCGGCGTCTCCGGCAATCTCTTCCGCGCCCTCGTCACCCTCCGCAACACCGCCACCGGCGTCGAAAGCCAGACTGTCAGCGACGAGCGCGGAAACTTCCGCTTCGCCGAACTCGCCCCGGGCAACTACGCCGTGCGCATCAACGCTCCGTCCGCCGCGCCCTGGCGAGCCGCCAACGTTACCGTCGAAGTTGGCCGCGTAACCCTGCTCGCGCCCCGGCTTACCATCGCCTTCCTCTACCGCCCCAAAAACACGAGTTCCACGCCCCGCAGGCCGACCTAACCCCCACCGTAAGCAGCAACGTCAATCAGGAATTCGTCGAAAGCCTGCCCAGCAGCGGCGGCCACTGGTCCGCTTCGCCGCGCTCGCCGGAGGAGTCGCGCCCGACGCCGACGGCACCACGGCCCTCAGCTTTCGCGGACTCAGCCCGCTCATGAACGGCATCACCCTCGACGGAGCCGACAACACTCTCGCCTTCCACGCCCGCGAGCGCGGCACCGCCGGCAGCGGATACGCCACCGCCAAGGCCTCCGTCAGCCAGTTCCAGGTCAACACCTCCAACTTCTCCGCCGAATACGGACACGCCGCCGGAGGCGTCATCAATTCCATCACCAAAAGCGGTGGCAACACCCTCCACGGGGAAGCCGGCTTCTACGACCGCGATGCCGCCTGGGGCGCCATGAATGCCTACACGAAAATCATGCAGACCGAACCCGCCGGAACCACCAGCACCGCCACCGGCACACCCATCTCCTATCTCAACGGACAACCCATCACCTACGTCGAAACACCCTACAAAGCTCCCGATCAGCGCATGCGCGGCTCATTCAGCGCCGGAGGCCCCATCCGCCGCGACAAGCTCTTCTGGTTCTTCGCCTTCGAAGAATACATCCGCGACTTCCCCGCCGTAGCCCGCGCCAATGAGCCGGAAACCTTCTTCGCGCCGCCCTCCGCGCAAACTATCCAGACGCTCGCCGCCCGCATCGCCACCAGCACCAATCCCATCTACACCAGCTGCGCCGCGTCCCCGCCCGACGCCAACGCGCAGGCCTCCTGCGCCTACTCGACCGTCCTCAATCAGCTCAGCGGTATCCTCGGCTCCGTCCCGCGAACCTCCCGCCAAATGATCGCCTTCCCCAAAATCGACTGGCGCGTTAACAACCGCATCCACCTCGTCGGCCAGTACAACTACATGCGCCGCACCGCACCCAACGGCGTCCTCACCGGAGCCTCCGAGACCGACGGCATCGGCAGCTTCGGCAACAGCACCTCCAGCGAAGACGCCGCCACCGCGCGCCTCGAATACTTCTTCACGCCCAGCCTGCTCAACAACGCCCGCTTCCAGTACAGCCGCGACCTGCTCTCCCAGCTCGCCGCCGCGCCCACAACATTCGAGCAGCAATTCGCCAACAACACCTACGGCCGCGCCCCGCAAATCTCCATCGACCGCAGCGCGGGATTCACCTTCGGCACGCTCTCTTCGCAGAACAAATCCGAGTACCCCGACGAAACCCGCCGGCAATTCGTCGACTCCGTCACCTGGATTCACAACCGCCACGCCCTCCGCATCGGTATCGACGACAACTACGTCACTGACAGCATTAGCGGAATCAACCAGCAGAACGGCGAGTATTCCTACTCCTCGCTCGCCAACTTCGTCGCCGACATGCTCGCGCCCAACCACTGCGACGGAACCACCACCGGAGTCGGCACCGATCCCTGCTACTCCTGGTACCGCCAGACCGTCGGCCCCTCCGTCTGGCAGTTTGAAACCGCCGACTACGCCGCCTTCCTCGCCGACGACTGGAAAGTAACCCCGCGCTTCACCATCTCAATCGGCGTGCGCTACGAATTCGAACACCTGCCCGACACCAACAAGCTCGTAGCCAATCCCGACATTCCGCAAACCGCATACCTCCCGCACGACCGCAACAACTTCGGCCCGCGCGCCGGATTCGCATGGGACGTCTTCGGCAACGGACACACCGTCCTGCGCGGCGGCTACGGCCTCTACTACGGACGCATCTCCAACGCCACCGTCTTCAGCGCGCTCACCTCCACCGGCTCCGCTCGCTCCGCCCGAAACTATCTCTACCGCCCGCTCGACGTCGGAGCACCGCCCTTCCCCTACGTGTTCGCCGAGCAATGAGACGCCCTACACCAACCCCAACGCCGCCGATCAGAATTCCTCCGCGCCCAACGCCGTCTACTTCGACAAGCACTTCCAGAATCCGCAAATCGGTCAGGCCGAACTCTCGCTCCAGCGCGAACTAGGCCAGCGAACCGCCCTCACCCTCACCTGGATGGGCTCCTATGGCCGCGAACTCCCGCAATTCATCGACAGGAACATCGACCTCAGCGCGGTTGCAACGCTGAATTACGTGCTCAACTTCACCGACAACCCGCAGCATCTCGGCCCGCTCAAGAACAACTTCGCCAGCAAGTTCTACTACCAGCGCGTCAACCCCGCCTACGGATCCATCACCGACATCATCAGCGAAACCAACTCCCAATATCAGGGAGCCGTCGTACGCCTCACGCGTCGCGCGGGCCAGTCCATCGACCTCAACCTCGCCTACACCTACTCCCACGCCATCGACGACAACCAGAACCAGGCCACCTTCGCCAACTTCAACAACGTCTACGACCCCGCCGACCTCAAACTCGAACACGGAACTTCGAACTTCGATATGCGCCAGCGCGTCTCCGGCGGCCTGGTCGCGCGCGTTCCCTGGCGCTTCGACGGCTTCGCCGGATCGCTCCTCAACGGCTACATGCTCTCAACATTAGGAGAATGGCGCACCGGCCTGCCCTACACCATGCGCACCATGGGTTCCGTTCCCGTCTCCGAATGTTCCTATCAGGAGTGGCTCCAGTCCGGCGGCCCCAACGGCGGAAACAACTGCGCCGCCATCAACGATCCCGGAATCATCACCAGCACGGGTGTTCCCATCCCCGGCATCGGCCCCAGCCTCAATGGCTCCGGCGGAGAAGACCTTATCCCACAGGTAGGCCGCAACACCTTCCGCTATCCCGGAGCCATCGGCCTCGATGCGCGCGTCGCCAAGCGCACCTCCATCACCGACCGCATCGCCGTAGAGGTTTTCGCCGAAGCCTTCAACGTCCTCAACCACCAGAATGTAACCAACATCCAGACCGTCGGATACAGCATCACCAACAACGCAACCAACACCGACACCGCCAACCTCGCCTATCTGACCGGACTGAAAACCCTCAACACCACCACGTCCAATGGCGACACGCAAACGCAGCTCGTCGCCGGCCCCACCGCCGCCTTCGGAGGCGTCACCAACACCAACAGCAACGCCCTCTACCACGACCGCCAGATCCAGCTTGGCGTCAAATTCTTCTTCTAAGAGCACACATGCAGGGACATGGTTCCGGCTCTCACGCTACAGAGCCGCTTTTGCGCCATTAGGCGGTACAAATATCTTGTCGCTTGACAGTAGTGATCTAGAGGGTGATTATCGGCGCATCTTCTAGGGCACCCCGCCCCCGCTCTCTGCAAATCTTGTTCTAGCGGATTCACCACCAATCGGCCCCGAAACGCATTGGGACGATTCGACCGCCCCTGCGCGCTCAGCTGCAGTTGTCGAAAGTCACGTAAGGAGACAACAATGACGTCCAGAATCTTGATGTTGAATACCGCAATGACCGCTTTAATTGCCTTGGCGGTCCCACTTCAATTGTCCGCGCAGACTTACACCACGTTTGACCCCGCGAACTCGTTACTTACCCTACCCACCAGCATCAACCAGGCGGGCGCGATCACGGGATTATACGTGGACATCAACATTCTGATTCATGGTTTCCTGCGCACTGCCAACGGCTCCTTCACTTCGTTTGACCCTCCGGGGTACGCTTACATCTACCCCAACAGCATCAACCAGCCGGGCGCGATCGCGGGATTCTACTATGACTATGACGGGAGCGACGCCTACGTGCAGCATGGCTTCCTGCGCGCTGCCAAGGGCACCTTCACTAGGATTGACGCTACCCCAACGTCGATATACACGAACGCAACCTCGATTAACCAAGGGGGGTGATCACCGGATATTGGGCAGACGGAACGATCTATCCTAATACCAACTGCTTCCTGCGCGCTGCCGACGGCGCTATCACTACTTTTAACCCTCCTGGAGCGATTACCAGCAACTGCCTGGCCATCAACAACGATGGCGTGATCGCGGGATACTACTGTGACCTGAGCAACGTGTGTCATGGCTTCCTGCGCGCTGCCGACGGCACCATCACGACGATTGATGTACCGGGTGCGGGAACGGGTTTTTACCAAGGTACCACCGCCAACGCCATCAACCAGGCCGGCACAATCACGGGATACTACCAAGATGCGAGCGGCGTATCCCACGGCTTCCTGCGCGCTGCCGACGGCACCCTCACCCCGTTTGACCCGCCGAACTCGCAAAACACCTACCCCGGCACCATCAACCCGGCGGGAGAGATCGCAGGATACTTCTGCGACTTGGTCGGGTGTCACGGCTTCCTGCGCGCTGCCAAGGGCACCTTCACGACGATTGACCCTCCAGGGACCGTTTATACCTTCGGGTTACCCAACAACGACCAGGTCCCCGTGGGCATCAACCCGGCGGCGGCGATCACGGGAACCTACATTGACCAGAGCTTTCAGCAGCATGGCTTCCTGCGAACCCCGTAAGCCCGAGCGTACTGGCCGATCCTGGAACAACAAGGCATCGGGACGACAAACCCCGATGCCTTGAAAATCAACTCGTCCTGCCCTGAACACTGAAAAGCTAAAATAAGAACAATGCCCTTCACCGAACAATACGACGTAGTCGTCGTAGGCGCCGGACACGCTGGCTGCGAAGCCGCCATGGCCGCCGCGCGCATGGGCCTGCGCACCGCTCTCTTCACGCTCAACCTCGACCTCATCGCGCAAATGTCCTGCAACCCCGCCATTGGCGGCATCGCCAAGGGCCATCTCGTGCGCGAAGTCGACGCCCTCGGCGGCATCATGGGCGAAGTCGCCGACGCCGTCGGCATCCAGTTCCGCCTGCTCAATACCTCGCGCGGCCCCGCCGTCTGGTCGCCGCGCGCGCAGTGCGACAAGCAGCAGTACCGCGTGAAGATGCGCGAAGTCCTCGAGTCCCAGCCCAACCTCTACATCAAGCAAGCCGAGGTCGTCGACTTACTCCTCGAAGACGGCCGCGCATGTACACGGGCTGAAGCTCCGCGACGGGCGCACCATCCACGCCCGCGCCACCGTCATCACCACCGGAACCTTCCTCAACGGGCTCATCCACTGCGGCGAAGAGCATTATCCCGCCGGACGCAGCGGCGAACCGCCCGCCATCCTGCTCGGCGAAGCGCTCAAGCACCTCGGCCTGCGCGGCTGCCGCCTCAAAACCGGAACCCCGCCGCGCCTCGACGGCCGCACCATCGACTGGACCCGCTTTGAAGAGCAGCCCGGCGACGCCGACCCCACGCCCTTCAGCTTCCGCACCAAGGAGATCCCCCAGCGCCAGGTCTCCTGCCACATCGCCTACACCACGCCCGAGACCCTGCGCATCATTCGCGAGAACGTCCACCGCTCGCCCATGTACACCGGCCAGATTCAGGCCACCGGCCCGCGCTACTGCCCCTCGATCGAAGACAAGGTCGTCAAGTTCCCCGACAAGGAGCAGCACCAGTTCTTCCTCGAGCCCGAAGGCCTGAACACGCATGAGGTCTACGTCAACGGCATGTCCACCTCGCTGCCGATGGAAGTCCAGGCCGCGATCGTGCGCTCCATTCCCGGCCTCGAAAACGCCGAGATGCTTCGCCCCGGATACGCCATCGAGTACGACGCCATCGACCCCACCGAGCTCGACCGCTCGCTGCGCGTCAAGAAATTCACCGGCCTCTACCTCGCCGGACAGATCAACGGAACCTCGGGCTATGAAGAAGCCGCATGCCAGGGACTCATGGCCGGCATCAACGCCGCGCTCAACGTGCAGGGCGACGCGCCATTCACGCTCGACCGCACCGAAGCCTACACCGGAATCCTGATCGACGACCTGATCAGCAAGGGAACCAACGAGCCCTACCGCATGTTCACTTCGCGAGCCGAGTTCCGCCTGCACCTGCGCATCGACAACGCCGACCGCCGCCTGACGCCGCACGGACGCCGCCTCGGCCTCATCGACGACCACGCATGGGCCGACTACGAATCCAAGCAGGCCCGCGCCGTAGCCCTCGAAAAGCTGCTCGCAACACGCAAAGTAAATCCAGAAAAACTAGCGCAGCTACTGCCCGAAGCAACAGCGCTGGGCAACCTGGCGGGACAAACCTACGCGCAAATCCTGAAGCGCCCAGAAGTCACGATCGAAGCCATCTATCCCGCCATCCGCGAAGAACTCTCCACGCTCGAAGACCCAACTCTCTTCGCAGAATGGCTCAAGACTCAACTAGCCACAGAAGCCGCAAGCGCGAAGCGCGACCGCCCAGAGGGCGAGTCCCTGAACGCTGAACGCCGAACGCTGAACGCTGCTTCAATTCGTTCCTCTCAGCGGAACGAATTGAAATCCGTAGAAACCGAAATCAAATACGCCGGCTATCTCGACCAGCAAAAAAAATCCATCGAAAAACTCAAGAAGGCCGAGCAGCGAACCATCCCCGAATGGTTCAACTACCACACCGTCAGCGGACTCTCCCGCGAGATGCAGGAAAAACTCACCCGCGTCCGCCCCCCCACCATAGGCCAGGCCAGCCGTATCCCCGGAGTCACCCCCGCCGCGCTCACGCTCGTCAACGTCTACATCGAAATCCAGGCCAGCGCCCGCACGCCTCAACCGGCTAAATAAGAGAGAGCTGATAAAGTCGAGAGCTTATATCGGTATAGGAACGGAACAAGAATATTCACTCAATCAATATGGCTTCTGAGCAACGACCACGAGATTGCCAAAAAGCCAAAGTGCGCGTCTTGAAACAGCTGCATAGAAGCGGCGCAGGATGCGGTGAGTAACTCCGAATTCTGTCATCTTCCATTCGGAAGGAACAGTTACGTAACGTCTAAATGACAGAATCGTGAACCCAGCAATGGTTAAAAGCCTTCTGACCTCTCTTATCCCAAAGCTCTTCTCTACAGTTCCTCTGAAGATTTCGGGAATCTCAGATAATCGACGGTAAGGATTGTACGCATAGGGTTCGTACAAGAAGAGTTTGCCTCCCGGCTTTAATACGCGCCAGGCTTCCGCAAGGGCCTGCGGCGCATCAGGCATATGGTGCAGGCTTTCGTTGAAAAAGACAAATGATACGGCCTCATTTTCCATCTGCAGATGCTGCGCATCGCTAACCAAATAAGAAGGCGAGGGACGTCCAAAACGAGCGCATCGCTCGCGTGAAACATCCAGGGCTATCTCATTAATGTCATTGCAAATGATCTTGAACCCTCGAGTAGTTAGGTACTCGGATTCCCCGCAAGTGTTAGCTCCGACGTCAAGAATCCAACCGGTCTCCCCCTGCAGGGCTTGCTCTATCAGCGATACTTTCTCGGCGTATCCCGGATCATCCCTGACTTTAGCAACTGCGTCGGCATTCAGGTAGCGCTCGCGCAATCTGGTTGTCCGGGCTGTCTCAAATGCATGTTCTTGCTCGGTAGTTACACCCATCGGGTATCTCCTCAAGGACGCTGGAAAACATACTATAACCTTTTTTCAGCACGGCACTCTTTATTTTTCGCGCGAAAGCAGCGCGCGGGTACCAGTGGTTTGAATTGATGCAGTGGAGCGCTGGCGGGTGGCTTGGCCAAGCCGCCTCTGTTTGGGTGGGAGGGACAAGGCACTCAATCGTCATTCTGAGCACAGTAAAACAAAGGGTGTCGTTTTGAGCAAACACGCAGCGCGAAGCGAAAGCCTGCCAATAGCTCGACAATAATAGCCCGATCGCAGCCCCTACACGTGAGGCTGAATCGAAATCACATTTTTCTGCGCCGCTGCACGTCGTCGTGTCTTCGCACTGCTATCGTCATGGCGATGCCGCCACGTAACAATCGAAGTCACGCCATAATTCCAAACCGCGCTGAACATCAATCCCGTCACGCCCGCCAGCGCCCACGGCATTCCTCCGCGCGCCGCCTCGCCACTCACCGCCACATTCACCGCCGCGCCCAGCAGGCACGCCAGGCAATAGGTCCCCATCCCAGTCCAGAAGCGCCATCCACTCCGCTTCCTGTCGCGCCACGTAACAGAATTGTTCGCCGCATAGTTCAGCATCATCACCAGCAGAGTAGCCAGCGCCTGCGACCGCACAAACCCCACCCCCGCCAGCCGCAAAAAACTCCCCAGCAGCAGCAGATGAATCCCAACGCCCACCGTACCCACTGCGCAATAAAGCAGAAAGCGCGCCGGAGCCACGCCGCCCAGCAGCTTATCCAGCAGTAGTTCGAGGTAAGCCAGGCCCTCCACCACATTCAGCTTGCTCTCGCCATGCTGCCGCGGTTGAAAATGATAAGGAACCTCCGCAATGCGAAACCTGCCCCGCGCCGACATCACAATATCGAGCAATATCTTGAAGCCAATTCCCGACAGCCGGTGCGCCACGCCCTCAAACGCCGTCCGCCTGATCAAAAAGAATCCGCTCATCGGGTCGCTCACCTGCTCCAGCCTGCAAAGCCTGCGCCCCATGCGGCTCAAGAAAACCCGTCGCGGAGCCAGCGTTCCCATGCTCCCGCCCTCTACATTGCGCGAGCCCACAACCAGATCAAAGCCCCCCACCAGAATCATCCCCAGCATCTCCGGCAACACCCGCTCGTCATGCTGTAAATCCGCATCCATCACCGCCAGGTAATCAGCCGAAGTCGCCAGCATCCCTTCAATGCATGCCGAAGCCAGCCCGCGCCGTCCAATCCGCTCCAGCACCCGGATATTCGTTCGCCCGCTCGAAGCCACGCGCGCCGCCTCCGCCGTCCCGTCCGGCGAATCGTCGTCGACGATGATCACCTCGTACCGAATCCCTTCCAGAGCCGTCCGCAGCCGCGCAAAAAGCGGCACAATGTTCTCCCGCTCATTGTAAGTAGGGATAACGACACAGAGATCGTAAGGAGTCATTCAAATCTCCCCGCAAAACAGGCAGGCCTGCCCCGCAAATCCGGTTGCGATGAACTCAAGATACAGCATCCTCTATATCCCGCAAACACAAACCCGCGCCAAAAGATGACCCCGGTTCTAACTATTTTCGAGCCTTGCCTCTGGTACTTCTGGGAGTGCCCTGCTTTTCAGCGCCAGGATAATCTTCGCTACGAGATGAAAACGGTTCTGCGCGCCGTCTGCTAAAGCACTAACGGATTGATCGGCCGAAGGAGACGCCTCCATCGATTCTCCCTGCCGCCGAAGAAGCTTGTGTTTGTCAACAAGGGCCTGGATGAATACCTCTAGTGCCATGAACCAGGTACGACCGTATTTCTCTGGAAGGGCCGCAGCATTGATCGCGAAGAGCTGACGACGTGCAGCTCTTCGCGATTTGCCCTCTTCCTCGATCGAAGCAATCGCGACCTCCGCGGCCATCCCGCTCCGCGATGAACTCAGATACATCATCCTCTCGGCTCCGCAACCACAAACCCGACGCAAAAAGAAGACCCCGGTTCTCCACAAAGAAAACCGGGGCCACACAGCAAATGAGCCTGTAAGCCGAATTCTGTCGAGGACGGCCATTCCTCTAGGCGCGCCATTACTGACGCGCTCCAGCGACCTACCCGGAGGTTTCCGCTTCGTGATGGCGCGAGCCGTCGCGAATAGCCCTCGCTAGCGCACCGGGACCAGCACGCACTCGCCGCCAATCGGGCCGGGCCGCGAGATTTCCTCCCTATTTGGTCTTGCTCCGTGTGGGGTTTACCCTGCCTCCAACGTTACCGCCGGAGCGGTGCGCTCTTACCGCACCTTTTCACCCTTACCCGCGTCCCGTAAGGGACGAAGGCGGTATATTCTCTGTGGCACTAGCCGTCTCGCGGCCTTAACGCCGCGATCCCGGACGTTATCCGGCACACTGCCCTGCGGAGTTCGGACTTTCCTCTCCCGGACAAGCTTTCGCGAGTCCGGCAGCGGCCGCCCAGCCCACCTGCAACCTCCATCATACGCGGCACGAACGACGAAGCGCGAAGGGGGCTGCTTGTTCCGAATGCGCCATGAATCGGTCGCAACTCGGCTCGTGTTGCCGCCGCTCCTTGCGTCTTCGCTGTGACTGGCTGGCGGGCTTTGGCGACGAGCGTTGCGAAGCGCGGATCGCCGCGCAGGGATTTCAGATCGTCTTCTGCTGCTATCGTGTCAGGTTGCCTGAATCCGAGGTCGATTGCCTTCCTGAGGTAATCGAGTGCTTCATCGTGATGCCCCGCACTGGCTGCCGTGCGGGCGAAGTAGTACCACGCGTTATCCAGCACGCCGGGCTGGCTTGAATTGGCGGCTGTCTCGATCGCTCCACGGAACATCTGTTCGGCCTCGCCGTAGTACCCCTCATGGCTGACGTCGATGGCCACGTTTTCGATGCCAATGAGTGTGTCAGGGTGGTCAGGGCCGAGCACGCGGCGCAGGATCTCGAGGGTTTGGCGGTGCAGTTTTTCAGCTTCGGCGTACCGGCCCTCGCTCTCGTATGCACTGGCGAGGTTGTTCGTCAACATGAGGGTGTCAGGGTTCTCGGGGCCGAAGATGCGCCGCTGGGTTCAAGCACCTGCGAATACAGCGTCTCGGCCTCCGGGTAACGACCCTCAGCGACGAGAGTCCCCCCAGGTTGTTCATGGACATCAAGGTCTGCCGGTGGTCGGCGCCGAGGATGCGACGGTCCGAATCGATGGTTTCGCGCTGCAGTTTCTCCGCTTCGGCATAATCACCTTCGTCGCCCAGGGTGTTCGCCAGGCCATCCATCGTTCCCAGGGTGTCTGGATGGTCGGTGCCGAGGACGCGGCGCTGGATGTCCAGGGTTTCGCGCTGCAGCTTCACCGCGTCCGCCAGGTGACCTTCCCGCACCAGTATGTCCGCGAGTAAGGTGCTCGTCTCCAGCGTATTGTGGTCTTCCGGGCCGAGGACGCGGCGCTGGATGTCCAGCGTGTCGCGCAGCAGCTTCTCCGCTTCGGTAAGATGACCCTCTTTCTGAAGGGTACTGGCAAGCAGGGTCATGGAACGGAGTGTAAATCGATTCTCCGGTCCGAGGACCTGGCGCTCCATATCCAATGTCTCGCGGCCCAGCTTCTCCGCTTCGTCGAAATGGCCCTGATCGGCCAGTATGGCGCTCAGCGATCTCATGGAGCGCAGGGTATCCGGGTGGCGGGGGCCCAGGACCCGCCGCTGAATGGCGATTGCGTTTTCGTCCAGCGACTGTGCCTGAGCATAGAGGCCCAGGTCGCCTTAGGTAACGGCCATGGTGTACATCATCTGGGCCTGCAGCTCCGGATCATTGCTGAGACCGGTACTGATCTGCTGCGCTCCCTTGTCGAGGATCTGTCGCGCGGTGACCGTGTTGCCGCGCGCTTCACTAGGGTCGGAGACCTTGAACATGCCGGTCATGAACTCGGCGATGCGGTCGGCGCGGTCACGCTCCCTCCGGATGTTGCGCAACTCGACCGCCTGGGCGATGGCGAAGCCGGCCAGCAGCAGCACTCCGGCTGCTGCGACGGCCACTCCCACACGGTGGCGGCGAATGTACTTGCGCGCGCGATAGCCGACGCTGGGCGCGTGAGCGGTCACCGGCTCGTGGCGCAGGTAGCGCCCGATGTCGGCGGCCAACTCCGTGGGCGTCGAGTAGCGCCGCTTCCGGTCCTTCTCCAAAGCTTTGAGCGCGATGGCGTCTGCGTCGCCGCGCAGTTGCCCGGATAGCGCGGAAATGTCGGTGCAGCGATTTTGCGCCGTCGTGGCTGAGGCCGCGCCCTGCGTGCGGAGTTTTGTGCTGGGCCGCAGCACATCCTGCTCGCGCAACTGGCGCAGCACTTCATCGTAAGCCAGCTTGTTGAGGTCCAGAGGCATCGCGTCTACGAGCAGCAGAGCACCACACCCAGCGAATACACGTCGGTGCGCGTGTCGACGTCCTGACCCGCCGAGCCGGCCTGCTCCGGACTCATGTAGCCGAGCGTCCCGATGATCGCGCCCAGCCGGGTGTACATTGTGGTCGAGCTGAGCTGCGAGGTCGCCTTGGCCACGCCAAAGTCGATAATGCGCGGCATCGGCTTGCCATCGATTTCGGTAACCAGGATGTTCGAGGGCTTCAGATCGCGATGGATGATGGCCTTCTGGTGCGCGTGCTGCACGCCCTCGCAGACCTGAATGAACAACTCCAGCCGCTGCGGCGTGGAGAGCTTGTGTCTGTCGCAATATTTGGTGATCGGGAGGCCGACGACGTACTCCATGACGAAGTACAGCCGCCCCTCGGGCGTGGACCCGGCATCGAAGACCTTGGCGATGGCCGGATGGTCCATCAAGGCCAACGCCTGACGCTCGGATTCGAAACGCGCTACCACCTCGCGCGTGTCCATGCCGATCTTGATCAGCTTGACGGCGACGCGGCGACGCACCGGCTGCCGCTGCTCGGCCACCCAGACCTCACCCATGCCGCCTTCGCCGATCAGCTGGAGCAGGTGATACGGACCGATATCGATTCCAGAGGGCAGATCGGTCGACACGACGCTGCGAGTAGCAAATTCGCTTTCGCCGCTCTCAGCGTTCCCAGCGGTTTGCTCGGGCATGCCGAATGCGCCTCCTGGCGCTGCAATACGATGCCTGCGGCGGAGTAAGGACGCGGGGAACAGGCCGACTCCGCAACACTATACTCGCGTTGCCGGACAATGGGAAAAACAATCCTCGGCCTGCGCGCCACCACCAGGGCAAGTTGGAAGATGCTGCCGGAACGCCGCTCTCCATCAATAAAAAATCCCGAATAATTCCAACAAACAAATCATTCTCCGGGGCGCAGGAGCAACAACGTCATTGGAGGGATTCACCTTGCTCAATCACGAGCTTATACGCGACATAGTACTTATAGATATTGCTCACATACTGAACCGTCACCGGTCCCACGTTTTGGGCAACAAGCAGCTCGACATTGCCGAACCACTTGTTCGGGTCCAGTCCCGCCGCCGGTGCTTTTTTCCTGAGATCCGCAATGCGATTGGGTCCCGCGTTGTACCCCGCAAAAGTAAAAAGCATACGGTTTTCGGGGTCAATCTTCGGGTCGTTGAAGTAGTGTTCGGAGATGTCACGCAAAACCTTGACGCCTGCGTGAATATTATTGTCCGCAGTCGTTATGTCGGGAATGCTGATGGGCGGCGCCGCCGCCGTACTCGGCCTCACCTGCATGATTCCGATCGCACCTCCCGGACTCCGCGCCGATTGCTCCAGCATCGACTCCTGGTAGCCTTGCGCCACAATCATCAGGTAGTCGAAGCCGTACTGAGATGAGTACTTCTCGAAATACGCAACCGTCTGGTTGAATTTCTTGAGTTCCGCCTCAGAGGTGGCATCTTTGACGAACTTACTATTTTGCAGATACCGCCGCACCAGAGCATTGCCGAATGACGTTCCCGCGGCGCGCGTCTTGATGAATTCATCTACCAGTTGTTTGAGCTGCGGATTATCTTTCCGCATCGCCCACGCCAGCTGGCCTTCGCTGCCGATCGGGAGCCTTGGGTATGGTGTGATGTTCGGCAACACCTGCGACCAGAGTCTAGCGCGCTCGGTGGTGGTCACGGTCGCCGGAATAAGGCCCGCGTTCACCATCTCCAGCAGATCCTCATCCATCAGGCTCTTGTCCGCATTCTCGATAACGATCGCCGGCTTGCCCTGCTTGCGCAAAGACGCGTTCATTTTCTCCAGATTTTCTGAATAAGTAGTCAAGGGGTTGACAAAGACTTTCTTCCCGCTCAGGTCTTCATGGGACGAAACCGGCCCGAATCGCTTTCCCGCAACGACGATCTGATTCACATCCGTTTGTATTGGAATGGAAAACGCGAGTCTCTCTTCGCGCGCGGGAGTAACCACCAATCCGAACGCGATCAGATCTCCCTCGCCCTGCGTCAGGGCTGCTTCAATCTGATCCGGTCGGACTGGTATAAACGTGACCTCCACATGTTGTCTCTCGGCGCGCAGCTTCTCATTGACGAATTGCTCGAAGGCCCTGAGCGCCTCGTAATAAATGCCTTCCGGGCGGCCGTTGACATAGAAGAAGCCGGTGCGGCTGTACAACACCAGGGCTCGAATCGTCTGACGATGCACCATGTCGTCGAGGTCGCCGGTATGGCGCTCGAAATTGAGCGGCAGAACGGCCTGACTGGACTTCTCTGAGGATGAGTTTGTGCGCGGTACAGTCTGAGCATGAGCCGCCCGCGCCTGGATGCCAAAGACCATCAGGAACAGAAAGCCGAACAGGACTAGACGTACACTTCTTCGATGCGCAGCGGCGTCTGGGCACACGACAATCCTCCCGCCTCATTCCGCCCTCCATGGTATACGCAACCATGCATGGCCAACCCGATTCTCACACGTCAGACCGAGCGCCGGTGCATCAGCCCCGCTATAATCCAGCGCATTCGAGATCGTTAAGGCAGTTCCATCAACTCCAGAGTCCGTCGGTCGAACTCCCCACCAAAAAATTCCCGAATAATCTCAACAAACAAATCATTCTCCGCGGTCGCATGAGCAAACAGCGTCATCGACGACCGAAGCTTAAGATCATCCGGATAACCAAACACGTCGCTCATCGATTGCCCTTTTAACAAACCAACCAGCCGGCAAACCTCCCTCAACCGCGCCCCCAGCACCGGATGCGCAAGATAAGCCCGCGCCTCCTCGAGCGAAGCAATCGCAAACTTCCGGCTCGTCCCGCTCGACCCGAGCCCCGCAAACTGCGGAAAGATAAACCACATCCAATGCCCAACCTTACGGCCTCGGCGCAACTCCGCGCACGCCTCGTCGAAGACGCCATCCTGCGCCTGCACAAATCGTTCGAGGTTATATCGATCTTCGCTTCCCACGCCAGCCACCCCCGCAGTCTTCTCCCGGCGAAGCACACTCGTCTGTCATCCTGAGATTTGGCCACCACACGCCGCTCGGCAGCTTGAGCGAGTCGCTCACGGTAACTTCGGCGACGCGCAGCCGCCTCACGGTAAGGTCCTCGATCGCAAGCGATTTGAACTCAGCGCCGTACACACCGGCCCGATAGATAGCCAACCGCCGAACGGCCAGGGCGCCGATCGCGAATGAGCCCACCGCCACCGCGCCAACTGCCAGCGCGCCCACCGCCACCGCGCCCACCGTCACCGCGCCCATAGCAGCGGCCCTCGTCGCCGCGCCGCGGAAGCCCAATCCTTTCAAACCCAATCCTTTCAAAACAGCAGATTCTTCATTGATTTCCCTCCTCAAGTGGCGCAGATCTGCCCTCACGCCACGCGCCGAACCGATCTCACTCAAGCCGCCATCACTGCCCAACAGCCCAGGCCAGACCATCCGCATACTTGCCTGCAACGATCAGGTTCCGGACATTCCATTGCGCCAGATCAATCGCCGCAACCTTCCCGCTCCTGTTGCACGACACATACGCAATCTTGCCGTCAGGACGAATCAAAACTTCCTGTGGCATAGCTGGAACGTCAATCCGGCGCACCACCTGCATCTTTCCCAGGTCCACAACAGCCACTTGGTTCGCAGATGGCACCGCCACCAGCAGCCAGCGCCCGTCCGGCGTCGGAGCCGTGCCGTAACCCAAACCCGGCAGCGGCACCCGCGTTTTAACTGTGTTCGTCGCCGTATCGATCACGGCAAGCTGCGGCTTCGTTTGATCGGACGTAAACACCAGCTTGTCGTTCGTTGAAATTGAAATCCGCTGCACTTCTCCCGACACTGGAATCACCGCAACCGTCTTCCGCCCCACCAAGTCGAGTACAGACACCGTGCCCAGTCCAACGTTTGCCGTATACCCAAGCCGCCCGTCATGCGACACCGCCAGCATATGCGACTGCTCCTGCCCGGTTGGAACCGTGCCCACAATCTTCCAGGTTCGCGGATCGACTATCGTCACCGTCTTATCCAGCTCCGTCGTCACATACAGCAACCCGCTCGCAGGGTCCAGAACTGGAAGATGCGGTCGTACCCCGTGACCAAAATCGACGTCGCCCACAATCTTTCGCGATGCCAGATCGATGACCAACATCTCGTGCCCATCGATACCGGGCCTTCCAACACCGGAGCTGCCATAGATGGGCACAAACGCCAATGCGTCCATCCGCGGAGGCGGCGACTTCATGACCATGAACACCGGGAGTCTTCTCCGCAACCGTCGCAACCTGTCGCGCCGACACAGGATCGACAAGGCTCACATCGCTGTCGCCCTGATTCACCACCAGCAACGTTTGAGCGCCGGCGCTTAACGCAACTAATCCCGGACAAAGAGCCGCAATCAAGAGAGAGTGGAAGACAAGCTTTCGCATAGGCCGAGAAGTATAATCCATCGCCCGCACCCAAAGCCGGGATCAGCGCCGAACAGCCCACGCCAGACCATCCGGCTCACCGCCAGCCTCAATATGACCAATCACCGCCAGCGTCTGAAGATCAATGACCGCAACATAATTATCCGGCCCGCACGAGACAAACGCTCGCGCACCATCCGGCTGCACCAGCACACCGCCAGAACCGTGGCCGATGGGGATGCGTTTCACTTCCTTGCGCGTGGTCGCATCCAGAATAACCAGCTCCGGCCCGCTCGACACCAGTACTCGCCTCCCATCCGGGGTAAACTTCAGCCGGTTCGCGCCCCGCACGTTGGCGGCAAGCGTATCGATCACCTTTTTCGCGTGATAATCGATCACCGAGATCGTGCCATCCCCCGCGTTCGCCACCCAGATCTCTTTACCGTCCGGAGAGAAGTCAAAACCCTCAGACCCATTGCCCACGCGAATAACAGTCTCATTCCAGTCCATGCGAGGCATCGGCCCGCCCCGCGCGCCGGCGGGTCCGCCCGAAGGCCGACTCATTCCAGGCGGAGGACCCGGCATGCGCACGGGCTCCTGGTCAATGATGCTCACCGTCCCCGAACTCACATTCGAGGTAACAATATGTTGCCCGTCCTCAAAGACGTAAATCATGTGCGTGCGATTCTGCCCCGTTCCAAGAATCCAGTCGACCTTGTGAGAAGCGGGATCATAACGCCCAATCGCTTTGGCGGCCTCCGCCGTAAACCAGGCTTTGCCGCCAACAAAGGTAAGCCCGTGAGGTCCACGCAACGGACCAAGATCAATCGAAGGGAGCGCCGTGTCAGCCACCAAATCAACCACTGCCAGCGTGTTGTACGCACCAAAACCGTAGTTCGAAACGTAGGCCGTAGCGCCATCCGACGAAGCGATCACCTCATGCGGATCTTTCCCCACAGGCACTTTAGCCATCACCCGCAAATTCGACGGGTCAACAATGCTAAGAGTATGGTCGTGCTTCGAAAGCACCAGCAGGGATGCCGGGGAAGTGCTCTGCGCATACAAAATGCCGGATGCGCAGAGGCAGGCGGCCACGACGGCGGCGCGGTTCAAAACTCTCATCAGCCGAGCTTACTGCCGATTCCGGAAACAAGGACAGAAATATTGGACAGATCACTCTTCCCGATGAGGAAGCGCAAGCAGCTCTCGTACCAGCGCCGATAACTTTTGCAAATCACCGAATGCCTGCCGTCCTACCGCCTTCGCATCCCTGCCGCTCTCTCCTTCAGCGGCCAGATACAGAATGTTCGTCAGGCTCTGCAGGGGATTGTTGATCTGGTGCGCCAGGTGGTTCGCCATCGCAGCCGCTGCGGCCGCGCCGGTTTGCTCCAGTAACATCTTCTGCTGCTTCTGCTGCCGAACGCCCATCGCGGCAAAATCGGCGAGCACCTGCATCATGCGGCAATCTTCCTGGTCAAATGCCTCCGTCCGCTCATGGGCCATGACGAAGATCGTCCCCCGCATCTCGTCCACTTCCCAGGGAAGCAGAATGCCATCCGTCACCAGCGGAGCCTGAATCGCCAGCAGATCGAAAAAACGCTGCCCTACGCGAAAGTGCTGTGGCCGTCCGCGCTCCAGACAAATTCCGCATGCGCTCGGATAGCGCGGAAGAATTGCGTCCAGGAAACCGGAGTATTCACCTGCGGTGGCGAGCCATTGGTAGAACTCTTTGTCGGTGCGGTCGTCTTTCTCGATACTGATGCCGGCGCTGTCCGCATCGCACAGCTCTACGGCAGCCTTCACCAACTCCTGCAGAATCGTCCCTGGACTCTCAACCAGCGCGTGGGCCAGACGCTGCATCCCTTCCATCTGCGCGGCGATGTCCCGGACGTGAAACCGCCTGGATGCAAATGCCGCATCCTCGCGGATGTCGATCACTTCCAGTCCGGTATCAGCCGATATCAAAGCAGGTGCATTCATATCGATCTTTCGGAAACGTTCGATGCCTGCAAAAAACCTCCGACGTCGAAGATGGAATCGTAATTCTACTACTCGACCGGAAAGTTATGAGAATAATCCTCGGAAAAAACCCGTGACGCGCTTCTGAATCCTGCAAGTTCGGAAGCGCTATATATTGACTCCCGCTCAGCTCAAAATCGCGTGGGTTATCTTCTGCCAGTATGCCGGATTGTGGATCAACGTGTACATAACGAAGATCTGCCCCACGATCAAAGCAGGCAGTCCATACCGGTAGGGGCGATGAAAGCGTCTGTCCACAATTAGGTCGCGCGCCACTCCGAGAAAAATCAGCAGGTCCACTCCGACATAAAAATACGCGCGCGGCAGCAGGTATTCCGGGAAACGCCCGAAGGCCGCCGCCGTCAATACGCAGGTGGCCATCAGCATCAGCCGCCGGTGAAACTCAGGCGTTCTCCGCCAATAGATCGCCAGCGCAAACGTAACCGTAAAGGCTGCAATGTCAAAGAAAGGAACAATCAGAAACGCTGCGGCACCCGCCGAATGGTAGTGATCGATCTTGAAATGCGCCATGACGATGGCCGTCCAGATGCCCACCACCGGAATCAGAGCGCCCAGCCCCACCCCGAACCAGCCGAGCTTCCGGTGCAGCCGAACATTGTGCGTCCGCACCAGCGCGGATTGCAGGATGTAAAACATCACCCATCCCGAAAACACCGCCGCATGAATGGAAAGCAGAAACGGGCGCGGAATGTCCGGATGAATGAGGTCTGCGTTAATCGTGTGGCTGAAGCCGTAAGCCACCGTAACGGCAATCAGCAGCGACATGGAGAAATAGAAATAATTCTTCAGTAAGCCAGAACGCTTGGTTGTCCTGGTGAGAACAGCTTGCTCGGTCGCCATCGGCATCCCTTCAAGGGGAGGGGGCCTGGTTTTGAAGCTGATTTGTTGCGCAATCATAACAAAGTTCAAAGCGCAAGAAAACGGAATTGTCGGTAGTGTCTCGGTTTGACATATCGGCGTGGACGCTCTCTTGTAAGAGCCGCGCTTCGAAACGGGCGCGTCAACGGGCGTCTTAGGCCTTCCAGAACCGCGGGCATCAGACTACATCTTCGGTGATACGGACGTGCGCATCGGTGATGTGAAACCCGTACTTCTCGATGTCGTCCAGACACTCCTTAGTGCCCACCCCCGGAGTTGGCTCACCACTCCGGTCCAAATCTAATGTTTTAAAAGCACCCCAGGGACCGTATTGCGAAGGTAAGTTTGCCCCCGTCGCATTTTCTGTGAAGCCAAACACGCGACCAGTGCCTCGAAAAATATGTACTCGCATAAATGTTGCTCCTAGCGCCAGGCGTAACAGCGGAGATCCAGGCGTCAGTAAAGTTCTGGATTTAAAACTGACACTGTGAGAGGCCGCCAATGTATGACATACCCAACCCAGATAAAAACACGTCATCGGAGAAAATCCGGATTTGCTCTGCTGCGACTGCTGCTGGTGTTGCTGTGTATTGTTGGTGGCTTTAGCCAAAAAAAGCAAATGAGCTAAAGTGAACAGACTCTTGCATCAGCTTTCCCTAGGATGAGATTCAATTCCCCCAGGAAAAGAGATTGCACGATGACCAACACTCTGAATACCCGTTATCCTCACAGGCGTAATGGCGACGGTTCGTTCGACTCGATTTGTACAGCCTGTTTTGCCACCATAGGGCGCGCCAAGGACGAATCCAGGTTAGCCGAACAGGAAAGGAACCACTCCTGCCGCCGCTCGCCTTTGTCCGATTGGGACTTCAATCACGTCAAGACGGCGGCTCAATATGGATCGGCGCACTATGCCGCATAAAACCAACCGTCCAGAATCGACTTCGGCTCTATCAGTTTGACCATATCCTCAGTGGCTCTAGTCCGCGGATTCAACCTGGATTCAAACTGACCCACGACCGAATTGTCTCAGCGGTCTTGTTGAACTAGGTCCGGCGAAAAATCTCAGAGTTCTTCCGAGACCACCGGCAGATTCAAATGCGCCCGCACCTGGTCTTCAATAAAAATAAGAACCTCGTTCAGCGTCATGCTCGTCGAGTCAATCAGAATCGCATCCTCCGCAGGCCGCAGCGGAGACTCCGCCCGGTTGCGGTCCCGCTCATCGCGCTCGCGCAGCTCCTTCGCAATCTTTTCTGAAGCATGCTCCGTCCGCGCCGCGGGATCAGTCTGTTCATACCGCCGCTGGCTGCGAGCCTCCGGCGATGCGTCCAGAAAAAACTTCAGGTCGGCATGCGGAAACACCACCGTCCCAATGTCGCGCCCTTCCATCACCACGCGGCGATTGCGCCCCAGGCGCGCGCTGCAGCTCCACCATCCACGTCCGAATCCCCGGATGCACGCTCACCCGCGACGCCCCCCGCGTCACCTCCGCATTGCGAATCCGCCCCGTGACATCCGCTTCATCCAGCATCACACGATTGCCCGCCGCCGCAGGCTCCAGCGTAATCACCGTCTCCGCCGCCAACCGCTCCAGCGCCGCCGCATCGTCCAAATCAACGCCGCGCTCCAGAGCCTTCAGCGCAAACGCCCGGTACATCGCGCCCGTTTCCAGATTCAAAAACCCAAAGTGCGCCGCCAGATGTTTGGCAACCGTGCTCTTGCCCGCTCCCGCCGGACCGTCAATGGCAATAATGCAGGGGCGCGCGCTCATTCCGCGTTCTTGCCCCCTTCATCCTTTCGCTTCCGAAACGGAGGCTTGAATCCACCCGGCTTCGACTCCCCAAACGCCGGTCTACCCGACTTCCCAAACGCCTTCGCCGGTCTCCCGCCGCCACTCTTTCCAAACGACGGCTTCCCCGTGCCTTTTAAACCAGCCTTACCACCCGCTTTGAAACCACCCTTACCACCGCTCTTGAACCCCGGCTTGCCAGAGGATTTAAAAGCAGGCTTCCCACCCTTCGCGAACCCGCCACCCGAAGGCTTGGGCTTCCATCCGCCCGTCCGCTTCGCCGGACCCGCATCCGACCGGAACGTGCGCGGACGCGACTCCCCATCCGCAGCCTTCGCCGGACGCTCGCGAAAGAAAGGCCGCTTCTCACCCGGAGCTTCCCTCTTAAACTCACCCGAAAAAGAAGACGGTCGCGAACCTGTGCGAGGCGGCCCACTCCGAGGACCATACGAGCGCGGCCCGGCCGACCGGGGACCTGCTGACCGTGGACCTGCGGACTGCGGACCCGCGGACCGGAAACCATAAGACCGCGGAGCCGCCGATCCCGAACCCTCAGGACGCGAGCCCGGCCGCGGGCCGCTGCGAGCGCCAAATTTAGGCCCTCCGAAACTCTTCCCCCCTCCAAACTTCCCCGCTCCAAACTTCTTCGGCCCACCAAATTTCTTCTCGCCGCCAAACTTGCCCGGACGACGCTCACCGCCCCGCTCTCCCCCACGATCCCCGTCAGGCCGCGGACGAAACGGACGCCCACCAGCACCCGCCGCCGAACGCCCCGATCCGCGTTCCGATCCACGTTCCGGCCGGCTCTCCGCCGGACGACCCGCACCACGATCCTGCCACGGCTTCGCCCCGCCCGCACCTGCTCCAAGCTTCTTAGGACCAAACTTCCCGCCGCCGGCCCGCCCACCAAACGAAGGCTTCGCCCCGCCCGAAGCCGAACGCTCCCGGTCAAATGGCCGTGAACTACCCCTTGCACCGCCTGAAGGACCATCCGAAGACCGAGGCCGAAATGTCTTCCGCCGACTTATCAAACGGCTTCTTCCCAAAAGGCTTTCTCTCAAAAGGTTTGCGCTCGCCATCCTCAGGCTTGCGATAAGGCCGCTCACCGCCCGCAGCCTTAGGCCGGAACGGAGCATCCCCCCGAGCAGCAAACCGCCCCGACTCACCCCGCCCAAACCCACTCCGCTCACGCGGCGGTCCAGTCCTGTCTCGTGACCCAGTCCGCTCACGAGCAGGCCCCGTCCGTCCGCGATCAAATCCACGGCGCCGTTTCACCCGAACGCCCCGCCACGCTCATATGGCTTCCGCGCCGCGCCACCCTCCCGGGTCGGACGAACCCCGCGCTCATAAGGCTTCCGCTCAAACGCCGCCGCCCGCGCCGGAAGCTCCACCTCCACCGGCTCCGCCTCAGCAAACTCCGGCAGCGTTCCCGCAACATGCAGCAACGGAGTCGCCGCCACCGACACCAAGCCCAGTTGCCGCGTAGCCGACAATCCGTTCACCACCTCCCGCACCCGCGAGCGCGAAGTCAGCGGCGAAGAAACGTCTCAATCTCATCGCTCGAAGCCGCAATCGCCGACTCCAGATACCCCGCCACCAGCGCCGACAGCGCCGTCGTCTGCGCCACCTTCTGTGACGCCGTCATCTCCTCCGCGAACCGCGCCTGCGTCAGCTCCCACCGTGTCGTTTCGCCGTCATACACCGGAATCGCGCGCAGCCCATTCCACAACTCCACCAGCCCGCGCAAAATCGCGGCCTCTGTCACCTCGCGACCCAGCGCCGTCTGAATCTCCGCCGCCGTCTGCGCGCCCGCGCCGTCAACCTGCTTCCAGATCTCCAGCGTTAAAGGCGAAGCCTTCGCACCCGGCCCGCTCTTCCAGTTCCGCCCGCCAATCAGGCTGAACACATAAGGCAAAGCCTCCCGCGTAACCAGAAAATCCGGCTGGTCAGACACACTGCCGCCCGCAGCCCCGAATAGATTTAGAGGAAGAACAGCCCCAGCAGCCGTCAGCCGATGCAGTCAACGCCGTCGCCGCCTCAATCGCCTCACGCGCCGGAGTCTCACTCGGCAATCCCGTCACCGCCTCAACAAAAGAAGGCGCGGGGCACGAGAAATGCGCTCGCCGAGGAAGAAAAAGACAAAGCCCAACGCCATCCATCCACGCCTGGGCATCATCGGCAGTAAGAATCGGATTCGAGGCCTGACGCCACCGTTCGGCGCGCGCATTCTGGAGCTGTTCGGATGTCAAAGAAACTCATTTCTGCCCGCCAAAGCGGGCGCAGGCACCTCAACAGAAGAGACAAGGCCAAATACCAGCTCAACCCGCGTCTCTCAAGTATAAAGCGGATTTCCCGGGACACGACCCACTACTCCGGCTTGCCCGCCAGCCTGGCAGGATGCGGAAAAACTCGCTGACCCGTTTGATCGAAGCCCCGAAACAACGCCTCGGACTTTCTTCCTCAGCCCTGCTTTCTTCTCTGGCGGGGAGGTCCACCGGTTCAGTCCCCAGGAACAATACGACGACATTACTCTGGTCGTCGCACAGTGCAGAGGAGACTAAGAGCCAAGGAGCCAAATAGCAGCCCGAGTCGGAACATTACCGACTCGCCCATCGTCTCAGAGCAAGCGAGCCCAAATTCTCCCCGTCTAAATCCCACCGTCCACAGGTCCAATCGCCCCTTTATTCTCAGCAGCACGAGGATCCACGCCAAACGCCCAGACATCCACATTCACATCCCGAGGAGACAAAATCTCCACCAGCGCATACTGCCCGATCACCAATGTGCTCTTCGGCGTGACCTTCATCCAGTGCCCGCCCGGCAGAATCTCCTTCGTCGTCTCCGTCAAATCCACCGGATGCCCGCCGCGCGCAATCTCATCCATCGCCTCCGCCGAAGCCGTCCGCAAATTCCGCCCCACTCCCAGCGCCAAAATCACATACCGGCTGTCCGGCGAGCTGTGCGAGCGCTTGTCGTCCGGAGCCGAACTCGCCCCATGCGTATCCACGGTCACCGGAGTCCCCAGCGGCTCCGCCTCCACCGCACCCTTCCGAATATCCAGGCTCACATAAAACACCGGCTGGTTTACGTGCAGCTCCACCGCCGCCGCGTAGCCTTCAATCCGCACCAGATCCCGCGACCCCGGCTTCGAACCAATCTCATACGGCAGCACACTATGCTCATACGCGCGATTCAGATCCCCATTCGCCTGCAACACATGCGCCAGCTCCGGCCGCCGTCAAAAGTATCCAGCACCCAAACGCCGCTCTCATCCGGAAGCCGCAACCCCGGCAGAATCACCGGCATTCGCGCCAGCTCCGCCGCCCGCGCCGCCCGTTCCTCGGCATCGATCTTCGCCGCCTCCACCTGCCCCGGATCATTCGGATTCGCCACCACATTATCGGCATTCCCCGCCGAGCCGTAGTCGTGCTTCCACTTCGCCGTAGCCGGCCAGTCCACCAGGCTCGAAGGAATCTCCTCCCAGTCATTGCGCTCCGCGCTGAAAAACCGCACCCGGTCGCCCTTGATCTCATATTTGGTGATGATCTGGTAGCTGCCGTCCTTCATAATCAGCCGGTCGCCGTTCGCCTGCCCCCAGCGCAAGCGACGCCATCAAAAGAAATATGCCGGCGAATGTGCGAAATGCTCTCATTAACGTCTCTAACTATATATACGAATCTATAGACGCAGCAGGCACCTCAACGTCTGCCGCTGCTATCCTAAGAACTAGGCCCGGAAAGACAAGGCAAGTCACATGGCGGAGCAGTATTTGGAACATGGCACTCGGCAACGCAGCACCGTCTGCGCGACCCCCCATGTCCCGACCCCTCCCCCTGCCCGCCATGTCTCCCGCAGCGCAGCAGCCATCGCCATCCTTTGCGCCTGCATGGTCCTCTTCGCCGCCACCCTGCGCATCGCGCACTCCCACTCCGCCGCCGAAGAGGCCTCCGGACACTGCCCCATCTGCGTCGCGATTCACACCGCACTGCCCGCGACCATCCGCGCCCGTGCAAATCTGCCTGCACGCCGCACCTGAACCCGTCGTCACGCTCGCCCCCAGGGCCCCCGAAAAAGTTCGCGTAACAACCCTCTCCGATCGTGCCCCTCCTGCAATCGCCTAGCACTCCGCGGCCTCTCGACTTGAAGCCTCGACTCCCAGAGCTAGACCTATCGATCAGGAGTTTTCCCCATGCACGCACTGCGACGCCTCGGCGCGCTTGCTTTTCTTTCCGCTTTCCTTCTTGCGCCGTCCCTCAACCTGGCCCGCGCACAAGCCGGAACCTCCGGCCTCGTTACCGGCAGCGTAACCGACGCCTCCGGAGCCGTCATTCCCGGAGCCACCGTCAACATCCACAACGCGCTTAGCGGATACGACCGCACCACCCCCGCCGACGCCGGCGGCAACTTCCAGTTCTCCAATCTCCCCTTCGGCAACTACACCCTGACCGTGAAACAAAAGGGATTCCAGACCCGCCGCGCAGGCCATCTCCGTTCAGTCCCCCGTCGCCATCTCGAAGACCATCGCTCTCGCCGTCGCCACCGCCACGCAAACCGTCACCGTAACCTCCAGCCCCAACGACGAGCTGCAGAAAGACGTCAGCGACCAGACCGACATCGACAGCTCCCTTACTGATAAGCTGCCGCTCATCGGCGGCGTAAACGGCGTAAGCTCCGCCATCACCCTCGCCAGCCCCGGAGTCGCCGCCGACTCCAACGGCATGTTCCACCCCCTCGGCGAGCATTCTGACACCACTTACTCCATCGACGGCCAGCCCATCAGCGACCAGCAGAGCAAGACCTTCTCCAATCAGGTTTCCCTCAACGCCATCCAGTCCATGCAGGTCATCGAAGGCGTCATCCCGCCCGAGTATGGAGACAAGGCCTCGCTCGTCGCCCGCACCACCACCAAGTCCGGCCTCGGCAGCCGCAGGCCCAACGGCAACGTCACCACCACCTACGGCAGCTTCGGAACAACTGACACCAACGCCTCCCTCGGCTTCGGCAACGCCCGCTTCGGCAACTTCGTCACCGGAGACATCAACAACAGCGGCCGCTTCCTCGACACGCCCGAGTTCGTGCCCCTCCACGACCACGGCAACGACGAGTCCCTCTTCGACCGCCTCGATTACGCGCCCGACAACGTCGACACCTTTCACCTCAATCTCACTACCTCGCGCTCCTGGTTCCAGGTACCCAACCAGTACGACCAGCAGGCCCTCGGGCAGGACCAGCGCTCCCAGATCTTCAGCTACAACGTCGCACCCTTCTGGACCCGCGTCATCCACCAGAACGCAGTTCTCAGCGTCAATCCCTACCTGCGTCAGGACAATGTCCACTACTACCCCAGCCACAACATCTTCGACGACACCCCGGCCACGCTCTCGCAGAACCGCAGCCTCCGCAACCTCGGCCTCAAAGTTGATTACTCCCTGGTCAAGGGCATCAACAACGTGAAGTTCGGAACCGACGTCAACCACACCTTCCTCACCGAAGGCTTTGGAGTCGGCATCACCAGCCCCACCTATAACGCCGTCTGCGTCGATTCGCAGGGAAATCCCGTCGCCGCCCCCGGAATAACCCAGCCTTCCGAGTGCGCCGCCTACAACTACGTCCCCAACCCCAGCTTCCAGCCCGGACTCCTGCCCTACGACCTGACCCGCGGAGGCTCGCTCTTCAATTTCCACGGCCACACCGACATCAAGGAAGAAACCCTCTACGGTCAAGACCAGATCACCCTCAAGAACTGGCAGTTCCTCGCCGGCCTCCGCGGCGACAACTACAGCGGCCTCACCCGCAAATACATGCTTGAGCCGCGCGCCGGAATCACCTATAACCTCACCAAAACGAAATCCGTCCTCCGCGTGGGCTACTCACGCCTCATGCCCACGCCCTATAACGAGAACCTCATCCTCTCCAGCTCCACCGGAATCGGCGGCCTCGCGCAAAATCTCGGAGCCTTCGGCCAGCACCCGCTCAACCCCGCCACCCGCAACCAGTACGACACCGGCTTCGAGCAGTCCATCAGCAAATACGTAATCGTTGACGGCGAATACTTCTGGAAAGAAACCAAGGACGACTACGACTTCGACGTCCTGCTCAACACCCCGCTCACCTTCCCCATCCAATGGCGCAAATCAAAGATCGATGGCTTCGATCTCCGCGTCACCATGCCCCTCAATCACGGATTCTCCGCCTACTCCGTCATGGGACACTCCCGCTCCCGCTTCTTCGGCCCCGAGCGCGGCGGCATCCTCTTCAACAATCCCAACGGACTCGACTCCTACGCCCCCTTCCGCATCGATCACGATCAGGCCTTCGAGCAGACGACCAACCTCAACTACCAGCCCAAAGTCAACGGCCCATGGTACGGATTCACCTGGCGCTACGACAGCGGCCTCGTAGCCGGAAACGCGCCCTTCGCAACGAACACCACAGACCCGGTCAACCTCGCCTATCTCACTCCCGACCAGCAGCAGCAGATCGAGCTCACCTGCGGCGGAGTACGCGCCACCTTCACCGCACCGCTGACAAGCTGCGCGCCCTACGATCTGTCGTCACCGTTATTGAAAATCCCCGCACCCGGAACCGAAGACCCCGACAAGAACCCGCCCAGAATCGCCCCCCGCAGCCTCTTCGACATGAACGGCGGCTGGGACAACCTCTTCCGCCGCGACCGCTTCAAGACCAACGCCACCTTCTCCGTAACCAACGTCACAAACAAAGTAGCCCTCTACAACTTCCTGTCAACTTTCAGCGGAACCCACTTCGTCCCACCAAGAGCCTACACAGCAGGCCTGACGCTAAACTTCTAAGGACTAGCCATCCAACTCCGAAACGTCCAACCCCGAAATTGGGTGCCCCATCCTTGACGCCGTCCTGTGGCGGCAAGGGTGGGCCACCACAACCTTCAACCACTCGCTGTCATCCGGAGCGAAGCGAAGGACCTGCTTTGTTTTTGATGTCATCCTGAGCGAAGCGAAGGATCTGCGGCTTCACTCGAGCGGCACAAGCTATCGGATGCCGAACGTACCTTGAAGTGGATTGCATGGCATCGCTCTAAATGCCGCAGCCTTACTGCCGGAGAGCTTGCCAGCCGACTCGAAAGCGCGGCGCCCCCCTATCAGCAACGACGTAGAATAGCTTGGATTATTCGCAGCCATGAACAACCCCAAGCAAAACCCACCACCAACCCCCTACACCACCGCCCCAAAAACCCGAATAGGCCACGTCCACCTAAGAGTCTCTGACCTCGAACGCTCCGTAGACTTCTACTCCGGGGTGCTCGGCCTGACCATCACCCAGCGAATCGGCGACAGCGCGGCCTTCCTCTCCGCAGGCGGCTATCATCACCACATCGCACTCAATACATGGGAAAGCCTGGGAGGTGCCCCGCCGCAACCCGGCACAACTGGCCTCTACCACACCGCAATCCTCTACCCCAGCCGACCCGCGCTCGCCACCGCCCTGCGACGAGTATTAGCCGCCAATATCCCACTGCAAGGAGCAGCCGACCACGGAGTTAGCGAATCCATCTACCTCACCGATCCCGACCGAAACGGAGTCGAGCTGTACTGCGACAAACCAAAAGAAAAGTGGCCCCGCACGCCCGACGGACACCTCGCCATGTACACCCGGCATCTCAACTTGCACGAATTATTGAACGAAGCACCGCCCGAACTCGAAGAAAGCACTGGCCCCAAAGACCTCTAGGAAGGAAAGAAGGATGCCCCATTCGACCGTGCAATCCACCATATTCGTAAAACGGAAATGCCGATCCCCGCGCAATAAACAAGCCGACAATTCGATTGACGGCACCCAACCCTCCCGATAATCTGGCGGTCCCTATGCTCCCCCAAACCCACCTCACGCCGGATATCCGCAAACTCGTCGGACAAAGAAAAATCCATGAGGCCTATCTGCTCGCGGTCGACCAGAACCCGCCCGCCAACGGTTCTTTATTCTCCGGCGTCTCCGAACAGCACATGGAGGGGGCCGTTCAGGCGTCCACTCCCGCCTTGAGCTTCTGTTCCGAAGAGCAATTGTTTGAACTCCGCACCGTTCTGGCCATGTGGTATGCCGACTGCAACGTCGCCCCGCGAAGAGATCTGCCGTGGAACCATCCGATGCCGCTGAAAGTGGCGCTTCATACCCTCGCAACCGCCTACAAAATCAATTACAACCTTTCTGAGTGGAAACGGAGTGGTCTGGTGCTGCGCGCGGAAGTACAAAGTTCACGCGTCGGAGCGTGCCCATGCTGCGCCCGAATGGCTGGCGAATACGACATCAACGATCTGCCCGTTCCCCCATTTCCCGGCTGCACTAATATGGATGAAGGTTGCCGTTGCATCATCGTCGGCACCGAGATTAAACGGTAAACCTCTTAACATTTACCAGGGCTGCCTTCCGGCAATCCCATAGGGCCATCTGAAACTCCGGCCGCCCCCAGAAAACAAACACGCTCAGGATTCTTATGCGTAAATAACAACAGCAAACCGGGAGCCAGCCATGCAACGTACTCCAGACGCCAGCGCAAGGTTCCTCAAAACCGTCCTCATCGCCGGCATCACTGCCGGAACCCTCGACCTCGCGCTCGCCATCATTTTCTTCGCCGTCCAGAAGGGAGCCCCGCTCGTCGCCGTCCCGCACGCCATAGCCAGCGGCCTGCTCGGGGACGAAGCCTTCCGCGGAGGCCTCGCCACCGCTGCCCTGGGAGTAGTCCTGCACTTCTTCATCGCCCTCTGCGTAGCCGCCGTTTACTACGCCCTTAGCCGAAAGATCAAGCTCATGAACCGCTTTCCCCTTATCGCCGGAGCCGTCTACGGCCTCGGAGTCTTCGCCTTCATGCTGCACGTCGTGCTCCCGCGCTCTGCCGCGGAGCACTCCCGCCCCAGCCAGGCCTGGCTCATCGCCGACATTAGCTCCCACATCTTCTTTATAGGAATCACCATAGCCCTCATCACCCGCCGCTACTCCGCGCCAACTGGCGCCCGCGTGCCCATCCCCCCGTCTCGCGCGCCGCGGTAAGATTCCCTCGAAATCAAGAAATCCGGATAACTGTCCCTCACTCAGCCGCATCGTAGCTCGGCAGGCATATCTCGCGTTTGCTCCACTTTCCCCCATAAGTGGACAGCTATAACTGCCGCGCCTCAAGTCCTCCCAGCCTGGAGATCCTTCCGTAAGTACCAGCTAATCCCGATCGGCTAACTCAAAGAGGTACAGCGTATGAGGCATTTCACTTCGTTGTGCGCTTGTCTCGTTCTCGCCGCGGCTGCAGCGCCCGCTGCGCTGCCCGCGCAAACTCCCACCTTCGCCCCTCCAAAGCAAATCTCCTCCGGCGTCCCCGGGGCCGCGTACGCCTGGTTGTACCTCTATGGCGACTTCAACGGCAACGGTAACTCCGATCTCATTACCCTGGCGTTGGGGAACAACAATAATTACTACTATGAGTTCCTGGCTGGAGACGGCACCGGCAAATTCACCCCCACCCGCTCGGTCAATCTCGGCAATCAGGAACCGTCCCTCGTCGCCGACTTCAATGGTGACGGCAAAGACGATATTGTAACCCTCGAACCCGGTTCATCCGCCGGCGACGGCGTTCTCACTATTCTGCTCAGCAGCGGCAACGGCAAGTTCACCGCCGGATACACCGGCTCGCTGCCCCGCGGCCTCGACAACGCCATCGGCGTAATAGGCGACTTCAACAATGACGGCAAATCTGATATCGCCGTGCTTGCCACCTCAGAGTACCTACCCGGCTCGGCAAAACTCCTGGTCTTCCTGAACGTCGGCGACGGCTCATTCGCAAAGACCACCTACGACCTCCCTGCTACGTTCGAAGCCCAGTCCGCCTACTCCAACATGGTGACAGGAGACTTCGAAGGCAACGGAAATCAGGACCTGGCCTTTAACTTTGATCCGGCGGGCTCCCTTAACCGGTGCGAGTTGTACGTACTCGCGGGAGATGGAACCGGCAGCTTTGGGCCCGCGCAATTGAAATACACCTTCGATTCCCTCTGCGGAGTCGGCGACGGCACCTTGTTCGCCGCTGACCTCAACGGCGATGGCCGAACTGATCTGTTGCCGGTTATTGGCCCGAAAAGATCGTCGGGGAATACGCGGGTTCCCAGCCTTCTGGTTGAGAAATCGGGGAAATTCTACTGGTCGTCCGCCCTTTACATTGATCCCGGCGGCAGCGGATTCGCCGGATTCCTGCTTACCGACATCAATGGCGACGGCAAGCCCGATTTGATTTTCGTCGGCTTCAACGACCCGGCCCTGTCTCCGTTTGGCGGCGTCTACCTCGGCCTCGATGACGGCGCGTTTGAAACTCCCCACATTCCCTTTCACGTCCCGGGCAACAACACCATTCCAGACCCCTTCGTTGCAGCCGTGCCACTCAAAACCGGAGACCTTCCCAGCCTTATCGTGTCCAATGCAAATCCCACCCTCGAACTGCTCGTCAACACCACAAAAAAATAGCTGAGCAACAAACCGCAAAGGCGCAGCCAAAAGTTGCGCCCTTCACATTTTGAACCCCAGCCCCAAACACGAGTGGCGCAATCTCGAAGAGACGTGGGCACGGCAAAAATCTCGGTCTTCCCGGCGAAGCGTCAACCCCGACACGCTTTCTGCGGCGAGCGAGAGCGCCACAAATCTACTGCTTGGCCAGCGATTGGGAAAGAGTTTGCAGGTTCTCCGGAGGCACGTGAATCAGACCCCCTCGCGGGCTGTCGATGTCAGCGATAAGAAGAAACGCGACGGCTACAAAAACCGGCAGCATTAACAGCACTCCGTTTCTTGTTTTAGTGGTGCGGCCGCCGTATCCCACTGACACGTTGCAGCCGATGGCAATTGCAATCATCAACCACCATGCCGCGATCGGGATGCGGTTTAACCATGCCGCCTGAGTATAGCCCTCCGAATTCAACACATCATTCATGCCCGAAAGGGTGAGAGCGGTGAGCGCTGTTGGTTGAGCCACAGCCGGAGCCTGCACCGCAGACCACATCTCCGTCTGCAACTGTCCGGTAGCAGTATCGATTTGTTGAAGCTGACTTGAATCCCGGGTTTCATAAAACGAAATCCGCAGACCGGTGTACTTTTTCAGCAGCGCACGCACCCGCGCAGCATCGGCCGCAGGCAATACTCCCGCCCGGACAAACTCTGTTCCAATTGCATTCGCCTCAGCTTCTTCGTTATTTCTGCGTTCATCATAGCGGCCGGTCGACATCGAAAAGCTGAACCCGATAATCAGGCCAAGCAAAGTCAGGGCCGCGGCCTGCACAAACCCATAGTCTTCACGTTCATCGCTTGCCAGCGGCCGCCACCTGCCCCAGCGAGCCCCCAGGCGCGCCGAGAGCCACAGCACCACGATTGAAGCCAAAAAGAACGGAACCGGATAATTGAACAACATAAGCAAGCCCCCGGCGGTCAGGATAAGCCTAAAGAGTACTCTCTGACCGCCGGGATTTGCCCCGCGCCGTGGGTCTCCGCGAGACGAGTTACCTCGAATCAGTGAAGAAAGTTAAACGTGTTCGAGGCGTCATCTACGAAATAAACGCCGCCCGAAACGGTAATCAGGCCAAATAATGCTCCTGCTCCCGGAGGCGGTCCTCCCGTGTTATCGACAAGCTTCCACGCAACCTGTTTGCCCGTTGCCGGATCGATTTCGACAAGGTTTCCGTCATTCCCATTCGCAGCCAGCAGGTGATGATTCGGCGTCCATGTAAGCCCCAGCGGGCTATTGAGCTTTCCGCCCTGAGACACCGTCGAGCCAACGTTCGCCGGCCCCCTCCGGATCAGCGCATTGGCAACCCATGTAATCCGATTTCCCAGGGTGTCCGCAACGTATAGGCTATCCGTCATAACATCGAACGCGACCCCTGTCGGGCCAATCACCAGCGCATTCGGGTCGGTACGCTCCGCATAGTCCCAGGCGACAATCGTGCTGTTGAGCAAACTAGGCAGCTTGCCTGCAGGAATGCTGAGCCACAAACGGACAACTGTCCCGCCATGCACAACGCCACCATTTGCGGCCACCGTGCGATTCAGCACGTTGGTTACAAACAATGCGACCATGGACCCGTCATCGGCGGCAGTCATGTCCCACGGACCATTGATATTGTGATCTGAAATTGTCTCAGCCACATTGCCGTTGCTGTCTAGGACAATCAGGCAACCAGCCTTCGCAGTCGGCGACATGCCATTTGTGGTCGGCAGGCTTCCAACGATCACGAACCCGCTGCGCAATGCCACCAGCGCGGTCGTCAGGCCAATCCCTCCAGGACAGTGCACCTTGCTCGCATCGATCTGCGCAAACAAACTAAACGTCCCGTTGGCTGCAATCTGCACAATCGTCGTGCCCGTCCCCTGCCAGTTTGCGCCATTGTTGAAGTTGCTGATCAGGAATCGGCCCTCAACCAGCTTTCCCTTGCTTATGGGAACCTGTGCTACCCCATACGGATTTACATCGCCATTTGTCGGCACGGTGGTACTAACCGTGGTCACGGTGTTAAGAGGCCCGATGAACGATTGAGCGGTAGCAGGCGCGGCGCCGGCCGCAGCCACAGTCAATGCCATGAGGCCCAGCACGCGGACTGAAAGAGAGAGTGGGTGGTTTGGTTCCATGATTTTCCTCCTCAGCTATGCGCGCACGACCTCGCGCGACCAGAGCTGTGTGCTCCGATTTTCCGGATTCTGCACGGCCGTGTTGTCACTGAATTGTCGAGAGAATGTAACTTCTTTGCCAGACGGAGATATTCCGGAAACCGGCTTGATGCCACAAATCTGTTGGCCTTAAAGGCAAGTCGGCGTCACGCCCTGATCTCGGGAAGGACCAGTCCGGGCGAACTCACGCTCTCACGCCGCTAATTCTTTCCGAAAACCATCCCGCCAACTCGGATACGCAGGTGTCCAGCCGAGCTCTCGTTTGGCTTTTTCATTGGAGGCGCCTCGCGTGTCCCGCATCATCACCACACCATGCTCTCCAATCAAAGGCCGCGCCAGCCACGCCTCGATGTGTCGCGGAGGCTTCGCCCCCAATAGCTCAGCCAGAAACGAAATCCAGATGTGTATCGGAGCCGGCTCATCGTCCGCCACGTTGTAAATGCCCGGCTTCCCGTGAAGGGCCGCAACCGTCGCGGAAGCGGCATCGTCGAGGTGCACAAACGACCAGACCCCCGTGCCCCTTGCGACGATAGGCAGCCTTCTTTTCTTTACCTCTTCAACAAGATATCCCCCTTTCGCGACAGAAGTTCCCGGGCCGTAGAACGAACCATAGCGCAGAACAATGCCATCTCCGGAGCATTTCGTGAGGACCGCCGTCTCCAGGTGCTTAATTGCTTTGAGCGACTCGCGAAGTCCGTGTGGAGGATCTTGATCGAGTGGATCATCTTCTCCCTTCACCCAGCTCCCCACTCGCGCATAGGGCCAACCGGCATAGCTCTGCGAGAGAAACTTGACCACCCCAACTTTAGCTCCCGCGGCAAGCAGGTTATCGTTGCCTTCAACTCGCAGTCGGTTCGTCAACGCAAACTCTCGCTCAATTTGGCGAATATCAAGCCGCTGCGGAATAGCCGTAAGCTGATTGACGATGGCCTCCGGCCGAAACGCCTCAACAGCCTCATTCACCGCCCCGGCGTCTAAGGCATCCGCAATGAAAACCGTCGCGCCCATCTGCATAAGAGGCTTTCGCTTGCGCTCCGACCGTGTCAGCGCGCCCACCGTGTGTCCCGCCTGGATTAGAGCCGGAACCAACCGCCGGCCCAACGCTCCGCCCGCGCCCGCAACAAAAACTCTCATTCCAGCCTCCTTACCTACGAGCCTAGCGAAGCTTTCGTATGTTTTGCCAGCCGATCGCGCGGGTTCATTGCGATGCAGACCGGGTTCGCCGAAACTCTCAACGAACCTGGTTCCAGGGTAATTTTCTGGCGGCGCGCTCAGAATTCGTTCCCAGACCTACACCACGCTTGCCCCCCGAACTCGATATTCACTCAAGCCGTTAGCGGCAACGCGGCTGGGGAGACCGCTGGAAGCTACTCTGATGCGAACGGTGTAAGCCACGGTTTCCTGCTGGCCCCGTAAGCCCAAGGGTACTCGCCAATCTCCATTCCATGCTGAACAAACACAGAGCCTCAACTCCCTAATTTGCCGGCGAGCCAGTAATCGACACTGAACCTTCCCGGACCAGAGCAGGTCAGCCAGATAAAGAAGAGCGCGTACAGGACTTCCGGGAGGTAGAGGAACTCGTCGAGCCGGTTAAGAGGCGAAAGTCCTTTAGGCATGGCGGAAAGCTTGGTGGTCAGGATGGCGACAAGCATATCGACCAATAAAGCCACGCAGGCCACGCTCGAAAGAAACCCCAAGGTCAGCAAGGATCCTCCAACGAACTCGACACCCGACACGAAATAAGTCATCAGGCGGGGAAACGGGACTTTGGCCTCAACGAGCGTTTCGTACATAGTTTGCGCGCTGCCGGCGACAAACAATTTTTTTGCCCCGGAGATGGCGAAGAACAGCCCGAGCGAAACGCGCACCAGCAGGATGGCATATTGTTCCAAATCACTGCTACCCAGCAGCGCAAACTGGACCAACCGTTTCCAATCCACCTCTTGTCCCTCCATCGGAGGATGTGCTGTAACGATACCCCACTTCGTACAGTTCGACTTTTGCGGTGACCGCGTTAGTTAGGACTTAGCGGGTCTCTGGCGAGATTATGTGTCCATCCGTTCAACCCATTGAGCGCGCCATGCGGGAGCCACGAACGGATCCGCAAAGTATTGTGTTTCCCGCGCAACCTTGTCGCCCCTGAACTCCATGATGCTCACGGTGTAGGACGGCTTGCCGTCGTATGTCAGGATGAATTCGGTGACCCAAAGATCACCGCCGCCAATGATTCGTCGGATAGTAAACCGCTTGTTGCTCGGCTGACTGGCGCGTTGGTTCTGTATGTTGCTTCGACCGCGGGTTCGCTCGCCTGACTGCGGGTATTCCAGCACCGCGTCCTCGTGATAGATGCGGTGCTCCGTCTCGAAATCGTTGGCATCGGACGACGCCCAATGCTGATCGAGCGCCGCACGGATCTCTTGATCTCGCACTCCAGAAGACTGCTCGTTCTTTTGTTGATCGTTCATCTTGAGCCTTCAATTTGACGAGAAGCTAAATGCTTTAGCGGAATCAAACCCATGTCAAGCCCCGAGCCGGATGGTGTCAAGTCTTTAATTTTGTAAGTCATACATATTACTAGACTTAGATATGCATATAATTATGCCCTAACTTGGTATTCTGAAAGAAAGAGAGATGAAATTCAGAGAAGAGGCGCGGCCTGAGGCTGTGCCTTTTGCTTTTGGTGCGGGATTCGGGACCCGTTCCCGCGAAAGGAAAACCATGATTCAGCTTTGCCGGCATATTCTGCCCGCCGGGGTAATTTGCAATCAGTCCGCCGTGAAAGGCACGCTCTTCTGCCGCCATCATGCCGCGCTCAAGACCGCTATCGCCCAGTGCAAACCCGCGCCCGATCCCTACGGAATTCATAAACCGATTTCGTTTGTGTTTCCGGAAGACCGCGCCGCGATCCAGCTCAACCTTTTCATGGTGCTGCAGGCGCTCAATGACAAGAGCATCGACAACCGCACGGCCAACACGATGAACCGGCTGCTGAGGTCGTGTGAGCATAATCTGGGCCAGACTCCGCTGGCTGGTGAAAGCAAAGAGAACGCTGTGCAGCGCGTGATCCTCACCCCCGAAGGCGAAGAAATCGCTCCACCCCGCGAGGCGTTGGAAGAAGGAGAGAATGCGCCTCTCCACCACAAAGGCTGTCCCTGCCAGAAGTGCGCCGAACAATACCGCAACGCGAGCCCAGAGCAGCACCACGAGAACTGCCAGTGCGGCATATGCGATGAAGCAGCGATCAGCGTTCAGCGTTCAGCGATCTCGAAAGCAGCGATCAGCGTTCAGCGTCAGCGATCAGGAAGAACCTGTGGTGAGCATCGAAACCGAACCATCCGCCCTAACGCTGAACGCCGATCGCTGGACCCTGCACTCGCGCTGAACCCTGTCTTCAGAACTGCGTCCGCGCAGAAACTGTACGCCAAAGAACTAACCCGCGACCCGGCCAACAAAGAGCTCAACGTCATCGACTACCTCTACGGAGACCACATCAGGAAATACGAAGCTCAGTACGCCGCCCGAGCCGCAGCCGCCATCCGAGAAGGCATCGAACCGCCGGCCTACGAGCCCTTCGCGGTCAACAAAATCGAGCTCGAGGGAGAAAAACGCTACAAAGCAACCATGGAGCAGGTAGAGAAAAACAAGCAGATCGCCAATGAAATCTGGGAAAGAAGATTCGGAAAAGACGAACCGCTGGAAGAATCAAAAGCAGCATCAATCAACGACGAATTCGACGCAACCTACAAACCAATCAATCTCAAAGAAGAAGCCAGAGTAGCCTTCGCCAACCAACCTCCAGAAATCAACCCAGACCTATGGTGAAAACGCAATTGTTCTATTCTGTGTTCGGCGGGGGAGTGGCAGGCGAATATGGAACGCATCGAGAAGACGGTTTTTCTGAGTTATCGCCGCACCAATGTCCCGTGGGCGTTGGCCATCTTCCAGAACCTGACCAGCCACGGGTATGACGTCTTCTTCGATTTCAATGGCATCGCGAGTGGCGACTTTGAGCGCGTCATTCTGGAAAACATCCATGCGCGTGCGCATTTCCTTGTGCTGCTGACACCGTCCGCCCTGGAGCGTTGCGACCAGCCAGGGGACTGGCTGCTACGCGAGATTGAGACGGCCATGGAGTCGCAGCGCAATATTGTGCCGCTGATGCTTGAAAACTTCGACTTCGACGCGCCTGGAATCGCCGCTGAACTCACGGGCAAGCTGGCCGAACTCGAGCACTACAACGCGCTACGCGTACCTGCGGACTATTTCGAGGAAGCTATGGACCGCTTGCGCGACAATTTCCTGAACGTGGCGCTGGATACGGTGCTGCACCCTGTTTCCCCCGCCGCGGGACAAGCCGCTAAGGTCGAGCAGGCCGCGGCCGGCGCGGCTCCGGCGGTCACGAACAAGAGCTGACGGCGCATCAATGGTTTGAGCGAGGGCTTGCTGCTGCTGACGTTGATGAACGGTTGCAGTTTTACACTGAGGCGATCCGCCTCAAGCCCGACTATGCCGTCGCGTTCGTTAACCGGGGTATCGCGCGCAGCAGCAAAGGCGACGTGGAGGGCGCGCTCGAGGACTACAACGAGGCCATCCGCCTCCAACCGGACTTCGCCGAAGCCTTCGGCAGCCGCGGCATCGCGCGCAGCGACAAAGGCGACGTGGAGGGCGCGCTCGAGGACTACAACGAGGCCATCCGCCTCAAACCCTCCTATGCCGACGCATTCGTCGGACGAGGTATTGAGCACCTCGGCAAAGGCGACCTGGAGGGCGCGCAGCAGGATTTCACTGAGGCCATCCGGCTCGAACCCGACAATGCCCTCGCCTATAGCACCCGGGGCGTTGTGCGCAAAGACAAAGGCGACCTGGAGGGCGCGCAGCAGGATTTCGACGAGGCCATTCGGCTCGGACCCAAACCTTAAAAATGAAATTTCTGAGATGACAGCCTTGCGCTGCCTGGAGTGCGCTTTCAAGGTACGCTTGGACACTTGAAGACCTATACAATGGGTATAGGGAAGGGCGCACTTAACAGCTTCTGGAGGCGTATCGATGGGCTGGAATGCCCAACCTTTTACGAAAAGGTAAATCGACTTCTGGAATTGACCACGCCTTTGGCGGGAATGGCGGCAATGTATGACACAGGCGACGGCAAAGAAGGTGGAAACCCTCGTCAAAAATACGCGGGAGAATAGAGATCGGGTGAGAAAGATCAGAGGCGAGAAATCTCCATTTACCTCTTCTGCAGCAAAATACTATCGTGCCCTGAAGAAGCTTGCCGAAAGGTAAAGAGCCGGTTTATCCCCTCTCGGCGGCATTGATCGAGAATGCGCACGATTTCGGCATCGGAATAGTGTGGCCTGGTATTGAACCCGTGCACAAAGCAACGTGCCTTGATCTCAATCTTCTTCGTTCGGCAGCAGAACAACCTTACCAAGAATGCTTTGGCCGCGAACTGTATCCAACTCTCGCGGCCAAAGCCGCTTACCTTTTCGTTCATCTTGCTGGCGGCCACATTTTCAGCAATGGAAACAAGCGCACAGCCGTCCTCTGTTTGGACACCTTTCTCAATGCAAATTCTCAGTATTTGATCCTTACAAACGATGCCATCTATGAGCTGGCGCAGCAAGTCGCTTCAGCGGGCGAAAAAGGAATCAAATTCGATGCTCTATTGACAAACGTCACAAAGACCATCGAAGACGCTACCATTCCTCTTAGCGCACTCCGGAAAATTGATATGAGAGCGTATCGAGCAGCGCACAGACAGAAGTATTCGATCCGGAACCATCCGGACAATCAGCCAAAGGCACCTCTTTCGCAGAAGGGTAACAAATAGACTTCGACTTCGACGCGATGAACTTGAAACTTGTCACTACCCGCTTCTTAGCTGTGGCTATC
The DNA here is from genome assembly GCA_963783805.1 of uncultured Acidobacteriaceae bacterium. Classification (GTDB taxonomy): domain Bacteria; phylum Acidobacteriota; class Terriglobia; order Terriglobales; family Acidobacteriaceae; genus Silvibacterium. The sequence goes on along the minus strand of CAWAPC010000011.1, from coordinate 196,937 downwards.
CAGCTGCTCCCGGGCAATCTCCAGCGCCTCCTCGCTCAATAATGGCGAGAGCAATAGTGTGGTCGGCGCGACGGCTTGATCCTGAGTTAATTCAGAGTGGCTGGGATTCGGGAAACTGCATCTTGACGCTGCCAGCAATGGTGGTCGGCGTCGGGTAAGCGCAGGTCCTTCTTGCTGGACAACCGAGCTACAGTTGCGAAGCAGTAGAGACAGATAGACGCTGCCGTGCGATACCTGTCCACGATGCTAGGGCGCAATTGAGAGGTGTGGAATAAAACCGCAGAAAGGTCTACTCTGGTTCCGGTTTTTGGTCATGCCGCGAACACCTACGCTCTTCGCCATCGTCGCCGCAGCGCTTCTTATAATTGGGCTGCTCATGCCATCGCTCTCGCCCAGGGACCTGATATCGGTAACGACCTGGCGGCCGCCGCCGGGGCAGAGCTACGCGGTCGCATATTCTCCGCGAGTACCCTGCTATGCCCTCGCCGCGCTCTTTGCAGTCTTCGCCTTTCTGTACTCGCTCTGGACAATCCCGTTCAGCCGGGCGCTGGTGCACTGGCATTTCTGGCTGACCTTCTGCAGCGTTCTTCTGGCTGCCGCGGGTGTACTTGCGTTTTTTATCGCGGCTGAAAGAGATTCATCGTCGGGCCCGTTCGGTCCATTTGGAATAACCCTGACCCTGCTCTTCGCCGCGAGTATCCCAATCTTTCTGGCGGCGCAGTTGTGGTTCGTGATCGATTTCATCCGCGCCCTGATAAAAGTCCGCCAGGCCTGAAGAAACGCTGACCGCTCTTTAGCCGACCATAGCTGACCGCAATATCAACTGACCGCTTTTCAGCCAAAGCGTATGATCCAGACTCATGGCCTTCACCCTTGAACGTCTCGACCACCTTGTTCTGACTGTAGGCAGCATCGATGCTGCCGTCGACTTTTACACCGAGGTGCTCGGCATGGATCTGGTCATGCTCGAAGGCCGCAAGAACCTTACCTTCGGCGTGCAGACCGTCAAGCTGCATCAGCGCGGACATGAGCTCAGCCCGCATGCCGCCCACGCCACGCCCGGCTCCGCCGATTTGTGCTTCGTCACGCCCGTGCCGCTTGAAGAGGTCATCGAATACCTCGCCGCGCTCAAGATCCACGTTGAGCTGGGGCCGGTCGAGCGCACCAGCGGAGTCGGCAAGCTGCGCTCGGTCTACATCCGCGATCCCGATCGCAACCTGATCGAGATCTCGAACGACGTCTAACCCGGGCCGCAAATAACGGGGCCGCAAATAACCGGGCCGCAAAGGTAAAATTCGGGAATGCCTTACAACGTCCCTCCCGAACTCCAGTCCCGCGCCCGGAAAATCAAGCTCTTGCTCATGGACGTCGATGGAACCCTCACCGACGGAGGCGTCTGCCTCATCTCCACGCCCGGAGCCGACGGCTACGCTGAAATGAAAGTCTTCAACGCCAAAGACGGAGCCGGCATCAAGCTCGCCGGCATCATGGGAATCCGCACCGGTTTCATCACCGGACGCAAATCCCAGGCCGTCCAGCAGCGCGCCGATGAGCTGTCGGTCGACTACGTCTACCTCGGCCAGGAAACCAAAATGGCCGCCTATGAGGAGTGCATGAAAAAAGCCGGAGTCACTGAGGACGAAATCGCCTACCTCGGCGACGACCTGCCCGACATGCCCGTCGCAAGACGCTCCGGCCTGGCCGTAGCCGTAGCCGATGCCGCACCCGAGTTGAAGGCCATCTGCCACTACACCACGCAGGCCGGAGGAGGCAAAGGAGCAGCCCGCGAAGTCGTCGAACTGATCCTGAAATCCCAGAGACGATGGGAAGAAGCGGTGCCCAAAGCCATCGCATAAGCGCGAAACACGCGCCGCGAAAGCCGATTTCGCTCTGCGTCAGTTATCCTCAAAGTATGCGTTTTAGTCACGTCCTGGCATGCAGCCTCTGCCTCCCGCTCTTCGTCTCCGCCTTCGCTCAATCGACACAGCAACCCGCCGCTTCTGCACCGCAAACGCAGCCCGCGCCGCACTCTGCCAGCTGCACGACCTTTCGCCCGAGCCGCACACACTCACGCCCCAGGAGCAGGCCGAGCAACACGCCGCCGAGATGCGGGCTCAGCTGACGCGCATCGCCCGCGCCCAGGCTAACTGGGGACCGGAGGAATCGTCTACCGGTATGTCTCTAGCTCTGAAAGAGATAAAGCGCGATAAAACAGCCGCCGGAACCGAGATCACCTACCAGCTCATCGGTAAAGGCTTCACGCCCGACATGAAGCTCACCCTCGTCCGCTGGCCGCTGAACCAGAACATCACCCCGGTGATGAGCGGCATCGTGATGGACGCAACCGGAACCGCCGTCTGCGGAACAGACGCCACCGGCCCGCAGGCCCCAACCGAAGCCGCACCAGCAGCACCGGCAACGCAGGCGCCATCCTGCATCAAAACCATGAAGCCCGGAAACCCCGATCGAGATCACCACCACCGCAGCCAAAGGCGAGGCCATACGCATAGCCCTCGTAGCCTCCGACCGCAAACACGGAGCCGCCGTAAGCCTCGTGCCGTTTCCCATCGAAGGAGACAATCAGGGCTGCAAAATCCAGGTGCTTCTCGGCTCAAAAGACGCTGAGCTGGTCCTCGTCGAAGGTGATGGCTTCAAGCACGACGCAACCTACACGCGTCGGCACCGAGTCCTGGAATGAGAAGCACCCGTTCAATGTAACCATCAACTCCTCAGGGCCACTTCGCCGCCGCCGTCACTCCCTGGGTACCCGGCCACGACAGCGGAGACACGGTCGTCTACTACCAAAGCAGCACCTGCACTCCAACCGTCTCCTTCCACTGGGGCAAAGACACGTACAAGCCGGAATAGCCGCGCAACGTACAATAACTTCCTGATTCAACTGCGGAGATCCTCCTGCTCGAACACCTCGCATCCACGCTGGCTCGCCTGAATATCCGGGTGCAGACGCTCGCGCTTTTCCAGCCGAAGAACGACTTCCGCCACTATCTCCGCTACCACTACGGCGACCACACCTTCGAGCACCTCTACCAATGGAACTGGTTCGACACCTCGCTGCTGATCCCGTACTTCGTGGTCATGGTGATTCTGGCCTTCTACGGCCTGCACCGCTATCAGCTCGTCTGGCTCTACTACAAACACAAAAAGAACGCAGCCAAAGATCCGCCGCTTCGCTTCGAGCACTTGCCGCGCATCACCATCCAGCTCCCCATTTTCAATGAGCAGTTCGTCATCGACCGCCTCATCGAGGCGTGCAGCCGCCTGGACTATCCGCGTGAGCTGCTGGAGATCCAGCTTCTCGACGACTCCACCGATGAGACAAAAGAAGTCGCCTCCGCCATCTGCGAGCGCTATCGCGCCCAGGGAATGCCCATCGTCTACCTGCACCGGACCAATCGTTACGGCTACAAAGCAGGAGCGCTCGACGAGGGCCTGAAGGTCGCAAGCGGCGAATTCGTCGCCATCTTCGACGCCGACTTCGTGCCTCCGCCCGAATGGCTCATGCAAGTCGTCCATCACTTTGCCGAGCCCGAGATCGGCATGGTGCAGACGCGCTGGACGCATCTCAACCGCGACTACAGCTTCCTCACGCAGGTCGAAGCTATCCTGCTCGACGGCCACTTCGTGCTCGAACACGGAGGCCGCTCGCGCGCCGGAGTCTTCTTCAACTTCAACGGGACCGCCGGCATGTGGCGTCGCAATGTAATTGATGAAGCCGGAGGCTGGCAGCACGACACGCTTACCGAAGACACCGACCTCAGCTATCGCGCGCAGCTCATCGGCTGGAAGTTCAAATACCTCCAGCACGTCGTGTGCCCCGCCGAACTACCCATCGAAATGACGGCATTCAAGACCCAGCAGGCGCGCTGGGCCAAGGGACTCATCCAGACCTCGAAGAAGGTTCTACCGCGCGTCTTCAGGAGCGACGTGGGCTGGCACACCAAGCTGGAAGCCTGGTACCACCTCACCGCCAACCTCAGCTATCCGCTGATGATCGTGCTCTCCGTGCTGCTCATGCCGGCTATGATCATCCGCTTCTATCAGGGCTGGTTCCAGATGCTGCTGATCGACTTCCCGCTCTTCATGGCGTCGACGTTTTCCATCTCGTCCTTCTATCTCGTCTCGCAGAAAGAGCTCTACCCGCGCCGCTGGTACAAGACCTTTTTGTATCTGCCCATTCCTGATGTCGCTCGGCATCGGCCTCACCATCACCAACACGAAAGCCGTGATGGAGGCGATCTTCGGAATCCAGAGCGCTTTCAAGCGCACTCCGAAATACCGCGTGCAGAAGCGCGGAGAGAAATCGCAGGCGGCCAAGTACCGCAAGCGCCTCGGCATCGTTCCGTTGATCGAGCTGGCCATCGGCTGCTACTTCTTTATGACCATCTGGTATGCGTGGACGAACGAGAATTACTTCACCATCCCGTTCCTGCTCTTGTTCGTCATTGGCTATTGGTACACGGGGCTGCTCTCGCTCTTTCAGGGACGCTTTGAACGCTGGCGCTCCGGCGCGAACCTGGACGAGTCGTCGCCCAAGCCCTTTCCAGTCGGCGTGTGAGGACTGCGCGTCCGGCGACACGCGCCTTCGGCGCCATCCCGATGCTGCCTTTTCTGCCCGTTCTCTTTGGTCGCGATTTTGAATTGTGGCTGGAAGCCGGTCTTTGTCCCTGCTAGTCAACCAGGCAGATCAGGCACTTCAAATACTCGGTTTCCGGAATGGTCAGAATCACCGGATGGTCCGGCGCCGCGCCGCGCCGCTCGATCAGGCGCACGCGCCTTCCGGCATCGCCGGCAGCTGCAGCGACAACCGCGGTGAAGTCGGCCAGCGATACATGGTGGGAGCATGAGCACGTCACCAGAACGCCGCCCGGGCGCAACATCTGCAGCGCGCGCAGGTTCAGTTCCTTGTATCCGCGCAACGCGCCTTCAACCGCTCGCTTCGATTTCGCAAACGCAGGAGGGTCGAGCACGATCGTATCGTAGGCAGAACCAGACAAGCTCCAGTCGCGCAGCAGATCGAAGGCGTTCGCCTCTACCCAATCCACTTCGGCCCGCAAAGAATGCGCGATTCGCCGCCAGATTCTGCTCCGCCACTTCGAGCGCGGCACGCGAAACATCGACTCCTGTCACGCGCGAGCAGACCCGCGCCAGATGCAACGCAAATCCGCCCTGATAGGTGCATACGTCAAGAGCGTCGCCATGCGCATATCGGGCCGCGGCGGCGTAGTTCTCGCGCTGATCCAGAAACGCGCCCGTCTTCTGTCCCGCGCCCGCGTCATAGTGGAACTTCAATCCGTTGAGCAGAAACTGTGTCTGCAATTGCAGCTCATCGCGAACGTACAGCGGAGCCGCGTCCAAAGGCACACTCAACTGCTCCAACTCGCGAATGCGAGCATCGGGCCGCTCAACAATCACCGATGGATGCAACTCTTCTTTCAACACGCTTGACGCGACGATGCGGACCGCTTCGTTGTCGAGAGCCTTGGTTAGCAATTGCAGGACGACCAGCTCGCCGTATTTGTCGGCGATCAAACCCGGCAACCCGTCGGCTTCGCTGAAGACGAGGCGACAGGCGTTCGTATCTGCGCTGGCCAGCACGTCGCGCCGCGCGGCAATCGAAGTCCGCAGCCGGTCCGCCAGAATCTGGAGCCATTCCGCTTCAGAGACAATTTCAGGCGAAATTAAGCGCAGAGCGATCTCCGACGATGGACTATACAGCGCCGTTCCCAACATCGCCCCGCGCGCATCGGAGACTTGAAGCAACCCCGAAGCGTTCTCCGGAACGGCGGTCACGTCTGACCGGTAGACCCACACATGCCCTGCGCGCAGTCTGTCCGCGGCTCTGCGCGAGATAACCACGGCGCTCCCCACACTCATCTCCGGCTCTGAAGATCGTGATTTCATCCGACGCTGATTCAAAGATACCTTCTCACTCGACGGGAGTACTCCGCGTACGGCTCCCCATAATGCGCTCTCAAATACGTCTCCTCACGCAAGACCTGCCGATGAAACAGCCAGATCGCGACCACGAGATATGCCAGAAGAATCCGATTGGGAAAAATCAGAAACTCACCCAGTAGCACAAACGCAAACGCCACATAGATCGGATTGCGGCTGAAAGCGAACACGCCGCCAGTGATCAGCTCGTCCGGATGTTCCGTGTCGATCCCCACTCGAAAACTCCGCCCAAACGACACCAGGCTCGCCAGCAACAGCAGCAGCCCCGCCAGGCAAACCGCAACGCCAACCCAGCGGACGATCTCCAATGGAAAAAACTCCTTCCCGCTCACCGTCGGAAAGCCAAATGCGTTCGCGAACACCAGATAGAAGTAAAACAAAGCAAACGGGGGAATCAGATAGTCCTTCTTATCGATCTTCCCGAAATGCATCGCCCGAATGCCTCTCCGCCGCATCATCAGCGACCGGCCCAGAACCATCCCGAGCACCAGCACAAGCGTCACCGCGCCGCAATATCGTGGCATAGATGCCTTCAGAGAACCCATTTCATAGTCGCACAATCGAGCCCGGCACCATCTCCACGACCAACGGGAGTGGCCACCGCAGCAAACGATGCGCGAACGGATGGCGCGAGCGCGGCCGCCTGGACGGCCAGTCCCCGTATAGAATGAGATATGGCAGCGACCCAGACCTCCACGGTCAAGGCCGGGCATAAAGCCGGTCCAGGCAACGAGCTGTTCGCGGACAAATTCCACGAACTTCTCGCCATGGTGCGCGCCAACCGTCCCAGCGACGATCTCGAAATCATCCGCAAGGCATGGCAGTTCTGCCTGGAACATCACAAAGGCCAGCTTCGCGCCTCCGGAGAACCTTACGTTCTGCACCCGCTCGAAGTCGCGATGGTGCTGACCGAGATGAAACTCGACTCAACCGCCATCGCCGCAGGCCTGCTGCATGACGCGGTTGAGGATACGCCGGTCACCACGGAGGACATTACCGCGAAGTTCGGCGAGCAGGTCGCGCACATTGTCGAAGGCGTAACCAAGATCGACAAAATCCAGTTTGCCAATCGCGAGGACCGTCAGGCGGAGAACGTCCGCAAGATGTTGCTGGCCATGGTCAGCGATGTGCGCGTCGTCCTCATCAAGCTCGCCGACCGTCTCCACAATATGCGCACGCTCGAGCACCTCGCGCCTGAAAGGCAGCAGGCCATCTCCCGCGAGACGCTCGATATCTACGCCCCGCTCGCGCACCGCCTCGGGATGGGTAAAGTTCGCGGCGAACTCGAAGACCTGGCTTTCCGCTATGTCGATCCGTTCACCTACGATCAGGTGCATGAAGCCGTCGAAGCGCGGCGCACCGAAGGCGAGCAGTTCCTCTCCGGCGTAGAAGCGCTGCTCAAGGAGAAGCTGACCGAGAACAAAATCAAAGCGCGCGTTGAGTGGCGCATCAAACGTCTCTTCAGCATCAACCAGAAGATCGTCAAGTCAAAGATCTCGGTCGATCAGGTCTATGACCTGCTGGCGCTGCGCGTCATCACCGCCAACGTTCAGGATTGTTACGCCGTCTTCGGCCTGATTCACAGCATCTGGCGTCCCGTCCCCGGACGCATCAAGGACTTCATCGCTATGCCGCGTCCGAATCTCTACCAGTCGCTGCACACGACGGTGATGGGCGAGGGCGGCCACCAGTTTGAAGTGCAGATTCGCACCGAGGATATGCATCGCATCGCCGAAGAAGGCATCGCGGCCCACTGGAAATACAAAGACAGCGGATCGCCTATCAGCGCGCGCGACGAGCAAAGATTAGCCTGGGTTCGTCAGCTCGTGGAATGGCAGCGCGAGATGACCGACCCCAACGAATTCCTCTCGACGCTGAAGATCGACCTTTACCCCGAAGAGGTTTATACCTTCACGCCGAAGGGCAAGGTGGTCGTGCTGCCCAAAGACGCGAGCCCGCTCGACTTCGCCTACTCCATTCACACCGAGGTCGGCAACACCTGCGTGGGCGCGAAGGTCAACGGACGCATCGTGCCGCTGCGCTCGAAGCTGCGCAACGGAGACATTGTCGAAGTCGTTACTCAGAACGGCCACACGCCCAGCCGCGACTGGCTGACGTTCGTCAAGAGCTCGCGCGCACGCAACAAGATCAAGCACTGGCTCAACGAGCATCAGCGCGAGCGCGCCATCGACATTGGCCGCAAGCTGCTCGAACGCGAGGCCCGCAAGTACAAAATCTCGCTGTCCAAGTTTGAGGAGTCGGACTACGAGCGTGTAGCCGCCGACTACAGTGTGGCCACGCACAGCGACCTGATGGCGGCCATCGGTTTTGGCAAGTATTCCGCGCGACAGGTTCTTAACCGGCTGAGCCCGGGCGTCATCAGCCAGCCTAGTCCCGAATCAGAGGCGTCAGTTGCAGGGGTCTCGGATGCCGTGCGGCGGGTGTCGCTCACCAGCGGCAACGACTCGCTGCAGGTCGAAGGGCAGAACGAGCTACTCGTCTACCGCGCGCGATGTTGCAATCCGATTCGCGGCGAAGAAATCATTGGCTACGTCACGCGCGGCAAAGGAGTCGCAGTCCATGCGCGCAACTGCCCCAACGTGCAGAACCTGCTGTATGAGTCTGACCGCCGCGTCTCCGTCGAGTGGGCGCGCCCGGCTGATGAGACCGATAGCTCACCGTCAGACCTATCCGGTAAGGTTGACCATCTTCTGCGATGACCGCACCGGCATGTTGAAGGAACTCACGGCCGTTATCAGCGACGAGGACACCAACATCCGCACGCGTCGATTCGCGACCCGGCCACAACGAAGACGCCATTGTCGAGTTCGTCGTGGACGCCGAAGATGTTCGCCATCTCACGCGCCTCGTGCAGGGCCTGCGCCGAGTTCCCGGTGTGCGCGACGTGCAGCGCTCGCAGAAGCTTTAGCCTTCAGGATTTGCGCCAGGCAGGGCTTTAACGGCACAATTTCAATATGAGCTCGCTCAAGACCTCCATCTCGACGCCCAACGCTCCGGCCGCCATCGGACCGTATTCCCAGGCCATAAAAATCGAACAACCTCCTTTACACCTCGGGGCAGGTTGCGCTCGATCCTGCCACGGGTCAGCTTGTTCCCGGGAGGAATCGTCGAGCAGACCACGCAGGTTCTTACGAATCTGGCGGCGGTGCTGACCGAAGCCGGCTGCCATCTCTACGACGTGGTGAAAACCACGGTCTACCTTAAGGACATGGACGATTTCGCGGCGATGAATGAGGTCTATGGCCGGTTCCTTGCGCCGAAGGGGGGCGTCGCTCCGGCGCGGTCCACGGTAGAGGTGTCGCGGTTGCCCAAAGACGCGCTGGTTGAAATCGAAGTTATTGCGCGCCTGTAACGAAACAGCGCGAAGCTCATCCAATAGAGATAATGAGGCGAAACGATGGCCGAAACCAAGGTAGAAAAGATTCAGAAGACCGACGAAGAATGGCGCAAGCAACTTACTCCCGAGCAGTATCACGTTACGCGGCAGAAGGGCACGGAGCCGGCATTTTCAGGCGCGCTTTACCATAACCACGACAACGGTACCTATCATTGCGTAGCCTGCGGCGCCGAGCTGTTCAAGTCTGACAAAAAATTTGAGTCGGGCAGCGGCTGGCCGAGCTTCTGGCTGCCTGCGGACACCAGCGCGATCGAGACGCATGAAGATGTGAGCCACGGGATGCGGCGGGTGGAAGTCACCTGCGCCCGATGCGGGGCGCATCTGGGGCATGTGTTTCCGGATGGGCCCGAGCCAACGGGTCTGCGCTACTGCATCAATTCCGCGGCGTTGAACTTTGAGAAATCCGAGTAGCTGCGCACTTGGGGACAGGCGGCAATTCTGCGGCCTGCTCTTCGCATCGGCGGTGACCGCGCTTCTTCCTTGGCGCGCTGGAGCGCAGCACCGGTCGCCTCCGTGGGCTGCGCCGGTCGCCTCGTCCCGCACCGATTCAGCGTCGGCGGCGCGGCCATCCAGATTGACTTCAGTCCCGGCAAGACGGACCTGCCCGCCGCCGCTATCATCCAGTGGATCGAGAACGCAGGCCACTCCGTGAGCACTTATTACGGAAAATATCCTGTTCCGCGGGAGCGCATCCTGGTTGTGTTCGTCGATGGCCGCAGCGGCGTAGGCGGCGGCACGACATGGGGCGACGTGGCGGGCTTTCCGGCATTCACTCGTATTCACGTCGGCGAGCACACCGCGCAAGCGGACCTCGACGACGATTGGATGATGACCCACGAGATGGTTCACACCGCTTTCCCCTCCCAGGACGACGATCATCATTGGATTGAGGAGGGTCTGGCTGTTTACGTTGAACCGGTTGCGCGCGTTCAGGCCGGTTTTCTACAACCTGAAAAAATTTGGAGCGATATGGTGCGCGACATGCCAAAGGGTAATCCGCAGGCGTTCGATCGCGGACTCGACCAAACCCACACCTGGGGGCGCACCTATTGGGGCGGAGCGCAGTTCTGCCTGCTGGCCGATGTGACGATTCGCAAAGAAACGCAAAACCGCAAAGGTTTGCAGGATGCGTTGCGAGGGATTGTCCATGCCGGTGGAACCATCGACCAGGAGTGGCCGCTCACAAAGGCGTTTGCCGTTGGCGACGACGCGACCGGCACGCATGTACTGACGAATCTGTACAACGAGATGCGCGATACACCCAAGCCCGTTGACCTGGATCGGCTATGGAAGGAATTGGGAGTCGTGAGCAATGATGGCGGCGGCGTGCGCTTCGATGACACGGCTCCCCTCGCAGCGATCCGCCAAGCCATAACACGCGCGCCGCAAACATAAAGAGGCCCGGGCGAATGAGAGCCCGGGCCTCTTTGTTTTCGACTTTAAGCTTTGGTGACTTTGCCGCTCTTGATGCAGCTTGTGCAGACGCGCAGCTTGCGGGCTCCGCCATTTACTTTGGCCTTGACGGGGCGAAGGTTGACGCTCCATTGGCGACGGGTGATGTTGTGCGCGTGCGAGATATTGTTACCGAACTGCGGACCTTTGCCGCAGATTTCACAGACCTGTGCCATGACCAGACTCCAAAACCTGAATTGTTCGTGCGTACCTGAACTCGCTCGATTTCGATGCCGCAGCGCGGCTGGAGCGGGTCAGCGGACAGGATGAATGTCCACTCTGGCGCCGAATTCTCAGTTTAGACTATTTCACAGGCTTCAATCAACCTTCCTCCGCTTTTTCGGCGCGAATCCATTGACCTTGACCCTCCCTCCCCGGTAAACTTAACTGGTTTGGCGATTCTGCCTTTCGCTTTGTGGTTCACCCCGCTCACTCCCGTACTTGAGTTCGAGCACGACGCGCCCAAGCAAGCATGTATCGACCCAGCCTTAGAGAAGATTGCGCGTCCGGATGAACGGGCGTTGGAGGATTTATGTACGCGGTTATCCGCACCGGTGGTAAACAGTATCGCGTCGCTCCGGGCGACGTGGTGAAGATTGAAAAAGCAGCCGCGAACGAGAACGGCACCCTTGAGTTCAACGAAGTGCTTTCGTTCTCCGGCGACTCCGGTTCGGTAGAGCAGCCCTCCGGGGCGAAGGTGCTCGCGACCGTTGTCGGCGAAGGGCGCGGCGACAAGATCCTGGTCTTCCACTACAAGCGGAAGAAGCAATACAAGAAGCTCCAGGGGCATCGTCAGAGCTTTACGCAGATTCGCATCGACTCCATTCAGGTGGGCGGCAACACCTACAGCGCCGCGAAGTAGGCGTTCTATTTCTCGGCGCGCCTCCAGGCCGCCTATGAGGATTGAGCAATGGCACATAAAAAAGGTTTAGGAAGCTCGAAAAACGGCCGCGACTCCAACGCGCAACGGCTTGGCGTCAAGGCGTTCGGTGGCCAACTGGTCACTGGCGGATCCATTATTGTCCGGCAGCGCGGGACACCGCTCAAGCCGGGCCAGAACGTTGGGCGCGGCAGCGATGACACGCTCTTTGCCAAGATCGACGGCAAGGTGAAGTTTGTGGACCGCGGACGGCTGGGACGCTTCGTGGCCATCGAGCCCGTTTCGGTCAACTGAATAGACAACGCGCTTTCCGAAGCCCAGCCTCAAAGGCTGGGCTTTGTGTTTTGGCCTTGAGTTGTGAGCACGCGACTTGTTGTCAAGCTCCAGAAAATAAATTGGTTAGTATCGGTGGACCCAAAGGCGAATGCGTCCTACGCAAAAGTTGCCGCCTCTCGGCGGCAACTTTTGGATCTCTGAGTACTGACTTATGCCTAGCTTCTGCTTTTTTGCGAAGCTGTTATGAGGGCTTGGTGAGGAACTTGTCCACAACCTGCTCGACGTCCTGGAGGAAGAAGGCTGACGAGGTGGCTCCAAGGGCGACATGAGGTGCTCTCTGACCCAAGGCTCCGGCGATCTCATTCCAGCGAATGAGCGGCGAAGTTACGGGCAGGGTGATGGGACTCCGCTCCTCTTGAGGTTCCGGCAGCAGGAAGTAGGTGCTCCAGACGAAGCAGGGTCCCGATTGCGACGGTTTCGAGAACCGAATTTCCCAAAGACCAAATCTGCTGGATGTTTTGCCAGCATCGCCGAGCTGATCAATGTGGCAGAAGCCTCCAAACCGAATCCGAGCCCGATTCCGAAGACCCGGCTGCGAAACGAACGACCCAGGCTGTGGACAGAGAGAGCGAGAAAGGCCAGCAGGCAAATCTCCAGAATGGAGACGCACCGCATGAGCTGAACGCCTACGATCGCCAGGAAGATATCGCTGTTTCCAGCCCTGTGGCTGGGAAGAACAGCTGTAGCGAGCACGATAACGATGGAGGCAACACTGACCCAGCGAAAGGCAAGCAATCCGAGGCGTTGCAGGCCGGGTAGGGGATCCATCAGAGCTTTAAAGATTTCCTGGAGCACAAAGAAGATTGCCACCGCACCGATGGCATAGCACGCCCAATATCCGTAGATAGTAGGTGAGGGTCTGAGTGCGGAGGCTTACGGAAAGGAAGTGGTGTTCATTCAGAACAAAATAGAGGCCGGCGTCTGTGACGCAGCGAAGCGCCAGATAAAATGTCATGGCAGGAAAGCGCTTAGACAACCCTGCTTTAAGGATTGCCATCAAAGCAATGAGATTAAGCAAGGGCTCAGCAGCTACAAGTCCGTGCAATAGCGGATTAATAGAGATCATGAGAGACACCTGTATCAAGTCAGGCTACCATCATAGCCTGATCCGGCGTGTTCTCTCAACAAAAAAGTTACTTTTTACTTATAGTTGCTAGGAATTAATTACCACCTGTGCCGCGGATGTTGCAGGTATTGGGTCCGCAAGCGGGAGCGGGCAGGGTATAGGAGATAACCTGGGCGCTCATAGCTGCCTGGGCCTTGGCAGAGCGGTTGGGGACAAAACCGGCGACGATGCCTGCCACGGCGAGGGAGAGTATGGAGGCGCGAACGAGAAGCTTCATGGATTTGACCTTCCTAATTTTCTGAAAAGATTGTGTAGCTATTCCCTACTCCTCGGAATATACTTATAAAATGGCTCAAGTGCGTGCCGTTTCAATAGTATATAAAGTATTAAACAGTAGTTAGTACTGAGGTAACATTTCCAAGCGGCTGTTGCCTCTCATTACACTCTTCCCCGGCTGTTTCCCTCGTTCCTCTTGTTTCGTATCCCTGCATAAAACTTTTTCGAAGACCGTGTTCCGGCTAGCGCTGAGCGCGTAGCTGCGTGCCCTTGTCCGCATTTGGGCGTGGCACATGGCGTCGTTCAGGAGTTCGAGCGTCCAGATTCGGGCTTTTCTGCGCAGGTGAGGTTTCCGGCTGCCGACGGGTACGCAGAGAAGAGGCAGATTGCGCCGCCGCGCGAAGGCGTGGAATTGGCGGCTGGTGTGGGCGACTCCGTTGATTTCGTGGAACGAGTCGGGAAAGCAGGCCACGCGCATCGGGGCAAGCCTACACCCTGATGGTTCCTCGAGGCTACTCTTTGCTCGATTAATTATGGGCGACCCAAAAAACTGCAGCTTGTAGCGAGTGGTGGCCATCTGTTCGTTTATCCGGCTTCAGTCTGCGGAAAACGATTTTGGGAGATACTGATGAAAGTCGTAACGATCATCGCGCGCATTCTGCTGGGACTGGTTTTTGTGGTCTTCGGCGCCAATCTTATCCATCCATTTCTCCCCATGACGATGCCAGGCGGGGCTGCGGGACAGCTCCTGGCGGGACTTTACGCTTCGCATTTCCTGCTTCTGATTGGGGCGTTTCAGGTCATCGGTGGTTTGCTGCTGCTGATCGGACAATATGTGACCCTGGGCCTGGTGATTCTGGGGCCGGTGATCGTTTGCATTGACTTCTTCCATTCGGTGGATGCTCCGAGCGGTTTGCCTTTGGCGACCGTGGTCACGATCCTTTGGATAGTGGTGGCGATTGCCCACAAGCATCATCTGGCGGGGATTTTCGCACAGAAGGCGTGAGAGCTCGACGAGTGGGAACAACGTACTTCACTCACTAAGCGGTGGTGAGATGTCGCGGAGCGCTTTACGACTGTGCCTCAATGTTTTTGCGAAGGAAGATTGTTGCTTGTGGGTTGTCGTTATAGCGTTCGCATGAAACGTACCCACGCTTCTGATATAGAGCCACGGCAACTTTGAGATCATCCTTGCTGTCCAGATAGATCCAATGCAGACCTATGCTCCGTGCGAAATCCTCTTGCGCGTCCAGCAGCTTGTCCGCGATGCGACGCCCGCGGGCGCCAGGCTGCACATAGAGACGCTTGCACTCGCCGGCGAACGGGATGGAGGCGAGCCTTCGCAGCACGACACAGCCAACCGCCTTCTCTTCCAGATAAGCCAGCCACACGCCAGAATGCGGGTCGTCGATGACGTCCTGGATAGCTTCGGGAGTGTCCCGCTGGACGACGCTAACCGCATGGTAATACTCCTGGAGCAGCCGAAGCGCGTCATCGTTGGATTTGGACAACTGAACGATTCGAATGGAGCAACGTTCAGGTTCCCTCAGGATGAAGCGGATCTTCGAAAACGAGTCGAGGAGGGCATCCCGGTCAGTTGAACTGATATTAGTCAGCAACCCCTGGATCTGTCGTGCCGATTTTTCGTTCAGCCGAGCAACGGCGTTACCTCCCGCACGCGTGAGTGTAAGCAGCTTCTCCCGGCCGTCCTGCCTGGATGCCGTCTGGCGCACAAGCTTTCGCTTGACTAACAGGGCAAGGATTCGACTGATATATCCGGCATCGAGCCCAAGCGTGTTCCGCAAGGAGGAAGCCGTCAGTTCGGGACCGGCTCCGATCTCATACAAAATGCGGGCTTCTGTAAGCGAAAAGTCATCGTCCAGGTGCCGCTTTCGCAACAGGCCGAGGCGCGCCGTATAGAAGCGATTGAATTCCCGCACTGCAGAAACCTGTTCCTCGTTCTTGATGTTGC
Source organism: uncultured Acidobacteriaceae bacterium (assembly GCA_963783805.1). Classification (GTDB taxonomy): domain Bacteria; phylum Acidobacteriota; class Terriglobia; order Terriglobales; family Acidobacteriaceae; genus Silvibacterium. The sequence continues at coordinate 181,561 of CAWAPC010000011.1, read as the reverse complement.
TGCCCGCCATGATAAGGAGTCTAAGCGCAGATAGTTGCTAAAAGCAATTATTTGCGGGCCCGATCGTATGAGGGGTTTGTGAGTCAAGCATACTGATGCCGCTCTGAACTGCATGAAACTAAAAACAAAAGACTTGCTTGTGCCGCGTTTAAGGCATAAAGGTTGCGGTCCTGTGCCGGGCCGGCCGTCCAAGAACGCTGCTTCGCATGACAGTTCCCTTGGTCATGGGGGACCGGCATTGATTTTCAAACCGGGCCTTGGAACGTTGCCTTTGCTGGTGCGCCAGACCGGCTTTGGCGAGCGGGCTTGTGGCGATGCATGTTCGACAAATTCTGAAATGCGTTATCGTAGGCGAGGATGTCAAAGGCCTTGGGTTCATTTACGAAAGGGATGTGAATGACGCGGAGCACGTTACTTTTTTATGTTCCGGCATTGTTTACAACCTTGCTCACAATTGGGATTGGCGGTGTCCTGGCAGCGATTGCGTGGCTCCAGGTTCTACTTGAACCTCCTGCGGAAGCTCCCCGCAGGATCGACACAGGACTGCTGGCGTTGACTGGCGCTGTGGTGGTGGATGTGATTGCGATGCCAGCCCAGTGGGGCTTTTCCGACGCTGAGAAATCAACTGTCTGGTTCCTGCTGTTGATGTCGAGCTTCGCATTTGCGATCACGAGCAGGTATTTTGTCCGCCGAAATTCGGGGCCGGGAAGACGCCTGGTGAAGATTGGGGCCAATATCCTGATCGTTTGTGATTTCCTCGGCTTGCTGGGGATTATTTCGGGTCTTCCCAAGATGTGACGTTCGCGGTGAACCGGTCTCTGTCTCCTTGGGACGTCAGCGTACCAGACGGCGTTTTCGGCGTCGACACAGATGCCGTCGGGGTAGCCGTCGTCGAACGCGGCCCACACCCGCCGGTTGGACAGACTGCGCAGTAGCTTTGACGGCGTGCGGTGACGTACACTTTTCCCTTTCCGGGGCCGCGCCTCGAAGAGGTCCGCTGGATGTCACACACGAATGATTCAGGATGCTGGTTCGACCGCAGTTCTTTGATGGTGCTGCTGCTGGGAGTTCTGGGAGCTTTCCTTTTCTCTCGACCGATGGTGGCGGCGCAGGCTTCTGCTGCAGCCTCGGCACAGGGAACAGAAACCGACTCTGCGTGGGTGCTCTCAACCTCTCATTTCGACAACCGCTTTGAAGCTGAACCCTATGTCGGCAATGGTTACATCGGGCTGCGTATTCCGGCGGCGGGTATGGGCTTTCTGGGAGATCTCGGCAAGGTGGGTTGGCCGCTGGGCACGGAACGCGTTGCCTCGGCAATCGCCGCAGGCGTGTACGCCAAGGTTGCCGATGGCACGTTTTACCACGATCCGAAGGAAGCGATCGCCCTGATCCCGACCTGGTCCACGCTGACCTTCGCGGATGCTTCGGGCGCATACTCTCCAGCCACTGCGTCAGCGAGCAACGTCAGCGGATATCACCAGGCACTCGACCTGCGCACGGGGATTGTCACTACTTCGGGAACGTGGACTTCGCCGAGCGGACACAAAACGCGCTTTCTTTATCGCGTGGGCACGGACCGCGCGCGTGGGGATATCGCTGTCGTCACGCTTGAAGTTACGCCGATGTGGACGGGGACGGCCACGGTGAGCAGCGTGCTGGATGGCGCCGGCGCGCGGCGGATGGATGCGGTGTCTGACGGCGTTGATCTTCCGACGCAGACGATTTACCTCAACACCAAAGCGAAAGGGACGAATATTCCGGTTGCGGAATCGGCCACGCTGCACAGCTCGTGTGTGACATCGCCTGCGCAGCAGAGTCCACAAATTTCCGGGACGGCGGCTGAGGACGTCACTTTCCACGCGCAGGCGGGTCGGACATGCACGTTCGTGAAATATGTCGCGGTGGTGACGGGACGCGAGTCCGCAGCACCGGAGGCGGAGGCGCGCAAGGAATCTCAGCAGGCGGCGCGGCGGGAGTTTGGCTGCTTTTGAGCGGGAGAATCGTGCGGCGTGGGATGCGGTGTGGAAGGCGGATATTCTTGTCGACGACAATGCGGCGCTGCAGCAAGCGATCCGCGCCAACGAGTACACCCTTTACGCCAGCATCGCGGCGGACAGCCCCGAAAGCCTTGGCCCTTCGGGCCTTTCGAGCGACGGCTATGCGGGGATGGTCTTCTGGGACGCGGATACCTGGATGTTTCCTGCGCTGCTGGCTCAGCATCCTGATTTAGCCCGTGTGATGGTGGACTACCGTTCGAACACGCTTCCGGCCGCGCGAAAGAACGCCGCCGATAACGGCTATAAGGGCGCGTTGTATCCGTGGACGAGCGGACTTTCGGGAGATATGGGCGATGAGTGCTACGGCGCGGTGACGAACGCTCAAGGCAAAGTGACTGCTGACCCGAACAAGAGCTGCACGCAGCAGCTCCACTTGCAGGCCGACGTTGCTCTGGCCCAGTGGGATTATTACGAAGCCACGGGCGATAAACGCTGGCTGGCTCAACGAGGATGGCCAGTGCTGGAGGCGGTCGCCGAGTTCTGGGCGGATAAGGCGACTCCCGTGGCGGAGGGATACGCGATCACGCAGGTTCAGACGCCGGACGAATATGCCACGGATACGGACAACGATGCTTACACCAACGCCGCAGCTTCGCTCGAACTGAAGGCGGCGACGAACGCCGCGGGCATCCTGGGCAAGCAAGCGCCGCCCGCGTGGCTGACGATTGCCAGCGGACTCATCAAGACGATGCCGCTCGATACTTCCCTGAATATTTATCCCGAGCACGAGGGTTATACGGGACAGAAGATCAAGCAGGCGGACGTGGTTATGCTTACTTATCCGCTGGATTTTTCCATGCCTCAGTCCGTCGGCATCAACGACCTCAACTACTACGCGCCTCGCACCGATGTAGACGGCCCAGCGATGACGGACGCTATTCACTCGATTGCCGCTGCTGCGCTCGATGTTCCCGGTTGCTCGGCCTACACGTATATGGTGCGCAGCTACAAGCCGTTCCTTCGCGAACCCTATCTTCAGTTCTCGGAGTTTGCGCCGGTGAAATTGTCTGCGACTGCGTACGATTTCCTTACCGGGGTGGGCGGCTTTATGCAGGAGTTCCTCTATGGCTTCTCCGGCTTTCGTCAGCTTGCGGGTACTGTGCGGCTCGATCCCAGTCTGCCGCCGCAGCTTGCTGGAATTACTCTGCGCAACATGACGTGGCAGGGCCGCACCTTTACTGTGCACATCGGGCCAAATGAAACAAGCGTTACGCTCAACTCAGGCGACTCGCTTCCGGTGCTCACGCCCGGCGGGGCGAAGACGGTGCGGCCAGGCGCTGCGCTCATTCTCCCGACGCGACGCGCCGATCGCCAGCCTACCGACGATCTGAGCCGCTGCCGTCCGATCACGGCGAGCACTTCGCTTCCGGGATCGCCGCCGGTCGCAGCGGTGGATGGCAGTCCGGCGACGGCGTGGGTTGCCGCGGAACCGCGGGCCACGCTTACGGTGACTCTGGCGGCTCCCGTTGAGCTGGGAAAGATGAAGGTGCTGCGCGGAAGCGGCGATTCGTTTGGCTATTCGGTTGAGGCGTCTCTCGATGGCGTGAAGTGGACGACTGTTCACACGGTGCCTGCGGCTTCGTCTGCGGCCGACGAGTTTTCTTTGCCAGCGGTGCAGGCGAAATTTGTGCGGCTGGTGTTTGATGGCGTTGGCAGCGCGAATGCTCCCAGCATTGCTGAACTCAGCGTTTTTTCGAAGAGGCCTTGAAGAATATCGATTACCGGAATCTCGCACACAGGAGAGCTCAATGCATAGAAATAGCTCTTTTTATTTGCGGGTGCGGGCTATTTCCGGGGATTCGTCGGATTCGGTCCGGGCGGCTTCGGCTTCCAGGTGATTCACGGTGAGGCCATCCTTCAATAGGTTGAAGGCCTGCTCGGGCGTGTCGGCGAACTGGAAGAGTTCGAGATCGCGGGGTGAAATGGTTCCCTTGTCGACGAGCGCCTGGAGGTTGATGACCTCGTTCCAGTAGGACGAGCCGTAGACGACTACGGTCATTTTCTTGGCGAGCTTCTGGGTTTGCGCGAGGGTCAGGATTTCGAACATCTCGTCGATGGTGCCGAAGCCTCCGGGGAAGACCACGAGTGCCTTGGCGAGATAGGCGAACCAATACTTGCGCATGAAGAAGTAGTGGAACTCGAAGTTGAGCGACGGAGTGATGTAGGGGTTGGGGTACTGCTCGAAGGGCAGGCGGATGTTGAGTCCGATGGTTTTGCCTCCGGCCTCGTAGGCTCCGCGGTTGGCGGCCTCCATGATGCCGGGGCCTCCGCCGGAGGTTACGACGAAGCGGTGACGACGGTCCTTCAGGGTTTTTGTCCACCGGGTGAGCAGGTAGGCGAGCTTGCGGGCGTCCTCGTAGTAGCGGGCCATTTCGACTTCGGATTTAGCGCGGCGGAGGCTTAGCTCGCTGGCGGTTCCCTGATCAATATCGGGCTGCCGAGCGGGTTGCTCGTGCTGCGGTGCCCGCTGGACGGAGCCGGTATTTTCGAGCAGCTCGAGCTCGTGGCTGGCTTCATCGAAGGCGTGAAAGCGAGCGGAGCCGAAGAAGACGACGGTGTCGCGGATGCGCTCGCGGCGGAATCGGGCGAGCGGCTCAGAATATTCGGACAGGATGCGAATGATGCGTCCGTCGGGGCTGTTGAGGAAGGGAGGATTTTCGTAGGCGAGCGGGGCACTGTTGAGTCGATCAGGTGTTTTGCGGGGCATGGCGTAGAATTTCTTACCTCAGATCTTTGAGACCCATACTTCTACTGGTTTCATTTAACCTTAGCGCTGCTTGTAATGGATAGCGTCGAGAATGCCGATCCAGATGTTGAGTAGGCCGAGACCGGAGACGATACCGCGGGTGGCTCCGTTCAAGGCCAGCGGCAGAAGATGAGGGACGAGCAGAAGCAGGCGGTTGCTGTTCCAGAAATGCGTCCAGGGAAGCACGATGAGGACCAGTCCTAGATAAACGCGGACGAGCACACGCACGGAAAGCTCGAGGTATCGCAGCCAGAGCGGAGTTTGCCCGGAAGGGGTCCTGCGTCTGCCGGGATCTGGAGGCGGGTGCGGGTTCGTGGACAGAGGAGATGGAACCGGCTTGTCCGGCGGAAACAGATTCTGCTGCTGCGTCATGCGATGGTTCGATTCTAAATGGGAACGGGTTACAAGGGCTCAGGGCTCAGGGTTCGGCTCAGGGATTATGTAGAGACTTTGCGAGCCGGAAACTGGTCGAGGATGCTTGGCGGCCTGATGCTACTATTTCTTGATTGTCATTCCAGGTTCATGGCACGATCCTGGCTTCTCCTGTATCCCACATTTATGAGCGGTCGATCGACACCGATGACGCACTTCTCCGAAGCGGTTGCCCGTTGAGCATGCTTGCGAGGCCGCCGCGTGCGATCTAACTTCTGGCGGCGACTCTTCAGCTTTCCAGCCATGCTGATGGCGATACTTTTCGCGTCGCCGTTCTTTGCGTCGCTGGACGTGCAGCGCGGCGGTCCGGTGATGCGCGATCCGGATATCTGGTGGCACCTGCGCAATGCTCAGATTCTGCTTTCTACGCATCACTTCATTCGGCAGGATCTTTATTCCTTCACTACAAGCGGTCAGCCGTGGATCGATCCCGAATGGCTCGCAGAGATTCCTTACTATTTCGGCTTTCGCCTCTTTGGAGAACGCGGCCTTTTTCTGGTGATGCTTGCGGCGGTCGAGTTATTCATTGCCGGGATGCTGGTGCGGTGCTATCTCCGCTCCCGTGACATCAGCTCGGCGTTTCTGGCGACGTGGATCGCGGTGCTGCTGGCGGCGGTGAATATCGGGCCGCGCACGATTCTGTTTGGCTGGCTCTGTTTTCTGGGGGAGATGTTTGTTCTTGAAGCATTTCGCCGTGGGCGGGACCATCTGTGGCTGCTGATTCCAATCTATGCGCTGTGGATCAACCTGCACGGGTCATGGCTGATTGGTTATGTCTTCTTCGTGCTGTTTGTTGCGTCGGGGATGGCGGGTGGGACGTGGGGCAGCATTGAGGCGGTGCGGTGGACTCCGGCCCAGCTCAAGAAACTGATGGCGGTTGGCGCGGCCAGCGTTGCGGCGCTGTTCGTGAACCCTTATGGGTGGCGGCTGGTGGCGTATCCCTTCAATATGCTGCTGCACCAGCAGCTCAACCTGGCGGTTGTAGATGAGTGGCGCAGCGTGAGCTTCCAGAGCTTTTACGGGGTGGTGGTGTTTGTGCTGGCCTCGGCGATGCTGGTGTTTACGCTGGCGCGACGGCGATCGTGGCCGCTCTACGAATTGCTCTTTGCGCTGCTCGCCGTTTATGTTGGGCTTTCTCACAAGCGATTTCTGTTTCTTATCGGCATGATTGTCTGCCCGATGATGACGGTCGAATTGTCCGGCCTGGTGTTCGCGCCTTACGACGCGAAGAAGGACAACAAACAGGTGCTGAATGTTGTTCTTATGGCGGGTTTTTTATTCTTTGCGATTCGGCATGTTCCGACTTCGGCGAAGTTGCATGCGGCCGAGGCGGAGTATTTTCCGGCGAAGGCCCTTCCGGCGCTGGAGAATAGCTGCGCGAACGAACGCATGCTCAACCAATACGAGTGGGGCGGTTTTTTGATCTGGCATGCGCGCGGCACGCCGGTTTTTGTGGATAGCAGCACGGATATTTTTGAGTATTACGGAGTGCTCGCGGATTATCTGAAAGCGACGAACATGGATGACTCGCTGGCGATTCTGGAGCGGTACCGGGTGGGTTGCGTGCTGCTCAGTCCCGGCTCGCAGTTAGTCTACCTGCTTCAGCACACGCCCGGATGGCGGACGCAGTATGAAGATGGTACGGCGACGCTGCTGGTTCGTGCGCGCTGATCGGGCATCGCCAGGCGGGATCAGTGGTGTCTGCCGCCTCCGTGACCGCCTCCGGAGTGACCGTGCGAGTGGCCGCCGCCGAATGAATGACTGCCACCGCCGAAGCCTTTGGGGGCTTTGTAGGCTTTGGGGGCCTTGAAGCTTTCGTGGCCGAAGCTGCTGGAGTTGTGTCCGCTGCCGAAGAGGTGGAATCCGCCGGAGTGGGATGACTTGTTGGAGGAGCCAATGAAGCTGTTTCCTCTATAGACGCTGGAAGAGCGCTGTTCGAAATTGTTGCGGTCGAAGCCCGATGACGAGGCGCGGTAGGCCTGGGAGCCGTAGTTCGATCCATACGCCGGACGGATGTACGACTGCGATCCATTAAAGGATGTGTTGCGGTCGTAGGCCTGGAGCGAGCGGTTCTGGGTGTAGCCGGTGCGGTTGGCGTAGGGCGAGACCGATCTGTTGTAGGGTCCGTAGTTTGTGCGGCCGTATGGCTGCTGGGTGCGGTATGCGGAGGCCTGGTAATTGCGGTTGTAATTTTCGCGAGGCGAGTTCCCTGCGTATTGGGACTGGTTTCCGGAGTAGCGAGACTGGGAGCGATTGAAGTTCTGGCCGTAGCCGCGATCATAGCCGCGACCGTAACTGCGGTTATAGCCGGCGAGCTGCCGGTGAGGCGCCATGTAGGCGCGCGGACCGCCGTAGCGGAGTCCCCAGTCGGCGACGGACGGGCTGTTGGAGTAGTAGTCGGAGTGGTTGAAGAGCAGGTTCTGGGTGAGCCAGTTGAGTCCCCAACTGATGCAGGCCGAAGGGGGTGTGGTTGAAGGCCGACATTACCATTCCGAGGCCAAACTGAACGGCCGATGAACCAAACGAGGAATTAAAGAAGGAACCGAGCGCGCCAAGGAGCGAGAAGCCGGGATAGGGCGAGACGGGCTGTCCGTAGACGGCCCACGGATTGTAGGCGGGCACATAGACTACTTGCGGATTCGCCGGCGCGAGTTGAATGTAGCCCTGGTTGTAGCTGACGTCTTCCTGCGGAGTGCTTTGGAGGTTTCCGGCGGCCTGGGCGCGCTGGCGCATGACCTGAATTGCCTGAAGGACGTCCTGCGGCTGGTTGTAATAGGCGTTGCCGAGGGCGGCGGTCCACTGGCTGTTCTGATCCATCTCGGCGAGGACCTGGGGAAAGGCGGTGAGGGCTTTCACGCTGGGATCCCAGTTTTGCAGGCCGGCTCCGTAGGCGATTTGATCGGGGGGAGCATTGCCCTGCGACTGACGCCACGAATCGGCGTCGGCGACCTGGTTGGGGTAGGTGGAGGCGGCGAGCATGAGCGCGACCAGCGAATCGGGATTGAGGGCGATGGGCGCAACGAGCTGCTCAAGCTGCGCGGGGCCTAAACCCTGCGACTTGCTGGTAGCCGGGCTGCGGCTGATTGTAGCCATACTGCGTTTGACCGTGAGCCATACGGCGCTGGCGAGCCATACTGCGATGGGGGCGCGGGTTGGTCGTAGTCCGATTGCTGGCCCGGATTGTATTGGCCGCCGTAATAGGGTTGCTGCTGGGCGAAGAGGTCTGCCTGAGAGATGGGCAAGAGCAGGAATGCGAGGGCAAGCGCGGCGAGACGTTTCGCGGTCGAGGCTTGTGGAAGGGGGGTCTTATCAGATGGCGGGCCGGAATGGCCGGCAGCGGGCAGGTTGCCAGGTAACATGTTCCCTCTCAGTGGCCTGGAAAGGGTTGAAACCTCTAGCATGTATGGTTCAAACCTGTGTTCGGGCCGCAGCAGATCGATCCCTTTGCGGGTCGACGAATCTGCTGTTCCGTTCCTTGGCCGGTGTGGACGCCCGTGCTTGCCAATGTAAGGCCGAGGAACAGACTCCTACATTAGAACACTAAACTTGGGGGTTAGTTTTTTGGGGATTTGCAGTAGTTTTCACCAAGGGGATTCTGCTATGCTCCGCTTTATGGAGATCACGGTTCACATCCCGGACGAGGTCGCCGCACAAGCTCGGGAAAAGGGCTTGACTACAGAGACTTACGTCGAGAAATTGGTTGTTGAACACGTTTCTCCGCGGCAGCAACAGAGTGCAACCGCGGCCCGGATGGCGAGGCTCGATGAATTTTTTGAGGAGATGGCTGCGCATTCTGCGAAGATCCCTCTGCTGCCAGACCACGCATTTACGCGCGAGAGCTTTTACGCGGACCATGATTGATGGCGGTTCGCTATGCCGTAGATACAAATGTGCTTCTGCGTCTTTCCTATCGAAAACATCCGCAATACTCCTTGATTGAAACAGCGCTTCGCAGGCTCGTAGCCCGCGACGTGGAGCTCTGCTTCACTCCGCAGAACCTGGGCGAATTCTGGAATGCGAGCACGCGCCCTCGTGATCGAAACGGTTTCAACCTTTCGACACAAGAGACCGAATTGCACGTGGGAGCAATGGAAAGAATTATGACGCTATTACCCGAGGATGAACGCGTCTACCGGGTATGGCGGCGTCTGCTTTTATTGCATGACGTTCGCGGCGTTCAGGTGCATGACGCCCATCTGGCAGCGGCGCTAGCTGTCCACGATGTGAATTATCTCTTGACCTTCAATGCCGCGGATTTCAAGCGCTTTGCGAACGTCAAAGCTGTACATCCTGAAGAGGTCCAACCTTAGGAACGCTACGCCGTCATTGAATCGTCACTGCAGTGACCCACGACCGGCTGCCCATCGTCCTTCCAGATCGTCCCATCAGCGAATCTCACGCCTTAGGGGCGTGTTACTTCTCTGCGGCGGTCTGGCGTTTCGGGCGACGGTTGGCTTGCAGGACCTTTTTGCGGAGGCGGAGGGATTTGGGGGTTACTTCTACCATCTCGTCTTCGGCTATGAACTCGATGGATTGTTCGAGGTTCATGAGGCGGGGCGGGGTGAGGCGGACGGCTTCGTCGGCGGAGGAGGCTCGCATGTTGGTGAGCTTCTTTTCGCGGACGATGTTTACGTCGAGGTCGTTATCGCGGGAGTGTTCGCCGATGACCATGCCTTCGTAGACTTCGACTCCGGGCGGGACGAAGAGGACGCCGCGGTCCTGGAGTGCATCGAGCGCGTAGGCGGTGACGGTGCCGGTGCGGTCGGCGATGAGCGCTCCAGTGGGGCGCTGGGGGATTTCTCCCTGATAGGGCGTGTAGCCGTCGAAGAGCGAGTTCATGACGATGGTTCCGCGGGTTTCGGTGAGGAGCTCGCTGCGGAGGCCGATGAGGCCGCGCGAGGGGACGCGGAATTCGAGGCGGACGCGGCCGTGGCCGTGCATCTTGATCATCTCGCCCTTGCGAGGCCCGAGGCGCTCGATGACGGTGCCGATGAAGGTGTCGGGAACGTCGATGGTGAGGTGCTCGACAGGCTCCATGACCTTACCGTCGATGGTGCGGGTTACGATTTCGGGGCGGCCCACCATGAGTTCGAAGTCTTCGCGGCGCATCATTTCAATCAAGATGGCGAGCTGAAGTTCGCCGCGGCCGAGAACTTTAAAGCTGTCGGGGCTTCCGGTTTCTTCGACTCGAATGGAGACGTTGGTGAGCAGCTCCTTATCGAGGCGCTCGCGGAGGTTGCGCGAGGTTACGTATTTGCCTTCGCGTCCGGCCATGGGGGAGTTGTTGACGGAGAACTGCATGGCGATGGTCGGCTCGTCGATGACGATGGGCGGCATGGGCGACGGGGTTTCGATGCTGGTGATGGTTTCGCCGATGGTGATGCCGGTGACTCCGGCGACGGCTACGATGTCGCCGAGTTCGGTCTCGGTAATGTCGGTGCGCTTGAGGCCGGAGAAGCTGAAGAGCTTGGTGATACGGGTTTTTTCGAGCGAGCCGTCGAGCTTGGAGATGTAGACGTCATCTCCTGTGCGGAGGGTTCCGTTGAAGACGCGGGCGATGCCCAGGCGTCCCAGATAATCGGAGTAGTCGAGGTTGGTGACCTGCACCTGCAGAGGCGCGCTGGCGTCTCCGCTGGGGACGGGGATGGTTTCGAGGATCTGTTCGAAGAGCAGCTGGAGATTTTCGCCGGGCATGGCGATGTCTTTGGTCGCGGTGCCGAGTTTGCCGTTGGTGTAGAGAACGGGAAATTCAAGCTGGTCCTCGTTGGCGTCGAGGTCGATGAAGAGGTCGTAGACCTCGTTCAGAACTTCCTGCGGGCGCGCGTCGGGACGGTCGATTTTGTTGATGGTGAGGATGACGGGGAGGCCGGCTTCGAGGGCCTTCGAGAGCACGTAGCGGGTCTGCGGCAGGGGGCCTTCGGAGGCATCGACGAGGAGCATGACGCCGTCGACCATTTTGAGAGCGCGCTCGACTTCACCGCCGAAGTCGGCGTGACCGGGCGTGTCGACGATGTTGATCTTCTGATCGCGGTAGAAGATGGCGGTGTTTTTGGCGAGGATGGTAATGCCGCGCTCGCGTTCGAGCTCGTTCGAGTCCATGACGCGCTCGGCGACGGCCTCGTTGGCGCGGAAGGTTCCGGCCTGGCGGAGCATGGCATCGACGAGGGTGGTTTTGCCGTGGTCTACGTGGGCGATGATGGCGATGTTGCGGATAGTGCTCACAGGGATTTCCTAATCTCTTTCTGTTTGTCGTTCGAGCGTGATGGCTCGTTATATTTCGGGACAGCCGTTCGGGACGTTCAGGGCGCGGTCGCTGCCGCTGGCTGGAAATTTCCGGCGAGATCGATATGGATCGCCATTGGTTCAGTTGCTGCGCGTTGAAAAAAGAGCGCAGGCCCGGCTGATTCTCTGCCTTATTAGTTTACCAGCGATGAGGGGGTTTACTCGTATTTCAGGGATTCGACGGGGTCCATTTGCGCGGCGCGGTTGGCGGGGAGGGTTCCGAAGATGATGCCGATTGCGGCGGAAGTGACCAGGGCGATCACGAATGGACCACGGGCTGATTGGGATGTTGAACGAGGTAAAGAGGCGCGCCGAGACAGGCAGGGCCAGCCCGATCAGGGCTCCTACGACACCCCCGCGAGCGAGATGAAGACGGCTTCGATGAGGAATTGCAGCTTGATTTCGCGCGCGGTTGCGCCGAGCGCCTTGCGGATGCCGATTTCGCGGATGCGCGAGCGGACAGTGGCCAGCATGATGTTCATAATGCCGACGCCGCCGACGGCCAGCGTGACGGCGGAGACAAGCAGGAGCAGAACGGTGAGCGCGTTCGCGACGAGGGCGGCGGTGGTGAGGACGGCGGTGAGGGTTGTAGCCGTGTAAACGGAGTTGGGCTGGTGGCGCGATTGCACGATGGCGACGACTTCCTTGGCCGCCTCTTCCACGTCATTGCGGTCGCGAATGGAGAAGAAGATGTCCTTTACGTTGTCGGTTCCGGTGAAGTAGCGGGCCACGGAATACGGAATGAGGATGGTTTGGTCGTCGATCTCGGTCGAGCCGAAGGTGTCGACGCTCTCCTTAAAGGTTCCAATGATGGTGAAGGGAATGCCGCGGAGCTGAAAGGTCTGATTGATGGCGGCGTCGGAGCTGCCGAACATCTGGCGGGCGAAAGGCGCGGTGACAACGGCGACCTTGGTGTGGGTCATTTCGTCTTCGTCGTCAAAGAAGCGCCCGGATAAAACCACGAGGTTGCGCACCTGCCTGTATTCGGGGCTGACGCCGAGAACCAACACGTCTTTAACAATGCCACCGCCGAAGCTGACGCGGTCGTGCATCTGGAGCAGAGGCGAGGAGTAGGCGACGGCCGGCACCTGCTCCTGGACGGCAAGCTCGTCGTCGTGGGTCAGAAAATCGTTGTTGACGGTAGCATTGCTGCCGGTTGTGCCTCCGCCCGAGTAGCCGAGATCGACCATATTGGTGCCGATCTTGGAGAGCTCGTCGAGGATATATTGCTTGCCGGTAAGGCCGATGGTGGCAACAAGAATGACAGAGGCGGACCCGATCACCATGCCCAGCGCGGTGAGAGCAAAACGCACCTTGCTCACTTTGAAGCTGTCGATGGCCAGCTTGACGATTTCGCTGAAGACCATGGTGCGCTTGGCGCTTTCCAGGGTTCGCTGGAAGGAGCGGCGGCTGCGATGGACGCGAGGCGGTGGCTGGGTGACTGTGGGATTCATTTCCGTTCTTTTATTGATCCTACTCGCGCGCAGAGGGATTCAAAAGGCGCGACGAGTGGAAGATTCCGTGAGGAATTGGATGACAAACTAACGTCATTATGTGATGGATAGTGGCCCGTTTGCCGTGATAGGGTTGTTTTTTCCCACGGACCTTCCCCACGGAGGTATCGAATGGCCCCAGACGCGGCGGCTTGTCCGAAGTCTGTGCCGGTTTTCAACTTGCATCAAAACTGGCAGCTCCCGACCAGGCGCCCTGTTCCTGTAATCGACTAACTGTACGCGGCTGCGATCCTGTGGGTCGTGGCGCTGGGCCCGGTTTTCTCTTCACTACTACATTTCCCCTCACCAGCCGACGCCAACTCCGCTGCCACAGCGTGGACCATGCGCGGCGATCCCGGCTTCAATCTAACCCTGCACAAGGAGTTGTATGAAGACTGAAGTTTCTGCATTTGCTCCAGGTTCTGCTGCGGCTGCACCGAGGCGGCGCACCTCATGGCTGCGACCGAAGTATCTTCTGTTTGCGTTTATCGCCCTGATGTACGCGTACGTTCTCTGGAACAACGAGAGTTTTCTGTTCAATCCGAAGGACCCGGAATGGACGCACATCCAGTCGTTCAGGTGGTGGCTGCTGCCGCATGGCATGGTCGCCGCATGCGCGTTGTTTCTTGGGCCTTTACAGTTTTCTGATCGCCTCCGCCGGCGCTTCGCCAAGGCTCATCGTGTGATCGGGCGATTCTATGTTGCGGGGGTTTTAATTGGCGCTCCGCTCGGCATATATATACAGCACTTTGAAGAGCGTATGGGCGGACAACGATCGTTCACCATTGCTGCCGGGGCGGACGCCGCGCTGTGGATCTTCGCGACAGCGGTGGCCATGGCATTCATTCTCCAGGGGAAGGTCCAGCAGCACCGGCAGTGGATGACCCGCAGCTTTGCCTGCGCCCTGATCTTCCTCGAAGTGCGCGCAGTTCTGGGAATCTTCAATTTGCCCGAACGGTTCTCGGAGGTCGTTGTCTGGTGTTGCGTTGCCGCAGCTTATCCTTTGGCGGACTTTGTTCTGCAGGGGCATGAACTTTTTCGCTCACGTGCGACCGCAGCCAAGGCATCCCGAGCCGTGTTGCAGGCCAGTTGACGGGAAGCGTCTGCGGCGCAACGAGCGGGGCACTGCGAAAATCAATTCCGAAGCGGGACAGTCGGTCGGCGACGTGATCGACAATTGACGATGAACGACGATTTGCCCTCCTGGCGCGTTGGTACCATTGCAATGGTCGGGATGAACCACTCCGGCGGTGACTTATGAAACATCTGCATAGATTTGTGCAAATCGCCGTTGCATTGCTGTTGTTCGGAACAATTGGAGTCGCGCAGGAAAAGCCCTTTCCGACAATTTCCACGGTAGACGCACCCTCCATCGCCGGCCGTCCCGGTCCAACTCGACGCGCAGGGCAAGCTTCTGCCCTGGCCCATGCCAGATAATATGGGCTACTCCTACTCCTCGCATTTCCTCACTCAGTGGACCATCCTCTGGGACCAATACAACCGCCAGCGCCTGCCCTATTACTATTGCTGTTTTGACTTCGACCGCACTACGTTTGAAATGTTTCCCGACCTACATTGGGTCAACTCCACCGGCTATCTTCGCGCAATGATGGAGGGTTTCATCGAGCGCCTCTATCCCTATACGGGAGATCCGCGCACGCTCACCTTTCTGAAGAGCTTCGTCGATTATGAACTGGAGAACGGCTTAACGCCCTGAAGGCTACGCCTGGTCGCAGGTGTCCCTATGCTTCGGCGAATCCGGGAGCCACGACGCTACACAGGCTGGAGCCAGTTAGGCGAAGACTATATCGAGCCGCATGTCGTCGGTGAAGATGGCTACGCCTATCTCCGCCTCTATGAAATGACCGGCAATACAAAATATCTGCGCGCCGCGATTCGCTGCGCGGATGCTCTGGTCAAGAATTACAAGATCGGGAGATGAGAGCCATTCTCCATGGCCTGTGCGCTGTTACGCGCGCGATGGAAAATGGGGAACAAGCCGGCCATGGGGCCATACTCCGCCAACGTGATCGAGCCCATCATGCTTTTCGATGAGCTCATGCGTCTGAAGCAAGGCGATGTCGCCGGATACGCGCGAGTCCGAAGCGGCGCGTGGGACTGGTTCCAGAAATATCCGCTGGCCAACAACGTATGGGTCGGCTACTTCGAAGATACCGCTCCGAGCATGGACAACATGAATCAGGTTATTCCTCTGGAATTTGCCCGATATGTATTGCTTCACCCTGACAAAGATCCCGCAATGGCGCGAACATGCCCGCAAACTTATCGAATGGGTCAAGACCACGCCGAAGTGGCCTAAGTATATCGTGCATGGGGCCACTGTCACGACCGAGCAAGGCAACGGCGAACGAATTTTTGCTGCAATTTGCCGAACCAATGCTGCGACAGCCACACCGCCCGGCTGGCCGCTGTCGAAGCTCTCTATTACGCAAAGACGGGCGACATTGCGTATCGAGATGCTGCGTTTCGCTCTTATAACTGGGTTACTTATTTTCAAGGACTTTCACGCGAACGCTCACGCTCCTTTTGCGACGCAATGGTGGTTCACCGATCATATTCGCCGATGGCCCGCGACGAATGATGGACGCCTTCTGGGCGGTGCCGGAATGGGCTCCGTCCGATGAATCCCACCTGCTTGGCTCCAGTTCGGTTGTGACGAAGATCAGCTACGGCAAAGGTTCAGTCACTTATTCCACTTTCGATCCCGGGCTCTTCCGATGTTCTTCGCCTGGACTTTGTTCCGGATTCCGTCATGGCGAACGGCAGGCCGCTCAGCCGCCGCAAAGATCTCGATCAGGCTGGATTCGTGTTTGACGATGCGACCCATGTGCTTCGCATCAGGCACGACGACGCGCGCGATATCTGCATTGAAGGCAATGGCGGGACCGCTCCGCCACTTTACGTAACGTTCGACGATCCGCATTTAGCCGCCGGTACAAAGTTGAGTGGAGAATATCCGTCGGGCGCAATCGACTGGGGTTCGGAACAGTGGCGGATAAACATTCCAGAGGGTCGCTTTGGAACCTTTAACCTTGCTCTGGTAAATCCAGAAGCCAATTCTGCACAATTCCGCTTTTACTGGCCGCGGATTTTTATGGGTCTGGATGTTTATAACGGCGGCTCTTCGGATGCGACGGTCACGATCCATTCTCCGGAGATTCGTGAAATATCGTTCACCATTAAACCGGGAGAACTGCGCCGCCTTCGGACCGATTGGCGCGACGTTAGCTCAAGCGTGGTGTTCGACTTCAAGAATGGAGCAGGACTTCGCTTCGACAATCTCGCTTATCGGCTGGAGTGAGACGTGATGGAAAATTGTTTCGTTGGCCAGGCAAGAGCCAGCGCGTGCCGGCTGGTACGAGCGAGTACTCGTGCGATGGTTCAGACGTTGGGTTGGGGATGCGTGAGTTGCGATGCAACCAGAACGGATGAGGGACAGGCCGTCGCCGTCGTACAATAAGCGCAGCAGTTCGCTCACGGAGGGATGTGTGAGCGGTTGAAACAGGCGGTCTTGAAAACCGCTTAGCCTTAACGGGCTACGGGGGTTCGAATCCCTCTCCCTCCGCCAGTTGCCGGTTCTAAGACATCCAGAAAAACCTGATGATTCGCATAAAACCTCAGTACACACTGAGGTTTTCGTCTTTTGACGCGTGAGACGCGCAGTCAGCTGGTGAGGATCGCCATCGAAAAGCACGCTGCCGACTGGCTTAGTAATGACAGTGGGCCAGATTAGATCGACAAAACGCTGCTCCTCCCGGTTCAGGATAACGTGTTGAGCGGAGCTTCGATGAGGGTACTTTTGGGGGTATTCTCAAGCAAGCATTTTTCATCTTGCCAAACAAAGCCCCATTCCAGGTTCGGAATGGGGCTGAAAAAGAAATTTCAATCGGAGTTACCGGCCGCGACCGCCGCCGAATCCGCCGCCGCCGTGGAACCCACCGAAACCACCTCCGCGATCAAAGCCGCCCAGCGACCCACCCGCACGGAAGGCGTTGCCGCGGAACCCGCCCGACCGCGCGCCTCCGCCGAAGCCTCCTCGCGGCAGGTTCACCGGACCACGCGGTCCAATGCGCCGTCCGTACCCGCCGTAGTACCCGCCGTAACCCCACCCACCATAGCCCCAGCCAATCGGATAGAATCCCCAGCCAAATGGGCTATAGAAGGGATACGGGCCGAGGAAGGTGTAATCCAACACCCAGGGGTCCCAGTACCAGCCCGGAGCGTACGCGCCGCCGGTATATTCACCGGCAATTTGCTGATTCGCCTCGGCAAGATAGTCCGAGCGCAGACTGCTCCAGCGATACAGGCCAGTCTGCTCCTGCGCGGCTTCTTCGAACTTGACCGGCTTCGTCGTCAGTCCTTTGGCGACGTTGAGTTCGTGGCCCTTCTTAATGGTGACGAATTTTTCGTTGGGCTTGAGCGCGACTGCTTCGCCGCTGAAGACCATCGCCGTCCCACCATCCGCATTGAATTCGTACAGACCCGGCTTCACAAGTTGCACGGGCACGTTGTCTTCGACAATGTGGATGTCGTTCGCCTTGAATAGCTGGTCGACTTCGACGGTAGCTCGCCCGTGTTCGACGTCCATCACTGTATTCGTGAGATCGGGCGAGACCATCTTCGCGGCGCTGTTGTCGCCGAGACGCAGAAAGACTCCTGGCGTCAGCAGCACCTCCGCGCGGCCGGTGCTGGTCGTGATCTGCTGGCCGGGTTGCAACGTGACTGAACCGACCACGTTTTGGGTAACAGGCTGCCCGTCAATTTGGGCAAAGCCTTCCACATAATTGAGCGCCCCTGGCACGGCTGGGCTCGCCGGCGAGGGATTCTGCGTGTCCATTGCAAAAAGGGCCGGTGCGAACAAAGCCGCCAGGGCTACAACCATCATTGTTTTCAGCCTTGGCATATCCAATACTCCCTGTTTATTAGATCCGGAACAGGGCGAAAGGACTCGGACCCCTTGGAGGCGATCGAGCGCAGGAAAGGCTGAATTAAAACGTTTAGGCAGAAAGCGGGACGAGGCTGCCGCCGGTGCTCCTTTGTCTATCGGAACGGGGGCTTTCTGATCGTGGAACCTAGCTTGCCGGGGCGAATCAATTTGATTTGCCATGCTTGCAGGGATATTTGCACAAAGGAAGCAGATTCACCGAGGTTCAGGGCGCCAAAACGCAGACCAGAAGCCTGTCATGTAATGATGAAGGCTGAGTGACGCCATGAACGATGAACCTCTGGATGAGAACACTATCCGGAAACTACGGCGCGAGGTAGACGAGCACCTCAGCATTTCAACCACCACCCGGCGTTCCCGCCGCCACCTGTTCAGCCGCATCTGGATTGTAGTGATCGCGGCGATCGTGGTCCTGACAGTGATTACGGGGCTGATCCAGAAATGGCTCTGGATGCGGCAACTTCATTACCTCGGCATCTTCTGGACACTTCTCTCTGTTCGATGGGCCATGTTTGGCGTGGCGTTTGTCTGCGCATTTGGCTTCCTGTGGATCAATTTACGTTTTGCCGCCAAAACTATTCACGCCTTGCATAGAGGCGATGAATTTGATCGTGTCGCATTTGTCGATGCTCCATCGAACCCGAAAAGAATCGCCATCGACATCAACCCCAGGATTCTGACGCTCGTCATCGGAGTGGCGGCCGCTATCGTTTCCCTGCTATTTGCACTGGGTGTCTCCTCTCAATGGGACACCTACCTTCGTTTCCGGTATGGCGGCCACTTTGGATTACTTGATCCTCTCTTCAGGATCGACGTTGGATTCTATCTTTTCCGTCTCCCCTTCTATGAGCTGCTCCAGGGCAGTTTTGTCTACCTGACAATCATCGCTCTCGCGATTGTCCTTATCTCGTATACATCGTTCGGGCTGCTGGGCCTCCACCCTGGCGGCAAGCTTATGGTTCAGAGGAATATTGGGCAACAGGTGTCAGTACTTCTTTTCTTCCTGGTAGCCAACTGGGGGTGGGGCTTCGTTCTGGATCGCTACGATCTGGTTTATTCGACATTGGGTGTGGTTTACGGAGCCGGTTATACGGCCTCCCATGTGACCGTGACCGTGCTGTGGATCATGGTTGGTGTATCAGTGGTGGCGGCCGCGCTTCTCGCGATCAATTTCTTTCGCCCACGATTCAAAGCCGTGATCCTGGGCGCCGCGGTATACGCGGTGCTATATGTCGCCGGAATGATAGTGTTGCCGCAGTTATTTCAAAAGTTCGTGGTGCAACCGAGCGAGCTAAGCATGGAACTCCCCTACCTGAAAAGTTACATTCAGTTCACGCGCAAGGCCTACGGGCTGGATGCGATTCAGGAAACCTCCTACCCGGCGCTCCCCGATCTCACCCCCGACGTGATTGCCAGGAACCAGGACACCATCCAGAACATTCTTCTTTGGGACCCGCGGCCGTTGCTGCAGACCTATCAGCAAACCCAGGCCATTCGGCTTTATTACCAGTTTTATAATGTCGATGTTGACCGCTACCATCTATCGGATGGTTATCACCAAGTAATGCTTTCGGCTCGCGAGCTTTCCCCGGAGCTTCCAGCCCAGGCGCAAACCTGGGTCAATAAGTATCTGCAGTTCACCCACGGCTATGGGCTGGTCATGAGCTTCGCATCCCAGACCATTGGCGGCGGCTTCCCCAAGTACTTACTGCAGAACATACCGCCTGAATCCGACAATGGCTTAAAGATCACCGAGCCAAGCATCTATTATGGCGAAGCGATGACTGGATATCGAATTGTCGCGACTGGAATTAAAGAGTTCGACTATCCCAAGGGAAATGAAAACGTTTATACCAGTTACGCGGGAGCCGGTGGCATTCCGCTGGATAGCCTTTGGAAAAGGCTTTTGTTTGCCTGGACACAGGAGGACGTCAACATCCTTCTTACCTCGTACCTCCAGCCCCAGAGCAAGATCCAGATATGGAGAGGCGTACAGGAGCGAGTGTCCACGATTGCTCCATTCCTGAGCCTTGATCGAGACCCTTATGCCGTGCTGAGTGACGGCAAGCTGTATTGGGTGCAGGATGCCTATACCACTTCGGACAAATTTCCCTATTCCAGTCCCTCCTCTGAAGACTCGGGGCCAGACCTGAACTATATTCGCAACTCTGTAAAGGTCGTTGTGGACATGTATGACGGAACCGTTTCCTTCTACGTCATGGATCCCAACGATCCAGTTCTGGCGGTATACCGGCGCGCATTCCCGGGAGTTTTCAAAGATCTCAGCCAGCTATCTCCAGACCTGAAAAGCCATCTGCGCTATCCCGAGGACCTCTTCGGCATCCAGACCCATAAATACAAAACCTTTCACATGGTTGACCCCCAGGTCTTCTACAACCGCGAAGACCTTTGGGATTCCCCCAATGAACAGTACAACGGCAATGTGCTTTCGATGGATCCTTATTACATCCTGATGAAGCTTCCCGGAAGCAACACGCTGGAGTACCTGCTGATGACTCCCTTGACGCCACAAAACAGGGACAACATGATTGCCTGGGTGGCTGCGCGATGCGACTTTCCTGAATACGGGAAGATGATATTTTACGAGCTTCCCAAGGATAAGCTGATCTACGGCCCGAACCAGATCGAGGCGATGATCGATCAAAACACGACCATTTCGCAGCAGTTGACGCTCTGGGACCAGAAAGGGTCCCAAGTGATCCGCGGCAAGCTGGTCGTCATCCCAATCGAAAACTCTTTCCTGTACGTGGTGCCGTTGTATCTCAAAGCTGAAGGGCACGAACTTTCCCCAGCTCAAGCGCATTATCGCGTCACACCGGACCGGGTTGTGATGGAACCCACGCTCGACGAGGCGATCGCCAGCCTTTTCGGAGCGCAGCAACCTCAAAATGCCGGTGGCATTACGGCGTCCAGCTCACAGCTGCAACCACCGCCGCAGTTGGGCGAGGCGCGAACGCAACTTGAAGCGGCGCAGAAGGCGATGAAAGAGGGAAATTGGGAGAGTTTCGGGAAAGCGATGCAATCGCTCTCTCGCCTGCTGGGCGCTAGTCAGCAATAGCGTGCTTGCTGCTCGCCCTGAAATATTGCGGGGAAACTGGGAATCCAGCATGTTATTAAATTTGGCCCGATCAGACCTGCAAGACGTCGCCCTCGCGGGCGACCATCTCGTACAGCACAGGGTTGACGAAGAAGCCGAGGAAGAGCCGCGAAACCAGGCCCGCGACGATGACGATCGCAAAAGGCTTTTGCGTGTCGGAACCGATGCCGGTGGAAAGCGCCGCGGGCAGAAGCCCCAGGCAAGCGACCAGGGCGGTCATCATGATAGGCCGCAGCCGCAAGAGTGAAGCTTCGCGGGTTGCCGTGCGGATGTCCTTATTTTCGAGACGCAGCTTGTTGATGTAGGAGACAAGAATGACGGCGGTTTCGACCGAAACGCCCATCAGCGCGAGCAAGCCGAGCGCCGACGAGACGCTGAACGGCGTGTGGGTCAGCTTGAGCGCGATCAGTGCGCCCACTGGCTCGGTCAGCATGACGCCGAGAGCAATGGTCACCGGGAATTTGAAATTGCCGTAAAGCGCGAACAGGATCATGAAAATGATCAGCACGGCGAGCGGCCCGATGAATTCCATCTGGTGCTTTGCCTGAAGAAATTCGCCATACTCCCCACCCCAGCTGAGCCGATACCCGGCGGGCAAGGATTTTGCAATATCCGCGATGGCTTGCTGGCCAGCGAGCACGGCGCTCTCCAGGTCGCGCCCCTCGATGCTGTACTGCACGCCGATGTAGCGCGAGTTGTTTTCGCGATAGATGAACGACGCGCCGCCGGCCTCGTGGATATTCGACAGCTCGCTCAGCGGAATCTGCTGGCCTGTGGGAGTTCCGACGAGCAGATTGCCAATCTGCTGCGCATTTTCCCGGAATTCCGGCTTCATGCGCACCACGAGGTCGAATAATTTCTCGCCTTGAATCACCTGGGTAGCCGCCTGTCCGCCCACTGCCGCCTGCACGACCGCCTCTACGTCCGCGACATTGATGCCGTAGCGGGCAATCTTGTCGCGATCGACATCGATCAGCAGGCTGGGCTGGCCCAGCTCGCGTACCACGGTCAGCTCCGTAAATCCAGGCACCTGCGAGAGCCGGCGCTTGATCTCCAGCGCCTTGCTTTGCAGAACGTTCAGGTCGGGGCCATAAATCTTTACGGCGAGCGCGCTCTTGAGCCCCGTCAGTGCTTCGTCGACCGCGTCTTCGGCGGGCTGCGTGTAATTGAAGATGACTCCGGGAAATGCTTTGAGCTGTTTCTGAATGTCCTCAGTCAGCTCGGCCTTGTTATGGATCGAGCCGGTCTTCCAGGAAGCATCGTTGTAAGGCTTCAGCCCCACGTAGAACTCGTCGTTGAAGAATCCAGTCGGGTCGGTGCCATCGTCCGGACGGCCAAGCTCGGAGCCGACATCGGTGACCATCGGATACTTCATCAGGATATTGCGAACCTGGGGCGAGAACTTGCTCGCTTCCTCGAACGAAACCGTGTACGGCATGGTTGCGCGCACCCATAGCGCGCCTTCGTCGAGATGAGGCATAAACTCTCCGCCAATGAAAGGGACGAGCAGCAGCGTGGCGGCGAAAATCAAGGTAGCCACAAGCATGGTTATCTTTGGGTGGTCGAGGCACCAGTCGAGCTCTCCAGCATACTTTCTGCGCAGCCATTCAAAGGGCTTGTTCACGCGCTCGTGCACGCCCTTTTTGAACCAGTAAGCGCACATGACGGGAACGAAGGTGAGCGTCAGGATCAGCGCGCCGACCAGTGCGATCGACACCGTGTCCGCCATCGGCTTGAATAATTTCCCTGATGGGCCGCTGAGCGCGTAGATCGGCAGATAGCCCGCGATAATGACTGCGACGGAATAGAAGATCGGGCGATCGACGTCCTTGGCTGCCGCCAGTATCACCTCTTGCAGATCGTAGCTTCTGGCCTTCGCGCGCGCCCAGCTCGCGGAAGATGTTCTCCACCATCACCAGGGTTCCGTCAATGAGAATTCCAAAATCGATGGCGCCGATCGAAAGCAGGTTGGCGGCGACTCCTCGCGCATGCAGAAAAATGAATGAAAAAAGCAACGCCAGCGGAATGGTGAGCGCGACGATCACCGCGGCGCGAACGCTCACCAGGAAAGCCATCAGAACGATGAAGCACCAGCGCCATCCCCAGCAGCATGTTGTGCTCGACCGTGTCGATGGTCAGTTGAACCAGATCGCTGCGGTCGTAATAAGGCCGCACTTTTATGTCGGGCGGGCAGAATCTGTTCATTCAGTTGCCGGCTTTTTTCTTCGACGCCCTTCAGCACGTTCTGCGTTTGCTCGCCGCGCCGCATCATGATGACGCCTTCGACGGCATCATCCGTCTTGTTGAAGCCAAATTCGCCCAGGCGCGGGGCGTTCCCGATGGTGACGTCGCCGATGTCGCGGATCCGCACCGGCACTCCATTTTGCGTGCCCACGACGACGTCGCCGATGTCCGACGTATCGCGGATCAGCCCGAGGCCGCGAACATAATAGAACTGGCCGCCCTGCGAATAGAATCCGCCTCCGGCATTGGAATTGTTGACGGAGAGTTGCTGTAGCACGGTCGGCACCGTGATGTGGTAAGCGTAAAGTCTTGCCGGGTCGAGAAGCACCTGATACTGCATCACCGTGCCGCCGAAGCCGGAATCGTCCGCGACTCCCGGAACCTGTTTGTATTCGCGCTCGATGACCCAATCTTCGTAGACCTTCAGCTCCTGCGGCGTGCGGTCCGGGCTCTCCATGACATATCGATAGACAAGCCCTGATGGGCTCGCGAGCGGCGCGAGTGTGGGAGTTACGCCGGTTGGATAAGTCACCTCGCTCAAGCGCTGGAAAACCACCTGGCGCGCGAAATAGTCGTCGGTGCCTTCGTCAAATGTCATGATGACATCGGAAAGTCCATACAGAGAAATCGAGCGCATGACCGCCATCTTCGGAACGCCGTTCATTTCCACTTCGGTCGGGACGGTCACCAGGCGTTCGATTTCTTCGGCTGCGTGCCCCGGCCACTGGGTAATGACTTCCACCATCGGCGGAGAGAGATCGGGATAGGCGTCCACCGGCATGTGGTGGAACGAGATCGCTCCACCGACGACGATGAACGCCACCAGCAGCAGGACCAGTAGCCGTTGCCGCAGCGCAAACTGGACGACGTGATGAATCATGCGAAGCCGCCTCCTCAGTGTTGCAGCGAATTGGCAAACTGAAGAAACAAGCTGCCATCGCCCACAACCCTCTCTCCCGCGGAAATGCCCTTTAAAATTTGCGTCTTCCCATTCTGGCTTTCGCCCATTTCCACGTCGCGCCTGCCAAACTGATTCGCGCCCGTCGCGACATACACGAACGGCTGGTTATTGTCGTCGCGCAGAACGGATGAGTCGGGCACGGCGATGGCATTCGAGAATGAGCCTGCCGTCACCGTGACCGTGCAATACATATCCTTTTTCAATTTCTCGCCCGGGTTGTCTACGACGATGCGCGCTTGCAGCGTTCTGGTGTTGGGGTCGAGTGCCGGCGAGACATAAGAGATCCTGTCCGTGGAAACTGCCGGGATACGCGTCCGTTTGCACGACCACGTCGTCTCCGCTGCGAACAGAGGCAAGATCCGCCTGGTACACGTTGGCCAGAACCCATACGGTGCTCAGATCCGAAATCGTAAAGGCCTGCGTTTGGCCCGCCTGCACCACCTGGCCGGGCGAGACGAGGCGCTCGACCACTTCGCCGCCGATCGGAGCAAGCACAGGAATCTGCGCCGAAGCCGGGGCCTTCGCCAGGTTGGCCGGATTCTTGATTCCGAGAATTTTCATTCCCTGGTCCGCCGCGTTCAGGTCCGCCTGAGCCTGGTTGCGGTCCGATTCGGCCTGCTCAAGGTCGCGCTCGGCGATGGCGTGGTGCTGATACAGGTCCTGCGCGCGGACCTAATTCTTGTCCGCCAGGCGGAAGGAATCCGCCGCCTTCAAATAGGCGTCCAGCAACTGCGAATAGTCGGGACTGCTCACGTCCAGCATTGGCTGGCCGGCGTTGACGTGCTGCCCGGGCACGACCAGAATCCGGCTGACAGGGCCGCCGACCTGGGTGATGACCGGCGTGGTGTTGAAGGCGTTGTAGGCCACCGCGCCCGTAAGCCGAAGCGTGCGCGTCAACCTAGTTGGCTCAACCGTAACCACCTGCACGTGCGACATCTGGTCTTGCGGAATCGTGAAGAGCTGGGGAGTCGCAGAGGCTGAGGCGTTGGCGGAAAAGGAGGTCATCTGGTTTGCGCGGTCGCGATCGTTGGAGCTACATGCCGTGAGCGTCAAATACGAAAATGAGAATCGTTGCACCTGGAACCTGCGGTTGGTGAATGAAATCGTCATGGCAAGCTCCTGGTTCCTACAGCTTCGCGAAGCTGTTCGAGCGCAAGCAGGTATGAAGCCAGGGCCTGGCGGTAAGCGAGTTGCATGGCCCGATAGCTGCGCTCGGCGTCGAGAAAATCAAGCAGGCTGGCTGCGCCGTGCCTGTAGGCGTATTCGCTGATGTCGCGGGACTGCTGCGCCTCGTCGAGATAACCCGAGCGATAAAGCCCGACGACCTGATCATTGGTGCGCAGATTCTCAAAGGCATCCCGCACATCTGTCAGCACCTGTCCGTTCGCGAATCTCTCCTGCTCCTGCGCTTGCGTGATGGCGAACGCCGCGCGCGCAATTTCCCCCTGGTTGCGATCGAAGATCGGCATCTGCATCTGCCCGAACAGAGAAATATCGTTGCTATAGCCGAGGTGGGTATAGTTGACTTGACCCGTGACATCTCTCTTGCCGATCGCCTTTTGCAGTTCGTGTTGGCTGTTGGCGGCGGTGACTCCCTGTTGCGCTGCCCGCAAGTCCGGCCTGGTCTGCAGCGCCTTCGCCTGAAAGTCTTCCAGGTTGCCCTTGACGGGCAGGTAATCGAATGCCCCAGCTACGTCGTAGTCCGGCGCTATCGATTCATATCCCAGCAGTTGGCGCAGATCTGAGAGTCCTTGAACCCGGGCGAGTTGTGCCGCGGAAACGTCGGTCTGGAACTGAAGCATCTGCAGCTTGATCTTCAGCAGATCGTCCTCGCCGATGTCGCCTGCTTTGTAACGCGCCTCGCCGATGTCCACCGTGTTCTGAAAGCTCTTGAGATCCTGCGTGGCCAGCTCCAGAGTCGATTCGGCAAGTTCCACGTTGATGAATCTGCGAGGCAACGCTGAAGGTAAGGCTGCGCTCATTGTCGGCGACCTGCGACCGGCGTCACGGCCGTCACGTCCTTGGCCGCTTGCAGGCGGTGTTGCCGCTTCTTGCCTCGCTCGAACAGATAGCTGACGCCCAGGTCGAACTGCGCGATGTTGTCGATGTAATCCGCGCTGAATTGGCTCGGCTGGAAAATCGGCAAAAACTGCGCAGTCGCCCAAAATCACCGGATTCGGACGCAGATTGGCGGTGGTCTCTTCCGCCTGGCTCTGCTGGATAGTGGTGCGCGCAGCCAGCAGGTTGTGGTTGTGCTGCAGCGCCATCTGGATGGCGTCGTCGAGCGAAATGGCAACCGTTGCTCGGATTCTGGGCCAGCGCCTGCGGGTGTGGAGCGGGCGGCAACTGGCGTTGCGCCGGCGGCGATTGCGCGGCTGCAGCACCGGGAAAATACACCGCGACTAACAAAACGGGAAAACACAAACGTCTGTAAACGCATAGGCAGTCAGCCTTCTTTAAGGAGGGCGTACACGGATTGGCGTGCCGAAGCAGCACGGAAAACATGCAGCTGCTATGCGGGGGGTGCGCGGGCGGGGATGTGTCTGACGTTCGAGCTGGAAGTGAAGCTGGTATATTGCGGCTCCAGCCGAGTGCCCGGGGGGACCAGGGCGGTGGCGCAAATGTCCACATGAGGCGGCTCGATGGCCTGATGGCTCAGATGGCAGATCGGGCAGGTATCGGAAGATGAGTTGACATGATGATGCCAGACCGCTCCGAGCGTCATCCCTACGACCAGCGCGAGAATCGCTATCGGCACTACCAGGCGCCAGATTCGCTTTTGATCAGGCATTTTTGAAGGACACTTTACGGTCCCAGCATAACTGATGGATAGTCTAGTCTAGAATCTCCATTCTGGGATATTTGGCTCCTGGTATTGGAGCGCCCGGACAGTATGTCGAAGCAGCCAGTCAGCGTACAGAAAGATGTTCAGCTTTTGCCGGTTCCAGGGAGAGCTATTCAAATCGCCAGTAGTCAGTCTGCAGCTTTAACGTAACGCGGTGTATGGCGACTGCGGAAACGTACTACGGTTAAACCGAAGTAGATGCCCTTCCGATTAAGCCTGCAGTGGAATTGTAACGAGCAAAACGCGCGCGACAAGGATTGCGGCCAGTTTCCCTATCGCCTGCCATCGAGCATCCTTGTTACCTCAGCGAGAGTCGGCATGGAGGTTTGCGCTCCCGGCCTGGTCACCGAGATGGATGCGGCAGCGACGGCAAAGCGGACGCTCTCCGCCGGAGTTCTGCCCAACATCAGCCCTACGGCGAACGCACCATTCAGGGCGTCCCCAGCCGCGGTCGTGTCAAGAGCCTCAACGGCAATCGCACTTAATTGTTGCCCCATTCCCTCCGCCGCCAGATAGGCGCCGCGCGATCCCATCTTCAGAATCACGCCCGCAGGGCCTAGATCAAGAAGCAAGCTTGCCGTTTGGCCCGGATCTGTGCCGACCGAACGATCCAAGCCCCGATGGGCATAAAATTCGGCTTCCGTCTCGTTCGGGGTGAACCAACTTACGCGTTTGAATAAACTCGGCGGCAGCGGTTTCGCCGGCGCGGGATCCAACATGAGCGGGATGTTCTCCTGGAAGCACACGTCGGCAAGGCGCTCCACGGTTTCAATGGGAATCTCCAATTGCGCGAGGACGAGGCCAGCGCTGCGAATCAAGTCCAGATGCGAGTCAACGTAAGCGGACGACAACCGAGCATTCGCACCAGGAGTAACGACGATGGAGTTTTCTCCTCGAGGACCGACGATGATTACCGCTGTTCCGGACGCGCCTTCGATCTTCTCAACGCCCGCCAAGCCAACGCCCGCGCCTTGCAGATGAGACAACAGTTGCTCACCAAAAATGTCCGACCCGAGCCTCCCAATCATCTGGACGGGGTAGCCGAGGCGTGCAATTGCCACTGCCTGATTAGCCCCTTTTCCGCCCGGATGCATCTGGAACCCGTTTCCCTGCACAGTCTCACCTGCAGCGGGAATATGACTCGCATTGGTAACAAGGTCGAGGTTGATGCTTCCTACGACGACGATAGGTTTCTGACCGGTCAACATGTAATTTCCTTGTGTCTTCGAACAAGCTGGCGTCTATCTGCCACTAAACGATTGGAGCCAGGGCGACTGCGATCAGCCCGAGCAGAAATAAAACGAACATCCAGACAAGAAAGTTCTTCGACCGCTTCGGAGCCGAAGAAAATTCCCGCCACACAAACACCCCCCACGCCGCTGAAATCATCGTTGCGCCCTGTCCAATGGAATAGGACACCGCCGGGCCGACAATGTGCGCCTGAGACGCCACAAAGTTGAATACGGCTCCCGTGCACCAGATCACGCCTCCCACAATTCCCCACAAATGCCAGCGAGAGGGCGCTTGCGTATAGCCGCGCATCGCAACCGGAGATTTTCCGTCAAGCGGACGACGCATGAGCAGAAGGTTCACCGGAACGCAACACAGGGCCACTCCGATTACGAAGTACATCGAGATCGCGTATGGACCTGGTGCGTCGTTTCCGCTCATAGCCTTGGCAACGAAGGGATAGAAGCTGCCCATGAGGAGCCCGGAAATTACGCTGATAACAACACCTCGCCGGCTCATTGCGGATTTTTCCCGTTCACGCTTGCGATAGGCGATCGCATCGCAAACAATCGCGGCCAAAACCAGCGCAATGCCCCCGAATAGTAGCAGTACATTGCCGTTGGGAGTGATCAGATAGCTGCTGACTGCCCCAACCACAAGCGCGATGCCAATGCCTACCGGAAAGGCAACCGCCAGCCCGGCGATATCAATGGCAGCGACGAGCAGAAGGTTGGCTACGTTGAAAATAATTCCGCCTGTCACGGCCAAAAGGATGTGAGCGTGACTCGCGTGCATAAAGTCAGCGAAGAAAGGGCGCCCCGTCCGGCCGAGACTGCCAAACGACAGGCCCCACGCAAGTGCTCCGAGAACAAGCCCGACTACATAGTCCCAATAGAACAACTGGAAACGGTAACCGGGAGCAAGCTTGACCGTATTCGCCCACGATCCCCAGCACAACATGCTAGTGAGCATGAACAATAGAGCGATCGCGTATGTCTGTGGCTGATACAAGCGAACTCCTTACGCACAAGAGAGTAACCTGCTTCTGGCGTGTGCGATGAGCGCCTGCGTCGCAACTTTCCTCTCAACAATTATGGCCGAATGCGACCGAGCGACCACAGGCGCTGGATCTGATAGAAATTTGCAGGACAGTACATTGTGACGTGAATACTTCTCTGCAACTAGTCGAATAGCTCTGGCTGCTCGGGTTCTGATGGATCCTTGGGTTCGCGGAAGTTGCTTAAGCCTACTCCTACGAGGCGAAAGCGTTGCTGCGGGCCGATCTCAACGCGGCTGCGCAAGGTCAAGGCGATAGCAGTCAGCTCTTCACAGGATGCGGGCGGCGCATCCGGGGTGTGGCTGCGAGTGAGGATGTTGAACTCTTTTGTTTTCAATTTGAGGACCACGGTGCGCGCGATGCGGGATTCCTTGCACGAGGCAGTCCATACCTTTTCGGCGAGGCGGCGGATGACCGGGTCGGTTTCCTCCAATGGAATATCTTGTTCGAGTGTGTCTTCGGCAGAGATGGATTTGGTTGGACGGTCGGAGACAACGGCACTGTGGTCGATGCCTCGGGCGAGCTGGTAGAGGCGGAGGCCGTAGCGTCCGAATTGATCTTCAAGTGTAGACAGCTCCAGGATTCTCAAGTCGCCGACAGTCCTGACTCCTAACTCCGCGAGGTGCTTTTCTGTGACTTTGCCCACGCCGGGTATGCGTCCCACGGGGAGCGGGGGCAGGAATGTGTCGATGTCTTCCGGCTGGATGACGAAGAGGCCGTTGGGCTTGCGCCAGTCGGAGGCTATTTTTGCCAGGAACTTGTTGGGCGCGACACCGGCTGAGGCGGTGAGGTTGAGCTCCTTACGGATTTGCTCGCGGATGATTTTGGCGACGCGCGTTGCGGTGGGCAAGCCCGTCTTGTTTTCCGATACGTCGAGATATGCTTCGTCTAATGAGAGGGGTTCGATGAGGTGGGTGTGGCGTTGGAATATTTCGCGGACACTGCGGGAGACGGCGCGGTAACGCGTGAAATCGGGTGGGACGAAGATTGCGTTGGGACAGAGGCGCTCGGCGCGGGTTGCGGGCATGGCGGAGCGCACGCCGAAGGTTCTTGCTTCATAAGAGGCGGCGCAGACGACGGAGCGGTTTCCGCGCCACGCGACGACGACCGGCCTGCCGCGCAGGAGGGGGTCATCGCGCTGTTCTACGGAGGCGTAAAACGCGTCCATATCGACGTGGACAATTTTGCGGACGCTCATCTGGCAACATGGTATTCCGGACTCTATGGTTCTCCTGGCTCCGAGCTGGCGCGCGATATTCAGGCCCGATCGAAAGCTTATGTTCTGTTTAGGGCGCGGATATGCGAGGATACTCTGTTGAGGTCTCCGGGCACGTATTCGGGGCTTTCGGACAAGAGATGGGAACGTATCTACTAACAATAATGGTTGCTTCGAACCCGTGGCCATCGATTGTGGCGTTGCTGGTGGGAGGGCTGGCGTTTGGGATTGCTCCGCTGGCTTTGGCGAAGCTATGGGCGGTGAAGTTCTCTCCGGCGAAGCCTGGAGCAGAAAAAAATGCGATCTATGAGTGCGGGCTGGAATCGGCAGGCGATGCCTGGATGCAATTCAAAGCGTCTTATTATCTATACGCGATTATTTTTCTTATTTTCGATGTCGAGGCGGTTTTTCTGCTGCCGTTTGCGGTGGCGTTTACCGGACTTACGGTGGGCGCCTGCGTGGCCATGCTAGTGTTTCTGCTGCTGCTGGTGGAGGGGTTGGTTTGGGCTTGCCAGAAGGGCGTGCTGACGTGGAGCTGAAGCGGGCGACTTCTGCGCGGGTGGATGGGCGGTGCGATGGATCAGGATATAAAGGCCGAACTGAGCAAACACGGGATTTTTACCACCACTTTTGAGGAGCTTTACAACTGGGGGCGGAAGAATTCCGTGTGGCCGCTGACATTTGGGCTGGCGTGCTGCGCGATTGAGATGATTGCGACGACGATGGCGCGGTACGATCTGGCGCGGTTTGGCGCGGAGGTTTTTCGCGCGTCGCCGCGGCAGGCTGATTTGATTATCGTGTCGGGAACAGTGACGAAAAAGATGGCTCCGCAGGTGGTTCGGCTGTACAACCAGATGCCGGAACCGAAGTATGTGATTGCGATGGGCGCGTGCGCCATCTCCGGCGGGCCGTTCCGCGATGGGTACAACGTGCTGAAAGGGATTGACCGGTATATTCCGGTCGATGTGCATATTCCGGGGTGCCCGCCGCGGCCTGAGGCGCTGATTGACGCATTCATGATGCTGCAGAAGAAGATCAGCGAGCAGCAACTGACGGGCGAGAAGCGGCCGCGGCATCTTCACGCGGAACTGCCCAGTGAGTTTCCGGTTCCGGAGTTTGGCGAACATGGATTGGAGCCGACCGAAAACGCCGAGGTCTGGAACCCGCTCAAAGTGATCCAAGGATGACTGCTGTACCAATGACTGCGGAGCAGATCAAGGCGGCGATCGAGGCGGCTGTTCCCGGCTGCCGGGTGGAGATTCTGCAGAACGGCAGCCCTTCCGCGCAGCATTCTCTCGTTCTCGACAATGAACACGCTGTAGAAGTGGCGCGGTTTCTGCGCGATGACGCTGAGTTGCGGCTGGATTTCTGCTCGAACGTAACCGGAGTGGACTGGCTGGACACCGAGGTCAGCGAAAAAGTGAAGACGAAGAAGCTGGTGGAGGGAGTGGAGACGGAGGTCGAGGAGATCAGGAAGACGCAGGACTCCGGGACATCTGGAAGCGGTGTATCACCTCTTTTCCATGGAGAAAAAGCATGGGCCGGTCATTCTGCGGCTGCGGACCGGCCAACCGCACGGATCAGAACGCAGCGTTCCTTCGTTGACTCCGGTGTGGCGCAGCGCGGAGTTTCAGGAGCGAGAGATTTTTGACCTCTTACGGGATTGTGTTTGAGGGGCATCCCGATCTGCGCCGTTTGCTGATGTGGGAGGAGTTTACCGATCACCCGATGCGGAAGGACTATGTTCCTCCGGCGGACGATGATGAGGCTGCCATAGTCCTGGGTGACGGAGGGACGGGCAGTGAGCGTGGAGACGGCGAGCATGGAGGAGATGACGGAAGCGGAACTCATCGGCGATCCGTGACGGCGGCCAACTGCTGGAGATTTCGATGGGGCCGCACCACCCTTCGACGCATGGTGTCTTTCGCATGAATGTGCAGCTGGAGGGGGAGCGCGTGGTGCGGTTGAAGCCGGTCTTCGGCTACCTGCACCGCAACCACGAACAGATCGCCGAAAAAGTGAGCTACCTGGCATCGATTCCCTATACGGACCGGCTGGATTATCTCTGCTCGATGACCAATAACTGGGCCTATGCGCTCACGGTCGAGAAGCTGGCGGGGATTGCGGTGCCGGAGCGCGCGGAGTATATCCGGGTGATTACGGCGGAGCTGACGCGGCTGCAGAACCATGCTTCGCTGATCGGTTTTCTGATGCAGGACATGGGCGCGAGCGGAACTCCGTTGATGTACGCCTTTCGCGAGCGGGAGAAGATTCTGGACCTGTTCGAGTCGCTGAGCGGCGCGCGCATGATGTGCAATTACATGCGATTCGGCGGAGTGCGCGTGGACCTTCCTCCGCAGTGGCTGGAGCAGGCGCGGCGCGCTCATTGATGAGTTTCCCCGGTTTCTGGATGAGTTTGAGCGGCTGCTGGCGGAGAACGAGATCCTGATGGGCCGCACGCAGGGCGTGGGCGTGCTTTCGCGCGAGCTGGCGGTGAATGCCGGAGTGACCGGTCCGATGCTGCGCGCAACGCGGCGTGAATTACGACGTACGAAAAGTGGATGGCTATGGCATCTATGAGAGATTCCCTTTCCGCGTGCCGCTGGGCGAACACGGCGATGTTTATGACCGGTACATGATGCGCGTGCTGGAGATGCGCGAGTCGCTGAAGATTCTGGATCAGGCGGTGCGCGAAATTCCGGCGGGGCCGATTATCGACCCGAAGGCGAGGCTGCGGGGATTGCGGCCGAAGGCTGGCGAGGCGTATGGACGGATCGAGTCGCCCAAAGGCGAGCTGGGATTTTTCCTGATCAGCGATGGCTCGACGAATCCTTACCGCTATCGGGTGAGGCCGCCGAGTTTGATCAACCTTACGGTGCTTGAAGATATGTGCCTTGGCCAAAGCGTGGCGGATATTGTGGTGATTCTGGGCAGCGTAGACATTGTTTTGGGCGAGGTTGACCGCTAGAGGGCGGTGTATCTTGAGTAGCAGAGCACAAAGGCAGAGCGAGCGGATAAGCCATGCTGGGTGAAGGCATCGTAAAAGGTCTCGCGGAGACGGCGAGAAATTTCTTTGGCAGCTATGCCGATAAGCGGCGGCTGACCACCGTTCAGTTTCCGGAGGAGCGGCTGGTGCAGCCGGAAGCGACGCGCGTTTTTCCGTTTCTGGTGTACGACGATGAGGACATGGAGAAGGGCCTGCGCTGCGTCGCGTGCAAGATTTGCGAAGTAGGAATGCCCGCCGAAGTGCATTTACTATTGAAAAAAGCAAAGATAAGAAGCCGGATTTTGTGGGCAAGCCGCAGTTTTTCCCGACGAAATTCGATATCGATGTTTCGGTTTGCATGAGCTGCCAGATTTGCGTGGAGGTGTGCCCCTTTGAGGCGATCAAGATGGACACGGCCTTTGAGTTGAGCACCGACGACCGCTTTGGCGGGTTGCTGTGGAACAAAGAGAAGCTGGCGAGGTCGAACGAGTATTACCACTCGATTCATCCCACGGAAGCGGCTGAAGTGGATGCGGGGCTTGCGGAAAAGAAGGCAAAGCACGATGGCGAAGCCTGCCGCGGGAAGCTGCGGCGGCTGCACGATGACGCAGGCCTTCGACCAAATTTTCGTCACCCTCAAGCACTGGGCTGGTTTTCCATTCTCCCGCCGCTGTGCAGCCTGCGGTTTCCGTGCTTTTGTCGGTGATTCCGGTGCTCGCCATTTTTCCGGGATTGTTCGCGGTGACGACGATTCTGGAGCGCAAGGGGCTGGCGCGGATTCAGAACCGGTACGGACCGAACCGCGTGGGCCCGTTTCGGATTTCTGCAGCCGCTGGCTGACGGATTGAAGTCGCTGACCAAAGAAGACATTGTTCCACGGTCGGCGGACAAGCTGGTGCATTTTGTGGCTCCGCTGCTGCTGGTGGTCGACTGCGTTTCTGGAGTATGCGGTGCTGCCTGTCGGCAGGAATATGGTGGTGGCCGACCTGGACGCGGGCGTTGTGTATTTCTTTGCGGTGAGCGCGGCGATGGAACTCTCGATCTTCATGGCCGGATGGTCGAGCCGGAACAAGTATTCGCTGCTGGGCGCGATGCGGGCGGTGGCGCAGATGATCAGTTACGAGGTACCGCTGATTCTGTCGTCGGTCGCGGTGATCATGACGGCGGGTTCGCTCTCGACGGTGACGATTGTCGAGAGGCAGGCAGGTTATAGCGGCTTCTGGCCGCACTGGTATGTGCTGACGCCATGGGGGCTGGCCGGATTTATCCTTTTCATGATCGCGGCGACTGCTGAGTCGAACCGGTCACCCTTCGATCTGCCGGAAGGCGAGTCGGAGATTATCGCCGGATACTTCACGGAGTATTCGGGATTCAAGTTTGCGCTGTTTTTTCTGGGCGAATATCTGGGCATGTTTGCCATCAGCGGGCTGGGCATTACGCTGTTTCTGGGCGGATGGTCGGCACCGTTTTCGTTCCTGACCTGGGTGCCCTCGTGGATCTGGTTCTTTGCGCAAACTGCTGGCGCTGATCGCGATCTTTATCTGGGTGCGCGGAACGCTTCCGCGGCTGAGGATGGACCAGTTGATGAACTTCGCGTGGAAATTCATGCTGCCGATGGCGCTGGTGGTGATTCTCTCCGCGGGTACGTGGCGCTTTCTGCCGGAAGGCGTGCTGCGCTGGGTGATCTGCGCTGTCGCCGATTGCGCTCGCTTTATGTGCTGCTTGGCCGCAGTCTGACGGGCGGTCAAAAACTTGAGAAAAGGATCTACAGGTTTGCCGAATGAACGGGGATCGCGGTTCTAGTCTTTGAAATTATGTTTACGACATGACTCTGCCTTTTCTCATTCTCGCAGTGATGACGCTTGCCGGAGCAATGGCGGCGATGACGCTGCGCAAGCTGGTGCATTGCGCGCTGGCTCTGTCCGTCTCCTTTGTTGGGTTGGCGGGGCTCTATCTCGATTTGGGGGCGCAGTTTGTCGGGTTGGCGCAAGTGCTGGTGTATGTGGGCGCGGTTGTGATTTTGATTGTGTTCGTTATTCTGCTGACGCGCACCGAGGAGCTTGCCCGCGCAGAAAAAAGCGCCCTGGCTTGCGGGGCTGAGTGGTCTCCGGCGCCGTGTTTGCCGTTCTGGCGTGGGCTGTGACTGCCGGAAGCGACGGCGCTGGGAGCTGTGCAACAGCGCAGCCGCAGGCGACAATCCAGCAGATTGGGAGCGCGCTCATGCAGCGCTTTGTTCTTCCGCTGGAAGTTGTAGGCCTTCTGCTCACGGCGACGCTGATTGGCGCCGTTGTTATCGCCATGGAGGAGAAGCAGAGCACGAAATGAATCCGCTGACATGCTGTCTCCTGGTCTCCGCACTTCTGTTTTCCATTGGCCTTGGCGGCGCACTGACGCGACGCAACGCCATTTTGGTGCTGATTGGCATTGAGCTGATGCTGAATGCCGCGAACCTGAACTTTCTTGCCTTCTGGCGCTACGGCCCGCATCCGGAAGCTTTGACCGGAATCGTGTTTGTGATTTTCTCGATTGCGATTGCGGCGGCGGAGGCAGCGGTGGGGCTGGCGCTGATTCTTGCCATGTACCGGCATTCCAAGACGACCGATGTTAACCGGCTGGATTCGATGAAGGGATAGGCAAGACGAAGCATGGTCTTGGATCGTTCGCAATCTCTGGCTGATTCCCGTACTGCCGGCTGCCGCGGCGGCGGCTGATCGCGTTCGCGAAACAGCAGCGGCGCAGGTTTGCGGCCACGCTGGCGATTGGGTCGATGAGCTGCTCTCTTGCTGCTGTCCCTTTTGGCGTTGGCGCACGCGCTCAGGCAGCCGGGGATTGAGTTCGTTAATTTCCCGTGGCTTCAGTTTGGCACGGAGTGGCTGAAGTTCGGGTGGATGCTTGATCCGCTGACGGCGGTGATGCTGGTGATGGTCACCTTCGTGAGCCTGCTGATTTTCATCTACAGCGTGGGCTACATGGCTCATGACGAAAACTTCACGCGCTTCTTCTGCTTTCTTTCTCTGTTTGCCGGCGCGATGCTGGGCGTGGTCATCGCGAACAATCTGTTGCTGCTGTTCATGTGTTGGGAGGTTGTCGGGCTTACCTCGTATCTGCTGATCGGCTTCTGGTATCAGAAACCGGAGGCGGCGGCGGCGGCGAAGAAAGCGTTTATCGTCACGCGCATTGGCGACCTGGGATTTTTTCTGGGGATGATGTGGCTCTATAGCCAGAGCGGAACGCTGCTCTTTTATGACAACGGCGCGGGCTGCCTGGAGCATTCGGCGCTGGCGGCGCTGGCGGCGCGCGCAGCGGCGCTGGGGCTGACGGCATCGAGCGGGATTGGGCTGTTGATCTTCTGCGGGGCGGCGGGCAAATCCGGCCAGGTTCCGTTGCATGTGTGGCTGCCGGACGCGATGGAAGGCCCGACTCCGGTGAGCGCGCTGATCCATGCGGCGACCATGGTTGCCGCCGGGGTCTTTCTGGTGGCGCGAGTTTATCCGCTGATGACGCGGCCTCGGGAGCGGCGGAGTGTCGCCGGCGCTTGAAGTGGTGGCATGGGTGGGCGCGATCACGGCGTTGTTTGCGGCTTGCATTGCCGTGGCGCAGAACGACATCAAACGCATCCTGGCCTACTCCACCGTGTCGCAGCTTGGGCTACATGATGATGGGGCTGGGCGTGGGCGGCGTGGCGGTGGGCATGTTCCACCTGATCACGCATGCGTTCTTCAAGGCGCTGCTGTTTCTTGGCGCGGGATCGGTGATCCATGGCTGCGCACGGGGAGCAGGACATTCGCAGCATGGGCGGGCTGCGGAAGTTTATGCCGATCACCTTCGCGACTTATGCGGTGGGCATGCTGGCGCTGTGCGGTGTTCCGCTTGTTTCTCCGGATTCTGGAGCAAGGATGAGATTCTGCACTCGGCGCACCTGTGGAGCGTGTCGCAGGTGCCGTTTTACCTGGGCGCGGCGGGCGCGCTGCTGACGGCTTTCTACATGACGCGGCAGGTGTACTACGTCTTCTTCGGGCGCCGGCGCGAACCGGCGACTGGCGACACGCTGTCGCTGAGAACACGGACTGCCCGGCTCTGCGCATGAAAGCCCGGCGGTGATGACTGTACCGCTGGTGATTCTGGCGGTGTTTGCGGTCCTGCTTGGATTTATTGGAACGCCGGCGTGGCCGTGGTTCCAGGCTTTCTTGAGGGCAGGCGCGCGGCGTTTGGCTTTGGGCAGTTTGTGGGGAATGGCATTCTGCCGCTGATGGTTGTGTCGTCGGCTCATCGTCTTTGCGGGCCTGGCGCTGGGATGGTGGTTCTACGGGCGCAGGCCGATTGCAGCGCGCCGATGATCCAGATGCTCTGGAGCGGCTGCAGCCGAGGCGTTTTTCATGCGCTGGCGCAGAGGTTGTATGTGGATGAGTTCTACGAACTGTCGGTGATTCGCATGGCGCGGTGGAGCGCGCGGGTTTTCAACTGGATGGACCGCTGGTTTGGAACGGCGCTGTTCAAGCAGTTGCGTGGATGGTGACCGGGCTCGCGTGGGTGGACTCGTCTCTTGATACTTATGTGGTCAACACCGGGTTTGATGAGGGCTGCGAGGGCTTTGTTCAGGGCGGACGCCTGATGTCGCGGCTGCAGAGTGGCCGCGTGCAGAATTATTTGCGGGTTATCGGCATTGCGCTGATCGCGTTTGTCCTGTTTCTTTTCTGGGGCCGCAAGGGATGAACGGATTCCCCTGGATTACGCTTCTGACTCTGACGCCGCTGGCGGGCGCGATTCCTTATTCTTCTGGCGGCTGGGAAGAACAGGAACGTCGCGCGCGGGTTGGCAGTGGCTGCGAGCGGGATTGCGCTCGGGT
Organism: uncultured Acidobacteriaceae bacterium; assembly: GCA_963783805.1. Taxonomy (GTDB): domain Bacteria; phylum Acidobacteriota; class Terriglobia; order Terriglobales; family Acidobacteriaceae; genus Silvibacterium. The sequence continues at coordinate 143,082 of CAWAPC010000011.1, read as the reverse complement.
TGACGCTGTTGCTGTGGCACAGCTTCAACTGCTGCTTCCGGCGCACTGCAGTTTCAGGAGCGGCACGCGTGGATTCCGGCGCTGGGCGTGGATTATCACGTGGCGATCGATGGGCTGGGACTGCTGATGCTGCTGCTCTCGGCTATTGTTGTGCTGATGTCGGTTGCCGCGTCGTGGAGCTGCCGCGAGCAGGGACCGCTTTACTTTGCGCTCGTGCTTGTTTCTGGAAGACGGGCCTATTCGGCACGTTCACGGCGTTGAACTTTATCCACTGGTTTTTGTTCTGGGAGTTGAGCCTTATTCCGGCGTTCTTCCTGATCCGGCTTTGGGGAGGGCCGGGCGCGCGCGCGCGCGGCAACACAGTTCTTTGTTTACACGATGGTGGGCAGCGTTGCGTTGCTGCTGGCGTTCCTTGCGATCTATCTGGCTTGCGGCCGGTTCGATTTTGTCGATCTTGCGCAGCTGGCGCAGAGCGGACAGCTCGCTCAAGACCTTGCGCAGAATCTGCACTGGGGCCACTGGACGGGCGGACAGATCGCCGAAGTGCATCTTCTGGGCGGCGTTTCTGGGTTTTGCGGTGAAGATTCCTATCATGCCGTTTCATACCTGGCTGCCATCGGCTTATGCCGAAGCACCGTCGAGCACGACGATGCTGCTGACGGGCGCAATGTCGAAGATGGGCCTGTATGGCCTGCTGCGAATTCTGGTTCCCATTTTTCCGGAGCAGATGCAGCGTGCTCTGACGCCTGCTGTTGTGGCTGGCGGTTGCGAGTGTTGTTCTGTCCGCTTTTATTGCGTGGGCGCAGACGGACCTGAAACGCATGTTTGCCTACTCGTCGATCAACCATCTTGGATACTGCGTGCTGGGCGTTCTTGTGGTGCTGCAAGTGGACGGGCGGTTCGCTGAGTACGGACAAGGCGGCGGCGCTCGATGGCGTGTTTCTGCAGATGTTCAACCATGCGCTGACGGCGGCGACGCTGTTCTGGTTTGTCGCGCTGCTGGAGAAGCGCAGCGGCGGCTTGCGTGGGCTGAATGATTTTGGCGGATTGCGCAAGATCGCGCCGGTCTTCTGCGGACTGATGGGCATTGCGATTTTTTCGTCGCTTGGGCCTGCCCGGGCTGAATGGATTTCCGGGGGAATTCCTGATCTTCAAGGGAGCATTTCCGCTGGTGACGTGGGCGACGGCGCTCTCTGTGATTGGGCTGCTGATTACGGCGATTTTTCTGCTGATGATTCTGGAGCGTGTATTTTTCGGTCCGGTGAATGAGCGGTGGCGAACGCTGCCTGATTTGAGCACGGGGGAACGGATGGCTTTGTTCCCGGCGCTGGCGCTGATGTTTGTGCTGGGCTTCTATCCACAGATGATTCTGGGCGTGGTCAACAGCACGGTGGTGCAATTGGTATCGCAACTGAGGTTTTAGCGGATGCTCGCGCTGGACCATTTACATCTCGTTTCTCGGCGCGGCGGCTCTGATGCTGACGCCGAAGGCCAGTGCGCGCGCGGCACGCCTGATTGCCTTGCTGGCGGCCATTGCGGGATTTGCAATCGTCATTGTGGGCGTGTGCCGGTACACGCCGGGCGAGATCATTACGGTGGCTCGCGTGGCGTGGGTTCCATCTTTGGGCATTGAGTATCATCTGGCAGTGGACGGCATCAGCCTGACGCTGCTGCTGCTGACCGGCATCGTGGCTATCGCGGGGGTTCTGTTCTCGTGGAATGTCGAGCGGCGGCCTGCGGAGTTTTTTGCGCTTTACATGGCGCTGATTGGGGCGGTGTACGGCGTTTTTCTGAGCTTCGACCTGTTTCTGCTGTTCGTCTTCTATGAGCTTGCGATTATTCCGAAGTATTTTCTGATCGCGATCTGGGGTTCGACGCGGCGCGAATATGCGGCGATGAAGCTCGCGCTCTACTCATTTGCCGGAAGCGCGATGGTGCTGATCGGCATTATCGCGGCCTTTGTGCAGGCTGGCGGGAAAAGCATGAACCTGGTGGAGCTGGCGCGCTTCCCCTTCCCGCCGCACTTTCAGATGTGGGCCTTCCCTCTGGTGTTTGTGGGATTCGCGATTCTTGCGGGCCTGTGGCCGTTCCACACCTGGGCTCCGACGGGCCATGCGGCGGCGCCCACGGCGGCCTCGATGCTGCTGGCCGGCGTGGTGATGAAGCTGGGCGCATACGGCTGCCTGCGCGTGGCGATGATGCTGTTTCCGCGCGGCATGGATGCCGTGGGGATTTCATGTGTTGGGATTCGGATCGTGGCGCGACGTCTTTGCCGTGCTGGCGCTGATTGGAATTGTGTATGGCGCGACGGTGGCGCTGGTGCAGAAGGATTTCAAGTTCGTGATCGGCTACTCAAGCGTAAGCCACATGGGATTTGTGCTGCTGGGGCTGATGACCCTGAACCAGATCGGGCTGAGCGGCGCGGTGCTGCAGATGTATTCACACGGCATTATTGCCGGGCTGCTGTTCGCTGTGGTTGGACGCATGGTTTATGACCGGACGCACACGCGCCTTTTGAGTGAGCTTGGGCCGATGCACCTGGCGCGATTGATTCCTTTTGCCGCGGTTACTTTCGTCATTGCGTGCATGGCGTCGATTGGCTTGCCGGGCTTCAGCGGATTTGTGGCGGAGATTGAAATTCTGGTTGGCGCGTGGCGTTCGTTTCCAACGCTCGCGGTGCTGGCGGGAGTGGGAATTCTGGTTGGCATTGCGTTTACCTGGCGGGCGCTGGACAAGGCTTTCTTTGGAGAAGCTGCTGCCGGGAGCCCGGGAATTGCGACGCAGGCTGCGGCTCCCCTGCCGCGAATTTCTGCTGGCGGAACGGATTGGCGCCGCGATTCTGATTGCCGCGACTCTGGTGGTGGGTTTGTATCCCCGGTTGCTGCTTGACTTGATTATCCCCGCGCTCAATTCCCCGCTGTTTGATGGGTTGCGGAAAGGAGTGTGGCGATGAACCCGGCGAGCTATTTCGATCTGCTGCGGCTCACTCTGCCGGAAATCCTTGTCGCTCTCAGCGGGCTGGTTGCGCTGACCCTCGACCTGACGGTGATGCAGCGACGCGCGCTCTCTGCCCGTTGGAGAATGGGCGCGCTTATCGCGTGCTGCCGGTTGCGTGGGCGCGATTCTATTGCTTCTGCTGCGGCCCGAACATGCCAGCCTGTATGACGACATGCTGGTGGTGAATTCGCTGACGCAACTGGTGCAGGTGGTTCTGGCGGCTTTCACGATTCTGGCCGTGCTGCTCTCGGTGAGTTCTACGTTTACGGCGCACGTTGGCGAATATCTGGGAGTGTTTCTGTTTGCGACGGCGGCGATGATGTTTCTGGTGAGCACGCAGAATCTGCTGGTGATCTTTGCGGCGCTGGAGTTGCTGAGTCTTTCGCTTTATATTTTGACCGCCTTCAACAAGCGCAGCCGGCAATCGGCGGAGGCGGCGCTGAAGTATTTTCTTTTTGGCGGCATGGCGGCGGCGTTCTTTCTGTTCGGAATCAGTTTGCTCTATGGGCTGTCGGGTTCGATCAATCTGGCGGGGATTGCTGCAGCGTTGCGGACGCAGCAGCTGAATCCACTGCTGGCGGTTGCGATTGTGATGATTGTTACCGGACTGGGGTTCAAAGTGGCCGCGGCACCGTTTCATTTGTGGGCTCCTGACGCCTACCAGGGCGCGCCCACGCCGAGTGCGGGCTTTATTGCATCGAGTTCCAAGATCGCGAGCTTGTTCGTTTTCGCGGCGGTGATGGCGGTTGGGCTTGCGGGCGGTGGCGCCGGGCACAGCTACGACTACGGGCTGGGTTCCGTTGCTGGTGGTGGTTGCCGCCGTGTCGATGCTGCTGGGAAATCTTGCGGCGATTGTGCAGAGCAGCGTCCGGCGGTTGCTGGCGTATTCCGCCATTGGCCATGCGGGTTACATGCTGCTGGGTATCCTGTGCCATAACGCGCTCGGGCTGCGGGCGCTTCTCTACTACGTCATTACATATGCTCTGGCTGTGATTGGGGCGTTTGGCGTTTTGGGTGCGCTTGAAGAGGAAGGAGTGGATCGGCTAACCGATTTCGCGGGGCTCTCGCGCCGCGCTCCATGGCTCTCCTTCTGCATGCTGATTTTCCTGCTTTCGCTGGCGGGGATTCCTCCGCTGGCAGGATTCTTTGCCAAATTCTCCCTCTTTTCTGCGGCGCTTGCTTCGGGTCCCGGGAATTCTGCGATGTTATGGCTGGTGATCCTGGCAATTGCGATGAGCGCTGTCTCGCTCTACTACTACCTCAAAGTTCTGAAGCAAGCTTACGTGCGCGACCCTTCTGCGGGCGCGAAACCGATCAAGACGCCCTTGGGGATGCGGGCTACGATTGGTTTGATCGCGGTGCTTGTGGTTCTACTCGGGTGCTTTCCGAATCTTCTGCTTGGCTGGATTGACGGCGCGTTGCGGGCGACGCCGCTCTAGGCTTGCTGTTCGGGAGGCGCGTGACGAATGAGCGTAGTTTAAGAACATTCCAGAATCGAAATAAGAGAGGTCGCCTGTGCAAACTGTTTCCGTCTCCCTTTGCCGTTTTCGCGTTGGGTTGCTGTTGCTGGCGTTGAGCTGTTTTTCGTTTGCGGGAGCGCGGGCGCAGAGTTCGTCCGGCACTGATTCGACTTATGATCCTCGGATTGCGTTCGCTCCATTGACGCTGCCGTCGCCGGTGAATATGTACCGTTCGAGCAACGGAGCGCCGGGGCCGGGGTATTGGCAGAATGAGGCGGACTACGAACTGCATGCCAGTCTTGACACGAAAGACAAGCAGATCCGCGCGACGGAGACCATTACTTACACAAATAACAGTCCGGATGTTCTGCCGAGTTTGTGGGTGCGGCTGGAGCAGAATATCTATCGGAAGGGCTCGCGTGGAGATATCCTTGCGGACGATTTTTCCCGCAGGCTGCAGAACGACCCAAAATCGACTACGCCACAGCCAACAACTGACGGATTCATCTTCGATTCGGTGGCGATTGAATCGGGTGGCCAGACGGTGAAGGCAGATTATTTGGTGAACGATACGCGGATGCAGATCAGGCTCGCGGAGCCGTTGAAGGGTCATGGCGGCCGTTTGAAGATCCACATCCAGTATCACTACGAGATTCCGGGCGACTGGGGCGGTCGGACTTCATGGGGCATGTCAAACAAGGGCGCGATTTATGACATTGCGCAGTGGTATCCGCGGATGGCGGTGTATGACGATCTGCGCGGATGGGACACTTTGCCTTATATCGGCAGCGAGTTTTATCTGGAGTATGGCAATTTCGACTACTACGTAACGGTTCCGTCGGACATGATCGTTGCGGGGTCGGGCGAACTGGTGAATCCGAAGGATGTGCTGACGGCGACTGAGATCGACAGATTGGAGCAGGCGCGCGGCAGCGACAAGACTGTGTATATCCGCACGCCGGAGGAGGCGAGCGATGGAGCGGGGAGACCGAAGCAGGGCGGCACGTTGACGTGGCACTTCCATATGGACCATACGCGGGACGTCTCGTGGAGCGCGTCTCCGGTGTTTGTGTGGGACGCAGCGCGGATTAATTTGCCCGATGGCAAGAGGGCGCTGGCGATGAGCGTCTATCCGCCGGAGAGTGTTGGGCCGAACGCGTGGGATAACTCGACGCAGTATGTGAAGGACACGGTCGAGCACTTTTCGAAGCAGTGGTTCCCGTATCCGTGGCCGGTGGCGATCAATGTGGCGGGCTTCTCGACGGGGATGGAATATCCGGGCATCGTCTTCGACGGGGTTAGTGACAAGGGGGCCTTCCTGTTCTGGGTGACGGCGCACGAGATTGGGCATGACTGGTTCCCGATGATTGTGGGCTCGAATGAGCGGCGTCATGCGTTCATGGACGAGGGCTTCAACACGTTTATCGACATCGATGAGTCGGCGACATACGCGGGCGGCAAGTATGGGCCGAAGCGCGATGCGGAATATTCGGCGGGCGGCGAGCCTCCGGACATGATTCTGAAAGTGCTGGATAACCCGAAGGCCCCGACGCTGCTGGCGCTGGCGGATTCTTATGGCTCGCAACTTGACCATCCGGTGAGCTACTTCAAGGGCGCCTATGGGATGGTGCTGCTACGCGAGCAGATTCTGGGGCCGGAGCGATTCGATTGGGCGTTTCGTAAATATATTCGCGACTGGGCGTACAAGCATCCGTCACCATCGGACTTCTTCCGGGAGATGCAGAGCGAGGGCGGCGAGGATCTGAGCTGGTTCTGGCGGGGATGGTACCTGAACAACTGGAAATATGATGTTGCGGTAGATAAGATTGAAGGCTCGACGGTGACGCTGAGCAATCGCGGGCAACTGGTGCTGCCGACGACGGTCGAGGCCATCTCCAAAGACGGCACGAAGACACGGATAAAACTTCCGGTGGAGACGTGGATGTCGAAGGGGACATACGTCTGGACACTGGAGAACAAATCGGGGATTGCCTCCGTGGTGGTCGATCCGGACCATGTGCTGCCAGACGATGACCGCAGCAACAATGAGATGAAGGTGCCGTAAGAGAAAGCGGAACTTCGATGGATTCTGGGTGCTTCACTGGCGCCGTATATCGCGACCTGGCTCGCTCGGACATATGGACTGCCGTATGTGGGCTATTGCCTGACGTTGTCGGCGGTGCTGACGTTTCTGGGACTGCTCTGGATTCGGGAGACGAAGGACGACGACTTGACCGCCGCAACTGACTGACTTCGCGATTGCCGGTGGCCCGGCTTCGGCAAGAGAATATTGGGTTTGTGCCGTGCACGCGGCCACCGTAGCGATAGGATTGCAAAGAAGGTATCTGCGGCTGGCGGTGGGCGAGGTTGCGGGTCTCGTTATCGGGAGAAGCAGAAGCATCTTACCTCTCAGGACGCGACTTCACCGAACAGCCCATAATCCGTACCGAGGCATTTTGCATGGAATTTCATATCCACCGCGCTCTCCGGGACCGACTGAACCTTGATGATCTCCTGTTCAGTTACACCGGAAATGTGGTCTTTGGCAACGTAGCGGCGAGCCGCAGGCTGGCGAAAGATCTGAACGATGCGCGCGGAGCGGACGCCGATGCGGAAAAGACGGTGCATGGGGGCGCTTTGTTTGCGATGGGGCTGATCGATGAACTCAATCATGCGCTGGTGGCGCGCTACCGCGCAGAGATCGATCCGACTGTCCTTACGCAGGCGGTCCGGTGGTTTGCGGCGCAGGCAAAGCCGGCTGAGGTGGAACGGCTGCTGCTGCGGTTTACCGAGGAATTCCCTAACGTGGCTGTCTATCGAGGGGAGCAGACGGCTGCCGAGTGGCTGAATGGGACTACGGACGGGATGCCGAATCGCGAGGCCGCGCTGGAAGAGCTTTTGATGCTGTGGCTGGCCAACATCAATCCCGCGTTTGCCCCATTTCGCGAGCTGTTTGAAGACGCGCAGCTGAAGCAGCAGACGATTTATCAGAGCGTGACCTCCACTTTTCCGGATTATTTCAGCACTCGGCCTCCGCTTGCGCCGGAGGTGGGCAGCCTGCTCGACGCGCTGCGCGCGCCGATGCTGGCGTCGCCGGAATCGCTTACCGGGCCAGCTTGAATTCATTCGCGAGCGGTGGTCGAAGCATCTTGGTGAGGACCTGCGCCGTGTGCTGCTGGCGATTGATGTTCTGCGTGAAGAGGACCTTGCCATCTGGATGCGATTTCATCCTCCGGCTGCCGATTGGCATCGCCATGGCGAGCCGGGCTGGGGCGCGGCGGGCTTTGTTGGCGACGAGTACATCGGCTTTGAACAGTGAGTTTGGACCCGGTGGAGTGAGGCGACGGCGTTACGCGGCCGGCTATCAGGCTCCGTTGAATGAGTACGAAGCCTTCAGCTCAGACCAGGCATGGATGCCGAATGTGGTGATGCTGGCAAAGAGCACGTTTGTGTGGCTTGAGCAGCTATCGAAGAAGTATCAGAGACACATTCATCGGCTGGATCAGATTCCGGATGAAGAATTGCACCTGCTGGCGAGCCGGGGTATTACGGCGCTGTGGCTGATTGGGCTATGGGAGAGAAGCACGGCTTCGAGAACGATCAAGCGGCTGCGTGGGCACGGCGACGCTGTAGCCTCTGCCTACTCGCTGAAGGGATATGACATTGCTCATGACCTGGGCGGGCAGTGCGGCTTATGACAACCTGAAGTATCGCGCGGCGTATGGCCGGGCTGCGCATGGCGAGCGACATGGTGCCGAACCACATGGGCATCGATTCGGACTGGGTGATCGAGCACCCGGACTGGTTTCTCTATCGATGGGAGAATCCATTTCCGGCTTACAGCTTTAACGGTCCCGATCTCTCCAGCGACAGCCGCGTCGAGATCAAAATTGAGGACCATTACTACGATCAGACGGACGCTGCCGTGGTTTTTCGTCTGCGGCATCACTCCAACGGGGCGACTCGCTATGTTTACCACGGTAACGACGGAACGAGCTTTGCGTGGAATGACACGGCGCAACTCGACTACTCGCAGGCCGAGGTGCGCGAACATGTGATTCAGACGATTCTTCATGTGGCACGGCTGTCGCCGATCATCCGGTTCGATGCGGCGATGGTGCTGGCGAAGCGGCATGTGCAGCGGCTGTGGTTTCCGCTGCCCGGAGCGGGAGGATCGATTCCGTCACGCGCCGAAAATGCAATGTCGCAAGAGCAGTTTGACGCTCTGATGCCGCATGAGTTCTGGCGTGAGGTTGTGGACCGCGTGGCCGCCGAGGTTCCGGGCACGCTGCTGCTGGCGGAAGCGTTCTGGCTGCTGGAAGGCTACTTTGTGCGCACGCTGGGCATGCATCGCGTTTACAACAGCGCATTTATGAACATGCTGCGCGATGAGGAGAACGCGAAGTACCGGTCTTATCTGAAAAAGACGATTGAGTTCGACCCGGATATTTTGAAACGCTACGTGAACTTCATGAGCAATCCGGACGAGCGGACTGCGATCGACCAGTTCGGCACGGGCGACAAGTATTTTGGCGTTTCCACGCTGCTGGCGACGCTGCCTGGCCTGCCGATGTTTGGCCATGGGCAGATTGAGGGATTTACTGAACGCTACGGCATGGAATTCAAGCGCGCGCGGATGGATGAGTCTCCAGATGAGGGCCTGATTGCACGCCATCAGCGCGAGATTGCGCCCCTGCTTGAAGCGGAGAAAGCTGTTTGCGGAGAGCACCCACTTTGTGCTCTACGACTTCTGGACGGGCCACGGGACGGTGGATGAGAACGTGTTTGCGTACTCGAATCGGCTCGGAGATCGAGCGCGCAGTCATTTTGTACAACAATAGTTACGGATCGACGCATGGCACGATCCACTCGTCGGCGGCTTCGATGGACAAAGGAAGCGGCACGCTGCAGCAGACGCGGCTTGGTGACGGGCTTGGTCTTGCCGGCTACGATGTTGTGGTTGCTTATCGCGATGCCACCAGCGGACTTGAACATTTGCGGCGCGCGATCGACTTTCATCATCACGGGCTGACGATTGGTTTGCGCGGTTATCAGCACGTGGTGCTGCTGGATTGGCGCGAGTTGCGGGCTACGGCGGAGTATCCGTGGGACCGGCTCTGCGATGCACTTAATGGAGAAGGTGTGAACAGCGTGGACGCGGCGTTGTCGAGGCTTCGCCTGCGGCCGCTGCATGATGCGCTTCGCCAGGCGGTCAGCGTGGAGAATCTTCGGATAATCGCGGAGGCTGCCGAGGAGATGGCAGCGCCTACGATGCCTGCAACGCTTACGGAGTCTTCGGCGTCGAGTGCTGAGAATGTCGGCCAAGGCGCGGCGGGTACGACGAAGCCTGCCGTTGATTCTCGACTTCATGGTTTTCTGCAGAGTTGCCAGCTATTTTTTGAACGAGTGGTTGCGAGCCTTCCGACAGAAAGCCGCGGGTTGGCGGCGAAACTTACTGTCGGGCGCTCTGATTCTGATGATTCTGCGCGGAAGTTATCGCGAGGCCTGCGAGAGCATGACTGCTGCCGCAGTTCGTCTCCAGCTGCTTGAGAGAAATTTTGGGGAGGACGGGTCGGTGGTTGCGCGTTTGCTTTCGCCCAGCGGAGAGTCCGGATTTTCTTCAGAGCAGCGGTGGGCTTTGGTGGTTGCGTGGATCGTGGTTGGCAGCCTTCCATGGCATGGCGAACGGGCCGCGGTATTCGATGCACTTCAGCTGCGGGCAGCGCTTGCGGAGATATTCTCTTCCCTTGGCCTGGAGGGAGAAAGCCCGTGGCGGGCGGCGGCTCAAGTGCGCGTGCTGCTGCTGCAGGCCGATACGCCAGAAGCGCGGGCGATGGCTTCCCGAGCGTTCTGGGATGACGGCGACGTCCGCTGGCTTGCGGGGGTCAATGAATCGGCTGGCGTGAGCTATGTAAACAAGGAGCTGTTTGAGGAACTGATCGACTTACTGCAGCTGCCGGCATTGCTGGAGATTGCGGAGCAGGATTCGGGTGCGCTGGAGGCTGTTCTGGAAGTAGAAGCGGGCGTGGAACAGGCGCGCGAGGCGGCCTTCGATGCGGGATACCGATTAGACGCGTACCTCGATTGGTGGAGAACGGAAGAGGACACAGAGCCGCTGCCGGATCAGAGCGTGTGATGAAAGCCGAAGTGCAGGTACTCTTCGATTCCGATAAGGACCAGCGCGGCGAGAGACAGCGCCCACTGCAACCGCTCCATTCGCACCTCGTGGGAAGTCAGCGCTTTCCGGCGCCATTGCGCAGCGGGACGATTGCGGAGACGCCGCATATGGATCAGGATTGCCAGATTCACTAACGAGCCGATGAGCGCGAGGCTAATCATGGGAATGCGAATCCAGTTCGAATGGAAGCGCACCATTACCGCTCCGGCACCTGAGGTAAAGACCAATGCGCCGACTCCGATGGCGAGGCGGACCCCGTTGATGGCTACGGCCGCTCCGCAGATGCTTTGCAGAAGAGCGAAGAGAAAACTTGACCAGGCGACCAGGCCGCGGGTGCGGGACGCTTCGACCGGAGGCGGCTGCGTAGATTCGGCGAGTTCGGCAGGCCTGGTAGACATGCGAGGAAATTCTCTCGGAGAAAGATATTTTCGACCCGTACACACGAATACTATCGGATTCTGAAAGACAACTTGTCACAACCTCAGCTGCGGCGGCTAGAGGTTTCTGATTTCTGCATCCAGTCGCGCGTGCAGGCGCTCACTGTAGCCAAGAGGAAGCTCAAAGACGCGCTCGTCGGCGGTGAGGATCAGAATGTTTCGCGTTGAGTCCAGAATGGCCGAGCATATCTCACAATGCTCCAAATGCTTCTGCACCTGTTCGAGTATCTCCGGCGCGAGGTCGCCATCGAGATAGCCGGAGATGTGGTTCCATACATGCCTGCACTCTATAACCATGAGAACCACCCCCGTTTGGGTTTCAGGTGCTTTAACTGCGGAGCCAATGTCTTCTGCAGCATCATGCGGGCCCGGTGCAGGCGTACTTTTACAGATGTTTCGGTGATGCCGAGGGCCTGAGCGGACTCGATTACGCTGAGTTCTTCGACGTCGCGCAGCAGCAGGATTTCCCGGTAGATGGGCGGCAGGCCGGTGATTGCCTGCTGCAACATGTGTCGCACTTCCATTCGCTCCAGCGTCTCGGATGGGATTTCGCGCCAGTCGCGAAGAAGTGCCGGCGAGACGTGCCCCTGCTCTCCGGGCGGCTCGTCGAGCGACTCCATCTTGACAGCATTTTTGTGGCGAAGGCGGTTTCGCGCTTCATTCAACGTGATGCTTAAGAGCCAGGTGCTGAACTTTGACTCCGCTCGGAAGCTGCGAAGGCCGCGAAACGCCTTGAGCAAGGCCCCCTGCGCTACATCCTCGGCATCGGCTTCGTTTTTGAGCATGGAAAAAGCCATGACGTATACGCTGCGCTCATAGGGACGGATGAGATCGTGAAACTCGTGCGTGTTGCCGGCAAGAATGGCGGCGATTATCTGCGCTTCATTCCTCGTGTCGGATATCGCGGTCATTGGCTCTGCGCCCAATCTTGGCCTACTTTGCCGTTCCAAGTCTTCTCATGCAGGCCAGGGATGTTAACTCCCCGCAGCCTCCGCAAGATTAGAGCGCTGCTCATCGTAGTCGGTTACAACATTCTTGCCCTAAATTGCCAGCAGGCTGCCGCCGTGAGTTTTCCGAGGGGCCAACCCGGTAAAATGAACAGAGGCTACAAGACATTCCGGAAATTGCGGCATCATTCACAACGAGAAGCCTGAAAGTCAAGCTCACATCGATGAAGTTTCCCAGATACGCCGGCCCGGCCATGCTGCTCTTTGCCAGCTCCGCCCTCGCTCAACAGCAGACCAGTCAACAGCCGCCCGTGCCAAAGAAGCCCTCGGTTTCATCGACCGTAGTGGTGCTTGGCAGCCCTGAGCCGGTTACAGAGGCTAATTCTTCCCGTGTGGTCACGGTGATGAACACCAAGGAGCACCCGCTTCTTGTGCCCACCATCGACGACTACCTGCGAACTGACAGCTCGGTTTATATCGAGCAGCGCGGAGCGGGCGATGTGCAGGGAGATATCAGTATTCGCGGAGGTTCGTTTGAGCAAACCCTTGTTCTGCTGAACGGACTTCGCATCAATGACGCGCAGACTTCGCATCACAACCTTGATCTCCCTGTCCCACTGGCCGCCCTCAGCACGATCGACGTGCTCCACGGAAGCGGCTCGACTCTGTATGGCGCCGATGCATTGAGTGGAGTTGTCGATTTCATTACGGCCGTTCCCACGACGAGCAGTCTGAGCCTTCGCGCCGGAGGCGGCAGCTATGGGGAAAACGAGGAGTCGGTGATTGCCGATGCCGTCCACGGAAGATGGAGCGAGGCTGCGGCCGGCACGCGAAACTTCTCTACGGGATTCATTACCGACCGCGACTACCGCACCGAGGAGGCCAGCAGCGAGAGCCGCTATAAGTCGGCGCTGGGCGCTACGAGCATTCTGCTTGCAGGCAGCGACCGCGCCTTCGGAGCCAACCAGTTCTATGGAGACTACAACTCCTGGGAGCGCACCAAGGGATGGTTCGCATCCGCCAGCCAGGAGCTGGGTCCAAAGACACAGGTCGCCTTCGGCTACCGTCGCCACACGGATAACTTTATCCTTCTTCGCAACGATCCCAGCGTCTATGCGAACAACCACATCGACACGAGCTGGCAGGCAGTGGCGCGCAGAAAAGAGACGCTGGGTTCCGCTTCGGGCTTTTTTTACGGGCTCGATTTCCAGGGCGACGCTATCGACAGCAATAACCTGGGCCAACACGCGCGCAATCGCGGAGCTGGTTACGCCGATCTCGATCTGCATTTCAAGCAGCGTGGAACTTTGTCGATCGGCGGGCGCGAGGAACTGTTGAGTGGAGGTCCACAGGCGGTCTTCAGTCCAGACCTGTCGGGAAGCCTGTTCCTGGGCCATCAATGGAAGCTCCGCGCCGCTGGAGGGTACGGATTTCGACTGCCCACCTATACAGACCTTTATTACAGCGACCCCACGACTGTCGGCGATCCCAACCTCAAGCCGGAGTCAGCCTGGTCCGGTGAGGGCGGAGCCGACTGGTACGCGGGCATCAAAAATAACCGCGTCCGCTACTGTATTTTATTCCCGCCAACATGACGCCATCGACTACGTTCGCGCCAACCCCAGTCAGCTATGGCGCGCTGCGAACCTCAGCGGACTTTCTTTTACCGGCGTAGAGAGCTCCGTCAACTGGCAGGCTACGCCTCAGCAGGCGCTGCGCTTTTCCTGGACTGCGCTCTCGGGGGCGCAGTCTGCTCTTCATGGACTCGAGTCGGAGTATATCTTCAACTACCCGGTCAATAACGCCAATGCCGAATGGATTGGACAGGCGGCGGGCTTTGTTCTGAGAAACAGGGTGGGCGTGGCGCAGCGATATCAGCAGGAAGCTTACCCGGTGTGGGACGTATCGCTGGCGCGCGAACGGGGGTGGATTCACCCGTATCTCCAAATGACCAACCTGAGCAATACCGGGTACGAGGAGATCGAAGGAGTACGGATGCAGGGTCGCTCGTTCATTGGAGGACTGGAGTTGACCTTGGTCAAACGCTGACATTGGCTTTAGCGGGCCATAACATTTTCAGGCTGCCCTTTCGGGTGTTGTAGACAAAAGCAACAGCCGGCGAGTCTAAATCATCAACCTAGTGTTCGATCAAGAGTGGACGTACCCATGCGCCACTTGCAAGAAACTTTCCTCAAAGGAGTTTTTGCTCTATGGTTGCCAATTGCTATTCTTCGCGGAATCTCTTGAACCGCCTAGCCATTGCCGCTTCAGCCTTCGCGCTGCTTGCTGTACCCTACGCCGCGAGGGCACAGGCTGGAACCGCCACCGAGGGCGGCCAACAGTATTCCAGTTCCGCCGACTGGAAGAGCTATCTCACCGATTACGACTTTGATGGTGCGCCCGGCGCCAGCGCATCTCCCCAATACGGGCAGAGCAACAATCGCTATCCCGAGTACACGAGCAACTGGAGCCATGTGGCAATTGAAGCCGGAGCCGGATTTACGGCGCCGGTCGGCAATACTACGCACGGATGGGAGACGTACGGCTACAACGTCAGGGCCGGTGGCGGCTGGAATTTCAGCAAGCGGCTTGGCGCGTTGATTGAATATCAGTGGAATCGTGACAAGATTCCCGGCAGCACGCTCACTCAATTGGCTATCCAAAGCGGCTCCAGCGTGCCATTCGGAGGCAACGTCAATACCTGGTCCTTCACCATCGATCCCATCATCTATCAGCCCTTCACGAAAAGCTTTGGCGGGTACATAACAGGCGGCGGAGGTTTCTACCGCAAGGTCACCAACTTCACCGCACCTGTACTTGGGCTCAGCTGCTATTACTACTGCTATGAAGGCTATTTCCCAACCACCATCGCCCACTCGTCGAGCAACCAGGGCGGCGTGAATATCGGCGTGGGCGGCTACTGGAAGGCCTTCGGCGAAGACAGCAACACGAAGCTATACACAGAGGTACGGTATGTGTGGGTGGACTCGCCCGTAGCCAGCAACTCGGATCCCTACGGCTCGGGGACACAGGGCACAATCCCGGTTACCTTCGGCGTGCGCTTCTGAACCACCAGCAGCAAAGATGAAAAGGGCGGACAGAGATGTCCGCCCTTTCGGCATGACTCACATCCACAGCATGCTTTTTCTGTTGAGTCTTTCCCGGCATCGCTCGTCCAGCAAATATAGACCCTGGAAGCGACTCTGCCGGGGAATCGTTGTGCCTGGATTGCTGTTCCTTTGCTCATTTATCTGTTCGCCGTTCCCCTCGATCCCGCGTCGGTGACGTCCAGTTGTGCGCGGCACGTTCGTGACCATTGCCTTTGAATCGCGTGCGGCTTTTTCAGGCCGACTGAGTATTTCTCGCTTCATTCCGAGCGAAGCG
The DNA here is from genome assembly GCA_963783805.1 of uncultured Acidobacteriaceae bacterium. Classification (GTDB taxonomy): domain Bacteria; phylum Acidobacteriota; class Terriglobia; order Terriglobales; family Acidobacteriaceae; genus Silvibacterium. The sequence continues at coordinate 127,679 of CAWAPC010000011.1, read as the reverse complement.
CGATACGCTATAAGGTCATGTCCACACGTATTCCTGTTCTGACCCTCTTATTCGTCGCCACAATTGCGCAGCTTTCCGCGCAGACCAAACCTGTGACCGCAGCTCCCAATCTTCCCACGCGAGCTGATATGTTGCGCGGCGCCTATGGGCCTTATCGCGCCAATAACGACCTGCTGTATTACCACCTCGATGTCCGCATTGATCCGGACACTCAGTCAATCAGCGGCAAGAATACGATTCGGTTCAAAATGCTAGAGGATGGTACGCGCATCCAGCTTGATCTGAGCGGCGCTCTCGACATCGACAAGATTCTTTTTGGCGCGGTTCCCCTAAAGTACCAGCGGGATACTGGAGCCGTTTTTGTCGACTTCCCGAAGACTCTTCGCGCAGGCCAGACCTACTCCATCGATTTTTATTACTCCGGACACCCGCTCACGGTTGGACGCTTCGGCGGTATGGTGTTCGGCAAAGACCCGTCGGGCCATCCGTGGATTTACACCTCCTGCGAAGACGATGGAGCAAGCATCTGGTGGCCCAACAAAGACCAGTGGCGTGACGAGGTGCAGAACATGGACATCAGCGTGGCCATTCCGAACGATCTGGTAGATGTCTCGAATGGCCGGTTTGAAGGCAAGACAAATCTCGGCGATGGCTACACGCGCTGGGACTGGTCTGTCCACTATCCGATCAACAATTACGATGTGGCTTTGAACATTGGCAATTACAGTCACTTCTCCAGCCACTACGGCGCGTTGACGCTCGACTACTATGTACTGCCGGAAGACTTAGACAAGGCTAAAAAGCAATTTGCGCAAGTCGACGGAATGCTGGACGCGTACACGCATTACTTCGGTCCGTACCCGTTTGAGAAAGACGGTTATAAGCTCATCGAAGTTCCTTATGCCGGCATGGAGCACCAGAGCGCCGTGGCTTATGGCAATCACTTCGCCAATGGTTACCTAAACCGCGACTGGACCGGCGTGGGGATCAGCACACGCTTTGACTTCATCATCATTCATGAGAGCGGGCACGAGTGGTTCGGCAACAGCATCACTGCAGCCGACCGATCCGATATGTGGATTCATGAGGGATGGACAACGTATCTCGAGGGCCTCTATGTCGAATACCACTGGGGACATGCCGACGCCATCCGGTATCTGAACGGCCTCAAGCCGAAGATCGAAAACCGAATGCCGATTGTCGCCGAGCGGGGCGTCAACGCCACTCCGCCTGAAGACGAGTACTTCAAAGGCGCGCTAATGCTCAACACTTTGCGCAGCATCGTCAACAACGACGCGAAGTGGTTTGCGTTGATTCATGGTTTCTATCAGCACTTCAAGTATCAGAACATCATGACTGCAGACGTGATTCGATACTTCAACGAGCAGACCGGCATGAACCTGACTCCTGTGTTCCGGCAATATCTATGGCACGCTCAGATTCCGGTGCTGGAACTGCTCTTTGATCCGACGGAACACGCCGTCTCCTACAAATGGCAGGCCGAGGAGCCGGATTTCGCGATGCCGGTCGAGGCAGGAGATCCAGACCACTGGCAGACTCTGCATCCGACCCTGGAATGGCAGACGATGAAGACCCCATTAACCAAGGACCAGTTCCAGGTAGCTACGGACCTCTACTACGTCTATGTGAATAAACAGTAGAACGCAAGGGGCCCCGGGCTCGTATCGCAGTTAAATCCCGCAAGCGCAGATCGAATCTTCATTCACTTCATGCTGTTCATGAACACCGGCGGTGCGGCGCCAGCGGTCATGAGGGACTTCAGAACGACAACTGCTTCTTCGAGTTCGCTGAACGGCATACATTCACGGCTGCTGTGCGCCGTCTGCATATCGCCTGGCCCAAACACCACTACTTCTTCTGCGATGTTCGCGAACAGACTTGCTTCTGATCCAAACGGGATCGAGGTTGCCTTTCGTCCTGTACGAGTCTCTATCGACTGAACGAGCTGTGAGTCTGGGCGCGTTTCGAAGCCGCGTTGCTTTCGCACTATTTCCAATTTCCAACGGAAGTCGGGATCAGTCTCCTGGAGTTTCTCAACGATTCGGGAAACCGCTGCAGGGACTGCATCGGCTGATTGGCTCGGAATTGGCCTCCACTCCAGCTGGAAGCTGCATTGGCCCGAGATAATGTTCTTGGCTGTGCCGCCTTGAATGGTCCCGACATTCAAGGTAGTAAAACCTGGACTGAAGAAGCTGTGTTGTTCTTCGGAGAGCTGTGAGCCAAACTCTTCGATCGCGGTGATTAGGCGTGCCGCTCTGTATATCGCCGACTTCCCCTTCTGCGGGTGCGCGCTATGGGCCTCCTGCCCAAAGACCGTGATCTCTGCCAGACAATATCCTTTCCCTGCGCGCGCGACGTGAAGGGACGTTGGTTCGCCGATAACCATTCGTTCAGGCCTGATCAAATCAGCCGCAATCAAGTGAGTCGCGCCGACACAACCGATCTCTTCGTCAGCGGTGAGTATCAGCCGCAAACCGTGAATGAGCATTGACGGATTAACCTCCGTAATCGCAGTCAAAAGGCACGCCAGAAACCCCTTCACGTCGCATGCTCCACAGCCATAGACCAGCCCATCGGCTATAAACGGTTCGGTTGCCTTGGTCCAATCCGGCGAATAGGGGACAGTATCGGTGTGGCACACAAAAGCCAGTTCTGCAGTCGGGTCGGCCACATTTTGCCCCTGCGGCGCAGCGATGAGGTTGACTTTTTCAATGCCGGCGGCATCGAGGTAGACCATCTGCCGAGTCTGCCATTGTGCCTCATGCAATGTCCGGACAGCGTAGTCGATGATGGGACGATTGGACAGGGATGAAACCGATGGGATCCTTATCAGGTTCTTGAGGTGTTCTACGACATCCTTCATGGATGCGTTTCTCGAACCCGGCTGTTCAGCCAAGTCTTTCGATGAACTTCTTTATACCGGGAGATGATCTCATCCTGGTGCTTATGCTTCTGATCTTGAAGGACGATCTTTCCATTTACGACAACATCGCGGATCGCGGATCGATTCAGCGAGAAAACGATGATCGGGAGCAAGTCGTCAGCAGAATGTCCGGCGATGGCGATGTCGCTCAAATCGACGGTAAAGAAATCCGCACAGGTGCCCGGCTTTAGTTCTCCTGCTGGAACGGCGAGGGAGCGAGCTCCATGAATCGTGGCGCATTCAAACAGATTTTTGGCGAGCGGCCTGGCTGCTATCTGATCAAGTATGGCGCGCTCCTGATGCTGGAGCCGCAGGTGGTAGTCGAGTTGCCGCGCATCTTCAAGCGGATCGATCTGCGCCTGGCTGTCCGAGCCAAGCGCAATGCGGATGCCCGCAGCCATGACGCGATCGGCGGGAAATATGCCATCTCCGAGATTTCGCTCGGTGGTTGGACAGGAACATATTGTCGCTTCTGCTCCTGCAAGCATGTTGATTTCCGCGGGCGTGACATGGATTGCATGCACCGCCGTAAAGTCAGGCCCGAGGATTTGCTCCCTGTTGAGAAGCTCTACCGGCGTGAGTCCGTATTCACGAACGCACGCTGCGTTCTCGGCTACCTGTTCCGAAACATGCATGTGAAACGGAACGCTGGAAGCGCGGCTCCAGGCGGCAATCTCTCTAAGATCAGCAAGCGGCACAGCGCGGGTGCTATGAGGCGCAACTCCAATCCTGACTCCGGAGGCATCCGAGTACTCGCGCGTGAGCGCGCTCGTGTTTTCGAGAAAGGCTAGTCGTGATTCAAAGAATCGGATTTGTCCTGGATCACGTAGCAGCTCGAATCCTGAGCGTAGGTATGCCGTTCGCAATAATACGATTCGCAGGCCCACAGATTGAGCTGCAGCGATTACCTGCTTAGCTAACAAATTTGGATCTTCATAAGGGCTGCCATTCGGGGCGTTATGAAGGTAATGGAACTCACCCACCGTTGTGATTCCGGCAAAGACCATCTCCAGAAATGCCATGCGCGCGACGTCATAGGCCTCTTGAGAATCAAGCTGGCTGGCGGCGTGGTACATCGTTCCACGCCAGGACCAGAAGTCGCGCCCACTGGCGATTCTTGATTCAGACTTCCCCCGGATGAGCCGTTGGAAGGAATGTGAATGAGCATTTACGAAGCCTGGGAGCAGTGCTTTTCCCCGCAGGTCGACGGTTTGCGTTGAAGACGCGTCCACGTTCTCGGGAGTTTCGAGGACCTTGCCGTTGTCGCCAACCAGAACTCCTGCGTTGGAAATGAACTTGCCATTTGAGTAGAGCAGTTCCGGCCGGTAGAGTGTGTTCATTGCTGGACTCTCCTCCCACCGATCCAGACCTCGCGAACGGGATTCGTTCCCAACGCATACACAACTTCGCGCCAGTCGTTGCTGTGGAGCACGAGAAAATCTGCGGCACATCCTGCTTCCACGCGGCCTGTATCCATGAGGCCAAGGGCGGAGGCCGCATTTACTGTCCCGGCCACAAGCGCCTCCTGCGCGGTCAGGCCGTTGAGGCGAACCGCCAAAGCGAGCGCTGCTGAAGTTGAGAATAGTGGGCTTGACCCCGGATTGAGGTCCGTGCCAACAGCAATAGCAGCTCCTGCGTCGATCAGCTTGCGACCGGGCGCTGCGGGCGTCCCCAAGTGCAGCGAAACACCTGGAAGAATGGTTGCAATGGTAGAGCTTGCCGCAATCTCCGCAATCTGTTTCGGCCCGGAGGCTTCGAGATGATCAACGCTCAACGCGCCGAAACGTATTCCAAGCTCCACTCCACCAATACAATGAAACTGGTCGCTGTGCAGTTTGATCGCGAGGCCGTGCTGCTTCGCGGCACGAAACATTTGCTCTGCTTCAACCACGCTCCAGGCTTCCTTTTCAACAAAGACATCTACAGATGTGGCCAGCTTTCGCGTCTGCTATTTCTGGGATCAGCTCTTCACATATTTGCGTTACGTAGCGGGCACGTTCTGTATCGTTCACGGGCGGTATATGGATGAGCAGAGTCGGAACGATTCGCGCCGGCAGGACTGTCGATAAAGAATGGATTACTTCCAGCATTGCCAGCTCCGCAGCTGGAGTGAAGCCGTAGCCCGACTTTATTTCGATGGTCGTCGCTCCGGAACGGATGAGAGATTCGACCCTGGGCTTAGCCAGTGCGACAAGATTCTCCGGAGAGTTCATTGCGGTGGCACGAATCGTGCTTCGTATTCCGCCACCTGCTGCGAGGATTGATTCGTAGGTCGAGCCGGACGTTCGCGCCTCGAAGTCGTTGAGACGATCTCCGGCCCATACAGAGTGAGTGTGAGGGTCTACCAAGCCCGGAACCACCGCACAACCGCCCGACATTAACGGTAGTTGCCGCGTGGCCCGTCCAGTCCCGCTCTTTCCCTGTCCAGGTGATGAGGCCGGATGATATGGCAATCGCTGCCCCCTCCACAATCTTCACTGTGCGCATGTCACGCCCGCGTTTTGGTCCCGCGCCTTCTGCGGTCACAAGCTGCGAGATTCCCGTAATGAGGAGATCTTTTTTCATGAAATGCTCGGCATATCCAGGCCCCGTTCTTTGGCCGTGGTCTTCGCTAGTTCATATCCAGCGTCGGCATGGCGGATTACCCCCATGGCGGGATCGTTCGTCAGGCACATTCGCAGGCGTTCGTCAGCCTCGTCGCTGCCATCGGCGACTGCGACGAGACCAGCGTGCTGACTGTATCCCATGCCGACACCTCCTCCGTGGTGAAAGCTCATCCACGCTGCTCCACTGGCGATACCGGTCGCAAAGTTGAGGAGAGCCCAATCGGAAACGGCATCGGAGCCATCGAGCATTCCTTCGGTCTCGCGGAAAGGGCTAGCCACCGAACCTGCGTCGAGGTGATCGCGACCAATAACGACAGGCGCCTTGAGACGTCCATCACGGACCATCTGGTTAAACAGCAATCCGGCGCGGTCCCGTTCGCGGTAGCCAAGCCAACAGATTCGCGCAGGCAGCCCTTGAAAAGCGATCTGCGTGGAGGCGAAGTTGAGCCATTCGTTCAACCGCCGGTCGTCGGGAAAGAGATCCAACAGTGCCTGATCGGTGGCTGCGATGTCGGATGGATCGCCGGAGAGCGCAACCCAGCGAAAGGGCCCTCGTCCTTCACAGAATGAGTCGCGGATGAAGGCGGGGACAAATCCCGGGTAAGTGAAGGCGTCGGTTACGCCGGCGAGTTGCGCCTGAGCGCGCAGGTTATTGCCGTAGTCGAAGGCGAGAGCCCCGCGCCGCTGCATCTCAAGGATTGCCTGCACATGCCGCGCCATTGAAGCCTGAACGCGGCTGGTGTATGCCTGCGGCTGCAATGAGCGCAAAGTGTTGAGGTCCTCATCGGGGCGCGCCGAGGGGATGTATCCCCACAGAGGATCGTGTGCGCTGGTCTGGTCTGTTACCAGATCAGGAGTAAAGCCAAGCCGCACCATCTCTGGAAGCAGATCGGCGGCGTTGCCCATCAGTCCAATAGATACCGCTTTGCGTCCTTGTTTTGCGGCCTGGGCCTCCTGGATCGCTTCCTCGAGCGACGTTGTCGCCTTATCGAGGTATCGCGTTTGCAAACGCCGTTCAATTCGCTTCGGATCTACTTCGATACAGATGCTGACCCCACCCGCCAGTTTGATCGCAAGCGGCTGTGCGCCCCCCATACCACCAAGACCTGCCGTTACTGTGATAGTGCCGGCAAGCGTGTCCTTGAAATGGTTTTTTGCCGCCCCCCGGAAGGTCTCGTACGTGCCCTGCAAAATCCCCTGGGTGCCGATATATATCCATGACCCGGCAGTCATCTGGCCATACATCATGAGACCCGCGGCGTCGAGCTTATCGAACTCCTCCCATGTCGCCCAACGAGGCACCAGATTGGAATTTGCGATCAGAACTCTGGGGGCTAATCGATGCGTGTTCAGGACTGCAACCGCTTTTCCGGACTGCACAAGCAACGTTTGATCATTTTCAAGACGATTCAGGGTCTCGATGATCTTGTGATAGCAATCCCAATTGCGCGCCGCTTTGCCTCGCCCGCCATACACGATGAGCTCTTCAGGTTTTTCGGCCACTTCTGGATCGAGATTATTCATCAGCATTCGTTTGGCGGCTTCCTGAATCCAGCCTTTCGCTGTTCTTGTGTTGCCGCGGGGTGCGCGAATTGGGGAATAAGGCAGGGACATCAAACCGGCTCCTCGATCTGAAAGGGCAAAACTTCTTTAATCATTACGGAAGGTACAGTCGTCACGCCACGTTGGGATAGGGCGCGGCTGTTCCCGTGAATATCCAAGGACCGGGTCACCGTCAGCTTCTTTGCCGTAAGTACCACCCGCAAGTGTAACCAATCGGTGAACGGCCGGGAACTACGTTAAAGGCCTGTTTGCTTTTCCGGATCTGTGAGAAGTTGGTCTTACGCGGCCCGTATCGGGGCGCGGGAGAGCAGGCGGACGCATCGTGGCAGAAAAGTGTCCGACCGATGTGATGACGATTCCGGACAGCAAAACAGCACCCTATCTAAAGTACGGATTGCTCGATCTCTTCAAGGAGTGCGGCGATGCCTTATAACGGAGCGTAAATCGGGCTGGTCAGGAGACACTCGACGCGGAAGCCGGCTCCGGCTCTATTTTGGAAGACCTACGAGCGGAAGGCATCGCGTCAGTGGGCAGGAATACCCGGAAACACGTAAGGTTTCGCCCTCCACATCGCTGGCTGCGAAAGTTGATGCGTCCTTCGTATTTTTGCACGATGCCTTTGCTAATCCATAGCCCCAGGCCGGTGCCCTTGGTCGATTTCGTGCTAAAAAATGGCTGGAACAGATTCCTGGCATCTTCGCGACGGATGCCGGTGCCGGTATCGGCTACTGCGATTGCAACACCGCGGCACCCCGTTGCCTGGTCGGTGACTTCCGCTACATGCACGCTCAAGATGCCCCCCTGTGGCATTGCCTGAACCGCATTCCCAATCAAGTTGAGGAACACCTGACGAAGCTCCACGGGAAACCCATAGATGATCCCCTCGGATCTATATCGCTTCCGCAACACGATTCCACCCGATTGCACACCTCGTTGCTGCAACTCCAGAACATTATCGATGACCTCAGATAGCGAAACCGGTATGGGCTGCCTCGACTCTCGATAAAAGCTCAACGTCTGCCGGGTGATATGCGAGGCGCGTTGCAACTCCTTCTCGGCCAATTCGGCATAGTATTGCGCCTCGCTATCGAGGGAGGGATGGTTACGCAACAGGTAAAACGCATTCGTGATGGCTTCGAGAGGATTATTAATCTCGTGGGCGATGATGCCGGCCATGCGACCCATCGCTGCCAATCTTTCCGCCTGACGGAGCGCCTCCTCTGCGCGTAGTTCACCGGTAATATCACGGTTGATCTCGAGAACCGCATTCGTCTCGCGATCCAAAGCGATGCGGCTGGCCACCACCACCTCACGCCCATCGGCGGTCCGCTGTGTGACGTTTCCGCGCCAGGAAGTTTCAGTGCGCAGAATGCCATCAACCTCTTCGCGCGAGGTCGGAAAGACGGTCTGCAGCAGCCCGTGAACGCTCTGGCCGAGAGCGTCTTGCCTGCGCCAGCCATAAAAGGCTTCCGCGCCCGAGTTCCAGTAGCGAATCGTGCCGTTCAAGTCTCGTATCATGACGGCTTCTGAGGCGAGTTCGAGCAGCTCGGCCCGCTCTCGCAAAGTATTCTCCAGCCGTTTACTGTGACTCACGTCGAAGAAGACACCGACAGAGCCGCGCACGTTGCCCGATGACTCCACCAAAGGACTGGCGCTGGCGAGCACATGCTTTTCGGTACCATCAGGCCCTCGAAGCTGCATTTCGGTATTCATCACCGACCCGCCGGTCTGGACGGCCTCATGCATGAAAGAGAACGGCGAACTGATCTGCTCCGCTGTTGTCCTGGGTTTTCCGCGATTCGGCGCCGTTCACCGGCCCGAAGATGTTTCTGAAACCCGGGTTCGTTGTGACGCTGGTGAACGCCGGGTCCGTCGAAATAGCAACGCCTACCGGGAGAACCTGCATGATGGTCTCGAGCTCTGCCACCCGCTGTTCCAGCTGGCGGTTGAGGAGGTGGATTCTCTCCTCGGCGGCGATCTGCTCGCTGACATCGGTCGCAGTGCCAAACCAGCGCACAACCTGTTCTTGAGAATCCAGGATCGGCACCGCGCGCCAAAGAAACCAGCTGTAATCGCCGGAACTCGAACGCAGAGGGAATGTGTCCTCCCAGGGTTGGCCAGTCTGAATTGATCGCTGGAGGCCTGCGTGGATCCGATCAGCATGTTCCGGATGCCGGAGGTATGCCCAGCCTGTCTCTTGCAAGGCTGCCGTTGAAACACCGGCGAAATCGCACCAGCGCTGGTTGTACCAGAACGCTGCGCCGTCGGCCTGCGCCATCCATGCAAGCTGGGGAATGCTGTTGGCGAGCGTACGGAACTGCGACTCGCTCTGCCTCAATTCTTCCGCTCTCTCTTCTACGCGATGCTCCAATTGGTTGTTCAGCCGCTGCAGGAGTCTGGTTTTGCGGTGCAATTCTACGAACACGCTGATCTTTGCGCGCAGCACTTCAGGAACGACAGGAACAGAGATGTAGTCCACAGCTCCGCGACGATAACCGTTAATGGTGTCGGATTCGGAGAAATGCACTCCGGAGATGAATATGATTGCGGTCTTCTGAAAACGGGGATGTTGCCGGATCATGTCAGCCAGCTCGAAGCCATCGAGCTCCGGCATGCTCACATCCATCAAGACGACGGCAATGTCCGTTTTGAGCAGGACCTCAAGGGCTTCCCGGGCAGATGTAGCCTGAATGAGGTTCTCCCCAAGCTCTGCGAGAATCGCCTCGTATGTGAGTAACTTTCCTGCCTGGTCATCAACCATCAGGATGTTTACTTTTTCGTTCGCGGTCATAGCCCCAGCGTTCCTCAACGGTGCAGCCACATGCGCAGTGCAGACAACAATTGTTCTGTGTTAACCGGCTTGGCCAGGTACTCCGACGCGCCAGCCTCAAGACACTTCTCGCGATCGCCTTTCATGGCCTTGGCTGTCAAGGCTATGATCGGAAGCCTTCGGAGGGACGAGTTCTGCCGGATGACCTGCATTGTTTCGTAGCCATCCATTTCCGGCATCATGATGTCCATCAGCACGATTGCGAGATCCGGCGTGGAATCGATGGTCGCAATCGCCTCACGGCCTGTGCCCGCAGTGAGCACGGTCATGCCGCGCCGCTCGAGGACACTGCTCAGGGCGAAGATATTGCGGATATCGTCGTCCACGACCAGCACCTTGCGCCCGACAAGCGCCTCGTCTGAATCATGCAGATTATCGAGCATTCGCTGCTTTTCGGCAGGCAAATCTCCTACGACACGATGCAGGAACAGGGCGGTCTCGTCAAGTAGCCGCTCCGGCGACTCTACGTCCTTGACGACGACGCTGCGAGCCAGCGTATGCAGCTGCGCATCCTCCTCGTTCGTTAAGTCCCTGCCAGTAAACACGATCACCGGCACATCTCGCAAATCCGCTTTCTTGCTCAACTGTTCAAGAATCTCGAACCCGCTCATATCGGGCAGGCGAAGGTCGAGCACCACACAGTCATAAACATCGGTTTCGAGTGCCAGAAGCGCATCCGCTCCGGAACCCGCAGCATCGATATCAATGTCCTCATGCCCGAGCAGCTCACGGATGGCGGTCTGCTCGATTGGATTATCTTCGACTACCAGCAGGCGCTTGCGACTCCGCTTCGAGTAGTTCTGGATGCGCGTGAGCGCAGCCTCCAATTCATCCGCAGACGTCGGTTTGGTGATGAAAGCGAACGCACCGCGCGACAGTCCGTGATGCCGGTCGTCGTCGAGGGTGAGGATCTGGATCGGGATATGCCGAGTCTTCAGGTCCTGCTTGAGATGGTTGAGCACGGTCCAGCCAAGCATATCCGGCAGAAAGACATCAAGCGAAATCGCCGTAGGGTGATATTCGCGGACGAGAGACAAGGCCTCTCCGCCTGTCCTTGCCACCAGGACCTTGAATCCCTTATCGCGCGAGAGGTCACAGAGAACGCGGGCATAATGCGAGTCATCTTCGACGATGAGAAGAACGGTGTCCCCCTCCTGCAGGTTGTCGCGATCATCTTCGACCCGCGCCTCCTGCTCGGCGGCCACAGCGCTCGTCAGGAGTGCTGGAAGGACGGAGTAAAGGCTGCTTTTCTCCGGTCGAGGCGCGTTCGGCACAACCGGGCCAACGTACGTCTGGGGCAGATAGAGCGTGAACGAGCTGCCCTGGCCGGGAGTACTCCGAAGTTGGATCTCGCCTCCAAGCAGGCTTGCCAGTTCGCGGCTAATGGCGAGTCCCAGACCTGTGCCGCCATACTTGCGGCTGGTTCCAGCATCCGCCTGTTGGAACGCTTCGAAGACGATGCGCTGCTTCTCGGCGGGAATGCCGATGCCGGTATCCGAAACCTCAAATGCGATCACGGACGCCGCGCCGCTCAGGATTGGATGATCCGGGCTCCAGCCTTCCTTCGCCACGGAAACGTTCAGGCGGACGCCGCCTTGATCGGTAAATTTGAAAGCATTCGAAAGCAGGTTTTTGAGCACCTGCTGTAGCCGCTTTGAATCGGTCACCAGCGCTCTGCCCAGGCGCGGCCCGCTCTTGACGTCGAAGAAGAGCCTGCGATTCTCTGCTTCGTGCCGGAATGGACGCGACACCGTGTCGAGCAGGCTGGTAAAGAAGATTTCTTCCGCTTCGACCGAGACGGTGCCTGATTCGATCTTAGAGAGATCGAGTATGTCGCTGATCAGGTTTAGCAGATCAGTACCTGCGCCGTGAATGGTGCGGGAAAACTCAACCTGTTTCGGTGTGAGATTGCCGTCGGGATTCTCCGCAAGCTGATGACCGAGCACCAGAATGCTATTGAGCGGTGTCCGCAGCTCGTGCGACATGTTGGCAAGGAACTCGGACTTATATTTCGAAGTGAGAGCCAGCTCTTTGGCCTTGGCCTCAAGGGCGCGGCGCGCTTGCTCGATTTCCTGATTCTTGCGTTCGACCTCGGAGTTCTGTTCGGCGAGCTGTTGCGCCTTCTGGGCTAGCTGCTCGTTCGTCTGCTGCAGCTCTTTCTGCTGCATTTGCAACTCGGTCGCCAGCTGCTGAGATTGCTTCAGAAGGCCTTCCGTCTGCATGGTGGCTTCGATCGAATTCAGCACAATGCCGATGCTGGCTGTGAGCTGCTCAAGGAACGCCAGATGAGAAGCAGTGAACGCGCTCAGGGTCGCGAGCTCGATGACCGCCTTTACCCGATCCTCAAAGAGCACCGGAAGCACGATCACATTGCGGGGTACGGCTTCAAAAAGTCCGGAGCGTATCGGAATCGTTTGCGGCGGCAATTCCGTAATCAGCATCCGGCTCTTCTCGGTTGCGCACTGTCCTACTAACCCTTCCCCGGCCTTGATCTCCTGCGGGGAGCCTTCGGAAGAGTTGGCGAATGCGGAAAGCAGCATCAGCTTGCCTGATTCCTCGCTCTCCATTTGATAGATAACGCCTTGTTGCGCATTCACGAGGGGAGCCAGCTCCGATAGCAGCATGCGGCCCACCGTGCCCAGGTCACGCTGCCCCTGCAGCATTCCGGTAAAACGAGCCAGATTGGTCTTGAGCCAATCCTGCTCCGTGTTGCGGTCCGTTGTGAGCCGCAGGTTATCAATCATCGTGTTGATGTTGTCCTTCAGCTCGGCAACCTCACCGCGCGCTTCCACCTGGATGGATCGCGTGAGGTCGCCCTTGGTGACGGCCGTGGCCACCTCCGCGATCGCGCGGACCTGGTTGGTGAGGTTATCCGCGAGCAGGTTGACGTTTCCGGTCAGATCCTTCCATGTGCCGGAGGCTCCAGGAACATTTGCCTGGCCGCCCAAGCGGCCTTCCACGCCCACTTCGCGGGCCACTGTGGTGACCTGATCGGCGAAGGTTGCCAGAGTGTCCGTCATGTTGTTGATCGTCTCGGCAAGAGCAGCAACCTCGCCCTTCGCATTCACCGTCAGCTTTTGCTTGAGGTCGCCGTCGGCCACAGCTGTGACTACCTTGACGATGCCGCGTACCTGCTCCGTCAAGTTGGCGGCCATGACGTTTACATTGTCGGTCAGATCCTTCCACGTTCCGGCGACGCCCGGCACCTCTGCCTGACCTCCCAGTTTGCCGTCCGTACCCACCTCACGCGCGACACGTGTCACTTCGGCGGCGAAGGCGTTCAGCTGGTCCACCATGGTGTTAATGGTGTTCTTCAGCTCGAGAATTTCACCCTTTACATCGACCGTGATCTTGCGCGACAAATCGCCGCGAGCCACGGCGGTGGTTACTTCGGCAATGTTTCGCACCTGCCCCGTCAGGTTGCCGGCCATTGCATTGACCGAGTCGGTGAGGTCCTTCCAAGTGCCCGCGACGCCCGGCACGTTGGCCTGTCCGCCGAGGCGGCCTTCGGAGCCAACTTCGCGCGCGACGCGCGTTACCTCGGCGGCAAAAGAGCGCAGCTGCTCGACCATCGTGTTCAGCGTTTCTTTGAGTTGCAGAATTTCGCCGCGCACGTCTACGGTGATCTTCTTTGAGAGATCGCCGTTAGCGATGGCCGTGGCGACCTCGGCAATATTACGCACCTGTCCAGTCAGGTTGCTGGCCATGAAGTTCACGTTGTCGGTGAGATCTTTCCACGTACCAGCGACGCCGGGAACCTGCGCCTGGCCGCCCAGCTTGCCGTCGGTACCGACTTCGCGGGCCACGCGCGTCACTTCTCCTGCAAAGGCGTTCAGCTGATCCACCATCGTGTTGATGGTGTTCTTCAGCTCCAGAATCTCGCCTTTCACGTCTACAGTAATCTTGCGCGACAAATCGCCGCGCGCCACCGCTGTAGTCACTTCGGCAATGTTTCTTACCTGCGCCGTCAGGTTGCCGGCCATCGAGTTGACTGAGTCCGTCAAATCTTTCCACGTACCCGCGACTCCCGGCACGTTTGCCTGGCCACCAAGCTTTCCGTCAGTGCCCACCTCGCGGGCTACGCGTGTCACTTCACCCGCGAAGCGGTTTAACTGGTCAACCATCGTATTGATGGTGTCTTTGAGCAGTAGAATTTCGCCGCTGACGTTCACCGTAATCTTTTTCGAGAGATCGCCCGTCGCAATTGCCGTCGAGACTTCGGCAATATTGCGGACCTGGCCGGTGAGATTGCTGGCCATGGAGTTAACCGAGTCGGTCAGATCCTTCCATGTGCCAGCCACGTCGGGCACCACTGCCTGACCGCCCAGCTTGCCGTCGGTACCGACTTCGCGAGCCACGCGAGTCACCTCTCCGGCAAAGGCGTTGAGCTGATCCACCATCGTGTTGATGGTGTCCTTCAATTCCAGAATCTCGCCCTTCACGTCGACCGTGATTTTGCGGGACAAATCGCCGCGCGCCACGGCTGTAGCAACCTCAGCGATGTTGCGAACCTGCGCCGTGAGATTGCCAGCCATGAAGTTCACGTTGTCGGTGAGATCTTTCCACGTGCCGGCGACACCGGGCACCTGCGCCTGGCCGCCTAATTTACCGTCGGTGCCCACCTCGCGGGCGACGCGCGTCACTTCTCCGGCGAAGGCGTTGAGCTGATCCACCATCGTGTTGATGGTGTTCTTCAGCTCCAGGATCTCGCCCTTCACGTCCACCGTAATCTTGCGCGACAGATCGCCGCGTGCCACCGCCGTAGTTACTTCAGCGATGTTTCGCACCTGCCCCGTCAAGTTACCGGCCATCGAGTTGACCGAGTCCGTCAAATCTTTCCACGTACCCGCTACTCCCGGAACGTTTGCCTGACCGCCAAGACGGCCTTCGGTACCTACTTCGCGAGCCACCCGCGTCGCTTCGGCGGCAAAGCGATTCAGCTGGTCGACCATCGTATTCAGCGTTTCTTTGAGCTGCAGAATCTCGCCGCGCACGTCCACCGTGATCTTGCGCGAGAGGTCACCGTTGGCAATCGCGGTTGCGACCTCGGCGATGTTTCGCACCTGGCCAGTAAGGTTGCTGGCCATAAAATTCACGTTGTCGGTGAGATCTTTCCACGTACCGGCGACACCCGGCACGCTGGCCTGGCCGCCCAGCTTGCCTTCAGTGCCGACTTCGCGGGCTACGCGCGTCACTTCTCCGGCAAAGGCGTTGAGCTGATCCACCATCGTGTTGATGGTGTCCTTCAACTCCAGGATCTCGCCCTTCACGTCCACCGTAATCTTGCGGGACAAGTCGCCGCGGGCCACGGCGGTGGTCACTTCGGCAATGTTTCTTACCTGCGCCGTAAGGTTGCCGGCCATCGCGTTCACGGAGTCGGTCAAATCCTTCCAAGTACCCGCCACACCCGGGACGACCGCCTGGCCTCCCAACTTGCCATCGGTGCCGACCTCGCGGGCGACGCGCGTGACCTCAGAGGCGAACGAGCGGAGCTGGTCAACCATCGTGTTGATGGCCTCTTTCAGCTGGAGGATCTCGCCGCGTACGTCCACCGTGATCTTGCGGGAAAGGTCGCCGCTGGCAACGGCGGTAGCAACTTCGGCGATATTGCGTACCTGGCCAGTAAGGTTGCTGGCCATTGAATTGACGGAGTCGGTCAGATCCTTCCACGTACCGGCGACGCCGGGAACGACCGCCTGCCCACCGAGCTTTCCATCCGTGCCCACCTCGCGCGCCACGCGTGTCACTTCGGCAGTGAAGACACCGAGCTGGTGAATCATGGTGTTCACGATGTCAGCGGCGCGAAGGAACTCGCCCTCAAGCGGTCGGCCATCCACGTCCAAGCGAACCGTTTGTGTGAGATTGCCCTGCGCGACTGCGGCAATGGCTCGGGTGACTTCGTTGGTGGGTCTCAGCAGATCCTCGACCAGCGTGTTGACCGACACTTCCATCTCATCCCAGGCGCCGCGCCGTTTCTGGATGCGCATCCGCTCGCGGGTTTTTCCCTCTTTGCCGACGGTCTGGCCGACTCTCTTCAGCTCGAAAGCCATCTGCTCATTGGCAGAGATGATCTCATTAAAGTGGTCGGCGATCTTGCCGGGAAGACCGGTCCAGGAAACCGGTAACCTCGCGCTGAAGTCACCGTCCTTCATGGTTTGCAATCCCTGAAGGATGAGTGCCAGCGTCTCTGATTCTAATTGTTCGATATTGTTACGGGACCGGTTCTTGCGCCCACCTCCCTCACTGACAGAGGGTTGGATCGTTGTTGCCATCGGGTCGAACTCCTGTCCCATAATACGAAAAAAGAGAAGGGTCTAGGGGGGCATTACAGACATTAAAACAATATAACAGGGGATGCGAAACGCCACGTTCGAGTTGCCTGTGGGTCAGAATGCCGTAGGCGTTTGGCGATGCCCATAAAGTTGGCGATGCCCACAAAGAATAGGCCGCCTCGAGATTGCTGGTCAGCGACGAAATACTGGGTAAACCTTTGCATCGTTCGCCGCCGTTCTTCGCCTCCCGTTGCGGATGAATGTACGCGTGCGATTGCAAACGACTACGGCAAGGCGGTCACGGCAGCGAGATCAAGACGGCCTGAGGATCAGCGATTTCGACGGACAGGCTATCTCCGGATTGATCAACGCTGTAATCCGCCGCTCCCTCTTTCGCCCACCCTGAACCTGACCAGCGGACTCTAGCGACCTGCAGCTTCTGCATCGCCGGCCACATCATTCCTGCATTCTTGATTGATACCTGTGTCCGGTAGCCGACGATAAGGAGCTGTTTCCCGGCTGGATGGATTGTGATTGCCTGGCCGTCCTGCTCCTCACTCATACTTACGGTAAGCCCACCCACCGTCTCTTCTGCCGAGTAGCTCTGCTGCCCGATCGCAGGTGACTGGAAAACGCGGAGCTTGTCCGTGCCGGCGTAGGTAAGGATGGGAGGCAAGGCGAGCGAGAGTGCCTGCAACGCTTCGCGGAAGGCCACCGCGCCGTTGGCCAGCTTGCCATCTGCCAACAGATATGGATGGTATGGTTCCGGGTAGGAAACCGTGAGGCACCAGGGTGAAAAAATCGGGGTTGCGAATTCCCCCAGCGCGATAAATGCGAAGCGCGGTGCGACCAATGAGTCACCGCTGTTCGTTTCGGTGACGCCGACGATATTGCGTCCGACCTGGAAACGCTGGAGCGTCGCGCGAAAATCTTCGGTCTTCCCGTCTGATGGTGCTATGCATTCAAAGTTTTTCCACGTTCCGCAAAAGTAGGCATTGACTGCAACAAAACTCAGATCCGGCACATTCCGGAGGTAGGTAGCAACGTCCTCGCCGGGCGAGCCTCCAATTTGTCCTGGCTCGAGAGAGCCGTTAACGTAGTTGTGAAAAATGGGAATTGGGTAGGTCGTGTATGCAACCTCGGTCAGCGGGCGAATCCAGCGATAGCTCAGGCTCCATGCGCTGTATTTCAGGTCGTCTGTGAAGCCACCCTGTTTGAAGAAACGGTCGGAGGCTGCCGAATGGTCGCGGAATAGCTTCGGGTTGTGACGGTCAGACCCGAACACGGCGATCTCGTTCTCGAGTTGGATACCGATCACGACATGATCCGGATCAACCTGCTTCAAGTGCAGCATGAATGCCTTGAAGGCCTTTTTCTCACGGTCGATAACCGCATTCGAATCATAAGAAATGGCGTTGTGATGTGCCACGCCGTTCCCGTCCACGGCACGGGGATACGTTGTTTCATCGTGCACAACATACATCGGCGCGAACATCTGCCCGCTCAGGTTTTGATAAATAGTCCCCTCGCCGCTCGCATAGTGCCCAAACCAGTCGAGTACAAGATGCAGGTGATTGAGTTTTGCCTGCGCCAGGGCATGATCGACGTAAGAAAAGTCATACTGGTCTTTCTCCGGTTCAACCATCGACCACTTTACCGGCACCTTGAGGGTGTTCAGCCCAAGCCTGGCGGCCGCAGGATAAAGCGAATCGTACGCATTCTCGTCCTGACGATACGATCCCACGCGGAGATCCCACCATGGGATCTCTGTTGCAAGCATCGCGAACGGGGCGCCGTCCACGAACAACAACTCGTGCCCATTCACCCTTTCAAAGTGGGGCACACGGTTGGTGGTCTGCGGAATTGCCCAAGCCGGTTCCGACGAGCTGACTTGCGCGGTCGATCTTACGCAGGTGACAGCCGCCGAAGCCAGGGCAATCAAGCAAGCGACCGCTGTCATCCTGCTTGTACAAGGCGGAACGAACCTTCTCATCGTGAGCTCCTGCGTGTGCGGTGTGGGTATGCCGTGCATGCCTTAGGGATTCCATCTCAGTAAGAGCATGGCCACGCCACGCGGCGGGACCGTCGCCGTATATTCTCTCCGCGTCGCATTTCTGCTCTCTCTGTGCAGGCGAAAACCGTCATGACCACGTTGGTCAACCGCCGGGAGGAGCATCGAAGATGCCGATACTCCTCCGCAAAGTCGGCTACGCTAAAAAGCCAGATGCGCTCCCAGCTGTACCACTCGCCCCGGGTTGCGCGTTCCAAGTATCTGGCCAAACTGGGCGCTGGCCGTACCAACAGGCGGCAAGAACTGGGGATGATTGAGCACGTTGAAGCCATCGAACTGAAGGCGCAAATGCCCCTGCTCTCCAAGCCACGGAAGGCTGAAATCCTTCTGAAGTGATGCGTCAAGATTATTGACTCCCGGGGCACGTACATCGTCGGAGTACCGGGGCGTGTTTCCGAAAGAGAGAGACGGTTCTCCGGAGTTTGGCGAGCCAGAGTCGTCTCGCAGGTTGCTGTAGTAGGCGCAGGTTCCTGACCAGTCAAAGGCGTTAGTGTTAAACCACTCGCCGATGCTGCGCGTGAATCCTGCTCGCGGATTGCCGACCTGCATTGGCCTGGTCGCATCGGTCATGGATGGATTGCAATAGAGATAGCCGCCATCGTTGATTCCCACTGGATCTCCCGCGCTGAGTGTGTAGATAGCGCTCACCCGCCAGCCTCCCAGCGCTTGTCCCGCGATGCCGTGATTGAGCAAGTCGTGGCCCGGGCCAATCGGCAGATCGTAAATCGGCGAAAACACCCAGCGCAGTGGAATGTCACCTGCACTCACTGAACGCTCGGCTGCGCGATCGTAGAAACCCTGCCCATATACGTCGAGTGAGCCGAAGCCGCTCCAGTCAGATGACGAATCGTCGAGAAGCTTGCTCCAGGTGAGGGTGGTCAGGAGGGCGAGACCATGAGAGTACCGCTTATCATATGTAACCTGGAGCGCGTTGTAGACTGAACTGGAAAGCCCCCACCACCCCGGATACACGTAGTCACCGTAGAAGCCTCCAAGCGCGGTAATGTTGCCGGGAGCGCAATAGGGGCTGTCTACCGTGCCATTTTCGATCTCATCGCCATATTGTGCAATGCTCGCGGCCGACTGCTGGCACAGGTTGTATGCGTAGTTGACAGGCAGATGCACCCCGTGGCTTCCACTGTACGCGAGGGTCAAAGCCGCCTGTGGCCCAACTTGCTGCTCGACCGTGAAATTCCACATTTCCGAGTAGGGAGCCGCTTGACGGTAAGGTGTGTAGGTTGAGTATTCAGCGAGACCAAACGTGAGCGGAGCATTCGCGTTCGGCAAGTTAATCGGCGGCAGGTTCGAGATATAAGTTCCGGGTTGAATGGTTGTACTTGCCAACAGGTCCGGCGAAGGATTCCCGTCTCCGCCGCGGCCGTGACCGAGAACACCCGGGTAAGTGATGCCATAACCTCCATGAACCACCAGCCCGTTGCGCGGGTTCCACGCGAATCCCAGCCGTGGGGCAAATTCCTTCCAGTGTGTCTGGATCGAACCTTCAGGAGCTCCGTTCAATCCGTTTTGTATCCAGGTGAGGTTGTATGGATTAAAGCTGGCTAACTCATGATTAGCCTCCGTCCAGGAAGGATCGTACTGCCAGCGGAGTCCCAGGTTAAGGGTCAATTTCGACTTTACTTTCCAGTCATCCTGAGCATAGGCTGCATCTGCCCAGGTACGAACCTGCAAGTAATTGCTTTGCACCTGAACAGTGCTGCTGGCCAGATAGCCGATCAGGAAATCCGCATAGCCGTTCCCGGTGCCTTTCCCATTGAAGGAAAAACTTCCCGCCACGTCGTTCGGCTGGATATTATTGATCTCCGCGCGGCGAATCTCCCCGCCGACATTCAGCGTATGAGCGCCCCGAACGATGGTGACGGAGTCAAGAAACTCGTTGTAGCCGGCAGGCTCGATAAGCATGGCGCCGCCCGCGCCGAATCCGGTGAAGCCGGTAACGCCCACGCCTGGAGGTCCGCATTTGCCATTGGAACCGGGATAGTTGCAGGCAGGAATCCCCTGAATGCCGAAGTCGCTCGGACCCGCCTCCCCATAGCCGTTCGTGGTCCGAAGCGGGCTACGGTGATCGTATCCATAATGGAAATCGTTCAGCAATCTCGGACTGAAAGTGTGCGACCACCCCGCCGTAACGGTGTTAAGGGGATTATTCGTATAGTTGGCGGAATCAATCCAGCCAATTGTGTTCCCGGGGGCGTGCGAGGTCTCATAGTGATAGACGCCGAAGATATGATCTCTCTGACCCAAAAACCAATCCACACGGGGGTTAACGCGATTCACCGTTGTTCCGCTGGTGGAAATACCGTTCCACAACTCGCCTCCCACCACTGTTGGCGAGGCACCCGCGTTTCCTTGTGGATAAACGGCCTCGAGCTTTTGCGCGATGGAGCTGACCGGAACCTGATTGTTGAGAAATGGAGTGTTTCCGTTAGCGGGATTGTAGAGCTGCTGCGCTGTATTGTTGCAAATGCCCGCCGTGAATCCTGCAGTACACAGCGCGGACAGATCGCCGCCTTTAAACGCATCGTTCGGCACAACGTCGCCCGTTACTGTGCTGGACGAGTCAGCACGCACGCCCTGATAGTCGGTGAAGAAAAAGAGCTTGTTCTTCAGTATCGGGCCGCCGATAGTGCCGCCGAACTCGTTGAAATGCGAGGGTTGAATTGGAATCCCATCCAAGTCGCTAAAGTAGTTGTTCGCGTTCAGTTTGTCTGACTGGTAATACTCGTACGCCGTTCCATGAAACTTGTTAGTGCCGCTCTTCGTCGTGATCTCGATGACCCCGCCGCTCACCTTGCCGTACTCCGCCGAGAAGTTGTTTGTCTGAACGCGAAGCTCCTGCACCGCGTCTACGGAGGGGTTCGCGTCGGGGCCGCCGAAGGTCGGCTGTTCCGTGCTGGTTCCATCAATCAAATAATCGTCCATCCGAGGCCGGCCGCCATTCAGGCGTGCGTTGTCCAGTGCATAGCCGCCTTCGCCAGTCTGCTGGGTGACACCGGCAGACAACGGAACCAGACTGTATGCGCTGTGACCGGTGCCGGCTGACCCTGAGAGCGGCAGGTCGCTCAACTGTCGCTCGTCGACTGTCTGGCTCAGCGAAGATTCCTGGGTTTGCATCAAAGAATTCTCGCCCGTAACCGTAACGGTTTCCGCCGTTGAGCCTACCTGAAGGCTTAGGCTTACCTTCAGATTCGAATCGACCTGAAGGACAATATTGGTTTGTACCGCGTTTTTGAACCCTCTCGCTCTGGCTTCCACTGAGTAGGTTCCGGGAACCAAATTGGGCGCGGTGTAGTTGCCGTCGCCACTCGTTGTGAGCGTAATCTTCACATTCGTATTGATATTTGTAACAACAACAGTCGCACCAGGGACGGCTGCCCCGCTCGAATCAGTGATCGTTCCTCCGATTGTTCCGAAGAGACCCTGCGCAGCTAACTGCGTCGCGTAGAAACTTCCTATCGCTAGAACTGTAGCGATCATGACGGCGATTGCATTTCTGGTTTTCATTTCGACCTCCAAAATGTATCCGATTACAGCTTGCCGTGCCGACGCCAATCTTTCCCCTGCCTCCGTTGATCACCATTCCGATTCAGTGTCTACAGAGCCCGCTCCAGGTGGGCTGGGTAAATGTTTACTTTCATTCTGAAGCACCTTCCATGATTTGATCCGTAAAATAGACATGCCCCTAAAACGGTGACAAGCGTAGTGAATCCTGATCGCAGTTGTCAATAGACGGCTGCAAATGTTTACTGCACCGATTGGCCGATTCCGCACAAGAGGCTTTGGCCTGACCGTCCCAGCGCTCGATTGGCTGCCCGACGTATTTCAGATCCTTGTGATCGGCCACACCGGCGGTTCAGTCACCGGCACGTCGCGCGATTGGCCCTGCAATGTGTAACCGGGCACACCGACAGGCATCTTCACCGTCTTCTTGTCCGGAGCTGCTGCTCTGCACGATCCGGTTGTCGTCTGTCGTGCTCATCCTCGCCGACCAGGATTGCGGCATGGGCTGCGACGGGTTACCGGAGACGTTCTGTGCCGTCCGGTTCCCAAAAGCGTCGATGGTCCAGCTCATCGATGCCGACGAGTAGCTCCCGGCGATGGCGTTCCCCGTAGCTATCCGATTGAGCGAGTCGTACGTATAGTTCCAGGTGCCCATCACGAGATCGCTGAAAGAGACCACGTTGCCGGCCGCGTCGTAACCGCTTAATGACGGGTTGCTCTAGTTGAGCTGCCCCCTGAATCCTGAGACAGTTTATCTTAGAGTGGGTTAACGTGGTGGAATGCGATTTCCAAATATAAGCATAAACTATTGATATTATTGGAGCACCGGGCGGGAATTGAACCCGCGAATACTGGTTTTGCAGACCAGCGCGTTAGCCACTTCGCCACCGGTGCTCTTGATCCGCCGCGCTTGGGAGCGCGGCGGAGAATCTTTGGAATAGAACATGCTTACTGCGGCTGCGCGGCGGTTCGCAGGTAAGGCTTTACTGTCTTATAGCCGGGGAAAAGCTTGTCGGCTTCTTCGTTCGAGACGGCTCCAGTGATGATGATATCTTCGCCCTGCTTCCAGTTCGCGGGGGTTGCAACCTTGTGCTTCGCTGTGAGTTGAATGGAGTCGAGGACGCGGATGATCTCGTCGAAGTTGCGGCCGGTAGTCATGGGATAGGCGAGCGTGAGCTTGATGCGCTTGTCGGGCCCGATGACGAAGACGGTGCGCACGGGCGCGTTAAGCGCGGGCGTGCGGCCTTCGGAGGTCTCTCCGGCATCGGCAGGCAGCATGTCGTAGAGTTTGGCTACCTTCAATTCGGGATCGCCGATAACGGGATAGTTGACCTCGTGTCCACTGACATCTTTGATGTCTACGGCCCACTTGCTGTGGCTGCTCGACGGGATCAACACTAAGGCCGATGACCTTGGCGCCGCGCTGCGGCGAACTGGCTTTCGAGAGCGGCTACGGCGCCGAGTTCGGTGGTGCAGACGGGAGTGAAGTCCTTCGGATGCGAAAAGAGGACGGCCCAGTTGTCGCCGATCCATTCGTGAAAGTGGACGGTTCCCTGAGTGGTTTCTGCAGTGAAGTCCGGCGCTACATCGTTAATGCGGAGTGACATTTTGATTTGCCTCTTTCGGGAATCGGATCGTTTATATGCGGACCTTGTAAAACTAAAAACCCACCTCGGCAGTTTCTGCGGGTGGGCCAGTGCGCTTGAGTATTTCGACTTCGCTCTAGAAACACACCCGCATGAGGCCGCAGCGACAGCAGCAGCACAGACACATACAGGTTGGAGCGAATGGGTTCATTCTGATTCGAGGATAGAATGCGGCCCGGGCTGTGTCAATCAGGCAGGGAGCCGCTAGCTTCAAGGAGCATTGGCTTCGTTCTCAGTGAAGGCTGTACATTTCCATCACGTCTTTGCGAAGCGCCTCGCGGCTGGATTCGCGGGTGTAGAACATGTGGCCGCCGGGATATTCGTGGACCTGGACGCGGGTGGGATCTCCCATGATCGGCATTTGATTGACGGTCAGCACCGAGCCCATGAAGGGGCAGGAGAGGTCGTTCCATCCGTGGACGATGAGGACGCGGAGCTTGGGATCGGCGGCTACGGCTTGCCTGAGTTGCTCGACAGAACCCTTGCGAAGATCATCGTCCGCGGCTCCAGAGATGATTGACCTCGTATGAGAGCGCGTTGTAGCGGGCATCGATTTTCCAGCCTACGGTTTCGGTGACGAAATTCACCATGGCTGTGGTGGTGGGCGCGATGATGCTGGCGAGGATCGGGTCGTTCGCTTCCTGATCGGGCGCGTAGGGGAAGGGATCGAAGGAGGTCACGTTGGAGTCGTAAACAGAGCCGAGCTTGCCCTGCTCGCGATAGACCTCGCGCAGATAGGCTCCGGTTTCGAGGCGTCCTCCGGAGTATTTGACGAACTGCGGATCGAGGCCGGTCATCTCGGTCACGCGCTTGATCATGGCCTGCGTTGCGGCGGGGTCGGAGTTTCCTTTGAGCAGCGTGGTCGGCGTAGTCGCCGAGCGTGTAGGAGATGACGTCGGCCATCGCCTGCGGCGTGAGCTGATGCTCGCGCTCAAGATGCGCGGCAGTGATGGAAGGCAGCGTCACCATCCAGGGAATGGGCGAGAGGTTTCCGTCGGTTTCAATAGTGGGGTTGAGATAGGGCGATACGAGCACGACTCCGTTCATGGCCACGCCGAGCTGCGATTGCAAATAGTAGGTCATGCGCGGACCGCGGAAGCCTCCGTAGCTTTCGCCTACGAGATATTTGCGCGAACTGAGGCGGTCGTTCTTGACGAGCCAGTCGTAGATGATGCGCGAGAGATATTCGATGTCGGGCGTGGTGCTGTAGAAGAGCTTCTTGGCTTCGTCCTGGGAGACGAGCGCGCGGCTGAAGCCGGTTCCGATGGGATCGATGAAAACCAGATCGGTGAAGTCGAGCCAGGTTCCGGGATTGTCGGTGAGCGTGGCCGGATCGGAGGGGCTGTCTCCTTCATTGCCGGCTCGGAGATGCTTAGGGCCGATGGCTCCGAAGTTGAGGAAGACCGAAGATGCGCCGGGGCCGCCGTTGACGGCGAAGGTTACGGGGCGGTCTGCGCCGTCGACGGTGTAGGCGGTGTAAACGACCTGCCCAGTCTCCTTGCCGTCGCTGTCGCGGACGGGCAGCGTGCCGACGGTGACGGTGTAATGCAGCGTCTTGCCGTTCAACTCAATGCTTTGCTGCGACGTGCGCGTCGGGCGGCAGAGGCGGCAGTTGCATCTTGTCCGCTGCTTTATCCGGGGCTTTTTCTGCCGGCTTGCTGCTGTCCGGCTTGTTGTCTGCCTGGGCATGGGCGGAAAAACATGGAGCGATAAGAAGCAGGGCGCTGAATAAAAGGGCGCAACGTCTGCGGTGCATCACGGTCTGCACAAAACTCATGGAAATACGATACATCGTGCTTGAGGGGGTTGCGAATGGAAGTTAAGAAGACCGCTTTTTTGAGAGACTATCGCCATGCGCGAATTTGAATATCAACTATGCGATGTGTTTACTTCCAGGCGGCTGGAGGGCAACCAGCTTGCGGTGTTTCTGGATGCAGCCGCGTTGACCGCTGACGAGATGCAGGCCATTGCTCGCGAGATGAATCTGTCAGAGACGACGTTTGTGCATCGCCGCGACAAGAATATCGAGCGGGCGCGAGGCGTTCGGGTGCGCATTTTTACGACCCAGGAAGAGTTGCCCTTTGCCGGACATCCCACGCTGGGAACGGCGGCGACGATTCGCCAGACGCTGCCAGACTACGCAGAATGCAGAAAAGATTGTGCTCGATTTGAATGCGGGGCAGGTTGCGGTGACGTTTCCAGCGGAAGCCAATGCGGAGGGAGATGCCACGTTCGGCGAGATGACGCAGCTTGATCCTGTGTTTGGCGCGACGCATGACGCGGCAGCGATTGCTCCACTGCTGGGCCTGCGACCGGAGGACTTAGCCGAACAGGCTCCGCAGACTGTTTCGACGGGCATGCCTTTCTGCATCACAGTGCTGCGATCGGTCGAGGCTCTGGCTCGCCTGAGAATGGATGCGGCGGCGAGTGTGAACTATCTCCGCACCTCGGATGCAAAATTCTTTTACACGCTGGCGCCGGAGGATCCCGGGAGTGTGGCGCGCGCGGATGCAGTTCTACGGCGGCGAAGATCCGGCGACTGGCTCGGCCGCCGGATGCGCGATTTCCTATCTGGTTCGGCATGGACTTTGCGCGCCAGGAGAACGGTTGCACCTTCGCCAGGGCATTGAGATCAAGCGCCCGAGCGATCTTTACATTTCTGCGAATTTCGAGAATGGAAAAGTGAGCGAAGTTCGCGTTGGAGGCAGCACTGTTCCTGTTGCAAAAGGACATCTTTTCCTTGAATGATGCACATGGTTTCAACAGGCATATTCGAGGAAATCCTCAGTATTAACGGCACTTGCGCGCGATGCGGTGGAAGCGCGAGGAGAAATTCATTCAGCTTCTTCGCCTGATATTCCCTGTTTACAGGCCGCCCGGCTGTTCGTACTCTTGGCAAGCGTTCAGGAAATTTGAACGCACTTTCGCCTATTGAAAAACACAATTTGAGTTAGAGCAAGAAGCGTCCGCTATGTGCGCGCTGCTGCTGCCTGCCATCGTCCGGAAAGCACTCCGGAAGCGCGCAGGACAGCGGTTGAAGCGCAGGCAACCGTGGCAGGACTTCTTTGCTCTCCGCATCCTGGTTCGAACCGGATCGCGGCCCCGCGCCGTTGGGCGTGCAGCTGATTTTTTGCTGCCGTCTCCTGCGTGGAAGGAGCCGTATTTCCATTTTCGGACCGCGCCGAACCAGGATGCGGCTAACGGAAACCCCTGCGGGAGCACACTTATTGAGGTGTGTCCGCAGAGATGCAGCTTCGCGTGCGCTGCGAAGCAGTAAGGAAGCTATGAGGCCTAAGAAGACCATCCTTTGCGTTGACGATAATGAACAAGGGCTTGCGGTTCGCAAATTTCTGCTGGAGACGCGTGGCTACCGCGTTGTAACAGCTGCTCAGCGCACGATGCAATTGAGATATTACGCAATGGCGGAATCGACCTGGTGCTGAGCGACCTGATCATGCCGCAGATGGATGGCAACGAGATGGTGCATCGCATGAAGGACATTGCTCCGGATGTTCCAATGATGTTGTTGAGCGGAACGGTGAAGGCGTTTGACCGCGCCTGCCATGCCGATGCGTTTTTGCCCAAAGGCGCGTGTTCGCCGGTAGAACTGCTGGAGCGCGTTCGGGTGATGATTGCGCGCAAGCGTGGGCCGAAGAAGGTGGTGGCGCGTCCGGCATTCGACGACGCTTACGGCGCGGCGTATGCGGGCCGCCGCGCACCCGGCGGTTGCGTCGTAAGAACTGGTCCGCAGTTACAATAAATGAGTGCAGCCTATTATCCGCGCCGAAAACCTCGGCAAAATTTACCGCAGCGGCAAGATTGAAGTCACGGCCCTACGCGATGTCTCTTTTTCTGTAGAGCCGGGCGAGTTTGTGAGCATTGTCGGACCTTCCGGCAGCGGAAAATCGACGCTATTTTATCTGCTGGGTGGGCTGACCCGCGCCAGTTCAGGCAAGATCGTGATTGACGGCGTGGACTTCGCCACGCTGAATGACGCGGAACGGACGAAGATGCGGAAGTCGAAGATCGGCTTCATCTTCCAGAAGTTCAATCTGCTGCCGACGTTTTCAGCGCGCGCCAACATTGAGATTGCCTATGAAATTTCGGGACAAAACGGGCCGCTGGATAAGGGATATCTTGCTCACCTTACGGAGATGTTGGGCATCGCCGGACGGCTGGATCACCGGCCCTCGGAACTTTCTGGCGGCGAGCAACAGCGCGTAGCGATTGCACGGGCGCTGATTACGCGGCCTTCGATTGTGCTGGCGGACGAGCCCACGGGAAATCTGGATACGCGCAACTCGGATGCGGTGCTGGAGATGCTGCAACGCTCCAATCTGGAGTTCAAGCAGACGGTGCTGATGATTACGCATAATCCCGAGGCAGCAATGATTGCCGGACGCATTCTGCACATGCGCGATGGCGGAATTACGGGCATTGAAGAGGGCAAGGGCGCGGTTGCATCTCATCGCTGGTAGTCGGGGCTTCGTTGACCTTGCGCGAGCGCAGCCGATATACTCAGTGAGTACCAAGCGGGAGTAGCTCAGTGGTAGAGCATCGCCTTGCCAAGGCGAGGGTCGCGGGTTCAAATCCCGTCTCCCGCTCCAGTCAGCCAAGCCTTATTCGAGAAACAAGTGCGGCTCCTGACTAGCTTTTCCATCCCAGCCTGAATTAGTATGACCTGTTCAAGGCGCGGTACCCAAGTGGTAAGGGAGAGGTCTGCAAAACCTTTATGCGTCGGTTCGATCCCGACCCGCGCCTCCAAATCGTCTTAACAAATTAGATGGAGAATGCGGCAGACGCTCAACAGCCGATGTAGCGGAAATTGTAGCGAGTCCTTGTCGATTCTCACTGAATCATCCCTTGCGTACTCTCCTGCTTTGCCAATAGCGCCTCCATCTGGCGGGTCGCTCCAAAACTGTTCCATACGCAATGATTGCCTCGCACCGAAGACAGCATAGCGCAGCAGGTTCCTGCTCCGACGCCTCGCAGTTAGAGTCTCACGGCACCGGGCCGCGCTGCCGCTATTCCGCGCGCAAAACTGGATGAGAAACCGCATAATCGAAATGGGACGGACCTGATGCGGCAGCTTAAGAACCCCAAGGCGTTGCACGGCTTTGCCCTAGCTTGCTTTTTGCTGTTCGCGGCTATCGCGGGCAAAGCGCAGCAGCCCGACGCGGCTGCGGTCATCCGGCTCGTCGATGAGGCAGTGCAGGCGCGTGTCGAAAATGTCCTTGGATTTACAGACACCGAGCATTACATGGTCTACCGCGGGAAGGATGAAACACATCCTGTGGCTGAGATGACGGCGATCGACACCTACAAGAAAGGCGCGGGCAAGACCTACACCGTCACCTCCGAGAGCGGGTCGGAGATCGTCGAGAAGTTCGGCCTGCGTCCGCTGCTTGACAACGAAGAGACCATCAACGAACCCAACAAGGTAGAAAACTCCTGGTTCACTTCCGCAAATTACGAGATGAAGCTCAAGCCGGGCGAAATCCTGCAGGTAAACGGACGCGCGTGCTACTCGCTCGCAGTCACCCCCAGGCGCAAGGCGCCGAACATGATTAAAGGGACGCTGTGGGTCGATGCTAAGGACGGATCGATCATGCAGGTGGCGGGGATTGCCTCGAAGAGTCCTTCGCCGTTCGCCGGAGTCACGCGCATGATGCGTCAGTACACGGATATCGAAGGCTACTCGATGGCCACTCATGCGCGCGCCGAATCGTTGAGCCTGCTGTTCGGCCGCACTGTGGTGGTCATCGACTACGGCAACTATCATCTCCAGTTGCGCAACGCAAAGTAGAGCCAACCGGATAACCGCTTGCACCGGTCTAGACCAAGAGACGTTGGGAGTCGGGATGCTGTCGCACCCATCCCATGCGTTAGAGCGTAATTACTGTTGGACGAGTTCGCGGCGGGCGGGATTGTTCAGCTTCGCATCCGTGGCCCACAGGCCTGCGCTCGGGGTGCTGATGTAGAAGACCTCTTCGCCGTCGGGCATGGTGTTCCAGCCTTCTTTCATCTTTGCGGGGTCGTATCGCTTCTGCGCCTCGGCGAGATCGGCGTACTCGTAGCCGACCGCTTCGATCTCCTCGCGGGTGAGATGGCCGGGAGCGTAGGTGATGGTGAATCGGCCTTCGCTGGAACCGTGAATGAGGTGGGCGACGCCGTGCGGGATGGCCTGCATATCGGCTTCGGTCTTGTAGAGGCGCAGGGTGCGTTCGGTCCCCTTGTATCCATACTTGCGGATGAGCGCATCGACTTCGGGCTGCTCACCGAAGCGCTCGACTCCGGGAGCGATGATCGAGCAACTCGCCTCCGTCGGCGATCGCCATGCGCGTGCGATATACCGCCTTGTTCGCGACCCAGGTGGCGCGAAATTCGTCGGCCTGCATTACGGCGACGATCTTTCTGATCGGCTTCTCGAAGACGGTGATGTTCTGCTCGCGGGACCGCTTTGCCGCTTGGAGATAGGTTTCTGAGATCGTCGCCTATGTATAGACCGCTGGTGACGAGATGGTTGTTCGCATCGCGCTGCATGACGATCTGAAAATAGACGTCGGGCAGATGCTTTAGCATCGCGTCTTCGGCCTAGTTGTAGCAGGCGCGCAGCGGCGTTACGAGGCAACCGAGATTGTTTTCGATTCCGTAGACGGCGGCGGCGATGTGCGAGGCGCAGATGGTTTCTTTTCCGCCCAGGCCGATGAAGTAGTTCTTGTTGTGGTTGGCGAAGCCGAGCACCTCGTGCGGGACCACGTGGCCGATGTTCACGATCAGGTCCCACGGCTCATTCATTAATGTAGAGTTCAGGTCGACCGGAATCGGCCAGTCCGCAACGCCGCCTGTGGTTTCGCTCACCAGCGAAGCGGGAATGGTGCCGACATGCGAAACGCCTCCACGCCAGTCGTGGGGCAGGATGATCTCGTTCGGAATCGAGCCGAACATCCATTTGTTCTCGGCCTCGGTGTGCGGGATATGCTGGCCCAGCGTTGGGATTACACGCACATGCGCGTCCGGCTTCCGAGCGATGATCTCACGGTAGAGCCATTCCGTTACTTTGCCGGCTCCGGAGTGCGCGCGGGTGAGATCGGGCGGCAGCAGGAGTACGCGCTTCAGCTTAGGAGCGATGCGCTTTTGCGCTTCATCGAGGAGCCGCACCGCTGCGGCTTTGATTTCTTTTTCCGGGATAGCGTCGGCTTCAATTGTGAACCAGGGCATCTGTTTTTCCTTCGTGTTGGAGTGCATCGTTTCGTGCGGCTTACTGGTTGACGCCGCTGGCCAGAAAGCCTCCATCTACGACGAGGGTTTGACCGGTGACGAACGATGCAGCATCGGAGGAGAGAAAGATGGCCGCTCCGACGAGTTCTTCTGTTTTACCGAAGCGGCCCATTGGTGTACGCATGAGCAGTTCCTTGCCGCGCGGCGTGTTGTCGAGCAGGTCTGCGTTCAGGGCGGTGCGGAAGACTCCGGGCGCGATGGCGTTGACCACTACGCCCTTCTTCGACCACTCTACGGCGAGCGAGCGCGTGAGAGAGACTACGCCTGCCTTGCTGGCTGCGTAGGCGGCTACTTCGCTGAGTGCGACGAAGCTGTTTAGAGACGCGATATTGACGATGCGGCCGTAGCCGCGTTCGAGCATGTGCTTTCCGAAGACCTGGCAGGCGCGCAGCGTTCCGGTGAGATTCGTGTCGATGATGCTCGGTCCACTGTTCTTCGGGCATGGTGAGTGTGGGCGCGCGTTTGATTTGTCCCGGCGCTGTTAATCAGGATGTCGACTTTGCCGAAAGACTCGATCGCTGCGGCCAGTAAATTTTCGAGTGAGAGCGCGATCGCCGAGGTCTGAGCAGAGGCGCAATGTGCGGCGTCCGCGACGCTCGATTTCGGAGGCTGTCTCGTCGACATTTTCCTGTCGGCGCGCGGAGGCTATGACGTCGGCTCCGGCATCTGCGAGGCCTAAGCTCAGGGCGCGCCCGATTCCGGAGGTGCCTCCGATTACGACTGCGGTTTTGCCTTCGAGGCTGAGCGGGGCGTACGGCATACTGTGTCCTTTTTTATTGCTGCCCGCCGAGAAAAACCGGCACTATGTGGCGATTGTAGAGGTTTTCCGTGACATTCCTGGCGATGACGGCTTCGTTGGCTTCGAGCAGATCGAGGTAGCGGCGCCCCATTTTTGCGGCGATCTTGAACCCTACGTGCAGGAGCTGCCGGAAGCTGGGGTTGTAGGCCGGGTCGGTTGGATTATGGCGCAGGGCAGCGGTGAACTGCTGCGATGTCCAGTCTGCTACCGTGCCGGGCGTGGGAAGCTGGTTTGGGTTAATATCGATGACCGTCGCGTAGGGCGTGCAGAGTTCCGCGCTGTGTGCATAGGCCTCGGCGTAGATCTCTTTGGCCAGCGCGAGGGCCGAGCCTCCGGCTTCGGCGAGGCCTATGACCTCTTCAAGCCATGTAGTCCCGGCGGTCTTGAGATGGACGCCGGTGTTGAACTTCTTCATGGACTCGTGGATGGCGGGATAGATGGAGAAT
Source organism: uncultured Acidobacteriaceae bacterium (assembly GCA_963783805.1). Classification (GTDB taxonomy): domain Bacteria; phylum Acidobacteriota; class Terriglobia; order Terriglobales; family Acidobacteriaceae; genus Silvibacterium. The sequence continues at coordinate 95,702 of CAWAPC010000011.1, read as the reverse complement.
TTGTCGCTGCCGGAATGCACGCTTAACTTTAGATTCGCCGGCAACCCGTAGTGCGCGACGGCGTGCTGGATGGCAGCCATGTCGAGAGCCATTTCGCGGGCAGAATTGAGTTACGTCGCCTACGTAGTCGACTCCTTTGTTGAAGCGTCCGCTAAATTTTGGCGCGATGGTCTGGATGGGAATTCCTTCATCGGCGATAGCGGCGAGGATGATGAGGAGCTCCGCCGGCGTTTGCGCTGCGTCGGTCTCGTCCATGGAGACTTCCGCGATGAAGTTTCCCTTCCCTTTTGCGGATTCGATTTTGCGGTAGACTTTGCCTGCTTCCTGTACGGCGAAGAGAAACTTTTCGGCGGTTCGGCGAAGCTGATCTGGCGTGATGGCTATGGTTTCGTCTGTGCCTTTTAGATGGACTGTGCCGATGAGTTCGCTGTGGGTTTTTACAAAGGCTTCGATAGCGGGCTGTTCGGCAGGCTTGCCGATGAAATCCGCAACGTCGATGGTGTAGAAGTCGCAGGGCGCGAGGAAGCGATCTACGGTGCCGAGATTGATGTGGTCGGCGTCGCAGAAATATGGCTTCGTCCATCGGAGCGCCTTAACCGCGGCGTCGGCGGCTGGCGCGTGAGAAGACGGTTCGGATCCGATGATGGTGTGCTCGCGATTGGATTTGTTCCAGACGGGAGTGACTTCGATTCCGTGTTTGGAGGCGAGGATGCAGGCTTCGAGTTGGGCTTTGGCCTGATGCGCGAAGCGGTCGCCTACTCCGAGGGAGAATTTGCCGAGTGTGATCATGGCTCCTTTAATTATGTGGTGCGCCGAAGTACGTTATTCGGGACGCGATATTGAAAGTTAACTCTCATGCGGCCATCTCAACTCTTCGCAGATTTGGCGCGAGTAAAGTCAGGAGGACAAGCGCGAGAAGGTAGACGCTGGATGCGATCAGGAAGAGGCTGCTGTAGCTGTGGGTTCGCTGCAGTACGTGGCCTGCGTAGAAGGCGATGAGCGCGCCTCCCACCGCACCGGCCATGCTTCCGATGCCGGTGACCGAACCGACGGCGGTGCGCGGAAACATATCCGATACTGTGGTGAAGAGATTGGCCGACCATCCCTGATGCGCTCCGGCAGCGACGCCGAGCAGGCCGATCGCAGCCCACTCGGAATGCAGATGCCCGATGGTGAAGACGGGCACGACGAGGCAGGCGCAGAAGAGCATGGCGGCGAGGCGCGCTCCGCTGGGTGAAAATCCCAGCTTGCGGAAGGGCGCGGGCAGCCATCCTCCGCCGATGCTGCCTACGGCAGACATGTTGTAGATGACGATGATCGGCAGTCCCAGGTGCGAAAGATTGAGATGGAACTTCGAGCTGAAATACGACGGCAGCCAGAAGAGATAGAACCACCAGATGGGGTCGGTGAGAAATTTGGCGACGGAGAAAGCCCACGTCTGGCGGTAGCCGAGCAGTCTGATCCAGGGCGTGCTGGGGCCCATCTGGGTTGCGGCTTCTTTATAGATGTGGCGCAGCTCCGCGCCGGTAAGCGTAGGGTGATCGGTTGGCTTGCGGTAGTTCTTCCACCACCAGAGAATCCAAAGGGCGCTGAAAATACCGGTGGTCAGAAAGGCCGCGCGCCAGCCGAAACGGATGGTCACCCAGGGCACGATGAGCGGAGCGAGAATGGCTCCTACATTCGCGCCGGAGTTGAAAATGCCTGTGGCCAGCGAGCGCTCGCTTTGCGGAAACCATTCGGCGATGGTCTTGATGGCGGCGGGAAAGTTGCCGGACTCGCCGATGCCGAGGAAGAATCGCGCAATGCCGAATTCAAACGCGGTGTTGGCGAGAGCGTGGCCCATTGCGGAGAGGCTCCAGACGCCCATGATGAGGATGTAGCCGATGCGCGTGCCGATCTTGTCGACCAGGCGCCCGGCTACGAGCAGTCCGATGGCGTATGCGGCCTGAAATGCATCGACGATGTAGCCGTAGTTGATTTCAGTGAGGCCGATGGTGTGCTGGAGCGTGGGCTTCAGCAGCGCGATGACCTGGCGATCCATGTAGTTGATGGAGGTCGCGAAGAAGAGCATGGCGCAGATGGTCCAGCGCACATTGCCGAGGCGGGAGCTGCTGAAGCCGCTTTCTTCCTGCTCCGGTTCGGTGGTGATGGGGTTCATGCCTGTCCTGATCGGGGTTGTCGGAACATCTCAGAGCTTATACGCGTTGCGAACCAAGTTGTAGGCGAGATCGCGCGCGACCTCTAAGGCTTCGTCCTCATCGAGGCGGTGCTCGGCGACCAATTTTGCGAGGTAGCCGCAGTCCATGCGGCGGGCTACATCGTGCCTGGCCGGGATGGAGAGGAATGCGCGGGTGTCGTCGTTGAATCCTACGGTGTTGTAGAAGCCGGCGGTTTCCGTGGTCGTTTCGCGGAAGCGCTGCATTCCTTCGGGGCTGTCGTAGAACCACCAGGGCGGTCCGAGGCGCAGGCAGGGATAGTGTCCCGCGAGCGGCGCGAGTTCCCGGCTGTAGGCGGACTCGTCGAGGGTGAAGAGAATTACGGTCAGCTTCGGTTCGTTGCCATAGCGGTCGAGCAGCGGGCGGAGAGCGTGGACGTAGTCGGTTGGAGTGGGGATGTCCGCGCCGGTGTCGCGTCCGTAGCGCTCGTAGACCTGCTGGTTGTGATTGCGGAAGCTGCCGGGATGAATCTGCATGACGAGGCCGTCGCTGACGCTCATGCCTGCCATCTCGGTGAGCATCTGGGCGCGGAACAGCTCACGCTGCTCGGCGCTGGCACTGCCGTTGATGATTGAAGCGTATAGACTTTCAGCTTCTTTACGCGAGAGATTGGCGGTTCGAGCGGTCGGATGGCCGTGGTCGGTTGCTGTGCAGCCGAGCTGTTTGAAGCGTGCCCGCGTTTTTTCGAGCGCTCGCAGATAGCCGGACCAGTTCCCGGTGTCTTCGCCGGTGAGATCGCCGAGCTTTGCGATGTTTTCGCGGAAGCCTGCGAAGTCGGGATCGACCACCGGGTCGGGTCGGAAGGTTGGCAGGATGCGCGCCTTCCATGACGAATCTCTGATGGCCTGATGATCGTTGAGCGAATCGAGAGGCGAGTCAGTGGTTGCGAGCACCTCGATATTGAAGCGGTCGTAGAGAGCGCGCGGCAGGAACTCCGGCGTTCGGAGTTTTTCTGCGATGGTGTCGTAGTAGTGATCCGCGTTTTTTGCGGACAGGCGTTCGTTGAGGCCGAAGAGCTCCTGGAAGGCGTAGTCGAGCCAGATGCGCGTGGGCGTTCCGCGGAAGAGATAGTAGTGTTCGGCGAATATGCGCCATACTTTGCGCGGGTCTTTCAGTTCAGGCACTCCTATTTCGAGATCGTCGAGCGAAACGCCCTGGCTGTAGAGCATCCGATAGACGTAGTGGTCGGGCTGCACGAAGAGCTTGGCCGGATCGGGGAATGGCTGGTTGTGCGCGAACCATGCAGCCTGCGTGTGACCGTGCGGGCTGACGATGGGCAGATCCTTTACCGTGGCGTAGAGCCGCTTTGCGATGGCTCGCGTTGCGGGGTCAGCGGGGAAAAGCCGGTCTTCGTGAAGGAGTTTCACGCCCTTTTTATCTTACCCCTACCTGCCTTCTTGTGGTTGCAGCTCGTTCATTCTATTGAACTTTCATAAATCGCTGTTTGGCTAGCTCATTGATTCTATTGAGTTTTCTTGCTCTGGCGGTTCCGCTTGTTCATTGATTCTATTGGAGTTTCATAGAAATTCAGCGGTCACGCCGACTCGCCAGCTCGATTGCGGCGATGCACCCCTCCCCCTTTTTCTTCTGCGATTTCTTCGTACATCATTCATTCTGCTGGCTTTTCATAACAGGCGAGATTTCATAACTCATTGATTTCACTGGGTTTTCTTGTTTTTAGATCCCTCTAGTTCATTGATTTTATTGGAGTTTCATAAATATACGGCTGTCACGCCGACTCGCCCAGTTCGATTGCGACGACACACCCCGCCCCCCTTTTTTCTTCTGCGATTTCTTCGTACATCATTCATTCTGCTGGCTTTTCATAACAGGCGAGATTTCATAACGACTAGCATATACATACCTCGCCCACTCGCAAAACGAACCATTCGCGATAGATGAATCCATAGTTTCCGCGAAGCCACGCGCGTCTTCTGGACGGGATGGGCGCACATCCTCGACTACTTCTCCGCCTTCAAGGAGCAGGCGGTCGAAGTCATGTGGGGTGCGGGCGTGATCGGCCTAGCATTCGGCGTTGCGACAATTTGGTGGTCCCCTAGATGGCAGGTTTTCGGCTATGTCTTAGCTTTAATCGTTTTCGTAGCTGGCTATCAGTTATGGCGTGACTATCACCTTCGCTTGCAGCCAAAGCTGCAAGTCACGAAGGTACTTAACCCGAAACGCCATACGGTTTATGACAACTCTCCGATGCCCTCGACAAAAAGAATGCGATGCAGTTGCCTACTACTTTGAAATTGCGGGCTTGAGTGAAGCTTCTACCATTCGAGATGTGCGCGTGCAACTGGCTGAAATCAATCCTCCAGTACAGAACCTTGATTGGTTGCCCGTTCTCTTGTTTCACAAACACTATCATCCCCCACACGCCGAAAAGTTCGATCTGCATCCGGAACCCAAAAGACATCGATCCTATTTCTACCTATAGAGGGCGGTATTTCGTATATCAGGCACATCGTTGACGGAGCAAAGCGGGACGTTCCCATTGGCAATCGCCGTCTAACGGTCGCTATCACCGCAAGTGACACGCCGAAGTTGTTAGTTTACTTCGATGTGTTTGTGGACTCAGAGGGACTTCTCCAATGCGAGATGGAACAGCCAAAGACGTAACCGACTTTCAAAAATTCGATGAAGTAATTGGAAGAAGATTCTATCTGTGCCGCGCGATGAATTAAAGAAACGAGAGAAGGCGTGGGCGAGTCAAGTAAATTATTGCCTTCATAACTCATTGATTTCATTGGGGCTTCTTGTTTTTGATGTCCCTCTACTTCATTGATTTCATTGGAATTTCATAGGGTTTCGTTCCTTCGGATCGGCTTTCAGGATCGTGCCCATCGTGCGATTGAAATTGTCGTATTCGGAACTAATTTTCATTACCAAGCACCTGGTCTACTTCCTGAAGAAATGCTGTTGTATCAAGAAAGTAATTTGGGTAAGCAGTCCGAAGCGCTGCAACAGAGTCAACTGAAACCAATACCGCTTGCAGATTCGGGTTGTCTTTCTCAACTTGTGCATAATGTGCGTTAGCTTCTGCCATCTTTTCCTTTACATAGGGAAACAAGGAGGTCGAAAACGTCTCTGGATTAAGAACGAGCAGATACATCGCTGCCTCTCTAATCTCTTCATGTGTATCTTCTGCTGTCACTTTGGTTATGACGGCCCATCCTCGAAGAACATTATTCACATTTAGGCTTTTATATAGGGCGCGCAATTCCGGAATTATTTCGGCAATATTATCCGGAACTCTTTGGGACAACGGGTTGATTTTCCTTGAGGGCGATCGCGCTTGATACGAGGGCAAAAAAATGCTTCCATTCCTCCTATCTATGTTTGACTTCAGAGCTTCTCCACTGAAAGTCGAGTAGGTCTCCACAGCAGTTGCCCAATAATGTTGCAGCCGTGACCTCAACTGAATTTCAATCCGCTGGCCGTTGTAGCAGGAATGTTCAGGAGAATCACTCCTGAACCGATAGACCAGATGAACGCTGCGATAGCCATTAGATTTCGGGGATGAAATATAGTCGGAGGTCTTGGAATATTGTGGTCCGCGATGCGGGTTCTTCTTTGAAGCGTCAGCGAATAATGTCTCAACTTCACGTACTTGGGCTACGGTGTCCACAATTGCTCGACAGCCACCTATATCTTGCATCTGGGAGAGGCTAGGATGATTTCCAGCCTCTTTGCTTAGGCGGAGTTTCAGCTTTATAGAGGCCAATCGTTTGAGCCTTTGAGCGACAATGGCGGATGTACATACACGTTTTGCTCGGCTCTTGAGCGTCATCTTCATCGCCTAAGGGATAACTGTGAATCGCTCGCCAATTGTTCACAATGTTGATCGCCTCGCAATATTCCAACATGTCCTCCCTGTTTTGAAGGCGCATCTTTAAGCAAATGTTCGCCGGCCCAATCTATCCGGCCTTTTGTGTGGTAGCGGCGTTGTCATGCCATAGCTCTCAGAATTTCCTTGTCAGGGTCGATCTGCAAGCGCTACCATGATGAACGCTCTGCAATGCTTCTTCGATTCTATTATATCGCCTCTACTTCATTGATTTCAATGGAGTTTCATAAGGATTCGTTGATCGGACACGCGCAACACGTAATGCAGAGCAAAAAGGACCGCTTCGACGCGGCCCCTCTGAGGCCTCTTTGGGCCTATTTCTATTTTACCAGCCTGAGAAAAGAAATCGGCTATTTCCAGTTGCCGGGATAGCCTTTGCAATGAGCGGTTTTGCGGGAATTCCGGCAGTTTGGGGGTTGACAGGTCACCTAGGGAGTTGTTTCGACGGGGGTGATCTCGGTTGCGGTTGGTCTGAACTGAAATCGCAGGATCCACGTGCTGGAGACGGCTTGACCATTCACTTGCGGAGGCTTGAACTTCCAGTTCCGCGCTGCCTGCAGAGCCAGGTTGGCGAAATACTTACTTGGCCCAGGCGAGTCAAAAGTCGCACTCGAAACATTGCCGCCTGGATCGACCGTGAGGCGTATCCTGACCGCGACCGTACCCCTAATGGTCATACTCGCGGCTCTGCGGAACGTTGGGCTGAACTCGCTGAGCGACTGCACCCTTTACAGGCAGACCGTTGGAGGTTTGAGTTTTCGGGACTGGAGATTGGGGAGGTGGCGCGACGGGCGCGGGCACAACTTGCTGTTTTGCGGCTGGCGGCGATGGCGGAGGCCGGTGAGATCGCAAATGCAGAACGGCGATTACCGCGAACAGCACGAGCGCTGCCGCGATGAGTGCCGCGACGAGCAGTTTGGCAGGTCGCGTTCCGATTTCTGTCGCCGGCTTCGGCCTTTCGATTTTGCCGGCCGGGTTTGGGGCAGCCAGGACAGGTCCGAGACGAGCCTTGACCTCGCTCAGGGTACATCGGCGCGCGGGATCCAACCGGAGACATTCCTGCGCAATATCGGCGAAGGGTTGTGGAATGGATCCCGGCACCACCGGTTCTCTATTTGCTGATCTTTCCCAAACCGGCGGACGCTGGGTAAGGGTTTCTACCAAGGTGACGCCGAGCGACCAGATATCCGCAGCCGGGGAGATCGTTCCGTCGGCGACTTCAGGTGCGTCATAAACGGTTAGCGTCGCAGCGTGTCTGACAGGCTTGCCCGCGACCTGAAGGCTGTCCCCGGAAAGCTTCACCTGATTGTCGACGTCCAAAATGTTCGATGGCTTGAGGCGACCGTGAACGAAACCTTTCCCGTGAAGATAGGACAACGCGTCCAGGATTGGTCCGAGCATCTCTTGGGCCTCGGATGGCGTGAGGGGCCGTTCGGGAATGATCTCTGCGAGGACTTCCTCGGCATATTCCGTCACGGCGTAGAGCAGCACGGAGGTGTCGATCTGGCATCGTCCGGTATCAAACAGGCGCATCAGGTGCGGATCAGAGAGGCCCCTTGTCGCCGCCCATCCAGCGATGCGTGCGTGCGCGTCCCCGGCACCTGCCGGAATGAGCTTGATGGTGGCTTTCCGCGGTCGAGGTCCCTGCAGTTCCGTGAGGAAGACGTCACTCCGTCCAGAGCTCCCCAGCCATTGAAGGAGAGTAAATCTTCCGTCGACGACGCGTCCTACCCAGTCGCTGCGAATTGGCGCTGTGGCCATGGCCTAACCATTTTATCCGAGCACGGTACTGTTATCGGAGATTGATTCGCCTCTTTTTCTTTGACCATCCGGGGTCATACCATCGCGGCGCAGATGGCGCAGATGCTTTCGCCGAATTTTGCGGCTTTTTCGGGGCCGATGCCGTTGACCTGCAGCAGATCCTCTATCGTTTTTGGCCGATCGAGGACGATGGCGCGGAGGGTCTTGTCTCCGAAGATGCGGAAGGGTGGGAATTTGTACTTCTTTGCCTCTTCGAGACGCCAGGCCTTCAATTTCTTTTCGAGATCAAGTTCGGACGGGTTCAACTCCGGTTCTGATTGAGCGGTGCTGCGTTCGCCGGACTTCGCGGCTTTGGACATGCCGGCCTGTGGCGCGCGCTTTTTGGGAGCGGCTGAATCGGCCGCGTCCGGAATGAAAAGGCGCAGATTGGTGGCGTTGAAAAGTTCTTCGCCTTCATCGGTGAGACTTACTTTGCGGTAGGCGACGGTGCGGCCATCCTTCTCGAACTCCGCATCCTCGAGGCTGGCGTAGCCGCCGACGGTCATGGATACGAGTATGGCCTCGAACTCGTCGCGCGGCATCTGGTCGCGGGGGAAGAGCTGTTTGTGGAGCTTCCCTGTCGACATTCCCTGCACGGAGCGCAGGGCGCGCGCGATGGAGAGCACGGTTTGCTTTTCAGAATCTGTTAACGGGCGGAAGACCTGCGCGATGGCGTCTGCCGGCGCGCAGAAATCGCAGAGTCCGCAGCGGCGGATGGCATCGTCGATGTCGCCGAAGTGCTCGACGAGCGCGCCCATGCGGCATCGTCCGCCCTCGGCGAAGCGCATGACCTTTTCCAACTGCTCCTGGCGCAGACTGCTCTGCATGGCGTAGGGAGCGCGCCATTCATGGCTGCCGGCGGTTACGTTGCCATCGTAGTCGATGGATGCTCCGCCGTGCGCGGCTAGTTTGTCGAGTGCTCTTGAGAAGACATCGGCATCCATTTCGAGGTCGTCTCGCAGGTCGTCCATGTGGCGTGGGCCGCGTTTGGAGATTGCGGCGAGTTTGCGGACGATGCGATCGAGGATGGCGAGATCGGGATAGTCGCGCTGATGGAAGAAGTCGTGGGTGCGGCGGTCGGCGTAGGAGTGCATCAGAATGGCGCGGCTTGGCTTGCCGTCGCGGCCGGCGCGGCCTATCTCCTGGTAATAGCCTTCGAGGCTGCCGGGCAGCGCGGTGTGGATCACCGTACGCACGTCGGCCTTGTCGATGCCCATTCCGAAGGCGATGGTGGCGACGACCACTTCGAGTCGGCCTTCGAGAAACTCGCGCTGGACGCGCTCACGGGTCTGCGGGTCGAGTCCCGCATGGTAGGTGGCGCTGGGAAATGCGCTGGCCAAGTCGGCGGCTGTTGCCTCAGCTTCTTTGCGCGTGGGTGCGTAGACGATGGCGGGGCGGCGCTCGCGTGTTCGGAGAAGTTCGAGGGTGAACTGTGCGCGGCGCGGCTTTGAGACTTCGACGGACTCGATGGCGATATTGTCGCGGCGGAAGCCGTGAATGAAACGCGCGGCGCGGGCGAGGCCGAGTTGCTCGATGATGTCGTTTTGTACGACGGGCGTGGCGGTTGCGGTGAGCGCGACGACGGGCGCGGGCCGCAGCGCGGCGATGTGCTGGCGCAGCATGCGGTAGTCGGGGCGAAAATCGTGCCCCCATTGCGAGATGCAGTGGGCCTCGTCGATAGCGATGAGCGAGGGCTTGCGCTTGGCGAGCATTTCGACAAAACCGGGAACGCGCAACCGCTCCGGCGCGAGGAAGAAAAATTGCAAACTGCCGTCGAGATATTCGCGGCAGACTTCGCGCGAGGCGGCGCGGTCCATTCCGGAATGGATGCGACCGACGCGGAGGCCGAGCGCGGCGAGCTTGGCGAACTGGTCTTCCATGAGCGCGATGAGCGGGCTGATGACTAAGGCGGTTCCTCCGCGGGCGATGGCGGGGAGCTGATAGCAGAGTGATTTGCCCGAACCTGTGGGCATGACGAGCAGAACGTCGCGTCCGGCGATGGCGGTTTCGCAGACCTCCTGCTGGTTGAGGCGGAAGGCTGGGAATCCGAAGATGGTTGCGAGGATTTTGGACGGGCTCGTCAGCGATTGAGCGGTGGGGGTCATTGGGGGGCTGTTTGAGTTTACCGCGCTTCAGGCGACTCTATTCTCACGGTGATTTTGCGGTTTGGAACTTTGGAGAAGGAGAGCAGGGATATGGCGGACATTTGCGGATCCCACCCTTCGCGCAAAGGTCCGCGCGAAGGATGGGGCACCCAAATTTTACTGCACTTCAGCCTGTAGGAGCGGAGGAATCCGAACTCTCAGCCGGAGTGAGTTCCTGTTCTGTCTGCAGAACGTATGCGGCCTTGTCACTCGCGGTCATTTCACGGGAAACCTGATTGCGGCGGCGCGGGTTGGGCAACATGCGGGGCTGCGCGCTATCGAGCAGTTCAATCAAATCCTCAATCGTTATGCTTTGAAGAAAGAGGAACAGACGCCGGTCAACGATCTCCATCGCTTCACCGGTGCCATCGACGCTTAGCAGCGCAGGAACGATCAGCGCTTCCCGCTGCACGTCGCCAATCCGCACGAGGGCTGCCTTGAGCCGCGATGGATCCAGTTCGATGGGGATTGGATTTGGATATTCCTCGAAGTCCTGCACCAGGCTGGCAAGCTCGAGCTTATGGACGCCCTGATGTGCGGCAGCATGGAATTGCTGAAACAGATAATGACGCAATGTCTATCTGCATAGGGGATACCTTACTGCTCGGCAGCTCGATGTATTGAGGATTTCCGTTCCGGTCCAGACGCACTTCGCCCCCATCCGCATAGGGTTGGTTGGTTTCGGGGTTGATCGAGGTCCGAAGATAGTTGCTTTCTATAGCATCCGGGTCGGGTACAAACTTCGGATTGATCCCAAGTCTAGTCGTAGGCTGAAGTGCCAGATATCCCACATAAGTGTCGCGTTCAGCGAAGAGCGCCTGGAGTTTGGTGGTGAGCCCGCGCCGGAACCGGCCAAGCACCATCCTCTGAATGGCTGAGACAGACGAGTCTAATCCTGCCGGGCCCACAGAATCGTCTTTGACCAGTGAGCCGTCCACGAGAGCGCGAAAGAGCGAAATATCTCCGGCTGCTACGTCGATGAACTCCTTAAGATTCTGCATGCCTGCACCCAGTTCACGGACGTTGGCAGACCACTGGGCGGCTGCCTTCCGAAGCTCCTCTTCGGACCACGTGGGTACTTGCAGATACCTGAACTTGCCGGCCAACGCGGGCTCCAGCTCTTCCAGGTAGTCTTCGTTGGGCCACGAGCCGACGACCACGATGCGCATGCCCGGCCGGTCCGCAAAGGTCGTCAGGTCAAACAGAAGTGTTCGCTTGGTCCCGCTGTCGAGCAATTGAAAGTTGTTGAGCACAATCCACGGCAGGTTTTTGATGCGGGAGATCAGGAGCGCAACCTCTGAGGGGTTCTTGAGGTCCACGGTGACGGGCTGCATTGTCTGCTCCAGACCTCCCTCGGCGTTGGCCTCCGCTCCCAAGGTGGGGATACCCAGCTTTACAGTCGTCGAAGCCTTGCCACTCCTCTTCTTCTCCACCAGAACTGCGTATCCCAGGCTCGACAGGACCACCCGGTAAATCTGTGCTCGCTTGAAGTCGGGACGGCACTCGATGAAGATCGAATCGCCGGGAAGCTGCCGCGTGAGCAGCATTGTCTTTCCCTGATGCGAAGGGCCGTAGAGCACCAGGTTGTCACCCCGCGCCAGAGCGGCTGCGAGGGACGCTTCAATCCCGGGACGTGAAACGTAGGTCAAATCCCTGACGTTTTCGGTTGAACCTCGGGGAGTTGAACCCCGGGGAAACGCATCTGGCTTGCTTGAGGCTTTGCGAAATGGCCAAACCATGGTCGTGCCTCCCATCGTGCATGTTGCTGGCGTCCATGTCGCAGAGAGGTTGAGCAGTAGATTGCCGGCGAGAACATTGCGTCACATGGCGAACCAAGGGTAACGCACCAGGCAGGCAGCGTCATCCCTTTTCTAATGGCCTGGAACTTTGGAGAAGCAGCAGGGATAGGGTCGACAATCGCTGATCCCACGCTTCGCGCAAAAGTCCGCGCGACGGATGGGGCACCCAAGTCTCGTGCGAGACGGAAGAATGTGGGCTGCAAACGGCAAAAAAACGGCCCCTCGAGTGAGGGGCCAATCTGCCTTGGTTCTCTCGTTGTGTGAGAGCTTTTGAAGCGACCTTTATTGATTATTGTTATGTTGAACCGATGGCTGCGACGCAGCACCCTGAGGGGAGGGCTGCGCGGAAGACTGCTGCGTCGCACCGATCGGCGAACTGCCATCTGATGATGACGAGTTCAAGGCCGCTAAACTGTTTTGCATAAGCGCCACGCGCACTACGCTGCCGTGCGCGGCGGTTTCTGAATCATCCATGGGGGCGTTGCCCATCGCTACCTGATGAATGCGATAGACCGGAACCTGATGCTCAGCCAGATAACGAACGACTGCATCGGCCATGTGCTGCGAATTCTGAATGCCCGCCTGTCCGCGAGAGTGCGAATAGCCGGTAACTTCAACGATGTACCCCTTCTGTCCCTGAAGCTGAGAAGCGATCTGGGAGAGGGCATCCTGCGCTTTGCTGTTCAGCGTGGTTTGGCCGGGGCGGAAGCGAATTTCAGTATTGTTGACCAGCTTGTACTGATCTAGGTTGGTAACGGTGGTGTTCAACTGCGAGGTCTGCGTGCTTGCCTGCTGGGCCGTCTGATTTGCCTGGTTAGCGGTATTATTGGCAGCGACTGCGGTCTGATTTGCCTGATCGGCTGTGGACTGCGCCTTGTGAATTCCGGCCTGGGCGCGAGAGTCTACGTCCTTGATGTCGTTGGCGTTCTTTGCCTGGAGTTGGTCGAGTTCGTTGAGGCGATCCTTGACCGGATCAAGCTGCCGGTTGACCCACTTTTTGCGGGCGAACGGGTTCATGTGACCCCAGAAGCCCTCATTTGACTTGACCGGGAGGGGTTGGCCAGTAGCGTAGGTGCTGTTATCGTTCGCATTGGCGCCGGTGGATGCTCCGGTCTGTACCTGAGGTGGATTCGACTGAGGCGGATTTGATTGCTGCGCAAATGATGGCATCCCCAAGGCCGCTGCAAGAGGCAGCGCCAAAATAACCGAGGATGTATGAAGAAGATTCATTTTGCTTTTATGTCCTGTCATTTATCTGCATTCCTTCGATATGGTCTTGATTACCCACACACTCCGGAAGCTGCGCAGCATCCTGTACGCCTCCACTAGAGCAGGTGGCGTGCCAAATGGGGCCCACATCCCTTAAATTTTCCTAAGCTATTTAGAATGAGAAACAAGACGGCTGTCTAGACTGGACAAGTTTGGGCACGAAAGGTAAGTAAAAATCACCAAAGGGAACTTTTGGCGGGTCCGACCGGAAAAATGTTCCTAGTGGAAGCGTTTCCAGCCGGACTTAGCGGGGAGTTTTAGAGGCCAGGACCTGGGCCAGATGGAGGGTTTGGCGGGACGAATTCTGGACGATCTGCTCCCGGCAGCTGAAGCCGTCGCATGACCAGAATTGCCTGGGCGATCGGCTTGGCGGACGGCGGGCAAGAGGACGCGCTCGGCCAGCGTCTGGGAGACTTCAAATTTTTCGCGTTCGAAGCCAAAGGGACCGGCCATACCGCAGCAGCCGGAATCGAGCAATTGCACCTGGGCTCCGGTGCGGCGGAGGAGTTCGACCTCGGATCTCATCTTCATCAGCGATTTCTGGTGGCAGTGGCCGTGCAGGATGATGCTTTGGCCGGGCAGGCTGGGCGGCTGATATTCGGGCGCGTACCTGGCGAGGAAATCGCTGAGGAGAAAGGTCTGTTCGCGCAGGCTGGCGGCGCGATGATCGTGCGGGAAGAAGTTCCTGAGTTCGTCGCGGAAGACGCTGGCGCAGGACGGCTCGAGAAAGACGATGGGCAGGCCGGCGTCGATCTCCGGAGCCAGTGTCTCCAGGATGCGCTCGAGATAGCGGCGCGCCTGGGGCAGGAACCCGAAGTCGTAGAGCGGGCGTCCGCAGCAGAGATGCCCGCGCGGAATCTTTACGTCGAATCCGGCGGTTGCGAGGACGGTTTGTGCGGCAGCGAGAGTTTGCGGGTGATAGTAGTTGTTCCAGGTGTCGGGCCAGAGCAGCACCGACTTTTCCGCGTAGCTGGATGGCCGGCGTTGCCGGCTCTGGAAGCTGCGCGCTGCGAACTGCGGAAGGCGGCGCTGAGGTGCGACCTCGAGAACGGCCTTGAGGGCGTGGCTGAGGCCGGGCAGTTGCAGCGGGAGGTTGGCGAGGCGCGGTGTGAGAGCCGGGGATAGCCGATGCCAGATGTGCCCACTTGTCCATGAATCCGAAGGCGTAGTCGCGCAGAGGACGGCGGTGGTCCTGGTAGTAGTGGGCGAGAAATTCGGCCTTGTAGGTGGCGACGTCAACATTCACCGGGCACTCGGTTTTGCAGGCCTTGCAGGAGAGGCAGAGGTCGAGCGCTTCTTTAACGGCTTCGCTCGCGCCACTCGCGGTCCAGGACGTCGCCTTCGAGCATCTCCCAGAGAAGATGGGCGCGTCCGCGGGTGGAGTGCTTCTCTTCGCCGGTGGCCATGTAGCTGGGGCACATGGTTCCGGCGCCCTGCTTGCGGCATGCGCCTACACCCACGCAGCGCAGGGTGGCTTCGGAGAGCGAGCCTTTGTCGTCGGGATACTGGAAGAATGTATCTTCACGGTGCGATTTGTATCCCGCACCGAGGCGCAGGTTGTCGGTGGGCCCGTAGATTTCGGTGGGGTCGGACGAGCTTGCCGGGATTCATGCGGTTTTGCGGGTCCCATAGCGCCTTGAATTCGCGGAAGGCCTGCATCAGCTCCGGGCCGAACATTTTGGGGAGCAGAGCAGAGCGGGCCTGGCCGTCTCCATGTTCTCCGGAGAATGAGCCTCCGTGCGCGACGACGATATCGGCTGCGCGGTCGATGAATTCGAGGAATTTCGCGATGCCTTCAGCGCTCTCCAGATCGAAGTTGATGCGGAGATGGACGCAGCCCTGCCCGTAGTGGCCGTACATCGGGCTGCGATAGCCGTATTCGCCCATGAGCGCGAAAAGCTGGCGCAGATAGGAGCCGAGCTTTTCGGGCGGAACGGCTGAGTCCTCCCACCCTTCCCATCCGTGCGGCTCGCCCGGGACAAAAACGGTTGCGCCCAGCGCGGATTCGCGCACGTGCCATATGCGCTTCGCATCGTCTTCGGAATAGAGCTTTACGGAAGGGCGCAGTGGGAAGGACTGTGCGGCCTCGCAGAATTGCTTCGCCTGCCGTTCGGCTTCTTCGGCTGTCCAGCCGCCAAACTCCACGAGCAGGTAACCTTTTCCCGGGGGAAGCAGTGCGATTTCTTCTTCAGCCAATTTCTTACGGCGCATGAAATCCGTAAGCATGGCATCGAAACCTTCGAGGCCTATGGGCTTGTATTCAAGAATGGCGGGAACATTGTCGGCGGCGATGAAAGCATCGGCGAATCCAGCAACGACGAGGCGGCGGTGGGGCGGGCTGGGCATCAGCTCCAGCTCGGCAGAGAGAATGGTGACACATGTGCCTTCGCTGCCTACGAGCGCGCGAGCTACGTGGAATCCGCTTTCGGGAAGAAGCGAATCGAGGTTGTAACCGGACACGCGGCGGGGAATTTTGGGAAAACGTTCCCGGATGAGCGGCGCATAACGGTCGCGAAGGCTGGCGAGGCCGGAGTAGATCTGCGCCCGGCGGTCTCCCAGGGCGACGATGCGCGCGAACTCGTCCTCACTGGTCGCTCCGACCTTCATGCGCGTTCCGTCGTAGAGCAGCACGTCGAGCGAGCGAATATTGTCGACCGTCTTTCCGCCCATTAGAGCGTGTGTTCCACAGGAGTTGTTGCCGATCATGCCGCCGATGGTGCAGCGCGAGTGCGTGGCCGGGTCGGGTGCGAAGGTGAGGTGGTGCTTCTCCGCAGCTTCGCGCACGCGATCGAGGACAATGCCAGGCTCAACGCTCGCCAGTTTCCTTTCTGGATCGAGCGAGTGGATGGAGCGCATATACTTGGAAAAATCCAGCACCACAGCTACGTTGCAGCATTGCCCTGCGAGGCTGGTACCTCCGCCTCGCGAGAGCACCGGCGCTCCGAATTCACGGCAGACGGCGATGGCCGCTTCCACGTCCGCAGCGCTGCGTGGAATTACAACTCCGATTGGAACCTGGCGGTAATTCGATGCGTCGGTTGTGTAGAGGGCGCGGGAGCCTGAGTCGAAGCGGACCTCACCGCGGACTGCAGCGGCGAGGCGCGTTTCAAGCTGTCGTGATTCCTGGAGACTCTCGTGCGGATGGGATGCGCTGCCGATGATATTGAAAGGAGAATCCAAGACATTTCTAGTGTGCGGAAAATTTTGAAGAATTGCCAGTGCCATGAGTTCGCGGGATAGAGGGTGCCGGTTACTTCGGATACCGGCCCATGGCAACTTTGTATTTGTAAACCAAGCCTTACAGGGAGCATCCTTTTCAATTGTGCAGGGTTCCCACCTAGTAGAAGTAGAAGTGCCCAGTCTGGTTCAGAGAGGTCAACATTTTCGATGACATTTCACGGACTTTCTCTTCTAAGCTGGTATAAATTCTCTTCTAAGCTGGTATAAATACAAAAGATTCCGTTCCCTTGCTGGTGAGTTACACATACAATCAGACTACTTGCGTGCCGTCGCGGAACCGACCGAGAGGCACAGACGATTTGAACAAACTGTTAGCCTTTACCCCAAAAGATGTTCGGCAGTTTTGATTGGCAATTCGTTGACAAAGTTGACAAATTAGAGAACAGGACAATTTTGACAGTGCATGGCTACACCAGAGATCTTTACTTCTGACATTTCTTACCGGGAAGAACATTTTCGCGCTGGCGAATTTGATGAGTCAGCCGTAGCGGCATCGCTTGAGGCCATTCACTCAGGGTTGCCGATTGCTTCTCTCCGCTATCGAGTTCTGAAGCCGCTGCTGGACCTGCTGATTGTATTTCTGGCATTTCCGGTTGCGCTTCCGCTCGGAATAATTCTTGCGGCTCTGATCCGTCTGACTTCCAGGGGGTCCGTTCTCTACCGCCATCGCCGTATCGGACAATTTCAGCAGCCTCTGTACGTCTGGAAGTTTCGGACGATGTATGAAGACAGCGATCATCTTTTGGAACAGCACCTCAGCTCTAACGCGGAGGCGCGTCATGAATGGACACGGGCGCAGAAGCTGCGGGAGGATCCTCGTGTGACTCCGATCGGACGGCTGCTTCGTAAAACCAGCATGGACGAGATTCCTCAGTTGCTGAATGTGCTGGCCGGCGACATGAGCATTGTTGGACCGCGCCCGATCGTGGACGAGGAACGTGCCAAGTATGGCAAGTATTTTCCCACGTACACCTATGCGCTTCCCGGGATCACGGGGCTGTGGCAGGTTTCAGGACGCTGCGAAGTCGACTACCCGGAGCGGGTGCTGCTGGATGTTCAGTACGTGGAACAGTGGAGTCTCTGGATGGAGTTGAAGATTCTATTTAAGACCGTTCGCGTGATCCTTCATAGCAAGGGCGCCTACTAAAACTTCACAATAGAATTTGAATTAGTGCCGGTGGGCATTGAGGGCCTGGAGCGCCGCGTCCAGAGCGGTTTCCCATGAAGGCAGCTCGAACCCGAAGGCCGCTGTCAATTTCTTATTGGACAACACTGAATTAGCAGGACGCATGGCTGGCGTGGGATATTCGGAGGCCGGAATACCCACGATCGACGCCCAGGATTTATCCGCCTGCGCCTTCTGGAAGATGGATTGCGCGAATCCGAACCACGTTGTCTGTCCCGCGCAGGTCATGTGATATGTTCCGGTGACATCTTTGAGGCCGCGATCGTCAACCGTGTCGACAATGCGGCGCGTAGCTGTTGCCAGCGCCAGCGCTGAAGTAGGCGCACCCTTCTGGTCATTCACCACCTTTAATTCTTTGCGCTCCTGTCCGAGCCGCAACATGGTGCGGAGAAAGTTATGACTGTGCGGGCTGAAGACCCAGCTGGTGCGAAAGATGAAAAATTGGCACCCCGACTGTTGAATGTTGCGCTCTCCGGCCAACTTGGTTGCGCCGTAGACATTCAGCGGACGGACAGGATCATCTTCAACCCAAGGTTCGTGCTTCGATCCGTCGAAGACGTAGTCGGTTGAGTAGTGAATAAGGAGGGCATTGTTTTTTTTCGCCTCTTCGGCGATTCTTCCCGGCGCGTCGCCATTGATCTGCATGGCTAGCGCGGGCTCGGATTCGGCGCGGTCGACGGCGGTGTAGGCGGCTGCATTCAGAATCAGATCGGGACGCGCTTCTCGAATGGCAGCGCAGATGCTGGAAGGGTCGCTCAGATCGCACTTCGCTCGTCCGTGGGCGATGATGTGGCCCGCATCGCGAAATGCAGCTTGCAATTCTATGCCGAGCTGGCCTTGCGCGCCCAGGATCAAGACTCGTTTCACGCAAAAATCTCGGCGCTCGAGAAGACGCTTCCCTGCTGGTCTTTCTCAGACACGATTGCATCCTGAGCCGCGATGGGCCAGGCGATTGCGAGTTCTGGATCGCTCCAGAGAATTGTTCGCTCGCCGGAGGGCGAATAGTAGTCGGTGACTTTGTAAGCAAAGCTCGCTCTGTCACTCAGAACAGCGAAGCCATGGCCGAAGCCCGGCGGAATCCAAAGCATGGTGCCGTTCTCTTCGGATAACTCCACACCTACATGCTGGCCGAAGGTTCTGGAGCTGCGCCTGAGGTCAACGGCTACGTCGAAGACCGCCCCATAATTAACGCGAACCAACTTCCCCTGCGCCTGAGTCACCTGGTAATGAATGCCGCGCACTACATTCTTGATCGATACGGAGGTGTTGTCCTGCTTCCACTGTGTTGGCAAGCCCGCCTGCTGCATGGATGCGTTCGTTATACGTCTCCCAAAAGGCTCCGCGTGCGTCGGTGAATTTCCTGGGCGCGAGAAGAAGCACGCCGGGAATTGCAGTTTCCTGGATGTTCATATCAGGCGAGTTCCTGGGGATTGCTCAGTTCCGCAAGAAGCGAAAACAGATATTGTCCGTAACCGCTCTTGCGAACGGGCTGTGCCAGCGCTTCCAATTCGGCGGCGGTGATGTAGCCGTAACGGAATGCGATCTCTTCGGGGCAGGCGATTTTGACGCCCTGGCGGCGCTCGATGGTCTGGATGAACATTGCAGCCTCGAAGAGCGAGTCGTGGGTGCCGGTGTCGAGCCATGCCATGCCTCGCCCCAGCCGTTCCACATCCAGCTGACCTTGATTGAGATAGTGCCGGTTCAGGTCGGTGATTTCCAACTCGCCGCGCGATGACGGCTTGAGAGAGGCAGCAACGGCGGTCACGTTGTTGTCGTAAAAATAAAGACCGGTTACGGCATATTTCGACTTTGGCTTTTGCGGCTTTTCTTCAAGGCTGATGGCGCGGCCCTCCGAATCGAATTCTACGACGCCGTAGCGTTCGGGATCGTGCACCTGATATGCGAAGACGGTTGCGCCAGTGTCTTTGGCGGCGGCCCGTTTGAGTTGCTGGCTCAGAGACTGGCCATAAAAGATGTTGTCGCCGAGCACAAGCGCGGTGGGATTGTTGCCGATGAAGTCTTTACCGATGAGGAAGGCCTGGGCTAGGCCGTCCGGGCTTGGCTGCACAGCGTAGCTCAGTTGAATGCCCCAACGGCTTCCGTCTCCGAGTAACTCGGCGAAGCGAGATGTGTCCTGCGGCGTGGAGATGATGAGAATGTCGCGGATGCCCGCCAGCAATAACGTGCTGAGCGGGTAGTAAATCATTGGCTTGTCATAGACGGGCAGCAACTGTTTGGAAATGACGTGCGTTACCGGATAGAGTCGCGTGCCTGAACCGCCGGCGAGAATAATTCCTTTCATTGCGCCAGCCTCTCTGCATAGTTCAGTTCGATCCACTGCTGGTAGGCTCCGGAGCGGATTTCGTTGACCCAGTCGAGATGCGCGAGAAACCATTCGATGGTTCTGCGTATACCACTCTCGAATTGCTGTGTTGGTCGCCAGTGCAGTTCATGCTCGATTTTTGTGGCGTCGATGGCGTAACGGCGGTCGTGACCGGGACGATCTTTGATGTAGGTGATCAGATTTCTTCTGTCGCCAATGGCTGGGTCGGGTTTTAACTCATCGAGAATGTCGCAGATGGTTGTTACCACCTCGATATTTCGGCGCTCGCTGTTGCCGCCTATGTTGTAGGTTTCGCCGGTGCGGCCGTTTTCGAGCACGCAGCGGATTGCGGCGCAGTGATCTTCAACGAAGAGCCAGTCGCGTATGTTCTGGCCGTCTCCATAAACGGGGAGGGGTTTGCCTTCGAGCGCGTTGAGGATCATGAGCGGAATGAGTTTTTCGGGGAACTGGTATGGGCCGTAGTTATTGGAGCAGTTGGTGGTGAGCACAGGCAATCCGTAGGTGTGATGCCAGGCGCGAACCAGGAAGTCAGATGATGCCTTCGAGGCCGCGTAAGGGCTGTTGGGGGCGTAGGGAGTGGTTTCCTGAAAGGCGGGATCCTGAGGCTGCAATGTGCCGTAGACCTCATCGGTAGAGACGTGCAGGAAGCGGAATGTGTTTTTCGCGTCCGGCTGGATCGATTCCCAGTAGGCTTTGGCCTGTTGCAAAAGAGCGAACGTTCCGAAGATATTCGTCTGCATAAATGCGGCCGGCCCGGCGATGGAGCGGTCGACGTGACTCTCGGCGGCAAAGTGCAGGATGGCGCGCGGCTTGTGTTCCGTGAGCAGCGAGCCGACCAGTCCTTCGTTGCAGATGTCTCCCTGCACGAAGATGTGCCGGGGATGATTTTCAATCGATTGCAGGTTGCGGCGGTTTCCGGCATAGGTGAGCAGGTCGAGATTGACGACGCGCGCATCGGTCTTCGTAATCCATTCGAGCACGAAGTTCGAGCCGATGAATCCTGCGCCGCCCGTCACCAGGATGGTGTTGTTCATAATGAAACTCTTTCTCTCGAATACGTCGTCCGGGTTATTGAAGGATGCTGATCGCCGCCGCGCCAAGCGCCAGTTGCGAGAATAGCTGCGACCATTCAAGAAAACCGCGCATAGCGGAAGGTCCGTAAGTCTTCTCCGGAACGATAATCGTATCGCCCGGATTGATGCGGACGGCGTCGAAGGTATTTCCCCAGACGCCACTTGCGGCAGCGCGACTGAGAACTGAACCGTCGGCGCGAATTACGAAGGCATGCTTCTTGTCTGCGTCGCGGCTGGGTCCTCCAGCGAGGTGCAGATAATCGCCGACGCGACGCGACGGAACAAAGAGGAACGAATTCTGGTCGTAGACGGAACCTACGACGTTAACGCTCGCCGGCCTGGAGGGAACGATGAAGCGATCTCCGTCCTCGAGCTGGAGAGCTGGAAGGGCTGCGACTCCGGTGCTGCCGGGATTTTCTTCGAGGACAATGCGGCCGGTTGCGCGAATCTGCTGCAGCTTGGAGATCAGGTCGCGCTCGGTTGCGACGGCTGCACTGGCGTTGGCGACGTCCTGTGCGGAGCTGACCGCGGAGGAAGACTGTGCGAGTGTGCCGCGATTGATATCCAACTGGAGATTCTGCACGTATTCGTCGATGCGCTGCTGTTGAATGACGCGCGTTGATTCGCGGGAGAATTCTGAACCGTAGAGATAGGCGTCGGTGGTGAATCCTCCTGCGCGAGCGATCAACTGGGGCAGGGTTTCGCCCGGCTTCACGCTGTAGGTTCCGGCGTGGAGGAACTCACCCTCGAGACGTACAAATTTTGTCTGCTGCGCGATAGGAACATGAATGTCGGCCTGCGAAAATATGCTGACAATGTCTCCGGCCTGTAGTTCGAGATTCTGGCTGGGATCGTGGTCCATGACCAACTTGCCAAGGTCGAAGGGGATGAGCGACGTCTTCAGAGTATTTTTATCGAGGCGCTCGATGACGGCGTAGTCCCAGTCGATCTCCGGCGCGGGCACAGTTACGCGGATGTGCTGGGTGGCGCCTGCTATGTTCTCGGTAATTACCTGGCTTTGGCGAGCGGCAAGAGTTGAGGTGCCGCCCTGCTGGCTTGCGTTCGTCTGCTGCTGTTGCTGAGGGCTTTGCCAGTTTGCGTTGTTGTCCAAATTCTGTTGATCGCTGCCGGGAAAGGGTCCGTACGGAGGCGGGTAATATTGGCCGTCCTGGCCGTATTGGCCCTGGTTGTTTTGGTTGTTTTGGTTGTATTGGTTGTATTGGTTATTCTGGCCGTTGGGATTATTTTGATTGTTGTTCTGGACACCGTTTGGACCGTATTGGTTGCAGCGGTACCAGTTCGAATCATAGGCCCCATTGTAGGCACGGCACTCAGCGGCGCTGAGGGGGAAATTCTTCGCGCGGGTCCGGAGATCCACGGGATAGGAAGGCTGGCTTTGCGCGGCCAGCATCGGCACCGGCTCGAATTCAGGCGAAGGCAGGCCCAACTGCGCGCGCTTCCACCAATAGTCACGGGTGAGCAGCGAGTCGCGGTCGGGGATGAGGTCGGAGAGGCGCATTCCCTCGTGCCATGCGAAGCGTCCGGGATTGGCGAGGTTGCCGCGCAGCGTTACCGTCTTCTGATACATGGGAACGATGGACAAAACACGCAGAATGTCGCCCTGTTCCAGAACGGTGGCGAGCCCGGGCTGGTCGAAGGCCACTTCCATCGCGGAGCGGTCCTTATGGTTCTCGATACGTTCGATGGAGATGCGCGCAGAGGAGGCTGTGGTTGAGGCTCCGCCTGCATACTTCAGAAGTTGGCCGATCGTGGTGTCGTCGCGCAACTCGTAGATAGCCGGACGGCGCACGCTGCCGGTGAGGGCCACCTGCGGGCCTGCGGCAGGAATGAAGATGACATCCCCGGATTGCAGTTTGGCGTCTTTGGACTTGTCGCCATTGACCAACAGGTCATACAGATCGAAGTCAACGACCGTTTCACCGGCGCGCTTGAGATAGATGTGGCGCTTGGAGCCCTCGACAGACGGACCGCCGCTGGCGAAGAGGGCGTCAACCAGCGTGCTCAACGAGCTGATGGTGTAAGTACCAGGACGGTTCGCCAATCCAACGACGTACACCTGCACGGCGCGAATCTGTCCGATGTCGGCGGTGAGGTCGAAGTTGCGGAAGACGCGGGCTACGGCAGCGTGAAGATGCTCACTGAGAGCCTGATATGGAAGCCCGGCAACGTGGACCTGCCCGACCTGCGGAAGATAAATTTCTCCGGCGCGGTCGACGCGCACATTGGCGTCGAAATTGACCTGGCCCCAGATGCGGATACGGAGCTCGTCGCCGGGACCGATGACGTAGTCGGGCGGAACGGGCGCCTCATCCATGGGCGCAAAGGTGGAAGGGGCGTTTTGAAAGAGGCTGGTGCCGAAGACAGGAAGGACCTGGCCGGTGGTTCCGGCGACAAACTTTTGAAACTCGGTCAGCGGCTGAGGAGGCAGCGGCCTTTGATTATTGAGGTATTGTTGTATCTGGTTCTGCTGGTTATTCTGACTGCCGAGGTCGGAATAGGTCTGCGGGCGGTTCATGCCGGGTTGCGGGACGGACGCAGGATTTTGCTGGGGATTCACTCCAGTTTGTCCGTACTGCTGCGCGGAAACGCCAGGATTCTCGCTCTGACTATTGGTCTGGCATTCGCGAAGAGTTGGCGAGCAGAGGATCGGAGCAATCGACGGACGGGTTGGTTTGAACGTTCGAAGGATATTCGCCGGTGGGAGAGTTTTGTGCTATCGCAAGAGGCGAGAACACTGCGAAGAACACGCTGAGGCTGAAAACCAATTGCTTACGCATAGCATTCAAAAGCCGGAGCGGTGGTATTCACAGACCATCCGATTCCGATAAGATTCCTGCTCCTTGAGACTGGCGAAAATCAAGCGAATTTACTTCCTCATAGAGTTTAGTAGGTTGCAGGCTGCAAAAACAAAGAATCGTTGCCGGGCGTAGGGATAGATGCGGAAATTTTTCTTTCAACTACTCTACAGTGACGTTTACGGTGACGGTCTGCGTGAGTCCGGGCATGGAGCCTGTCACGGTAACGCTGTATTGCCCTGTGGATGTGGACGAACCGCCGCCTCCACCAGAAGAACTGCTGCCGGAGCTTGAGGCCACGCCGCAGGCAACAGGGAAAAGCAGAGCGAGCAGCGCGCATATAGCAAGTGCGCTCCATCTGCGGCGGCGGCGCCCGCTGAACCCTATTGGAAGCAGCGCGGCCATGGCAAACCCAAGGGCTTTCCAGCCAGGGTTTATGGCCCTCGCCTGCTGGCTGGTGGCGAAACTCAGCGTTGCGAACTGACTGCTGCTGCCGGTGAGGGTAACCGATGCGGGTAGAACCGTGCAGCTTGCATTGGCGGGCACGACTGCACAGGACAAAGTGACGGGCCCCTTTGAACTGTTGACCGAATCAATCTCTATCTGAAAGGGCGGCGCAGTCTCGCTGCCGGCGATCACTGCCGATGAGGATCCGCTCATCTTCATGGTGAAGTCTGCTCCACTGCCGGAGAGCGCGACGACGAGGGGAGTGGGAAGATTTGCCGCGGTGACGGTAAGGCTTCCGGTGCGCTGGTTGACCTGCGTGGGGGAGAAAACGACAGCAATATTGCAGCTTGCGCCTGCGAGAAGCGTTGCTCCGCAGGCATTCTGGGAAGCAGCCTGCGTGGCGAAGTCTCCGGCGATTGTGCTTTGGATATCGGTGAGGGTTAAGGTTCCATTATTTGAGACTGTTACGGTTTGCGCCGGGGTGGCACCTCCCACAGCGTAGTAGCCAAAATCGAGGGAAAATGGCGTGGCGGAGACGATCCCTGTCGGAGCGACTCCGGTGCCGGTGAGCACCACCTGCTGAGAATGAGGGCTGGCGGAAGCGCCCTGGGCGATAACGTCGCTCACCGTGAGGATCGCCGCTCTCTGCGCCGATGCGGGTTGGGAGAAAGCTCACCAGAATTGCGCAGCTCGAATGACCGGCGAGAGTCGCTCCGCAGTTATTGGCTGAGCTGAAGTCTGATGGTGGAGGACTGGACGGCGATGGTCTGTAGAGCCTGGTCGCCATTGTTGGTGAGGGTGAGCTGTTGGGTCGCACTCGCCGATCCGATGGCCTGGGAAGCAAAATTGAGGCCGAGTGGCGCGAGCACGTCGGTTGCCGGACTTTGCCCGGTGCCGACAAGCTGCGCGGTCTGCGTGCCTGCACTGCCGGTGACCGTCAACGTGCCGGTGCGGTTCCCGGAAGCGGTGGGCGTAAAGGCGATGTTGACCGTGCAGCTATCGTTCGGAGTGTTGGCGGGAGCCAGCGATGTCCCGCAGGTATTGGCAGCGATCGCAAAGTCGCCAGTGATGGATATGGAGGCGAGGCTTGCGGCAGTTCCACCTGTATTGGCGATGACGATGGACTGTACCTGCTGGGGCGCAAAGCCGGACTGGCAGGACGCGGATGTGGTCTGGCCGACGAGCGTGGCCTGAAAGCAGAGCGCAGAGGGAGTAAGCGTTATGGCTGCTCCGGGAATTCCGGTTCCGTTCAACGCCACGGTGAGCTGGCCTCCAGCGGGGAGATTTCCATAGAGGGTCAGCAACCCGGTTTCCGCACCGGCACTTGTGGGAGCAAACCGCACTTCGACGACGCACGCATCGCCGGGCGCGATGGATTCTCCGCTGCAGGTATCGCTTTCGGCGAATTCTCCGGTGACGGCTACGGAGCTGACTTGAAGAGGCACGTTGCCGGTGTTGGTAACGAGCACTTGCTGCGGCGCGCTGGTTGACCCGACCGGCTGGATCGCAAAGGTCAAGGCAGCGGGTGTGATGGTTGCGGTGGTAGTGGCTGCATCAGGCAGTCCGATCTGCCATACGCCGCGCCCAAAGGTGGCTGCGAGCAAGGCCGGGCCGTTGCTGGTGTTGACTGCAGCCAACTGCATCACCGGGGCGTTGGGCAGCGAAGTTCCAAAAGGGCTCCAGCAATTAGCCGATGGCTGAGCGCAGCTGCTTACGTTTTGCGTGAAGTAGACACCAGCATCGGTAGCGACATACACCGTGTTCGCGTTGTTCGGATCGACGACGACGCTGTTTACGGGAACGTCCACGAGACCGTTGGAGATGTCCTGCCAGATCGATCCGCCGTCGGTGGATTGATAAACATGCAGCGGGCCGAACCCCTGTACGGTCACGTAGACAGTTTGTCCGCCTGCGGAGTGCGGATCGACATAAATGCTGGAGATGTCGAAGCCGTTGGGGTTGAAATTGTTCAGGTTGTTGGAGAGATCGATCCATGACGACGCGTTGTTGGCAGAGATCGACTGCGCGAAGACGTGCCCGGCCACAGTTGCGCCTCCGTCATAGAGGCCTGCCATGCCGGCATAGATGCGCTCCGGCGTTCCCGGCGCGTCGGAGGCTTGGCCTGAGGCTGCGAGGGAACGGATCTCCGCGTTTCCGTCGCAGTAAGGGCCGTTGTCGCCATCGAGCATCGTGCTTAATTGGCTTTGGAGGCCTCCGGCGGCGGGCCCTCTCCAGACGCGGCAGGTGCCGAGAATGAGATTGGCGGAGTTCTGCGGATCGAGAATCCAGGGAGCGGGGATGATCTGTCCGTAGCCATCATCGCCGGCGTCGGCACTGTCGATCACGGGCGAACCGAAGGCGGCGATTCCGCAGCTTGAACCGTCAGTACAGCGGTTGATGCCGATGCCGAACTCTGATGTGGCATACCAGTTTTGCGGAGTGGCCGGATCGATCGCCGCGTAGTCCCCTTCTCCGTCGAGCACCTGCTGCCATGAGGTCGCCGAGCCGAGCGGAGCGGCGGTCCCCAGGGCTCCCAGCGAAACCATCATGTTCTGCGGATTCGTGGCGTCAGGCGCGAGGTCTTCTACTGCGGCGATCGAGCCGGTGAAGGCTGGATTCAGATTCTGGAAATGCGCGGCGTCGTCGGCCGAGCACTGCTGTTGCTGCTGATCGACGGCGTCGGTCGAGCGCCAGAGGCCTCCGTCATTGCCAAAATACAGCAGGCCGCCGGCGCCAAAGGTTGTGTCGATGGCGTATTGCGCGGGGGCGACGTGCGCCGAGTTGCAGTCGGAAGACTGCGCGTGCGTGGTGTTGCGCCATGCACATCCCGCAGCGAGGCTGCAGCGGTAAATGTCGGCGGTTCCGGCGAACAGGAGCGTGTCCTGCGAGGACGGCACGGCGGCGAGGTAAAGATCGTAGTCGGCCTGAGGGATTAGTGTTGGCTGCGATGGATTCAGTGATCCGGCATCGAGCGCCGCGTCGGGAATTTGCGCGAAAGCAAGCGTTGACGAGGTGCATGAACCGGAAGCGAGCTGACAGGCGTCCTGCCAGAGCCCCTGGTCGAGATTGTTGATGTCGGTCGTCAGCGCAAATGTGTCTCCGGTTATGGGTTGCACGGCCAGAACGCCGTTGTAAATGGGGCAGGCCTGCGATCCGGAATATCCCTGATTGGTGGGACACATGAGAGTGGTGAGATTGGCTCCCGGCTGGCTGGCGACGCGGGTCCAATTCTGCCCGTCCGCCGATTCGTAATAGCCGTGGAAGCGCACCGCGGCGTAGAACTCCTTTCGTATCGGGTTCCAGACAATGGAGGTGACGGCGTTGCCGCAGGGCAGGCGCGATCCGGTTACTTCGCAAGGCACGAAGGGCGTTTGCGCCGACTGTACTACGCCTCCGGGGTCGGAAATGGTTGCCATCAACCAGGTCTGCCCTTGATCGGTGGAGTAGTAGATTCCAAGGACGCTGTGCTGGAAATTGCCGGCGCTGAGCTCTACGCCCTGCTCGGCCTGTGAAACTGCGGCGACAACAACGGGGTTTCCGCTGACATTCCCCCAGGCGAAGCCCGCAAAGCCGTTTCCGGCAAAGCTGAAATTGCTGTTTGCGCCGGCGAACTCATCACTGGATTGAGGGATGAGGGTCCATTGGTTGCCACCGTCCGTGGAGCGCAGGATTCCGCCCCCGAAATATGAGGCCGTGGTGTCGTTCGGGTCACCCGTCCCGGCCAGCAGTACGGGGGTGGCGCCGGAAGCGACGGGCTGCACGCTTATGGCTCCAATACTGAGCGACGGCGACGCTCGCGGTCTGGGAGAGCGAAGAGTAAACGGCGTCAGTAAGCGGAACAAAAGTAACAGAAGCCGGACTGCCCGCGGCGTTCGTTGATTTCCAGACACCTCCGTAGGCTGTTCCTACATACACGGTGTTGCCGGTTGCGTCCGAAGAGTCGGCGGCGATGCTGGTGATGGGGCCGGTGACCTCTCCATATGCCGCAGTGGTGACCTGTGCCGGGCCCACTGGCTGCCAAATCGGAGTCTGGGGGGCTGAGGCGGCGGAGATCTGGCTCTGGTTTCGATATTGTGCGCGCGCCTGGGCCAGCATCTGCGCGGGGCTGCGGCTGTAGCGAGGCCTGGGGCCGGATGACGCTACTCCACGCTCGGCGAGGAACCTTGCGCTGCGCTGCTTTGCGAGGACTTCGTTACCGAGCGCCGGCTTGCGGATTTGCTGCGCGCTGGCCGCTATGAACCATACGACGAGCGGCACACAGCATAAGAATTTGAATCGACCGGAATCCACCGTGCGCCAACCTCATCCGTCGAAAGCCGACGGTTCTCAGGTCCATTGCACATGCGAGCGCCCGCGCTCACGAGAGCCGATGGAAGAGAAAGTACGCGTCAGTTTCAAATTGGTAGTGTCGGCTCATTATGGGTCGGGACGGGCTGCGGATATAGATTACTTTCGTGCGAAGATTCGCTGCCAAAGCCATGAAGAGTCCCGCTCTTCATGTTGATGGCCTAAGGGGTTATGTGGCTTGCCGGCGGATGGTGCTTTTGGGTTTGTGAAAAAGCTGGCTGGCGCGAAGCATTGCAGTCGCAAAGCTTCCGAATTCAGCGCCAGAGCCCCCAGGCGCGGCTCATGTAATCGGTCAGCGTCATCGAAAAGAGCACGAGCAGCATGAAAAATCCGGAGACAACCGTGAGCTTTGTAAGCCGGGAATTATAGCGAACGTGCATGAAGAAGAGGATGACCAGCGTGCCCTTGATGATGGCGATGGCCAGCGCGATCACGGTATTGAATGAGCCGAGCTCGAGATAGGAAGCG
The DNA here is from genome assembly GCA_963783805.1 of uncultured Acidobacteriaceae bacterium. GTDB lineage: Bacteria > Acidobacteriota > Terriglobia > Terriglobales > Acidobacteriaceae > Silvibacterium. The sequence goes on along the minus strand of CAWAPC010000011.1, from coordinate 66,700 downwards.
AAGACAGTGAGCGCGGTAAAGCACAACAGCAGTCCGAAGATCACGGCATAGACTTTGGGACTGACGACGGTGTGTGAGTGATGTGTCGGTTCTGACATCGTTGCCTCGAATAGGGTTCTTATGCGGTCACTGGTGTCGACTTATTAGATAGAGCAGCGGAAACAGGAATATCCACACAATATCGACGAAGTGCCAGTAAAGCCCGAAATTTTCTATCATCGTCACGTGGCCCGTGGTGTAGGCTCCACCCCACGCCTGGAAGATGAGGAACAGCAGAATGGAAACGCCGATGATCATGTGCAGGGCGTGTACGCCGGTCAGGAGAAAGTAGAGCGAGAAGTAAGACTGCGTCTTCTCGGCCATATCCGGGGCCAGCGGCTTGTCCTGCGGGTAGCGGGGGTCTACGTGGGTGAAGTCGCTGGTGCTGAAGTTCAGGCCGGGAACATGGTGCTCCACCCATTCGTTGTGCCACTCAAAGGCCTTGATCCCAAGAAACACGAATCCAAGAAGCAGGGTTGCCGTGAGGTAGCGCAGCAGCGCCTTGCGGTTCCGCATCTCCGCCGAGTAAACGCCCATGGCCATGGTGAAGCTGGAACAAATGAGCACGACGGTATTGAGGGTGCCGGCCCAGATAATCATCCAGTGGCTGCCGGCCACGAACGCGGGGTAGTACCAGTTGCGGTAAATGAGGTACGCGGTGAACATGCCGCCGAAGAACATGATTTCAGTCAGCAGGAAAATCCACATGCCGAAGTTCGACGCTTCGCGCTGCTGGTCTATCGTCGCAAAATGGTGATGCAGATGCGGCGAATGCTCGTGCTCGAGTTCGTTGTGGGTTGCAGGAATTGTGATCGTCTGGCTATCCAACGGTCTGCACCTCGTTTTTGGTCTTGTTTGCGAGCCACTCGAAATCGTAAGCCTCAAAATCGACGATCGGCGTTTCAAGGAAGTTCTCGGTCAGCGGAGGCGACTGCACCTGCCACTCAAGGCCGGGCGCCTCCCACGGATTCGCTCCGGCAATTTTGCCGTATTTCAGCGACCAGAGGAGATAAATCCCAGGCAGCAGATAACCGATGGCCAGGATCGACGCTCCGGCGGTTGAAAGCACATTGAGTACCTGGAACTCCGGCGGATAGGAATGATAGCGCCGCGGCATGCCCAGGTATCCCAGGATGAACTGCGGGAAGAATGTGAGGTTGAACCCGATAAAGAGGATACACGCGGCCAGTCTCCCCAGCGACTCCGGATACATTCGTCCCGTGATCTTAGGCCACCAGAAATGTAAGCCGGCCATGACCGCGCTGACCATTCCGCCGACCATCACGTAATGGAAGTGCGCCACGATAAAGTAGGTTTCCGTCAGGTGGATGTCCATGCCCAGCGATGCCAGCATGATACCGGTCATTCCGCCCATGGTGAAGAGGCCGATGAAGCCCAGGGCGTAAAGCATGGGCGTGTCGAAGGTGATCGAGCCCTTGTACATCGTCGAGGACCAGTTGAAGATCTTGATCGCGGAAGGCACCGCCACCAGCATGGTCATAAAGGAGAACACGAGGGCTGAGTAATTCGAGATGCCCATGATGAACATGTGGTGCGCCCAGACGAAGAAACTGAATACCGCAATGGCCACGGAGGAAAATGCGACCGCGGTATACCCGAAGACCCGCTTGCGGCAGAAGCAAGCGATGACTTCGGAAATAACTCCCATTCCGGGCAGAATCATGACATAGACGGCCGGGTGGGAATAGAACCAGAAGAGGTGCTGAAAGAGCAGCGGATCGCCGCCCTTTGTCGGATCGAAGACGCCGATGCCGACAACGCGCTCCAACACGATGAGCACCATTGAAATGGCGATCACCGGAGTAGCCAGTACGAAAATGAGGGAGGTCGCGTAGTACGACCAGATGAACAGCGGCAGCCGAAACCAGGTCATGCCGGGCGCGCGCAGTCTGTGAATCGTGACGATGAAATTCACGCCCGTCAATATGGAGGAAAATCCGGCGATGAAAATACCCATGGCCGCGCCGATCACATGCGTATTCACATAATGCGTGCTGAGCGGCGTGGTGAATGTCCAGCCGGTATCCATGCCGCCCCAGATGATTGCGTACAGCTCAAAGCAACCGCCGGAATAAAGAGGTACCAGCTCAGCAGGTTCAGCCTGGGGAAGGCGACGTCCTTCGCGCCGATCATCAGCGGGATAAGAAAGTTCCCCAGCACCGCGGGCGCGATCGGCACCAGGAAGAAAAACACCATGATGATGCCGTGAATAGAGAACAGCTTGTTGTAGGTGTCAGCCGCCACCAGCTCGCCGCCCGGAGTCAGCAGATTAAGCCGGATCAGCGCTGCGGCGCTGCCGCCGATCATGAAAAAGAACGTGGTGCTGAACAGATAGAGAATAGCGATGCGCTTATGATCAAGCGTAAGCAGCCAGCTTTTCAGGCCGTATTCGCTATTCAGATAAGACCGCTTCGGCATAGTCGCCGTCTGCTGGTCAGGAAGGCTTATGCTTGTGCTCATTGATTCACCATCCCCGGCGTTGCGGGCGCCGTCCGGCTCTGCGGTTTGACGGAACGCTGCACCTGACCGGAGTGTTGCGCGTCGAAAGCATGCGGCACCGTACTCTGGACTGCATTCTCTCCCGTTCCTGAGGCGGAACCGGAGCTCTGCACCAGGCTGGTGTTCAGCGTCTGCTGAACGCGGTCGTTGGAGTGGAGCGCCTTGATATACTCCACCAGATCGATCAGGCCTTCTTCGCTGACCTGACCCTGATAGGTTGGCATAATCGGCGCATATCCCGCGGTCACATGCAGGGTTGGATTCAAAATCGAATCCCGCAGAAATGCGTCATCTACCATAGTGTACGATCCGTTCTGCAACTGCACCTTCGCTCCGTAGACCTCGGCGAGATTTGGTCCGCGCGCCGAGGCGTTTCCGGAGTGGCAGGCATTGCAGCCGAGGCCGGCGAAGAGGCGTTCGCCGTTCTGCGCGAGTGATGAACCGCTGGTTGAGCCGGCGAGCCACGCCTCATAATCCTCTGGCGTCATGACGGTAACTTCGCCGATCATCTGGGAGTGAAGGGTGCCGCAATACTGGGTGCAGAAGAGATGGTAGGTTCCGGGTTTGGTGGCCGTGAACCATACGGTGGTGTAGCGCCCTGGAATCACTTCGCGCTTCACGCGAAAGGCTGGAATTGAGAAGCTGTGAAAGACGTCCTGGGAGATCATGGTGAGTTGCACCGGCTTGCCCGTGGGAACGTGCAATGCGTTGATCTCATGCTGGCCGCCCGGATGTTCGGCCTTCCACATCCATTGCTTTCCAACGATGTAGATGTTCATGGAATTGGTAGGCGGAGTGTAGATGCGGAAGTAAAGCAGCGCGCCCCAGACGAAGCATATCATGAAGAGTCCGAGAGGAATGATGGTCCATGTCGCCTCAAGCAGCGTGGAACCTTCGATCGGCGTTGCCTCCGGATTCTTCTCCTTGCGATACATAACGGAGAAGGCGACCACCATCACCGTCACTATTCCGGTGCCGGCTACCGAGATCAGAAGCAGAAAAAAGAAGAACGCGTCGGCATAGGGAGCAATGCCCGATGCTTCCGGCGGAAAGAGCGGGAAGTGCGTGAGCCATTTAACGAGAAACTGCCAAAGTACTGGACTGATGAAGTAATGCATCGTTCCCTTTATCCGTTCGCGGTTTTGCGGGTCGCCGTTTTGTGAGTTGCCAGACGCCCGTTCAGGATGTCACGCCGAAAATTAATTACTAAATATGTCACCAGGATCAAAAATGTAAGAATGCAGCCCAACTGCACAATGCGGGCGATGAGGAGGCTGTACCTGTGGAGCAGCGGATTGTAGCGGTAACAATAGGTGAGAATGTTATCCACTGGAGAGCCGATCTTCCCTCCTGATGCGGCTACAAGGCCACGCTGCAGACCGTTGGGGGAGAACTCTACGCCCAAATAGTATTGCGCGATCCGCCCTTCCGGAGTCACAAGTTCAATCGAACTGGCATGGGCGAACTGCGTCATTTTGCCATCCGGCCCCGGAACGCGTGTGTAGCCATAGCCGGTAGCGGCGGCAAGAGCGTCAATGGCCGGTTGCTGGCCGGTAAGAAAATGCCATCCCGGAGCGGATTCAGGCCGTCCGTAGCGTCTGACGTAAAGGGCTTTTGCGTTCGCGGCAATTGCCGGGGTTTCAGTGGGGTCGATGCTTACGAAGATGACGTTAAAGTCCTTGCCCGGATCGAATTTCACCATCTCGAGCGCGCCCACCAGCCCGTTGATTTCCTCCGGACAGAGCATTTTGCACTGGTAGTAGACCAAGGAGAGGATCGCAGGCCGTTTCCCGAAGTAATCGCCGAGGCTGACGGTCTTTCCGGTTTCGTCGCGGAACTGGAGGCCGAGCGGCAGTGGCGCGTTCAGCTTCTGCGTGATTTGAATCTTCTTCAGCAACGCCGGCGGCTGATCGCTCACGGGACCCATCTGCTTCTGGCCATAGTCGGAAACCTGAGCGTGCGCACCGGCGAGGCACCCGAAAGCGAGCGCCAGCCAGGCTAAAGCTCGAAGCTATTTTCCGCATTGTCTCCAAACGAAGCATCCTGTGAGAGTCCCTGAGTTCTGATCGCTAATTGTTATTTGCCTTCGCCGAGGACTGCTCTCCGGGCAGGTTCGAGTCCGCATCTTGTTCCTGTTCAAAGGCGGTGCGCGCGAAGCCGTCGGTGAGCGGCATCTGGACGGTGGGAACCGAGTCGCCAGCCATCAGAGGCTCGGTCGATGCTGGTTTCGGCTCGACCGGCAGCCCGCGCTGTGCGATCAGTTCCATGGCGCGGTCGATGGGAATGCGCACTTTACCCTGGGACTGGTCGACCCAACTGTAGTGATCAAGCAGCAGATCCTCGCGGCGATGCAGATCGGCCACGTCTTCGTCGCCGTCGTCCATCTGCAGGCGCGGAGTGGGAAAGCTCTGCGTCAGTTGCTTGAGTTCAATCTGTCTGCCGGCCGGATCGGACTCCATGTTCTTAAGTTTGCTGCTCTGGGACGAGGCCACGGTGTTCCACTTATTCGGCGGACCGTCGCGTTTAACGAGCGCATTGTTGATGACCTCGCCTATTCCGAAGCAGAAGACAAAAAAGACGCCGACGGAGACAAACAGCCCGACGAGGAAGACCACGATGCCCCGAACGCCGACATCGGTGACCTCGTAGCCCTCGCGAACCGAACTGGCTTTGTTATGGGACTCGTGCTCGTTAGGCGTGGACATGTTCGGGCTCCAGAATCTCCGCCAGGTGCGGGTCATTGGTGGCGACGAGCGGCCGCCGTGTGAGTTGCGTGAAATAGTAAGCCATCCAGAAGGAAATCAATGCAACCGGCAGGGTGGCGTACTCGAAGATTCCAACGCTGAAGTGCAGGTTGCGCGCTGCGTCGCTTGAAGTTCGGCTCGATCAGCCAGAACATATCGAGGCAGCGGGCGAAGATCATGATGCAGCAGACCACAGCCAGACGGCTCTTGATGCGCTTGAGGTTGCTGGACAGCAGCAGGGTGAACGGCAGCAGCCAGTGAAAGATGAAGTCGAGCGTGGCGACCACGCCCCACCCGCCGCGAATGCGGTCCAGATACCAGGGAATTTCCTCCGGAGAGTTGCCGGACCAGATGATAAGGAATGCGCCGAAGGCCAGATACATATTCAGCATGACGAAGGCGAAGCATAGTTTGCCCATATCGTGCTGCTCGGTCGAGCGGAACGTGGTTTTGATGGGGTCGGCCTTCGAGAGCGCCATCAGCGTGAGGATGAGCCAGGGCGAAAACTCCGTAGGCCTGGCCGACCAGAAACTGGAAGCCATAGACCGTCGAATACCAGTGTGGGGTCGAGCGACATGACCCAGTAAATGACGCAGATGAACAGCATGATCGAGTAGAGCAGGACGCCGAAGCCGCTGATGTTCTCAAATCGCGTCTGCCAGAATTTCACATTCGGCTCGGGGTCGGCATCGCGCTGGAGGGACAAGCGGTTGAGAAAGAAGACATAGATGCCGATGATGGCAAAAACGATGAGCGAGGTGGCCCAGAAGCCGACCGGATTCAGAATCGCGTGCTTCCAGTGAATCGCATGCGCCTGCTCATTGTTGATCTGGTGATTCCTGAGCGCTGTCGCCCAGTCGGCATAGCGCGACCAGATGTAGAGTTTGCCGAAGCTCATTCCGAGGATGCCCACGGGAAGAAAGTAAAGGAAGACCAGAGGCAGGGTGCGCGTCATCGCTTCGAGGGGCCGGCGAATAATCAGTCCCCATTTGCCGCCGGACAGGTACTGGACCATCAGCAGGCACATGCCGCCGCAGCAGAAGCCGAAGCAGATCATATAGCCGTGAAGCCAGGCGCGCAGGAAGTGGTTCCAGTGATCGCCGCTGAGGAAACCGAGAATGACGGCAAGGACCGAGAAGATAACGCCGCTCACGAGCGCCCTGGTGCGCCAGATATTGACGAATGCCGGCGCGCCCAGGTTCGTGGGCAGTGTCTTCGCGTGATGTTCTGAAAACGAGTGTTGAGCCATGCGTTCTTCCTGCAATCCTTAATGCGACGCGGGTGCTTTGCCTGCGGCGGCCTTGGTTCCCGAAGTCTTGACGGGCGGGTTTTTCTGCGGCTGATTCAACGTGCGCACTTCGGCGCCTTCCGCTGGAGCTCCGGCAACAATTCCCGTGGGCGGCAGAGCCTGCACATCAGTGTCTTTAGCAACGGGCCACGGGCCTGCGTAGCTTGCCGGGAGTCCCTCCTGTTGCGCGATGTCTTTGAGGTTTTCGACCTGAACGCCGGCGGGAACGTCGGAGAGCTTTGCGTTCTGGCTCAGCTGCAGCGCGCGGATATAAGCTGCCACGGCCCAGCGGTCAACGGGCGTGAGTTGCGCCGAATAATCGGGCATCGCGCCATAGCCGTTGGTCATGACGAAGAAGTAGTGGCTCAACGGTTGGGCCAGCCGCTTGGCGTCATGATAATTTCCAGCCGGCTTGTAGCCGCGCTGCACGATCATGCCGTCGCCGTTGCCTACGCGCGAATGGCAGGGGGTGCAATAAACGTTGAACCGCTCCTGGCCGCGCTCGAGGACTTCGAGGGTGACCGGATAAGGCATCGCGTCCTGCTCCTTGCCATCGATGAGGCCGGTGTAGAAGTACTGATCTTCATCCAGCTGGCCGCGCGCGACCGTGTGCTCGACCTGCGGGCGCGCCGAACGTCCGTCGGCAAAGAAGGTTGTTCCGCGCTGGGGAATCATCTTCGGCTCGTCCTGCATGTCCTGACGGCAGCCGGCGACGAACAGAAATGCCGCAGCCGCTCCGAAAGCAAGCACGCCGGGCGGTATTCTTCCGGTTGATCTTCATCGGGTTTAATACTCCACCTCCACGACACGAAACCGGCGTGAAGGCTTCGAGGAACCCTCGCGTGTCTGTTGCATTGAACTTGGGGTCGGTCGACTCAAGGCATAAAAAGAACTTGTCCGATGTTGCACCATTGCGGAAGTTGGGCGCATTGAACAGCGGGTGGTACAACTGCGGAAGCCCATTGAGAGCCAACATTCCGAAGGCTGCGGAGAGGCCGGCGTAGAGGATGGTCCACTCGTAAGCGGGTATCACGAAGGCCGGCCAGGAATAATAGGGACGGCCAGCGATGTTGAGCGGGAAGGCCCAGACCGAGATCCAGGTTTCCATGCCGAACATGGCGGCCAGTCCCAACAGACCGCCGATCAGCGTGACCAGCGAGACGGTGTTTTTATGGAAGCCGATGGCCTCGGCAGCCTCTTCCACCGCATAGGGCGTGTAGCAGTCCATCCGACGGTAGCCCGCACTATATGCGCCCTTCGCGGCGCGCACGAGCTGGCTTGGCGTATCGAATTCGGCCAACAGGCCGTAAGTTCCTTCACGTACAGGCATCAGTCACCCGCCTCCTGTAAGGGTTGGGCTTCGGTCCGCACCTTGGCCTGAGGAAGCATCAGACGAAGCTCTGACATGGGAATCATGGGCAGGAAGCGGATAAAGAGGAAGAACAGGAATGTAAACAGGCCGAGGGTTCCGGCAAAGGTCGCGTAATCCCACCTCGTGGCTCGATAGGTTCCCCAGGAAGATGGCAGATAATCGCGCGTGAGACTGGTGACGACGATTACGAAGCGCTCAAACCACATGCCGGAGTTCACGATGAGAGACATAATGAACAGCAACATGGGGTTCTGGCGGAACTTTCGGGCCCAGAGCAGTTGCGGGAGAGCGATATTGAAGGTGATCAGAACCCAGTAAGCCCAGCCGATGGGGCCGAACATGCGGTTCCACATCATGAAGTATTCCCAATGACTCGCCGAGTAGCAGTAGGACATGAAGACTTCGGTCGAGTAGCCGTAGGCGACGATGAGCCCGGTGGCCAGCATCACTTTGCCCATGTTGTCGAGATGGCGCATGGTGATGAGGTCTTCGAGGTGGTAGAACTTGCGGATCGGGATGGCCAACGTGATGACCATGGCAAAGCCGGAGTAGATGGCGCCGGCCACGAAGTACGGAGGGAAGATAGTGGTATGCCAGCCGGGCAGGAGGGCCACGGCAAAGTCGAAGCTGATGACGGTGTGGACCGAAAGCACCAGCGGGGTAGCAAGGCCAGCCAGCAGCAGCGAGGCCGTCTCATAGCGCATCCAGTGCCGCACCGATCCGCGCCAGCCCACGGCCAGCATTCCGTACACGTACTGCCCGAGTCGCGACTTGGAGCGATCGCGCAGGGTGCCGAGATCGGGGATCATGCCGATGTACCAGAAGACCACGGAGATGGTCGCGTAGGTCGAAACCGCAAAGACGTCCCAGAGCAGCGGCGAGCGGAACTGCGGCCATACGTTCATGGAATTGGGATAGGGGAAGAGCCAGTATCCCAGCCAGGGGCGTCCGACGTGGATGAGCGGGAACATGCCGGCGCAGATGACGGCGAAGATCGTCATGGCTTCGGCGAAGCGGTTGATCGAGTTGCGCCATCCTTGCTTGAACAGCAGCAGAATCGCCGAGATCAGAGTTCCGGCGTGGCCGATACCGATCCACCAGACGAAGTTGACGATGGCGAAGCCCCAGGCTGTCGGAATGGTGATGGCCCAGATGCCTACGCCCTTGAGGAAGAGCCAGGTGACTGCCACCAGCAGCATCAGGACAAAGCCGCCGGCCATGGCAAATCCGGCAAACCAGCCCAGAGGCGTATGCGGCGTAAGGACGATGCGCGAAATTTCTTCCGTGACCGACTTGAAAGTATGCCCAGGAGCAATGACCGCAAATTCCCCGGTTACCGGGTCCAGCATCGGGTCATTGACTGGTGCGTCTTTGGTTGCCATTGTTGCGACCTCTTACCTATCCCTTGCTGTTGCTCTCGGCTACGCACTCTCCAGACGCAGCCACCTGACTTCAAAATCTTTCTAAGGCCTAGGTTCCCACATCCGGAGACAACTCCGGATTGATGTTGAGCACTTCGGCCACGTAAGTCGTCCGCGGGCGCGTGTTCAGATCCGCCAGCACTCCATAGGTGCGTTCCTGTTTCTTCAATTTCGCCACCTTACTTGTTGCGTCGTTGATGTTGCCGAAGACGATTGCGTTGGTGGGACAGGCCTGCTGGCATGCGGTAACGATCTCGCCGTCGCGAATGTCGCGATTGTTCTTGTCGGCTTCGATTTTCACTTCATTGATGCGCTGCACGCAGTAGCTGCACTTTTCCATGACGCCGCGGCTGCGAACCGTCACGTCAGGGTTGCGCATCAGCTTGAGGCTCTCGGTTTCATAGTCAGAGAAGAGCAGGAAGTTGAAGCGCCGTACCTTGTACGGGCAGTTGTTGGAGCAGTAACGGGTACCCACACAGCGGTTGTAGACCATGAGGTTTAGCCCTTCGGGCGTGTGGACCGTGGCGCCTACCGGGCAGACCTGCTCGCAGGGGGCATTTTCGCAGTGGTGGCAGGTCATGGGCTGGAAGTGCGCTCTGGGCGCGGCCAGATCGCCTTCGTAATAGGTATCGATGCGGATCCACTGCATGATGCGGCCCCACGATGCCTGATGCTGGCCGACAACGGCGATATTGTTTTCCGCATAACAGCTCACGACGCAGGCGTTGCAGCCTACGCAGGAATTAAGGTCGATCGACATGCCCCATGCGTTCTTGTCATATCGATAAGCCGGGAACATGCTGGTGTTGGGCTCGGGATCGTCCTTGCCCTCGCCTTCGTGCGCGAAGTTGGGATCCTGCCTGAATTCATCCAGCGTGGCGTAGCGGATAATGCCGCGATCGAGCGCCTCATTGCCTTCAATGGAGTGGGTTCCGCTGCCATCGCCGCCCACGTATTTCGCGCGCTGATCGATGTAGTGACTCTTCGTATCCGCGAGGCCCCATACATTGCCCGTCTTCCGAATGGTCGCGCCGGTTGCGAAGAGCGGAGAGTCGGAAGGCCGGATCTGATATGCGTTGAACCCCACGCCGCCAGCTACGCGGCCGGTGGTGCGCCCTTGCCCGAGGTGCGCGGTAATTGATCCGTCGGCATGGCCGGCCACGGCGAGCGCCGGGGCCAGAACTTTCTTCCCGTTCAGCGTGATCTCAATAACGTCATGTTCGACCAGGCCCAGCTTTTCGAGGGTCGCATAGCTCATCAGCGCGGCGTTGTCCCAGGAAAGATTCGTGATGGGACGCGGAATCTCCTGCAACCAGCCTACGTTGGCGTAACGCCCGTCGTAGACATGCGGATCGGGGCGGAAGATGATCTCGAGCGAATCGGCGGGAGCCTGCGCCCTGCTGACCCAGGGAAGATCGCCAAATTGATTATGCGAACCTTCCGCGAGGAGAGCCTTGTTCGCTCCGCCGCTTTTTGGTGTAAAGGCCGAGTTAGCCAGGAAGCCGTCATGGAGGAGTTTGCGCCAGCCGAAGTCTGCGTCCGCGCCTTTGCCCGCTGTTTGAGCACTCCAGTTTTCGCGCACGGCGTCGTAGGGCGAGACATCAGGATTATCGAGCAGGGACTGGACGATTTCATGCGCCGAGTGGCCGCCGTACAGCGGATCGATCATCGGCTGAACGACGGAAACAGTGCCGTCATAGGCGCGGGCATCCGACCATGATTCGAGATAATGCGTGCCGTTGATATGCCACTGAGCCTGCAGGCCGGTTTCGTCGCGGTGCGACCCGAGATGCACAACGGTGCCGACTTTGTTGAAGGCGTCGGCAAATTCAAGATCGGCGGGCGCTGAGTAGATGGGATTCGCGTTGAGAATGACCAGCCATTCGACCTTGCCGGCATTCATGTCCGCGACCAGCGACTTCATGTCGTCGCCCTGAATGGAGGGCATGGGATTTACCGTCTCCGTATAGACGACGGTCTTTCCGACGTTGCCGAGCGCGTCATTGATGGCAATCGCGGCGAGATGGACGCTGGCCGGCTGCTGCTCGCCTGGAATGACAACACACTTGCCGCTGGTGTTCTTCAGGTCTTTTGCAACCGCAGCAAGAAACTTTTGCGCGCCGTCTGACCATGTGTAGCCGGAGGGCGCCGAGCCCACGCCAACTGCCGCCGCGAGTGCCGCGGCAAAACCAGGAATATCGCTGGCCCGCAGCGCGAGGCGGTGTTCGGCCTTCATGCCGGTAGTCGAGGACATGCTCTCGACGACATAGAGCCGGTTCATCGAATAGTCGCCCGCGCTCGCTTTTTCGAGGCGGCGGCGGTTGGCGTAATCCTTTGCCAGCCGGTGGAAGCCAGGGTATGCGGCTCCGGAGAGAAAATCGGCGTCGAGCGAAACAATTACGTCGGCTGCATCGAGCTTGTACTGCGCGTCAGCGTAGTCGCCAAAAGCTGCCTTGGATGCCGCGTAGGCCGAATCGCGATTCACCGGATCGTACTGAATCCATTTAGCACTGGGGTAGGTCGCCTGCCCCTTCTTCCATTGCGCCGCCAGCGTAGGCGAAGTGACGGTACTGCTGAGGAAATAGAGGCCCTGTCCACCGGTTGATTTCTTGTCTGACAACATCGCGCGGAAGGAAGCCAGGAAGGCCGCCCATTGGCGCGTCTCACCGCGATAGTAAACATGCTGAGAGCGGTCGGGATCGTAGAGGTCGAGCAGCGTGCCCTGGGTGATTGGGTCAGAACCGCCCTGATTGTAAGGATGGTCGGGATTGCCATCGACCTTGACGGGGCGATATGCATCACTCTTGACCAGCAACGGCACCGCTCCGCTGGGAAACGGAAAGGCCGTGGCGAAATATACCGGCTTGCCGAGAACCAGGTCTTCCGGGGCCTTGACGTAGGGGTAGATCGGTTCATCAGGCTGCTTGGTGCATCCGGCGAGACCGGCGAGCGCCATGGACGCGCCCATCAGCTTCATGAATCCGCGACGCGAAACCGGATCGATCCATTCAGAGCTGTGCTGCGGAAACTCCTCGCGCACTGCCGCATCGAACTCCGGTGTTCCGGCCAGTTCATCGATCGAGCGCCAATACTTCTTGCCAGTCTGCCCGGTGAGCTTCGCGCGAACCTGTGCCACGGTTAGCTTTGAGTTCGTCTTCTCCATGATCTGTTCCACGCTGTCTTTCACCGGTGGCATACCTCGCAGCTTGAAAGTTCGCGTGCAGACCGGATGTTGTAATGCTCGAAGAGGAAGCCGCCCAGCGCTTCCTGGCTCGTGAACTTCGTATAACTGAGCGGAGGCGGCGAGAGAAGTCCGTTCGGCGCATCAGTCGCCTGCGCGTCCACCGCGGGAATCAGCCGCAGGGAGGCGAGCTGCGGATTTCCGGACTGTGCCGGATCGGTGGTGGTGCAGCTTACCGATTCCGCCGTCGGTGTGCCACGTTTCACATCGGCGGCAGCGCACCATACGGGATTCAAATCCGACGGGTTCTTCCAACCCATGTTGTAAATTTCGCTCGTGGGCCGCAGGTTTTTCGCAGGGTTGCGATGACAGTCGAGGCACCACTCCATCTGGAGCGTGTTCTGCTCGTACATGATGGGCATTTCGTCGACCCGGCCGTGACAGCTTGCGCAGCCGATGCCTTTGTTCACATGAATCTCATGATTGAAATAAACGAAGTCGGGGAGGTCATGAACCTTGGTCCAGACGATTGATTCGCCGCTAGCCCAGCTTTGGCGAACTGGTGCGAGCAGTTCGGCGTTGGTCCATATCTGCGAGTGACAGTTCATGCAGGTACGCGTAGGGGGGATGCCGGCATAGCTCGATTTTTCAACCGAGACGTGACAGTACTGGCACTGCAAACCCAGTCCTTCCACGTGATGTTTATGGCTGAATGGAACCGGCTGATCGGCGCGCTGGCCCTGGCGAGTCACCCACGGCGACCGTTGAAGCTCATTGAGCGTCACTCCCAAGGCAATGACAATTAATCCCGTTAAGACCAGACTCATCCGTGCCAGCGCGTTCGAGCTGCGGTCAAAAATCTGCGCCATGAGTGCTTCCTGCTCCCTCAAAAATCCCTGGTGGTTAAACGGCTACCGCGCTGCGCTTGCCCGCAGCTCTTACCCGGAGGAAAATTTCGCGCCCCGAATCCATCGGTCTAAAAGTGAATAATAAATATACCGTCCAAAATCGCCGCGAGCAAGCCCCGGAAAGGCGCATGGATTTTTTGTGTTTCAAATTGATTGACTCTGAAATTTTTCGTGGAACAGCGCCAACTTTGCTATCATTGGCCGCTCTTTGCGAATTGTGCACGCTGCGAATACGATCGGCACAGAGCACGCAAGCGTTGATGCTTTTATCTACTACCCTGGTTTCTTCTCGATTCAATGACTGACGGCCGCCGAGTTCCGCGCTACAACACTGCCCAGGCTTGCGAAGAACTGGCTGCTGCCGATCCCATTTTGGGAAGGCTGATTGAACGTGCCGGTGATTTCAAATTGCGGCTGAAGAGTCAGCACTCCCCTTTTGAGGCTCTGCTTGAATCGATCATTTATCAGCAACTGCATGGCAAAGCCGCGGCCGCGATTCTGAAGCGGTTACTTACGTTCTTTGGCGAGCTTCATCCGGCGCCCGAACATATGCTCGCGGCGCCGGATGAGCGGCTTCGCGGCTGCGGACTTTCCGGCAGCAAGGTACTGGCATTGCGCGATCTGGCGGCAAAGACTCTGGATGGAACAGTGCCTACGCTGCCGCAGATTCGACGGATGAGCGACGAAGAGATAATCGAACGGCTGACGACGGTGCGCGGCATTGGCCCATGGACGGTGGAGATGCTGCTGATCTTCCGGCTGGGACGGCCGGATGTTTTGCCGGTGAGCGATTATGGCGTGCGGAAGGGCTTTGCGCTTACCTTTGGGCGCTTGCCGAAGACGAAGCCTTTTGACGCTTCGATGCTGGCGAAACCTGCCGATATGCTGCGGCGCGGCGAACGCTGGCGGCCATGGCGTTCGGTAGCAAGCTGGTATCTGTGGAGAGCCTGCGACCTAGCCGGAAAGGCGTCGCCGCCTCCGGATTAACCCACTGTTCACAGAAGTTCCCAGCAACCTTATGTTCTGCGCCGATTCTGCGCGGTGGGCGGGAGTTCACAGCTATAATTATCTTCAGTATTCGAGTACAAAGGAGCAGTTTTCGATGCCTCTTCAGCCAACCAGCAAGATCTGGCACAACGGCAATCTTATCCCGTGGGAAAAAGCCAATATTCACGTAATGAGCCATGTGATCCATTACGGCTCGTCCGTCTTTGAAGGCATTCGCTGCTATGGACAACCCTCGGGTGCGGCGGTCTTCCGGCTTCCGGAACACATGCAGCGTTTGCTGGACTCGGCCAAGATTTACCGTATGCCGCTGCCCTATTCTCTGGAGCAGCTCTCGAATGCGGTGGTCGAGCTGATCGAGGCCAATGAAGTGGCGCCCTGCTATATCCGGCCGATCGCATTTCGCGGGTACGGCGAGATGGGCGTGAACCCCAAGCACTCGCCGGTTGAGGTTTACATGGCCAACTTCCCGTGGGGCAAGTATGTTGCGGGAGACGCCGCCGACGTCTGCGTTTCGTCATGGAACCGTTCGGCTCCAAACACCACTCCTTCGCTGGCCAAGGCGGGAGGAAACTATCTGAACTCGCAGCTCATCCGCATGGAAGCGGACGTCAACGGCTATGTCGAGGGCATTGCCCTGGATGTGAACGGATACCTGTCGGAAGGCTCGGGCGAAAATCTGTTTATCGTTCGCAATGGCGTGCTCTACACAACGCCGCTCGCGAACTCGGTGCTTTCGGGCATTACGCGCGACTCGGTGCTGACGCTGGCTCGCCATTTCGGCATCCCCGTGGTTGAGCAGGCCATGCCGCGCGAGCTGCTCTATATTGCGGATGAAGTCTTCTTTACCGGTACAGCGGCGGAGGTTACTCCGATTCGCAGTGTGGACAGGATCACGGTGGCGGATGGCAAAGCTGGTCCGATCACGCAGCAGCTTGCTGACGAGTTCTTTGGCATTGCCAACGGGCTGCGGCCGGATCGCTACGGATGGCTGACCCCAGTGAATGTGAATGCGGAGCAGCCCGTCACGGTGTAGTCAGGCATTTGGAAAAATGAAAAGCCCGGCATCGGCCGGGCTTTTTTTCGCGCGATACCTTCCGAGAAGACCGGGAGCGCTGCAGTCTACTGATCCTCTTTGAATTGATACTCAACCATCTGTTTCAGAGTTTCGTAAGGAAGCTGATTGTTGGCCACTTCGCCAACCGGAACCTGACGACCATTGATGAAGAGCATGGGAGTTTCGTCGATATTGAGGTCCTTGCCGAGTTTGATTGAGGCGTCCACCGCGTCCTTGGCGGCCTGGCTGTAGGAACAGGCTCCAACCTTTGCACCATCAAGTCCGGCTTTTGTTGCGGCGTCGCTGAGGACCGCGTCGGAACTGTTGGGGGTGAGGTTTTCCTGATTGTTGAAGACGTCGTCGGCGAATTTGAAGAAGGCCGCGTTGCCGGCCTGCTGGGCGACGCACACGCTGTAGGCGGCTGCCTTGTAGGCCTCAGAGTGGATGGTGGTGAGGGGAAAATTCTCAAAGACGAAGTGCGCCTGCGGGAAATCGGCGAGCAGCCGCTCGATAATGGGCTGCGTGGCTTTGCAGTGCGGACACTGGAAATCGGCAAATTCGACCAACTCGAATTTCTTGTCCGCGGCCCCGCGGCTTGGTCCGTTGGCGCCCTGCATGAGGACATCGCGGGTTTCGGCGTAGGGGTGCTCGCCGAACGCGAGCATTTCAAGGTTATTGGCGATGAGATGTTTTCCGTCTGGCGTCACAAGAAAAGTAGCGGTGGCAACCTGATGTTGGGGATCGGTTTTTTGCGCGACTTCCACAACCACTCTGCTCACTCCGGGCGCAGCCGTCTTCTGGATCGCCCAGACCTGCCAGACACGGTCTGGATCGTATCCCCACGATGCTTTAAGAAAGGCTTCCACGATAGCGCGGGTAGGAGATGCGGCTGTGAAGTTCGACGCATCGGGTACGGGAAGCTTAACCGGCGAGGCGTCGGGTGCGGAGGGAGTCTCCTGCTGCTGCTGCGCGGCGGCCAGACCAGGTACAGTGGCTGCGGTCGCGGCGAGTAGGAGTGGGATTGTGACTTGCTTCAGCATTTTGCGAAAGTGCATCGGGATTCCTTCAGAGGTAGTTGTCATTCAGTGGGCGACTAGTAGTGTAAGAGGTCTGACGAGCGATGTGGAATTTTGTCATCCGCGGGTTGTGTCGGGCGCGCATCAGACCTGAGCCCTGGCGGCAATTGGGAAACGACGGCCCATGCCAAATGCTTTCGCCGTGACCTTGAGAACCGGAGCGGCCTGCTGACGCTTGTACTCGCTGCGTTCCACCAGTTTTACAATCCTGCGGACGAGTTCGAGATCGAGCTTAAGCGCTGTTGCAATTGCCTCCGGTGTTTCGTAGCGTTCGACGTAGGCCTCAAGAATAGGATCGAGGACGTCATACGGCGGCAGCGAATCGGTGTCTTTCTGATCGGGACGCAGCTCGGCTGATGGCGGTTTTTCGAGAATCGAAAGCGGGAATAACTTCGCGCTCGCGATTGACATAGCGGGACAGCGCGTAGACCTGAGTTTTGTAAACGTCGCCAATGACCGCTAAGGCTCCGGCCATGTCTCCGTAGAGCGTGCAGTAGCCGGTGGACATTTCACTTTTGTTGCCGGTGGTGAGCACGAGAGCGTTGAATTTGTTGGACGCGGCCATGACCAGACCGGCGCGAATGCGCGACTGTATGTTTTCTTCGGTGATGTCGGGCTTGAGTCCTGTGAATAGGGGCGCGAGCGTCTGGTTGTATTGTTCAAAGAGCGGGCTGATAGGTAGAACTTCAAATCGGATGCCGAGATTTTCGGCCAGATGACGGCTGTCGTCGATAGAGCCTGGCGAGGAATAAGGGCTGGGCATGCCGAGGGCGAGAAGATTGTCCTTGCCGAGGGCTTCTACGCCAATCGCGGCTACGAGAGCGGAGTCGATGCCTCCGCTCAGAGCGATAATGGTCTTTGAGAAGCCGCATTTTTGTACGTAGTCTCGGGTGCCGAGAACCAGTGCGCGAAACGTTGCTTCGCTTTCATCGTCCGGCTCTGGACGAATGTCGCCGGTGAGAGCTTTGGTGTCGACAAAGATCAGATCTTCTTCGAATGACTTCGCCTGCGCGATCACTTCCCCGTTGCGTCCGAGCGCGAGGCTGGATCCATCGAAGACGAGCGAGTCATTGCCGCCCACCTGATTCACCATGATGACCGGAGCTCCGTGGCGGCGGGCGATGGCGGCCAGCATTTCACGACGGGTATCGCGCTTGAAGCGCCAGTAGGGGGAGGCGGAGATGTTCAACACGATCGAGCCGCCGCCGCGCATAAGTTCCTCGACGGGATCGATGTTGTAGAGACGATTTTCCCAGAAGCTCTTGTCGTTCCAGGCGTCTTCGCAGATGGTGAGCGCGATATGCTCGCCGCCGAACGCGAAAAGACGCTGATGGTGCGAGGGAGCGAAGTAGCGCTGCTCGTCAAAGACATCGTAAAAAGGCAGCAACATTTTCGACTGAACAAATTCGACGCGTCCATTGCGGAGGAGGGCGGCGGAGTTCATCACGTGCTTACCGGTTCCGTGATGCGCGGGGGTTACGTAACCGCACACGATGGCGATTTTGCCGGCTGCGGTCTTTGCCGCGATCTCTTCAACTATCTCGCCGGCGCGCGCGACGAATGCCGGTTTTTCGAGCAGATCCGCGGGCGGGTAGCCGCAGACGGCCAGCTCAGGAAAGAGAACGAGGTCTGCGCCGCCCTGCGTGGCCCGCCCAGTGAATTCGAGGATTTTGCGGGCGTTCCCGTCGAAATCTCCAATGGTGGGGTTGATCTGGGCGAGTGCAATCTTCACACTTCAAGTTTAACAAGTTGCTCTCACCGTACGCGCTCCCATGTGAGTTGCGCCTCGATAGTATGTTTTCCGGATCGCACCGGGCCGGTACGGAGGGTCAGCGTGTCGCCTTCGAATTTGTAGTAGCGGACTTCGGGCCGGCCTACCCAATTGGGAAAGAGGCTTGCTTCGACGTGATGCGTGATCGTGTCACCTTCTACGGTGTAGCGGCCCGTGTAGGCAATGTATTCCCTTCGACCCGCGCTTTGGGCGAGCCGCAGTGCGCCTGCGCCGTCGTGGGCCTTGATTGCGGCCGTCATCCGCGCGCGCCTGGAGGGCCAGTCTCGCGCGGGACTCAGGTTACCGCTCATGTAACCTTCGGCGGAGTAGAGCAGGTAGCCACGTACTTCGGTTCCCCACGGGTGCTCGATGACTCCGTCTTCGTGGATGAAGGAGTAATCGAGGAGACGCCATGTCCCTATGAAGTCGGCTGCGGAGGGTTTAGTTGGCATCAGACCTCGGGGAGCACCAGCGCATCGAGGTCGAGAAACTGGCGAAGGACTTCGTCATTTGAGGCCTTCATCTCGTCCATCGTTCCAAAAAAGTGCGCTTTAGCCTGGTGGAGAAAGAGCACGCGATCTGCAAGGCGCTGGGCAAAGCGCATGTCGTGAGTAACCACGATGCTGGTGAGGCGCAGCTGGTATTTGAGCTTCTGAATCAAGTTGCCTAGCAGGTGTGCGATGAGGGGATCAACCATCGTGGTCGGCTCGTCATAGAGAATCGCTTCAGGCTGAGCGGCGAGGGCTCTAGCGATAGCGACGGATCGTTTCATCCCCGTTGAAAGGTCGGATGGAAGCAGATCGGTCAATCCGGAGACTCCGACCATTTCAAGCAACCCGTTCACGATCTGCTGAATCTGGTCCTCAACAAGTTCCTTGCGTTCGCGCAACGGGAAGGCGACGTTCTCGCCCACGCTGAGCGAATCGAAGAGGGCTCCGTTCTGGAAGACCATGGTGACTTTGCGACGAACGGCCTGCATCTCGCTCTTCGGTGAAGCAGCAAATGTCCTCGCCTGCGACCAGGATTTTGCCCGAATCAGGCTTGAGAAAGCCCATAATCTGCTGGAGGGAGACCGATTTGCCCACTCCGCTGCGGCCCAGGATGCAAAGCGTTTCTCCGGAATTGACGAAGAAGCTTACGTCGTCGAGAACCACCAGATCGCCGAAGGATTTCGAGACATGCTCGAAGGCGATGTATGGCGCAGCCTCGCGCTTGGCGGGCTCTTCGACAATCGTCTCAATTTCGGCGTTGCTGGCCAGTAATTTGCTCCTCGCTTCAGCTTAGTGGATGCGCGCAGTTTGCTCCAGCGCTGCTTTTTTGAAATCGGCGGGAGTATTGATGTTCTCAAACCAGCGGCGCAGCGGCAGGGGTTGCTCCCAGGACTGGGCCGCGGCGACGGTTTCGACGTCGAAGCTGTCTATACGCAGGCCGGTGGCATTGGCGGCCCGTTCCACAGCGCGCATGACCTTTGCGTCGTCCGCAACGAGCGCAGCCTGCGCGTATGGGAGGAGCGCTTTGCCGTAGACCGCGCATAGCGGCTGCGGACGGCCTTGAAGGCGTGGAATCGTGGCGAGCGCTTCTGTGCCGTTGGCACGGTCGATCATCCAGCGCAGAAACTCGAGCGGCAACCATGGCAGGTCGACCGGCAGAAAGAAATTCTGCTCTGTATCGCTGGCTGCGAGAGCAGCTTCGATGCCGCCGAGGGGGCCTGCCTGGGGATGTCTGTCAGGAACTACCGCAGCGAACGCGGCGAGGTCCGAACGGGAGCCGACGATTCGGGGCGAGAAGCCAAGCGCGCGCAACTTGTCGAGAGCATGTTCGATCAGCGGACGGCCGCCCAGCGGCAGCATCGCCTTGTCTCGGCCCATGCGTGTGCTTTGGCCACCGGCGAGAACGAAAGCGTTCATTTTCCCAACTCTTCAAGAAATCCGATGACGGACTCGATGCCACGATAGAAATTTGCAATATGGAATTTTTCGTTGGGCGCGTGGAGATTGTCGTCCGGGAGACCAAAACCCATCATGACGGAGGGAATCTTGAGATGCCGCTCGAAATCGCCAACAATCGGAATCGATCCGCCGGAGCGAATGAAGACTGTGTCTTTACGCCAGACCTGCTTCAAAGCGCGCGTTGCGGCCTGAATGTAGGGATTGTCAGTGCCGATGACGATCGCTTCGCCGGAATGAATGAGCCGCACGTCGAGCGCGATGCCGGCGGGCGTGAGCGATTCGACGTAGCTCTTGTACTGCGCGAATGTTTTGTCTGGCATCATGTCCGGCACGAGACGCATTGATATTTTTGCCACGGCTTTTGCCGGGATGACTGTTTTTGCACCTGCGCCGATGAATCCGCCGGGCATTCCATGAACGTCGAGCGAGGGCCGCGCCCAGGTGCGCTCCAGCACTGAAAATCCGGGCTCGCCGGTGAGGCGGCTTGAGCCTACTTCCGTCTGGCGATAATGCTCTTCGTCGAACGGAAGCTGCTTCCAGGTTTTCAGCTCGTCTGCGGCGGGGGCTTTTACCGCGTCGTAGAAGCCGGGAATGAGAATGCGTCCAGAAGAGTCTTTGAGCTGCGCGATAATCTGCGCGAGCGCGATAAAGGGATTGGGTGCAGCGCCGCCATAGATGCCGGAATGCAGGTCGGTTTTCGCGCCGCGCGCCTCAAGCTCGGTATAGATCATGCCACGCAGGCCTACGCAGAGCGTCGGCAGCTCGGGCGCGAACAATTCCGTGTCGGAAACAAGCGCGAAGTCGGCTTTGAGGCGATTTCCCTTCTCGCGAACAAATTTCGCTATCTGCTCGCCGCCTACTTCTTCTTCTCCTTCAAGAATTACTCGCACGTTGATGGGCAGCTTGCCTCCATTTGTTTTGAACAGCGATTCCAGCGCCTTGATATGGATATACATCTGCCCCTTGTCGTCGACGGCGCCGCGGGCGTACAGGTTGCCGTCGCGCTCCGCCGGCTCAAACGGTGGAGACTTCCATTCATCAAGGGGATCGGGTGGCTGCACATCGTAATGCCCGTAACAGAGGCAGGTGGGTTTGCCCGCGGCGTGCAGCCAGTCGCCATAGACCAAAGGATGGCCGTCTGTCTTGATAACCTCAACGTTCTCAAGGCCGATACGCTTCAGCTCTTCTGCCAGCCAGGTGGCCGCGCCGAATACATCGGCTTTGTGTTCGGGCAGCGTGGAGATGGACGGGATGCGAAGTAGGGTCTTTAACTCGTCAAGAAAACGAGGGAAGTTGGTACGGGCATAATCAACGGCGACGGACGGCATAAACGGCTCCTGAATCGGCTTCTCAACCTTCGATGCTGCGACAGAGCAGTATAAATCCGACAGCGACAGCACGAATTAGTGCACAAAGTTATAGGAAAGCTGAAGACCCCGCCCATTGGGGGTTACTACGCTTGAGAGCGACAGATAGTTCGCTTCCCGTGAACGACGATGTACGACATATCCGCCAACCAGGTATCCGAAAACGCTGCCTACAACCACGTCGGACGGGAAGTGCTGGCGCGCGATCACCCGAGAAACTGAAACAGTAGCGGCCACCGAATACACAATCGCTTTGGTGGCTGGACCGTTGTACTGAGTTGCGACTACATGGGCAAAGGCCCAAATATTCATGGCGTGCTCAGAGGGCATAGACTGGCCGTCCGGCCAGGTCTTCGTCCCATGAGGCCAGAAGCGGCCCGCGCCGTCATCCTGCTGCGGGTCCTGGCGGTCGATGACATACTTCAGACCCTGGTTCAGGATGGTTGCATCCACCATCGCTTCGGCAGAAAGGACGGCTGTTTCACGCAACAAATCGTTGTGGGTCATATCGCCAACGAGATAGCCGGTTCCCGAGGCTGCGATTGGCGCGTAAATGCCGGCAACATTAGAAATGGTCTCAAACCTGGCTTCGCGCTGCGGATTTACTCCAAGAGAGCTCATCGCCTCGCGTCGTAGTGCAGAGATATGCCGGTTGCGACGCCGAAGGGAACCAGCCAAAAGAGATCTTTGCCTGATGTTCTGACCGGGCTGGCGAGGATGCCGCCCTCATCCTGAAGGACGTGGAGAGCGCAAACCTTAGGGGTGCTGAGCAGGCATTCCTGCGGCGGGGCGCTTTGTCCGAGGGCCAGAGCCGCGAAGGGTATGGCAAGAAGAATGAAAGCGGCGGGGAATCTCATTGTTCGTTTTGAGATTACCACTTGCCGCGTTCCGTTTATGCAGACTGTTCTACGAGTGGACCATGTGTCTTCGCTGTCGGCACCGGCTTCTTTTCTTCCGGTGGAGGCGCGTCGCCGATGCGCTTTGTATAGCTGCATGCGATTGCGCTCTCCGGCTCGCCTTTCTTGGCGCGTTTCTTCGGAGCAGCTTCTTCGCCGGCTGAAGGCTTCTTGTTATTCGGGCAAACGAGATAGACGCCTGACTTCAGCGTTTTCTCAAGCAGGTAGGGACTGCCGCATTCCGGGCATTTTTTGTCGACCGGCTTGTAGTTCGCGGTGAAGTCGCACTTCGGATATTCGGAACATCCATAGAAGAAATTGCCGCGGCGCGCCTTCTTTTCGACGATGTCGCCCTCGTGGCACTTCGGGCACTTCACGCCGATGGTGTTCTGCTTGATGTACTTGCACTTGGGATAGCCGGAGCACGAGACGAACTCGCCATACTGGCCATTGCGCAGTACAAGCTGCTCGCCGCACTTCGGGCATTTCTCATCGAGCGGCACGGGCGGCTTCTGCTGCTGCTTCTGGTTCAGGCGGCGCACTGTTTTGCAGGGAGGATCTTCGTTGTAGCCGGGGCAGGCCATGAACGGCCCCCACGGGCCGTTCCGCAGCACCATCACGCGCCCGCAGTTCTCGCAGTATTCCTCTTCCTGCTCGGCATCTTCGCCCGGCACGGCGAGATTGGGCTTGGCGTCGAAATTCTCTTTGGTGAACGTGCAGCTTCCGG
Organism: uncultured Acidobacteriaceae bacterium; assembly: GCA_963783805.1. Taxonomy (GTDB): domain Bacteria; phylum Acidobacteriota; class Terriglobia; order Terriglobales; family Acidobacteriaceae; genus Silvibacterium. The sequence goes on along the minus strand of CAWAPC010000011.1, from coordinate 43,379 downwards.
GCTTCTTTTTGTCGTAAGCGCTGCACGCATAGAAGGAGCCGAACTTGCCCCACTTCAAAACCAGCGGCGATCCGCACAGATCGCACACCTGATCGGTGGGCTTCTCCATGCGCTTGATGTTTTCCATCTTCTTGTCGGCGACTTTGAGCTCCTTTTCAAAGTACCCGTAGAAGCCGCTAAGGAGATCGGTCCATTTCTCCTTGCCCTCCTCGATGTCGTCGAGCTCTTCTTCAAGCCGCGCGGTGTACTTGGTATCGAAGATGTAAGGGAAATTCTTCACGAGCAGGTCGTTGACGACTGTTCCGATCTCCGTGGGGACGAAGCGTCCAGTACGCCCGCCCATCTTCTGCACGTATTCGCGGTCCTGAATCGTGTTGATGATGGAGGCATAGGTGGATGGCCGTCCGATGCCGCGCTCTTCGAGTTCTTTTACCAGCGAGGCTTCGTTGAACCGCGGAGGCGGCTCAGTGAAATGCTGTTCGGGCTTCAGCTCTTTCAGCGTGAGCTTGTCGCCAGCGTTCATCGCAGGCAGCTTGTTGGCAAGCGCCTCGTCGTCCTCGTCCTTCTTCTCCTTCGATTCCTCGTAGACCTTGAGGAATCCATCGAACTTGAGCACCGAACCGGTCACGCGGAAGTCGTAGCTGCGATCGGCTTTGGCTGACGATATCGACGGTCGTCTGGTCGAAGACCGCAGGCATCATCTGCGAGGCCACGAAGCGCTGCCAGATGAGCTTGTAGAGCTTGTACTGCTCATCGGAAAGAGATTTGCGAATCTCATCCGGATGCAGCTCAGGATCGGCGGGACGAATGGCTTCGTGCGCATCCTGCGCGTCTTTCTTCGATTTGAAGGCGTTCGGGGACTCAGGCAGATATTGTTTGCCGAGCTTCTGGCCGATCCACTCGCGCACGGATTGCACCGCATCAGGCGAGACACGCGTTGAATCAGTACGCATGTAAGTGATAAGACCGACCGCGTCGCCGCCGATTTCAATGCCCTCGTACAAACGCTGCGCGACGCCCATTGTGCGCTTCACGTTGAAGCCAAGCTGGCGCGACGCATCCTGCTGCAGTTTGCTGGTGGTGAAAGGAGCTGCGGGATTGCGCTTGCGCTCTTTGCGGTCCACGTTTCGAACCGACCACTCGGCCTTCTTCAATTGCGCGACCGCGGCGTCGGTCAGCTTCTGATCTGGCAGAGACGGAGCATCCACGGTCTCGACGCGCGCGCGTTCGCCGTCGATGCCGATGAAGCGCGCGGTGAATTCCTGGCCATTCGGCGCGGGGTGCAGATTGGCATCAATGGTCCAGTATTCGACCGGATTGAATGCCTTGATCTCCTCCTCGCGCTCGACGATCAGCCGCACGGCCACCGTCTGCACGCGGCCGGCGGAGAGTCCGCGGCGAACTTTGTCCCACAGCAGCGGCGAAATCTGATAGCCCACGATGCGGTCGAGGACGCGGCGCGTCTGCTGCGCATCGACCAGGTTTTGATCCACATCGCGGGCGTGCTCAAAGGCCGCTTTCACGGCCTTCGGCGTAATTTCATTGAAGGTCACGCGATGAATCGCGTTCTTCTTGACGGATGTGCGCAGCACATCGGCCAGATGCGCGGCGATGGCTTCGCCTTCGCGGTCAGGGTCAGGAGCGAGATACACGCTGTCGTGCCTTGGAGGCCAGCTTCTTGAGCCGGTCGACAACTTTCTCCTTGCCGGGAATCACGATCAATTCCGGCTCGAAGGTGCCGTCGGTCAGGTCCACGCCGATCTTGTTCTTCGGCAGGTCCTTGATGTGGCCGACCGAAGCTTCAACGGTGAAGTCTTTGCCGAGATATTTGCTGATCGTCTTGGCCTTGGCAGGCGACTCGACGATCACGAGTGATTTGCTCATTCTTTTCCTTTACAACCGAAACGGATACTAACAGACGACGCTGCCTGCGTCCGAATTTTCGGATACAAGCTATATGCGTTTCTCATCCTGTCAGCTATTTACGAAGTGTGCAGCACAATCGTTCAAAAGCTTTTGACGTAATTTTTTCCAGGAAGTTGCCGGATGCGCCCTGCAAGCTCCAGCTCAAAGAGCGCAGTAAAAATCTCCGAGGAGCTAAGTTCAGGCTCCAGCTTTTCCATGATCTCGTCAAGTTGCAACGCTTCATCATGGCGGAGCACGCTCATCACGAGCGTCTCATGCGGAGGCAACGGCTCTTCGTCAAATAAGGATGCGGCAGCACCGGGATTGGATTCAGAGCCTTCCTGTGCAGCCAGCTGCAGGCGCACCGGCGTGGGCAGGTCCTCCCACACATCTTCCCAAGTCGCCATGAGCTTTGCGCCCTGTTTAATGAGCGTGTTAGGCCCCCAGGCGTTTTTTGTGGTCACGTTGCCGGGAACGGCATAGACGTCACGATTCTGCTCGAGCGCGCAACGGGCGGTTACGCGGGTGCCGCTGTACTCGGCGGCTTCAACTACCAGCACTCCGACGCTCATCCCGCTTAGAATGCGGTTGCGTTTGGGGAAATTCTGCGGCGCGGGAAATGTTCCCAGCGGGTACTCCGAGACGATGGCTCCCCCTCCGGCGACAATCTGCTCGGCGAGCGATTTGTTTTCTTTTGGATATACGACGTCCACGCCTGTTCCCCAGACGGCGATGGTCGGCCGTTTGGCAGCGAGAGCTCCCCGGTGCGCCGCGGTATCCACGCCGCGCGCCATACCGCTCAAAATTATGAGTCCGCGGTTGGCAAGATCGCGCGACAGCATCTCAGCCATGCCGGTTCCGTAAGGCGTGGGATGGCGGGTGCCGACTACGGCAATCGAGGGCTGCGCGACCAACTGCGCATTCCCGCGAATCCAGAGAAGCACGGGAGGATCGAAGATTTCTCGCAAGCGCTCGGGATAGGCCTCATCCGCGTAGGTCAGAAAGTTGGCGCCTGTTTTCGCAAGGTTTTCAATCTGCTGGTCGGCGGCGCGTCGAGCGTGGCCATCGAAGATGAATTGCACGCTTTCCGCCGGAAACTGCAGCGACTCGAGTTCGGTGAGGCCTGAGGAAAGAATTTTAGCCGGAGAGCCGCAACGCTCGATGGCGCGAAGGATGCGGCGCGGCCCGATTTGCGGCGTGAGGGCTAGAGCGAGCCACGCGACGCGATCCTCCGTGAGTGCGGGACAGGTAGTTTGATCAGAAAGAATGGGGCTGGTCATCAGACTCCAGAGAAAGCGGGCTGCTTCGGATAAGAATTCAGGTTGAGAAGATTGCTCGGAGGTTAGCCACCGCGGAAATTGAAGTCAAGCTAAACCAGGCTGACGCCGGTTACCGTTGTTACACTGGCTGGTGAGCCTGATTGCAAAAAAGCTGGTGATTGCGGCCATTAATTTTGTGAATCCCGCGCCGTTGATGTGGGATTTTGAGCACGCTCCGTTGAACAAAGAATTGCGGAAGCGTTACAGCATTCTTTCTTCCATGCCATCGGAATGCGCGAGCCAACTACAGACAGGAATCGCCGATATCGGATTGGTTCCGGTTGCTGCCTATGCAGCGATGCCGGGCGCGGTAATTGTGCCGAGCTGCGCGATTGCTTCCATCGATTACGTTCAGTCTATCCTGCTGGTTGTGCGCGCTGAATATGGAGTAGGACAGGTGAGACGCGTTGCGCTGGATACTTCGTCGCTTACGTCATCGACTTTCACACGGATTTTTTTCGGCAAACTATGGAAGAACGATCCAGAGTTTGTAGAACACGCTCCCGACCTCGATGCAATGCTGAAAGTGGCAGATGCAGCTTTGCTCATCGGGGATCCCGCGTTGCTGGCGTTGAGAGATCGCGAAACACGCGAGGCACGCTCGGGCGAAAAGCTGGAGTATATCGATCTCGCGCATGAATGGCGCGCATGGACCGGGACGCCGTGGGTTTCGGCTTTCTGGGCGGTGCGCGAAAAGGCCTTCGGGCCGGAAACGGTGAGCCGGAAACAACTGGTTGAGGACTTTGAACGATCTCGCGATCACGGGCTGACGCACATCGACGATCTGGCAGAGGAATGGGCAAAGCGGATTCCGTTAACCTCCGCGGATGTTAAAAGATATCTCACCTACAACATTTATTACTTCCTGGATGATGCCTGTCTGGAGGGCCTGAACCTCTTTTATCGCTATGGGGTTGAGATCGGAGCCTTCTATAAAGTTCCCGATCTGAAATTCCTATAATTTCAGGTCCTTTTAGACTTGAAGCGACTGGCGCGCGTCCAAGAGTGCGTGAGCCTCGCCTTGCAACACCCCGCGCGCAGACATCTGTTGCCTCACTGGCTGATTCATTTCGGCCTTCTCGGTGTCTTTGGCGTGGCTACGATCGACGCGTCGGTGATTCCGCTGCCATTGCCGGGAAGCAGCGATCTGCTGGTACTGCTATTGACGGCGCATCGCGGGAACCCGTGGCTCGCCACTCTGGCAGGCGCGATGGGCAGCCTGATTGGCGGCTATTCAACCTGGAGCGCGGGGAAAAAGGGCGGGCAGGCGATGCTGAAGCACTATGCTTCAGAGCGCTTGGTGAAGCGGATTGAACGATGGATAAAGCGCAACGGAATGCTCACGGTGGCGATTGCCTCGGTTTTGCCGCCGCCGGTGCCGCTGATGCCTTTTCTCTTATCGGCAGGCGCGCTGGGTGTTACGCGAACGCGGTACATGATTGCCCTGGGAATTGCCCGAGCTGCGCGGTATGGGCTGCTGGCGTGGCTGGGCGCGACTTATGGGCGTGTCTTCATCCGCGCGTGGTCGCGATATCTTGCGGGATGGTCGGATGTTATTTTGTGGAGCTTTGTCGGGCTTCTGATTGCGGCTATCCTGTTCGGTGTTTGGAAGTATCGACACGACAACCGCACAGCTAAGGTCCGGCGAGCGAATCCCGCGACTTAAATTTCCCAGCGCAACAACGACGATCCGACCGTAAAACCAGCTCCCACGCTGGTTATGAGTACCAGATCACCTTTTTTCAGACGGCCTTCTTCGCGGGCCGTGGCCATGGCGAGGGGAATGGTTCCAGCCGTTGTGTTGCCGAAGCGATCAATGTTGATGATGACGCGGTCCAAAGGCAGATTGAGACGCTCGGCGCTGGACGTAATGATGCGCTTGTTTGCCTGATGCGGGATGAAGCAGCCGAGTTCGTCCACGGTGACACCGTTGCGGTGGAGCACCGTCTCAGAGGCCTCAACCATTTTACGGACGGCGAATTTGTAGACCGCCTGGCCGTCCTGATGGACATAATGCATTTTGTGTTCGATTGTCTCAAGCGTGGCTGGGTGAAGGCTTCCGCCTCCGGGCATGTTGAGCGCCGCCGCGCCGGATCCGTCAATCTCATGCACGAAATCGATCATGCCAATCTCACCCTCTTCGGCAGGTTCAATCAGCACCGCGCCTGCGCCGTCCCCAAAGAGCACGCAGGTTGCGCGGTCAGTGTAGTCGATGATGGACGACATCGTATCCGCGCCAATGACCATGACCTTCGAGTGCGCGCCGCTCTCCACCAGCTTCGCGCCCACCTGCAGAGCGTAGACAAACCCTGAGCAGGCTGCGGACAGATCGAATCCCCATGCGCCCTTTGCGCCGAGTTTGTCCTGAACAAGGCAAGCGGTAGCGGGAAAGAACATGTCGGGAGTAACGGTGGCAATGATAATGACTTCGAGATCGGTAGCCTGTATCCCGCGGTCGGCAAGGCACTTCCTGGCCGCTTCCACGGCCATGTCGCTTGTCGCCATGCCCTTGTCGACCAGATGCCGCTCGCGAATGCCAACGCGCGAAAATATCCACTCGTCGGAGGTTTCGACCATCTTTTCGAGATCTTTATTGGAAAGCACGCGGGGTGGAACGTAGGTTCCCAAGGCACTGATTTTGGCGCGCCGAGACGCACGCGGACGCACGGTAAGGCTCAAGAAGGTTCTCCACTGGTTCGAATACAAAAGGCTATTGTCGCCGAGCGATTCATTCGCTGTCCATCGACGGCTTTGTAAGGATTGTGTAACCGGCAGTAAAGTCATGTACCGGGGAACCTACTGCGCACGCACTAGCCCGTTACCGTTGCTTCCTTCCGGACCTGGCGGGATTGGCGGGATTGCGCCGCGTAGGGCCCGGCACATGTCTTATGGTATCACCGCGGGGCGGGCGCCGAGTCCACCGAGAGACGCCCTGGCAGACGCTTCAGGATGGCCAGTCAGTTAAAATGGAGGTGTGACCCAACTTCTCCTCGACGGGGCCGAGAGCCTCGCCATATCAACAAAATCCGTAACTTCCGCGAGCCGCCCGAAGGTAGGCTTTGTCTCGCTCGGCTGCCCCAAAAACCTGGTTGACAGCGAAGTGATGATGGGACTGTTGGACCGCGCGGGCGCCGAGATGACCTCCAATCCCGGAGACGCCGAAATCCTGGTCGTGAACACCTGCTCCTTCATCGATGCGGCCAAGCAGGAATCGGTCGATGCCATTCTTGAAATGGCGCAGCATAAGACTGCCGGGACCGCCCGTAAGCTCATTGTGGCGGGATGTCTCGTCGAGCGTTATCGCGACGAGATTCGCAAGAATATTCCTGAGGTTGATGCCGTCGTCGGCACCGGCGAGCTGGAGGAGATCCTTGCTGCCGCCGGACTTGCGTCTCCGGGCAGGCAAATTCAGGAGCCATCGCCATTCACGATTCTCACTGGCGCTCAGGCGGCGCGCGCCGAGGGCGACCTTCGCGAATCGCAGGGGCGTTTTTCGCGTACCGACTGGGACGGAGCTGAGGCGTACCTTCCACAGTATCTGTACGACCACACCACGCCGCGGTTGCTCGCGACAAAAAAAGCTTCGGCGTATATCAAGATTGCCGAAGGCTGCGACCACCCGTGCAGCTTTTGTGTGATTCCAAACCTGCGCGGGAAGTTCCGCTCGCGCCGCTTTGAGTCGGTCATCGCCGAGGCGGAGAACCTGGTAGCGCAGGGGGTGCGCGAAATTACGCTCATCGGGCAGGACACCACCTGTTACGGCGAAGACTTTGGACTGAAAGATGGTTTGGCGCAACTACTCGATCGCCTTGCTGCTGTCCCCGGACTCACCTGGCTGCGTTTTCTTTATGCCTATCCCAATAAGATCACCGGCAAGCTGCTTGAATCCATCGCGAAGCACGACAATATCTGCAAGTATCTTGACGTGCCGCTGCAACACGCCTCCGGGCCGGTACTGAAAAGCATGAAGCGCGGAGCCAACGCCGAGATTTTTCTCAAGACCATTGAAAAGGTCCGCGCCACAGTTCCCGGGATCGCTTTGCGAACCTCGTTCATCGTGGGCTTCCCAGGAGAAACGGAAGCTGACTTCGAGACTCTCTGCGATTTCGTCCGCGAGGCGAAGTTCGACTGGCTTGGAGTCTTCGGCTACTCCGACGAAGATGGTTCACGCTCGTTCAGTCTCGGGGAAAAAGTCCAGGCGCGCACCATTGAACGCCGCAAGCGCGAACTGATGAAGATTCAGCAGCGCATCAGCAAGAAAGAAAAATCCGGATGGGTCGGCCGCGAGATCGAAGTGCTGGTTGAGGGCGAGTCCGATGAGACTCCGCTGCTGTGGGAAGGCCGTTCACAGCTCCACGCGCCGGAGATCGATGGCACTGTATACATCAATGATTTTGGCCCGAATGAGGCGCTGACCGCGGGCCGTTTCTATCGCTGTGAGATCACTGAGGCGCACGACTACGATGTGGTTGCTCGCGTTCTCGGGCTCAATGGGGAGTAGTGTTATGTCTCCTAACCTTGTGTTGCGCTGCCCTACCTGCCGCGCGCTGGTCGCAAAAGACAACGAGTATTTCCCTTTTTGCAGCGACCGATGCCGCCTGATCGACCTGGGCAAATGGGCCAGCGGCGAGTACCGCATCTCGTCGCCCATTCTTGATCCAGAGGTGCTCGAGGGACTGAATGAAGAAAGCCGACGGCCCCGCAATGACAGTGACGACGACCCAGACGCGCACTAAGACCGCTTGGGCGTGGGTCACAGCGACCTTCTTCGGCATTGGGTTTCTGCCTGGAGGGCCGGGGACATGGGCGTCGCTGGCTACGGTAGCGATTTGGTATTTCGCTGCGCACGCCGTGCAGCCGAGCCGTATCCATCTTGTCGACCTCACGTTCATCACCTTCGGGATCGTTCTTGCTGTCGGTATATTCGCGGCATCCATCGTGGAACAAGAAAGTGGGACGCAGGATCCGGGGTATGTGGTTATCGACGAAGTGGCCGGGCAGCTTATGGCGCTGATGCTTTTGCCAGCAGAGGCCCGGTCACGCGCTGCTTGCACTTGTGTTGTTCCGCTTTTTCGATATTGTGAAGCCGCCGCCCGTTCGGCAATTTGAGCGGCTGCACGGCGGGGTCGGTATCATGGTGGATGACGTGGCAGCCGGGGTATATGCGTTGCTCGTTGGGCTGATTGTGCATCACTGGTGGTAGACGAAATGGTTTCCCTTCTCAAACCCGAAACAGGTCACACGCCACGAATCGAGTCGGTTGATCCGAACGCTGCTTTACCGGGCGGCGAAGTGGAAGTACACGGCAGCAACCTGGGCGCAATTTCGTTTCACAGGCCGGTGGCTATGCTCGGCGAGCTGGCCGCTCCTGTCGTGATGAGCCGCAACCGCCGCATGGTTCTTCGCATTCCCGAGGAGGCCGGCAGCGGCAGTCTCCGCATTCTGCAAAACGGAGCGCAGAGCAACGCCGTGGATTTTGTGGTCGCCAACGAACTGGCGACCGGCGTCCACGCCGTCGCGAACCCCGCGGTTGACTCCGCAGGAAATGTCTACGTAACACTTTCCGGCTCGCGCGGGCAGGAGACGCCCATTTCCGTGTTCCGCATCGAGCGCAATGGCGAGATGCGTCCTTTCCTCAGCGGCATTATGAACGCCACCGGCCTCGCGACGGACGACGAGGGCAATCTCTATGTGTCCTCGCGACATGAAGGCACTGTTTACCGGGTTACGCCCTCCGGAGCCGCTAAGGTCTACGCGGAAGGCATGGGTATTGCCACGGGCATGGCTTTCGACGGCGAGGGCAACCTGTACGTGGGCGACCGCAGCGGAACCATCTTCAAAATCGCGCCGGATCGACAGATCTTTGTCTTCGCTACGTTGGAACCGAGCGTCGCCGCGTATCATCTGGCGTTTGGGATCGACGGGACGCTTTATGTCGCCGGACCTACTACGTCGAGCCACGAGAGCATTTACGCCATCGATCGGAACGGCGACACCACCGTCTTTTACCGCGGGCTGGGTCGCCCGCAGGGACTGGCCGTCGATATTTCCGGAGCCGTTTATGTTGCGGCCTCGCTCGCGGGGCGGCGCGGCGTGATTCGAATTACACAGTCGGGCGAGGCTTCCCTAGCCATCGCGGGGTCAGGCATTGTGGGGTTCGCCTTCGTTCCCGGCGGGAACGCGCTCGTGGCGACTGCCGACACCGTTTATGATGTAGCGTTGGGTGTTGAAGGCTGGAGCACTGTTTAAAGCGCCCAAATGGAACGCCGAGCAACCTCCCGCAGTCGACCGGACCTTTGCTGAATGAACGCCGAAATCATAGCCATTGGCTCGGAGCTGCTTACTCCATGGCGGCAGGACACGAATTCCCTTTACGTTACTGAGGGGCTGAACCGGCTCGGCGTGACGGTGATCTTCAAGACCATTGTGGGTGATCGTCCCAAGCACCTGGTTGACGCTGTTCGCCAACGCCCTGCAGGCGAACCGACATCATAGTGGTGATGGGCGGACTTGGCCCAACCGAAGATGACCTGACGCGCGAGGCTGTGGCGGAGGCGCTGAAGATCGGTATTAAACGCAACCCTGACCTTATTGCGCAACTCTATACGCGCGCCGCGCAACGGCGCATGACGATGACTCGCAATAACGAGAAGCAGGCTGATGTGATCGAAGGCGCGGTCACTGCTGGAGAATCCGAATGGCTCGGCGCCGGGCCAATGGCTCGACACGGTTTTCGGAGAGCATCGCAAGCTGGTTCTGCTGCTGCCTGGGCCTCCGTCGGAGTTGAAGCCGATGTTCGATGAGCAATGCGTGCCGCGGCTGCGTGAGACATTGCCGCGTCGCTTTATCGCGACGCGCGTGCTCAAGGCGGCGCTCATTGGCGAGTCGCAAGCGGATGCGCGCATCGCTCCTATCTATACGCAGTTCAACGATGTGGAGACGACCATCCTTGCGTCTCTGGGAGACATTCAGCTCAACCTGGTGTGCAGCAAACCGGCGATGGATCTGGCGCAGTCGCGCGTGGATGCGCTGGCCGGGCGCATCGAAGAGGAACTGGAAGACCTTATCTACTCGTCGCAGGGCGAGACGCTGGAGCAGATTGTCCTTTTCTATCTGGAGATGCGTGGCGCGACTTTGTCTGTGGCGGAAAGCTGCACCGGCGGACTTATTTCGGAGCGGCTGACCAGCATCAGCGGCAGCTCGCGGTCATTTGTTGGCGGAGCGGTCGTTTACAGCGACGAGCTGAAGTCGGAGTTGGCTAATGTTCCGCCTTCGGTTCTCGAACGGCATGGCGCTTTCAGCAAAGAGACGGCGCAGGCTCTGGCCGAAGGCATTCGCGAGCGCTGCGACACTACGCTTGGAGTTGGCGTTACCGGCATCGCCGGGCCGGGCGGCGGGACTGCGGATAAACCTGTTGGACTGGTTTATATCGGTGTGAGCGATGGCAAGAAGACTGACGTTGTGGAGCGGCGATTTACGGGGGACCGGAATCGAATTCGATCCTTTGCGGCGCAGACAGCGCTCGATCTTGTTCGTCGTAAATTAATGTAAATAATACACTTAAACAGGGGTTATGATTCCGCCTACGGGGCTGCGCTGGGGGTAGCGTTTTTCTGCCGGGTGCTCCTCGCGTTCGAGAAATTGCTCGATCGCTGTACGCATGATTGTGTCCGGTGACTGGTGGCGCGCTTCAGCGATCCGCCGGACGCGATTTTGCGTCTCGTCGTCGAGTTTCAGACTGGTTGGAAACGGTGTTGGCATCGTGGAACTCCCGGGAATTTCCTTAACAACTATAGAGGCGCTCGCGTGAGTGAGAGGATTTCAGAATACGCTCGATTCACTGAGTTCCGAGCGCCGACTTCAGTTCGGTGGCGAGTCTGGGGATTGCTTCCTTCTGGGATTCGACTCTCTTTTGGCAGGCGAGCAGGTCGCCGGCTGTCTCCTTATTCTTGTTGATGGTGTCGTTGATCTGAGCTGCAGCGGCAGTGGCGGCGGCGTTTTGTCCTCGACTTTTGTACGTCTGCAGCAGTGAAGTCTGCGAGTCTAATAGCCGCTGTGCGTCTCGAAAATTGGCCTGCTCCTGGTCGCAGTTCTCGTTCGTCAGGGCGAGGATCTTTTCGAATTTCCGGTCGAGCTGACGATCTCTGATGGTTCGAACTGCTGCCCGCGCTTCGGGCTGATAAATTGCCATATCCGCTGGGGTGGCTAAGTGGCTCAGGGCGGCTGAGAGGATTTGTTTTAGTTCCCCGCTGATGCGGAACTGATAGATTCCCAGTGCTGCGAAAATTGCGATCGCTGCCGCCAGCAGCACGCGGCTTGTTGGGCTGGGCGGCTTTGCAGATTTTTGACTGGTTGTGGTGGGACGGGGGGTTTGTGGAGCCATTGGGTCACCCTCTACTGAACCTGCTTCCCGAGGTGGTAGGTTATCCCGTATCTCGTGGCCAGTTCATCCATTCCAGGATTGCTCGCGGCTAAGTAGCCATTCGAAACATGAAAAAACTCGAACGGCTCTACGCGCAGGTCGACCCGTTGGGTCAGTCTGAATTGAACGCCGAAGGCGGCCTGAACGTTGAAGTTCGCATAGCTGGCGTTCTGCGAGAATGCTTTCTTTGTAAAGACTATGGCCCCTAATTTGCCGCTCAGGTAGGGCTTGATGCTCTTGTTGTTCCTCCACAGCATGCGAAGGCCAAACGGTGAAATCGACACCCCAGGCACCAACTGCTGGGTGAAGCTCGTTGCATTCCCCCAAAAATCGGACCTGGTGGGCTGGCTCAGAATAACAACGGGAAGAACCTCCGCTACATAGTCGAACTGTGATCCCAGGAAACGGCCCCAGCTATTGCGGTCGTACTCCACTCCCACCGTCCAGGCATAGCAGCGTGTGGTGGCGCTGAACAGCCTATAATCGCCATCCGGAAACATACCCATGACCGAGATCTCACTCGCCACCGGCTCCGGCTGTTTGACAGGGGGCCTCATCACCGCCCCGGTCGCCGTTTCCGACGGTGTGTTCGTCTCTACTGCGGTTTCCGTCTCCTGGGGGCGCACGAGTTGCGGTGCAAGAAGGCAGAGCGCAACCAGAATCAAAGGGCAATTGAGGTGAACGTTGCCGGCGAAGTAATGCTCGCTCCTGCACGAGGTGAACCCAGAGCGACAAACTCGATTGTTTGGCAAAGGTTCACCTGATCAAAGTGCAGGATGTGCGGCGACCGACGACGCTAGTAAGTATAGGTTCTACCCGCTCGCACGGCGCAAACTTATTCGCCTATATTCCACGAGAACATAGTCCGGCTTGGCGTGTTTGTGCAGAAGACGTGGGACGGCTAGAATCAGGGAACTCGCGAGTCTCAAGTTGGGGAGTAGTTCGTTGCGGTTGCTTCTGTGGTTTGTACTGATCTTTTCGGCGGTTTGTGCGTTTGCGCAGCAAGCCACTCCCTCCGCGACGCCGGCAGGATCGCCTGAGACTGTCCAGCAGCCCACGGGCGCGTCGCCGAGCCAGACTGGAACACCGCCGCCGGCCCCTGCTGCCAGCTCGAGCCTTCCCGACGCTCCGAGCCAATCTGCGACTCATCCTGAAACGGACGCCTCGAAGCAGCAGCCCAAACGGATTCTCGGCGTAATGCCCAATTTCCGTGCGGTCAGCCCCGGGGACGACCCCTCCCCCTCCCACGTTCAAGCAGTCTCTCACGATTGCCACCCAGAACAGTTTCGACTACTCGTCATTCATCTTCGTGGGCATCACCTCAGCTTTGGCGGAGGCAACCGACGCTCATCCACAACTGGGCAAGGGCATGGGTGGTTTCGGGCAGTACTACTGGCGTGGCTTTGTCGATAAGACGGACGGAAATTATTGGGTGATTTGCCTCTTGCCGACCGCTTTCCATCAGGACGAGCGTTACTACGCCCTGGGAGAGGGCGGCTTCTGGAAGCGCGGTACCTACGCCGCCACTCGCATTTTCGTCGCGCGCAAGTATAACGGAGACAATACGTTCAACGTTTCCGAGGTTGCAGGCCGCGCCATCGCTCAAGGTATCTCCACCACCTACTACCCGAGCGCGAGCAACACCGGTGAAAAGCTCGCCGAAAAGTACGCTTATGCATTGGGGCGCGACGCCCTCACCAACGTATTTCGCGAGTTCTGGCCCGACATCGCGACGCACGTGCTCCATCGCCACCCGTAGTCCAAGGGCTACCAGGAGCTCCCTGCGCCTCTTATAGGAGGCAAGCGTGAGGGATTGTGGCGGGCATTGGGCACACAACAGATCCCTCGACTGCTCGCTTCCACGCGCCAGCACGCGAAAACCGCGCGAAGGATGGGGTACCTGCCACCCCTCCTGTTTTCCCATCATTTTTGTAAGTGATTGATTTCGAACGAGTTCTTGAGATGCTAATTTGGCCAAGTAACAGAAATGATTTAACTTAAAGCTTGACGATTGAAAACAAACGTCTTTTGTCTCTGCGATACAAAGCACGAGACTTACATCCTCGTGTCACAAAATAAATGACTTATTGCCGGATCTTGTAGCGCGGCTATACGCGGAAAATGCCGGTTCCCTTTGGACGCATTCTTCCCAAAACGTTTAGGGCGCGACTCAGAGTCGTGCCCTTGTAAATCCGATCGAAACTGATCCCGCTGCCCTCTTCTTCTATTTTACTGGATTGAGTGGAATTGAAATGCATTTCGGTGGATTTGTAACGACCATGTTTTCAGTTTTTTCAGGCGTGCGCTGGTGGTTTGAGGCTTGACATGAGATTTTGATTCGGCTTGGGGACCCAATTCATTCTGACGGTGATTCATTCCGTGGTGGACCCACCATTGCGGCTTAGTTCCGTGCTTCTTGTCTCCCCAAGATGAACAAAATTGAAATGCATTCAAGACGAGATTGCAAGGCTTTGCCTTTCTGCCAGGTACCAAGTTCCTGGCTTATTCGAACACTTGACAACGATTTGAAGTAGCTGCGAGGCTCTATCCGTCTTTCAAAAAACTCAGGCGGTGGTGAGGACAATTCTGCCCTGTCGCAGAAAGATTCCGCAGCCGGCAAATCTATGTAAGGGGAAGGAAATGAAGAGACTAATTGCAGTTATAACGCTATCTCTGGCAGTATGCGCTGCGCTTGCGGTAGCCGGCGGACTAATTGCCGGCGCTGCCACCAGTGACAAGGCCACAATTCAGGCGTCCGTGGAGAATTACAAGAAGGCGTTCGAAGCGAGGGACCTGAATGCCATTATGGCGAATTACGCGCCAGGCGATGAGCTCTTCGTGTTTGACGCTATCCCTCCGCGCGAGTATGTGGGCTGGGATGCTTACAAGAAAGACTGGGAAGGATTATTCGCGACCTATCCCGGGCCGATTACGTACAAAATCTCTGACCTTGATATTCATGTCGTTGGCCCTGTTGCTTACAGCCATCGCATCGAAGAGGGCACATTTACCAAGAGTGACGGATCGAAGCAAACGGCGGTTGTTCGAGTGACCGACGTTTATCGAAAAATAAACGGAAAATGGCTGGTGGTGCAGGAACATGTGTCGTTCCCTGTGGATATCGCTACGGTAAGGCTGACATGATGTCGAAGCCGTGATTGCGTGGCTGCAACCCCACTCAAGCATGCAACCCCACTCAAGCAAAGGAGGCTTGAGTGGGGCGCCTGTCTCTCCGGCTAGTGCGTGGCCGCCAGCAAGGAAACACGTCGCACATGAATTTGCTTCTCGCGCTTGCGGGTCTGGGCGATGTCGTAAGACGATTGCATCCGCATCAGCGTGTCCATCTTCACGCCGAAGGCTTTCTCGATGCGCAGCGCCATGTCCCCCGAGAGGTCGGCCTTGCCGTTGAGCAAGCTGGACAGGGCAGGGCGCGAAACGCGCAAGCGCTTATCGCCGCCGCCGTGACCGTCAGGCCTGCGGGCTCGATGATCTCCGTCCGAATGAAATCTCCGGGATGGGGCGGGTTCTTCATGGGCATGGTATTTCTCCTTCTGGCCTAGTGGTAATCCTCTAAATTCACGTCGTAAATTTCGCGCTCGGCGGGATCGATACGAAACGTCAAACGGCGATTGGCGGTAACGCTCAGGCTCCATGTGCCTTTGCGGTCGCCGGTCAATGTGTGCGCTTTCCATGATGGGAGCGCCCGCAATTCTTCCGGGTCTCCATGTTGTCGAGAAAGGCGACATCTTGCGGAGCTTGTCCACTGTATCGGGCGGAACGCCCTTCGGGTGTCTTCCGCGTAGAGCCTCTTCAGGCCCTTATGGACGAAGTTCCGTATCTTCACCTGAGTCAACTGTAGCCTGTAGCCTAACACTTGTCAAGTCGATTGTCCGAAAGGCTGGGTTATTAGGAGACGTTGCCGTAGTTGGCGTGATGCCTTTGCGGGCGCGGCCCGCAGATTCTCGCTTCACTTAGCATGACATCATAAAAGAAAGCCCGGCGCGAGGCCGGGCTTTTGTAGTTTGTTATGCGTTGGAAGGCTGAGAGTTCTGCAAGTCCCACCCTTCGCGCAAAACCCGCGCGAAGGGTGGGGCACCCAGAGATTTTGCCTGGCTCTTCGACTACGCTCAGGACAGGCTCCTAGTCCTATTCGGAGGCGGCCATTTCTTCGGCTTCGCCTTCCTGGCGCATTAGTTCGAGTTCGCGCTCGGCTTCTTCGAAGGCTGTCTGCACTTCCTGCTGGACGCGCTGGGCCGCTTCTTCGAGCTCCGGTGAGAGCTGGATGTTGCGGTAGTACTCCATGCCGGTTCCGGCGGGGATGAGACGGCCTACGATGACGTTTTCCTTGAGGCCGCGCAGGTTGTCGATGGCTCCGTTGATGGAGGCTTCGGTCAACACGCGGGTTGTCTCCTGGAAGCTGGCCGCGGAGATGAAGCTGTCAGTGGAGAGCGAGGCCTTGGTGATGCCGAGCAGGAGCGGACGGCCAATGGCCGGGCGTCCTCCGTTGGCGATGGCCTTTTCGTTCTCCAGACGGAAGCGGAACTTGTCGACCTGCTGTTCGAGCAGGAAGGTGGTGTCGCCGACTTCCTCGATCTTCACCCAGCGGAGCATCTGCCGGACGATGGTTTCGATGTGCTTGTCAGAGATGGTGACGCCCTGGAGACGGTAGACTTCCTGGATTTCGTTGACCAGGTAGGCCTGCAGTTCCTTTTCACCGAGCACGGCGAGAATGTCGTGCGGGTTGAGCGGACCGTCCATGAGAGGTTCGCCAGCCTTGAGGCGCTCGCCCTCCTGCACGTTGACGTGGATGCCGCGCGGCACGGAGTATTCCTTCTCTTCTCCGTTGTCGGCGGTGACGTAGATCTTGCGCTGACCCTTGGCGACTTCGCCGAACTTCACCACACCATCGATTTCGCTGATGATGGCGGTTTCGCGCGGCTTGCGGGCTTCGAAGAGCTCGACGACGCGGGGCAGACCGCCGGTGATGTCCTTGGTGCGCGTGGTTTCGCGCGGGATCTTGGCAAGGATATCGCCGGGCGAGACTTCGTCTCCGTCCTGAATCATAAGGTGAGCGCGGGAAGGCATGAGGTACCGCTTGTTGCCCTTGGCTCCCTTGATGATGATGGCCGGCTGACGCTTCTCGTCCGCCGCGTCCGCGACTACGAGACGCGAGAGGCCGGTGACTTCGTCGACTTCTTCGTTGAGGGTGATGCCTTCCTGCAGATCCTTGAACTGGATGGTGCCGCCAATTTCTGTCAGGATGGCGAAGGTGTACGGATCCCATTCGGCGAGAACCTGACCGAGCTGCACGGCGGCTCCCTCTTCGACCTTGAGCTTGGCCCCGTAAACGATCTGGTAGCGCTCCTTCTCACGTCCGCGGTCGTCGACTACGGCGATGGCTCCGGAACGGTTCATGGCAACGAGGTCACCCTGCTTGGAGCGCACGGTGGCGAGGTTGATGAAGCGCACGGTGCCGTTGTTGCGGGCGTCGAGGCGCGACTGTTCGGAGACGCGCGATGCGGTTCCACCGATGTGGAAGGTACGCATGGTGAGCTGGGTTCCCGGCTCGCCGATGGACTGCGCGCCGATGACGCCGACGGCTTCGCCGAGTTCGACCATACGGCCCGAGCCGAGGTTGCGTCCGTAGCAGAGGATGCAGACGCCGCGCTTCGACTCGCAGGTAAGCACGGAGCGAATCTTGACGCGCTCGATGCCTGCGGCCTGAATTGCGGAGGCCAGATCCTCGTTGATCTCCTGGTTCACGTCGACGATGACGTTGCCTTCGAAGTCCTTCAATTTCTCAAGCGATACGCGGCCGATGATGCGGTCGCGCAGCGGCTCGATGATTTCGCCGGACTCGACGATGGGAGTGACGTAGATGCCTTCGACCGTTTTGCAATCGCGCTCGGTGACGATGACGTCCTGCGCCACGTCGACGAGACGACGGGTGAGGTAGCCAGAGTCAGCGGTCTTGAGAGCGGTGTCGGCGAGGCCCTTGCGCGCGCCGTGCGTCGAGATGAAGTATTCGAGCACGGTGAGACCTTCACGGAAGTTGGCCGTGATGGGGGTTTCGATGATTTCGCCGGACGGCTTGGCCATCAG
This sequence comes from uncultured Acidobacteriaceae bacterium, assembly GCA_963783805.1. Lineage (GTDB taxonomy): Bacteria > Acidobacteriota > Terriglobia > Terriglobales > Acidobacteriaceae > Silvibacterium. Next base: position 25,631 of record CAWAPC010000011.1, on the reverse strand, counting down.
TCCGCGCATTCCGGAGAGCTGGCGAATCTGCTGCTTTGATCCGCGAGCGCCGGAGTCGGCCATGATGTAGACCGGGTTCATTACGCCGGCCTTGTCGGCGTTCTTCATGTTGTTGAACATTTCGTCGGCGACCTTTTCGGTCACAGACGACCAGAGCTGAATGACCTTGTTGTTACGCTCACCGTTGGTGATGGCTCCATCAAGATACTGCTGCTGCACGGCGAAGCGCTGCTTTTCCGCTTCGCGCACAACGGGGTACTTCGTCTCCGGGATGACCATGTCATCGAGGCCGACGGAGAGACCGCTGAGTGTCGCGTAGTGGAAGCCCAGTTCCTTGATGCGGTCGAGCATCTTGACCGTGACCTCAAGGCCGAGGTTCAGATAGCAGTAGTTGACGAGCTGGCCGATGCCCTTCTTCTTGAGCAGGCCATTGACGTAGGGCGTGCCTTCGGGCATCGCGTCGTTGAGGATGGCGCGTCCGACGGTGGTGGAGATGAACTGCTTGTCGTACTGGACGGGCTCAGTGTGGGTGATGTCCTGATCGTCATACGCGGTGGTCATGTCGAGGACAGGGCCGGTGTAACGCAGACGAATGGGCGAGAGCGTCTCGACTTCCTTCGCTTCGAGCGCCATCAGCACTTCTTCGATGTTGGCGAAGACGCGGCCTTCACCCTTGGCTCCAACTTTGGCCTTGGTCAGGTAATAGAGACCGAGCACCATATCCTGTGTAGGCACGGTGATGGGCTGACCTGACGCCGGCGACAGGATGTTGTGCGAGGCGAGCATGAGCACGCTGGCTTCAACCTGCGCTTCGGGCGAGAGCGGGATGTGGACAGCCATCTGGTCGCCGTCGAAGTCCGCGTTGAAGGCGGTGCAGACGAGCGGGTGAATCTTGATGGCCTTGCCTTCGACGAGGACCGGCTCAAAGGCCTGGATTCCGAGACGGTGCAGGGTTGGGGCGCGGTTGAGCAGAACGGGATGGTCCTTGATGACTTCCTCAAGGATGTCCCATACGATCGGCTCCTGCATTTCGACCATCTCTTTGGCCTGCTTGATGGTGGTGCAGTGGCCGGTCTGTTCGAGCCGGTGATAGATGAAGGGCTTGAAGAGCTCGAGCGCCATCTTTTTGGGCAGACCGCACTGATGCAGCTTGAGTTCCGGTCCAACGACGATGACCGAACGGCCGGAGTAGTCGACGCGCTTGCCGAGAAGGTTCTGACGGAAGCGGCCCTGCTTGCCCTTGAGGGTGTCGGACAGCGACTTGAGCGGGCGGTTGTTGGCTCCGCGCAGCACGCGGCCACGGCGGCCGTTGTCGAAGAGGGCGTCGACGGCTTCCTGCAACATGCGCTTTTCGTTGCGCACGATGACTTCGGGCGCATGGAGGTCCATGAGCTTCTTGAGGCGGTTGTTGCGGTTGATGACGCGACGATAGAGATCGTTGAGATCCGACGTGGCGAAGCGTCCGCCATCGAGCGGCACCAGCGGGCGCAGCTCAGGCGGAATGACCGGGATCACGTCGAGGATCATCCACTGCGGCTTGTTGCCGGACTTGCGGAAGGCTTCGACGACCTTGAGGCGCTTGGAGTACTTGAGGCGCTTCTGGAGCGATGTTTCGGCCTTCATGCGCTCGCGCAGTTCGATCGAAAGCTCGTCGATGTTGACGCGCTTGAGCAGCTCCTTGATGGCCTCGGCGCCCATCATGCCCTTGAAGCCGGTGGGGCGGAACTGGCTGTCGAGTTCGCGGAACTTGGTCTCGTCCTTGATGATCTCGCGCTCTTTTACGGGCGCATCGCCGGGATCGACGACGACGTAGCTCTCGAAGTAGAGAACGCTTTCGAGGTCGCGCAGCGAGATGTCGAGCAGGTGGCCGATGCGCGAGGGCAGTCCCTTGAAGAACCAGACGTGCGAGCAGGGCGACGCCAGCTCGATGTGGCCGAGGCGCTCACGGCGAACCTTGGAGACGGTGACTTCGACGCCGCACTTGTCGCAGATGACGCCGCGGTGCTTCATGCGCTTGTACTTGCCGCAGAGGCACTCCCAGTCGGTGACCGGGCCGAAGATGCGGGCGCAGAAGAGCCCGTCGCGCTCCGGCTTGAAGGTGCGGTAGTTGATGGTTTCAGGCTTGGTTACTTCGCCGTGCGACCAGCTGCGAATCTTTTCCGGAGAGGCGAGCTGGATGCGAATCGCGTCGAAGTCGGTAATCGGGCTGTTCAGTTCAAATGGGCTGGAACGGTACAAGGTGTTCCTCCTTGCAGCTTTCAGCGCTTTGCTTCTAGCTGCGGTTGCTTCAGTTCTTTATTGCGTGCGGCCTTCGCATCGAGGAAAGCCGCCTCAAATCTTTCGCGCGGCCATGCTCGCCGGAGCTGAACTCGGCTGCGCTTTTAATCGGCTGCTGCGATGGTAGGCAGCGGCAACTTTTTGGCTTCGCCGGCGCCGGTTATCTTGATCAGCTCCACGTCGAGGCAGAGCGATTGCAACTCGCGAATGAGCACGTTGAACGACTCAGGCACGCCGGGCTCGATAGCCGCTTCGCCCTTGACGATGGCCTCGTAGATCTTGGTGCGGCCGTAAACGTCGTCGGACTTGGCGGTGAGCAGCTCCTGGAGAATGTATGCGGCGCCGTAGGCTTCGAGCGCCCACACTTCCATTTCTCCGAAGCGCTGTCCACCGAACTGCGCCTTGCCGCCCAGCGGCTGCTGGGTGATGAGCGAGTACGGCCCGATAGAGCGAGCGTGAATCTTGTCGTCGACCAGGTGCGAAAGCTTGAGCATGTAGATGTAGCCGACTGTTACCGGCTGCTCAAACTGCTCGCCGGTCATGCCGTCGAAGAGGTGCGTCTTGCCCGAAGATGGAAGTCCGGCTGACTTGAGCAGCGCCTTGATCTCCGTCTCCCTTGCGCCGTCGAAGACCGCGGTGCCGAACCAGATGCCGCGCTCCATGCCGAGGCCGACGCGGAGCACCTGCTCATCGTCGAGTTCGAGCAACTGGCGCAGAGCAGCCGTGTTCGCGAAACGCTCCTTGAAGACCTCGCGGATGGCGTGAGCCTCCTGATTCTTCCTGACGAGTTCGGCGACCTGCTTGCCGAGCTCGTGCGCGGCCCAGCCGAGATGCGTTTCGAGAATCTGACCGACGTTCATACGCGAAGGCACGCCGAGCGGATTGAGAATGATCTCAACCGGCGTTCCATCGGGCAGGTACGGCATGTCTTCCTCGGGCAGGATGCGCGAGATGACGCCCTTGTTACCGTGGCGTCCGGCCATCTTGTCGCCGACCGACAGCTTGCGCTTCATGGCGATGTAGACCTTGACCAGCTTGATGACGCCCGGCGCGAGTTCGTCGCCCTTCTGCAGCTTGGCGATTTTCTCGTTGGTGATCTTGCGCAGAACGTCGATCTGGCGCGAGGTCATTTCTTCGATCTCGTCGATCTGCTCGTTCACGCGCGGATCCTTATCGTTGTAGCGGATGCGCTTGAGGTTCTTGGTCGAGATGCGCTCGATGGCATCGCGGTCGAGAATGGCTCCCTTGACGAGCAGGCGCTTGTTGGTGCGCTCGTCGTGCAGGTCGGCCAGCACTTCCTTGCTGCCGAGGATGCCTTCGAGGCGCTTGAGGCGCTCGTCGGTGAGAATACGGATCTCGTCGGCGAGGTTCTTCTCAAGCTGCGCTATCTGCTCGGCTTCGATCTGCTTGGCGCGCTCGTCCTTCTCCTGGCCCTTGCGGGAGAAGATGCGGACGTCGACCACGGTGCCTTCGATTCCCGGAGGGCAGGTGAGCGAAGCGTCGCGGACGTCGCCGGCCTTCTCGCCGAAGATGGCGCGAAGCAGCTTCTCTTCAGGGGTGAGTTGGGTCTCGCCCTTCGGAGTAACTTTGCCGACGAGGATGTCGTTGTGCTTGATCTTGGCGCCGATGCGGATGATGCCGCTCTCGTCAAGATCGCGCAGCGCATGCTCGCTGACGTTGGGGATGTCGCGGGTGATCTCTTCCGGCCCGAGCTTGGTGTCGCGCGCTTCGATCTCGAACTCCTCGATGTGGACGGAGGTGTAGTAGTCCTCGCGCACGAGTTTTTCGGAGATGAGGATCGCGTCCTCAAAGTTGTAGCCGCGCCAGGGCATGAAGGCCACCAGCACGTTGCGGCCGAGGCCAAGCTCGCCCTGCTCGGTGCAGGGTCCGTCGGCGATCACCTGCCCCTTGATCACGCGGTCGCCCTGACGGACGATCGGCTTCTGGTTGATGCAGGTGTTCTGGTTCGACCGCTTGAACTTGATGAGCTGATAGATGTCCGATCCAACCTCACGCGACAACTGCGTGGGGTGGTGCTCGCCTTCGACGCGCACGATGATGCGCTCGGAGTCGACCGAATCGACGAAGCCGTTGCGGCGGGCGAGGATGACCGCGCCCGAGTCGCGCGCGGTGACGCCTTCCATGCCGGTGCCGACGAGCGGCGCCTCAGACACGAGAAGCGGCACGGACTGGCGTTGCATGTTCGCGCCCATCAGCGCGCGGTTGGCGTCGTCGTGCTCGAGGAACGGCACGAGCGAGGCGGCAACCGAGACAAGCTGCTTGGGGACTGACGTCGACGTAATCGACTTCAGCCGCGGTCGACGAGGACGAAGTTGCCCTGACGGCGGGCGTTGACGAGCTCCTCGGTGATGTTGCCCTTGTCGTCGAGGTCGATGTTGGCCTGCGCGATGGTGTGACGGTCCTCTTCCCACGCGGAGAGATAGAAGGAGAACGGCTCGAACTCGATCTGCGCTTCTTTTCCTTCTTGAGCTGGCTTGTTGAGCTTGAGCGCCTCGGACTTTTCGAGGTGGTCGCCCACGCGCAGACCGCTTTCGCCGGCGTTCGAGACCTGCACGTAGTCGAGCACGCGGCCATTGGCCACGCGACGGTACGGCGACTCGATAAAGCCGTACTCATTGATGCGCGCAAAGCACGAGAGCGAGCTGATGAGGCCGATGTTCGGACCTTCCGGCGTCTCAATCGGGCAGATGCGTCCGTAGTGCGTGGGGTGAACGTCGCGGACTTCGAATCCGGCGCGCTCGCGCGACAGACCGCCCGGCCCAAGCGCGGAGAGACGGCGCTTGTGCGTGATCTCCGAGAGCGGGTTGGTCTGGTCCATGAACTGCGAGAGCTGCGAGGAGCCGAAGAACTCGCGGATGGCGGCCATGACCGGCTTGGCGTTGATGAGGTCGTGCGGCATGGCCGTCGACATCTCCTGGTAGACGCTCATCTTTTCCTTGATGGCGCGCTCCATGCGGACGAGGCCGATGCGGAACTGATTCTCCATCAGCTCGCCGACGGCGCGCACGCGGCGGTTGCCGAGGTGATCGATGTCGTCCACGTTGCCGATGTTCTTGCGCAGCTTGAGCAGGTAACGGATGGTTCCGTAGAAGTCCTCGGGCGTCAGGGTGCGGTGGTCGAGCGACGTGGCGTCCTGATTCTCGTAGAGCTTGATGTTGAACTTGAGACGGCCCACGCGCGAGAAGTCGTACTTGCGCGGATCGAAGAACATGCCTTCGAAGAGCGCGGTCGCGGTGTCGAGGGTCGGCGGATCGCCCGGACGCAGCTTGCGGTAGATCTCGATCAGCGCCTCTTCCGGCTTGCGGACCGAGTCGCGGCGCAGCGTGTTGGTGATGATGTTGCCCACGTCGTCGCGCTCGGGGAAGAAGACTTCGATGGCGGTGACGCCGCTCCCGACGAGCTTGTGCAGCTTGTCGGCGGTGAGCTCCTGGTTGGCTTCGAGGAAGAACTTCGCCGGTGGTCGTGTCGACGACGTCGGCCGCGGTGATCGCGCCGTCGAGCTCGGCGGCTTCGATCTCGACTTCGGAGATGTTCGGCAGCGCGCAGGCCTTGAGGATCGACGGCGTGATCTTGCGGCCGGAGTGCGCGATCTCCTCGCCCTTGTGCACGATGGCGTGCGCGGGCTTGGCGCCGAGCAGGTGCGTGGGCTTTTCGGCGTCTCGTATGGTCCAGAAGAGCTTGCCATCCTTCAGGTTGATCTTGTCGACGGTGTAGAAGGTCTTGAGAATCTCTTCGTCGGACTTGAGGCCGAGCGCGCGCAGGAAGATGGTGCCGAGGAACTTGCGCTTGCGGTCGATGCGGACGTAGAGAGTGTTCTTCTGGTCGTACTCGAACTCGACCCACGAGCCGCGGTAGGGGATGATTTTGCCGAGGAAGTAGGTGCGGTTGTTCGCCGTCTCAAAGAAGACGCCGGGCGAGCGGTGCAACTGCGAGACGATGACGCGCTCGGTTCCGTTGACGATGAAGGTGCCGTTCTGCGTCATCAGCGGAATGTCGCCGAAGAAGACTTCCTGCTCCTTGATGTCGCGGATGGTCTTGGCGCCGGTCTCGGGGTCCTTGTCGTAAATGGTGAGGCGCACGGTGACCTTGAGCGGAGCCGAATAGGTCATGCCGCGCTCTTCGCACTCCGCCTGGTCGTACTTGAGCTGCAGACCCACGGGTCGCCGCACTTGTTGCAGAAGTCAGGCGTGTTCTTGTTGTAGGTTCCGCACTTGGAGCAGAGCACATCGCCGGGATGGAACGGATCGGTGATGACCATGTTGCCGCAGTTTACGCAGGCGGTGCGGAGGTGATGCAGGCCCTTGAGGTGTCCGCACTTGCACTCCCAGTTGCCGATGGAGTAATCGACGAAATCGAGCTGCGAGATATTGCGGAAGTCGGTGATGGGGAAAACGGAGGTGAAGACGGACTGCAGTCCGTTGTCTTCCCGCTCAGAAGGCAGTTTGTCCATTTGCAGGAAACGCTCGTAGGAGCGGCGCTGCACTTCAATGAGGTTAGGAATCTGGATCGATGTCGGAATCTTGGAAAAATCGAGACGGCTGCGAAGGGCGCGGTTCTCGTTCGGCATGCTTTACTCCTCAAGACTCGTCAATACGAGGTTCCGATGGTCCGGAAAAGGTGATGCTGCCCGAGTCATGCGGTGTCCCGGTGCTGCATCCTGCGCGCGATCCTGCTTGCCCCGCCTCGTCCGGAGAAAACGTCGCGGTTCTCTTCGCCGGAGCAAACCTTTGAGCGGAATGCGCCGGATTTTCTACTTGCGCGGAAGACGACGCTGGGCGTAGGCTTCCGTTTTGATCTCAAGACAACCTCGCAGGACTCACGCGTCCCACGAGAACCTGCTTAGCCTTCCAGAAGACTGCGAATAAGCGAATTTTAGGCAGTGACCGGAAGGAGGGCGCGCACGAAGCACGGAGAGGAAGCGAGAAAAATCTGCCTGCAAAAGAGACAAAACGCTCGCAGAGACAGCAAGTCCTCACGAGCGCAACAACCGGATTGTGCACTGATCAATGACAGAATGTTTAATTCCCGCTGATTCCAATACCGCGTATTCGCCGCCCTACAGCCGATTCGCTAACCATATCCACAAGCCTGCCGATTATCCTGCAGATACGCCGGTAACTTATCTACCGGAAAACTTTATAAGCGCCCGTAAAACTTGGCACGCAGACAGTCGAAGCTCAATGAACTGAGCTTGCGATGATTGCCGAATTGCCGAGAGTCGGGCGCAAAATCGCATTCCAACCCAGCCATGCAAAGAAAGCCGAGCGGAACGCGCTGTTATCTAAGCATAGCGCGTTCCGCTTTGGCATGCAACTTGCAAATGCCGCTCCAGCCCGGGAAATTTTGACCCTTCGAATCAGGGGTAAACCCGAGCGGGTACCTGGCTCGAACTACTTGACTTCGACGGTTGCGACGCCTTCAAACTTCTTCTTGATGGCCTCGGCGTCTTCCTTGCTGATGTTCTCCTTCAAGGGCTTGGGAGCTCCGTCAACCAGGTCCTTCGCTTCCTTCAGGCCGAGGGAGGTGACTTCGCGTACCGCCTTGATGGTACTGATCTTGTTCGCGCCGGCATCCTTGAGGATGACGGTGAACTCGGTCTGCTCGACTGCCGCAGGAGCCGCTGCCGCGCCGCCGCCGCCGGCAACCACGACCGGAGCCGCTGCCGCCGCCGAAACGCCAAGGCGCTCTTCGAGCCTCTTCACCAGGGCCGCCGCGTCCAGCAGGCTGAGCCCAACGATCTGATCTTCCAACTGCTGTAAATCCGCCATATTTTTCTCCAAACTAAAACTAAATATTTTTCTGCGAAGCCCGCTCGATTACTCCGGTTGCCGCCTCGCCAACTGCCCGAGGTTTCCGATGTGCCCAGACCGGCACCCCTCAGCCTTGCTAGCCTGCGGCGAATCTTCGATTTAGCTGCCAGCTATTAGCTGCTTAGCTTTTAGCTGTTTCCTGCTCGCCTCAAGTCCGTTAGATCCAGCCGCTGAAATCCCGAGAGCTCAGAGCTAAAAGCTAAGCTGCCTTTCCAACTTGCTGCTGCGAACTTCTCCTTCTCTACCCCCTGGTTCGAGAACAACGGCCAGATCGCGGCCCGTTGCGTTGATCACCGTAGCCAGACGCTGCGCCGGTGAATTGATGAGGAAGAGGAGCTTTGGAAATCTCTTCCTTGCCCGGCATGGTGGCCAGCGCCTTGACTTCTTCAACGTTGATGACCTTGCCGTCAACGATGCCCAGCTTGAAAGTGAACTCGGCGTTTTCGCCGACCCAGCCCGCAAAGCGCCTTGGCCAGCGCGACCGGATCGCCGCTGGTGTAGGCCACGGACGAACACCCTTCAGGCCCTTGCAGCGCGGCTTCAATCCGGGAGCCCTTTGCGGCGCGCGCGGCGAGCTTGTTCTTGAGGACGCGATAGCGTGCCGCCAGCGGCGCGAACGGTCTTGCGCAACTCGATAATCCTGCGCGACGGTGAGCTTGGCGAACGTGCCGATAATGGCGCCTGGTCGAACCGGCGAGTTCCTTCGCGAGCTGGTCGACCTTCTCCGCTCTTCTTTGCCTCTGTTAATGCCATATTAGCCTCTAGCTTTTAACTACAGCTCTTAGCTAAAAGCTCCTTTCTTTTTGCCGATCGATCTCAAATCCCTATTCGATATTCAAACCAGCGCCTGAGCCAGCGGCTAGAGGCTAGCGGCTGAAAGCTGCTTTACGCCTTGGCGGCGGCATCCGCAACGGCCGCTATCAAGCGGAATGCCAGGCCCCATGGTCGAGCTGAGCGTGATGCCCTTGATGTACTTGCCCTTGGCCGCCGATGGCTTGGCGCGCACCACGCTCGAGATAACCGTCTGCGCGTTTTCGACCAGCTTGTCCGCCGGATGAAAGCTTGCCGACCGGGACGTGCACCAGCGCGGTCTTGTCGGTGCGGAACTCGATTTTGCCGGCCTTGATCTCCCTGATGGCCGCGGCAACGTCGCTGGTGACCGTGCCGGTCTTGGGGTTCGGCATCAGGCCGCGCGGGCCGAGCACCTTGCCCAGGCGGCCGACGGACTTCATCATGTCCGGCGTGGCGATCAGGGCGTCAAAATCAGTCCAGTTTTCCTTCTGGATCTTCTCGACCAGATCTTCGCCGCCGACAAATTCGGCGCCGGCTGCCTCGGCTTCCTTCTGGCGGTCACCGGAGGCGATGACGGCGACACGCTTGGTCTTGCCCAGGCCGTGCGGCAAAACGACCGTGCCGCGCACCATCTGGTCGGCGTGCTTGGTATCGACGCCGAGACGCAGGGTCAGGTCGACGGTCTCGTCGAATTTGGCAAATTTGACTTTTTGCAGGAGCGGAACCGCCTCCTGGAGTGCGTAGGGGCGCTGTTCCACAGCCGCGCGCGCCTTCGCGATATTCTTGCTCACTTTTCTCGACATGCTTCCTCGTCTCCCACCGCTCAGTCGTTGCTGCCTGCTGGCCGTGGGCGGGATTGCTGCGTCGGTGTTTGGGACGCGCTCTTTTAATTATTGAGGAAAACGGATTGGATTGCAAGGGGTGAAATACGACAAACTTAAAGATTCAAACTAATCGCAGCAGACTCGCCCGAGGCGCACAGGAGTCCATTTCCTGAACGATTCAAGGCAAAACAGATGTTGCAGTAGGACAGCTTCGATCGGGCGGCCACGCATTGCCGGGCGTTTCAGGTTCTTCAGGCACAATCCAATGGCCGTTGTTACCAGCGGGGGATGCATGTCCTTGGGTGTCAACTATCTCTGTGTAAATGTGGTGCTCGCCAGCAAATTCAATGGGATTAAACCTGAGCGCAAACTGTACCGTTAATGTGAAGCCGGAAACTTTGGCATTCGAGCAGCCTGACAGAAGACACTCATTATTTGAAAGAGACCCCTCTCCCCCGGCGGCGATAGGACCCAGATATTTCCCAGGTTGATCCGAGAGCAGATACAGATTCTTGGTTGCTAGGTCGTATCGCGCAACGCAACGATCAGAACGACTTGCTGCATTCTTTTGAAAGTGCAGGCGCGCCTCTGCGATGCCGATCCCGTTATTTCCTAGCTGGTATTCAGCGCTAAATACCTGTGCTTGGCTATGACCATTAGCTGGATTAACGCCGCCAGGAGCAGGACCTTCGACGAAAATATCCTTTACAATACTGGGGCAGACCCGATTTCGGGAGTTCACTTATTAAGTCCAGCGACGCGAAGGCTCTTTTACCCATCTGGAAGGGGATTGTGCAAGATGCGGCCCAAGTTGCGGGTTTCGCTTCCGTGTTCGATCTCGTCTTTCGTAGCATAGGAAAAAATGCACCCTTTGAGACGGCCGCTAATACCCAATTCGAGTTCCGGCTTACCGCTTATGGCATATGTAAAGGTTGTGCCGCGGCAGGATGCAAAATCAAAGATATACTTTCCACCGCTATAAGTAATGGGGATCTCATCCTTGATGCCCGGCCTTTCCTGTTCCTCAGGATCGAGCGCAGAATAATCCTTTTGCTGGCAGTTGCCGAAACGGTCGCATTCCTTCCAGTGTCCTATCTCACGACCCTCTTTGTAGTTCCCCACGGCTCCCTCGAAATCGGGATTGAACCAGAATCGATATGGTCCGTCACGCACTTCGAGCGATCCCGGCAAGATTAGTTCGCAGATTTCGGCCCCGCCAGATCCTACTGTGCGGGTATCAACATGAACCCTGTCCGCTGGACAGTTGATCGTCTTTGCCGGTTGCGCAAGACAGATGTGAACAGCAATGGTTAGCAGCAACAAAGACAGAAGGGTTCGTAGCATGGCCATTTCTCGAAGCACGCACGATGCGCCTTGATCCCTTCGGCCTGACGATATGTTCGGAATTATCATCAGGCGATCCTCTTCGGCGGTCGCACTTCCTGCTCGATCTGTTTTCCGGATTCGGTTCGGGTTTTGCTGAGGTCGTACATCAGTTGCAGGTTCATCCAGAATTCCGGGCTGTTGCCGAAGTACTTTGCGAGGCGCAATGCGGTGTCTGATGTGATGGAGCGCTTGCCCTTGATGATCTGATTGATGCGTCCAGGTGGGACGCGAAGATCGGAGGCAAGCCGGTTCTGGCTGATCGACAGTGGGGTCATGAACTCCTCCTGCAACATTTCTCCCGGAGAAGTGGTGACTCGCTGGATGTTCCAGCCCCCTTTGGGTCTCTTAGACATGGTTGCCACTCCTAATTATTGATGAGCAGTGATTTCTGCTCTTTTTTCTTTAGTGATAATCCGTTATCTCAACATCGTGCGCTCCATCCGTTTTCCAGACGAAGCAAATCCGGTATTGATCGTTAATGCGGATGCTGTGCCGGCCCGCGCGATCACCAGTGAGAGCTTCGAGGCGGTTACCAGGAGGCACGGCAAGATCATGCAACTGGTTTGACGCTTCCATCTGGTCAAGCTTGCGTAGCGCCACCTTTTTGATGTTCGCCCAGTGTCTGCTTTTTCCAGTTTCAAATAGCGCCTGGGTTTCCGCGTCCCTGAAACTGACGATCACGCTCTTATCATATTACGCAATTCGTAATATGTCACGCGAAATAGAGATTCCCTATCTCGAATGAATGCCGGGGAACAATCGTGGATCGTACTCGGCCATTACTGTCTTCAGAATATGAACTTGCCGTGCGTCCGGATGGTTGTGGGTTGGGCCGGGCGTTTCTTCACTGGAGGTTTTTCATTTTGCGGATGCGCCAGCGCCACGCAATCAAAGCGATGGCCAGCAGAAGAACGACAACGAAATACAGAAGGTGCGAACTGATCCACAGGACCAACCTGAGCATGCGCAGGTGGTGATTGGCGCTCCGTATTGCAACCGCCGGGATAGTGACGGACTGGCTCCAATTCATGGTCTTCAAACGAGGCAGGAAGCCCTGGCGCACGCAGCCTTCGAGGTTGTACACGCCGACGAGGTGGGAGAAGTGGCCCGCGACAATCAAATCGCGGGAAAACCTGCTCCAATCGAGCACGGCGGGGTTTGCGGCGGGATCGCCGTCGGTGCAGCAAATGGCGATTGACTGCGCATCCGGGCCAAGCTTCCAGATGATCGCCGCTCCGGCAGGGCCCGCATAGCTGGTGTACAGCATCAGAACTTCCTGATCACCGCGAACGTCGACTGTGCCCAACATCCGGTCCAGTAAAGACGAGTGGGTCTTGCGTTCGACAGGGAGGTACGGCAATTGATAGGTCAGGACGAAGTAGCCCCGGGATCGGATGTTGGCGATGAGCGCGGAATACACTCGCTGTGCGCGGTGCATGCGCTGAAAGTCGACGGCGCGCCACAAGAGCGTGGTAAACAACCGCCACTTATGGCCCTTGAGAGACGCCAGCTCAGCGAAGTTGGGCTCGATGTCTAATCCCACTCCGTCCCATCGCAGGCCCTGCTCTCGGCTCCATGCGTCGAAGGCTGCAAATCGTGCCGCAGCCTCTGGCGCGTTCTCCGCATTAAAGTAGGAACCCTGCTCCAGCGGCATCCCGAGCCCGGCGATTACCGGAATTCCGTCCTGATTCAGCCGGCGCACGAGTTCAGCTCGCTCCGGAGTGAAGTCGACAATGGCGACGCCGAGCCCGGCGTGCAGGTCCTTCAAGTCCGCAAAGACGCGGGGATCGGCGAACAAGGACTGCATCTGGTCAACACCCTGATCGCAACAGGCAAACATCAGCTGCGGGGTCACGCCCGGCCCCTGAACGCGAATGCCGGCAGAAGGCGTGGAAGCGAGTGCGAAGGCCGCGACGAATTGGCAAACGCCTGCGAAGAGCACGGCACGGAGCAGGCCGCGGTAATGCCTGCGTCCGCTGAAGGGGCGCATCTCTTGATGATTGATAAAAATGGTCGGCATGGCAAGCGCCATCCCTGGGGCTGGTCAGTTTCCACGGTTGCCGACGACACGGACGCTGATGGTTGATTGTTTCGTCGCGGATTCTTCCAGCGCGAGCGGCCGCAAATCCCACCGACAATGATATAAGTGTCGGTAGCTTCGAGAAGGTAGAGGACACCGACATGTCCATTGCCCGAGTCATTGCTTACATTGTGGCCGTATTCTTGAATGGAATCGGGCTGATCTTGCTGGTGAAGCCGGAACTAGCGACGGGTCCCGGTGGCCTTCCTCTGTTTCGGGATGAATCCCGACCCATGATGGCGGTGTTGGCGGCTAGAGAGATCGTTCTCGGTCTTATAGCGGCTGGACTTGCTTACACTGGCAATTTTCACGGCCTCCTGCTCGCTTTTCTAATTGCGCTGATTATTACGATCATCGATGCGGTCGCTCTCCTCCAGACAAAATCCATTTTGGGATTCATTGTCAATGATCTGGTAGGGCTGATGCTCCTTTTCGCGGTCATCGTGCTTTGGAGAGATTTGAAGAGCTTTTGAGTCCGCGCTTCTTACTTCAGCGCTATTTGGAATAGATGCAGTCCAGCGGGGGCGCCCCCGGAGCCTTATTCTGCGCGAATAAGCTTGCCCGCTTCGCTCGAATCGCTGCATCCTATCCTCTATGACGAATCGTGAACGCTCCATTCTGAAAGGCGCAGTGGCTGGAATGATCGGCGGACTGGCTGGAGCCGGGGCCAAAATGGTGGCTGAGAAGATCTTTCCGCCGCGGGTTCAGGGCCAGACTCCGCCGCCCGTGATTTTAGCCGAGCAGGTTGCAGGACATAGTCTGCCTGAAGGACAGAAGCAGGCGGCTACGCAGGGGATCCATTGGGGTTTTGGCGCCGCGGCCGGCGCGGTCTACGGCGCGATGGTCGAAGTGGAACCATCGCTGGGAGCGTGGAAGGGAGCGGCGTTCGGCGTCACGCTGAATAAGCTTACCCATGAGTCCTTGTTGCCGAAGCTGGGTCTTGCAGCGCCGAAAGAGGAGCAGCCTGCACAGGAGCGCATCAGCGAGTGGGTTACGCATGCTGTGTACGGAATCTTTACGGAGGCGGTGCGGCGAGCCGTCCGCAGTCGGCTCTAAATCGGGCTCTAGATCTGGGGTTCCTGGAGGGGCTCAGGAGCGGTGAGTGCATCGACGCCCGCACCCTCACTCTCTTCTGAGACTTTTCTTAGCGATACGTGATCGAAGCGCGCCCAGATGAGTCCGGCTGGAATGACGCTCAGGAATGTGACGATGAGGAGCACGGCTCCGCAGCCGAGGGCCGGTTCCCATGCGGCTCCGAAGAGCTGCTGCATGGCGGCGGCGACGACTGCGATCTGGGTGAACCATCCCACTACAGGCAACTGCAGGATGCTGGCCGCCATTCCTGCTGCCATGAGGACGAGGCAGCGGGCAAGGGTTAAGGAATGCAGCGGCGGCGAATCCACGAAGGCGCGGATGGTTTCGAAATACGCGAGAGATGATGAGGCCCCACATCCGGAGGGAGAGCAGCAGCGCCGCCGCGACATCGCGGAACGAGGCCAGCATATCGAGGCCGTCGCGAAAGGCGGTGATTTTTGCGGATACGGATGTGCCGAGGCTCTGCGAGAGCTTGCCGAGAATCTTTTCCGCCGACGAGGCGACGGCCTGGCCGCTGATTCGACGGCTGCTGCGAGGATGCGCCAACCCAGCTGTGCCGATTAAGCCGACCAGCGCGATGTGCCGCAACAGTTCAGGGTGCGGGAGCGTTGCCTTGTCGGGCGCGAAGAAGAGGACGGTGGAGAAGATGAGCGCGGTCGCTCCGAGATCGAACATACGCTCGACAACATAGACGGCAACCTGGGAGCTGAGCGTGAGCTTGACGCGCCGGGCGACGAGGTAGGGGCGGGTGAGGTCGGCGGCACGGCCGAGCAGCGCTACTCCCGTAAAGCCGATTACCTGCGCTCCCAGCACGTTAAACACATGCGGCTGGGGAAGGAGACTTTGCGGGCAGGTTTGAGGAACAGCGCCCAACGCATGGCTCGCACGATGTAACCGAGCCAGATGAGGACGACGGCGAAGCCGATCATCGGCCAGTCGGCCAGTTTCAATTGTTGGACGAAGACGCTCCAGTTGAAATGAATTTTATGGCGCGCGTAAAGCAACCAACGCGATCAGAGCTATGGCCACGACCAGATAGAGAACCCAGGTTTTCTTCTTCAAACTTCCATCCCCATCTATCTGTCTAGCGTACCGCGCTTGCAACCTGCGTGAGTCCATGCGCCTTGCTGCGGGCGGCGATGCGCCGGTTGAACTCGTGAATGACGCGCGCCACGTACAACTGCGTTTCGCGGTAAGGCGGGATGCCGTGCCAGCGGTCGACCGCGCCGGGTCCAGCGTTGTATGCGGCGAGCGCGAAGGCGAGATTCCCGTGATACCGATCTGAGCAGGCTGTCGAGATACGCCGTTCCGCCGCTGATATTTTCCCTGGCGCGAAGGCGTCTGCCACGCCGAGCTCGGCTGCTGTTCCGGGCATGAGCTGCATGAGGCCCTGGGCTCCGGTGCGGCTTACGGCGCGGGTGTGGCCGCCGCTCTCCTCGCGGATACGCTGGCGAGCAGATCGGCGTCCAGATCGTGTGCGGCTCCGGCGCGGGCTAATAGCTGATGCAGTTCGGCTTCGGTCAGCTCTGATTCGGTCTGTTGCGGGGCGGCAGATGTTTTCGGGAGCGGGGGATGCTTCCGGAGCGGCGGGCAGCTTTACCGATTCGCTGGCGGCGATCTGGTTGGCTGCCGACCTGGATGAAGTTGGCGCTGCCTGGTCGAGGTAGAGGCGTATGTGGCCGTCGACTACGGCGCGATGGTCGCAGATGAGGTCGAATCCATTGGTGAGGGTGATGTGCTCGGCGGCGTGCGCGGACGCTGCTCCGCAGACGGCGGCCAACAGGGCCAAGAACGCGACTCCAATAGATTTGCTAAAAACTCCGGGCATCAGGCTCACTCTACCATTTCTGTTCGATGCGCGCGGCCTTTCCATGTTGACCACGACTGGACGCCCATGCCTTCGACTACGCTCTCAATGACCTGGGCCACGCCGTCCTTATCGTTGGCCGCGGCGATCTGCCAGCCGCGCTTTTGGGCTATTCGGACCAGATCGGGAGCGGCGTTGGCCATTACGACGGGCTGGCCGGCGAACTCTAACATCTCTAAATCGTTGAAGTTATCGCCGATGGCCATGATTTCGGCGGGAGTCGATGCCGCGCGAATGGGCCAGCCTGCGCAGTGAGACCCCCTTGGAGCAGCCGGGCGGCAGAATGTCGAGGATGGCGAGATCGCGGGCTGGGGTATTCCGTGCGGTGCAGTCTCGATTTTTGGGCAAGCTCGCTTGAGGCCAGCCAGGTTTCGGCCTTGCGCATTGCTTCTACAGTTCCGCAGACCATTCGCCTGCACGGGAGGCTCGCCCTGGTCGAAGGCCCGCTCCAGCGGACGGACTTCGATGATCCAGGGACGGTTTGCCTCGACCCATGCTGCGATGCGGGCTGTGAAGCTGGTCCAGCGACTCGAGAACCAGTTCGCCGGGCCCTTCGTGGTCGAAGGTGAAAACGGTGGTTCCACCGAACTGCCGGAGGACGGGGCACAGTTCGCGGGCAGTCTCGATGGGAAGGAAAAAACGGTCGATGCGCTCACCTCCAAGCGTGCGAGTGACGGTTCCGTTGGAGGTGATCATTACTGTTTCCGGCTTCAGGCCGATGGGATGGATAAGCGGGATGGTGTAAGCCTGGCGGCGGCCGGTGGCTATCACGAGCTGGATTCCAGACGCTTCGGCATCGAGCAGGGCGCGGCGGTTGCGGTGCTGACCACGGTTCCAGTGGAGGGGAGCAGCGTGCCGTCGATGTCGATGGCGATGAGCTTTACCGGAGAAGGCATTGTCTTCAGTTTACCTGGGACTGCGCGTCCAGCGACACGCGCCTTCGCGCCACTCTGAATTAGCTTTGGTGGCTACTCCAGCCGTGGGTCTGACGTTCAGACTACTGCGCTTCGCGCGATCTTTATGCTGGCTTGTGTCGCTACCCCCGCTGCGGAATTGGCGGCGCTTTGGGGGCGGGATTTTAGAATGGCGCTATGGAGGCGGTTTTGCCTGAAGACATGTTTGTGAATCCGGTGTGGCATGCGCTGCAGACACGGCAGCGGCGGTTTGCGGAGTATGCGGGAGACGGCGTGCAAATTTGCGACCGATGTGGCTCCCTTTGCGGCGGTCGGGAACTCCCGATGCTGAGGCTTCGCGGCAGCTTTATTCGCTGCTTGCGCCGGGTGAGATTGTTTACATGATGGGGAAAGCCTCCGTTGGAGGTTCCGGGGCTGGTTCTGAAAGGCACGCTGGCGGGTCTGCAGATGGTTTTTCCGGAGAGTGCCGAAGTTTTAGCGGACCGGCAACTCGGCGGTCGAGATTTTGACAGCTCTCGTGTGACGACGCAGCGGAGATGGTGGAGCTTACGGCGCTGGCTTTTCCGGGATACTTTCGGATGCGGACGTGCGAGATGGGCTCCTATTATGGGGTGCGGGTTGGACGGGCGGCTGGTTTCGATGGCTGGAGAGCGGTTTGCGTTTGACCGCTATGTGGAGATCAGCGGCGTGTGCACGCATCCTGAATATACGGGCAGAGGTTATGCCGCGGCGCTGATTACGCGGCTGCTGCTGGATCACCGGAGGGATGGCTGGCTTTCGTGCCTGCATTTGAGCGCGGCCAACAAGCGGGCTAAAGATCTTTACGCGCGGCTTGGATTTGTGGTGAATCGGGAAGTCCGGTTTCATCGCGTTGTCAGGAGATGAATGAGCTGTGGTCTGGCTTTTCCCGTCGATTGGAATTTCGCATTACAATCGGGGGTTTGAGGAAAACCCTTATATGAATCCCTCAATGAATCCGGCGCGTCCGCGTACATTCCAGCAAAAGGCGAAGAAAACTCTTGTCCAACATTTCTACTCTGGCCGCAGCCGGCGCGATCGCGCTTGGTTCCGTCTCCGCCTACGCTGCTGCGAACAACTTTGGCCCGGACAATCCTTTTTATGCGGCGAGCACGCTGCCCTTTCAGGCTCCGCCGTTCGACAAGATCAAGGACAGCGACTACCAGCCGGCGATTGAGGCGGGGATGGCGATGCAGCTGCGGGAAGTCGGAGTGATTGCGGACAATCCTGAATGCGCCGACCTTTGAAAACACTTTTGTGGCGCTGGAGAAAACCGGGCCAGCTGTTCACATCGGGTGATGGCCGTTTTCAACGGAGTGACGGGCGCGAATACTGATCCCGAATTACAAAAAGTGCAGAGCGTTGAAGCGCCTAAGCTGGCGGCGCTGCAGGACGCCATTTTTCTGAACTCGAAGCTGTTTGCGCGCATCTCGGCGGTTTATAACGAGCGCGCGTCGCTGAAGCTCGATCCTGAATCGCTGCGGCTGGTGGAGTGGGACTACAAGCAATTCGTTCATAATGGCGCGGCGCTCTCGGATGCGGACAAGGCGCAACTGAAGAAGCTCAACGAAGAAGAGTCCACGCTGAGCAATGACTTCATCATGAAGCTGCTGGCGGCGACCAAGGCGGCGGCCTACTCGACGACGGACCAGTCCGCGCTGGACGGGTTGAGCAGCGCGCAGATGGACGCGGCGGCGCAGGCCGCGCAGGGACGCAAGCAGCAGGGATGGGTGCTTCCGCTGCAGAACACGACGCAGCAGCCCGACCTTGCCGAGTTGAAAGACCGCGCGACGCGCAAGGCGCTGTTTGACGACTCGTGGAACCGCGCGGAACGCGGCGACGCAAACGACACGCGCAGCACCATTGCGCGTCTGGCGCAGTTGCGCGCGCAGAAGGCGAAGCTGCTTGGGTATCCCAGCTATGCGGCGTGGAAGCTCGAAGACCAGATGGCGAAGACTCCGGAGGCGGCGCTGAAATTTCTGAACGCGCTGGTGCCTGCGGCTACGGCGAAGGCGGCGAGCGAGGCCAAAGATATTCAGGCGGTGATCGATGCCCAGCACGGCGGATTCACGCTGGAGCCGTGGGACTGGAACTTCTATGCCGAGCAGGTGCGCAAGGCGAAGTACGATCTGGATGAGTCGCAGGTGAAGCCGTATTTCGAGCTGAACAATGTGCTCGAGAACGGCGTGTTCTATGCGGCGAAGCAGCTTTATGGGATCACATTCAAGGAGCGGCACGATATTCCGGTGTACAACCCGGACGTGCGCGTGTTCGAGGTGTTCGACACGGACGGCAAGCCGCTGGCGCTGTGGTACTGCGACTACTTCAAGCGCGACAACAAGAACGGCGGCGCGTGGATGGATGAGTTTGTCGGGCAGTCGAAGCTGCTGGGCACGCTGCCGGTGGTCTATAACGTGGCCAACTTCACCAAGCCTGCGCCGGGACAGCCCGCGCTGATCAGCTTTGACGATGTGACGACGATGTTCCACGAGTTTGGCCATGCGCTGCATGGGATGTTTGCCGATACGGAATATCCAAGCTTGTCAGGAACTTCGGTGCCGCGCGATTTTGTGGAGTTTCCGTCGCAGTTCAATGAGCACTGGGCGAGCTATCCGGCGGTGCTGAGCCATTACGCGAAGAACTACAAGACAGGCGAGCCGATGCCGGCGGAGCTGATGGCGAAGATCAAGAAGGCGGCGACGTTCAATGAGGGCTATGCGCTGACGGAGCTTCTGGCGGCGTCGGAGCTGGACATGCAGTGGCATACGCTTCCGGCGAGCGCGCCTTTGCAGAATCCGGATGAGTTTGAGACGGAGGCGCTGACGAAGACGCACCTGCTGATCAGCAACGTGCCGCCGCGCTATCGGTCGAGCTACTTCATGCACATCTGGGGCAACGGCTACGCCGCTGGATACTACGCGTACCAGTGGAGCGAGATGCTGGATGATGACGCGTTCCAGTGGTTCGAGGACCATGGCGGGCTGACGCGCGCCAATGGGGACCGCTTTCGGCGGATGGTGCTTTCGCGCGGCAATACGGAAGACCTTGGCGCGATGTACTCGCGGTGGCTCGGAGCAGAGCCGAGCATCGACCCAATGCTGAAGTTCCGGGACTGGCCGACCAGGGACTGGCCGTCCAGGCACACGCGCCTTCGGCGCCTTCGTCGAACTAACTTCCGTGGTCCTCCCTTTGGTCGGGATGACTTGAGTTCGGGCACCTTCGACGAATGGGCGGGTGAGAGCTGCCGCTTATACTGGTTCCAGGAGCGTGGCATGCATCTGGACCGCATTCTGAATACAACGCGTGCGACGGTTGCGGAGCGCAAAGGTCGTGTTGCCGCTTGCAGAGCTTGAGCGGCGGGCGGCTTTGCATGCGCCGCGTGGGTTTGCGCGTGCGCTGCGGGCGCGGGCGGCACAGGTTCTCCGGCGATTATTGCCGAGTTGAAGAAGGCTTCGCCATCGAAGGGATTGATTCGGCCTGACTTCGATGTGGCTGCACTGGCGGTGTCGTTGCAGGCGGGCGGCGCGGCGGCGTTGTCGGTGCTGACGGACGAGCCTTATTTTCAGGGGAGTCTTCGCAATCTGGAGATTGCTTCTTCGCTTACGGAGCTTCCCTGCTTACGCAAAGATTTTATTGTGGATGAGTATCAGATTGTGGAGGCGCGGGCGCATTGCGCGGACGCGATTCTGCTGATTGCCGCTGCGCTTTCCGATGGCAGAGCTGGCGCGATTTACGGCTTTCGCGCACGGGCTTGAGCTGGATGTTCTGTGCGAGGTGCATACGGACGATGAACTGGCGCGCGTGGTTGACCTCGATCTGGGCTGCGACGCATATGGTGTGAACAATCGCAACCTGAGCACGTTTGAGGTGAGCCTGGAAACTTCGCTGCGGCTTATCGATCGTCTACCTGCGGGTGCGGTGCGCGTGGCGGAGAGCGGCATCCATACGGCGGAGCATCTGGAGTTGCTGCGGACGGCGGGGTTCGATGCGTTTCTTATTGGGGAGTCGCTGATGCGCCATGCCGATCCGGGCGCGGCTTTGCAGGCGCTGCTTGCGCCGATCGAGAGGGTTTCGTCATGTGGGTGAAAGATCTGTGCGAATACTTCGCTTGAAGATGCGCTGCTGGCGGCCGAGGCGGGCGCGGATGCGGTGGGATTTGTGTTTGCCGAGAGTGCGAGGCGCGTAACGGTGGCGGAGGTTCGCGGGATTGCTCCGCATTTGCCTGCGAACCTGGAGAAGATTGGCGTTTTTGTCGATGCGGGCTTTGAAGAATTGACGGCTGCGATTGAAGAATGCGGCCTTAATGGGGTGCAGCTTCATGCTTCGTGCGAGGCTGGCTGTCGGGGCGCGGCTTCGCGAACGTTTTTCCCGGGAGCAATTGCGCATTCTGAGGGTTATTCACTTCCGGAAAGATCTAGCGGCGGAGTTGCGTGCGGCGGAGGCGGAGGATGCATTCGACGCGGTGCTGATCGATTCGCGCACGGCGACTTTGCTGGGTGGGACTGGGCTTCGCTTTGACTGGCAGGCAGCGCGGGGAAGCTTTGCGGGTTCGCGGATGCGGCTGGTTGCTGCGGGCGGGTTGAGTCCGGAAACGTGGGCGAGGCGATTGCGACTTTGCAACCGTGGGGCGTGGATGTGGCCACGGGTGTTGAGGCGTCGCCGGGGAAAAAGGATGCTGCGAAGGTGCGGGCGTTTGTGGAGAATGCGCGGATTGCGGCGCACAAGATGAAGCTGGATGCTCCGGTTGAAGTTTAGGTGTGTTCGCGCCGCTCAGGGTACGAGTGCGTTAGACAATTTTCCAATCTGGTAGATGCAGTTACAGACTACCTTCTCCTTTCACTCGGGAGAGGTCGATGGACGTCGTCAGAAACCGAAAGTTCGAACGACCAGGCTACGGCTTAAGGAAATGATTTGCTGTTTTTCTTCTTCTCCATGTATCTTTGAAACCAAGATGACGAATGCACCGCGCCAGTTTTTTAGCTTTACGTACCGCTATTGGCGCTCAATAGCGGCTCTGGCGGACAACCCCGTGCACATCTGAAGGATTCAAAAAGCAAGCAAAAGCTTTCAGGTTGAAACGAACTTCCACACGAGCCGCGATCCTAAGGATCGGGGCTTTTTATTGCAGAAAGGAAGCCGATTGTGAGCAGCACCGAAATATATGCGCAGACGCCGGGACGCTTTGGCGCGTATGGCGGGCGCTATGTGCCGGAGACGCTGGTGGCGGCGCTCGATGAGCTGGAGCACGCCTATGCCGAAGCGCAGGCCGATCCGGCGTTTCATGCGCGGCTGGATTCGCTGCTGCGCGACTATGCGGGACGGCCCACTCCGCTGTACTTTGCCGAGCGGCTGACCGAGACGCTGGGCGGCGCGAAGATTTACCTGAAGCGCGAAGACCTGCTGCACACCGGCGCGCACAAGATCAACAACTGCATTGGGCAGGGACTGCTGGCGGAGCGCATGGGCAAGCGCCGCATTATCGCCGAGACCGGCGCGGGGCAACATGGCGTGGCCACGGCTACGGTTTGCGCGCTGCTGGGCATGGAGTGCGTGGTCTACATGGGCGAAGAGGACATGCGGCGGCAGGAGCTGAATGTCTATCGCATGCGGCTGCTGGGCGCGGAGGTGCGCGGCGTCAGCTCGGGATCGAAGACGCTGAAAGACGCGATCAACGAGGCGATGCGGGACTGGGTTACGAATGTCCGCACCACACATTATTTATTGGGAAGCGTACTGGGGGCGCATCCTTATCCGGAGATGGTGCGGGATTTTCATCGCGTGATCAGCAAAGAGGCGCGGCAGCAGATTCAGGAGAAAGAAGGCCGCCTGCCGACGGCGATTATCGCGTGCGTGGGCGGCGGATCGAATGCGATTGGCGCGTTCTATGAATTTATTCCGGACGCGAATGTGCGGCTGATCGGCGTGGAGGCGGGTGGACGCGGCGAAAAACTCGGCGACCATGCGGCGCGTTTTCAGGGCGGAGCGCCGGGCGTGCTGCAGGGAACGTATTCATATGTTCTTCAGGATGACGATGGGCAGATTGCGCTGACTCACTCGGTTTCGGCGGGACTGGATTATGCTTCGATTGGGCCGGAGCATGCGGCGCTGCATGATTCTGGCCGGGCGGAGTATGTCAGCGCATCGGACGAAGCGGCGCTTGCGGCGACGGTGAAGCTGGCGCGGACCGAAGGCATTCTGCCAGCGCTGGAAAGCGCTCATGCGGTTGCGGAGTGCATCGCATTGCTCCTGCGCTCTGGCGGCATGACATACTAATAGTCAACCTTTCCGGACGCGGCGATAAAGATATGGGAATCCTGGCCCGCGAACTGAAGCTCAAGGGAGCGTAAGCAAGTGCCGATTCGTTTTGCCAGCAAGCCGGGCCTGGTGGCCTACCTGACGGCTGGCGATCCTGATTTGAAGACCACGCGCGCAATTGCCGTGGCCGCGATTGACGCGGGCGCGGACGTGATCGAGCTGGGCGTGCCGTTCAGCGATCCGCTGGCCGACGGGCCGGTTATCCAGCGCGCCAGCGAACGAGCGGTTGCGCATGGCACGAAGCTGGCCGATGTGCTGGCGCTTGCGAAAGATTTGCGCGCGGCGCGGCCTGCTGCCGGACTGGTGATTTTTTCTTACTTCAATCCGATTCTTCGTTTTGGCCTGGAGCGGTTTCTGCTCGGCTGCTGAAGACGCCGGCGTGGACGGCGTGCTGGTCACGGACATGATCGTGGAAGAGGCGGCCGAATATCTTGCGCACATGGAGCGGCACAAGCTTGCGCCGATTTTTCTGGCGGCGCCTACGAGTCCCGATGCGCGGCTGGAGCGGATTGCCGCGGCATCGAAGGGTTTTGTTTACGCGATTTCGCGGGTTGGGATTACGGGCACGCAGCAGGCGCTGGCCTCCGATGCCGAATCGCTGGTGAAGCGTTTGCGGCGATATACCGACGCTGCCCATCGCGGTGGGCTTTGGCGTGTCGAATGCGGAGCACTTTGCCGCGGTGGGCGAGTTCGCGGATGCGGCGGTGATTGGCAGCGCGCTGGTGGCGACGATTGAAAAGTCGGAACCGGCGGAGGCTCCCAGCTCCATCGCACGATTTATTCAGGGCCTGCGCGCACCCGCGCTGCAGGTCCGTTAATTTCCACGGTTCATACGAAGACTTAAACCGCGGACGCGCCTTTGCATCGCGCGCCGTATAAAGGGGAAGGCATGGATATCGCAGGCTGGCGGGTAAAAATCGATGAGATCGACCGGCAGATTGTTGCGCTGCTGAGCGCGCGCGCCGAGGCGGCACAGGCTATCGGCAAGCTGAAACGCTCCACGGAGCTGCCCATTTATGAACCGAATCGCGAGCGCGTGATCTTCGAGAACGTGCGCGCAGCCAACAAGGGACCTCTTCCGGACATTGAGCTGACGCATGTGTACGAACGCATTATCGACGTGATGCGCGCGCTGCAGCGGGACGAGCTGGCCTCGCAGAGTAAGCCGTCCGGCAAAGAGAAATAACTGAGAGCGCGCAGGTCGCGCAGGACAGGAAAGAGAAACCAATGATTGTTGCAATGCAGGAAAAGGCAACCGAAGAGCAGATTCAAAACGTAATCGAGCGCATGGTGGAGATCGGCTTCAACGTTCACCGCACCACGGGCGCGCTGCAGACCATCCTGGCTGGAGTGGGCACGCCGGGCCAGTTCGACCACAAGGATTTTGAGTTGCTGGCGGGCGTCTCGGAAGCCGTCCGCATTTCGTCGCCGTACAAGCTTGCCGGGCGCAGCTTTCGCCCGGAAGGCACGATTGTGCGCTTTCCGAATGGCGTGGAAATAGGCGGCAACGAAGTTGTGGTGATGGCGGGACCGTGCTCGGTAGAAAGCCGCGAGCAGATTCTTAACGCCGCCACGCAGGTGAAGGCCGCAGGCGCGAAGTTTCTTCGCGGAGGCGCATTCAAGCCGCGCAGCTCGCCTTATTCGCTTCCAGGGCATGGGGCTTGCAGGGACTGAAGCTGCTGCGCGAAGTGGGCGATGCGACGGGGCTGCTGATCATCAGCGAAGTGATGGAGATTTCGCAGATCGAGCTGATGCTGCCCTATATCGATTGCTTCCAGGTAGGCGCGCGCAATATGCAGAACTTCAATCTGCTGCGCGAGCTGGGCCTGGTGCGCAAGCCGGTGCTGCTGAAACGCGGCATCGCGGCGACGATTGAAGAGCTGCTGCTCTCGGCGGAATACATTCTTTCGGGCGGCAACTATGACGTGATTTTGTGCGAGCGCGGCATCCGCACCTTTGAGACGTACACGCGCAACACGATGGATATTTCGGCCATTCCGGTCGTCAAGAATCTGTCGCATCTGCCCATGGTGGGCGATCCTTCGCATGGCACCGGGCGGCGCGATATGGTTGCGGCCGATGGCGCGCGCTACCGTGGCTGCGGGCGGAGACGGATTGCTGATGGAAGTGCATCCGAATCCGGACAAGGCCGTCTCCGATGGCGCGCAGTCGCTCTTTCCGGACCAGTTTGCGAAGCTCATGGATGAGCTGCGGATTATCGCTCCGGCGGTG